>JAQTUE010000013.1 GCA_028710415.1 Paludibacter sp. | reverse complement strand
ACAATAATCGCTGCATTGTTGGCAATAATAGTTCCTTTCATGGATGTTCCGGGAGCCAGGCTTACCAGTCCTTCAACTTTCCAGTATACATTGCAGGCCAATGCACCATTAATCAAATGGATTTTTGATTCGGCATTCGCAGAGAACGAACCATTTAATTGAAAGATGAATTCAGCATTTGGATCACCTTTGGCATCCAATGTCAGGCCTAAATTTAAAGTGGATGCGCCACTAATTGAATATACACCCGGTATTAAAGTAACGCCGTTACCAAGTAATGGTGCAGGAAAAAAGGTTGGTACTGTACTGTTCAATTTATTGTATGCAATCAATAGATCGGCAGCACATTGGGCACTGGTTCCATTCATATCGTGCATTACCCCATTCACATTTCCAAAACCGGTACTGGAGCCGTTATTGGTTCCTACATTACCGGTTAAATGAGTTATACCGGTATTACTAACCGATCCATTCGTAGAGAAAAGAACAAAATTGGCAGCTGTACCTAAATTAATAGATGAAGCAATACCCGAAACAGGCAGTAAGAATAGTAAAACTGCAGATAAAGCAATAAGTAGTTTTGTTTTCATTGTGTAATTTTTATTAAGTTTGTGTTATAAATAGCTTTTCATAACTAAACAAAGGTAATTGAACTTAAATATTTACATGTTACATAATTATGCCTATAAGTTATATAATTCACATGTTTATGACAACGCTTTTATACTCTTAAATCATTTCTTAAAGTTATTAACGACTACAAAAACAATAGCCCACAACGTTAACGCAGTGGGCTATTGTTTTTTATTATTTAATTATTCCGAAATCAGTTTCCCCGATTGAACCATCCTGTCATTATCCATCACTTTATAGAAATAGATACCTGTTTTTAGATTACTCGTATTCAGTGTTGATATTTGTTTTGTAATATTTGCATTCATTACTTCAGTACCCATTGTAGAATAGATCTTTAATTTGCAATTGTTTCCTTTCGAAGCATCATTTAAAATAATAGTTGTAAACGCCCGGAAAGGATTTGGCGCGATACTCACAACATTGGCTGCTTCAATAGATGCAACTCCAGTGGAAGTAAGTTCATCCATTTTTACAACATTGTTATGTAAAGAAATAGCCCCTGCAATGGAAAGGCCCCTGCCAAGTAGTTTTGAACCTTCTAATAGGTTGATTGCGCCATCAGCAATAACAGTACCCCTGAACACAGAATTATCGCCTAAACTGAATGCACCGCCTATTTGCCAATATACATTTTTCAGGGACGCTGAATTAGTCAGGATAACATTCGAAAAGGTAGCGACTGATAATGCACCATTGATCTTAAAAACAAAGACGGCATTCGGATCACCCTGTCCATCCAAAATTAAATTTCCCTTCAAGGTTGAAGCAGAACCAATACAATACACTTTTGGAATAAGAACCTGATTGGTTCCTAACAAAGTATCAATCACTTCACCACAGGTCAATGAGAATAGGTCGCTGTAAGCAGTAGCAACATCCAGGGCGGCCAGTGTTGAAACAGGATCAGCAATGTGTTTTTCTCCAACTAAAGTGCCCGGGGCAAAGGCTGTGAATTGACCCACATGATTTCCAACATTTCCAGTCACATAGGTTGCATTTCCAACATTACTAAAAGCACCATCCGAGGTAAAGAGTGCAAAGGTTGAAGTAGTTCCCAAATCAGGTGCCTGTCCGAAACTTTTGCCAGGCATAATTAATAGAGAAATGGTTGTAAACAAAAGAAGTAATTTAGTATTCATAATTTTATTTTTTATTCTGTGAATGTATTTTCACAACGTTACAAAAGTAGAATTATTGAACCTTATTCGTATTACATAACATTTTATAAAATTTGCAATATTCACACATTTCAAAATAAATTCATTTCTTACTAAAACTAAAAAAGCCCACTGCCTGATGGCAGTGGGCTTTTAGATTTGTAGATAAATTATTGTTGTGAGATCAGTTTACCTGATTGAACGGTTTTATTTTGATCCATCACCTTGTAGAAATAAATCCCTGAAGTAAGGTCAGAAGTTTTAAGAGTAGTTGCCTGTTTGGCAACGGTGGTGCTCAACACTTCTTTCCCCATTACATTATAAATCTTAAAGGTATAATTCTTAGCATTCGATGGATTATTCAAAGTAATAGTAGCTGATGCTTTGAAAGGATTTGGTGAAACAGTAAGAATGTCTGTTGTAATCTGACTATCGATTGCATCAACAGCTGTAACTGTGGTACTGCAATCAGGTGCCATGGTAGTAGTAATCGAAGTAGTCAGTACAGCTCCTGATGTTGTAAAAGCCCTTCCTTCAAGGCTTACTCCATTGCTTAAGCTGATAGCGCCATTGTTGGCAACGATAGTACCTTTAAATTGTGAAAAGTCACTTATATTTACCGGACCGTCTATTTTCCAATACACATTTTTTGCCTGGGCACCATTTATCAACAATACTTTTGAATAGGTACTTGTAGATAGGGCTCCTGATATTTTAATGACAAATACGGCATTTGTATTCCCCTGTGCATTCAGGTAAAGGGTATCTGTCAGGACTGTTGCTGCCATTAGCTTATACGTATGAGGTGTCAGTATCAGGTTCTGTCCAAATTGTGCTGGATACAGTAATTGTATATCTGCAGGCAATACATTCAGGTAATCATTCATAGTTAGCACATCGGCAGCACATTGAATGGTAAAATTATCAGGATTTGTATGAATCGTTCCTGAGACTAATAAGGAATTGAAACCGGATGTTAATCCTAAATTGGAACCTACATCACCCAATACATTGGTGGTACCGGCATTGGTTACAGTTCCGTTAGCTGAAAATAAACCATAACATCTTGTCGATCCGGCATTTGGTGCAGTTGGTCCTGTAAGTACAACACTTGCACAGCCGATTGGTGTGTAGGCAAGAATACCATTCAAGGTAAGAGCCCCCGTTGTTGAAAGTGCCCTTCCTTCGATTGTGTCGCGTACAGACATATTAATTGCAGCGTTGTTTGCAATCAGGGTTCCCTTAAAGGAAGTACCTGGAGACATGCTTACCAATCCTTCAACTTTCCAGAACACATTACAGGCCAAGGCACCGTTGATCAGGTGAACTTTCGATTCAGCACTTGTGGAAAACGATCCGTTTAATTGAAAGATAAATTGAGCATTCGGATCACCCTGGGCATCCAGGGTAAGTCCCAGGTTTAAGGAGGAAGCTCCTGTAATTTTGTATACCCCTGGTATTAAAGTTGTACCATTCCCAAGTACTGAAGCCGGAAAGAATGTTGGAGTAACAGTATTTAATTGATTATAAGCTGTCAACAAATCGGCAGCGGCTTGTGCTGTCACACCATCCTGGTCGTGCATCACTCCGTTCACATTTCCAAAAGCAGTACTGGAACCTACGTTCGTACCCACATTACCGGTCAGATTCGATTTGCCGGTGTTGCTCACCGAACCATTCGTCGAAAAAAGAACAAAATCTGCAGCAGTTCCTAAATTAATGGTCTGTCCGAAATTGGCATTTGGCATTAAAAACAGGCAAATTGTTGTTAATGAAATAAGTAATTTTGTTTTCATTATGATTTGTTTTACAATGTGAGAGTATTTTCACATCGGGACAAAGGTAGAGGACTTCATACCGTAAAACATTACACAACTTTGGGTAAAAGTTACATTATTCACACGTTTTGATGTAATGAAGAAATTATGTATTTATGAGGTGAAAAAATGTTGTGGGAAAGGGATAAAGGTAGTTTGAAATTATAGGATATTGAGAAAACGGTTAATTTAAATTTGTTATGAGTTTATTATTAAATATCGAGTGAATGAATAAATTGATTATAAATTAGGAAAACTAAATTCGTGAAATTCCTCTTCAATTCGTATTATTATTTCTTTTCTTAATATATTCCTTACGAGGATCATCATTATTCAGTTCATTCATTTTCCGGTAGGCTTTAAGTAAAGATGCCGGGTATTCACCTTTATATGTTATTTTATAAAAGGAATATCCATTGAAAGGTATCACGGTTTCGGATGCTGTAAATTTGATCTGCTTTTCTACCCCTTTTTTGCTGAAGTTTTCCATAAATCTATGTTCACGCTCATTGTTCAGGTGAGTCAGTTTGTGGTTTATCATTTTAGTTCCAAGAAGCACAACACTTTTATCCTGTACCGTAAAGAGGAGTTTACCTTTGGTCTGTTTATCCAAATACTTTGTAAACGACTTATTCCGGATAGACATTTCATCTACCTTGGATGAATCATTTTTATCAAAGTTCAGGCTATTTTTATGATGGGCTATCATATAATACCTTTTTTTAGCTTCAAACAAAACACAATATTCTTTCTCCTTTGTGGTGTAGAGCTTTTGGTGAACCATTATGGATGCTTCCGGGTTCTTGGATAGAAATTTTGCTAATCTATCTACAAACTTTATCTGTTTGCTGTTCAGAGCACTCTGGTGCATTTCCCATTTCATAAAAAGTGATTTCTCAATATCGGCTTCAACCTTCTTTACATAAAACCGGTATGGTGTTGTAGCCGGCTTGACAACAATATTTTCAAGGGCATTGACCAGGACATCTTTTAAATGAAAAGCTGGTCTTTTCAGGTTTCCGGTAATTGGAATCTGGTAATCAATCACATTTCCCCGATCACGGATAATGGACATGACGAGCCCTGCCGGAAGCCATTTGGTATCGCTATTATGAATCCGTTCCCCTAACCGGGGATCAATAATTTCAAGATGATTCCTGCTTTTAATAATACCGTTCCTGACTTTCCAGGCACCATTCAATTCAATGATTCCCCGATCCAGCGGGTAAGAAGTATAAGTTATCAGATAAGGATTTATCAGGGTTGCCGGTAAATGTTGAAGATGATAACTCAGGTCAAAATCTCCACTATCCTTTGGGTTTATGCTCAAGGATATAAGAACAGAACCCGAAGGCTTAATACCTGCCTTGAAATTAACGGATACCCGGTTACGGTGTTTATCAATAGAGTCAGATATTACAGAAACAGGTTTAACCTGAATGGCAAACTTCTCGCTTAGTGTATAATCATTGTAAGTGAAATCACCATGATACACTGCCAGCCGGTTAATTTTATAATCACTGTGAAAGAAATTCTTCGACAACAAGGCTATGTAATTTCCTATGGTTATCAACAGATTGAAATTACCTGTATTGGCGTGGGACACAAGGTGATTCCCATTGAACTTTCCAAACATTTGCAGGATGTTATCAAAATGATCATAACGCTCGTAGACAAAACAGGGATGCGTAATGGATGCTGAATCGAAGAGATATTTATTGTTTTTTGGGCTCAGTTGAAATATGGCTAATTGCAATTTATCGAAGGAACCATAATCCACGTGAGGACTCTTTCCAAAATGGAATTCATTAATGGCCAGCATGCCCGAAATGGTAACATCCTTGGCATCCTTAAAATTTCCTTTAGCTTTCAGGTTAGCTTCCAGGTTTGCCGAAAAACTTCCATAGTTCTTTAAATCCTTGATGTAAGGTTCCAGGACTTTTAAATCGAAGGTATGTACTATAACATCCAACTTGTAATTCAGGTTTTTTACATTCATGGCAAAGATTCCTTTCATAGTACCCGGGCGGGTGCCTGAAACGAAGGAATACTTTACATTAATGGAATCGGAATCAAAACGTTTACCCGGAGAGTCTATGTTTAGATTTTTGATGAAATAGTTTACAGGAACTGTTCTTTCGTGATAATGAATGATCCCATCGGTTATTTTAATTCCGAGTATATTCACATGAAGTTTTGACGGGTGAGCATTCTTTTTTTTAGGAGTGAATTTGAGAATGATATCATTAAAATTAAAAACTTTCCTGTTTTCATCAACCATTATAACCGGTTGGTTTAATTCTACACTTGTGAACTCAAGGTTGTTGGAAAGTAATTTATGGAGTGAAACAGTTACATTCAAACTTTTTGCTGAAATGAACAGGCTATCACTCCTGAATTCATGTATTTTCAGGTTACCAATATGCACATAGCCTGTCAAAGGGTTTACAGTTACCCAGTCCATTGTTATTTTACGTCCGGTAATTTGTTCATCATATTTCTCAATCAAATATTTAGTGACAGGAGAAATAAACACCATGTTTAGAATAACCAGCAGGAATATTATCCCGACAACGATAGATCCTGCTTTTATGAGTTTATGCTTATGATTCATTAAAAATACTATTTCGAAAGATGATTCAATCTGCAAAGATGGAGATATTTACGCTTTGAATTATTACAAAACTTTGGTAAAAAGTTATATGATTCACACTTTAATCATTTACCATTTTTACATTTATCATTTACAATCAACTATGAACTCTAAACCAATTAACCAATCAACCAATCAACGAATCAACCAATTAACCAATTAACCAATTAACCAATTAACCAATTAACCAACTAGTCACAAAAAAGCCCACTACACAAATGCAGTGGGCCTTATTTTAAAGAATCTTATTGTTGAAAAATCAGCTTACCCGATTGGATAGTTTGATCCTTTTCAATCACCTTGTATAAATAAATTCCTGAAGGGAAATTATTTGTTTTAATCGAAGTTGTTTTGTTTGTCAAAGGTGTATTGATAATCACTGCACCTGTCCCATCATACAATTTCAACTCTGCATTTTTAACCTGCGAAGCATCTACAATATCTATATTGATTAAATTGGTAGAAGGATTTGGATAAATACTTACTGCCTGATTTGACATGGAAGCCTGAACCTGGGCAAAAGGAGTTGCAACGCATAATGCTAGTGAAGCATTTGCTGACGTTACAGCCACGTTCGAACAGGTTCCTGTGATAACAACGTTGTAGTCAGTTGCCACATCGAATGCAGTTACAGGATTTATAGTCAGGGTTGCAGAATTTGCTCCTGAGATATTTCCTCCGTTAACTAAGTTTACAGTGCCTTTTCTCCATTGATAAACAAGGCCAATTCCATTTGCTGCAACTGTATAAGTAACAGCAGTACCTTCGCATGGTGCCTGGCTGACAGGTTCAGTAACAATCACCGGGGCATTGAATACTAATAGTGCAATGCTTAGTGGAGTTACACTGGCTGAACAAGCTCCTGTAACAACAACATTATAGTTCGCTGAAGCATCTGTCAAACCAACGGGACTAATAGTCAGGGTGGCAGAAGTAGCTCCTGAGATATTTCCACCATCAGTCAGGTTTAAATTTCCATTTCTCCATTGGTAGGTTACATCAGTTCCTGTTGCAGTGGCTGATAAACTTACAGAGCCTCCAACACAGGACGAAGTTGAAACACTTGGTGCCGCACTGATTGTAACAGTAACTGAATGTGAAGCATCACATCCTGTTGCTGAAATTGTTTCTGTTAAGGTATAGGTAGTCGTTACTGTTGGATTAGCAATTGGATTTGAAATAGTTGATGAGCTTAATCCGGTAGAAGGTGTCCACAGGTAAGTATGGCCTGCTACAGCCGAAGCTCCTAAAGTCACGTTATTTCCTGAACAAATTGAAGTATTACGACCTGTTGTTGCAGTTGGAAGTGAGTAAACGGTTACTCCAAGATGGTTTGAAATCACTGTCCCACAAGCATTTGTTTTTGTTACAAAAAAATCACCTTCAGCATTCACAGTAATTGATGCAGTAGTTGCTCCGGTATTCCAGGTACCACCATCGTTTCCGGATAAGATAACACTTCCACCGGCACAAAATGTTGTTGCACTTTCAGCAGAAATTATCGCTGCAGACAATTGTGGGTTCGTTGTAACTACAATGTGATTTGATGTAATGGTACCACAGCTTGTTGTATTGGTAACATAATAGTCACCGGCTGTTGATACAATGATAGTAGGAGTTGTAGCATTATTGCTCCAAACTCCGCCTATATTTCCAGAAAGGGTAACAGATTCACCTGTACAGAATGTTGTGGAACCTCCGGCTGTAATGGCAGAAGCCACTGGAAGTGGATTAACAGTTACCACAATATGATTTGAAGTGACAGTACCGCAGGCATTGGTATTGGTTACATAATAATCGCCACTGGCTGAGACAGTAATGGTTGCTGTTGTAGCATTATTACTCCAGGTTCCACCTACATTTCCCGATAGGATTACATTTCCGCCGGCACAAAAAGTAGTAGCACTTCCTGCTGAAAGGACAGAAGCAACAACCGGTGCATTGACTGTTACAACAATATGATTTGAAGTGACACTGGCACATGCATTTGTGTTTGTAACATAATAATTACCTGCTGCCGATACTGTGATTGTTGCAGTTGTTGCTCCGTTGCTCCAGGTTCCGCCTGTATTTCCCGAAAGGGTAACATTTTGTCCATTACAAATTGTTGTGGAAGCTCCTCCTGCTGAAATAATTGATGCAGTTGGTTTTGGATTCACTGTTACAGCAATATGATTTGAAGTAAGGGTTCCACAGGCATTGGTATTGGTTACAAAATAATCGCCACTCGTTGTTACGGTTGTTGAAGCAGTTGTTGCTCCATTGCTCCAGGTACCGCCTACATTTCCTGAAAGAATAACGATACCGCCTTCACAAAAGGTGGTAGCTTTGTTGGCAGTAATAACTGATGCAACAACTGCCGGACTAATTTGTACACTGATATGATTTGATGTTGCACTACCGCATGCATTCGAATTGGTTACATAATAATCACCACTTGCAGTTACTGTGATCGAAGCATTCGTTGATCCGTTGTTCCAGACACCGTTGGCATTCCCTGAAAGTACAACACTGCCACCTCCGCATATTGTTGTTGCTCCACCGGCTGTAATGGTAGATACATTGGGTTGCATGGCAGCATTCACAATGTTGTTATGCAACGAAATGGCTCCTTCACGCGATAAACCCCTGCCATAAAGGGCAGCACCTTCCAGTAAAGAAATATCTCCATTGGCAATAACAGTACCTCTGAATACTGAATTTTCACCCAGTTCGAATTTACCGTTTATTTGCCAGTAAACGTTACACATGGATGCTGAATTAATCAGGATCACATTTGCAAAGGTACTGGTAGATAATGCACCATCAATCTTAAAGATAAAAATTGCATTTGGATTACCCTGCCCATCCAGGATTAAATCCCCGTTTAATGAAGAGGCTCCCCCAAGGCAATACACATTTGGATTCAATACCTGATTGTTTCCTAAGGTAGTTCCCAGTACCGGACCACAAGTCTTATTAAACAAATAGCTATAAGCTGCATCTACATCAATAGCTGCCTGTACCGATACCGGATCCACCACATGGGTGGTACCATTAATTGTTCCGGGAATAGGAAATCCAGTGAAAGCACCTACATTCGTACCGGCATCACCTGTGATAACGGTGGCTCCGGTATTGTCGAAAGAACCTACTGCCGTAAACAATGCAAAGCTTGAGGTCACCCCTAAATCAGGTGCCTGTGCAAAACTTGCTTTTGGCAACCATACCAGCAAAAAAGCTGATAACAAAATAAGTAAACGTGTGTTCATTTTATCTTTTTTTTACCTTGTGAATGAATTTTCACATTGAGACAAAAGTAGATGGGAACATTCATATAAAAGTTACATAACTTTTTGAAATAGTTCTATGATTCACATGTTTTTAACAACTTCAATCCCGGAAGTACTCATATCAAAACATATGAATCTGCTTTATCTCCAACCCTTCCAATCGAAATAAAGTGTAGATCCCGGTTTATCGAGACTCTTCAAACCTTTCAAACTCTTCAAACCTTTCAAACTCTTCAAACACGGAACACGGAACACAGAACGAGAAGATGATATCATGATGTCGTCATGATATTAATCATATCAAATAAATAACTAAATTGTAAACCAATAATAATCCAACTATAATCCAACTCTATATAAATATGGATTATAGTTGGATCATATATGGATTATTATTGGATTATATATGGATTATCAGCAACATCATGACGACATCGTAACGAACTTATGGTTGACAAATGGAAAAATGAATTCGCTTATTTATTTAAAATAGGCTGTTAAAAGTAATCAATAAACTTTCAAACTCTTGCCAGCATTTATAAATCCTTGCATTTCAGAACAAAAACTACAATCATGTTTTGCCATGCAAAACATTCTGTTTGGAATTCTTACCATACCCGTCATAAAGTGTTGAAACAGGATATCCAACCACAAAAAAATAAAGACAGAGACCAAAATGGCCTCTGTCTTATCAGAAAAAACGCAAACAAATAGTGACTTTTATTTAGTCGGGTTAATATCAATAATAACCGTACGGTTATAATAACGTTGTTCAGGATATTTGTTATCGAAAGGTGCTTTCGAAGCATCTTCACCATATCCGTTGACTACAAATTTCACATCATGACGGCCTAATTTATTCAGGCGATTTTGAATGATTGATTTCACGTCATTGGCACGGGCTAATGATAAATTCATATTGTAAGCATCACTACCGGTGATATCGGCATGACCATGGATTTCAACGGTTCCGTTTTTAGGAATCTTTGGAACGACAACATCATTGATATACTTTTCGTACAATTTGATGGTCTTCGAACGGTTGAATTCATAAATCACACTGAATCGCATTGCTTCATTTACTGTAGATGGAGCCCAGTTAACCAAATGTGCTTTAGTTTCTTTCTTCAGTGTCTTGCCACTTTTGGTTTGACCAATTAAAGTTACCTGATAATCACCTTCAGCACGATTTCCTAAAACGGCATTACCCGGGATACTTATTCTGTCCTTTGTATAAGGACCGAAGTTTTGTACAGCTCCCTGATCATCTTTAAATTCCAATGACCATGAAGTATACGCATCAGTTCCACCATCAGCATTGATAAATACATAACTGTCGAGTGGAGCAACTTGTCCTGTAACTATTTCTACGGGTCTCATGGCATTGGTTCCACTGTAAAATTCAGTCAACAATTCAGGCGAATTACTTTCAATGGTTACCCTGCGGTCACCTTCCTGAAGCATTACCAGGTCGACAGTACCACCTTGTTGCACAGAAGCAATAACCGGTTTCACACGGCCTTCGACAGTAATTCTGGCCGGATTAATTCCGAACACATCAACCAAATAACTTTTTGTTGATTCAGCCATTGCACGGCCATCTTTAGCACCTTGTTCCGAAGAACCGATCATTCGGATGGTAGTATTCGGGTTTTTAGCCATACGGTCACCCACAATGTTCAACACATTATAATATACAGTCATTTGACGGTTTGAACGTCCGGAGAAATTTTCAGGAGTAGTTAATTCTACCTGATCCTGCCTAAAGTCATTAACCTGGCTTTTCTTAAGCAACACATACCGGCTTGAGATTTTGGTAGATCCTAAATCGAAATATACATAATTGCTTAATGGGAATATTTCCCTTACGTTTGTAACAGCAGGTATATTTTTAGGGGCATCCACATAGAATTTCACTTCAGGTTCAGCTACAACTACTGCAGCAGGGACAAAAGCATCTGTTTTAACAGGTTGCTGGATTCTATGTCCTGTTCCAAGTTTCAAGGCAGCTCCAACACGAACGGTTGTAATGTTCCATGTTTCGATAGACCGTGGATCCTGTCCAAAATAAGGATGGAACGAAACAAAAGGGGATAATACCAATTGTGTCTTTTTAGATTCCTTAGTCAGGTGGATATCATAACCTGCACCAATTTGCATGGAAATCAGGCTGCTGTTGACATCACTAAAATCACCCTTTACATCTGCAGTTGGTGTTTGATTCGGGAATGCCGGATTAATACCAAGTTTGTACGTGTATCCTTTAGACATGTTGAAGGCAAAACGTGGACCTGCATACAAATAGAAATTCGATTTGAATGGGGCAAAACGCAAGCTTGGTTCAACAGTGATATAGCTTAAGTCGGTAATTAAATCAGCCGGGCAATTACAAGGGGTAGTCACCTGATTAAATTTACCACTACGGTTATCGTAACCGGCTTGCAACATAATTCCCCATCGGGAATTAGCCGGACGGTATTCAATTAAAGGAGCTACAAAAAGTCCAACGCCACTACCATCATGAAAAGTAGTAGGAACAGTCAGTTCAGCATCCATCTTTTGAGTTGAACCACGGTAGAAATTGATATTTCCGCCGGCTGCCACCCCAAAGTACCACGAAGGTTTTGTGTACTGAATTGAATCCTGCGCCTGGATAGGAGTTTGAAATCCGATCATAACAACTGCACAAAGAATAAGGCTTTTTATGCTCCGGGCATAAGGGAACCGCGCCAAGCGCGATTCCTTTGTGATATTATTTTTAGTTTTCATATACTGATGAATTATTATTATTTATGAATCCTGTTTATTGGATTACAGTTAAAATTTATGGTAATACTACGGTAGCAGCATTTAATGTAACTGCGGTCTGGGCTAATAACCGTCCGGTAACTTTTGAACCGGTGTTCAGTGAAATAAGTGTCTTACTTAATATGTTTCCACTAAAATCAACTGTTGATCCAATTACTGCATCTGTGCCGGTAATCCAGAATATATTTTTTGCCTGTGCACCTCCGGTTAAATGAATGATAGCTGTATTAGCCACTGTCATACCTTGTGCAATCTGGAATACCCAGGTATCGTTTGGTCCACCGCTAAGGGTTACACCTGCATTTGTAATTAATAAGCCTGTACTCCATTTATAAAGACCCGGAGCCAATGTCATGCCACTAATATCACCTGCACCCAGTCCAACAATCACTGTAGTTGTCAAGCCATTTGCCACTGTGAAGGCAGATTGCATATCATTTACTGCCGTTGTCAATTTGGCAGGGGTTGGAACTGCATAATCAGAGGCATATACTTTTCCGGATACAATCGGTGTATGTGAAGACTGATTATTTGTATCCATGATTAATCCAAATCCGGTTATAAAGGTTGCAGCCGAAGGGCTTACTCCGATATTACCTGTAATACTGGTTACACCTGTATTTGTAATTTCTGATTTGGAAAGAATGGTAAAGTCTGCTGCTCCTCCAAGATCAATTATTCCAGGACCTGATCCGGCACCACCAATAAAGTTTGCAGTAACATTTTTATTTCCATTCATGTTAATCGTTACCGGGCTTAATGAACCTGATGCATCTACACTCCATGAATCAAATATATATCCTGCATTTGGAATTGGTGTCAGGATTACGTTTGTTCCGGTTGGATAGGTCAATTGGTTTGGAAATCTGGTAACAGAACCATTGATTGCAGTAACGTTTAAAGTAAAGTTACCTGAGTTCAGTGTAAAGTTTGCAGTAATAATCTTACTACTATTCATGGTAACTGTCAATGGATTTGTGATACCTGTTGCATCACCGCTCCATGAAGAGAATGTGTAACCCGGAAGTGGAGAAGCTGTAAGAACTACATTTACACCACTGTTATAAGAAACTAAATTTGGATTTTTTGTTACTGTTCCGTTATTAGCTGTAACATTTAAGGTGTAAACATTTAATGTGGTAAATGTCCAGGTAGTATCTTTAGCAATAGCACTGCCATCCATATTCTTAGCTGCGATAGTCATTTTCGCAGTATACACTGTAGCCGGGGTAAGTGCAATTGTAGGTGTAAAGGATGCAACTGAACCAACAGTTGAAACGATACCACCAACAGTATTTGCACCTTGTTTCAGTGTAAACGAAGATAGGATAGTTGCCGGGTCCATAGGCATACTAAATGTTGCAGTAACTACTTTGTCAAGAGCAACACCATTAGCATTCATCAATGGGCTTGTTGCAATGACTACCGGTAAAATAGTAGCACCTGTACTAAAAGTCCATACATAATCGGCTTGCAAGGCATTACCGATTAAATCTTTTGCTGCTGTAGTAATCCGTGCAGTAAAGGTTGTGTTGTCAGCGAATTTACTGGAAGCAGTAAAAGTAGCCGTAGAGTCTGTGTAAGTAACAACACCGGTAATTGGCACCGTGCTGTTCACTTTGAAAGAAGATTCGTTGATAGTCTTCGGATCCATCTTTTTATTAAAGGTAGCTGTAACAATAGTTGTCCGTGCTGCTTCTTCGCTTGCAATTATTGAGGCAACTTTACTTCGGCCAACTAATGTAGCGCCACTTACCGGAGTAGTGGATATCACAACCGGACAGGGTCCACCATTTATAGCTACATAATCATCATTCTTGCACCCTGCAAACAATGCAACTGATATGATTGCCAGTGTCGTTAATAGTTTTTTCATTTTCATACAATTTAATTTTATTGTGAAGTTATTTTCACGTAGCAAAGGTGAGAACTTTAAGTATGTTATTACTTACATAATTTTGTAAAAGAGTTACATTATTCACACATAAAAAATTTAACTTTACTAAATATTAATTATTTATCTATTGAATAGTAGTAATATAAGTAACATTTTATACATATTTCAAATTCTTGAACAAATCGGGTTAAATGTGTTTATAATCAAAAAAAAACAGTGTTAGTTGGAATTACCTGACTCTATATAATTTATCAAAAAAGAAGTTGCCCGGCACTCAGGCAACTTCTTTTCATTATTTGGAATTGTTTTTTCAAATCGAGTTGTTATTTACTTTTCAAAAGTAACAACAAATTCAACTCGCCTGTTTATTGTTTTACCTGTTGAAGTATTATTACTTGCTACTGGTTTGGATTCACCATATCCCTGGGAAGTAATTTTAGTTTCACTTACACCTTTAGAAATTAAATAACTTCTGACTGAAGCAGCTCTTTCAATTGAAAGTCTCAGGTTATAGTCATCATTTCCTACATTATCGGTATGACCCTGAACTTCGATCAGATAAGTTGGATTAAGAATCAGGCTATTTGCTATTTCATTTAGTAAATTAAATGAAGCCGGTTTAATATTTGCCTTACCCGTTTCGAAACGAATTCCTTGCAATGCCTTCTTGAATAGCGCTTTCACTTCTTTTTTCACTTCCGGACATCCATTGTTAGAAGCATTTCCCGCAATAGTTGGACAATTATCTTGATAATCAGCTATTCCATCACCATCCGAATCAAGCGGACAACCATTTACATCTACTTTACCATAAGCTTTAGCTGGTGTTCCCGGACATTTATCAAGATAATCAACTACACCATCACCATCAGTGTCTTTTTCACAACCATTTGCATCTACAATTGCTCCTTTACGACTATTTGGACATTTGTCGAGACTATCAACCACACCATCACCATCAGAATCAAGTGTACATCCATTTGCATCTACCTGTACACCGGAAGGAGTATTCGGACATTTATCCAGATAATCAGCAACACCATCTCCATCAGTATCGATTGCACAACCTGCATCATCCACTTTTACCCCTGAAGGTGTATTGTTACATTTATCAAGGTAATCAGCAATACCATCACCATCAGTATCTAACGGGCATCCTGAAAGATCTACTAAAACTCCTGTCGGAGTATTGGGCCACTTATCAAGATAATCGGCAACACCATCACCATCGGTATCTATCGGGCAACCATTTTCATCTACTTTTACATTTAATGGAGTTCCCAGACATTTATCATATTTATCTGCGATGCCATCTTTATCCAGATCCTTAAGTTTACCAATTGTAAATATCAAACTAAATATTTGTTGGCCATAAGCATCGTTACCTGGTTTATATGCAGGATGAGCAGAAGTTCCAAAGAAATGATTGACAACTCCCCCACTTTTGTTTTGATCATGTACATCACTGCTCGTGAAATTATACAGATATTGATACTGAATTGCAAACCGATCGGAAAATTGGTATTTCAGTCCCGCTCCAACAGGAAGTATCACATCTACTCCTTTTACGATTATCGTTGGATCCAGAGTAAGATTAGAATTAGATTTATCAATGCTGGAATTTACACCATACGTGGCAAATCCAAGACCTACAGAAATAAATGGATAAAACCTGGAATCCTTTTTAAGAATATACCCGTTATTAAATTTGTATTGTGTATACAGGGACATATCTAATTTTCTTCCTCTGAAATAGTTTAAATTACTTTCATGATAACCATAACTCCCAAAACTAGTTTGTAATCCTAAGTTAAAAGAAGGATTTAAATAATAACCAATTGCTAAACCACCGGCCGGATACATTTGCTTTGTGAAATCAAAGAATGCATTTCCATAATCACCATTGTACTCATTTTTAATAACTCGTAAATCGACAGCCAACTTAACGTCTTCAGTTTGTGCACTTGCAAATTGAGTGGCAATGAAAAATGCCATTAACAGTAAATTTTTATTTTTCATTTTATTGAATTTAATTGTGAATGAATTTTCACAGTGCAAAATTGTGAACTTTTGCAAAATAATATGTTACATAATTAAGCATAATCCTTACATCATTCACACACTTTACGAATTAGTACTTATTGATTTAGTAAGTTAATTTATAAATAAAGAAACAATATCAGTACACAAGTTACTGTTCTACAGGATAAAATCAAAAAAAAGCATTGCTCTCTTTTGAAGAACAACGCTTTTATAATATTTCGCGAATAATTATTTATACTCTATTTTAATCTAAATAATTTTTCAAAATGAATCTATTTATTTAGTAATCTGGAATTCTACCCTGCGGTTTTTTTGACGACCTTCAACGCTTTCATTTGGAGCAATTGGGTTTTCTTCTCCATATCCGGTGATTACAATTCTCGAACCTGGAACTTTTTTAGATAATAAATAAACCTTTACTGAATTAGCCCTTTTCACGGATAATTTCAGGTTGTATTCATCTGTACCGATATAATCGGTATATCCGGCTATATTTATTTTAACTGTAGATGAATTATTATTCAACGTAATGGCTATCTGATCCAGAGTTGGATACGATTCCCGGGTAAGTTTATCCGAAGCAAATTCAAATTCTATGTTTTGAAATACAGTGGTTAAGACTTCAGGACAACCATTATTAGCTGCAATACCGGCTACATCAGGACATTTATCAAGATAATCAGGTATTCCGTCTCCATCAGTATCAATTGCACAACCATTAACATCTACTTTTACATCTTTTGGAGTATCCGGACATTTATCAAGATAATCGGCTATACCATCACCATCGGTATCAATTGGACAACCGGTAGCATCTACTTTAATTCCGGAAGGAGTATTGGCACATTTGTCAAGATAATCAGGGACACCATCTAAATCAGCATCGACAGGACATCCTTTTGTGTCAACCAAAACCCCGGCAGGAGTATCCAGGCATTGATCCAAATAATCAGCTACGCCATCTTTATCACTATCTATCGGACAACCATCCATATCAACTTTTACATTTCTTGGGGTATTCGGACATTTATCATATCTGTCGCCAACACCATCTTTGTCTGTATCCGTGTGTTTACCAATATTGAAAACAACACTGAATACATGTTGACCAAATGCATCATTCCCCGATTTACTTGATGGATGACTTGTTGATCCAAAGAAATTAGGTCCTCTGTTTTCATCGCGGATATCACTACTGGTGAAATTATAAAGATATTGATACTGAACAGCAACCCTTTCAGTAATCTGATATTTTAATCCAGCCCCGACCGGAAGTATAAAATCTACTCCTTTAGTGACAATAGTCGGATAAAGGCTTGGATTTGATCCGGATTTATCAAGATCCGAATTAATACCATAAGCTGCAATTCCAAGTCCAATGGTTAGAAACGGAGTTAATCGTGAACTTTCTTTCAGGATATACCCATTATTAAATTTATATTGAGTATACAACGACACATCAGTCTTTCTTCCTCTGAAATAATTTACATTGTTTTCGCGGTATCCATAATCACCAAATGCACTACGCAAACCTACATTAAATGATGGATTTAAATAATACCCTATTGCCACTCCCAATGAAGGATACATTTGTTGTTTAAAATTAAAGATTCCATTTCCATAATCTCCATTGTATTCATTTTTTATAATACCAACTTCGACTCCTAACTTTATATCTGCTGTTTGAGCAGTTATAATTTGTGCGGCAACAAAAAATGCCATTAAAAGTAAATTTTTATTTTTCATAAATTCATGTTTATTTGTGAATGATTTTTCACTTTGCAAAGGTGAGAACAATTACAATGTTATAACTTACATAATTTTCCCAATTAGTTACATCATTCACACATAAAACAAATTGATTTTATTGATTTACAAATTATATTACATTAAAAACAAGCGATATTTATTTGATATACAATTAATTTGCAACAAAAAAGAGCACTGTCTTTCAAACGAAGGACAATGCTCTTTTACGATTTTTGGTGTTAAATAATTACTGAATACTTATATAGTATTTGCAGTTAAAGTAAATTGTGCACGTTTATTTTGCAAACTGGAATTCTACCCTTCTGTTTTTTTGACGGCCTACGACTGAAATATTTGGGGCAATCGGATTATCCTTACCGTATCCGAAGATAGAAATTTTGGTTGTAGGAACATTCTTAGCCACTAAATAATCCTTTACCGCATTGGCTCTTTTAACGGATAAAATCCTGTTAAATTCTGCAGAGCCAATATAATCGGTATAGCCTGCAACATTAAGTTTCACTGATGCAGAATTATGAATTAGAATATCTGCAATTTGATCCAGTATTTTATAAGCACTTACATCCAGTTTATCTGAGCCGAATTCAAATTCTATATTTTGGAAAGATGCATCTACAAAAGGATTTTCTTTGTTAGTAAGTGACTGAATATTCTCATTAATTTTATTGAGCTTTGAATTCAATGCTGCATTTTCAGCCTCCAATGCATTCAAACGATTCAAAGTCTCATCTGTATTTTCTTTTACAATCTTTTCGGTAATGACAGGTACAGGTTTGGGATAGTAATCCGAAATACTGATATTCCTTACATGTTGTTTCTTTCCTGCAGCATTGATCTTATAGCGTAACCCTATTGTTGCAGTTGCTGCCTCCGTATTATAAATCGTATTTACCTGTTCCAGTTTCCAGTTGTAATAGCGATACTGACCTTCCAAACCCAGGGATAGGGATTTACTGATAGAATATTCCACCTTTAATCCCAATATTGCCATGGAACTTAGATCGGTTTGAGTACTGCCCTGATTTAATGAAAAATTATAGAATGCAGTTCCGACACCTCCATCACCATACACATTAAATTTGCTTTTCCCGGTTCTGTTTGGGATTAATAAATTAGATAGATTAATCGAACCATATAAAATTGCATCTTTTGTACCTCCTGTTATTACGATTGTAGGTGTGGTACAACCAAAAGGATTATGAGTGTACTCTAATCCCACACCTACTAGTGGGTTAATAGTATACTCCAAAGTTCCTCCAACCAGTAAATGATACTGATAAGAACGATTCAGCGTGGAAGCTGCTAACCGGAAATAATTGACTCCTCCTTTAATTCCCAACGACCAATGGCTTATTGGAGCAATGGTGTTTGCACTTGTTGATGGAAGTACATCTTCCTTTTCAGGAATAGTTACGATAGATTCCGGCGAAATAATTGGTTTATTTTCTTCTTGTATTGGTGCAGTTGATTCATTTCTTGAAAAAACAGAAGATGCCACTGCCAGAAAAAATAGTGAATTAAGTATTATTTTCTTCATCTTTCATTAAATTTATATTGTTTATATATACAAACAATTCAAAATTAATAAAGTTGTAATAATTACAATATTCGTCAAATTTCACATAAATAGTATAATAGGATTACTTTCCTAACCCAGTTTAAATAATAGTTACAAAACAAATCAGTATCATCTTTCAATTGAAAGATGATACTGATAATTAATTAAGTTAAACTGAAAATGTAGTATCAGTAAACCAAAGAGTACCTATCAACAAGATTTAATCATGTTAAAATACAATTGATTGCAGTTCTATACATGTATATTTGTAAGGTAACTAAAAAGGCCAAACACTTTAAGTAGCCAGATGATTACAATAACCACGGTAACAATATTTAAAATGTTTTTAATCTTATGATCCATTGGGATATAGGTATTCACGACCCAAAGAAGAACACCTACAATGATAATTACGAGTAAAACGGATAAGAGTGACATACTGATTAATTTTAGAAGTTAATAATAAGAAAATCTGTAACTATGAAGTGAACACTATAAATTTCGTATTAATATGTGACAAAGATAGATGTCTCAGAGAGCTTAAATCTTACATAATTTTCAGATTAACTTACATCTTTCACACTTGTTGATTTAGAATCCGGTTCTCGGGGATATATATTGAAACAAGACTTACCTGACATGAAAGAACAGATTAGACGTATATGCCATATAAGTAAAGATTTTGATTGAATGAATTCTTTGTGAAACTTAACGTGTTCGTGAGTTTGCATTTTTTCATTTTTATCTCACACAAATAGAAGATCCTGTGTAAAAGGAGACTCAATGTCAAAAAGTCTCATTAGCAAAACTTGAACCAACCGAAATTGATTCATAAACCAAAGTCATTTACTGTAAAATGATACAAGAGTTTTGAACTTGGTTTCTGGTTTTAGATCTTCTTTAGTTTGTTTTTAGTCTTGATTTGGTCTTCACTTGGCCGCACTTCCAAGGGGGTTTCCAGAGAGTTTAGAGGGGGTTCAGTGAACAAGTACCAACTAAAAGAATGAAAGAATTAAAATGAAATTGTGTTAGTTAATTTGTTGTTTTGCATATGCCTTTAGCTGATTAATAAAACTTGAAACGCCTAAAAAAAAATCACTATCAACCGACTTAAATTAAAAGTCGGTTGATAGTGATTTTAAATAGTAAATGGTCAATGAAAAAATAGTAAATGTATTAATTTTTCACTGTTTTCACTGCCACCCAATTGTTTTTTTCATGATAATCAATGAGTGTCAACCCATTCCTGTTGGCTTCAGCTTCGATCAACGGAATATCCTGAACATAAAAACCACTCATATACAATTCTCCGCCACTCGACAAGCAAGCTGCATATTGTTCCATATCAGCTAACAATATGTTCCGGTTGATATTTGCCAGTACAATGTCAAAATGCAATCCGGCAAGCAATTCCGCGCCACCTAACTGAACATCGATTCCAGGGATATTATTCATGGCAATGTTTTCAATTGAATTCTCAGTACACCAGGTGTCGATATCAATGGCTACAATATCCTTAGCGCCCCGCATAGCTGCCAGGATAGCGAGCACAGCAGTTCCACAACCCATATCAAGCAAAGACTTATCCTGTAAATCCATTTGCAACAACCGTCCGATTACCAGGCTTGTTGTTTCATGATGGCCTGTGCCAAATGCCATTTTAGGATCAATAACGATATCATATTTGGCTTTTGGGACATTTTTATGAAAAGAACTATGTATAACACATTCATTGCCAATGACTATTGGTTCAAAATAGTGTTTTTCCCATTCTTCATTCCAGTTTTTTGATTCTATTTGTGTAACTTTGTAGTCGATAGCAGCTTCGAAAGGGAAATCAGACAACAAAGTCTTTAATTTAGCCTCATCAAAGGCAGTCTCCAGGGCATAGGCAACTACACCCACTTCTGTCGAAACAAAGCTGTCGAATCCAATTTCGCCAAGTTCGGCAATTAATACATCTGAGATGTATTCTTCAAAAGGATCGATACTGAAATTAATTTCAAAGTAATTCATATAAGTATTTAATAATGAACGATTAATTACAACAATTTATTTTAATTTTCTGAAAGTTAGAATTTAAATTAAACATTTTGATCCAGAATGTGTCTAATGATCAAACAGAATACAAAAGTAGGTATTTTTTGAGAGATATCGTTCAATATGAAATTCGTTAGTATCAATCATAAAAAAAGCTTGAAAAACAAGGACTCATTGGCACGATTCTTGTTGAAATTTAATAAATAAAATATCACGCACAGACTAAACAATAGGAGAAATTATTATGAAACGATCCACACTAATTACCATTATTTCTTTACTTATACCCTTACTGGGCATGAGTCAAACGAAAACAGCATTTGTCGACGATCTATATCTGAAGCCCAGTGATGCTCAGGTAATCCAGAAAAATCAGTCAACTGACCAGGCAAAAAAGAAACCAAATTACAAAAACGGTGCAAAGGAAATCATATACCTTGAACGTGAAAACCCTCAGGCTAAAGCAACTCATGATACAGTTTATGTCGTTGGAGAGGCAAACGACAGCACTGAAAACAACCTGGAACAAGGACATTATTTAAATGGGTTTAAAGGCTCAATAAGTGACCTGGAATATGCCGAACGAATCAGACGTTTTCACAATCCAAAATATGAAATCTTTATTGGAGATCCACGATATAATGACATTTATTTCCTGAACGATTGGGATTGGAATGTTTATGTAGACGGTTCATATGCCTATGTAACACCAACCTGGACAAATCCATACTGGTGGAATTATAATTTCAGCCCATACAGTTATGGAAACTTTGGGTTTGGATATAATAACTTTTACTCCCCATGGGGCTATAATAATTTTTATGGTGGGTTAGGATACGGTGGATTTGGATATGGCGGATTTGGATATGATGGATTTGGTTACGGTGGATTTGGTTATGGTGGGTACGGATACGGTGGTTACGGATACGGAGGTTACGGATACGGCGGTTACTGTGGTTATGGAGGCTATGGAGGCTATGGTGGCTATGGTGGTTATGGATATACCAACTGGGGAAACTCCAGGAATCCAAGCCACGATGAAGCGAGCAGACGACAATTAAATAATAGTTCCGCTTCAGAACGCTCAAATGGAGCCAATAATTCATCACAAACTATGATTGGTGGTGGCGGAAACTATTCAACAAATCCTTATACAGTTGTTAGCAACCGTTCACAAACAGGTTCACAAAGTGCCGCAAATACAGGCACAGGATTGCGTTCAACCAATTTAACGAGATCCTCAACGGCCAGGTCAATTCCTGCTAATACAACCGGAATCGGTGTAGTCAGGACCGGAGGATTAAGAAACTGGAGCGGAACAAATCAAAATAGCTCCCTCAGAAATCCGGGGTCCAGGACTTCAACTTCGTACACTATCAATACAACTCCCCGGACCTCAATAACACGGAATAGTCCCACCGGAGCGAATTCAAATCAAACGAATGTAAACAGCAGTCCTTCAAGAAATAGTTATTCGACAACTACAACCAGTAATTCAAGAAATTACTCAACTACTACCAGGAGCAGTAGCCCATCTTCAAGCTACAGCCCAAGCAGAAGCAGTTCATCCTATAACTCCGGAAATTCGAACTACAATAGCGGTAGCAGCAGTTCTCGCTCTTCAAGTTCTTATTCCAGTGGCAGCAGTTCAAGCAGCAGTCCAAGCAGCAGTTCAGGAAGTAGTTCAGGTAGCAGTTCCGGTGGTTCCCGCAGTTCAGGTGGCGGAGGCGGAGGCAGACGATAGTATTTCATTTTCAGATATTTTAAATTATCAAATTATCAAAATTGACTTAAAACATAAGATATGAAAAAAATAATTATTGCGCTGACAGTCATCTTAAACTGTTTGTTGATAGAGGCACAGACGGAATTTGACGCTTTAAAACTCTCCCAGACCGACATTACAGGAACTGCCCGCTACATGGGTATGGCAGGTGCATTTGGAGCACTGGGTGGCGATGCATCCGCTATAAAGGATAATCCTGCCGGTCTTGGGATATATCGAAGTTCGGAACTTACAGGAACATTAAATGTAATGATGCAAAAAGGCAATTCAACCTGGAATGGAGTGAAGAGCATGGATGACATGTATAAAATCGGATTCAATAATTTTTCCTATGTGTTGGCTACACCAACCTGGAGAAAAGAAAACGGTTCGAGTGGACTTTTAAGTTCAAATTTCTCATTCGGATACAACCGGTTGGCCAATTTCAACAGGACGTTAAATATTAAAAGCGGGTCAGCTGCATCCTCTATGACTGATTACATGGCTTATTTAACCGATAATTTCACCACCAATGATTTGACTTATACCAGTAATTACGAACCATTCGACAATGTAAGAATTCCCTGGTTATCTGTGCTGGCTTTTGAAGGCAAATTAATGAATGAAACGGTTATTGACGGGGTAAGTAAATGGAAATCGGCATTAGGAAACAGTGGATCGGTGACTCCTTCGTATTTAGTCAATGAAAAAGGATATGTTGATCAATACTCCCTTGGTTGGGCAGGAAATTTCAACAATTCGTTTTTCCTGGGAACAACACTTAATTTCAGGTCATTGAACTATACCAGCATTAGCAGTTACAGTGAATTATTTTCTGAAAATCGGGGAATGATGAATTTAAGGGACAGTATTTATTCTTCCGGGACAGGTTTTAACCTGAATGTGGGTGCAATTTACAGCATAACAGATAATATCCGGCTTGGTTTATCCGTGCATACTCCAACTGTTTATTCAATTTCGGACAATTATTATTCTAAGCTTTTCTATGAAGACTACACCAACAAAACAAATGGTTATACTGGCACTCCGGGTGGCACAAATTCATTTCAACTCCAGGGTCCAATGCAACTCAATTTAAGTGCCGCCTATATTGTTGGAACAAAAGGATTGGTTAGCGTAGAATATGATTACGACAATAATACCGCCATTCGCTTAAAAGACGCTAACGGTTCCTCACAAAGTTACATTGACGAAAATCAAGGGATGTCACAAATGCTGAGAAATGTGAACACAATTAAAATTGGTGGTGAATATAGATTAACCGATAATTTTGCATTTCGTGCAGGCTTTGCACATTCTTCAAATGCAACTGCCCCGAATGCAGCCAAGCTGGTACAATCATACACCATCCGAACTGACACCGAATTTTACAGGAATAACAGTACCAATTACCTTTCAGCCGGGTTCGGTTATCGTGAAGCAAACTGGTTTATTGACTGTGCGTATATGAACAAAATGCTCGATGAATCGTTTTATCCTTACAATTCCAACAAACTTGACATAGCCGTAAATCCGGCAAAGGTTTCTTCAAACACGAATAATATCGTTGTCACGTTAGGATTAAAATTTTGAACGGAGTATCAAAACTGATAAATTTTTGTTTTAATTTTGCATCTAAGGCCGGCTTAATAGCCGGCCTTTTTATTTTGCCGGATACGAATGCCACGAATCATTACGAATTACTCAAATTGAATCAAATTCCATTTATTACACTGATTTACCAAAATTCATTTAAATAAAATGAGTCAAACACTTCACTTTGGTATTTGCTTCAAAAAACGTACCTTTGCACCCTCAAATTTATTTCCCATCAACATTGAATCATGAGCTTACAATCCGAAATACTTCGACGCAGAACATTTGCCATTATCAGTCATCCCGATGCAGGGAAAACCACCTTAACTGAGAAACTATTGCTTTTTGGGGGTGCAATTCATGTGGCCGGAGCAGTCAAATCGAATAAAATAAAGAAAACAGCTACCTCGGACTGGATGGAAATTGAAAAACAACGCGGGATTTCAGTTGCAACTTCCGTGATGGGTTTTGAATACCGGAATTATAAAATCAACATCCTGGACACCCCGGGTCACCAGGATTTTGCCGAAGATACTTACCGCACTCTTACTGCAGTGGACAGCGTTATCATTGTAGTGGATACGGCAAAGGGTGTGGAAGCACAAACAAGGAAGCTAATGGATGTTTGCCGCATGCGCAAAACACCTGTAATGATTTTCGTCAATAAAATGGACCGGGAAGGAAAAGATCCTTTTGATCTGTTAGACGAACTGGAATCGGAACTGGGTATCCACGTACGACCATTAAGCTGGCCGATCAACCAGGGGTTTTCGTTCAAAGGGGTTTATAATATACATAAAGAAAACCTGGAACTTTTCACTCCAAACAAACAATCCATCAGCGAATCAGTTGCTTTTTCAGATATCAATAATCCGGAACTTGAGAATTATGTCGGTGTACATGATGCTAACAAGTTGCGTGAAGATATGGAACTGATTACCGGTGTCTATTCGAAATTTGATATTAAGAGATATCTTGCCGGGGAACTTGCACCTGTATTCTTTGGGAGTGCCCTGAATAATTTTGGTGTAAAGGAATTGCTGGATTGCTTTGTTGAAATAGCCCCATCTCCCAGACCAATAAACACCGTGGAACGTGAAATAGATCCATTTGAGGAAGCTTTCTCAGGATTTGTTTTTAAAATTCATGCCAACATGGATCCAAACCATCGCAGTTGTATTGCTTTTGTAAAAATTTGCTCCGGTAAATTTGAACGAAATGTAAACTACAAACATGTCCGTCACGGAAAGATGATGCGTTTCTCGAGTCCTACTGCGTTTATGGCCCAGAAAAAGGAAACTGTAGACGAAGCTTATGCAGGTGACATTGTAGGCTTACCGGATACAGGCAACTTCAAAATTGGGGATACCCTAACCGGTGGTGAAGAATTGCATTTTAAAGGCATTCCAAGTTTCTCTCCTGAAATGTTCAAATACATTGAAAATGCCGATCCAATGAAAACAAAGCAGTTGGATAAAGGTGTGAACCAACTAATGGACGAAGGTGTGGCTCAGTTATTTGTAAATCAATATAATGGAAGAAAAATCATAGGAACGGTTGGGCAACTTCAGTTTGAAGTCATTCAATACCGATTGTTGCATGAATACAATGCCCAATGCCGTTGGGATCCAATTTCACTCTATAAAGCCTGTTGGATTGAAAGCGCTGATGCAGTGGAGCTTGATAACTTCAAGAAACGAAAAGCTCAGTATATGGCTAAAGATAAAAGTGGCCGGGATGTATTTCTGGCAGATTCAGGATATGTACTTCAAATGGCACAAAACGATTTTAAAAATATAAAGTTCCATTTCACTTCTGAATTCTGACAAACAGATTTAACGAATTGGGACGAGTTATAAAGGGCAGTTAGCGAAAGCTTGCTGCTCTTTTTCATCAGTAAAACTTACTTCAAATTGTATTTTTAAGCATATTTATACCCTTTCTGTTCTCTTTCTGAACACATTCAACCTATATATTGACAAATGGATAACTGTTCAACTAAAAACGGTTAAATTAAGTAAGATTTCAGGGTCTTAGAGTTGCACAAAACAAGAAAAAGCAGTACTTTTGCACAAATTTGGACAATTGAGTAGGAAAGACAATTCAATCAATACACGATATATGCAAAAGTACAAACCACTCCACTTAGTGTTGGAAGATGGAACAGTTTTTAAAGGGAAATCCTTCGGTTATGAAAAACCGGTAGCTGGAGAAGTTGTTTTTAATACCGCCATGGTTGGGTATCCCGAAAGTCTGACCGACCCCTCATATGCGGGTCAGTTGTTGGCTATTACTTTCCCGTTAGTAGGAAATTACGGTGTTCCGAATGATATCATCCAGAACGGACTTTCTACTTATTATGAATCGGAAAAAATCCAGGCGACAGGCTTGATTATTTCCGATTTTTCTTTTGAATACAGCCACTGGAATGCAGGTAAAGGCCTTAGTGAGTGGCTTATTGAGAACAAAACACCCGGAATCTTTGGTGTTGACACACGGGAACTGACTAAATTAGTCCGGGAAAAAGGGACGATGAGAGGGAAATTTATTTTTCCTGATGGTGAGGACATTGAGTTTATTAATCCGGATGATGAAAATCAGGTTGCAAAAGTAAGCTGTGATGAAGTAATTACTTATGGAACAGGAAAACACCGCGTAGTACTTGTTGATTGCGGTGTGAAACATAATATTATCCGTTGTTTGTTGAAACGTGACACAACAGTAATTCGCGTACCGTGGGATTATGATTTTAATCACATAGAATTTGATGGACTATTTCTCTCGAATGGTCCGGGTGATCCGGAATACTGCCAGACAACCGTAAAAAACATACAAAAAGCGATGTTGACCGAAAAACCTATTTTCGGGATTTGCATGGGTAACCAGTTGCTTTCCGTTGCCGGAGGTGCTAAAACTTACAAACTGAAATACGGTCATAGAAGCCATAATCAACCGGTACAATTAGTTGGTACAAACCGCGCTTTTATTACTTCACAAAATCATGGATTTGCTGTTGATAATAAAACCCTTGGATCGGATTGGGAACCTTTATTTGTAAACATGAATGATGGGACTAACGAAGGTATCCGTCACAAAACAAAACACTGGTTCTCGGCACAATTTCACCCGGAAGCATCCTCAGGACCTACAGATACAGAGTTTTTGTTTGATGTATTTATCAAAACACTAACCAACCAGACTAAAAACATTCCTCAACTTATAGAAGAAGAACTTGAATCAAGATTAGTAACCAAACATCCTTACAACGGTGTTGAAAAAGGTGAAATCAAAAAAGTACTCGTTCTTGGTTCAGGAGCCTTGAAAATTGGAGAAGCCGGTGAATTTGACTATTCAGGCTCCCAGGCATTGAAAGCGTTAAAGGAAGAAGGCATTGAAACGGTGCTGATCAATCCGAATATTGCCACAGTTCAAACATCCGAAGGAATAGCTGATAAAGTATATTTCCTGCCTGTCACTCCCGATTTCGTTGAACGTGTCATTGAGAAAGAACGCCCGGATGGAGTATTCCTTTCTTTCGGCGGACAAACAGCCTTGAATTGTGGGGTATCCTTATTCAGGGATAAGATATTTGAAAAATACAATGTTCGGGTGCTTGGAACTCCTGTTCAATCAATCATTGACACGGAAGACCGTGAGATATTCAATCAGAAGCTGGCGGAAATCGATGTAAAATACATTCAAAGTGAAGCCGTCAATGACCTGGAAAATGCAATTCGTGCTGCCAATGAACTGGGCTATCCGGTAATTGTCCGTGCTGCCTATGCCCTTGGAGGATTAGGAAGCGGATTTTGCGACAATGATGAAGAAATGAAGACTCTTGTTGATAAAGCTTTTGCATATTCAACACAGGTATTGGTTGAAAAATCATTGAAAGGCTGGAAAGAAATTGAATACGAAGTAGTGCGTGATAAGTACGATAACTGCATCACGGTTTGTAACATGGAAAACTTCGATCCACTGGGAATTCACACCGGTGAGAGTATCGTGGTTGCCCCATCGCAAACCTTAACCAACACCGAGTATCATAAACTTCGTGAACTGGCCATACGTATAATCAGACACATTGGAATTGTAGGAGAATGTAATGTACAATATGCATTTGATCCGGCTTCTGAAGATTACAGGGTAATTGAAGTAAATGCCCGTTTGAGCCGTTCGTCGGCTCTGGCTTCCAAAGCTACAGGCTATCCGTTAGCTTTTGTAGCTGCGAAACTGGGTCTAGGATATGGATTACCGGAACTAAAAAACTCGGTTACAAAAGACACCTCGGCATTCTTTGAACCTGCCCTGGATTATATTGTCTGCAAGATCCCCCGTTGGGATTTGGGTAAATTCCAGGGGGTTTCCCGACAGTTGGGTAGCAGCATGAAGTCGGTAGGTGAAATCATGTCAATTGGACGTAATTTCGAAGAAGCATTCCAGAAAGGATTGCGTATGATTGGACTTGGCATGCATGGATTTGTTGCCAACAAAGATTTTTATGCTGATGATGTGGATACTGCTTTGAACCAACCGACAGACAAACGGGTATTTTACCTGGCCCAGGCTCTACACAGCGGGTACTCCATTGACAGGTTGCATGAACTGACCAGAATTGACAAATGGTTCTTATACAAGCTTCAACATATTGTTGAAAAGGAACACGAATTGGAAACATTCAATTCGCTGGATGAATTGCCGGATGAAGTACTTCGTCGTGCCAAAGAAATGGGATTCTCTGATTTCCAGATCACACGGTTGGTTACCAAATGCAGTAGTGATGACATTGATGATGCCATCAAGCTGACCCGTCTTCACCGAAAAAGCCATGGAATTGTTCCGGTCGTAAAACAAATTGATACCCTGGCAGCTGAATATCCAGCGCAGACCAATTATCTTTATCTCACTTACGGAGGTACCGCCAGCGATGTAAAATACCTGGGTGACCACCGATCAGTAGTGGTACTTGGCTCAGGGGCATATCGGATCGGATCCTCTGTAGAATTTGACTGGTGTGGCGTAAATGCCTTATTGACTATTCGTAAGGAAGGTTTCCGTTCAGTAATGATTAATTACAATCCGGAAACAGTATCCACCGATTACGATATGTGTGACAGGCTTTACTTTGATGAGTTGAGTTTTGAGCGGGTGATGGATATTATCGACATGGAAAATCCAATGGGAACCATTGTTTCTACCGGTGGACAAATTCCTAACAACCTTGCTTTAAAGCTTGCAGAATCAAATGTCAACATCCTTGGTACACAAGCCAATTATATTGATATGGCAGAGGACCGTCATAAATTCTCTTCCATGCTTGACACGTTGAAAATCGATCAACCACGATGGAAAGAACTGACTACCTTCGAAGATGTAAATGAGTTCGTAGATGGCATTGGATATCCTGTATTAGTTCGTCCTTCGTACGTTCTCTCAGGTGCGGCTATGAATGTGTGTTACGATGCCTCACAGCTTGAGAACTTCTTAAAACTGGCAACCGACGTTTCTAAGAAACATCCGGTAGTCATTTCAGAATTTATTGAACGTTGCAAGGAAATTGAAATTGATGCCGTAGCCAACAAAGGTGATATCCTGGTTTATGCAATATCCGAACATGTTGAATTTGCCGGTGTCCATTCAGGTGATGCCACCACACAATTTCCTCCGCAAAAGATCTATGTGGAAACTATTCGCCGCATAAAGAAAATTGCCAGTGAAATTGCCAAATCACTGAATATCTCAGGTCCGTTTAACATCCAATTCCTGGCGCGTGACAATTACATTAAAGTGATTGAATGCAACCTGCGATCTTCCCGTAGTTTCCCGTTTGTTTCTAAAGTATTGAAAATAAACTTCATTGAACTGGCTACAAAAGTAATGCTTGGCCTTCCGGTTGAAAAACCTGAGAAATCGGCTTTTGACCTGGATTATGTAGGTATCAAAGCATCTCAATTCTCTTTTGCCCGCCTGCAACAGGCCGACCCTGTTTTGGGAGTTGATATGGCTTCTACCGGGGAAGTTGGATGTATTGGGGATGATTTTTCGGAAGCAATCCTGAAATCATTACTCTCAGTAGGATTCCGCATTCCAAAGAAACGTATCCTGATATCTTCGGGGGAAGCAAAATCGAAAGTAGAGCTTTCCGATGCCTGCCTTTTATTGCAAAAGAAAGGCTACGAACTTTTTGCCACACGCGGAACTCAACGTTTCTTAAAGGAAAACGGAGTGCATGCTACAGCTGTAAACTGGCCTGACGAAGATGGAGAATTGAATGTAAAGAATATGATTTCAAATAAAGAATTTGATTTGGTAATCAACATTCCGAAGAACACTACGAAACGAGAGTTGGCAAATGACTATATCATTCGCCGTGGCGCCATTGATTTCAACATTCCATTGCTTACCAATGCCCGTTTGGCTTCTGCCTTTATCACTGCCTTCTGTACAATGACATTTGAAGACATAAAGATAAAGAGCTGGGATGAATATTGATTCAGAATAAGAATCAAGAGCCAAGAATAATGACTTTTTAAGAACAGCCGGTTGCAGCAATGAAACCGGCTGTTTTGTTTTCATAAAAAAGTGTTCAGTTAGATATTTATTCTCCACTTCAATTTTATAAAACTAAAGAAACAATCATTATATTTGCAGAACTTTTATTATTACATCAGACCAAACAAGTAGTTATAATAAATTGTTCTAATTATAAACATAATATATGCCAGAAATTTCAAGATTTTATGGACTTATTATACTTATGAACTTTAAAGATCACTCACCTCCGCATTTTCAAGTATGGTACGGTGATTTTAAAGCTTTGGTTACAATACAAGATGGCATTATTAAAGGCGAAATGCCACAACGAGCTGTAAAAATGATATTTGATTGGTTAGAAATTCATAGAAGTGAATTGCTTATCGATTGGGAATTGGCACAAAAAGGAGAACTATTAAATAAGATTGACCCATTAACATAAACGGATATGTTTTTAGAAGTAAAAAGTGCACAATATATTAAAGATTTTAAGATTTTTCTTGAGTTCAATAATGGTATTTCCTTAACAGTAGATTTAGAAAACGAATTGAATGGATCTGTTTTTATACCCTTAAAAAACAAGGAGTATTTCAAAAAATTTTCAATTCATTTTAATACTATTGAATGGGAAAATGGAGCTGACTTTGCCCCTGAATATCTTTACCAAATTGGAAATCAACAGAATATAAATTTTCAAAATTAATAGTATAATTAAGACTTTGACAGCCGGTTGCAGCATTGCAGCCGGTTGTTTTGTTTAATATCAAAAGGCATGGATTTGTCAATCAGGGAAAGTCTCAGATAAACTCAGATTTGTTTATATTTGCAACTGAAATTTAGAAAAACCTTTAATAGATTTTGCAATGACCATTTTCTTTGTACTTCTGACCATTTTGTTATTAGTAATACTGATTGCCTGGGCAAAATTAAACACTTTACTGGCGTTCTTAATCAGTTCAATCGTTGGAGCAATCTTACTGGGTATTTCTTTTGAAAAAATACCTGCAACCATAGAAAACGGTGTAGGAAGCCTTCTTGGATCACTGGCATTAATCGTGGTTTTGGGTGCCATGTTTGGCAAACTGGTTGCTGAAAGTGGTGCGGCTCAAAAGATTGCGAATGTATTAATGAAAACATTTGGTACAAAATATATTCAGTGGGCATTAATGCTTACCGGATTTATTGTAGGGATACCACTCTTTTACAATGTGGGCTTTGTACTCTTGGTGCCACTTATTTTCTCCATTGCCAACCAATACAAACTGCCGGCTGTCTATATAGGTGTTCCTCTTTTGGCTGCATTATCGGTTACCCATGGCTTTCTTCCACCCCATCCATCACCGTCGGCATTAGTTCCTATGTTTGGTGCAAATATGGGCAAAACATTGATTTTAGGACTCATTGTGGCCATACCATCCATGATTATTGCAGGTCCGTTATTTGCCAAAACACTACGCAAGATTGTATCGCATCCGCTTGATACTTTTACTAAAGCGGTTATGCCAGAAAACAAACTCCCGGGAACTTTCAATAGCTTTTTCACTCCATTATTACCTGTTATATTAATTGCATCATCATTATTAGTACCTCATTTGTCAACCGGGAATGTGCAACTAAAATCATTTTTTGTATTTCTTGCCAATCCAATCATCGTAATGCTTATTGCTGTAAGTTATGCCACCTTTTCCTTGGGTATTAAACAAAACATCACTATCAAAACTATTATGGCATTTTATGCTGATGCCATTAAGGACATTTCAATCATCATCATGATTATAGCCGGTGCAGGAATTTTAAAACAGGTTTTTATTGATAGTGGAGTAAATAATGATATTGCCATTATGCTGGTTGGGCTTAAAATGAATCCATTATTATTAGGTTGGCTCATTGCAATGCTTATTCGGGTTGCAGTTGGGTCGGCAACAGTAGCAGGACTTACAGCAGCAGGAATTGTTGCACCACTCGTAGTAGCTACCGGTGCAAATCCAAACCTAATGGTGCTGGCTATCGGAGCTGGTAGTTTAATGCTTTCTCATGTGAACGATTCAGGATTTTGGATGTTCAAGGAGTATTTTAATCTTAGCTTAAAAGATACTATTCGTTCCTGGACGGTAATGGAATCACTAGTTGGCCTGTCAGGTATTTCAATAATTCTTTTATTAAATATTTTGCTCAAAAACTAGCTTAACAATATTGATTGTACAATTCAAAGTTGCCTACAGATTACACATGGCTACAAATAATATTCGTACCTTTGCATCAGGTAACAGTTATTATAAAAAGAGTATATTAAATGAAAGTAGTAGCAATTAACGGAAGTCCTCACAAAGAAGGAAACACCTATCATGCATTAAAGATAGTAGGTTCAAAATTAGAAGAAAACGGTATAGAATTCGAAATAATCCATGTAGGCCATAAAGCAGTGAGAGGTTGTACGGGCTGTGGAACCTGCTTTAAAATGCGGAATGAAAAGTGTGTCTTTACCTCCGACCCTGTAAACGATTGGATTCAGACAATGAAAGATGCCGATGGCATCATCATTTCTTCACCGGTGTATTTTTCGGGTGTAGCAGGAACAATGAAAAGTTTCCTCGACCGTCTGTTTTATGTATCATTGAGCAACGGTAATTTCTTCCGGCATAAAGTAGGGGCAGCTGTGGTGGCAGTTCACCGTTCAGGAGGATCATCCACATTAGACAGCCTGAATCATTACCTTGCGTATTCCGAAATGATGCTTGCCACATCAAGCTACTGGAACATTATCCATGGAATGTCTCCAGGTGAAGCCCTACAGGATGCAGAAGGCGTCCAAATCATGGAAGTGCTTGGCGAGAATATGGCCTGGCAACTAAAAATGCGTGATTTAACAAAAGAGACCTTCCCCGCTCCTACCAAAGTGAGAAAAGTAATGACTAACTTTATCAGATAGAAACTGATAGTTCATTGGATAATAGAAACAGCCAAATGCATTCCTGCATTTGGCTGTTTCTATTTAATTTAAATACTCTTTATTAAGGTGTGTGAATTGCTCTTGCAGGTCAAACATCATAAACAAGTTATCTTTTAATACCTATTTTGTGATTATCAATAATATAAACTCCATTGGATAATCCTTCTGTAGCCTGTCCTCGTGCAATATTGGATCGAATTCTTTGTCCGGCTACATTGTAAACATTGATTGGTACTTTGGGGTCGAGCGCAAGGATAGGTGTCGCATTTATCTTTAGATCTGTTGCAGTACGCGTTGACAAAACAACACACAATACAACCTGATTTCCACCTAAGGTAAAAGTAAAAGATCCTGAGGCCGGTGCAGGAAGTGGAATGTTGTGAGTGCAAACTGTATAAATTCCGCTTGCATCTTTTTGAGTAAATACATAATTGGTAGATTCATAAGTCGTTCCATTCAATTCACTTAAGTAAGAATCTGCACCGGCATAGTTGTCATAACCCACAAATTTCACACTATCGACTGTTATCCCGGTGGGTAAATTTACTGTAAATTGTACTCCTGTTGAGAATTTGATACCTTGTTCACTTCCTGTTGCGTACGCTTTGGAAGCGTTATTGGTTATGGAGTAACTGTTATTGAATGTCCAGGGTGAAACAGCACCCAAAACTCCGCTGTAAGAGCTCTGGGACAAAGTAACTTTGGTACTGTTGCCTCCTTCAATGGATCCGATGACCACACCTCCTTCATTTTCAGCACTCATAATTCCGGCTACCAGACTATTCATATAAACTTCCAGCATCGTATAGCCTTCACTGTTTAACAAACTTCCATCTGTTGCATTATTCGGATTCAGCCCATTGGCCGTTTCCCAGGCATCAGGTATCCCGTCTTTATCGGTATCAGAGGGACTTGCCGTACTTTTTAAGGTAGGCCAGGCATTCCAGTCCAACGGAGCATTAACCGGTTTATTGTCGTTTTGTGAGTCAATAATGCCGTAAACATTTCCACCTCCTGTACCTGTATGCGAAGCCAGGCCGTTTCGGGTATCATACACCATCAGTGTATCCACCCAGTCCCTGGAAAGTGAAGCTCCGGCATATTTCAGCACTTGTTCGTAAGCCTTTTCAGGACTATGAGTTGTCGTGTAAGGATAAACAATTGGCGCCGACAACTTCATGGTATCTTTGGTAACATTAGTAAACAGATAATCAACATTTGTTGAATTCGTAATTTGGGCATACATTCCCTTTGTCCAGTTATCGGTAGTCACATCGCTGTACCCGTTCATATAGTTGCCATTCACAAAAAAATTACCCCAGACATGAAGCATGGGAGCAAATGAGGGGCTGTTCGTGCAATAAACCGTTGTACGTATCCCGACAGAAGCAATCCGGTATGGAATTGCACCACCCTTTTGTTTGGTCCCCGGTCCGGGTTTGTAATAATTGTTCACAATATTTACATTCATCCCTTCACCTCCATAGCAACCGTTTCCAGCCCAGTTGTAAATTACATTGTTTCGCATATCCATCCGTTCGTCGGTCTGAGTTGAGGGACGTGGCCCCAGACGAGGTGCGCGGCTCTCGTGGTGCGCCATCAGATTGTGGTGATAACTGGCACCTGAACCTCCCCAGTTTCCCCCGTAACCATGTGGTCCTTTACTGTGCCCGGAGTTACGCAGGCTTTGCGAAGCAATGCACCATTGTACAGTTAAGTTTTTCATTCCGTAAACCGACAGGCATTCATCAATGCTCCAGCTTACCGAACAATGATCGACAATGATATCCTGTTCGTCCATTCCCCCAAATCCATCGCCTTCATGAAAAGCGACATTTATATTTCCAAGTCTCATCCGAATGAAACGTATGATGACATTACTGGCACTAATTGAAAAGGGATAGTCGGCAATGCAAATGCCATCTCCCGGGGCAGTTTGTCCTGCAATTGTAACATTGGGAGAGGAAATACTCAAAGCCGAAGTCAAGTGAATGGTACCCGAAACATCAAATATGATGGTTCGTTTGCCGGATTTATTCAACACTGAGCGAAGTGTCCCCGCAGTTCCATCATCTGATAAAGTTGTTACATGGTACACAGCACCGCCTCGTCCACCGGTTGAATAACGCCCAAAACCTTCAGCACCCGGAAAAGAAGGGGTTGTTTGGGCTATCATACCGGTAGAGATAAAAAGAACAAAAAATACCAACAGGTTAAACGGTGTGATTTTTCTCATAAAATGTATTGATTTTGTCATAAGAATATAGGTGTAAAAACAAGTGCAAATTGACTAATAATTGAGATTCAAAGTTAAGCATTAGCTTCCGATAAAAAAAGGGAGTCTTTGGTCCAATAGTGTAGAATTATTGGTAAATTATATCCTAAAAATTGGTAAATGAATATGATATCAGTTGAAGTGCTTTGTTATGGAATAAAAAGAATTATACAGAGACGACCTTTTATTAATTACAAAAAGTCATAGTCGTTTCAATTTACATTATTTATATTCAAGTAAAAAATAGTATTAAGTCCCAATAAATCGGATCGATTTGTTAAATATCCTCTCTTGGTAAAACTTTCATAAAGGCAGATTAGCGACAGTTTCTCCCGTTACCCAATCTAACCGGAGCTTCAAACAAAAAGTTCTTTTTAAAGTTAACAATTTCAGGACTTGTCCAAGCAAAAAAAATACAGCTCCATCGGAATGAAGCTGTATTTTTAGAATTAAAAAAAGAAACTTAGAGTGTAATTATTCCCAGGTTTAGACTGGCACCCACCGTAACCACAACACCGGTTTTTGTAACAGGTAACAAAGGAAGATCAGGGGTAACCGTCACATCATAAGTTCCTGCAGGTAATCCGGCAAGTATAAACTGGCCATTCATATTGGTAACTGAAGTATAAGTTACCCCGTTAGAAGTAGCTTTTACAGTTGCAATAGATCCCACTACCGAAATACTTCCTTTTATGGATCCGCTTATAGCTGTTTCAATGGTTCGGATGACCGGTTTCAATTGATAAGTGCCATTACCTTGCAAAACAATTGATTGATTTGCATCAAAATCAAGCAGGATAGAATAAGTTACCCCGGGTTCAAATGTTTTATTAACCTGCAACTTTAATCCAGACTGCATAGCACTCGGTGTACTAAGAGGATATACAATACCATCTACTTTCACTGAATTATTAGCTCCCAGTATCAGTCTGATTTGGGAAATGGTACCGGCATCCAGGTCACCTGTTGCTAACAGCGTATCTACACCGTTTGAAAGATCCAACAGGTTATAAATACGGTTGTTCGTATTGAGAATTACAGTACTTCCATTACTGCCAATAACTTCTACACTTTGAACATCAACCATTACAGCATCAAAATTTCCGGGAGCATCAGTCATTCTAACAGATAAATGCGATTTACCACTTTCATTCTTACAAGAACTTACAAATACCAATTGTAAACCTAGAAATAATACAAACATAATTCTTTTTAAAATTATGATTTCTCGTTTTTTGTTTTTTGTCAAATACATCTTGTTTGATTTTAATTGTTTAATAATTCATTTATTTTGCAAAGGTGAGGCTATTTTCAAGCCCAATAGTTACAAAATTCTGATAAGGAATTACATGATTCACATATTTTTGAAAACCCGTTCTTTGAAAATCATTAATTATCAAGAGTTTAAATTTACTTATCAAACTTTATCGTTAATACCTGAGAATCAGGGTACAAAAACATCCCTCTTTTCCTGCTTTCAGAGTTAATCCAAACGGCATTAAAGCTAAAATAACTTTCTTAAGTAGTCCGGCATCCAATTAATCTTTTACACAGGTTACAATTCTAAAACCGGCTATTATCAAGCCATGGTAAGTATGAAGTTAAATTATTATTCAAATTGTTGATAAATTTAATTAAATAATTTACTTAAAAATCAAAATAATTATTTTACTTTTGAGATTATTAAATTTATCATTCAATTAAATACCTATACATTTAATTTAGTGGTATTTACAACTAAAACAAGGTTTAATTCTTACTAATTTAAATGAATTTATGATTTTAAGTGATTTCCTGGTCAATTATTGGTGGATCGTGCTGATAATTGTGTGCATTGTACTTTACAAGTACATTCTTCGATTTTTATTTGGAATGGTTATCGTACCCGAAGATCGAATTGGGTTGACAACTAAAAAGTTTGTATTATTTGGTGCGGACCAATCTTTACCCGATGGAAGGATTATTGCAACCAAAGGAGAAGCCGGTTTCCAGGCTAAGGCTTTGGCTCCCGGACTTTATTTTGGGAAATGGTTCTGGCAGTACGATGTCACCATGGAACAGTTTATGGTTATCCCCGAAGGCAAAATCGGATTGGTGATGTCAAAAGATGGGGCTGCGATTCCTACCGGAAATATTCTGGCACAAAGCGTTGACTGTGATAATTTTCAAGACGCTGAAAAGTTCCTGAACAATGGCGGACAACGTGGTCGCCAGACTGCTTATATCACAACAGGTTCATACCGTATCAACACCATGCTCTTCCAGGTTTCCATCACGGATATGATTCGTATTCAGGAAAGCAAGGTTGGAATTGTGACTACACTTGACGGACAACCTATCGAAGCCGGACAAATTGCAGGGAAATTGGTTGATAACCATAATAACTTCCAGGATTTTGACTTATTTTTGAAGAATGGTGGAAACAGGGGCTTGCAACCGCAGGTTATTCTGGCGGGTTCATACAACCTGAATCCATGGGCAGTCCAGATAGAAGAAATACCCATGACTGAAATTTCCATCGGGTATGTTGGAGTCGTCATCTCGTATATTGGAACAGAAGGCCATGATATGACCGGAGCGGATTTTAAACATGGGAACATTGTTGAAAAAGGGAATAAAGGGGTGTGGATGGAACCGCTGGGTCCCGGAAAATATCCCATCAACATTTATATAATGAAAGTTGAACTGGTACCAACCACCAATCTTGTATTAAACTGGGCAAGTGCACGCAGTGAAGCTCATAATCTGGATAAAAACCTGTCTACTATTACGGTTCGATCCAAAGATGGTTTCCCTTTCAATCTGGATGTCGCTCAGATTATACATGTTCCAACTACGGAAGCACCAAAAGTGATTGCCCGTTTTGGGAATATGGTAAACCTTGTTTCACAGGTACTGGAACCAACTATCGGGAATTACTTCCGTAATTCAGCACAGGACAGTGATGTGATTGCATTCCTGAGCACCCGTAAAGAAAGGCAGGAATCAGCCAAAGAACATATCAAGAAGGTATTGGATGAATACAATGTAAATGCAGTGGATACCTTGATTGGAGATATTGTGCCGCCCGATTCATTAATGAAAACATTGACAGACCGGAAGCTGGCAGAGGAACAAAAAGTCACTTACGAAACAGAAAAGAAGGCACAGGAAACACGGCAGGGAATGGAAAAGGAAACTGCCATAGCCGACATGCAAAAAGAAATCGTGAAAGCACAACAGGGAGTAGAAATAGCTGAACGGATTGCCAATGCTACTGTAAAGAAATCAGAAGGGGATGCAACCAGCGTCAAACTGGCTGTCAGTGCTGAAGCCGAAGCAACCAAGATGCGTGCAAGTGCCGAATCGGAAGCTATTAAAATGAAAGCTGTAGCACAAGCTCAACAGATTACCTTAACCGGAGATGCTGAGGCGGGTAAAATTCTTGCAATTGGTAAATCAACTGCCGAAGCTTATGAGTTGGCTGTAAAGGCATTAGGTGGAGAAAACTTTACCCGTTATAAAATCACGGAAGAATTATCAAAAGGAAATGTGAAACTGATACCTGATATTCTGATTGGTGGCAATGGGAATGGCGGTTCGGCAATTGATGGTTTATTGGGATTAAAACTTATGGAAATGATTGATCCAAATAAAAAGGAATTAAAAGCTAAATCCGATGAGAACAAACCACCTTTAAAAGGTAAATAATTTATCGGTTACAGATTAAATTGAAACAGTATTTTACTTGCTAAGCCGGCTGTACTTATAAAGTAGTTCAGCCGGCTTTTTCTTGCGTAAATAGTTATTTTGCCTGTAAACAGTCATTTATTCGTAAACAAAAATTTAAATACGTACCTTTGCACCCGATTTGAAAAAAAAGCACTCCTGAATTCTACATACAGGCTTGCAAATACTACTAAAATATATAGAAAAGAGCAACTTATGAAACGTATTAACGAATACAAGAAATTATTTAATGTTGAACCTGACACAGATCTTAAAAAATTAAAAACTACTTATAGGAATTTAGTTAAGGAATGGCATCCTGATAAATTTCAAGCCGATGATGAACAGGCTAAAGAAGCTGAACTCAAAAGCCGCCAGATAATCGATGGGTATCATTTCTTAGTAAGCATCTCCCCCGAAACAAAAGCTGCCAACGAAGAGGAATACAATAAGATTACTGCTGAATCAGGTATTGCCGATTTAAAACTTAAAGGTCAGTTGCTTGAAGTTTCATTTCTGGATGGTTCAACGTATGAGTATTTCGGCGTTTCTCAAAACATCTTTACCCGCTTGATTAATGCCGATAAGCAATTAAGATTTGCAAAAAGGAATATCTTCAATTCCTATTTATACCGTAAATCTAAAAAAGGCACGGAAGTAGCATAATGTAAATCAATTCGTTAAGTATCGTTTTACTATTAAATAGTACAAATGATTAGTTGATATTAAACGGTCGAAATCGAAAGGTTTCGACCGTTTTGTGTTCAGAGTTCGGTGTTTGAAGAGTTTGAAGTTTAAGAAGGTAGTTGGTAGTATGTAGTAGATATTTCAAGAGTGTAAACCAATTTCAAGACGAAACAAAACCAAAGGGATTCTGCATCATAAGACTCGAATTCATTTTCATTATACTTCTTAATTAATAAGTTGTACTGAAAGTTCTATTCCAGAATATTACATTCATATATTTGCCGTGCTAAAATCATGACCACTCATGTAAAATTATAAAAATAGGGTAGAGTATGAAACCGGATCGAAAATTATAATCAATGAGATTCAGTTTGAAATTATTGACTAACGGGAAGGTAATAAAATGATGCGAATTGATGAAGTAGATAAAATGATAAATGTTTATTTTACAAATATCAAAGATAGTAATGGGAATATAATCGGACCTGTAGAATTGGATATTTCAGATTGGAATTGATATCTTTATATTTAGTAAATATTGCAACTTACGTTTAACAATTAGTTACTTATACAATTTTAAATACAAAAAAATACATAAAGATGGCCTGACATAATAAATTATGCCAGGCCATTTTCATGTATACAATGATTCTGTAAAATGTCGTTGTACTTCGCTCTGAATCGAACCTTATTGCACATCAATTGTTAGTTCATGTAGAATTCAACATTCAAAAAAAACTCCCTCTATGATTAGTAATATAAAAACACCAGAAAAACCAAAAATCAAACAATCAAGCATGATCTTCGACCATTTTGATCCACGTGAAGATAAAATATTGAGAATCATCGACAACGAAGGCGACGTTCTAAATCCTGAATTAATGCCTGACCTGGATGATGAGGCGATCATTAAAGCGTATAAATCCATGCTTTTTGCACGGGTCACCGATCAAATGGCGGTTTCCTATCAACGGCAGGGGCGGATGTACACCTATCCCCCAGTCCTGGGGCAGGAAGCAATCCAGATTGCCGCCGGAGTAATCATACGGGAAAATGACTGGCTGGCACCTGCATTTCGGGAACTGGCCATCATGATGGCCAAAGGGGTTACTCCAAAAGAATTATTCCTGTATTATATGGGAAATGAACAGGGAAGTAACTTCACCAAGGCAAAGCATGTTTTACCCATTTGTGTTCCCATCGGGTCACAATTACTCCACGCAACCGGCATTGGTTATTCCATCAACTATCAGAAGAAAGATGAGGTAGTATTTACCTATGTGGGTGATGGAGGTACTTCCGAAGGTGATTTCAGTGAAGCATTGAATTTTGCCGGTGTTTGGAATGTCCCTGTCATCTTTACCATACAAAATAACCAGTATGCCATTTCTGTGCCCGTCAAGAGTCAGACCAAGTCTGTCAACCTGGCTGTTAAAGCATTAGCATTCGGGATTCCGGGCATTAAGGTAGATGGCAATGATTTCTTTGCTATGTATGTAGCCTACAAGGAAGCATTTGACAATGCCAGGGCAGGCAAAGGCCCGACTTTAATTGAAGCTCTGACCTATCGGAAAGGTGCCCACACCACTTCGGATGACCCAACCAAATACCGCACAAAAGAAGAAGAACAGGAATGGGATAAAACTGATCCGTTAATGCGGTTGAAAAAATACATGGATAAAAAAGGAATCTGGAAAGAGAATGAAGAAAAACTAATTGAAGAATATAAACTGGAGGTAGACAAGCAATTTGAAGAAGCCGAGAATTTTACTCCATACCAATTGGACGAAGTATTTAAATACATGTATGAAGATACACCGGAGATATTAAACAAGCAGAAATCAGACTATGAACAATACCAAACTTGGAAGGAGAACAGAAAATGAGCGTAATGACTATAGTACAGGCAATAAATAATGCATTAGACATTAAGCTTGAAGAAGATAAATCAGTAGTAATTTATGGGGAAGATGCCGGTAAAGAAGGAGGCGTCTTCAGGGTTACCGAAGGCCTTCAAAAGAAATACGGCATTGAACGGGTCTTTGACTCCCCACTGGCAGAATCTGCTATCGTTGGAGCTGGACTTGGGATGGCTTTATCAGGTTTAAGGCCGGTTGTTGAGTTACAATTTGATGGTTTTACCTATCCGGCCTTCAATCAAATCATCTCGAATGTATCGCGTATGCATAACCGTTCAAGGGGCATGTACAAAGTCCCCATGGTTATCAGGTTTCCATATGGAGGTGGTATTAATGCCCTGGAGCATCACTCTGAAAGCCCGGAGGCATTATATGCCCACATCCCGGGTTTAAAAGTGGTGATCCCTTCTACTCCCCATGATGCAAAAGGTTTGCTGATTGCAGCCATCGAAAGTGATGATCCTGTTGTCTTTATGGAACCGAAACGAATCTACAGGGCAATCAAACAGGAAGTATCCGATGATAAGTTTTCCATTCCATTGGGAAAAGCAAAAGTCCTGACTGAAGGAACAGATGTAACTGTTGTTGCATTTGGTGCCATGATCAGGGAATGCCAGAAAGCACTCGTTATGGCAAAAGAAGTGGGCATATCGGTTGAACTCATCGATTTGCGTACCATTTATCCCATCGACAAAGAAACAATTGCAGAATCAATTAAAAAAACCGGCAGGTTTGTGATCGTTGCCGAGGCACCTGAATCTTTTAGTGTGGGGGCAGAATTAATGGCCATTGCCAACGAAGAAGCATTCAACTATCTGGAAGCACCTCCTAAACGGGTCATGGGATTTGATACCATTGTTCCACTGGCAAAGGGTGAGCCATTATATATGATTACTCCCGACCGTATTTTCTATGAAATTGAACGAACCGTAAAATTCTAAACTTCAATAATATGCGATATATTTTTAATTTTCCGGATATTGGTGAAGGTCTTGAAGAAGGCACCATTCTCGAATGGTATGTTGTCAAGGGACAGGTTATAAAGGCCGGGCAGGCTTTGGTAAACATGGAGACTGATAAGATTGTGACTGATATCCCTTCTCCTAAATCAGGTACTATCGTAGCAATCTATGGGAGTGTCGGTGAAACTATTAAAGTTGGAAGTCCATTAATTGAAATAGAGATTGAAGGAGTATTTGGAGCCGAAGCAATGGCTCTGGTAAACGAACCGGTTAAAACAGAATCGATTGAAGAAGCTGCAGGCGTAGTGGGTACCATGGAACTCGCAGGTAAAAATGCTTTCCTGGCAGCCAGTGATGAAGGTTCTGATAAAATAAAAACAGAAGAGAAAGCAGCAGTGAAAGTGCAGGCTACTCCTCTGGCCCGTGCCATGGCAAAGGATATGCATATCGATATTAATAAAATTATCGGTACCGGTCCATCCGGAAGGGTTACCAAAGAAGATATTGAGAAATTTAAACCCTCTAAAGGTTCTCAGGATAATATTCAACGGACAGAATTCAGCCAGACTTATTCAACTGACGAAGTAACTTATGAACCGCTTTCTCAAATCAGGAAAACGATAGCCAGGAATATGCTGAATTCAAAACAGAGTACAGCACACATGACTCTTTTTGAAGAAGTTGAAATATCAGGATTGATCAGTGTCAGGGAGAAATTTAAAAAACCTTTCGCGGATAAGAATACAAAACTGACGTATCTGCCATTTATAGTGAAAGCTACTATACTAGCACTCAAAAAGCACCGTCAGTTGAATTCGCAGATTGACCTGGAGAATGATCGAATGATATTCAAAAACCGGTACAACATTGCCATTGCGGTGGATACTCCCGAAGGGTTGGTGGTTCCGGTGATAAAGGATGCCGATAAACTTTCGTTATTACAAATTGCTCAGAAGATAACTGAATTATCAGAAAAGGCCAGGGACCGGAAACTTTCAATGGACGACATGAAAGACGGGTCATTTACACTTACCAACTATGGTTCCATTGGCGGGATCTATGCTACACCCGTGATCAATTTCCCTCAGGCCGGTATACTTGGCATTGGCAGGATTGTTAAGCAGCCTGTAGTAAAAGATAACCAGGTAATAGTAGGAAATGTATTGCCGCTATCCTTGTCGGTGGATCATCGCATTGTTGATGGTGGTGAAGCCTCGCGGTTTATGAATAGCATCATGGAGTATTTGTCCGACCCTGTATTAATGATGATGGAATAATGGATATAATAATTATAATTTAAGAATACTATTATGGAATATGATGTTGTAATTATTGGTGCAGGACCTGCAGGGTATGTTGCTGCTATTCGTGCCGGACAGGTTGGCTTGAAAACGGCTATTGTCGAAAAGATGTACATGGGTGGCATGAGCCTGAACTGGGGTTGTATTCCCACAAAAGCATTGCTTGAAAGTGCCAAAGTTTACACCCGGATTAAAGGTGCCGAAGAATTTGGTGTGGATGGCATTGATTTGCAGAGCCTCTCCTTTAACTGGAATAATGCAAAGGCAAGATCAAACCGCATAACCAGGAAATTATCGGCAGGAGTAAATTCCCTGCTTAAGAAGAATGGTGTTGAGATTATTACAGGTACTGCCAGAATCGGTACCGATCATTCGATCTATGTGGACGATCAAAAGATCGTTGCTAGAAACATCATTATTGCTACCGGGTCAAAGCCAAAAGCAATGGACACTAAGTTAGCCAATGCACCCATTGTTGAAATGGAAAAGTTGTTTGCACTTGAGTCCATTCCTGAAAACATAGTAGTAACGGGTAATCATGTTTCAGCAGTAGAAATGGCTCAGTTCTTCAAGCTCATAGGCAAAAAGGTGACCCTGATTGCCAACAGTGATTACTTCCTGGTCGGATTAGATGATTATCTGATTACAACAATCACCAAAAAACTCAAATCAGAGGATATTGATTTAATTTTAAATGTATACCCGGACAAATATGAAAACGGGGAAATACATGTAGGCGGATTTAAAATCAAGTGCGATTTGCTGGTCAATGTAAATTCACGGAAGGCTATTCTCCCTGAAAGTGAAATACCGCTTGAACTGACAGAACGTGGTTTTATTAAAACTTCCGAGACATTCGAGACCAATATCAAAGGTGTCTTTGCCATTGGTGATGTCAGTGGTAAAAGCTTTGTAGCCCATGTTGCATCGGCACAAGGCATTTATATTATAAACACGATTAAAGGAGTCAAAGCCAGTTTCGACAGCACTACCTATCCTATTAATATGTATACTGTCCCTGAAATTGCCCAGATTGGCATGACCGAGCAATATATTAATGAAACAGGAATTGATTATAAAGTCAGTGAGTTTCCTTTGTCTGTCAATGGCAAGGCAATGATTGAAGGAAATACAGAAGGTTTTTTACGCATGCTTTCCGATAAGAAATACGGACAAATCCTCGGTATTCAGATTGTTGCTGCCAATGCCACTGATATGATTGCCGAAGCAGGTGCTTTTATGAATGTGGAAGCCACTGTGTACGATGTAGCCAAAACAATCCATGCGCATCCTACGGTTTCTGAAATCTATTCCGAAGCTGGTTTCGAAGCCTTTGACCAGGCTATTCATTTATAACCAATAGTGTATGTTTATTGCTTCAAAATACAATCTTCCGGACATCGAGTTGCTAAAACAAAAGTCAAACCAATTCCTGATATGGACTCCTGACAAAGTCTATATTGTACTTGGGGCCTCTAACAACCCTGAAATGGCTTTAAACCTCGATACAGTGATCAAAGACAATATCACGGTATTAAAAAGGCCATCCGGTGGTCAAACGGTCATGCTGACTCCCAATAATATTATTATTGCTGCCGTGTTTTTTGACAAGAACACGCTGCACCCCAAAGATGTATTTCTGGATATAAATAAACTGATCATTTCTGCCATCGAAAAGGTAGGAATTAATAATCTGTCCATGAGGGGGATCTCGGACATTGCAATTTCAGGTAAAAAGATATTAGGCTCCGCAATTTACCGCAGTAAAGATGCACTGTTGTACCATGCGGTCCTGAATATGGGGGAGCCTTCGTCAACCTTCGAGAAATACCTGAAACATCCGACTAAGGAACCCGATTACCGTCAGGGCAGGTCGCATTCCGAATTTGTAACATCACTCAAGGAAATAGGATATACCAGGAGTTACCATCAGTTGGAGAATGAACTCTCTATCTCTTTCGAAAGATCGTTTGGGATATGATGAATTCCGATACGCTTCAGGATATAAAATACCTGCTCGATTCAAGGGTCAATCAATATAACAGCCTGGATTTTATTCAATCCGACCCTATTCAGATTCCACACCGTTTTTCAAGGAAAGAAGATATTGAAATTGCGGCTTTTCTTACTGCCACCATTTCATGGGGACAACGTAAGAGCATTATCAACAATGCCAACCGGCTCATGGAGTTAATGGACAATTCCCCCTATGAATTTCTGATGGATACTCCGGTATTTAGTGACGGCTTCACTTCGGGTGAAGCCATCACTAATCCTGATTTTAGACGAGTAAAAGATTTCGTACACCGTACCTTTAATGGCGACGATTGCCTTTATTTCTTCGATTCATTGCGTAACATTTATCTCCATTATCAGGGACTAGAAGACGTTTTCACCACCGGATACATTGCAGATGAGAGCATATATGGTGCCTTAAAGCATTTCAGAAATGTCTTTTTGTCCATTCCCCATGCCAATCGAATCCGGAAACACGTTTCGGATGTGACAGCCAACTCTTCTGCCAAAAGGCTTAACATGTTCCTGCGATGGATGGTGCGTAATGATGATAATGAAGTTGATTTCGGACTTTGGCAGAAAATCCCTGCTTCTGCTTTAATGCTTCCACTTGATATTCATTCAGGTGAAGTGGCCCGGGGGTTGGGATTACTCGAACGCAAACAGAATGACTGGAAAGCTGTTGAGGAAATAACATCCGTTCTACGCTCCTTCAATTCTTCAGATCCTATCAAATACGATTATGCCTTGTTCGGGATCGGTGTATTTGAAGGGAAACAATGACAGGCAAAATTTAAACAAAAGGTACAAAATCTATAATAGAGTTTATTCTGATTTAAATACTATATTATTAATTTACAGACCTCTCCCTAAATCCATCTCCGAAGGAGAGGGACTTTGCTGAGTGCGATTAATGAGATGCAACTCTTTATTCTATAACCGGATTCCCTTTCTCCTTGGGAGAAAGGGTTAGGGATAGAGGTCTTTAAGTGACAAATACTAATACACTGTTTTTTAATCAAAAAACTTATCAATTTATACAAACTCAAATACATTAAAACCGGGTAAACTTTCAATATTGAAGTTAACCCGGTTTTAATGTTGTATGTTGATATCAGCTCATTGCTCTCATCAACAGATCAATGTATTTATACATTAAAATTCCACTTTCAGTGTTGCACCAAATTCAACAGGTCTTCCTACCTGGAAAAAGGTACTTCCTGATGAATCAAAGTAGAAAGCATTGTATTTGGTATCAAGCAGGTTTTTAGCCCATACTTCGAGGCCAAAGGCACCCTTGGTCACTCCTACTTTGGCATTTACCAACGAATAAAAATCCTGTGATAATTTATTGTCTTCCCTCCAGTAGATTTTACCAATTCCGGTATACTGGACGCTGGCCATGATTTGGTCAATACATGCATTCTTAAACCTGTGTTCATAATTTGCACTCAGGCTCAAGGTATTTTGAGGTGCATAAGGAACAAAATTCCCTTTATAATTCACTTCTTTACTTACGTATTTATGAGTTACTTTATCCATTGTTCGAACAGAATCAGAGTAAGTAGTAAAAGTAGCATTGGAATATCCATAATTTAATGTTGCACTGAAGCCACTTCTCAGGTCTGCATCAAAAGCTAATTCAACGCCTTTACTGGTTGCCTGGCCAGCATTTGAAATCTTTCGACCAAGCCCCTTGGGTACAAACTGTGTAAGTTGCAAGTCGCTGATATCAATATAAAACAAGGTAATGCTCGATTTTAAATGATTATTAAACGACAGGCACTGGCCACCCAGTTCGTAATTCCAGCTATATTCGGGTTTGTAAGAAATAGTATTCAGGATAACATCTTTTTTTGTAGCCTGAGGATTGCTCATTCCTTTATCCACTAAATCGGCAAACATCTGGACATTATAACCTCCTGCCTTGTAACCACGTGAAACATTTGCATATACAAACTGACGGTTACTCCATTCGTATTTTAAAGCTACCTTAGGCATTAACTCTGAAAAATGAATGGATAGGTTATCTTTTAATGTGTCGGCAAATAAAACGATTGAAGGACCGATTTTTACATGCATAGCACTTCCCGTATTGTAATCCAGATCAATCTTTTCGTAATCAACACGCAAACCGGCAGTAATTGATAGCCCATCCACGAATAAATTGTTATAAGTCGATTGATGAAAAAGTGCTCCACCGGTGGTTTTTGTATTGTATTGGCCTGGTGTTTTTAATACAGCATCGGTAATTGTCATCCCCATGGGTGTAAACGAAGGCTGGATCATGTATTTGATTCCATCGCTTTCCATGTAAAAAGGAGCATTAATATCCAGCTGTTGTAAAAATCCGGTTGCTCCAAAGCTCCATTGGTAATTACTTTTGGAATTCGATCGCAGGATAATCTCCTCATTCAATGCATTTTGCTTTTGAGCTTGCTCCAATGCAAAAAAGGAATAGGTGGTAAAGTCATTATCCAACTTCATATCATCCTTAAAATATTGATGGGAAGTTGTAGAACTCAACACAACGTCTTTGGTTTTATATTGAAAAAACAAACTGTTGGTAAGGGTTGTACGGGTATAAGTGCCCGGGTCATTATAATTTGGAAGAGCTGTTTTTTTGGTTGAATCATTGTAGGCACCGTATGGGAAAGCAGTTTGATCTACATAATCAAAATTAGTGGAATACTGAGCTCTAAAATCAGGCGTTATATTCCAGTCAAGTTTCAATCTTCCACCGGCCGAAGTAGTTGCATTCTGTGATTTCTTGGTGAATTGATTGATCAAAAATCCATCATCGTGATTGTAAAAACCACCTATCGAAAGTCCAAATTTATCACTCAACTTTGCATAATGTGATACTTTAGCATTCAGGAAACCATAGTTTCCGGCTGAAAAAGATAATTTAGTACCCTGATAATTAAATGGTGAAAGGGTATAGATATTCACAATACCACCTTCAGCATTTCTACCGTACAATGTTCCCTGGGAGCCGCGCAATACTTCAATTTGTTTAATATCGAAGAAATCGAAGTCAAAGGTTGATTTATCCAGATAAGGGACATTATCCACATATAATCCCATGGATTGTCCGCTATTGCGCGATCCGATTCCACGGATATACGAAGTGGTGGACATAGCCGACCCATAATTAGGAATAAAGAAGTTTGGTACCTGTCCGCTTAAATCCCTGATACTGGTAATTTGCGCTGAATTGATCAGTTTAGAATTCAGGACAGTGCAGGATACCGGCGTTTGTTGAGGCGAAGTTTCTTTCAGTGAATTGATCACCACTTCATTTAGTCTGACAACACGGGTCGTATCATCTTGAGTTTGTGCCACGGTGATAAGGCAAAATGAGACAAGAGCAGATAAAATAAGTTGCTTTTTCATTTTATTTTTCAGTTTTGTTTAATAAATAGGAATATACAGAGTGCCTGAATGACAGACACACCTTGAATTCTGAACGAAATTAAATGTTCAGAATGGAAATCAATATTCGATTGATTTATTTATAAAACTAAGCTGGGTGGGGGACGTGAAAAATCTACAAAGCTTAAGCCATCTGAAGTAGAAAAAGGCGATTCGTAAGCAATGTTGGTATCTTTAACTTTAAAATAAGGCTGGAGTTGCCTGTTTTCTTCAATTATTTCTACTTCAACCTGAAAATCCCGGTACGTAAGCTGATAGGAAGATACTTGCTGAGGTTCATAGTTCGAAATCTGAACTATGGGTTGAGCATGTTCTACCGTTGAATTGTGTGATTGGAAACCGGCGGTGAGTATGCACAGAACGAACCCTAAGACCATTAGGATCTCAGGGATAAAAGTAGCTAATAAACCGTTCTGAAACATCAACATAAAAAGTAATTATTAATTGGGATATTTAGTTTGTACATTCATCATTTACAATTTAAAGATCACTGCAAGATTTCAATGAGTGCATCAACCCACTCATCCGTATCGTTTAAACTTTCGACCATCACGAGCTCTTCCCCGCCTGACTTAATGAAAGCTTGTTTGTATGTCTTTTCTATTTCAACAGTTGTTTCAAGGCAATCTGTTACAAATGAAGGGGCAACAATAAGTATCTTCCGTTGACCTTTCGATAAGGCTTCATCTAATACTACATCAGTAAACGGGGCTAGCCAGTTGTTCGAAAACCTCGATTGAAAGGTAGTTGTATAATTCTCTTGTGAGATATTTATTTTTTTTGCCAATAGTCTGGACGTATCAAAGCAAGTTGCTTTATAACAAAAACGTCCATGTTCCGGCATCATTCTTTCGCAATCACATACATCAGGATTTACAACAGGATGTGCCTTTTTAACCTGGCGCACCGGCAATCCATGGAATGAAAATAATACCTGATCAAAATTCTCCGGGTGGTATGACTTTATCCGTTCGGTAAATGCTTTTATATAAGCCGGATGCGAATAAAACTGTGAAATAAAACGTACTTCCGGTATAACCTCCCAGTTGCTTATCTCAGACATTACAAACTCATGAACCGAACCTGTGGTTGATGAGGCAAATTGAGGATACAGTGGTAAAACCCTGATTTCATCAAAATGTTCATTCTTTACCTGATCCAGTATTTTCTTCAACGAGGGGGTGCCATAGCGCATAGCTCCCACAACTGTATATTCATCTTTCAGCTTTATTTGAAGTTTCGATACCAGGCTTTTCTGATAAAAGTACAATGGGGAACCCTTCACGGTCCATAATTCTTTATAAAGCTTTACTGATTTTGTTACCCTGAATGGCACTATGATAAGATTTACCAATATCTTTTGCATTAACCAGGGAAGATCGATCACTCTTCTGTCATTTAGAAATTGCAAGAGGTATTTGCCTACGTATTTCACATTGGGCTTTTCAGGAGTACCTACATTGACCAATAAAATCAGCTTCTTTTTCATGCTTCAGGGAATAAAAAGTTCTGACAATTGTCTGGCTTGTTTTACCCGGTCAGGCATACCAATGCCATCGCGTATATTTCCTGCCAGAATCAGTCCTGGATAAGTACTTTGAATTTTGTCAATTGAAGCCAATCTTTCACCGGATGACATGTCATATTGAGGGATGGCGTATTTATAACGGAAAATTTTCAATAACTCAGCTTTTTCCGTTGTCCCCATAGTTTCACGTATTTCTTTATATACCAGGGTTTCGATTTCACTGTCTGTCTTATTTATTAATCCCGGGTTCTTAACACCCCCGAGGAATACAGAAAGTAGCCCACCTCTTTCAGGCGTCCGGTCAGTAAAAATGGCTGAAGGGAATAAAATTCCAAGTATTCCATGCTTTTCCCTGGTTGGCATTAGGCCTCCAAAAGCATCCAGTTTCGCACCATTCCAGTTCTTAAACCCTGCGACGACTTGTACAACCCCGGCATAAAGCATGTTAGCCAATGGTTTTAACAGGTCATCCGTCAGAAATGGGAGCAATTCTGGCAAGGCATATCCTCCTACAGTAGTTACAACCCTGGATGCGGTAATGTCAACACTTTCCCCTGAGGTATTCAGATAGGACACTTGAAATCCGCCATCAAGAGGTAACACTTTTATTTCCTTGCACCCGGTCCGGATATTGTCAATTCCTATTTCATCATTCAAGGTAAGTATTAATTGCTTTAAGCCTCCCTTGACAGAAAACACCTCTCCGGTAGCTTTCTTTTGAAGCAATGTTTTAGGTTCTCCTTTCTTTTTAATAGCTCCACGGATAAAACTGCCATAGTTTTGTTCCAGGGCATAGAGCTTGGGCATAGCATAACGGGTAACTAATTTTTCCGGGTCACCGGCATAGATACCGGATATAAAAGGATCAACGGCATAGTCCAGATAGCTTTTCCCCAGCCTTCTTGTTACCAGTTCAGCTATCGTTTCATTGCAATCTGTCCCTGGTTTTCTGAAAGGTTCTCCCAGTATGCGGAACTTGTCGTACATACTGAATAAAGGGGTATTAATGGCTGAAATTAGACCGGAAGGCAAGGCATTCCATTTTCCTTTTTTCCAGACGTACCTTTTTTTAGCCTGGGTATTGGCAGTATCCAACGAACATTTCCCTTGCAAATCTTCAAATAATCCGGCCAGCTCAGGAGATGACAACACTCCTGTATTAGGGCCTGTTTCAAAGGTAAAATCATTTTCAGTGACTGTATTTATGACGCCACCTGTTCTATCCTGCTGTTCCAGAAGTAAAAACTGTTTTCCTGCTTTTTTCAGGTAATACGCCAGGGATAAACCGGTAAGGCCTGCGCCTATAATGATGATGTCTGTTGATTTAGTACTCATATTATACTGATTTAGAGTATGTATTTCCGTTTTGACTGAATCCCTTGTCCAATGTGGCAGCAATATTCCGTATAAACAATGAACCTTTGTCTGTTACTTCTATTTGATCGGGTGTTTCGACAAGCAATCCATCATTAACGAAAACCGTCAGGCTGCCTTTTTCAAGGTTGATATTCTTTTTAATCCTGTCTTCGGTGACGTTTAACCTTGATGCTATTTCAGGCCAGCTGATTTTCTTATTGCACATCAACCCGGTGATTATTTCGCGCGTTATCATTTGTTCGTCCGATAAAATATAACCTTTTTCCAATGGCAGCATATTCTTTCCAATGGCTTCAATATATCCTTTAAGATCCTTTATATTCTGTGAATATCCCATTTTCAACTGGCTTATTGAAGAAACTCCAAAAGCATAGACTTCACTGGTGGTGCGTCTGGTACAATAACCCTGAAAATTGCGGTGAAGCTGATGGTTTTCCAATGCTACATTCAGTTCGTCCCCCGGCAATACATAATGGTCCAGGCCAATGGAAATATACCCGGCTTCAATCAATATATCGTGTGCAGCCAGGAACATCTTCATTTTAATATCAGCTCCAGGCAGACCCCGTTTTTCCAGTATGACCTGATGCTTTTTAATCCAGGGTACATGCGCATACGAGAAAGTAACCAGCCGGTCAGGCCTGAGATTCACTGCTTCCCGTATTGTTTCTGAAAATGATTCAATGGTTTGACCCGGTAAGCCATAAATAAAGTCCAGGTTGACTGATATATCATCCCTTGATTCTTTAATATAGTCGATCAGGTCTTTCACCGGCAGCCTGGAAGGATCACGGTTTACCTGTTTAAGGATGACGGTATTGAAATCCTGTATGCCAAGGCTAAAACGATTGAATCCTGCTGCTTTCAGGCAATCGATATAGTCATGGTCCAAATGGGCAGGATTGCATTCTATGGCAATTTCAGGGTTATCGATCATTTTGAAATTGCTGAATATAAACTCATTGATTTCTTTCAATGTTTCTGCTGTCAATGAATTTGGGGTACCTCCCCCATAATGGATCTGCGATACCAGGCGGTTCTTGTCCATATGGCGGAATACCATTTCCATTTCTTTCCTTAAGGCAGCCAAATAGGGTTGTACAAAGTTACCCTTACCCATTAGGCTGGCATTACATCCGCAATAAAAACATATTTTCTGACAAAAAGGAATATGAATATAGATGGCAATATGTTCCGGGTTTTCACTTTCCGAAAGCTGCATCAATTCAATAAAGTTATTTTCGGTAAACCCGTCTTTAAAATAATTGGCTGGTGGATAACTGGTGTATCGGGGTACCGGCACATCATATTTTATCAATAATTCTTCAGAGATTTCCATATTCTTTATTTTTTGGGAGTCCATAATACAGTATTACAAAAGTAAACACACAAAGCATTGCTTCCAGTCCAAACAAACCGGTATAGCCAATGTGGTCGGCTATTTTGCCGCTAATGACAGCAATTATTAAACTGCTCAAATGGGTGAGTACGATTTGAATGGTGAAATCGGTCCCTTCTTTGCCTTCACGGACACGGTCCATCGAAATAGTATACACGGCAACAGTTGAAAAGCCATATGATGCCCACAATAAGCCAATAGCCAGGTACAGGGTCAATGCAGATGGAACGGTATGAGAGATGAACCAGAAGAAAGTAGCGGCAGCGAAACTTAATGTTAAGAATAGATACAACGAATTAATCCGTCCTATTTTCTTAATCACAAATCCGCCGCAAAAAGCCGATAGAGCTGCCATCGAAGTACCAAATAACCCGGACATGAGGGCAATTTCCTTAATATTATAATGAAGGTCCACCAGGTAAGGTTTCAACATAGTAAGTATTCCAATGCTGCCGGCATAATAAAATACCAGGATCAGTATGTGTTTATGCCTTCCTTTTTCAAACAGAAACAGATAGATGTCCTTCAGGGTAACCCTTGGCTTCCGGGCTCTTTCTTCTGGAATGGGTTTCCGGTATAACATTAGGGGAACCAGTGCAAAAGCAACAAATACGGCTAAGAGAAACAGTAAATTTGTCCATCCGAAATAGTGATAGGCTATCAACAGGACCCCTGTTCCGATAAAAGTACCCATAAAACTTCCGGCTGACTGCATGCTGTTGCCAATGCCCCTTTCCGATGGTTTCAGGGATAATATGGCAAAAATATCCACGGCTATATCCTGGGTAGCGGATACCAGAAATGCCACTACCATCAACAATACTATCAGCTTAAAGTCGGTCTGTAAATTAAACAACCCGATACTCAGTATCACGATGGCATAAAACAACTCCGAAACAATGATCCAGCTCCTGAGTTGACGTGTCGTTTTTGTTTTATTATCAATAATAGGTGCCCACAGAAATTTAAGAATCCAGGGGAGTTTTGTCAGTTGCAACAAGCCAATTGAACCCAGGGAATAATTTTCCTGCCGCATAATCACCGGCACCACAGTAGAGAAAAAGCTCATGGGTATCGATTGGGCAATATACAGGCTAAAAAGTACCGGAAACTTATGCCAGCTTTTTTCTTGGTTCATATTGGTTTATAGATTTAAAGTTAAATTAACGCCTATTTGCATTGGTTTGTTCAACTGGACAAACTTTTTACCCAAAGATTCAAAGTAAAAAGTTTGATATTGGGTGTTCGTTAAATTCTTTCCCCAGATATCCAGTTGCAGGGATTTACGAATAAATGAGATCCTTCCATCCACCACTCCGAAGAAATCCTGCTTGTGTATGTTCGATTCATCCCAGAAGATTGATCCGGTTCCACGGTATAAGGCGTTCAGTTTTATTTTATCCAAAACAACTGAATGTTTGATTTCAAATGTTTTTCCTGCCTGAATAGCAATCGTATGCATCGGAATAAATGGAATATACTTTCCGTTATAATTTATTTTGGTATTATAAACATCAGTATATGAAACAAAAGTAGCATTGGTGTACCCATAGGATACCAACAGGTCTATGTCCTTGATAAAATCAGTTCGAATGGTTGTTTCCATCCCTTTACTTAACGAATGCCCTGCATTTTTAAGCATGGTTCCTTTTCCGCTTGGAACGCTTTGGTTAATTTGCTGGTTGGTCCAATCGATATAAAAAATTGTCAGGTCGGCATACACCCTGTTTTTAAATAAGGCTGTTTTTACTCCTGCCTCATAATTCCAGCTTGATTCAGGTTTAAAGTTAAGATCCTCGGGACGTTCAAAGGTAGCATTAAATCCTCCGGTCTTATATCCCCTGGAAACTAAAGCATAAAAATTACTCATTTTGTATTTATAACCCAGTGATACTTTCGGAAGAATTTCCAACGATTTTAGGGCAGGATAAATCGTATCCGCTAAATTTGTCATTTTTCCCAAAGCTTTTTTATCATATTGGTATGCAAGCAAATCATTTTCAGAATCTAATCGTATACCCCCGGACAAGGTCAGGTTCTTAATAATAAAATTGGAGATAGTAGACTGGTGAAAAAAAGCATACCCCATGATCCGGTGATCGTATCCTTTAAAAGCTGTAGTTTTGGTTTTATAGGTATCCACATCCGTATTTTCATTAAACTGCTGGATAAAACCAAAGGCACCAAACAACCAGTTGTAATTCGCCTTTCCTTTTGACCGCAATATCAATTCCTGGGATAACATGTTTTGCTTTTGCCGTTGAGCCACAAAGTATACCGAGTCTTTGGTAAAGTCCTGGTCGATATTTTGGTTCCCATCCAGGTACTGGTAGGATGTTGTAGAGGTAAAATCAAAGTAGGTTGGTTTGTAATTCAGCACCAATGCATCTGAAAACAGGATCCGGTTGTAAGTGCTGGCCTGGTTATAGCTCACCTCTTTTGTCGTTTTTGTAGTGTCATTATACTGGGCATAGGGATAACCGCCCTGGTCACTCTTTTCATAGGCTGCAATATTTTCAATGGTGATTTTCTTCGTCGGCTTCCAGATCAGCCTGTTACGTAATCCAACAGAATTCAGCGCATCCACCTTATTATTCAAATAATGGTTCACAAAAAAACCATCATTATGCTGGTAATTCACTGCCAATGAATACCCAAAGGAATCATTTACTTTTCCATAATATCCCCCGTTGATGCCATAGGTTCCGTAATTACCGGCCAACAGAGTAACATGCGCCCCCTGGTAGTCCATAGGTGATTTAGTCACCACATTGATAATCCCCCCCATGGTATTACGGCCATATTCGGTTCCCTGCGGTCCACGGAGTACTTCAATACGTTCTAAGTCGAAAAAATCAAAGTCGAAAGCTGCCTTTTCAAAATACGGTACATGATCCACATACAATCCCACCGAAGGGGAATTTACCCTGGAGCCAATGCCTCTGATGAATACCGGGGAAGTCAGTTTTGAACCATATTCCGGCATAAAAAAGTTGGGTACGATAGATGTTATTTCGTTTAATGACTTTGTGCCATTTTCAAGGATGGCTTTACCGGTAATCATGGATACCGAAGCCGGAATCTCCTTCATGGTTGAATTATCTTTTGAAGCTTTCACAATTACTTCCCCTAAAGTATCCTGACGCTGTATGGATCCGGTTGCATCATTGTTCATTTCCTGCGCATGCATGCCTAAAACACTGGAAAATAATAGTATCAGAGTGTATAAAATCCTGTTTGTCATTTTATTTATTTTTATAAAGAGTAAACTTAATAGCTCGAATCCGAAACACAGAATAGAGTATGCAGGCTTTTAATGAAGTTTTTTTGCCAACTGTAAAAATTGGGAAAACTGAAGTAAGGGCAATTTCTAAAGTCAATTTCTGATCCTGATATAGGCTTCCTGGTTTAGATGGGTTAACATTATCCAAAAAACTTATTGAGATCAAATCATTGAGTCATAAATTCATAATAAACAAGCACATACACCGTTTATCAAGAATGAGATTGCACTTACTATGCAAAAAGCTAAAAATTAAATGGCCTGAATTAGTTAGGAAAGTATTGTTGGGGGAGGACGTGAAAAATCTACAAAGGTTAATCCATCCGAGGTAGAAAAAGGCGATTCATAAGCAATGTTATTGTCTTCGACAATAATATGAGGCTGAGTGGGGCTGATTTCATCAACTACTTCTGCTGTAACCTGAAAATCCCGGTATGTTAGCTGATAGGATGATACTTGTTGAGGTTCATAATTTGAAATCTGTGCAACAAGTTGTGTGTGTTCTACGGTTGAATTGTGTGATTGGAAACCGGCGGTGAGTATGCACAGAACGAACCCTAAGACCATTAGGATCTCAGGGATAAAAGTTGCCAGTAAACCGTTCTGAAACATCAACATAGAAAGTAATTATTAATTGGATACTGTCAATTATTAATTAAAAAGAGCCTCTCATGGGACTCGAACCCGCGACCTATTCATTACGAATGAATTGCTCTACCAACTGAGCTAAAGAGGCAATAATGATTATCAGATGTTTTAAGGAAATGCAAATATAGTGCATTAACCATTCATAAAAAAGTATATTCCAAAAAAAATGATGTTTTTATTCAATTGCCAAACTAGCCGTTCAGATATTGGAATTTATCACTTTTTAATTGAATGATCCGGTTTCTATAATATTTTGTTTTGAAAAGAGTGACTCTACCCTTTTAAATTTTAATAACATAAATTGAGGTCTTTTGTTTAAATGAATTTAAATTTTTCAACAACTCAATTCCAAAACGAAATTATCAATTGCAACTTGCTATTTATTTGATGATCAAAAATTGCATTTCTAATTCCTTCCTTGTTATCTTTAATCATATTCGATCCCTGATCGAGGGTACTGCCCAGCAAAGCTATTCTTCCAATACTAAATATTAGAAAAACCTTATTTTTATTTTTTAAACCTTAGTAGGAACGCTAACCCTTAATATTAAACCTTATTCTTTGAATGGATTATTATCCGTAGTCAATCAATCAAAGAATAAGGTTGTTTTTTGGGGATACAATCCGGCTACTAAGGTTGAATAAAAAAATAAGGTTTTAAATATAAGAAATGAAACACAACAAAAAAACCTGATTAAACTTGTTTTAAAATACTATTATTCAGACGATCATGATTGCACCTTAACCCATTGTAGTTATTTTAAATAGTATCAAATCCCTGACAGTAGGGACTACGACGGTAACAATTACTACGTACTGATTATCAGAGAATCATAATTAGCACTTTTTATTCTTTCCATGTTGTCTTTAATCATGTTCAATTCCTGATCGAGGGGACAGGCCAGTAAAGCTATTCTTCCAATACTAAATATTAGAAAAACCTTATTTTTATTTTTTAAACCTTAGTAGGAACGCTAGTCCTTAATATTAAACCTTATTCTTTGAATGGGTTATTATCCGTAGTCAATCAATCAAAGAATAAGGTTGTTTTTTGGGGATACAATCCGGCTACTAAGGTTGAATAAAAAAATAAGGTTTTAAATATAAGAAATGAAATACAACAAAAAACCATGATTGAAATTATTGTAAAATACTATTAATCAAACGTTCATGATTAAATATTAACACATTGTAGTTATTTTAATTAGTATCAAATCCCTGAACACAGAGGCTTTGCAATAGCATCTTGATCCAATCTTCACGAGTTCACTGTATTTTTATCAATAACTTTTAGTTGCAATTTAGATATAACTTAGATATCTTATCCTTTTAATGATATATGATATCTAAGTTATATCTAAGATACATCTAAGTTACATCTAAGATATATCTACAATATCATGGTAATGGGGTGAAGATAACAAACTAACAAAAAAACAGGAAAAAACAAGGAAAGAGTGATCAAAACAATATGAAAAACAACAAGAGTTGAGGAAGTTTAGAAATCAACATCTGCAATATTAAACAGAACAGAATTCCCGTCTACTACAGACTACAACTATTTAAATTATAAACGTAAATAACCGGTTTTATTGTTCAAAAAGCAATTTGAATGAATCTTTGTATATTGGATGGTACAAATCCGCTACTTCCGTGATAGATTAGAAGATATATCCGGAAGTTGATAAGTACGGAATAAAAAAATGCCATAACTTTGTTTCCTTTTCTATAAAGGTACAAAGATATGGCATTCTGTTTTGTGAACTATTCTGTGCATCTTTTTAATACAATGCATTCAAAACAAGTACATTAAATCATTTAGTACGCAGAATGAGACTCGAACTCACATACCGTAACCGGCACTACCCCCTCAAAGTAGCGTGTCTACCAATTCCACCATCTGCGCATGTAAAAAATTATCAATTTGCGAGTTGATAACCTGAAAATTTAATTTTGTACCCAAAGGGGGACTCGAACCCCCACAACCTTACGGCCACTAGTCCCTGAAACTAGCGTGTCTACCAATTCCACCATTTGGGCAATCAGTGTCTGAACTTAAAAAGAAAAGACCATTAAATAGAGAAAAAAAGCGAAACACGCCGTTTCGCTATTGATTCTCTGAGCGAAAAACGGGACTCGAACCCGCGACCCCGACCTTGGCAAGGTCGTGCTCTACCAACTGAGCTATTTTCGCAATCTATTTTTCAATTGATTATAGAAAACGTTTTTTCAATTAATTGAGGTGCAAAGATAGTGTGATTTTAATAAATGACAAATACCTGATTGAAAAAAAATTATAAATTTATCTGTTTAGTTGTTATGAAAATGGCTAAAAATCGAGCCAACAAGTAGTTAAAAGAGACTCCCGAAAGCAAAAAAAAACTATTTTACACCATTTAGCCTTCATTATTGCATGGATTGACGTAATTTTGCAGTCCGAAAACATTTCCCAGCAGGTGATGTTATTCGTTTAAATTAGTCTTGCTCGTTTTAATAGTGTAATTTGTCTGTATGAAAATCTTCCTTACAATTAGCATGTTAGTGGTTTCGAATGTATTTATGACTTTTGCCTGGTATGGACATTTAAAGATGCGTGAATTCAAATGGTTTGATGCCTTGCCTTTATTTATAATCATCCTGATAAGCTGGGGAATTGCACTTTTAGAATACTTTTTTCAGGTACCGGCCAACAGGATCGGATTCAGTGGAAATGGAGGTCCGTTCTCATTACTGCAGCTTAAAGTGATACAGGAAGTCATTACTTTAGTTGTATTTGTAATTTTCTCATTGATAGCTTTCAAGCATGAAACTTTTCGATGGAATCATTTGTTGGGGTTTATTTTCCTGGTGCTGGCAGTTTATTTTATATTCAAAAAATAAGCAATAGTTTACAAAATTGAATAAATAAATTCATTTTAGTACCTTACAAGAACTGTTTTCATTACAAAATGCGTTTTTTTGTTACCTTTGTATCTAAATAATTTTGCGTATGAAATCAATTTCGATAGTTACTTTTTTCCTAATTGTGTTTTTAATACCATCTCAAATATTAAAAGCTGTTCCTGCCACGCCATTCCCGGTAACTGTTACCCAACCGGATGGCAGTATATTAACCATACGCATACATGGGGATGAGTACTTTAACTACAAAACAACCCTGGATGGTTACACATTGGCTAAAGACGCAAAAGGCATCCTGACATACGCTCAAATTGACACTAATGGAAAAATTACAAGTTCAAATGTTAAAGCCAATAATATTGAACAACGTACTGCAACCGAAAAGAAATACGTTCAAAAACTGACCCGTAATTACAATTTTAGCAAAATAAGCCAACAAAGCAGGGTATCAAGATTATCAAAAACAAAATCACTCATTTCGTCAACACCACAAAAGAGTTATCCTTTGAAAGGATCGCCAAAGTCCTTGGTTATTCTGGTAAATTTTAAGGATACAAGCTTTGTCACCCCGGATCCAAAGACAGCATTTACAAATTTATTGAACCAAAAAGGATATGCTGCCAATGGAGGCACAGGCTCTGCAAACGATTATTTTCATGATACTTCTATGGGAGTATTCAATCCGCAATTTGATGTAGTAGGACCTTTTACCTTACCTCAAAACATGGCATTCTATGGTGGAAATGATGAATCGGGCAATGATATGAATCCACAAAAAATGGTGTATGATGCCTGTACCGTGGCAGCAGCAAATAACATTGATTTTTCGCAATATGATACCGATCATAACGGGGTTGTTGATAATGTATTTGTTTATTATGCCGGTTACAATGAAGCAGAAGGCGGACCGGCAAATAGTATTTGGCCACATCGTTGGGCACTGTTTAACCCATCTTTAGTCCTTAATGGTGTAAATATTTATGATTACGCCTGTACTTCAGAACTTCGTTCAAATTCCGGTTCCAACATGTGTGGTATCGGAACATTCTGTCATGAATTTGGTCATGTACTTGGGTTGCCTGATTATTATGCTACTGACGCGACTGAGCATCATACATTATCCGAATGGAATATAATGGATTATGGCCCCTATTTAAACGGCGGCCGGACTCCACCATCCTACTCTGCCTTTGACCGCTTTTATCTGAACTGGTTGGTACCAACAGAGTTGAAAGTGGCTGCACAATACAGATTAGATACGCTGACAACCAGCAACAAAGCCTTTCTTATTTCGCAGGATGGCAATCATAACCTGAATGGGTCAAACCCATCACCGGCAGAATTCTTTACCTTTGAAAACAGGCAAAAAAAAGGCTGGGATACTTATCTTCCCGGACATGGAATGTTAGTCACCCATATTTTTTTCGATCCAGTTGCCTGGAGCCAGAACACTGTAAATAATGATCCATATGCCATGGGAGTTGACATTGTGGAAGCTGATGGCATTGCTTTGACTGAAACAAAATATATAGATCCTACTTTATCGGGTGATCCATTTCCCGGAACATCCAATGTAACCTTTTGCTTGCCAACATTAAGGTCTGCTGCAGTTTTGCCCAAGCCATTAACCAATATAAAAGAAACTAACGGCATCATCTCTTTTAAATTCAAGGGAGGTGATATTACCATAAAACCAACGGTTGGCACTCCAGCCACCGATCAGACATTTCATAGCTTTATAGCCAATTGGGATCAGGTTGATTCTGCTACGGGCTATTACCTGACTGCTTATAAAGTAACAGCCGGAGAATCAACTCAAACTGTGGGATTTGATAATGGACTGAATGCACCAACCGGCTGGGAAATAAATGTTCTCAACACGACTAATATTAATGCCTACAGTGGCACTGCCATTCCGGCATTGCTATTTTCAAACAACGGGGAATCAGTGCTCACTGAGAAATACATTTCTCCGGTTACAAAATTATCATTTTTTATCCGTTCGTTCTCAGGATATAACGGAGGATTTTTGATACAAGGACTGAATTCCCAAAACAATTGGGAAAAGATAGATAGTATCCCTGTTATCAGCACCCTTAACGAGAAAAATAAAACGTATACATTTGCCGAGTCAAAGAATTATACTCAATTCCAATTTACTTATATCAAAGGAATCGGGACAATAACGTTTGATGATGTGGCAGTAACTTTCAACAAACAAATTACATACGTTGAAAAAGACAAATGGGTAACCACTAACAGCGATACCATTTCAAACCTGGAACCGAACAGTAATTACAGTTATATGGTAAAAACAAGTGATAAAAATACGCTTTACAACTACGAAAACATAACTGAAAATTCGAATATCGTTTCTACTTCGACTTTAAGTTATCCATTAAAGAAAGTGCTGGTAGCAGTACCTGATAAAAACGGCAACATAACTGTATTTATACCTTCGTTGAATACGACCTTGTACGTTTACAATCTCGTTGGTCAATGTATTAAAACTATAACACCTGATAAATCCACTACGTTATTAATAACCGGTTTGCCAAGACATCAGTTGTATATACTCAAATCCAATGATCTGGTTTGTAAGATAGCACTTTAAAACCTGTTCATAATATTTTACTTTCCGTCAGGACTACCAGTTAATCCTACGGAAAGTTTTTTTATAGTCTCTAAGTACCCAATTTGTAAATTATTAAATTGTAAATATTTCATATGTTATCAGTCGATGCACTTACTGTCGAATTTGGCGGTCAAACTCTCTTTCAGGATATCTCATTTGTCATTAACGAAAAGGACCGGATTGCTTTAATGGGCAAAAATGGTGCCGGGAAATCTACCTTACTCAAAATACTGGCCGGTGTCCGGGAACCATCCAAAGGTACCGTATCCTGTCCCAAAGAAATGGTAGTAGCTTATTTGCCACAACACTTACTCCTGGAAGATAACCGGACTGTATTTGAAGAAACAGCCATGGCATTTTCGGAAATCAATGAAATGGGGAAACAAATTGATGCCCTGAACGAAGAACTTACTACACGCACCGATTATGAATCGGACAGCTACATGGAGCTCATTGAACGTGTTTCAGCCCTGAGTGAACAGTTTTACAGCATTGAAGAAATAAATTATGATGCGGATATTGAAAAAACACTTTTGGGACTTGGTTTCTCACGGGAAGATTTCCCCCGTAAGACCTCCGAATTCAGCGGTGGATGGAGAATGCGCATTGAACTTGCGAAAATACTGCTTCGCAGGCCTGACGTTATCCTGCTTGATGAGCCTACCAATCACCTGGACATTGAATCTATCCAATGGCTCGAAGAATTCCTTATTAATTCGGCCAAAGCCGTAGTCATCATTTCGCATGACCGTGCCTTTGTTGATAACATCACCACACGCACCATAGAAGTCACCATGGGTCGTATTTACGACTATAAAGCCAAATACAGCCATTACCTCGAATTACGCAGAGAGCGCCGTGAGCAGCAACAAAAGCAGTATGAGGAACAGCAGAGAATGATTGAGGAAACCACCGACTTCATTGAACGCTTTAAAGGCACTTATTCGAAAACAAACCAGGTTCAATCACGCGTGAAGATGCTTGAGAAACTTCCGGTACTCGAAGTGGACGAAGAAGATTCATCAGCCTTGCGGCTTAAATTCCCACCATCACCCCGTTCAGGGAATTATCCTGTGACTGCTGAAACTGTAGGAAAAAAGTATAATGACAAACTTATTTTCGGGAATGCAAACTTTACAATCGAACGTGGTGAGAAAATTGCTTTTGTCGGTAAAAACGGGGAAGGAAAATCCACTTTGGTGAAATGTATCATGAAAGAAATTGAACATGATGGAATACTGACACTGGGACATAATGTAAAAATCGGTTATTTTGCTCAAAACCAGGCTTCACTGCTGGATGAAAACCTCACCGTATTTCAAACCATCGATGATGTGGCAACAGGTGATATCCGGAATAAAATACGTGATTTGTTGGGTGCATTTATGTTTGGGGGAGAAAGTTCCACTAAAAAGGTAAAAATACTATCTGGGGGTGAACGGACACGGTTGGCAATGATTAAACTATTGCTGGAGCCGGTAAATTTATTGATTCTCGATGAGCCTACCAATCACCTGGATATGAAAACGAAGGATATCCTGAAACAGGCTTTGGTTGATTTTGATGGAACTTTGATTGTTGTATCCCATGACCGTGATTTCCTGGATGGACTCATCACGAAAGTGTATGAGTTTGGTAATCAGAAAGTCACCGAACACCTGGAAGACATTTATGGTTTCCTTGCTAAGAAGAAAATGGAGAATCTGAGGGAAATTGAACGGAAGAATACGAATTGATTCTAATTTCACGAATTAATACGAATTACACGAATTATGAAAGAATAAGTTCACTTGACTTTGAAAAGGAACAAAGAATAGTGAACATAGATATATATGATTTAATCCTATAAATAAAAAAAAGGATAGTATAAACTGGTATCAAAACAGTTTATACTATCCTTTTCTATTTTTAGTACAATTTGAATAACCCTTCTAATGACCAATTAACCAACTGAACGAAGTGACGTCCCACTTGCGGGTTCAACCAATTAACCAATTAACTATTTTACTAGTTAACCAATTAACTATTTAACCAATGACTAGAATATCATCATCCGTCAAGGACCTATAAGGTCCATCCTTTACTTCAAAAATAACAGTTCCGGGTTCAATCACTTCAATAGTGTGCCACTGTCCGGCAGGAATATTTGCACCAAACACACTTTTCTTTGGATTGACCTCTGTGCAACTGACTATTTCTTTATTTTCAGAATACAATAGCACGTTTAAACTACCTCTAAGCACTATATAAGTTTCAGGAGTATTCAGATGCCTGTGAATTGGTAATGCTGTACCGGGTTCCATGGCATTCAGTAACCGTTGCGACTTAGAATCTGAACTCTCATGAAAATTATAATTCATCCTTAAACGGGGAGACTCTATAGCCTGAATGGTTATTGAGTCTAACAACTCTTCATCAATGATTTCCATTATTGCAATTCATTTTATAATTTCAAACACTGATTTCAATGTTTCTATTTTTATTATCTAATAATCTCCTAAAACGTAAGTAAATTTATATATGTGGAATTTGTATTTATTAACTACAAACTTCAAACTATAAACTATAAACTATAAACTAAATACTACCTTCTGATCCTTATCTGTATGGCATTTTCAACAGGTTGTTCACTGAAAAATATCAAATAGCCACCACCTCCTGCACCACTTAGTTTCCAGCCATGCACCTGGCTTTTATATTGTTCAATTTGTTCCAGTACACCATGAGTCAGCATATTGGGAAACATGGCAATTTGAGCTTCAAAACTTTCGGTCATTGATGCACCCACTTCTTTAGCATCTTTTTTTAATAAAGCCTTCCAGCATTTATCGGCAGCTTGACTCAAACGTGTTGCACCTTCTTCATCAATCTTCTTATTTGCCAACACATCATAACTATCATTGCGGGGGTATAAGGGAATCATCCAAATGTGTTTTTCAATCCAGGCAAGTAAATCAGGCTCGAGTTTACTTTCTATTTCTGACGGCCAATAATTGGCTTCGTAATAATACTTGTTTAATCCGGGCATGGTTATTCCCAGGGAATCCTGTGATCCGCTGATATATTTGCTTCCGGGGGGATTCTCAAAACAAAAAAGGGTTTTAGCCAGTTTCTCTTTATCCCCATCGGGGATATCGGTCTGCCAGAGTTCAACCGCTTTTTTGCGACTGCTGGTGGACATTCCACTACGATCATTGAATTCATAATCCGGCTCAATACATATTGTGAGCACAGGGCCGGGTGCAAAGCAACTGACATAAGGCTGATCAAGCCAGCCTCCGGCTAAATCAATCCGGTAAGGGATATTACATTCCTGACGCAATGCTGTAGTGGACCGGGTAGGTAAATTTCCATGGGGAATCCGCTTGCTTACCACATAGTCAATTCCCATTTCCTTGCAGAGGTTTTCTTTATCAGGGGTATGTCCATCAGCATTGACAAAAAAGATATCAGGTTTAAGCTGTTTGAATTCTTCCAAAAAATCCAGCAAACCACCACCTTTATTAATCCAGGCATCTTTCACGACTTTCAATGCTTTCACCATATACAGCCGTTCCGCATCCGAATTAACTGTTTTACGGGCTTTCAGGGAGTTAATGGTTTTGTCCGAACCAATACCTACATACAGATCGCCATACTCTGAGGCCTCCTCAAAAAACGCAACATGCCCACTGTGAAGCATGTCATAACAGCCGCTGACAAATACTTTTTTCTTCATTATAATAAAATACGAATTACACGAATTGAATACGAATTACACGAATTAAAACTAATTTCACGAAATTCAAAATAAGCCTTTTTAAATCTTTATAGCTTTGACTTGAATAGTTTTATGCAATTTAAAATACTTCATCTTAAAAATCAAATAACAAACCGATAATATTACAATGATAGAGCCTAAATACCAATAAGAATAATTCTTACATAAAATAAAACCTGCAAAAACAAGAGCCTGAAGCGAGCCATAAAAGAATGAAACAATCACATGTGGAATTTTCAATTCATTGGCCATAAGCTGGAAGGCATGTTTGCGGTGAGGTTCAAAGATATTCTCTTTTAAAAACAGGCGATGTAATATTGTAAGTACTGAATCAACTCCATATACAACCAGAATAACAATGTAACTCAGGTCCCTTGTTTTGATAATCAACAAACCCAATAAGAATAAAACAATAAATGCTATGGAAATGGCTCCGACATCACCTGCAAAACATTTTGCCCTGGTTCTAAAATTGAAAAAATTGAAGACCATTAATGCCAATAAAACAGCATATATAAACATATTATCTACAAATTGAACCTGATACGTATTTATATACCATAAAGCTGCGATTACCACCAAACTATAGGCACCTGTGATTCCGTTAATGCCATCCATAAAATTATAAGCATTCAATATCCCGGTACATATAACTAAAGCAATGATTGTAAAATACCACTGTTGAGAAAACAATTCCCATTGATAAAACATCATTGCCATAGCTGCAAAATGTACAGTTAATCTGAGCTTAGAAGATTGTGGGCGGATATCATCAGCAAAACTCACCAATGATATGAGAGTCAGTCCCGTGAAAAACCAGGGATATTGAAACTTTCCAAAAATAAAATAGAGTAATACCCCAAAATAAAAAATCACTCCACCACCCCGTAATGTTATACTGGAATGGGAACTTCGCTCATTGGGTTTATCAATGATATTAAAATGATTGGCAATTTTGAAGTAGCTTAATTCAATTGCTATAAGTGCTAATAGGAGTAAAATATAAGTCATTTTTTATCAAAACTTTGAATTGTTTTTATAAAACCATCATAGGCTGAAACAGGCATTATTTTGATACCCAATGCATTCTTAAGTTTATCATTCGATACTATGTAATTCTCTGTAAGTTTATTTAGTCTTTCATTGTTCAAGGGCAAATGTAGAGTTGTACCTATGCTAGCAATCAATTCAATAAATGATTTATTCCATTTCCATGTTCTGTTAGGTTTGTTCATCGTTTTTGACATAATAGCAATCAACTCATTGGTTGATAAACTTTCATCATCGCCCACATTATAGATTCCACCGGGAATATCCTTTTTAATTAATTCAGAGATTACAAAAGTCAAATTATCAATTGAAGTAAATGATCGTTTATTTTCAAAAGATCCTAATGGATAAGGTATGCCCTTTTTTACAACCTGATACAAATGATTCAGATTACCCTTATTGCCCGGACCATGAATCATACAAGGACGAAGAATATAAGTTGTTTTTAGTGGGTAGTGGGTAGTGGGTAGTAGGGAGTCGGTAGTAGGTAGTAAAGTGTCTCCTCCTGGTTCATGAATCTTGGTACCCGGCTCTTGGTTCTTTGTTCTTGCTTCTTTACTTATGCTTTGATACTCAATACTCAATGCTTGATGCTCCAGGCTATCTGTTCTTACCTCTTGCCTCTTGCCTCTTGCCTCTTGTAATAGAATATAATTCTCAGCAGCAATTTTACTTTCCCCATAGGGTCCTTTTGGACTTGGAACAACATCTTCAGTCAATATGTCCCCTTCTACCCTATCGGCTGCTGCTTTTACAGAACTAAAGAAAATAAATTTCTTTGCTTCTGATGCCAGAAACCAATCATATATCTTTTGAGTTAATCCGGTATTAATATCAAAATAAACCTGTGCATCCGTTTGACTTTTCGTATCGTGGGCCTTTCCTGCTAAATGAATAATCACATCCATTTCAGGGACATTATCCAATTCATTCCAGGCAAAAGTCTTAATGACTCCTTCTTGTTGAGGAGAGATAATATCCAAACCAAAGATTTGGTGAATAACTTTTAAGGATGCTACCAGGTTGCTGCCTACGAAACCGTGAATACCAGTGATTAAAATCTTCATTCTTTAATTATCAATTTGAACTATAATGGGTTATTTTAGAAATTTAGAAAACTAAATAATAAATCACCTTGTTTTTAATGTTTTCTTTAAATCATACTTTTTTCTCAAGGAAAGGTTAATCGAATAGATACTTGATGAAATTAAAAAAATGTTATTATTCATCAACTTAAGTCTTTGATTTAAAATAAACATTCATAATCATTTACGATTTTATTCCAACTATATAATTTACAAAGTTCAAATGACGGAGTAAATTGTTTAAGATCAAGATTTCTATCAAGCATCTCTTGAATTTCAGAAAAAGCTGAATAAAAAAAAGCTTGGTCCTGTAAAGTAAATCTATTTTGCGGATTATTTTTGGATATTATTGGCCTTTGTGCAATAATCATTTCTACCAGTGATGGTGCTGTTCCACAAAGAGTATGTGTATGAATATAAGCTTTACATTCTCGTCTTACAAGGTCTAACTCGGGTTTATCATACAATCCATTAATAAGTACTATATTCGATTTATTAGAATACTTTTCCCAAACTTTATTTCCATAGGGTGTACTTGATAAATTAGATATAACCACTAGTTTGTGCTTAGAATCTAAAAAACTTTCACATAATTCATCAATCATATTATCTTCTAACGAACGACTTATTGAAAGAAAATAATCCTCTTTAATAAAAGGATATTTTATGCACATTTCATTTGTTAGCTGCAAAGTTGAATCTATCTCACCTCCGTATGGTAATATTACAACTTTAGCATTCTGTCGTTTTGGTAAAAACTTTGAATAATGTTGATTGTCTAATATTACATACTCAGAAAAAATAAAACTTAAATTAAAGCAAAATTTTAAATACAGTTTAGATAAATAACCAAATTTAGGTCTTTCCCATTCTATCCCGCCTACATTTGAAATAATTTGAAACTTTTTAAATAATTTAAGGAATGGTAATATTGGCATTCCCTGAACTCCAAGTAAAAGTAAAGCATCAACTTTCCAGAAACAGATTAAAATGGACCAAAAATCAAAAAACAGTCCTTGAAAACCGGAAGCTTTTAATTCAATTCGTCTGACAGTAACCCCGGTTGGAGGTACTATGCTTTTAGGCGATTCTGCAGCATTAAAAATTAGGTATTCTATATTCTCTGATTTTCTTTCAGCCAAATTTTTAACTAGTTGATCCCAACCTCCATAATTAGCATAAAGACCATGAGAACCAATAATTGCAACTTTCTTCATTATATTTTCAAATAGTCTATATAATAGGAATCAATATACTCTTTTAATGCTATTCTCCAATCTTGCATTTGATTTGCTTCGCGAATATTTAATTTGCGATTATCAAGTCTTTCACAGGGTGGTCTTTCTGCAAAGTAAATATCTTTAAAATACTCACTTGTTACTACATTTAATTTTATTTGATCTCTCAATCCCAATATGTTCAGTAATTCTTCGGTAACTTCCAATCGGCTTGTCTGTCCTCCGCAAACCATATTATAGAGTCCCCAATATTCTTTTTGAATCAAGAATTTTACGTTCTTTGCAAAATCATGGGTATAAGTTGGTGTGCCGTCTTTATCATTCACAATGAACAATTCTTTCTTGCCATCTTTCAATTGTTTCATGAGTTTCTGAATGAACTTTTTGTCTTTTTTAGGTCCGGCACCCATCATCCAACCGGCACGACAAATCAAAAAACGTTTTGCATTTTCCGAAACATAACGCTCTCCCATATATTTTGACCGTGCATAAACTCCAAGCGGGTTAGGTATATCCCAATCATCGTATAATTCTTTTTTTCCATCAAAAATACCAGCTGTACAGATATACAATAACGGAATATCCAGTTCATTGGCAATATATACAGCATTTTCAACCGACATCGTATTGGTACGATAGGTTTCATCAGCGTTTTGTTCGCAGAATTCCAAATCGGTATAGGCTCCTAAATGGAATAAATAATCAGGAGCAAAAGCTATAACATCTTTCCGATAAGTGTCAATATCCCTAAAATCTAAAAAACTTAACCAGGAATCATTGACATCTATATCTGTACATTTTATGTCATACTCATCTTTAAACTGCGTATAAAAAGCTTCACCAAGCATACCGCCACAACCGGCAATGTAAATCTTCTTTTTCATTCTAATTTTTATTTATTAATTATTTCCCTATTTTTTAAATACTTTACAGGATTACCTCCCCAAATCGTGTAAGGAGGAATATCTTTTATTACTACAGAGTTTGCTCCGATAATTGCGCCATCTCCAACTGTAATTGGTTTTACAATAACTACATTCATCCCAATAAATACATTATTACCAATAATAACAGTTGCTGTAAATTGATGATCGAAATCATTATAACTAGGATCTAAAAAATGACTTAACACTCTTGTTCCCTCAGTTATAATTGTATTTTCACCAATATGAATTAATTCTGGGTGTAAATCATCAAAATATACGTTAAAGCCAATAAAACAGCTTAATGGTTTAGTAAATTTCACTCCCCCCCAACAAAAGAGTAATGCTCTAAATTTACCGGGTAAAAATGGAAATTTTGACGCAAAAAAGAATGTGAATTTTCGTATCACTCTATAAATCGAATAGTCTTTTTTTAATATCATTTTATTAATTCTATAAAAAGTAAATATAAATCAATATTTGCGTTCAATATTTAATTGGAAATTAAACTTGTATTAAACAATAGAATTCAGCCAATACCGTGTATTTTCAATCCCTTCTTTCAAAGTAGTAATAGGATAATTCCCAAGAAGATTAGTAGTTTTGGATATGTCTAATACAAAATGATCTACATCATAAATTTGTTTTTCTACAAAATTAATGTTCAGTTTACTTTTGGTTGTTTTTTTTATTTGATCAATTATTTGATTTATACTTGTTCCAATTCCACTTCCCAAATTAAAAATACCAACTTCATCACTAATACTTAATTGGTAGCTTAAATCAATCATATCTTTGATATAAATATAGTCCTTTGCGGAATTACCATCACCATAAACAGTTAGTTCTTCATTTTTTTGTACTTTACGAAGAAAAGTCGATATAACTCCCTGTGCAATAAAATGTCCCTGACGTGGTCCGTAAGGATTTGAAGGTCTAAGTATGAGTGGGTTTAATCCATACATTCTTTGATATAATGACAAATACATTTCAATAGTGACTTTTACAATACCATACGATGAAATAGGATTTAGTGGATGATTTTCACTAATTAATTTAGTCAATGGATTTCCATAAACAGCTCCACCGGATGAAAAGTAAATAATTCTTTTTATACCTAATTTTACCGATAAATTTAGGATATTCAACGTGGGAATTAAATTTTTATTAATATCTGATACCGTATCTACATTGGAAGTGCTTGGAACGGAGGCACTGGCTAAATGGAAAATAATATCAATTCCCAATAAAGCTTCGTATAAATCCGGGATATTCTCAAGTGCAGATATTCTATAATCTACATTTGGCAAAGGTTTCCTATAACGTTCATAAGAAACATCAAATACCCGCACATTGTGACCTTTTAATAATAAATGATCAATCAAATGGGAACCAATAAATCCATTTCCACCAATAACTAGTATGTTCATAAATTAGAGTTTAAATTAATAAGGTTTGTAAAAATACTTAAAGTATCCTTATAATATCTCTCAGGGTTATATTTATTTTCCAAAATGCTTCTGGCACTCATTCCCATTTTAGTAATTAAATTTTTATCATTTATAAGAATAGAAATTTTTTGTGCTAAATCGACAGAATCTCCTGCTTTAAAAAGCAAACCGTTTTCATTGTTAATAATTAAATCATTTAATCCACCCATATTAGCTGCAACAACTGGTTTTCCATATGAAAACGACTGAAGAACTACATAAGGGCTGGGATCGTACCACTCTGAAGGTACAACAACAAATTCGCAATTTTCAATTAGTGGATCTAATTCTTTACCCCATATTGGACCAAGGAAAATAACATTACTTATTGAATTCTGGACGATATAATTCATGCACTTTTCGTATTCAGTACCATTTCCTACTACTTTTAATACAATATCTGGTAATAATTTCATTGCATCTAATAGTGTATAAATTCCTTTTTCTTTTTCTAATCGACCAAAATATAAAATATAATTATCTCCTGCATATTGAGGTTTTACATCTGAACAATCGAATGAATTCTCTATTATATGTGTCTTTTTAATGTCATATCCATATTTAACATATATATCTCTTGTAAATTCGCTTTGAAATAAAAATAAATCCACATCATTATAAATTGGGGCTAAAAAATAAGTATAGTTTTCTATTGCCAAAAGAGTGCTGGCCATAAAAGAATTTTTTTTACATTTATTTAAAATGCAATTATAATACTTATGTTTGAAGCATGCTTCGCAAACTTTACCATCAACAAAAAATGTTGTATTTGGACAAATTATTCTATAATCTAATATTCTCCAAACTATTGGAATTTTTTCTTTTTTTAGAACAGGAATAATACTTGGTGTCTGATAATTCGAAATACTATTTAGTTGGGCAATATCTACTTTATTTTCTCTTAACAATAAACTTAGTTTTTCCTTTGCTTCTATTGAATAAATAGAATTTATTGCCGTTTTTATTCCTGATGTAAGTGATATTTTATTGTAAAATGATTTGTAATCTACGCTTTCTAAAAAATACTTATCATATGGTGTTGGGAAATTTTTCTCATTTTTTACTGAAAATGGAATTATGTGATGACCATGTGATTCATACATTTTACAGATACTATCTATATATGTCCAATCCCCTCCACTTGGATACCATGTCATATGCGCAATTAAAATATTCATTTCAAATAATATTAAATTTAGTTATAGTCAAAAAGTCAATTCAGTTTCTTAAATTAAATTAGTTTGTATTTTTATACAATTTAAGGAATAGTTCTTTGGGAGTATAACTCGAAAAAATATATAACAAAGTATTTTTGTAAGCATTAATATAAATATTTTTGTTTTTGTTTATAAAATTGAAGATCCAAAAAATAATTTTCAGAAAAGCCTGGATAAAAACTATCAATTTAAGTGTAATTAGTATTTTTTTATTTGACTTCCCATAAAATAAACATGAACCGATTTCTTCTACCGGTGTGATTATATCAAGTAAAGATTTAGAAGAGGATCTGTGAATATGGTAGATTGACAAATTAGTATCTACATAAACCCGATAACCTCTTTCATTTGCAAGGGTGGATAAAGCAATGTCTTCAGGACAAAAAAAATATTTTTCATCAAAATATCCTAATTCTTTAAATATACTGGATTTAATCATGAAACAGGCACCCGTGATATTATATGTTTGATAAATATTACTCTTATTAGAATATACTTTTTTTCTTTTTATAAAATTTATATTTAACTTACTTAATATGTAATCTTTATAAGTGCTTTTTTCTCTTCCGTTATATTGGATATTACCATTGGGGAAATACAAAACCGGTGACAATATTGCTATCTTATCATCTTCATTTTCAATTGCCTTAAAAGAAAAAACCAATTCATCAATCAAAGGCTTTTTAATATATGTATCATCATTTATTATTAAACAATATCTACCTTTTGAAAATTTTATACCCAAATTATTATTTTCTGAAAATCCTGCAATTTCATTATTTTCAATAACTTTAATTTGAGAAAATTTATTTTTAAGTTGTTTTAAATTATCAGATTCAAACATATATGCTACTACAATTATCTCATAGTGAAGCTTAATTGTCGAATTGACTATAGATTCTATACAGTTTAAAAGCAAATCAATTTTATTCATGCTTACGATGATAATTGATAGGTCTATTTCTTTCTTCATCAGATTTGATGTCATAAAATTAAATACTTTTATTTTTGCGAGTAATATTTTATCATAAAAACTTTTTTTAGATACTGAAATATAATTTTTATTTTGTCAGCGGTATAAACCATAATGAAAAATAGTCAGTTATGATTTGTATTTCCATAAATTTTGGTATGCTATAAACAAATAAAACAATATAATAACCGATAATTGAAAAATTTAAAAATTTAAATTTAAGATATTCCCGGCTATATTTTTTAAAATAACTAATAGTATATGCAAAAACAAATATATTGCATAAAGAAAAATATAAAATCACCCTACCAACAACCATATATTCAGAAAAAGCATACATCATTCCTGTACCAAAAGCATATAGTACGAAATATTTTGGCGAATCAGGAAATTCACTTTTTATTTTATTATAAAAAATTAAAGGTATTAAGTTAGCAATTAGAATGAATACAGCACCCAGATGAAAACCACTTACTTCTGTCATTAGATCTAAATCAGTATAATATTCATATTTAGGAAATAAATCAGCAAATGAATTCGCAAATATTCCTAAAAATGAAACTGAGTTAATGAAAAACCCAATAAATACCAGAATTATCAGTATACGCGAATTAAATATCGATAAAAATCTCTTGTTTAATATGAATATTAATGGAACAAAAATAAATATGGAATAATGAAACAATGCACCAATCGTTAAGTAAAAAGAAAACCAAATAGTATTTTTCAATTTTTCTTTTACATTTCCATCCCATTTTATAAAACGTAATGAATTAAAGAATGCCATCATTGCAATACCTTGCCTGACTCCATTGATATCAAAGTTATACATTCCCCCTACAAAAAATATCAAAATACCAATAGGCAATAAATGATAGAAATTTTTAAAACTGTTAAATAAAAGTAAGACAGTAATAAAGGAGGTAGCGATGAAGAAACTGTGGTAATCCAGTTTAAAAAAATTCAAAATATCGGTAAGCCATATTTGTCCGATTTCGGTCGATTCTCCAAATTCAAATAACTGGGTTCCGTTTTCATACCCATCTTTATAACTATAAAAGTCAACTCCTACTCCATCTCTTGTTCCAAGGAATATGGTAAGTGTCAACAGTGATAGAAAATAGAATTTATTCCATCTGAAATGACCTACAACTGTTACTTCTCTATTATTCTCTCTCACTCCTAAATAGGAAAAAAAAATAACAATCGAAAATGTAAAGAAATATATAAGAACTAATTCAGCCATTTTAAAAACATATTAAAAATAATCAACTTTACACTTATTAAGTAGTTGGAACAATATAATGTCTTGTTTTATTCTTCTTGAAATCAGACCTCTCCCCCTGCCCTCTTCAAAGGAGAGGGCGATAGAGCTGAGGGTTGATTAAGTTTTATTTAAAATAATAGGACATTAATTTATTCCATTTACTTAAACTATACTTATTAAATTTGCTTTAGTCTTAATTTCTGAAATAAAGCAAAAAGAATTGGAATAAACTTGTTAATCAAATACCTCAATTTTAAAACAATATCAATAAATAAAATATTTTTAGTACTTAACACCTTAAAAATGGAACCACCTTTATATAAATCAATATTTCCTCTTTTTAGTAAATACTTAATATTTTCTCTCCTTTTTTTCGCCGAAACCTTTCTCGTGTATAATTCTAAAAGTAATTCAAGATGAGCCATTTCAATATCCTTCTCTAAAAAAGTCAGATATTGATTCTTGTATTTTCCAACATAATTAATAAAATAATTTAACCGTTTAATTACATTCTCTGTTCTTATTTCTATTAAATTATCAATATGTTTAGACGAAAGAGATTCTCTATTGTGATTTATCCTATAATTATAGTAAATTTTTTGAATTGAGCATATTGACTCCACCGAATTAAAGTAACTCCAATTAAATTTACTATCTTCCATTAATGAAAGTTTAAAATCAAATCTAAGATGTTTATTTTTTATTATTTCATTAGAATACAGTTTATTACATGGAGATTCTAATAATTTTTTTAAATCACACAAAATTAATAATTCAGCAGTATCTGTATTATTTATAAAATATCCTTCGTATGGAATAATAATATCATGTGAGTAGTTAGGATAAACTAAACGATATCCCCAAATTACTAAATCAACTTTTATATTTCTGATTTTTTTTAACACATCATTAAAAACTTCCTGTTCCAACCAATCATCGCTGTCAACAAAATTAATCCATTCGCCAATGGCATTCTCAATGCCTGAATTTCTTGCTGTACTTACACCTCCATTTTCTAAATGAAAAACACGAACACGTTTATCTTTTTTTGCATATTCGTCACAAATCACACCAGAATTGTCCTTACTCCCGTCATCTATAAGCAACAATTCAAAATTAGTAAAAGTCTGATTCAATATGCTATCAATACATTTATTTAAATACTTTTCAGCATTGTATACTGGTACTATTACACTTATTTTAGGCAAAATATTTTCCATGTTAATTATTTAAAGCGTTTAAAAGAAATATATTCGCTTTCTTTTTTTCTTTATTCAAAATTTTATTGACCCTTGTAAAATCAATTGGTGCCTTAATTTTTTCTTCTGTCAAATCATACTTACTTAAAATAAGTCTATCTTCTAAACCAAATAAATTCAATAATGATGTAAATCTTGTGATACCCCGATCAATATTTCCAATAGAAAGAAAAGGTTTATTAAAAAGAATTGAAAAAACAGTTCCGTGAAATGAATCCGTTATAACATATTCAGCATCCATGAAACCACGAATCCATTCCGTCACTGACGGAAAAATACATCCTTCCAGTTTGTTCTTTCCAACCTCATAAAATGAGTTTTTGGCCATAACCGAAAATGACTCTAAATTAAGGTATTGAGTAACTTGTTGAATTGTCTCATTATTCTCATTAGACTTGTCTAAAACATAAATCATTAAAGAACCTCTATTTTTAGGGATATTTTCTTTTTCAACCAGACCTATATAATCTTCCTTTGTCAATAACATGGTTGGATCTAATACCCGCACAGCTTGAACACCCATATAGTTTTTACAAAGTTCAACTGCTGAATCTTCACGGACAGAAATTGCATCAAATTTTTTAGATAATGAAGCACTTTGTTCAGTAAGTTTTTTTGGGAATTCCCAATTTTCAACACCAAAAGAAGCTGCATATGCAATTCGTTTTATTTTATCCTGGTTATTACAAAAATCCAAAAAATAATCAAGAATACAAGGAGAATATTTAAGACGCCAAACCTGATCACTACCAACTATATATGCGTCAAAATTATATTTTTTTAAAAATGAAAGTTTCTTAAATGGACCAATTTTTGTTGTTGTACTTATATTATCTTTAATAAAACGGTTTGTATTTTTTGCTATTATATTTCGCTCTTTAGCTGTAGCCCAAACCCGTATTAAATTAGGACTATTGTGCATAATTAGTGCTGACAATCGTTTAACTACAGAAAGAAGTTTTATCCTAAAAGGCAAATCTATAGCTTGTTTATCAATAGTCAAAACTTCATGTCCCATATTCTTTAAAACATACTGAAGGGCGTATGCCTGCAATAAGCCTCCGTAGTTTGTACTTAATGGTTGAGTAAGAATTCCTATTTTCATATTGCCTTGCAATGATTTATAAAATTAAGTTTTTAATGGAACTGATTTAAACAAAGTAATATTGAAAACAAAAAAAACATGAATAGAATTGCTATTTTTCTATTAATTTTAAATCAGCCAAAACTTTTAAAGTAAATAACTTTTGACCTTTTTTATTTAAAAAATAGGAATTAATATACAAATCGTCATCAAGAAATGAGGTATCATCTAAATAATTCAGAAATGGTACTTTGTTATTATTAGCTGCATTGATAAATGAATATATATAATTTTCACGAAAGATAGTTGTTATTTCTGAATTCAAGTGCTTTGTGATAGGTGGAATTACTATTACCGGTTTAAGATTGCGTTCCAAACAAAAGGAAATCATATCCGACAATAAGTTCGTATTGTAAAATAATGATTCTTTATTTTGTTCCGAAACAGGTTCATCTAAGTCTGTAATCGAAAATTGTTCTTTCCAACTATTTATAAAAGTATTTGCATTATTTTCAAGGCTTTCTTCATTCATTTTAATTTCGGGAACTATTGAAACATCTTTTAAAATACGAATAATTGATTTTATGGGTTTTGCCTGAAAAGGAGTATCTACAAACCTGAGGGCTTTTTTCTTTGTATCTTCTGAATAATTTAAAATGAAAATAGGATGAAGAAAAGAATAATATTTATAATTATACATATCCTCTTTAAAATCTTTTATGCAACCACTAAAGGGACACAGAGGAATCAAAACGGTAGCCCCTTCCTTCAGATAACCCGAATAGTTTTTTAAAACCCGGTAATCATAGGACAATGTTTGAGGACCTAATGCCCAATTCTCACCTTTCAGTCCTGTCCCTGCATATGAAAAAGCAAATTTTCCCGAATTACTCCCCAGGTTGCAAATATCGAGGTCAGTATCAATTTGTTTCCGAAATTTAACTCCATCACCGGCCTGCATTTCATACCATTTTGTACATTTTATTAATATATTTAATATCGTCAGAGTCGGTTTTACCATCCTAATCGATAATATAATAGTAAAAAAAATAGCCGCATATAAAAATGATCCTGATATTAAGAATACAATAGTTGCAATAATCAGGCTTAAAAACCCTTGAATTGCAAATGCTTTAATCATAGTTCTCATCTCTTCTGTGTATTAATATCCCGGGCAATACCTGGATTCAACCAATGCTTTGTAATTCTCATTTAATTTATCAACTTCTTTCAAATCAACTTCAGATAATTCAAAATCAAAGATACTGATATTTTCAAGTAACCTTGTGGGATTTCCTGACTTGGGAATTGGAATAATGCCATTTTGCAGGTCCCATCGTAAAATAATTTGCGGAATGGATTTATTATATTTTTTAGATAGTAATTTTAGAATTGATGAATCCATTAATTTAGGATTCATTACCAATAAGGGACTATAAGCCTGAACCTGAATATTAAGTTGCTGACAAAATGCAATTAATTTTTTTTTTGTATTCAACGGATGAAGTTCAAATTGATTCACCATAGGTTTAATTTTACTGGCTTCAAGAATTTTCTTTAAGTGCCATTCACGACAATTAGAAACTCCTATGGCTCTTACTCTTCCTGCAAGATATTCTTCCTCCATAGCTTTCCAAATCTCAACTAAAAAATCGGGATGTGGCCAATGAATCAGCAATAAATCAAGGTATTCTGTTTGTAAATTATTTAACGATTCTGTCAGTTGTTTTGATACAATACCTTTAATATCTTTTTTTTTGTTCGGATAAGCTGCATAGAACAATCTACAATCAGGCATGCCATGTTCCAGATTTTCCCCGATTTTTGAAGTAACAAACACATTCTGTCGTTTAATTTTTGTAGTCCTGAAAACCTCCTGTAATGCATTTCCAAGACTTACTTCATTTCCATAGGCATGAGCAGTATCAAAAGCCCTATACCCGCAATTGACTGCCGAAAGAACTGCCTTTGTCATCGCGACACCCTGCAATGGGTATGTTCCCATACCAATTTTGGGTATTTCTATTCCATTATTTAGGGTTACATTCATTTTCTTATTTTCTGAGTATATGCTAAAATTTTTTGAGAAACAAGATTCCGTGAATCTTTATCTATTCCCCAATAATAGACTGATGTGGTTACTGTTATTACACTTAAAACCCCTACAATTAAGAATCGTGTAAATCCCTGGGGTAATAAAAATGTGAATATATATGGTAGAACAGCTGAGACAACCATTATCAGTACACAAAGCAAAACAACATATTTAACGTAAGCTATTACAGAATAAGTGATTAAACGCTTTAAAAGTAATAATTCGGTGATCTGTACCATAATTGAAACAATAATGGTTACTATAAAGACAGATTGCGGAGCCAGCCCCATTTTCAAACAAATATAGGATAAAATTATTATAAGATAAAAAAGACTTCCACACACTAAATTAGCTACTTTAATTTGACCAACAGCATGAAAAGAAGTAACTATGGGACCTCGCATAGACCAGATTAAATTATTAATTAATACTAAACGGCAAAAAGAAACAGTATAATCAGGTACAATTTTCAACCAATGTTCTAAAACAAAACTCGTCTCCAATAACATTGGGAGTGATATAAAATAAGTTAAATACAGGGAGTATTTGGATGATGAAAAAACCAATTTCATCATTTCTACTACATTATTCTCGGCATATAATTTTATTATTTGCGGTTTAACTGCTGTCATAAAATTCCCGCCGAATCCGGTAATTGCACCCTGAACCTGGAAAGCGATTCCTCTGGCAGCATTTACTACCGGTCCGAAAAACATATTTAAAAGTATATTTAATCCTTGTCCCATTCCCATTATGGCAAATCCACCGTATAAATCCCAAATCGAAAAGGAAAATAGTTTTTTATAAAGTGGTTTATCCCAATGGAACTCTATGGAACATTCCTCAAATTTCTTCTTACTATAAAAGAAATAAATTAATGATATGATTAATGATACAATAAAAACCAAGATTCCGTAAACTTTCAGTTTGTCAAAACCACCCATAACTAATATAAAGACTATGAACAGCTTCAGGGTTACTTCTGCAATAGAAACATAAGCATATACGTTCATTTTTTCGTGAGCAATAATTGCTGCATTAAATGGTACCTGAATTAATGAAACCATGGCACTTAAAATGGAAAACTGATAAACCCATTGAACTGCCGCCATTCTGTTTTCAGGAATAACTAACTTGTGTGATAAAAACCACAGTCCAATTGTCTCTGAAAGAATCAATACAATTATTGCAATAGCAATGTGACTGCTTAAGGAAACATTAAATACTTTTTTTAATTGTATATAATCTTTCTTTCCAAGTTCAAATATTAAAAAACGAGATGTAGAAGCACCCATTGCTGAATTAAGAAAAGTGAACATGGTTACCACGCCACCTACCACATTATAAACGCCAAAATCAACCACACCTAAGGCATTCAATACAACACGTGATGTATACAATGAGATCCCCATTGTAAACATCATACGGAAATATAACATCGCCGTATTTTTTGCTATTCGTTTATTATCGGAAGCTTCCATCCTTATTTATTGTCTCCATTCAATATCTTTTTGAACGGTTCTGGCTGGATCTCCCATCACCAATGAATTCGGTTTTACATTTGTGCCTACCCAAGCACCAGCTCCAATAATTGCTCCATCACCAATCGTAACGCCTTTCATGATCAGGGCTCCCTGTCCAATCCAAACATGATTGCCAATCACAACAGGAGCTGTTTTTTTGTAACCTTCGGTCAATATTTCATGCCCTCCATCATTATCACGAATCACTACATCGCGTGAAATCAGAACATCATCACCGATTGTAATATTGTCCATGCAAATGATTTGAACATGTTGGTTTATTGTGGCAGTACCTTTAAATGTAAGATGTGCATCTTTAAAAACGAGTATATCAGTTCCATAATAAACAGATACATTACCCCGATCGATTGACATTGTAGCATTTTCTTCAACTGCCAATCTTGTTTCTAACTTCGATCCCCTGATACGTTTATAGCCTAAAAGTATTGAACCTTTATTAGAAATGATGGCTTGTTTGTGTATGTCGAGTATTGTATGCCGTGTTGGAAAAATGAGTTTCAACCTGAGCAAATCAGAATACGTGTTTTTTCGTAGTAAATTTATCCAAAGAAATTGTAAATACGTTTTTGGAGAGTAACCCATCTGACTTATCTTGTCCTTTAGAAATACTAATCCTTTTTTTAATTTATTCTTTAAGCCTCCTTCATTCGGATAATACTTTTTAACTACTTCGTTAAATGGCAATTTATCCAAATCCTGATAAAATTTTTCCCTGTTTATAGTAGGTAATGAGAGGGGATGCAAAAGAGCCTGATTACCCGGTAATGCATCAGAAAGATTTAATTCTCTTTTCTCAATAACCTCATTTATTGATTCAAAAAGTTTTTTTCCTTTAGCTGAATTCAATAAAACTAAAGATGTACCTAGGTTATCATCAATAGTGGCATCAATTTTTTCAATACCCCAAAAATCTCCCAATGTAATATCACTGATACGGGGAAATCCTTTATACTTACATTCATAACATGTCGGACGGCAATTGATATGAGCATGGATAAATCCTCTTGTGAATGGGTCTTCTCTTCCAGGACGAAGATATATTTTACCATTAGCAAATTTTATCTTGTAGGCCAGACTACGCCATCCCATATCTTTATTCTTTCCCTGAACCGAAAAAGCTTTTGCACCAAATGATTTTTCCAACGATTCCAAATGTTTTTGAAATACTTTCGGGGAATTTATACCCAAACAAATGAAATCAACGGTAAATAAATTGTCGTATTCTTTTCTAAGAAACAGCCTTAAACTTGCAATTTGACATGGAGTAGCACAAATTAAAACCTTCTCGCCTTGCTTTAGTAGTTTTTCTGTTTCCAGAAATAAACCGACTGTTTCACTTTCAAAATGTTTCGAACCCCGTATTTTATTTAAATCTTCCGGATTGTTTGAAATTATATGTTTCACACTAAAAGTATCAGTATAAATGGCACCTCCAACATATCCACCCTGTTGATACATGTATTCTGCCAGCGCTGAAAAAATGCCTCCGGATGTACTCTTTATACGTATTTCCGTATCATTATACCTTGCTGCAAATACAGTTGGAGTCGTTGTAGTTCCATCATTTTTCAACTCATCCATATGCAACTCTGCACAGGTATCATCGCATAAATCACAATCGACACATAAATCGATATCAACTTTTGGATACCAAAACCCTTCTATATCCGTTTCGAGTCGGATAGCTTTTGTCGGACATATATCGAAACATGCTGAGCAACCAGTACAATCTTCTTTTCTAATTATATCGATCATATTTATTCAATATTATTTAAGCAAACTAGCTTTGACAAAATATCATCAATCATCATTCCTATATTTTTCCAGGACATGATTTCATCTGATGTAAATCTAATTTTGTATTTTTTTTCAATGGCTACAACCAATTGTATATTTGTTAATGAGTCCCACCCTTCGACATCTTTCGAGGTACTAGTTTCTGAAAGAGAAACCGAACCTTCGTCGATAATATCTTCAAATATTTCGTTTAATTTTATTATTATTTGTTTTCTTTCCATAACTTTGATTCGATCTTGTATTAATAAAACATTTTATCGGTTTAAAAGTAGCAGTTTCTAAGTGCCACATATTTTTAATTTCTGTAAACCCAAGGCTTGCATAATGATGTCTAACTAGTTCATTCTTATCTGATTGTATATATTCCCCAATAATTCTTTGATACCCATTTTTGTCTGCAAATTCAACAAGTTGGTTCAGTACAAAATTCTCCATACCACGTTTTAAAACCCGGCAACTCATAAACCATGTGTCAATAAATAATTCCTTTGGGTTTTTTTTTTCCAGGATGATGGCACAAACTAACCCGTTACTTCCGAAAATATCTTCTAAAGTGAAGGAAAAAGTAAAATGTTGTTTTGAATTTGCCATATTCTTAATTTCAAGTTCAGAATATCGTATCGTTCTCAAATTAAACTGATTGGATCGCTGCGACAATTGAGCTATCCTGGGTATTGAATAAGAATTAAACGGTTTTACATCCGAATACATGTTAAGACTTTTTAGAAAGTCATTTTCATTTGCAAATGAATTCTGTACAGCAACACGTTTCGATTCTTTCTGATATTGTTCAGTGCGTTTGGTGTCCTCGGTTGAATAGGATGCAGTTTCAAATAGATTAAGTGAATAAAGGAACTCCAGATATTCAGCTGGATCTTTAGGAAGTTCCGGTACGGTTATATCAGGAATATTTTGTCGAACAATATTTCGTTCAAATGGATTATCATCAATAAAAACAAAGGTATCATACCCAATATTAAGTATTTGTTGAATGTGTTTAATATTATCAACTTTAGTTTCCCAGTTTGCAATGAAAACTGCAATATCCTCTAAGCGAAGGACCATGTCGGGATGATTTATAAAAGGCTCCTTAGCAATGGGTTCTGTGTTTTTACTACAAATACACACAATAATGCCCCTTTGTTTAAGTTTTTTTACCCAGTATTGGAATTCAGTAAAAGCTTTCCCAATACCCAAACTTCCAATTTGAATATTATTAATCCCATCATCTCCAATCACTCCACCCCAGAGTGTATTATCCAAATCTAAAATAATACATTTTTTAATTTTACCCTGAAATACAGACACCATTTGTGTGATAGATTCGGCAACTGTTGGAAGTGAATCCATACTTAATACCATTTCGCTATTAACATAAATTGATGGAGAAAACAGCAGATCCCTACCAAATTTATTCTGGATAGAAGAAAGATCACAAACATGAAAAGCTGGATTATGAATTGCGTATTCGGAAAGTAAAAAATTCAGTTTGCGCACCTGGAAAAGGAACGATGATTCTACTTTATTTGCATAATTTCCAAAAATCCGATCATCAATTTCTGTATAATTACAAAATATTATTTTTGTAATTATATTTTTTTGTAATACATCGGTTAATTGAATTATCCTTTCTATCTGATTTTCAGCAAATATATTCTTAGCTTCTTCACTTGTTTTATTGAACTTCTGCAACAATTTATGGCCGGATTCAAATATTAAAGTAATATCCGGTTTTAAGGTATACAATTCTGAACCGACATCTAATACTTGCTGGTCAATTTGATTGAAATCTGCATCAAAAACATTTATATTTAGTTGATATTCATATCCGTATCCGCGAATTGCTTGAGCTAAAAGCTGTGTAGCAGAATCTCCTAGTAGAGCTAAATTTAATATTTTAAATCCCGAGAAATCTTTCTTTATATTTTTCTTTAATTCGTTGAATGTCATAATTAGTATTTTTATTTTAACAACAAAATTATAACTTTTAAATATATGTTAATTTAAATAGTTATAATTATACTCACTAAAATAAGTGAAAGATAATATATTAAGTTTATCCAATAAAGCAAGTTAACATGCAAAAAATATTTTATTAAACTACTTAACTAAGAATTCATTTTTTTACAAAACATATTCATAACAAATGATATACTACAAAGATAATAAAAATATCTTAGTTTAAAACTAAAAAAATGGAAGTCAAAACAATCAAATAGACACAATATTTTATAAAATTTATTTTCATAACCAGTAGAGTCAATTATTGATATATAAAAAAAATGTCTAATTATCTAAAAAATAAAATAATACATGATTAACTTTATTTTATCTGAATTGATAAAGATAGGACCTTTATCTTTTATGTTTTATAATTCTATAAATCATTTTATTAATTAATTTTACTAATTATTGAGCCATTCAATAATCAGCATTCAATTCAACCTCTTCTCCACCTTCAAATCCAACTCCTCATACTTGGAATTTTTACTAACAAACTCCGGTACCAGTTTCTTCATGGCTTTCACCGTACTCTTCATCTCTACATTTTTAGAGAAATCAATCATTACATGAATAGAGTTTACCACCACGTCAAAATCGTATTGCCTCACGGAAGCAATGGTTATTTTTTCATGTTTTGTGGGAATAGTGGTTTCTTTATCATTCAGAAGTTCCTCGTAGAGTTTTTCACCCGGACGTAAACCTATGAATTCAATATTAATATCTTTGTTCGGAACATATCCGGCCAGTTCGATCATCCGTTTTGCCAGGTCAACTATTTTGACAGGACTCCCCATGTCAAACACATAAATCTCACCGGTATTCCCAAAGGAAGCTGCTTCCAGGACTAACCGGCATGCTTCGGGAATAGTCATGAAGTAACGGATAATATCGGGATGGGTCACAGTTACCGGACCCCCTTTTTCAATCTGTTCCTTAAAATATGGAATTACCGATCCATTTGATCCCAATACATTCCCAAATCGGGTTGTGACGAAGTTAACCGGGCTTCCTTTCTTTTTGCTTTCCTTAGCCAATGACTGGACATAAATCTCAGCTATGCGTTTGGAGGCACCCATGACATTCGTTGGGTTGACAGCTTTATCAGTGGAAATCATAACAAAACTATCTACATGATATCTTAAAGCAAAATTACTCAGGTTCATGGTTCCCAACACATTCACCAATATCGCTTCACACGGATTCTCTTCCATCAAGGGAACATGTTTGTATGCTGCTGCATGGTACACAATCTGGGGATGATAAGTCCTGAATACAAAGTCCAACCGGGCTTCACTACGTACATCACCAATGATGGGTATAAATTTCAGGTCCGGGAAAACCCTTTCCATTTCAAGCCTCAAGTTATGCAGTGGAGTTTCAGCAATATCTAAAACAAGTAGCAACTTAGGTTTAAATTGAGCTATTTGTCTGACTAACTCGCTCCCAATGGATCCGGCAGCACCGGTAATTAAGATCACTTTATCCTTTGTCTGCGAAGCAATTTTATCCAAATCTATTTGAATTTCATCCCGCCCCAACAGGTCTTCAAACTGGATAGGTTTCATTTGCAGCCGCACCTTATTATTGGTATCCAGTCCTTCGAATGGTGGTGAGACCAGTACTGCCAACCCCTTATCAATACATTTTGATATCAAAGCCTGCTCATTCCTCACACTTTTATAATCCGGAAAGATAATGGTATTTACTTCGTTGATGCGCATGAACCAATCCAGGTTATCCGCATTCAGGTAATGCACCGGTAAGTCCTGTATGCGGGTTTTCTTTGCATTTTTATTACGTGTTAAAAATCCTTGTACCTGATGTTGATTGGCAGCACTTTTATTCAACCATTGTGCCAAGGCAATACTATGTGTATCAATCTCGTATATCAAAGATTTATTTCGTACATCGGAAGTATAATTCACTGTATAGTTGTAAGTAACTACAATCACGTATCTCATGACCAGCATTAAAACCAGGCTAATCAGGAATACATTCTGAACAAAAAAGAAACGGTAATCAAACGTATAGCCAAACAACAGAATGGTCACATACAATGCAGTACAGGATATTAAGAGGGATACAAACAAACGCCACATTTCGACAAAATTGGAATGCCGGATTAGACCCCGATAGGATTTTAGCAGGTAGAATGTGAGAATGATAACTAAAAAATAAATCGCACTTATAATGAGTATTTCCGATCCAACCAGAACCATATTCGCATTCCGCATCTGGATATACACTGCAAAACAATATCCGAGAATACACAGTATTAAATCAATTTCGAATACAATCCATCGGTTTATTAAAGAAGTCTTCATAATCCGATTAAAGAGAGAACGCATTTTTTTCTGAAATTCTATCATAAATTAATTAGGTATGAAACTTGGTAAAAGTAATAAAACAAATAGAAAAGAATTAAGCCCATAAAATTAATGGCGTAAAGCAATCATTTTGATAATTGGTGTAACTTATATTAAATTGTATTATTATTATCCACAAAAGTAACAAAACAAACACAAATGTAATAATAAATCTATATTTATATAAACAATAAATGTTATTTGTGATTTACATTTCAAATCAAAGCTGGAATTCAGATATCAACAATTGAATAGGATATTACTATCTCCTTGTTTTTTTCGTAATTTTCAAGATTAATTTTATATTAATTTTCTTATTCAATAGTGAAATAAATTACCGGTCTTCCTGATAGAGAACATGCAACCAACCGTATTTCCGTATAATTTACCGAAATCAGCTCCTACCGAAATTCCACACTGTACATTCGACAAGGTTGCAAATTGTTTGTTCACTTCCAGCATCATCGAAGTGTTCCTGATCATCTCCGGATAAGGTGCATTATAGGTTCCATAATTTTTGCTGAATGACCCTAATATTTTATAGCTATAACCCGAAACATCCCCTTCCAGTCCAAAATGATGAACCTGTACACGGTTATTCATAACAGATACATTACCATTTTTATTGTACAGTGGCGACGAAATAAATGGAGTACCAATACTCCGCGAGTAATAAGTCCAACCGTTTTGATAGATTCCGTTATTAAAATAATTATCCCCACCCCCATAAATCAGTCCATCTTTATCATGGTAAGGACCTGACTGATCAGTAGTATTCAAATATTCATACAGGATTCCCTTAATGACGGGAAAATTTTTATTCCGTACTGATAGTCCCCAAAGCCCATCAGGCCTGTTCATGGTACTCCATATAAACCGGATCGGTCCGTCTTCAGATAGGTTTTGCCAGTATCCACTTACCTGAAAGTCCGAAATATCTGCCTCCAGTTTCATGGATTGGGAGATAATATGATTTCCAAGCACATTCAGCTGGTCATTCCGGGTGGAAGTATTGCCCCCGGGGCTTGCCAGGAATATAGATGCAAAATCATTCAATCCAACCGGTTGCTGGCCCACTCCGGGAACAATACCTCCCCATTGGGCTACATGATCCAACCCGTATTGAAAGTGAACCGGCAGCTTGCCACCAATCCTTCCATACGCATATTTATGATGCAAATACAGGTTTTGAGTATAGATATTATCTGTAAACCAGCCATGCGCAATCGCCCCCTTTATCTCAAAAAAACCAAATGTAAAGGGAACAATGGTGAAATGTTCTATTCCAACCGTAATCTTAGGCATTGGCCGGGCATTATGCGAAAACAGGAAGCCTCCACACGACAATGTGGAATCCTGATTCCCCAAGTGTTCTTCACGGGCTCCAATGATCAGATCGAAAACGGAAAACCTCGTTTTAAGGTAGAGTTCATGAAAATAAGCTAAAGTTTTCTTATCATAGATCTGAAGCAATAAGTCGGCCTTAAATCCGTAGTCGAATAAACGTGTTTTACTTCCAAACTCTTTACTGAATCCGACCATCACATCAGCACTCGTTGGGGAAGAAGCAATTTTCCCATATTCCCGGTTTTGTAGCCAGAAAGGAGAATAGGTTCCTGATGAAGCGACTCCCTGAACATCAACATCATACCTTACCGTATCGCTTTGTGCATAGAGTTGAATGAGTGATACAAATACAAAGAAAAACAGAGTTATAACTTTATTCATGATTTTTTTATTATTCCATTCTATCAACAATCTCCCTTAAAATTAAATCTATCAAGTGACTCATAAATCATTGATTTAATTCAACCTTATATTGTGTACAATTGTGTTTTTTGTGGTTAGTTTTTAAATTATTACCTTATTGGCAAATAGTTAAATAGTAAATGAAAAAATTGTAAATATCTTAAATGGTAAATAGTAAATGAAAAAATGGTAAATGATTTTATGGTTCAAAACTCCAGAAGTCATTCAGTATCTCCGTATCATTTTCTCCCTGACCGACATACCCTTTTCCGTTAATAGTAAAGGCAATGGCATTTTCACGTCCGCCATTCGGGATATTTCCGCGAACATACCATACATTACCCAGGATGTCGTATTCAGTGATGTCCGAATCCACATGCCCCCCAGTTAAACCACCCCCAAAGTGCCGGCCGGTAGCAATAAAAATACGATTATCAATGCTCAGGGATACTGCATTCTCACGACCGTTATCGGGCATGGCTTTCCGTTGTTTCCAGGTATCATTGGCCGGAAAATACTCCCACCAGTCATTCACATTATAGGTACGGTAGCCGGTTCCAAAAAAGCAACGATCCGCACTTGCACAGGCAATCCCGCCCATCCTTCCCGGTCCGGGGAAATCTTTCAGCTTTATCCATTCACCTGGTTGACCGTTGACAGGTTTATACTTCCAGGTCTCAAATCCAAAACCTGTCCCGTTCATTCCGGAAGTAACATAGATCGCATTATTATAAACAAAGCAACCACAAGCATCCGTATAATTGCTGGGGAAGCTTGCCTTTTGTTCCCAGGTATCCGCTATGGGGTCGTACATCCAGAAATCTTTCAGGCAGGCATCAAAATTATAAACGCCCAGGGATATATCGAATCCCAATCCGACAAATGCTTTGCCCTCCACAACAGCCGCCATGGCCTTGACACGGGCAATACCCGGGTAATTTGCTTTTTGCGTCCAGCTATCCAGTAACGGGTCATACTGCCAGCAATCGTTTAAAGCCCCGCTACGGGTCTCAGTCCTACCCAGAGCTACATAGCCCTTTCCGTCAATTACAAAGGTTACAGCCGAAGCCCTGCCCGTGCCGGGGAGTGTTGTTTTCTTTTCGAAGACTATTGGCGGGTAGGGTGAATCAGCCGGTTCGTTGCAACTGATAAACAAAATTGCAAGACAGAAATATAGTATTGTTTTTGAAATAGACATGTTGGTATTTAAATTTATTTTTATATTGAAATTTAAGATGAACCTGATTTTTAGTTCATATTATTACTTTTACAATTATTGCTTTTATAATTATTGCAAATATAATAATTATACAGGCTAGTAAAATGTGATTTTTAAAAATGGTATAAAATAGAACAGGTTTTCATTCGTCAGTTGGTTTACAATTTATCAAATTAAGTAATGGAAAGGATATAATGTCCTATTTTTTTATAAGAATAGAACGCTGATTTTCGCTGATCAAGCGGATGTTTACGGATTCTTTTAATAAATAGATTTTATTCGGATTAAAACTCCAACAAGTTGGAGTTGATCAATATAGAAAAATCGATTCCAACTTGTTGGAATAAAAACCGTTATTATTCCGTAAAACCGGAATGTGCCATCCGCCAAATCTGCGTGTATCCGCGTTCTATTCTTTTGAATTCAAGATGGGACATTTAATTGTTCCTAATACTTACATCATTTTTCCCATCATCAATGTATCCAAACATCATTCTTCAGTTGCCGGACAAAATTATCACATTAATCACATCGTTCAATACCCTTTTAGTTAATACTTTAATTATTCTTTACATGAGAGATAATTTTAAATTGCTTTATCCAATCTATCAAATCATTAATCATTTAACAGAATAGAAAATCTATTAGTAGGAACTAATATCACGACACTATTTCTTCTGAAATACGTATAAAAAAAACCCCAACGAATGCCGGGGTAAATCTATTGATTATCAGAAAAATCTTTTTCAATCCAGGTTTGTTGTCTGAATTTTCTACTTCGCTTTCATAAATATCCTGGTAATCTTTGAGCGTCTTTTTGGACTAATAAAGGTCATAATTATAATTTTCATATCCCACCAAAAGTTCCAGTTTTCCAGATAATTCATATCATATTGCACCCTTTTTTGCATTTTCCACAGTTCATCAGTTTCCCCACGGTACCCGCTTACCTGAGCAAAACCGGTAATGCCGGGTTTTATATAATGACGGACCAGATATCGTTCGATTAATTCAGAATATTGTTCCGTATGTTTTAACATATGAGGACGTGGTCCAACCACCGACATTTGCCCGATTAATACATTAAAGAATTGGGGCAACTCATCAAAATTTGATTTACGCATAAAATTGCCCAATGCTGTAATGCGCTTATCTCCGGCGGTGGCTTGTTTTTCATCCGATTCTTTGTTAACTTTCATGCTCCTGAATTTTAAACATTTGAACGTTTTATTATTGATTCCGGTACGCTTTTGTACAAAAAACACGGGGCCTTTCGAATTTAGTTTTATCAGGATAGCAAGTATTGGTATTAACCAACTTAATATAAATACAATGATAAACAATGAAAAAACAATATCAAACATTCGTTTGAAAAATTGTGATTCAAATACATCCAGGGGAATTTCCTGCGGGTTGATCAATACCAGTTGGCCTACCGACTCCATATTAATCCGGTTTTTAAACCATTGCTGGTTTTCAGGCACAAACCTGAGCCGTACTCCCGTTTTATTGCATAACCTGAGGAAGTCCTTGCTTTTTTTTGATTCGTTGTAGATTGATAAGGTTACAAAGACCATCTCAATGTGATGTTCTTTTATAACCTGTTCCAGTTCATTGGTACTTCCCAATAGGTCCTTACTGTTTAGTTCATCCGAAACATATCCAATAAACTTATATCCCAACGTAGGGTTATACCTGATTAACTTGTTCAACTGGCGGGCGGTATCATTCAACCCGACTATGATCACCCGGTTCACATGAATTCCTTTTTCACGCATTGCCTTCAGATACCTGTACAATAAATAATAATAGATAAGTTTTCCAATATAGAAGAGCAAGGTGTACTCCAGCAGAAAGATACGGGAATAGGTTGTTCTTGGCATAAATAAATAAGCCAGCACCAAGGCTACGATAATAAAAACGAAAATACGGTTGGTAATCCTTTTAACCCGATTAATATATCCATCCCGCAAAAAAAGGTTTTTCTTTGAGAATACAAAATATGTGATAATCCACGACAAATTCGCGTGAAGAAGATACGTACTGAAGTTGTAATAATCGTGTAAATTAACAACCGGAAAGACTGAGGCAATTAAAATGACTGACAGATTCAATATTATCAAATCTGATATCAGGTATAACATGATTAATTCCGATTCGCGTGATTTCATAATCTTTAATTGGTTGATTGGTTGATTGGTTGATTATGTTGATTGGGTGATTGGTTGATTGGTTAATTGGTTAATTGGTTAATTAGTTAATTAGTTAATTAGTTAATTAGTTGATTAGTTGATTGGTTGATAAAGTAAGTAAAAGTCAGCTTTAATCCATTAATTAATTAATTGGATATTCACATCTTTTTACTTTCTACTACCCACTAAACTAATATATTTGGGTCCTGCGATTTCCATATCGCGAACTTTTCTACATCATATATTGCAACGGAATTGCTACAATATCGGTCGTTCCTACGGAACTTACGAAAATCTTTTTTTTGACTTTTTACTTACTACCTAAAATTCCTCATTCCTCATTCCTCACTCCTCACTCCTTACCTCTTACCTCATGCTCCTTCCTCGATGCTCAATGCTCAAAGCTCCTTTCCAGGACAATCCTACCATCACTGATAAATTGTTTCCATACATAGCCCCATGATCCCCCGAAAGGGCTATACTGGCATTAGTATTCTTTAGAAAGTTCAGCGGAGTGGAAGTTTCGAATTGATACGACAGTTGACGTTTATTATTTTCATTGGAGATATTCGCTAATCCAAAATTCTCAGAATATGCCAGGGTTAATCTGTAATCAAGTGATTTATAGGTACCTTTCCCTGAAAAATAATAAAGCCTGACAGTATTATTTAAAATAGTGGTTGACCCATCAGGATTATATTTTGGTGATGTTATCCAGGGATTACCGATTGTCATTCCTTTATAGGTCCAGTCTTTGTGTGCCTGTCCATTTAAATAATAAGGATCGATACCACCGAAAATTACTCCATCCAAATCATGCCACGGCCCGCTGTGATCAGTCGTACTCAGGTATTCCAGGACAAAGGAATGTAAAGGCTTAAAACAGGGTAAACGTATTGACATTCCCCACAAACCATCCTGAACATTCATCGTTGAGGTAATAAACCGTACCGGGGGATCTTCCGTCAGATTTTGCCAGTACAGGGAAACCAACACAGATTTTAGGTTTAAGTCCAGGCCCAGATTTTGTGAAATCATGTGTTTTCCCAATGTATTGATCTGATCGGACATATTAGCTGTTGAACCACCGCTTTTACCAAAAAAAATCCTGTAATAATTATTCCACGTTACCGGCATTGAACCGTACTGAGTGGATACCCCACCCCACTGCGCCACATGTTGGACTCCGTAATTAATACTGACAGGGAACGAACCACCCACTTTTACATATGCGTATTTATGATGAAGCAATAAGTCTTTCATAGAGTTGTTATTATCAAACCAGCCATGAGAAATGCCGGCCTTTACTGCCATAACCCCGCTGGTATAAGGCACATCAACATATCCGTTCGTTTCAATTGATATCTTAGGCATGGGCCGGGCGTTTTGCGACCACAACATCCCCCCGCTTGACAGTTCTGCATCCTGGTTTCCAATGGAGCTTGCGACATCCCGTGTTTTCGGGAATACCTCCTGTTTTTTGCCTACATACATATTCAGGAAATAGAACTTACCCTGGATATAGCATTCGTTAGCTAAAAACCTGTTATCCCCTTTTGCAATATTCCCATCCAATTCCAACCCAAACCCATAATCAAGCGCCCGGGTATTTTTCAGTGCCTTGTGGACATTTCCCCATAGAGAGATTGAATTTGGGGCAAAACTATACCGGTCGTACTCATTGGCGGTGGATAAAAACGGGGCATGTGTTCCACTTCCCACGTTAAAACGGGTATTCAGGCTATAACTTACCGTGTCGGCAGATTCCTGAGCCTGAATGAATGATGGGATTAATACAAGCAAAAATATCCGGAAGTATCTGATTATCATGAAAAGAATTTAAATTGAATAAATAAATAAATGACCCAAGCCCCTTCAGATAAGTAGGAAAGGGCTTGGGGTATACCTGCTACTTACTTTCATTTTCTCAACTCTCATTCCTCATTCCTCATTCCTCATTCCTCATTCCTCATTCCTCATTCCTGTTCTAACACCCACACATCCCCTTTCCGTTCAGCATCATCCTCCCCACCCACTATATATCCTTTTCCTGCGATGGTAAATGCCACCATATTCTGTCGGGCACCCCCCGGAAAATTCCCGCATTTGCTCCAGGTATTTGTCTGAGGATCATACTCCACAACATCCTTCAGTAGCCGTCCTCCATTGAGCGATCCATTCCAGTAACGTCCCAACAGGATATATCCCTTTCCATTCAGGGTTATCCCTTTCGACAGGATACGGGCTTCCGGCAGGTCGGCCATGCGGTCCCAGGTATTGGTCAGGGTGTGGTAACAATAAAAGTCTTTGTAATTGGCGGTGAAATAACCCGAACCTACATACATATCCGATCCAATGCTAAATCCTGCCGTACTGCTTCGTGAGACAGGACAGTCCTTCAATTGGGTCCAGCTGTTGGTTTTGGGACTGTATTTGTACGTGTAAGGAGTAAATAAGGTAGCAGAGAATCCCTCGGTGGTGTACAGGCAACTATCCACCACTGCACAAAACAAATCATTTTTTGCAACTCCCGGGAAGGAAGCCATCTGTTTCCAGGTATCCGTTGCGCCATCATATTCCCAGAAATCACTGAACTGGTTGCCTTCGTAAGGCGATACACTTCCCAACCCGACATATGCTTTATCCCCAATCACTCCGGCAATGGCTTTCACCCTGGCTGCTCCGGGAAAATCAGCCTTATGCGTCCAGGTATCCGTTGAAGGTTCATATTCCCACAGGTCCTTTAAAAAATCATATTTAGGTCCTGATCTTCCCAGGCACACATAGCCTTTATCCCCCACCACAAACGAACTGGCCGAGGCTCGTGCTATCCCCGGAAAGTTTCCCAGTTTCTTCCAACTGGTGATTGGGGTTGATTCGTAATCTTTACAACCACACAACAAGCACACCAGGCATACCATCAGGATAAAACCGGCTTCCTTAATATCTAATTTCATTATTTTGTGCCATTTTATCAATTTATTTCGACTGGCCTTAAATTGTATTATACATAATACAATTTGAGCGTATATTTGTATCTTATAGAATACAATTTTGTTCAGTGTTTCTATTTTAGAAAATACAGTTTCTATGTTTCCCTTAGAAAGTGAGTATATCTTGATATCGGAAAATGAATGTTTAAATCTTTATAAAGCATTCAACAAGCTTGGGGGTTTTTTCTCTTCACTTTCTTCCTAACCCGCAATTTATCCCGATCCATCGGGAAGGGCTTGGGGGGGTGTTACAGTAACTAATTCTATTATAACCCCCTCTTTACATCCCCTTTAGGGGCTTGGGGCAGTGTTTTCTTTCCCCCCACAATTTATCCCCACTTGTCGAAGGGACTTGGGATTATTGTGTTTACTTATATTCTATTGTTCCCCTTTAGTATCTTAACTCTCAATTTCGTGCATTTCTTGGCACAATATTGCAGAATTCACTTCTAACTATTTTATTCAGAAGGGTCTATGTAAGGTCTTAAAATCAAAATACGTAGTATTTTTTTATCCGTTTTTAATCCGCCTGATTAGCGTTAATCCGCGTTCAAATCTTATTTCTGGTTTATCCAGGTTAGGGGCTAGTGGTTTAGTGGGTCCTTCTACAACTACTTCTGACTAATTGATAGAGGTTTATTTGGCATTATTAATAAAGTCCAACTTTTGTTTAGTATAAAATTGAAATTTCTGATCGCTGCTGATAAGTGGCATTTCTTCAGTAATAGCCTGCGATATAATGATATGATCGGATGGATCATTGTGATCTTGTGCTTTATTAATTTCTAAACGGGCATAAGTAAGTAAATGTTCCTTTTTGACTGGTAGGATTTTAATATTCAATATCTTTTCAATTGAAAGTACCATTTCGGTTTCGTCCTTCCAATATTTTCTTTTATTTTTCTGTTTACGATAAAACAAAATCAATTCTTTCACGCTTTCACAGCTAATGTACAATATGTTTTCGTAGTCATCTAGTATACTTTTCACTGTACTATCCAACAACCCTACATCTGTAGTTAAATATAAAAATATGTTTGTGTCAATTAAATACCTCATAAGGTATTAAACAGAATGTGTGTATTTTAATACCTCTTCCCTATCAAATGCACCTTGAATTCTCATAGCAGCTTTCATGGTCTTCGAAATTCTTTTCTTAGATGTTTCCGCCCCATTTTGGGGAACCGTCACTTTGTTTTTTTTGTTTTTTGCTTCCATTGTTCTAATATTTATTTATCACAACAAAAATACTAATTTATATACAACGAATTAATTAATCTGATATAATGATCTGTAAAATATAAATATACTGCAACTTATGTCTTGATTCTTGATTCCTGGCTCTTGGCTCTTTATTCCTGGCTCTTGGTTCTTGGTTCTTGCATTCTATTTATAAAACATATCTATTTATGAGTTTAACAAAGCATCCATATCCAATATCTCTACGCTTCCCTGATATTTCTTTGAGGCTTGAAGTATCCTTGATACTCTCTTCCTGGGTGTCACTTTCACTTTCTTGAGGGTAGATATATTATTTTGTTTGTTTTTAACTTCCATAGCTCTCATCCTTTTTTTTTAATTTTGCAAAAATAATAAAATGAAATATCATTGATTTATCACATTTATCAAAAGAATTTAGAGACATATTATCACATTTTCCAAAGGAATAACAAATTTGTTGACTAATTAGTTCTCTTATAAATCCTCAAATAACATTCTGGTTTATCATTCTTCGCACTCCACTTTTCACATCCATCATTTTTATCCCGACTCTTCTGAATGGACTTGGGATTATTATCTTTTCTTATATTATATTGTCCCCCTTTAGGGGCTAGGGGTTCTTTCTTATCTTATCTTATCTTATCTTTCCCCCCGCAATTTATTCCTACTTGTCCAAAAGGGCTATGAGCAGTTTTTGCTAGCGCTAATATCACATCCCTCGCAATCACCTCTTTACATCCCCGCAATTTATTCCGACTTGTCGGAAGGGGCTTGGGGTTCTTTCTACCTTCTACCGACTACCTACTACTTTCTACCTACTAGTGAAAAGAGTCCCTTCACCCCCATTCCCCATCGGTACAGATAATAAAAAAATACTAATCCTGGTCGTTTTATTTTGTATTTAATCATCATAAAAGCTCTGGAAGGGAATATTACATCTCTAAAATACTTAAATTTAGCTGAATACATTTCCATATTATTAAAATGCACTAAATGAGTGGAAGCGGTACTAACTGAACCTTTATGTCCGTTTAAGTATTTTAAAAATAGCTGTTCATCTTTTTTGGTAAGTAATGAAGCATACTTTTTCTGGATACTTTCAGGTACCGGAGCATTCATATATTTATATACTATCACAATGTAGAGGAATACTATATTTTCACAGGAATACTTTCTACATGTATCAATAAAATCGTTCCAATCAATGGTGGTTTTATATTTGTCCAATAGATTTGTGATATCATTGAAGCAGGTGAATTGGACATGTCCACTTCTAAAATGCTTATCCAGGTGAATACAAAGATGAATAAGCAAATCGTTAAAGTTTAATGCAAATAACGGCATTTTACTAATTGTTACGTGGATTGCATTTTTCCACAATTCATCGATCGGTAAATGATAATGTTCTTTTTCTATATGCAGTTTAATGTGAATTTCTATCGAGACCCCATTTAAAATCATGGGAGAATAATGAACTATTTCATTTTGAGACTTAACAATCTCAGTCTCATGAGTGTCAAACATGATATAACCCATCCCTGAAAGGATTGCCAGGCTTCTTTCGCCATCTTCCTCTTTGACTAATAAGTCGATATCACTGAATTGCCTTAGCCCAATATCACTGTATAACCACTCCGACAGGTAAATCCCTTTTAAGGCAATTACCGGTATATTTACGGCATTAAATTCCTCTGCTACTTTCCGGAACGAATCATACAAATATGTACTCCGGCTGAAAGTCTTGTAATAGGCTTGTTGGAGTTTGGTTGTTATAGCTACCGGTATTAGGGAACTATTGGTAAGTAATGGAAGTTTTTTATAGAACAAAGGTCCTATTCCCCGGTCAATAACGGTAGTTACAAATTTCTCCCAGTCCCCGACCTGAAGTATCAACCCGTCCATCTGCTCCAACTCTTCCGGAGTAGAATGAATCTTAATGCATGATAAAATGAGTCGTTCTTCAGGACGTAATTCCATTTTAAAAATATCTTATGAGCAGTGATTCTTCATTAAATTAAATGAAATTTAGTTACCAGGATAGACAAGAATTAGACATGATAAAAAAATTCAGTATGGCTTTGAAATTATACTCTTTTCATGAACAACTTTAACATATTCATCTGATAAAATGTATGTTAGTACAGTCTCCAAAACTTCAGGTAATTTTTTTAAATCCTTGTATAGTTCTGATTATATTCTATTTGTTGTCAACTTATTTAAGCACTATAAACTTGTAAACCAATCATCTACTACCTACTACCTACTATTAACTACTGACTTCTTCTCCCTGTCCTCTTCCTATGCACCCATTCCTGCAATTCAAGTACTTTTCCTCTTGGTATCAACATCATAATTCGTATAATCGAAGCGCTATTATTCAGTAACCTGGGCACAATATACTGGGGAATCTTCCTGGCAATTTTAAACCCAAGGGTATAGGCACCCTCCAGTTTGTACTTGTTGATAATCTGCAAATCTTGCAAGGATTTTTTCTTTTGAAGGCTGGCACTGGTGCTCTTGCCACCTAACCGCATTTTAACTACACAGGCATTCAGAAAATACGTTTTTATTTTCTTATTGGTAAGCCATCGCAACGAGATTTCATAATCGCTGGCAATGTCATACTGAATATCGTACATTCCATATTTCTGAAACATTTCCCTGCGGACATAAATGGTAGTATGCAACGGCACCCAGCCAAAATGCAGATACCGGCTCCTGAAAGGCTTGGCCGGATAAATGCGCATCACCTTGTCAGTATCCGTTTTATCCACGTACAATCCATTGGCATACACCATATCGGCACCCGATTTCTTATAAGCTTCCACTATCTTCTGTACCGTGTCATGCTCGTAATACAGATCATCCGAGTGCAATATCCCGATAATATCTCCCGTTGCCTGCTGTATCCCTTTATTGAGGGCATAATACAACCCTTTGTCTTTCTCCGATTTGTAATATGCCAGTTTATCACGGAATGGCTCTATCTCCTCCTGAGTGCCGTCCGTGGAACCTCCATCAATAACAATATGTTCTATTTTATTATAGGTCTGATCCTGTACTGACTGGATACATGCAGCTATACACGCCTGATTATTATAAACAATGGTAATGATGGATACTTTCATTTGAAATATTTAGTTGCCTTTTTCTTGAACCACTTCAGGTCCATACTATTGACCGGGATATTATTTTCTACTGTCTTTTAAAAAGCTATGTGTTACGATTTAAAATTCAGCCATCAACTCTTAAAGTCCCCGCCATTTATTCCGACTAGTCGGAAGGGGATTTAGGGGTTTTTCTCTTTCCCCCGCAATTTAATCAGACTTACAGGAAGGAAATTTAGGGGTACTTTCTTATCTTTCTTATCCCCCGCAATTTATCCCGATCTATTGGGAGGGGCTAAGGGTCATTTATATTTCTCTTTTATGTATTCTACAATTGCTCCTTTATCATTCTTAAACTTCCGTTTCAACTCGTATATCTTTGCATCCACCAGATACCGGTACCAGAAACCCTGTAGAAAATGCCAGATAAATCCTTGTTTGCCATCCAGGAATCCTAATTTAAATATATATCGAAAAATGAAATTAAATAATGGACGAATAAATAGTGGAAAATTCAGGTATCTAAGTTTTAGCCATCTTTTCCGTTCAGCATCATTGCCGAAAAATTTAGGTTCTACACTCTTTTCTTGTTCCGGATTATCATGTGACAGAAAGTAATCTGCAGCTTCACGGCTTGCATAATTATTATGTTTTGTAGTCCACCAGGTAAGATCGTTCAAATTATCATCTACAAAATCCAATTGTAGCTGCTGAGCATGTCCTTCATTTAAAATAATATGCTCGTCCATCCATCGGTTTTCACATTTTCCCTTACCGTTCCTGAAAATCCTTAAATTCCATTTAGGATACCAGCCTCCATGAAGGAGCGGTTTTCCCATAAATACAATCTTCCGGCTAATAATCAATCCGGTTACTTCTGAGGGTAAATATGATAATGTCTGCCGTAAATCGATATTGTTTTTATTATCAATATATTCATCAGCATCTATCCGTAATATCCAATCAGCCTTTATATCACAGTTTTCCAGCGCCCAGTTAAATTGAATTGCCTGGTTTACAAACTTATTCTGAAAAACCTTTACACCCATTTTTTTTGCAATTTCTATGGTGCTATCCGTACTGAAAGAGTCAATTACAAAGATATCATCAACAATTCCTTTAAGTGAATTGATACAACGTGCAATATGAATTTCTTCGTTATAAGTTAGGATAATTGCTGATAAGCTAGACATATTATTTTTTTAGTTCGCGTTTTTTTATAAATTTCGAAGGATTACCTCCAACAACAGTCCAGGGTTCTACATCTTTAAATATGGAAGACCTTGCACCGACTACTGCCCCCTGACCGATTTTCACACCTGGTCCAACAAAAGCATCAGCAGCTATCCAAACCTGATCTGCGATGAGAATTGGTTTTAATAATAGTTTAAGTTTTGGATCTGATATATCATGGCTCGAAGCACACAGGTAAGTCTTTTGAGAAATAGTAGTATTAGCTCCTATAGTAATTTTACCCTGATTATAACAATCTACATTCCTTCCTAAACAGGAATAATCTCCCATTTCAAGATTCCAGGGAGCCCATATCTTTACACTTGCATAGATATTCACCGTTGAAGTTAATTTCGCCCCGAAAATTCTCAGTATAAAATTTCGCCACATTCGAAAAAATCTCAAACTAAATGGTCTAAAAAGAATCAAATAACAGATATTCCATATCAATCGCCCTACTTTATTAGAATTACTGAAATTATATTCATATTGGGATAAATTAATTTTAGGATCTTCCATACTCTTTAATTATAATAGTATCTTTTCATATAAAATTTTAAGTTTTTCAGCTACCGCTTTAATCTCATACTTTTCATTTATCAGTTTTTGACCCCTCAAACCCATGGATTTGAGTAGTTCGGGCGAAGCATTCAACGCCTCCGATAATGAATTTTGCAAATTTTGAATCGTCAAATCAATCCACCAACCACATTGGCAAGTTTCCAGTTCTTGCCAGGGAGTTCCTTTGGTGGTGATTACCGGAATACCAGTAGCCAATGCTTCTGCTACTACAATGCCAAAATTTTCACTAAAAGTAGGCAGCACAAATAAATCGGTTTGATTATACAACTCCCATTTATCATCTCCGTATATTCCTCCTACAAACTCAAACAAATGGGAAACATTGTACTGAATGGATAGCCTTTTTAACGATTCTAAGTATTTAGGTTCACCCTCTCCGGCTATCGTTATTTTAAAATTTCTATTTTCCAACAAGGACACTGCTTCAATCAATAATTCGAGTCCTTTTTTGGGATGTACACGCGATAAAAACAATATATTTCTGACTTTCATCCATTCTGTCTTGTATTTGACGTCAGCTGTTTCAATTCCGTTGGGTATAATTACAGCAGGTTTTGTATAGCCTAGCTTTCGAAATTGATCCAACTCGGTTTGAGCCGTAGCAAGCATATAATCAGCATTTTTTATCGCTCTATCCTGATACAAAGCCAGAGCTATTTTCTTTTTCAACAAATGTCGGCTCAAAATATAGGGTTCCAACATTCCGTGGGGGGTCAACACTACTTTTATCCACAATTCCTGAGCCATTTCTTGAAACAACCCTGTTTGGGGCTCCCAGATACCATTAATATGCACAATATCGGGCTTTTCATATTTTATCAGATTGAGAAATTCTTTTTCAAGCCTCAGAAAACGAAACATAGATAAATCTAAAAAACGTACTTCAATGCCGGGCAATTCAACGGGATTAGGTGAATAACCGGTCACAACTACTAAATCAATCAATCCTTTTAATTCCTTTGAAATCAATTGCATATAAACCGTGGTTCCTCCGGCTGATTTGTCAATTGAGGTAATAAAGTGAATAACTTTCATTGATATAGTTGTGTTAGGCGTAATAACTAAATTAAGGGATTAAATGATATACATTTAATCCCCTTATTTTTTTAGAGTATAATTATTGATAACTATATCTGTATTTTTCAAATATTTCTTTATCCAATCTCTCTGTCATTGGTTTGCATGGATGTCCGTAACAAATTGTATTCTCTGGCATATCTTTTAAGACAACACTCCGTGCTCCTATTACACACATTTCTCCAATTATAACTCCTTTTACTATGAGACATGCTGCTCCAATAAAAGCTCCGTTTTTAATTGTTAATGGAGTATAATCATATTCAAAAGATCGTGTTTTAACTTTGTGGCCACCAGGAAAAATTAATACATATTCAGCTATGCTGACATAATCTTGAATGGTTACTTTGTTTTTATTCTTAATATAAACATGATTATCAATCGCAGAAAAATTACCAATCTCTAAATTCCAGGGCATTAAAATATGAGCTTTAGAAGATATAAAACATCCCTTACCTATTTTAGCTCCAAATAATCTTAAAATTAGAACTCTTAATTTGGAAAATCCATGTGGAGTATATTTGTAAAATAATATTTCAATAATGATCCAAAGCTGAATTCTTATTTTAGTTTTAAAAGTTAATGGATTCTTGTATGGTTGATACCAAAGTTCTTTTTGTTCTAGTTTCGTATTCATTTAACTCTATTAAATCTCTAATTTATTTGTATTTATTAATTTGAATTTGCAATTGTCATAAATTTGGATCATCTTTTCTGTCATAATCAATGAACTATATTTTTCTAAAATCAATTTCCGTCCATTTAATCCCATTTTTTTAAGTTGATCATCATTTAATTCCAATATTTCTTTTAATCCCTCTTCTATTGAAGAAACATCCGGCTCTATCCACCAACCACATTGATTGAGAGTTAATTCTTCCCAGGGAGTTCCAGTTGTTGTTAATACTGGCGTGCCACAGGCTAATGATTCAGCTACAACAATTCCAAAATTTTCACTTTTTGTTGGAAGGACAAATACATCTGAATTTCTAAAAAGGTTCCACTTTTCTTCACCATAGACATTCCCTGCAAACTTAAACAAATGAGATACACCAAGAATTGAAGTTTTATTTTTCAAAGAGTCCACATAATCGGTATCACCTGACCCTGCAATTATTATGGCGTAATCTTTAAACAGTTCTTTTAAGTTACTTACTGCTTCTATTAAATTCTCTATTCCTTTCTTGGGATGAATTCGGGATAAAAAAAGTAACGTTTTTCTTTTCGACCAGGAATCCTTTAGTGGGATATTTGAAACTTCAATGCCATTCGGAGCTATGTAAATTGGAACATCAAAACCTAGCTTTTTTATATTATCCAGTTCTGCAGTAGCCGTAGCATGAATATTATCGCATTGCCTCAATGCTTTTTTTTGATATAGAATGAATGCTATTTGTTTTTTTAGTCTATGGTGACTGAGTATCCAGGGTTCCAACATACCATGAGGTGATATAATTACTCTAATCCCTAATTTCTGTGCTTCCCGTTGAAATATCCAGCAATGGATTAGCCAGATTCCATTTATATGAACTATATCCGGTTTTTCTTCAATCAATATCCGGTTAAACTCCTTACTGAGCAATGTCTGTGAGGTTAATAGAGATAATAAGTCACTTTTTCGCTGTTTAAAGAAAATTGTTTTAGAATTTTGTAAAATAACTGGTTCATTGTTATATTCACCAGTTACAATTACCAATTCGACTTTCTTACCTAATTCCTTAGAAAGCAATTCCATATAGGCAGTAACTCCTCCGAGATGTTTTCCTATTGATTGGATATAATGTATGACTTTCATTTTATATAATTAGAATTATCATGCTTTCTCATTTTAAATACTTTAAACCTGAAACAACCTTTATTACATGATCAGGAAGTAAATTTATTAGGTGAATATGGATATAATAAAATACTGCATTGATAATTCCATAATGCTTATGACGGAAATAAAAATTTATACTCGGATGATTTCCTAATGGCGAATATAATTTATTAAAACGTTTAAATATTGTTGAATTCCATAATCTGACTCTGCAAAAATCATTCCTTTCACCACTTCCTACTGCAACTCTTGATGTAAAAACAGGGATATTATTTTCTATAGCTCTAAGTCCATAATCTACATCTCCTAAATCATGGTGATATATGGGATCAAAATTACCTAAAACATTATAAACAGATTTAGGAACTAATACTATATTACCATTCATATTAGTAATATTTTGCATCGATCCATTGGGTACTAACAATTTTTTGTTAGTATTTGTACCTCCATACAAGATTTCAGTTTTATCATGCGATTCTATAATACCCGAAATAATGGCTAATCCTTTAGCGATTTGTGAACAGAATAAAAGTTCATTTAAACAATTATTATAAAGAAAAGTATCATCATTTAGCCATAAATAGTAGTCATAATCTTTTTTTGATGCTTGTTTCCATGCCAAGTACATGCCTCTGTTCCAATAAAGATTTCCATCACCTTGTATAACATTTACATGAGGAAAAAACTTTAAGATTAATTCAGAAGTACCATCAGTTGAATTGTCATCAACCAAGTAAACATCAACATCATTCTTAATTTCAAATAAATGTTGTAAACATTTAAGCGTAATTTCTCTTCTGTTGAAACACGTAATCAAAATAGCAATGTGACTCATAAAATAGGCTTATTTTGATTAAAGAATAAGTCAATTTTTGTAACATCTTCCATATTTTCAAAAACTCTTTCTTTATTACTACCTATTTGTTTTACAGGTATGCCTCCCAAAACTGAATATTCAGAATAAATTGTATAATCCTTATTACATAAACTATTTGAAGCAACAATTAAGTGATCCGGAGTTATTGTTCCCTTCATTACTGTTACTCTGTTACCAAACCAATTGTATGATCCAATTCTTACAAAATTATCTTTTATATCAATCATTTTAGTTAGCAGATCTCTTACATAATGGAAATTTGTATCAAATATTTGACACTCCCAACTAAAATCAATCTCATTCCCAAAATAGATTTTTTGTTTGCAATAGATCTTTGACATTGCTCCAATTCTTACATTATCACCAAATACTACTAATGCTTCTTTTTCAATTAAAAGCATACAACCATGCCCAATTTCAAGTTTCCCATTAATAAGTAACATACCTTTTAAATCAATAACAGTATCAGTTCTATTAAATATATCAGAACCACGTCCACCAATTTTAATCATACCACGATAAATTGTTTTCGTATTTAATTGGACCTTTCCCCCCAAACACTCAAAACGAATTCTATAATAGAAATCAAATGGTAGTCTTATAGCTTGTTTAAGTGGTAACATTCTAAAATTAAAATAAAGAATTGCTAACCAGTTATGACTGAACACTTTTTTTAGAATAAGTATCATCTAAATAAAATATTAGAATATTTTTTCATTTGCAAATTCAATAGATTTCTAAGCCTTAAATTGTAACATAGCCCAATATAAAACATCAAATAAAATGTTGCAATATTACATTGTAACTGATCTTCGACAAAAGAATATAAAACTTTAAAAGCCATAAATAACCCAAACATAATAAAAAAACTATTCTTTGATTTAAATATAGCTTTATAAGATGCAAATGTCAAAAGAACCCAATAAATTAAAGCACCTACGAAACCACTCAACTGGAAATAATTTAACATTCCAGATTCAGTTCCTCTTCTCCCTTCTTTATATATTCGGCTATATTCGGAATTAATATTATCTGTAAGACTTGTTTTAGTTTTTCCTACTCCTCCAAGACCAAATACATAAGCATTTTTTTCAGATAATTCAGAAAAAACATCCTTATATATGGATGTTCTTGAGTCGACTAATAAATTCCTTTCGTTTAAATTTGTAGTTAATGTAATTTCATGAAATGAGTCACCAAGATTAAATATATTATATATTCCACCTAATCCTAAAATAAGAAAAACTATGGGTGACAAAACCAATATAAAAAACAATATTTTTGCAATTTTCCTATAAATGATGTTTGGTAATATATAATATAACAATAGAATAGCTAAACAAACAGAAATATTTATCAATGAACTTCGTCTTGTAATATCATATAGAGGTGCTATAATTGCGAGGGTAAGTATAATTAATTTCCATTTTCGTTTTACAAAAGGCACAAAAAAAATAAACAGATATATAAAGGATATATTCTGTTGAAATGTCATAAATCCATCAGAAGGTTTATAAAAAAAAGTAATAAAACATAATGGTATAATCAAAAATATCAAAATATTAAATATATTGTTTAAATATTTTTTTTGTGCTAAATAGATAAACAAAGGATATAATAACATAAGAAATATTGTACTACTCATCAATACAATATAATCTTGTTGTGATTTTGAATCAATCGCACCCCTGACAAAAGTTATAAAGCACATTATTATATAAGTATCAATAATCAATTTACCATCGAACTCACTTTGCCTTATTTGCACAATTCTTGAAAACATAAAAAATAAAATCGGATATAAACATAACGCTGTGATTACTACAATTTTACCCGGAAAAAAAGCAGTATAAATTGCAGGAATAAGTAATAAAACAGCACCTATTTTTAATTTAGTATATAATCTCATAAATTTATCTTACCAATAGCAAGCATTTTCAACTATGTTTGAATTTAGAGGTGTATCACAATCAAGTGGAAAAATCCATGAACTGTTAAATAGTGGACGATAATTAATGTTTATAGTAACACCTGGTCTATAATTCCATTCGTTACTATATTGCTCCACCCATCTTTTTCCTTTTATTCCAAATAATAATTGAGTACCTCCTGCTAAATGAATAGATTTTTTACCAAGTCTTTTAACAAATGCTGCCAAAGGCAACCCATATGCTCCACATCCTATAATAGCAATATCAAAATCAATCATGGAAATATCCTTTTCCATATAATTTAATGCTTCAAACCAACTATTAAACGGCACTGAATTTCCAGCAACAGACTGAACAGTTTTATATGTAAGCAATTCAAATTCTGGAAGTATCTCTTGATTTTCAAATAAAAGATTTCGCTTTTTATATTGCAACTCTATTGTTTCTGCAAATGGATGGACAACGAGTACCTTTTTCCCTTTTAGAATCCTTGACCATGGACGATCAACAAAAAATGGGTATAACATTTCAAGTTGTATTTTAATAATTTCAGATTTTAAGGGCATAAATTTTTCATAATACTGATGACAACCTAATAAATCTATTTCAGGAATGTCATTCAAATACCTTTCAGAAAACTTTATTGCAGTATCTTTTCCAATAGGGAAAACTCCTGAATACAAACTCATAATCTTAAAATGATCCTCATTCCACCATGGTGTGTGAGTTTTGTCATTGATATAATTCCATATCTTTTTTACTTGAGACACTTTCAAATGTACACAAAGATAATTATTAATACAATTTATTTCAGTAGTGCCAAATCTTGATATCATACATGGTTTATTTTCTAATAACAAATCATAAATTTTATCATTTGAAGATTGCCTATCATAATCGCAGATAGGCGAATAGAATTTCCGTTGATAAAAAAAGTGGTAAGATTTTTTAGCTATTCTAATTAAAATATCTTGTATTTTCATAGTCTCAAATGCCTATTTTAGTATTAATTTTAGTTTTTGTGAGAATTACGCTAAATAACAATGTTATTATAAATATAGTTACATTATTAATCAAGAATTGATATTTAAATGGAAATGAAATTAATGGTTCAATTAATGAAATATTTTTAAAATCAAAACGCACTAAACACAATCTACATAAAATATAATTAAATGCCACATGAAAAATAAAAATATACATCGAATATTCTTTCCCAATATTATTTATAATTGTCCCCTTTCCAATATTTTTATTTCTAGATAAATAAACAAATATGGTTATGACAAGTAAAATAGTACTCAGATAACCTGTTCCGTTGACAGCATGATTAGTAATTTTTTTTAGTATAATATGAGCCATAATGCTAGTAAAACAGAAAAAAGAAATTAGTAAAATCAAAAAGATATTATTTATATTCAAATTCTGTACTCTTAATTCGTTTTTTTTTAGAAGTGTTCCAATTAGAAAAAATGGAAATGCCATAATCCAGCTAGTATTATATTCTAAAGGTATGCTTTTTTCAAAAAATAAAGATTGATAACTACCCGTAATCAACCAAATTAATAGACAAATAATAATTAACAACACTATTGATTTATTCTTTAATTTTAATTTTAAAATTAACAAATATAAAAGTAATGAATAAATGTACGCTACAAGATACCATGAGACAGGACTAAATGGGACTTTTCCAAAAAACCAAAATTCTATACTGAAAATAAACAAAAATTGTTCTTTTAGATATATAAAATCCTGGAATGAAAATAAATCAACAATAAAATAAATAATCACAGATATAAGCAATAGATTTAAGCTTTTACGTATGCTCTTTTTAATACTATTTACTGATTTTGTACTATCAACAGAAAATATAAAATATCCTGAAATCATCAAAAAGAATGGAACTGCAAATCTTGCAATGTCAACCATACATTCTGGTAAAATGGGTATTGGTAAAGTTGGAGTATGAAGGCTTACCACTAAAAATGCAGCTATACATTTTACTGTATCAAAAGAATAAATTCTATTTTCCGACACCATTGAATTTAATTATATTATCATTATATCTTTTACCATATGCCTCCCATGAAAATTCATTAGAAATATTATATGAATATTCTCTTAATCCAATTTGAGTTTTTGCTAATTTAAAAGCTTCTAAAATAGATTTTTCCAACTCTTCAATTGTAAATTCTTTCATTTCAATTATCCAACGTTTATCTTCTATGAACAAATTTAAATCTCGTCCTCCTGTATTCTGTGAACAAACTATGGGTAAACCACAAGCCAATGCTTGTATTTGCACCATCGCTAAACCATCTTGTCGAGAAGGTAAAACAAAAATACGAGCTTTTGTGTAATATTTTATCAACTGATTTTGGTCAACTGTATTAATATGCGTCATATTTTTATCTACTGGAAATGGAAGATCAACTATAGAACCAACATGAAGTAATTTATAGTTTTTTTTTTTGCACACTTCTACCAATAAATCATAACCCTTTTGATAACTCCAGGCACCCACTACAATCAAATCATAAGGATTTTTATTTGTAAGTTCTGTCGGTTTAAACATTGACAAGTTTACTCCATATGGGTTTTGTATCAGCCGAACCTTATCTATTCCTCTGTCAATAAAACTTTGTTTAACATGATCAGAAGATATCGCAATATAATCAACTATGTTATATCCGTCAATTGAGCGTTTCGTAAAATAATAGGGTTGTTTTTTTACACCGGGAATATCTGCTAGGATACGTTGTTGTTCTTCAATATGCTTACTCCCCCATTCAAGTATCGTTATAGCTCCGTATTTTTTCTTTGCGGATATAAATGATTTTTTATAGACTGTTCCTAATGCAATATATAAATCACACGGTTTCATAAACCATGCTAGGAAATAATCAAGTGCCAAATGATTGATTTTTATCGCCCAAAACGCCCCTTTAGAAAGCTTCGTTAATATTAAAAACGGGATCATTATACTGAATAATGAATAACTGCATTCTTTTTTTAGGCCAAATTTAATAGCTCTTTTAGTAGGAACATACGAATAGAATCGTACTTCATGCCCTTGTTTTTCTAATTCCCGGGCTAAATCAAGTAAATGAAACCGGTGTGATGCAGCAATATTAATTTTCATAAATTGAGTAAATTAATTTAGGATAATTTAGGTGTAATTAGAAACGTAATTTAAGTTTCAATAATTTAGAAACCTGAACTTTCCACAATTCTGTACAATCTGCGATTGAATCACCAATTAAACTTCCTAAAGGTTGCTCAATTAGTTTACAACTCTGAGGTAAGATATACATAAATAATAATATATCCATAAGCAAACTCCCAATGGCAGCACCATTTAATCCATATGGAATAGCTAAGAAATAGGATGCTATTACCGAAAGAATTGAACAAATAACACCTGCTACAGCAAAACCATATGGTTTGTTCATCACCTGAAAGATAAATGAAGTTGTCCACCAAACTGCATTAAATGCGATTCCTATTATAAAAATATTCCACATTAAGGCAGGGGGATTCAACGCCTTTCGTGTCCAGAGTTCATACAGCCATGGTCCTCCAAGAAACAAGATTATCATGCCTCCCAATGCAATTAAAACAATTAATGATAAAGCGATACGAAATATTTTTCTTGCTTTTTGCATATTCCCTGCTCCAATCTCAAATTGTAATTCGGGAATAATTGCACTGATAATCATCGTATAGGCTTGATTGATAGCTCTGGTTACAGTCCTGACTGTATTGAAAACAGCAACTGCTTCCGGTCCTAAAACGATACGTACCACAAAAGTTGTACCCTGAAAAAATGTTGCTTGCCAGATAGGTGACATTAAATATCCAAATCCTTTGTTTACTATTGATTTAATATCGGATTTAAAAATAATACCTTTATATTCTTTCCGGATTGGTAAAACTTTTTCAGCTACAACTGCATAAAAGAGATTAAATACGACTGTAATTACAAGGTTGGAAAGTGCAAATATAACGATTCCTCCCCCCGAGAGTAAAACAATCATACTGATCGTCAGTGTAACGGTTGAATATATACTTTGTAAATTAATGCTTAATGCTGCTCTGCGAGCAGCCCTGAAATAAGCCTCAAACAATTGCTGATAGAAACAAATAATACGGGATGCCATCAGGAAAGATACAGCGAGAATGGCTTGTTGTTTTACAATTAATGATTTGTCAAATAAATGATAATAACTGCAAATAAAAATCAGGAGAATGGATACTACAATACTTAATAAAATGATAAATGTTATAGATAAAAAGCCACTTTTTGCAATATTGGATGCACCTTGTTTATCATCAGAAGCATATTTGAGTACAAATGAATTGGCAGCTGCCGTTCCAAAACCAAGATCAGAAAAGCCGATAATAGTGGGAATTATAGTTAACGTAATCCATTCGCCATAATAAGCTGCTCCCCAGGTTGTTATAAAGAATGGAACTAACAATAACTGTTCAGAGATTTTAATGACTTTCTGTATGGCAGATGCAAGGCCATTTTGCAATAATTTTTTTTTTACCGACATTATTTAATTGTTCTGGATTAGTTGGATTTTGAATGATAAGCGTTGGCATACGCCACAAAATCATTCCCAAGCATAGATTCTACACAAAGGTCGGTATGTACTTCTTTTCGCTTACGTAGTAATTCGGCTGGATTTCCGGTCATAATAGACATGGTTTCAACGTTTCTGGCAACAACCGTTCCCGCAGCGCATACAGCTCCATATCCTATTCGTTGGCAGGAAGGTAATATAAAAGCCCTGGTAGCGAGCCAGCAATAGTCTTCTATCTCAATGCCATAATATTTATGTTCCCAATCAGTTGAATCCACGTTATGACTAACCGTAATAATTTCGACATCAGAACCAATAATCACATGGCTCCCTATTTTTACTTTCGCCCTTAAATCAATCAAATGACTCTGTATAGAAGAATGATCGCCAATTGTTAAATTAGAATTGGCAGATTTTGCCAATTTGTATGGCATGGTGACACATTCACCAATCATTGCCCCGTTCTTACGTGCCATCCAAACAATATATTTGTTGATCAGGTAATGTTTGTAACGGGGATATAAACCCTTAATAAATTTCAGTTTTGTGCGTCCTTGTATTCCTTTACTGTAAGTTGAAGTTGAATTCATATATTGTTTTTGTACAATCTAAACTTTAGAATTAATAAGTTAAGGATCTGATTGATAAAGTAGTTTATAGTTACAACTCTAAAGATTTGGTCATTAGCTTATATAAAACTGTAACTTATGGGGTAAACATATTTAGGTTGGAGATAGCTCTATACCTCAACCATAGGAATAATCTGAATTTAAAAATCATCCTATTTTACAAATTTTACAGTAACAGAAGTCTTGCCAAAACTTAACCTTGCGAAATAGAGTCCGGGATCTTTAATGGATGTTTGAATCTGATTCATTCCGGTGTCTGAAGATGTAAAACCAGTACTATAAACCTGTTTTCCAAGCAGATTATAGAAAGTCAACTTTCCATCAGCCATTGGATTCATTTTGAAAGAAACCGTAACAATATCACCTTTTGAAGTTACTGTTACTTTTGAATCCAATGCATCAGCGGTGTCATTTTTATTGGATGTTATATCAAGGATATGTGCATTAACAACCCGCTGAAATAGAATACCATGGGCAATATCATTTAAATGAATGCCATCTCCTGAATCATAGATTGTATTGATTGTACCATCTACATTGGCAAATGTGGTCCAGAAATCAAGTGCTTTATCCTGATAAGTATCAATGATTTTATTTTTTAATAGTATCAACAAGTTACGAGTATTAATTCCCTCGTTCCTTGGTTGAGAAGTTGAAATCCAGACGGGTACATTCGCGGCAGCTGCCAGGGCCACTATTGTGGCATAGTTTGACATCATTTCGTCTATAGAAATTCCCTGAATAATATCATTTGATGGCAAATTAATTATAATCGCCTGTGGATTCAGGCTCAGCGCTTTTGTGATATTTTTATTTGGATCAGGAGCTAAATATTCTTTTCCTGTTGGTGGTATATAGCTCACCGGCATAATTTGGCAAGTTGTATAACCTGAAACAGCTAAATTAATCACAGTATTTAAGGAATTGATGGATTGTACGTAGGTTCTGTACCGGTTCACCCAGGCATTGTTGATATCTGTTGGCCCAACTCCCGCTGCTGTTGATGATCCTAATACAACAATTTTATATCCGTAAACAATCCCGTATTGGAAGCTCAGAATAAAAAGAAGTAAAATAAGAGTTATAATTCGTTTCATAGGTTTTAATTTTAAATGAATATTTAATTTAACTAACAAGTAAATTAATATTATAACACATTAACATTAAAACTGTTTAAAATTATTTTATTTGAGATTCAAATCTTAGTTTAACATTCTGAATTTCAGGTTCTTTATCCCTTAAATTTATAGACATTCAAAAACTTATGCAATAGGCATGAAATAGTGTGTTTTTTTGGTGAAGCGTCCTGGTTTTATCAGTACAAAGGAACTTTTAACAACAAAAAGCGGTATGTTCCATTAGCTTCTCAATTTTCATTTTATACGCACTTGCCAGGCATTTCCCGGTATATTCACTTTCCACCTCCCATCCCGATAGATCAGGATCATTCACTGTTTCCCTCAGTGTATAAGCGTCCAACCGTTTATTTTACAGTTTGACGCGTGAAGTATTTCAGTAATAAAATGATACAAATCCTTCAATCAATGTTACCCATCAACAGTTTGGCCAGCTGCATACTCATTCTTTTAGATTGATGGGAATAACCGTAAAATTTGTTTGATATCAAACTACAATTTGTTTTTCTGCTCCAGCAGATAGAGATCGGATACCCGTTTCCAACTTCTTACAGCAATCAGGATCATCTTCGGGTTGCATCATTGTATCCTTATCCAACCATCCGCAACCAACCATTTCTTTCAGGGTTTGACGCGTGAAGGTTTTATCTATCAATTAAATCTTACCCAATCAAAGAATAAGGTTTGATATTAGGGGTCTACAGTACTACTAAGGCTTTTTTTAGTTTATAGTCAATAGTAAATAGTTTATAAATGCTCAATCCACGATGCATATTTTATCTACCGACTACCTTTTCATTACTCATTACTCATTACTCATTACTCATTACTCATTACTCAATGCTCGATGCTCGATGCTCGATGCTCAACGCTCAATGCTATCAAACGCTCGCCAGAATCTTTCCGCATCCCGCCCGTTTCACCGGGTTAATCTGTCCGCCAAAGCCTACGCTTCCAAATTCCACCCCAATGGATAGCAGGGCAGTAGTATCGGGAGTCATTAGTTCTACAAGCCTTGGTTCCAGTTGTACGGTCAGGCTTTGAGGGTCAATGATATCGTTGGTGGAGAACCAGGCGGTCACCACAGACTTACTGCAGCCGTTATATTCCTGTAACACCGGCTGGTAAGGGTATCGCACGTTGTCGGGGATAAACAGGAAGTCCGAGATGATTCCCAGGTTCACGATTACCCTGAAATAAGGCAGTTTCTGGATATTGAGCAACACCATGGCGGTATTGATATGCGGCAATGAAACCGTAGCATGCAGGGTTGCCTTGTCAATTTCAAACTCCGTAGAAACCCGCAACACAGTATTGAACGGGTAAGTGCGGTTCAGGCTAAAGTCTTCGAGCACCTGCCTGTGCTGAGAGATCAACAGGTTCCGTTCACCCACGGGCCTTGAGGTATCCAATCCCATGATATTCTTGCCCATGCCATTCCAGGTAGCGCAAAGGCTATAATCCCCCAGACGGTAGGTTTCACCCAGGGCATGGTGCAGACCTTTGGAGAATTTCACACAGGCTTTCCATTCCATTTGGTGCTTGCGGGTATTTTTGAACTCATCCCCCACCTTCATTCTCCGGGCAGTGGGTCCTCCCTTTGAACGTGCAATCACTTTATCACTCCCGACTCTGGTGAAATAGCTTACACCCTGAATACTGCCGGCCATTTTTAATCCATTCTTGATAATTGCCATGATATGAATATTTTAGATTTCTTATAACTAATCCGAAAAAGCCAAAATTAAGATTAGAACGCGACTATACATTCCGACTTGGCGGAATAAAAACTGATAAGAAAAATACTTCGTATGTTGATTGTATCAACAAATATGGACAAGACAGAATTATTTACTATTTTATTATTTACTATTTACCATTTTATTATTTACCATTCACTATCCACGTAGTTATCACGTTGACTATATGTAGATTTAAAAATAAATAAACAGTTAATGAAATATTGCAGGGATATTACAGTGATATTACACTGTAATATTAGGGTGTAATATCACTGTATCATCACTGTAATATCACTGTAATATCAAAGACTACGCATAGACTACACAGCGATAATACTACGAATTCCCTGACACTTGAAGAAAATAAATTCAGGTTTCCAGGAGTATATTTGTGAGAATTTTGAAGAAAATAATATGTATACTTCATAAATCACTACTAAACAAAATAAACTTATCTAAACATTTCTTTCATAGAAAGAAACGAAAATATTTGAAGTATAGTATTTACTGTAAGAAACACACAAGCTATTAGATGAAAAATTACAAATTTATTCGATACAATCAAACAACTTTATTTGACAACAAACTACAATTTATTTTTCTGCTTCTGCATATAGAGATCGGATACCCGTTTCCAACTTCTTACAGCAATCAGAATCTTCTACGTGTTGTATCAACTTATACGCGTCCAACAATTCGCGTCCAACCGTTTCTTTTATGGTTTGACGCGCTATGTATTTCATTAATAGATGATTGTAATCCTTTAATTAATATTACCCATCAGCTGTTGGGGTTGTGTCCTACTCATTCTTTTAAATAAAGTAATAAAGGCAGTATGGTGTCTGGTGTTGGGATCACCTGCCTACTGAGGGTTCGAAGATAAAAATTTAGTTTATAGTAAATAGTTTATAAATGCTCAATCCTCGATACTACCTACTACCTACTACAACTACCTACTACCGACTACCTACTACCTACTACTTTTGAGTGATTGCTTTGAGCTTAGGTTGATTCTTTATGCTTTTTCTTTTTTGTTTATCCAACTTAATATAATTACTGATTGATAATTGCTCTTCTTTAGTAAGTTCCCTTGGATCAACAAATAAATCAGTTTCTTCTGATTCTATATTTATTTTTCTCATAAGATTATTTTTTATAATATTTGTCAATCAATTTTAATTCCGATCGTGTATTGATAACCATAAAGGGCTGAATAGTGAGGGATGCTCTTTTCTACTGAGTCCCCACGATCAGATGATCGAACATCAATAAATATAATTCTGAAGGTTTGAAAATATATTTTGATCTTATATTTTTGTTGTTTTCATTTCTTTCATTTAAAACCTTATTTTTTTGTTCAACCTTAGTAGCCAGATTACCTCCCCTAAACCCAACCTTATTCTTTGATTGATTGTCTATGGATAAAAGTCCATTCAAAGAATAAGGTTTAATATTAGGAGTCAACTTTGCTACTAAGGTTACAATAAAAAAAATGATAAGGTTTTTATATTATAACATTTATAAAATCAACAAGTTGTGTTGTGTATTTGTAAAACATGTCAATCATTATTTAAGAAAAGGATTAATTTACTAAAAGTTTCTCGAACATATATTACAATATAGTAGGGTTGAAAAATAGGATTTATGACCTACTGATTAACAGCACGCTGCAATGAGTTATATAGTAGGGTTAAAAAAAATAAGGTTTTTTCAAATGCTCAAACCCCCGATGCTCAATGCTCAATGCTCATTCCTCAAAGCCAGGTACTCATTATTCTACTTTTTCTTCTTTAATAAGGTAATAGGGGCTGAATGGTGAGGGATACTCTTTTCTACTGAAGGTTAAAAAAATAAAAATAGGATACATTCCGGTTTATCGGAAAGGTTTTTTCAAATGCTCATTTCTCAATGCTCGCTTTTTGCATCTTACTCCCTACTACCTACTCCTTACTACCTACTCCCCACTACCTACTACCTACTACCTACTACCTACTACCTACTCCCTACTACCTACTCCCTTCTACCTACTACTTTTCATCATACCCATATCCGTCCCCGTATTTATTCCCGTAACCATACCCGTATTTCTTGCCATATCCGTAGCGGATGGAAGCTTTCTGTATGTCGGCGGCGTTGAGGATAAAATACATCCGGTTCAGTTTTTTGTGTTTGAACAGGTTGGTGGCATCTTCGATATTCTTTTTCGGGGTATAGTCTGCACGCACAACATACAGGTTTACGTCGGCAAAACGATTCAAAGCATACGTGTCCGAAACCATGCCAATGGGTGCTGTATCCAGGATGATATAGTCAAACTTATCCTTGCATTCGGTAATCAACGAATCCAATAGGGGTTTTGCCATCAATTCGGATGGGTTTGGAGGGACAGGTCCGGCCGTGATCACCGATAGGTTCGGATGAATGCCGGAAGGACGAATCAGGTCTTTCTTGTCCATATTTCCACTCAGATACAAGGTGATACCTGATTTATTTTCAAGGCCCAGGTACTCACCCAGTTTTGGTTTACGCACATCGAGGCCGATAATCAGTACTTTCTTATCCAGCAACGCCAGGCTCATCGCCAGGTTGATACAAATAAAGGTCTTCCCTTCCCCACTGATGCTTGATACTACATTGATGACTTTCTGACCCGGGTCGCCAAGCACAAACAACAGGTTGGTACGAAGCAGGCGGAACATCTCGGTAAAGCGATTGGTGCTGTTTTCCTTGATAATAATGTTGCCCGTTTGTTCACTCTTGGCAATCTCTCCCAATACCGGAACAATGGAGATTTTTTCAAGCTCCTCTTTGTTTTCTATGTGGTAACGCAATAAATTACCGATGGTGATAATCACGATGGGTATGATCAGCCCGAGCATTAGTGCCATCAACAGGATAACCGATTTCTTGGGGGATACGGGAATACCGTTGCTGCGTGCCCTGTCGATGATCTTGCCTTTCGGAACTACTACCGACATGGTCAGGAAGTTTTCTTCTTTCTTCTGTAGCAAGAACAGGTACAAGGCTTCCTTGATCCCTTGCTGGCGTTTAATTTCGGTATATTCACGTTCCTGGCGTGGAATTGCCTTAATACGGGCGTTGTTCTGGCTGTCCTTTGCCAGCAGGTCCTTCTGGGCTATCTGCCAGTTGCGTTTCTCATTGCGAATGCTCGATTGCAAGGTGCCGAACATCGATTCAATCTGGTCGGTCAGGTCAAGCATGGCCTGGTTGGTTCCTGAAGCGGTACGGGACAGCCTTTTACGTTCCAATACCAGCTTGTTATAATCACCTATTAATTGGTTCACGCTTTCACTCTTGATGCCCGTACTGGCAGGAAGCAACTGGTAGCGGTTTTCCTTTTTATGGATATACTCATCGATATCGGAAACGATGGCCAGTTGCGTTTCCACCTCCAGGCGTTTTTGGGTAAAATCACCGGTTTGCTTGATAAACATCTCAGCTTCCGATTTGATATCCGTCAGGCCATTGTCCTGTTTGTAATTCTCCACACGCGATTCCACGTCACCCAATTCACGGGTCAGGTTTACAAGCCTGTCGTCGATAAATATGGCTGTATTACTTGCTACCATATTCTGGTCCTTCATATCCTCCCGGTTATAGACTTCAATGAGTCTATTCAAAAAGTCCTTTCCCTGTTTAATATTCGTTGTGGTCAATGTTACATTCACCACCGAAGTGGTTTTGGAAGTCAGGTCCATGGTCATGCTTCCAAGCATTCCTGCTGCTACCTTTTCCGGGTTAACCAGACTCACTTCAACAGTCATATCATCTGACGGATGAAATTCCCCTTTCCGGATATAAATTTTGCCAAAAGGCATCGTCACCTGACTATCCGCCTTATTTACATTTATTCTGTAGTCTTTATCCTGATAGACACCTGAAAATTCCATGGCTCCTGTAGCATGTACCAGCACATGAAATTTTCTAGCTGAGCTTAAGGTATCGAGGACTGCCTGAGGTAATTCAACAAGAATCGGGCATTCCGACCCGTACAGATAATCGTCTTTAAATGTTCCTATTTTCTTATAACCTGCATAGAGTCCTGATTCAATAACCACTTGCTCCCACAGGCTGGAGGTTTTTAAAATTTCCAGCTCATTGTCCACGTTATTCTTGACATTCAACATCCCCATTTCTTTCAGGGCACCCAGTTCTGCCATACCGCCTCCTTTTTTGTCATCTTTCAATAATACAGTAGCATTCACTTCATATACGTTGGTAGTAGTTTTCAGATACCCCACCGCCAGGATCAGGCAAACTGCAACAGAAGCAACAAACCATTTCCAATAGGACAGGTATTTGAAAAACAGGCCCAGTAAATCAATTGACTGCTCGTCTTCTGCTTCTTCAGTTTCGTAGTTTGGATTCATAGGAATAATTTGACATTTAAAAATTTAGATTTTGATACGAATTATCACGAATTTAAAACGAATTACACGGTTAAAAACGAATTACACGAATTAAGATTGTGTGATGAATAAGATTATTGGTGTTGAAAATTGATATTTAATTTAAACCACATTATTTATTTTATCACCCCTTTCTTTTCTTATACCCCGCAATTTATCCCTATTTATCGGGAGGGGCCAGGGGTTCTTCTTTTCTTTCTTATTCCCCGCAATTTATCCCGATTTTTCGGGAGGGGCTAGGGGTTCTTATATTCCTCCCCTTTAGGGGTCGGGGGTTCTTTCTTTTTCTATTTCACAATTGTAATCACCAGGCTGGCCAATGAAAACAGGATGGACAGTGCCGAAATGCCAAATGATTCGGCAGCCCCGAACTTGGAAGAGTTAGATTTTGATTTGTTAGGCTCCACATAGACCACGTCATTTTGCTCCAGGTAATAGGCTTCGGAATAGATGATATTCTTATCGTTCAGGTTCACAGTAATATATTTTTTGGACCCATCAACATTTTCGCGCAAAACCTTCACATTATCCCGCCGTCCATACACACTCATATCCCCTGCCAGGGCAAGGCCATCAAAGATCGTCAGCCTTTCGTTGGTTGTCTGGAATTTACCCGGCCTGAGCACTTCCCCTAGCACGTTCACCGTAAAATTGGTAATCCGTATGGTCACTATGGGGCGTTCCTTGCTGAATGCAGAAGCCAGTTTCTCCTGAAGCAATGCTTCAAGTTGCTTCCGGGTCAGGCCCTCCACCTTTAAACTCCCAAAAACAGGGAAATCAATTGTCCCATCTTCTGTCACCAGGTAAGTTTGCAAGGTAGGCATTGAAGTAAGACTATTTGTTCCGTTTTCGCCGATTTGTGGAGCCACAAGGTTGTAGATCCGGGATGCTTCAGGATTTGAAGTAACCACCGTAATGCTTAGCAAATCCAACGGTTTAATGGTTGCACTATGTATTCCGGCAGGTTGTGTTTTTTTTAACGAATCGGTATTGGCATTCATCTTTTGAAAATAGGCTATATTCTTTTGCGATGAACATGAACTCAACACGAGTATGCCGATGACTAAAAACAAGGACAGGATTGATTTTTTGATATACATATATATTAGTTGATAGTTGATAGTTTTTAGTAGGTAGTAAGTAAGTAGTTGGTAGTTGGTAGTTGGTAGTTGGTAGTTGGTAGTTGGTAGTAGGTAGTAGGTAGTTTGTAGTAGGTTGTTGAATTTATATTTCTACTTTATATTTCTACTTTCTATTTCTACTTTCTATTTCTATTTCTACTTTCTATTTTCTACTTTCTTATTATTTGCCTCATTTCTCATTTCTCATTTCTCATTTCTCATTCCTCGATGCTCAATGCTCGATGCTCGATGCTCGATGCTCGATGCTCGATGCTTAATGCTCGATGCTGGTTACGACGATGTTCGTCACTCCCACAGGGGAATCACGAAATTCTCAGTTGTTGAGAAAAAACATAAAAAAAAACGAACAAGTCAATCGGTATCTATTCTCATTGAATAAAACTACTCAAGATTGCTTATTCAGTATCAGGTTGTGAACTCAAACAGGGTTTATGCTGTCTGCCTGATGCAGTTAAAGTATTTTTATCTAATTAACGCTGACAGGTCTGCGAAGCTGTTAGGTTCTGTAATAATTCAAATCTGTAATGAATTTCTACATTAAACGCTGAAAAATCTGTGACGCTGTCAGGTTTTGTATTTATAAGCTGAAAAGTCTTGTATAAATTAAACGCTGAAAAGTCTGCAACGTTTTCAGGTTTACTCTTTCTACCTACTACCTACTACCGACTTCCTACTACCTACTACCGACTACCGACTTCCTACTACCTACTACCTACTACCTACTACCTACTATATTCTCAAACTTTTTCAACAAAAGATACCGGCACCGAAGTTATGGCGCATCCAAATCTCTCAAGCCGTATCAGCACTTTATTTTTTCCTTTCATCTCCACCAGTTCACCCATCATTCCTTCCAGCGGGCCTTTGCATATCCGGATCGATTCTCCGTGTTCAAAGTTTTCCTGGGTATATTCCACCGGTTCTTCCGAATGTTCCACCATAAACCGTAACCGTTCCAATTGGCTGTCGGGAATGGCGACCGGTTGCCCCTGTTCTTTGATAAATGCCAGGGCACCGTATACCTTGGTTACTCTAATAAAATCAACAACCAGCACCCTTACAAATATATAGCCGTTCACCACCGGCACCTGCACTTCCTTGATCCGGTCACTCCAGCGTCGCTTCACGGTCTGGATGGGCAGGTAATGTTCTATCCCTTCCTGCACAAACCGTTCACTCACCTTCTTCTCAGCCCGTGGTGCGGTATAAACAGCATACCATCGTAGTTCATCAACCATTTACAATTTATACATTTATAATTTACAATTTAGCTAATTACTATATAGTCTCTGTTAAAATCTATTTACTAAAAAACCTTGCAAATCCAAAAGTGAAACTATTCAACCTTTCTAATGGAGTATTCGACATCCCGGTTTATCGGGACCTTTCAAACGCGGAACACGGAACACGGAACGCGGAACGCTTCAACCTTTCAAACCTTTCAAACCCCAAACTTTTTTTAACGCTGACATGTCTTCGACGATGTCAGGTTGTGCTCCTAAAACAGTTCATCCAATTTCGTAAACTTCAATAATCCATAACGCGGAACATGGAACACGGAACACGGAACTTTTCAAACCTTTCAAACTCTTCAAACTCTTCAAACCTTTCAAACTCCTAACGCGGAACTCTTTCCTACTGCATTGAAAACCGTCTTACAATATACTCATCAATTTGTTTCCAGATTGAAAGAATTAAAGTATAATGTTTACTTAATAAATTAAGTCCATCGATAACTTCTTTCGTAATAAATGGATATTCATGGGTTACGATATTTCGTGTTTCTCTTAACAAAAGCCAATCCCTGGCGTTATCAAGTAAATTCAACTCTTCCAGTTTTGAAAGAAGATCAATAAACGGCATTCCGCTGATTTCTTCCCCCAGGTTTTGAAGCAATGCAGGGAAAAGTTTTCCTCCCATACAATCCTGAAGTTTTGAAAAACGAAATATCAATTGATCAAAATAACTCAGTTCTTCCGGTACAATATTAAAGTATTGCAATTCGGTTAATGGAAAATGCTTTTCAATCTTTTTATAGGCGAAACTCATTCGTTCAACATGTATAGTACACAATTGAACAGCTTCCTTTAATCGATCATCACTTTCTGAACTTTTCATAGCGTTACTTTACTCTTAATTCAGTTTTATGCTCCTGGATTGAATTATAAAAGTTAATCTTAGACCGGGTAATTTCAGTATCAAAAACCACATCAATCTTTTGATCCCCTAATTGACTTTTAAGATCTGATAAAAATTGTATCTTTTGTTCTAAAGTCAACAGTTCTTCATTTTCATTTTTAATAAACAGGTCAATATCTCCTCCTTTTTTATCATCCTCCACTCGCGACCCAAATAAAAACACATGAACATCAGTTCCAAAGTATTTTGCAGCTAATGAGTTAATGGTCTCTATTTCGAATTGACTTAATCGCATAAAATCATTTACTATTTTTCCATTTACAATTTAATTGGCTAATGAAACTTTTGAATTTTCAGACACTCAACGCTGAACTCTTCAATCTTTTCAAACCCCCAACATGGATCTTTTATACCAAAACAACCAATCAACAAATCAACCAATCAACCAGTTAACTAATTAACCAATAATAATACTGCTTCATAACTCTATTGCATTGGTTTGAATGATTTGTTTAAAAACAGAATTATCCTCATAGGTAAAGTTCACAAGATCCAGTTTCTGCCAGCCGAACTTTTTAAAGAATTCAATACGTACAGGCCTAAACAGTTTCTTATCTACCGGCTTATTTGTTAATATCATTAAATCAATATCTCCTCCCTTTGCTTCATCAATAACTCTGGAACCAAACAAATAAATAGTTGCATCCGGACAAATCTGCGGAATCCGTTGTTTGAAAAATTGGATTATGTTAGTGTCTAATCTCATTTTATTCTGTGTTCTGCGTTCCGTGTTCCGTGTTCCGTGTTCCGGGTTTAGTGTTTTTGTTTTTATATGCTTTATACTATAATCTCTAAATTATTTAAGAAGTTTGAGTAATATGATGACTTGTTTTATTATACTTAAAATCAGACCTCTCCCCTAACCCTCTCCAAAGGAGAGGGCGATAGAGCTCAGGGTTGATTCTGTTTTTTTTTAATAATTGAATCTTATTTATTTCCTATTACAACTATTCAATTGTAAAATGAAACTTCTCAAATAAAACACCATATTTAAGTCATTGAACGCTATCTCATCAACCTTTCAAACTCTTCAAACTCTTCAAACTCTTCAAACCCCAAACTTTTTTAACGCTGACATGTCTTAGACGATGTCAGGTTGTGCTCATAAAGCAGGTCATCAACAGCAGAACCTTCATTCTCCCATAACGCGGAACACGGAACTCAGAACGCGGAACTTTTCAAACCTTTCAAACCTTTCAAACCCCAACACGAAACGCGGAACATTGAACCCGGAACGTTTAAAGCCGTCCGTCCACCCAGCGTCTGTCCACCACCGCCTTGGCATCAAAGATTACCGCCCCATTGGTATAATATTTCTCGAAATCAATGTCTTTAAATTCATCGTGGGCTACTGCCAGTACGATTGCTTCATAGTTTTTAGAAGCGTCCAACCTGTCAATGATCTCCACACCATATTCATGCCTTACTTCCTGCGCCGAAGCCCATGGATCGTAGATATCCACGTTCGCACCAAACTCGCACAATTCGTGGTAAATGTCAATCACTTTGGTATTGCGTATGTCGGGGCAGTTTTCCTTAAAGGTGACACCTAAAATAAGGACATTTGCGTTCTTTATCTTGTGATCCTTATGAATCATCAATTTAAGCACTTTAGTGGCTATAAAGGGTGCTATGCTGTTATTGACATGCCTCCCGGAGAGGATCACCTGGGGAACATATCCCAGCGATTCTGCCTTGCTTGCCAGGTAATAGGGATCCACACTGATGCAGTGCCCTCCTACCAGTCCGGGACGGTATTTCAAAAAGTTCCATTTGGTAGCGGCAGCATCAATCACATCGTTGGTATCAATGCCTACTTTATCGAAAATAAGTGCCAGTTCGTTCACGAAGGATATATTCACATCACGTTGGGCATTCTCAATGATCTTGGATGCCTCGGCCACTTTAATGCTGGGTGCCTTGTGGGTGCCGGCGGTGATGATGGAAGCATACAGCCCATCAACGATGTCGGCAATTTCGGGTGTAGAACCAGAAGTGACCTTTTTAATCTTGGTGAGGGTATTTACTTTATCGCCCGGGTTAATGCGCTCAGGGCTATATCCGGCATAGAAATCGGTGTTGAAGCGCAGTCCCGATACTTTTTCAATCACCGGAACACAGTCTTCTTCGGTACAACCCGGATAGGTGGTGGATTCATATATGGCAATATCCCCGTTGCTGATCACCCGTCCAAGCATCTCGGATGCTTTGATCAGGGGCCGCAGGTCGGGCATATTAAACTGATTGATGGGCGTGGGTACTGTAACGATAAAAGTGTTACACTCTTTCAGGTCTGCTTCATTGGATGAAAACGAAAGTCCCAGGGTGGGATTCGTCTGTTGGAGATTGGTAGCTTCGAGCAGTCCTTCCAGGTCTGCTTCCAGGGTGTGGTCTACACCGCGTTTCAATTCATCGACCCTGGCTTTGTTTATATCAAAACCGAGCACTTTGTATTTCTTACCAAATTCAATGGCTAATGGTAATCCAACATACCCCAAGCCAATAACCGCGATTTTAAAATCTGTCATCAAACAAAAATAATTACTACAAATTGTACCTAATTCCGAATTTTATAATACCATCAGAACAACCTGGTCACTCTTTATTTGACATTTTCAATCGCGAAACATAAAAAAAATCATCCATAATAAATTTCAAAATTAAAAGTAGTGGTTAAACTATGTGCTTGCAAAGATACTATAAACTTTTTAAACTAAATAAAATTATTAACTAAATTTGATAAAATAATTTCATTAATCCTTAAAACCCATTATTTTAACGTCTATTTGGTAAAACTTAACGAATCTAAATTTTATAAAAATCATAAAAAACCAACACATTAGTTGTAATCGACAACGGTATTGACAATCATTTATAGTTAGACTTTTGAATCTCAACCTAAATTTGTAGCAATTTGATTAATTTTGTGTCGAAGATATTAATAAAATAAGTCAGAAAAGGGCTTAAAATGGACATTCAACCTCATGGTTCATAATTCAGACCCTAGTGTACGTTAGTGAAACATGAATCTCAAACCAACCATTTTGATAAAAACATATGAATATCAAACTAAATTGCTACAATAGCATCTAATGCAAATAGACACTTCCAGGTCCATCTGAAGTAAGTTTGTAAATTTTCGTTCTTTTTAAATACGCAAGTAGTTAAGTAGTATTTTAAAGTCAAGAATAGAACACTACATTATACACTTTCCTGTAAGTATCATCTCCCTTTTTCTTTCAGAATAGCTTGATAGACTGCCAGGATTCGCCTGGCAATGCTGTCAGAGTCCAGTTTTAGTTCCAGGATTCGTTTCCTGCCTTCGGTACGTTTTCCATACTCAAGAGCCATGCGGAGCTTTTCGGCCACATCCGCCGGATCATAGGTTGCAATAAAACAACCTTCGGTACCCTGAATCATTTCCGGCACATCCCCCACCGGTACCGACACAATGGCACAATTGCACGCCATAGCCTCCTTGATAAACTGGGGGGATCCTTCGGTAAAGCTGGTCATTAGGGCTACGTCCACAGCATTCATCAGCAATGCGATTTGTTCGCGGGAAAAACCTCCACCGGTTTTCAATAATTCAACATTTTCTAATAGTCCGATTGCTTTATGGGCTAATTCCGGGTTTTTTACCGGGTTTTCAAAAGCACCTGCAAATAGTACGAACTTCTTATCCTGATCCATATCCAGTTCTTCCCGAGCAAGTCTTTTATTATTAGGAATGAATAAATCCGTCATGACGCCAAAGGGGATTAGGGATTGCTTATTATTAAAACCGGATTTTAATCTATTTCTTTCAGATACAAAAATATTATGTGCTGATAAAATCATCGCAATCCGCGAGAATACCAACACTTTTTGATAATTGATGTCACTGCCCAGATAAGTTGTAACTACCGGAATACCTCTTTGCAGATTTGCCAATAATCCTGACAGCCCGTAATGCGCATGAATGATATCCGGCTGAAAGATTTTTATCTTTTTCAACAAAGTCTTTCTTTTTCTCAGATATCCCAATATGCCTTTCCGGTCAATTAAAAAATACTCAAATTCAATTCCCAACCATTGCAGGGAACTAACCTGTTCCAATACAAAAGGTGAAACCTGACCGGAATTTTCACTACAAACAATTAATATCTTCATTAAAAAAAGAATTACACAGATTAAAATAAAAAAATATCCACAGATTAAAATAAGATTTACGCGGATAATATAATAAAATTCAAACTTTTAGAACAGGTAAATTTCATAAGAAAGAATTAATAGTATTGTTTAATTCCCAACTTTATAATTTTTCCACCTTCGACTTTCTACCTTTTATTTTCTATTTTTCAATTTTCTAACTCCCTTTTTTCTTTCTACCTACTACTTACTACCTACTCACTTTTCGTTCCTCGTTCCTTAAGTCCTAAGCCATTCCTCTTCCTGCCAGCTTAAACCAGCTCCAGGCAACAATAGCAGCAAAAATAAAAAGCATATACCATGTAAAATAAATCTTTGATTTATTGGTTACTTTACTAATACCAAAAGCTGCCATGATAAGTAAAAATGGCAGAGCCGGTTGATGAAAACGTTCCGATTGAGCAAATGCACTCATGGCAATCACAATTAAATATCCTATCGTAAACGATCCTATTAATATATAATCCCGCCATTTTTGATTTCTTATCACCCAAACTAATGCTAACAGTACAAAAAAGGCCATGATATTCTTCACATAATTACCACCATTAATTAATTGCTGGTTTTCTTGTGCAGGTGTATTGACAATCGTTGGCAACGGAATTACAAATATGACAGGAGCAAAAACTGCTGAAGAAGCATACCTGGAAAATTTATTTCCGTTATCTCTTTTACTTCGCCAATCCATGGATTGTTGCTGATTATTTTCCCGTGCATTCCAAACTTGCTCTACTTCTGTCGATAAGGAACCTCCAATAAAATAACCAACTGTTCCTAATATCCATACAATCAATACAATTCGTTTTCCACTCCCTACTACTTTTGTACTTGAAAACATCAATGCTGAGAATAAGGCAAATAAAGCGGTTGCACCCAACACGGTACGTAAAAAGAAAAGCGAGGCAGCCAACAATATGGGGGGTGCAATCTCTGCAAAATTGAAATTTTTATTCCGAAGCATCAAATCAGTCCGGTCAACAAACAAGACGGTCAATAAAACCATTTCCACCTCTTTCACATGCAAGCCTGTATAGTAAATTAAATTGGGCATTAACATGCAAAAGATGGCAGCCATTCTGCCTATTTGCCCACCAAAATTCCGTGTAGCCAGTTTATAAATCAATACACAGGTATAAGCACTGTATAATGCTTTTAATAATCTGGCAATAAGAATGGAACTATTCGTAACATAATATAAAACAGCCAAATAAGTCGGGTATCCGGCATCAGAAAAGCCTTCTTTCACAAAGTTAAAATAAGGTTGATAATACGGAATTTCAAATAAACCCTTTATCCAGTTTGCCCTATTATCATAATTAAAGGCGTCAGCCGAAGCAAACTCAAAGGGCTTTCCAGTCATAGAAATATAAAAGAAATAGCTGAATATAACCCAAGCCAGACGAATGATTAATGCCGTCGTAAATAAGCGTTTAATAAAGAGTTTTGGTGAAATGTCAGACCATTTTTTGGTCAACAGGTTTGAAAAATAAAAAAAACCTAACACTTCTGTAATTCCAAAAATCATCCAGATTAATGGCAAAGTGTGAGAAAAAAATAAAACCGAACAAAAGGACAATACACCCAGATACAGGAATATGGCTTTAGAGGTGAAATATTTTGGAATATAATTTATCATTTCCCTCATCGGATAGAATTTGATTGGTATAATTGTATATGTTTTAAAGCGCAATGTTCTATCGAATAGTTATCCTTAAAATGTCGAATCAGCACCTCTTTTTTTAATGTATTTGGTTGTTTTATAAAATTATTCAATACCTTGTAATAGTTTTCCGCCGATTCATCTGTTGATAAAAATCCGGTAATCCCGTCCTGAATGATATCTTTAATTCCACCAGCCGGTGTACAGATAGGAGTACATCCACATGAAAGGGCTTCCAACAAACTGATAGGCATCCCTTCATAGATCGACGTCAGGCAAAAAGCATCTGCCAAATATAAATAATCACAAACATCTTGTTTGGTTCCAAGAAAATGGATTTGATTATTCGCTCTTTTCGCGAGTTCTTTTGCGTCTTCACAAAATGACCAATCGCCAATGATTAATAACGAATAACGTATACCTTCTTTTGCCAATCGATTAAATACCTGAATCAACATCTCCTGGTTTTTTTGCTTGTGATATCTGGCCACGTGAATAAATAACAAATCAAATTTATTTATCTTCAATACATTCATTTCATCAGATACTTCCTGATATTTTCCTGAAGGCAAATTAGTTTTTCTACCATTATTAATTAACGTTGAATTTTTAAGTTTATAGAAAAATTCATATGAGTCTTTACATTCTTCTGAAATAGTTATAACTTTTATGAATCGTAGAGAATAAAAAAAGTAATTTGTAATTTTAAAAAATAAATTTTTACATGTTTTTTCTGCTAGACTATGAATTGTGTTATAAAAGCGTATATTAATATTTAGGAACGATAGTATGTAGACATACAACAATATACTCAAATGAACATGTACAACATCCGGTTTTACTTCTTTAATGATTTTTTGTAGTGCTATTATATTCTTGAATAAAAATCCCTTGCGTTGATTCAGTGAGATAAAGCGGACTGAATTATTCAGTTCGTGCAAATAAAACCCATAATCAGATTTTTGTGGATTCTGGGTGATACATAAAACAACTTCCTGACCCTGATTAGTCAGTTCATTGCAAAGATCAACAACCAGACGCTCAGCTCCACCGGTTGCCAACGAAGGAATTATTTGTAAGATTTTCATAGGTGTCCTTAATCTCTTTTTATTCTAAAATAAGATATTTTTTTCGTAATCTTCTGCCAATAGGTTCTATGCGAAAGAAATTTATCCAGTTGTTTGTAGTCTTCCAGAATATAGGCTGGAAAGTTTGATTTTAAAATCGATATTTTTACCTGATCGGCTTTGATTCTTTTTGGATTGTTAACGGTTAGAGTATTGCTTAACCCTATTCCATCAAAAGCACAAATTATCCGGTCAATATATTTTGTTTTTACTTCATTCAGTATAATTGTCCTGAAAAAAAATTCCCAATCTGCAATAACTTCTATATCTTCCCTGTAAAAACCTTGCTTATCGAATAACTCTCTTTTAATAAATGAGGCTTGATGATGAATCACAGCATCTGTTTTAAAAAAATCATATAAAGTAAGAGTTGGAGGATATTTTATCTTTCTTCGATAATGAGGTTTTATTTTAATTGCATTTCCAAATACAATATCTTCGCAGTCAATTTGTTTAAAAACATCATATAAAATATTATTATCAGCCAGACAATCACCGGAATTTAAGAAAAGGCAATATTCCCCTGTTGCCTTCAAAATTCCTTTATTCATAGCAGGATAAATCCCTCCATCTGATTCACTGATTGAATAGTTTATTATACTATGATTCTCTTTGATTACATCTAAACTACTATCTGTTGAGCCTCCATCAATTAATATAAATTCAAAATCTGTAAAGGTTTGTTCTATTATGCTTTGAATCGTTTTCTGCAATCCAAAAGCATTATTGAAATTTATCGTAATAATTGATAATTTGACCATTTGAATTATTTTTGATTTCTAACACAAATTAAAAAATCTAACTCATAATAACTTTTTAAACACATATTTGGATAAGCAGTTGAATCAGATGCAATTTCATTACTATAATACAGCATAGGTTGATTCTTTCTTAAAATCAGATATTTCAAATTATGAGTATAAGGTAAATTTAAAGGATCAAGCTGTACTAATCCCTTATGATGTTGTTTTTTATAAGTAAGTAACAGACTAGATCTATTTATATCGCTTTGATAATATTTTTTTGCAATCGGAATATCAACAACTAAATTATACACCAATACTGAAGACAAAACTAGTAAATTAATCAGAATCATCCATTTTAATGTATTAAGATTAATGGAACGACATTTATTTAAGCCAAAAACAAATCCCTGCAAAACAAAAAAACAGATTGAAAAAAAGATTGTGGTTGAATAAATCCGTTGAAAACCAAAACCTGACATTAAATAAGCAGTTGGTAATACATTCAAGAAAATAAATACACAATAGCTACCCCATGAGCATAATAAGAATTTTTTATAATTAAATTTAATTAGATATTTTGAACGATTTGAAAATCCAATAAGAATTGAAAACAAAATAAGAATTACAAAGTAAGGAAATTTAAATACCAATAAGTAAAAAAACAAGCCAAAAGAAAAAGTTGTAATTTTAATTAATTCAATAAAATTATTCGGATGTTGAAAAATGCTTTCCTGAGCCCTGATATAGTTTCCAGGGGCAATTAACAGGATAACAAACCCAATAAATATTATTAAAAAAGAAATTATTAATCTCTTAACTCTATTATCTGAAATCGTCAGGTTAAAATTATAGTTGTTATTCAAAAAATAATAACCGTAATTCAATAGTAGAAAAAGCAAACAAAAAGGAATAAATATTTCTGAAGATCCTGAAATTACTAACGCAATAATGATTAATAAAATTGAATGAAATTTAGTAATGGTTTTTTGATTAACATAAATAAATAGCAGAAATATCAATACTGGTTGAATATAATAAAAAGTCGCACAAATCCAATAAAATGCTGTAAATTCAAAATTTGTAATAATAAAGATATTGATAAATAATGCAGATAAGTTCAGTAACAATAAATTATCTAAATTGAGTAATTTTTTCAGCCCATATTGAAGAATTGAAAAATTAATCAACCAAACCAGTACAGGAATAAAAAATAACTGACCTGTTTTTTCTATAAACCAGAATATAATTGATATATATAAATAATGGGAAAAGCGTCCGGATTGAAATAAATAAGCCCATTTTACCAAATGAATACATCCTGATTCTTTAACTGATTTTAAAAATAAAAAATCATCCTGTGACAATCTATTATAGAATGCAAGTGAGAAAAAATAAATAACAAATAAAATATTTAATACAAACAATAAAAAAATTGTTTTATTATTTATTTGAAAAATGTGTTTATTATTGTGCATCATAATTTACAAATCTCATAAAAGAGAATAATATCAACGATAAAAATTTCTAAAATCTATTCACGATTTCATTGTAATTTAGTGAGAACATCTATATAATTTAACAATTTTTTTTCCGGATTGAGTTCATTTTCATAAAGTCTAAAAGCATTTTTTTTTGAAAACAACGTTTTGCTCAAAACGGCACCAATCTGATCAATATCAGATAATAATGCTCCAAAATGATATTTCTGGATCAAATCAACATAAACATCACAGGTAGTTACAATTGTAGGTAATCCCAGCATCATATAGGTAGAGAATTTTCCGGAGGACAATCCTATTTCTTTCATATTCATGCCATAATATGGGTTTTCATTATTCGGATAATAGAATGCCAACGCTATATCAAAACCCGATAAAAACAACCCCAACTCTTCAAAACTATCGTATGGTTTCGGATGTAATGAAAAAGGTCTATTTTCATCAGCATCTAAACGAATTAAATCAGCATAAAAAGGATTATTAGCGTGGATTGTATTACGGGTATGAAAAACGAGCCAACAGTCATCGTTCCAATATCCTTTATCAAATGCTTCAATAATTGCATGGGTACCACACCAGGTTCCAACACTTCCGGAATATATAACTAATCTTTTTTGTTCGGGAATATTTAATATTGAATGTGTATCCGACTTATCCGGAAAATCTATTTTCATCGGGCTAACGGGGACTAATGCTATTCGTTCAATCGGTACTGACATGCTATTTTCTTTAAACAACAATTCCTTCCGTTTTTCATCCTGTACTAACAATGAATCAATAAATTTTGAATAATAAATTTCCTTTAATTTCAAGGATAAATAATGACCTTCGAGTTCGTTCTTGAAAAAAATCTCAAAGGACAAATAACTCAAATGGATTTTCCTTCCAAATAAGTTCTTTATGCGACCACCAACAATAATACCCAACGGGTCTACCGCTAATAAGGTATTTATTTTTTCTTTTCGAATTATTCTAATTATTTTTAAATATGATGTCCAATGATTAAGATAGTGCGCTGGATTTCTAAACAGATTTAATTTAAATACTGACTGAAAGAAATGAACATTCGGCATATTATTTGGACCCTCAGGTTCTTGAAGTGGTCCAAATAAGAACACGTCAACTCCTATCTCTTTCAGTAAATGAAAAAGAGAAGTCATAGTCGGATTTGTAAAAGTATCCGTGTTGGGCGTTACAATTGCAATTTTCTTCATGTTCTAATGGGCTGAACAAAAATCATTTATCAAATTGCAAATAAAAGCAATTTTTTCAACTGTCAAATTACTGGCCGAAGGCAAGTAAAGCCCATTTTCAGCTAACCAATCACAAACCGGATACGACCCTGTCCCATCACACCCTGCATCAAGCAATGATTTTTGTCGGTGCATGCCGGTGAACAATAAGCGGGTATCCACACCATGCTCTTTCAAAAAATCAATAAGTTCATCCTTTGTATGCCCGTATAGAACAGGATCAATTACAATGGCATTCATCCACTCCACGCTGTAGGCCTTCGGATGTTTCACCTGAAATATTATTCCAGGAACATTTGCCAAATACTGTTGATACAAATCGTGATTCCGTATTCTCATTTCAATATATTCATCGGCTTTCTCAACCTGAGCCAACCCGATGGCAGCTATTACATTGGACATTCGATAATTGAATCCAATGTCATTGTGCATATAATTCCGGTTTCCATCTAACGGAAAACACATGTTCTTGAAATATCGTGCCTTGTTATATAAGGCTTCATCATTGGTCACCAACATTCCACCTTCACCTGTAGTCAGGTTTTTATTGGCAAAAAAACTAAAAGAACCAATATCAGAAAAGGCTCCCGCTTTTATTCCGTTAAACATTGCACCATGGGCTTCTGCTGCATCTTCCAGGATAAATAACTTATGTATTTTTGCAATTTTTGTAATACTATCCATCTCGCACATTTGCCCAAAAATATGAACAGGCATAATCGCTTTAGTTCGCGAAGTTATTTTTTCTTCAATTTTTGTAACATCGATATTCCAGGTAAGTTTATCGGCATCCACAAAAACCGGAGTAGCCCCAGTATAACAAACTGCAAACGCACTGGCGATCATCGTAAAAGAAGGAATTATCACTTCATCTCCTTTTCCAATTCCAAGTGCAACTAATGCCAAATGCAAAGCAACGGTTCCATTACAGACTGCTACTCCATATTTGCAATCACAATAGTCTGCAAACTGTTTTTCAAATTCAGTGACGTATTTGCCTGCTGATGAAATCCATCCGGTCGAGATAGCATCCGTTACGTATTTTAATTCGTTTCCGTTCAGATAAGGTTCACATACCGGTATAAAATTGCTCATAAATTATTGTTGAAGTGATTGACTGTATAATCAACTATTGACTATTGACCATTGACTATTGGCTATTGACTAATTTTCAATTGTTCTTCTGCTACCTGTTCAAATCTTACTTTGTCCAATTCACCGCAAAATGGACCTTGTTTTACTTCTATCATTTCCGAAGGTTCCAACATTTGAAATCCATGTCCACCATGTGCTAACAAAACGACATCACCCTGTTCCAATATCCGGCTTTCAAGGTATTTCCTGGTTTCATCATAAAAGTCGACGCGTACTTTTCCACTTTTAATAAATAATACTTCCTGGGTTAAATCGACTTTACGTTCTATGACATTATGAACATGAGGGGGAATGACATATCCTTCCGGGCGGTTCATATAGCCTAATTGCTGGGAAAAATCATCCGGGGTAAAAAAGGCAATTCCTTCTTTTTTAAAATTAGCTCTGATAATTATGCCTAAAATTATTTCGTTGTGCTTTACTTGTTCTATCATGTTTTTTTAGTTTATCCAATCATTAATTAATACCATTTTCACCCATTCTTTATCTGTGAGCAACTTCTTATCATAGAGCATTCTATGTTTATAATAATCAACCCAGGCCCTGTTTACTCTCCACTTATCATGTTGTAAAACATACAAAATAAAATACTTCAGATATTTCTGAATCTTCAATTTCCTAAATTTGATTATATTCTTTTTCAATTCAACTGTGGCATAGTCGTGTTTTCTAAAATCAGTATAACTATCACAATTCCCCTGATTAGCAAAACGTTTATTAAAATACTGTTGAGTCATCCTGGTTTTGGGAATGATATGATGCGTGACTGATTTTTTCACAAAGGCAAATTGATATCCCAATGCTTTAATCTTAATGTTTAATCCGGTTTCATTGTCACCCAACCATTCACCCTGCACAATATCGGGATTATATCCGCCAGCTTTGATAAATACATCTTTTAAAACAGCCTGATGACAACTAAAGACTCCAAAGTCATCCGGCGATACAAGCAATTCCTCTTCCCTATCCAACAGGCTTAACCACCCATTCGTAAAATACTTTTTAATCCAGGCAGGAGGTTCTTTTTCCCAATTGGGTAAAACACAACCGGTGGCAGTGCCTACCAGATTATTATCAATAAATATAGTCGCTAATTCAACCAACATATTTTCATCCGCAATCATATCATCATCCGTGAAATAAAGCAAAGAACCTTTTGCATGTTTTACAACTCCATTACGTGCAAAATGAGAACCCTGACGGGGTTCATAATAATATTTGATGATTCCATTTGATTTCAATTCCCAATCACGAAGGACGCTGGCAGTAGTATCCGAGGAATTATTATCGACCGCCAGAATTTCAAACATTTCCTTTGGATAGTTTAGTTTCAATAAGCTCTCCAACGTTATGCCTATTAGATGAGCCCTGTTATAAGTAGGAATAATAATTGAAATAAACATACTAACAAATTTAATTTAACGATTTTACTTTACATCGGATGATATCATCTTTTACCTCAATCTGATAATTTATATTTTTCGAAACGATATATTCAGATAAATTTTCAATAGTAGGATAATCACCAAAACCATTAAAATCTCTGGCATCATCAATTAGTAAAATATGATCGAACTTCATTCCCTGGAAGATTGCATCTATTTCTTCAAAAATTGGACAAACTTTCTTTCCTTGAGCTGTAATACCTCCTGAATAATGACCATCTAACCAGAAAATCACTGGTTTATCAATATATATCAATATTTCTGGAAGTATATTCCCACTATCTCCTTGAATAATAGTTATATTTTCGTCTGAATCAAATCTTTTTTGTGCTTTCTCAAATAGATCTACACCTAACTCAATTGATATGATTTTTTTAAATCTTCTCTTTTGAGCCTGGACCATATCTCCTTTATAAGTACCTGTTTCAATAAAAATTGAATATTTACTTTTTTTTTGATAACTGCATATAATATCTTGTTTTACAATATCTGGTGGGGGTATGAACCTTCCATTTTTTTTCCATTCTGCAATCTTTTTTTTTATCCACAATTCTTCTCTGATTCTTTGTACAAACTCAGGCTGTAAAATATTAATCAAATTTTTAATCCTATTATTCATCTCTAGTCTTTTTTCAAATTACATTAGAAAATTATTAAATTATCACAACCTTTCCAATAAATGTTTTTATAAATCTTTTAATAATTTGATTTCTATATACTCTTTTTGCTTCAGGACATAAATTTAAAATTGAAGTTAAGCTATTTCTTGAAATCGTTTTATTTTCATACCTTTTTTTTTGTTGAAAATAAATATCAAGTCTTTGCTTAATAGCGTTTAACTGTTCTATTAATACTGGTTTACTTTTGTGTAACACAAAAGTAAATACTTTATTTCCCTCTTCAATATCAACTCCCGTAACTTCTGCTTTAGAAGAGACTGTATCAATATTTCTTCTAAAGTAATTTAAATACTTGCCTAAAATAAACACATTTCCTGTTAAAGCAATATTGACCCAAAACATCCAATCCCCTGCACTTTTCATGTTTCTGTATTGACAATCAATTTTATTTAAAGATGATTTTCTAAACACCGCCATTCCGGCATTGACCAACACTGTATCACCAAACATTTGAGAAGCCACAAAATCACGTCCATTTATGGATTGTTCTAACTGATGACATTCTGTTTTATAAATAATTTCACCTGAATCATCCACCAACAGAGATTGACAAAAACTTAATACCAAAGATTCATCTTCTAACAACGGTTTCACTAAATTTTCCAGTAAAGTAGATTCACACCAGTCATCACTCTCGGCTATCCAAATAAAATCGCCTGTAGCCAGTTCAAAACCTTTTGCCCATTGTTCAAAAGGGCTTCCACTGTTTTTGACATTAAAAACTATCTGTGAAACCCTGGGATGATCTTTATATGACAAAAGTATTTCATAGCTCCGATCCGTAGAACAGTCATCCAACAAAATCAGCTCAAAATCAGAGTAAGTTTGATTTAAAACCGAATCAATACGACGATTTAAAAAATCGGCATGATTATAGTTTGGAATTATAACTGAAACTTTAGGCATTCTTCAATTCTTTAATTAGTTTGATTTTCATTTCAGAAAAATCTTTTACATTAAAAATCAAACTTTTTTGTTCGACACCTTTAAACAAAGAATGTGTATTGCTAGCAAAACCACCACATCCCCAAATCACTACATTGGCATTTGCCAAAGCATAGATACTATCATTTAAATTTTGTTTCGTTTCTCCAATTATCAATTGAGCCTGTCTAAAATGACTAAAGATATCATTGGATTCTTTTATCTTCAGAGCTAAATCCTTTCGTTCAAATCTTGTTAAATGAATTTTACATTTCCGTTTCAACAAGTTACGAAGAATATTCTTAAAAGTTAATTCATAACCATCCGATATAACTGTTAATCTAATATCTTCCACCCCAATTTTTGAAATAATCTGATCATAAATATTTGTATACTCTTCCGGTAAAACTGTATATCGATCCTGATCTATAGCTAAAACATCATCCATTTCCTGTTCTGACTCGTATAAATATTTATCAAACACGATCAGGTTTCGTTCTCCCAATCGAATTGTTGTACTATCACCACATCGAATATGAAACACAATGTTCGTTTTATCTGGGAAAGAGGGTTTGTGTTGTTTCCAAAAACCGTTGGAAAATGTGTTTTGGAGAATCTTCTCTTTATTGTAACCTGTATCCTGTAAAAGTAAATCTAGTTTAGGAATCAGTGTCCACATTTTTGCTGTCCATTTAAATCGAAGAACAGGATTATCAGTCCTATCCTTTAGAAAACAATTTACATACTCCTTAAAATCAGCAATGTGTATCAATTCAATTGATTCCAAATAATTATCAAGCAGAATATCACAGATAGCATTATCCACTAACACATAAGGGTCAACTTCACTTGTGTATTTTAAACCTAAGAAAACACTAAGTTCATTATCGGTATTTCTTTCAAGTATTGCATTTAGTTTTTTTTCAATGTATAAAAATAGTCCATTTACAGCACTTGATATAAAATTCTGTCCTATGTAAAAGAAGAAAAAGCAACGTAATTTAAAAAGGAATGATTGAGATACATTGTACCATTTAGGTTTAACACTCCGGTTAAATGATACCGGACTATAAACAAACGATGCACCAATGGCTGATCCTAATCCATATAAAGGTAGAAATTGTGTTGCCAATTGATCACCCAGGCCGCTCCCACTATTGGTTTGAATGGTAAAATAGATCTTATGTTCAGCCATTGAATTTATTGTGCTTTCTATTTTTTTTCAACTTACTTTTGCCAGGATAATTACAATAAAAAGGAATAACGTAAAAACCAAGATCCTATCGAAATTAAAAGTAGAATCATTTACTCTTTTTCCCAGTTTATATCCAAAATCAATTGATTTATGCTCTATCAAAATATATGAGAATAAAGATATTATTGATGTGAAAGAAAAAGAGATTAAAAAGAAAACATAAACATTGAGTTGACCATAATAAAAAAATAATGTTTGCTGGACTAAAAAGTGCCAAATATAAAGACCATACGAAATATCATATTTGGGCTTTAGTTTTAAAATAAATTTATCAGTTGAAAAAAACAACATAAAAATTGAAATAACAAAAGGAAACAAGATATGAATTATTTTCTGATATCTCCAAAATATCAATAATAATAGCATAAAACCTAACATCAACTTAAAATCTATTTTGATTTTGTCTTGATTTACTGCAAAAAAAGCTCCAAATGCAAAACAAGCAATCGGAACAAGACCCAAGATATATTTTCGTTCAAAAAATGTCAATAACATATCATTCGGAACAATTGCCAGAAAAATGATACTTCCAATAATAATATTAGCAAATTTTTTAGAACCACTCAGTAACGAAAAAACAGCAACTAAAAAAACATAACACCCTACTTCAAATGGCAAGGACCACAATGACCCATTTACATCCGAAGGCCAGATATTATTTTGAAAACAACCAGGCAAAGCATAAATAATTTTTAAATACAGGTTAGATATTAAGTATTTCCAGGTTTCAAAATTTAAAAAATATTCCTTTACCGATAAAGTTGAAACAATAGGACCTATTACAAAAACTGTAATAAAAAGCAATGTGACAAGTGCAGGAAATAATCTAAAAAAACGTGAAATAAAGAACTTTGATATACTCTTTTTTTTTATCAAACTATTTGTCACCAATAGCCCACTTATGAAAAAGAATATATTTACACCCAATTCTCCGGCATAAGTAACTTTGACAAACTTAAATAAAGGTTCACCGGAACCATTGCCAAAATTTAATGCAAAAGAATGGCTCCAGATAACCATGGTTGCTACAATTATCCGGACCAGGTCCAGATTATTATTTTCTCTTTTTAAGATGTCGGATACCGTCATGTATATTTTCTTAATTTAGGATACTATTTCTTATGCTTAACAATTTTTCATTATTAAAAAACTGATTATAAAACTCAAACCCTTTTAACCCAATATTTGCAAAATCACATTTATGAATTATGTCTAAAAACTCTTCTGAAGTATCAAATAGACATAAATGAGTGTTGTAACTATCATCAAAGCATCCTTCCGCTCCAAAACGGGTGCTCAAAACCGGTACTTTATTTACGAATGCATGCAATACTTTCGTTCTCAAACCCGCACCCGTTAAAATCGGATTTATAAATATAGATGCATCAAAATAAGGTTCAATGGATTCCACTTCACCACAAAAAACGATTTGAGAATATCTTTTATAGTTTTCTTTTACCACTATCGACCAATCACCAACGATATAAAGTGGATAGGATATAAATGGAATATTCGGAATATAAATCGTATCCAAAAACCATAACAAACCCAACTTATTGGGTGTATGCCCTTCACCCCCTACAAATAACAATCGATTAAAAACAACTCTTTCCTTATGTCTGAAAATTAATTCATCGGGTATCCCAAAAGGTGAAACTGTTATATGGGTACTATCAGCTGAAATTAATTTTGCATCATCTTCATTAAATACCACTACTTCATCCATATGATGGATACACAGTCTTTCAAAAGCCTCTGTCTTTGATATCAGGTAGTTTTTAAACGCATCCGGCAAATTACTGGTTTTAGCCGCTAACTTCAAACGTTTAAATCGCAATTCATGATGAATGAAAATTTTTCGTACTGTATCTGCAACCCCAAAACAATAATCCATGGTGTCAAAAAAATCAAACTGAACCTGATGAATATTTTCCTTATCAATAACGTCATTAATCAAGGTAACAAATAATGGATTCCGGGGAGTATCAACCCTTGAGAAATATGGATCTGAGAAATCATCAACATCTAACTCTAAATCATCAGCTTTTAGTTCCTTTGGGAATATAATACGATAAATACTATAAATCAGACGGTTGATTTTAAGTTTGATTGTTTCTTTTTCTTTTGGAATTCTGGCATCCAGATAATAAACTTTTAATAAAGGTTGCTTCTGTTTTAAAGTTTCAATATTTTCTAAATCTTTATCATTCGCAACAATCGTACAGAGAACAAATTCAACGAGTCCCTTCAGCCCATCCAGAAAGTAATATTGTGCTAACGCACCACCATGGTAAAGTGGATAACATGAATTTAAAGAAACAATCAGCAACTTTTTCATGAACTATTATACTTTAATTATTTTAATGATACTCATTCGTATCTCTTTCAACAATTGTCTTCTCATCGTCTTCTTTGCCAATTTCAATTCTTCTTTAGTTATAGGCCGTTCCAGGTATTTTTTATGCCAGGCCAATATTTCAGCATTCTTTTCTTTTTTGCTTTTCAATAAATAAAGTGCATATTCCATCCTAAGTTCCTGATATATTTTTTGTAATTCAGGAAATACATTCAGGTGAAGATAGATACGTCTTTCATTCCCATATAAATCAGTATTCACTTTTAAAGCAAAAGATAATACTTGTCCTTCATGCCTTCTGTAATAGGTCAAAATCTGAAAAACAAAACCAACTTTCCAATTCAACATCACTTTGTCATTTAACTCTACATCGCAATGGATATTTTGAATATTAATGACTTGCAGGTCTTTATCAATATTTTTAAGTGCCTCTACCCTGTATAATCCCTGGCCTAATCCCCCTGAAATATAAAGATTATCAGTCATACTGCGCCGAAGAATTTCTTTTCCGTCAAATATCCGGCCTTCATTAATATCCAATCCATCACAATCAACATACTTATCCTGGAGTCTATACCCAAAAGCAACGCCAACCTGATCATCTTTCTGTAGAATTTCAACCATCCGTTCTATACATTCGGGAAACATCCAATCGTCAGCACATTCATATTTCATGTAATCTGCAGGCACTTCTGACATCCTTCCCAATGTTATATTCCAGTTTTCAAATGCTGTTACTGTTTCCTTATTCCTAAACACCTTGAAACGACTGTCTTTTGCCTCATACTCCAGGGCTATTTGATAGGATGTATCTGTACTGGCATTATCTGTGATGTAGCAAATCCAGTTTTGATAGGTCTGCCCTACAATATGATCCAGGCATTCCTTGAAATACTTCTCAGTATTGTATACTGGAACTGCTATGGCCACCAGAGGTATATTTAGTTTTTTATATGACATTTCAATGTTAATTTATCCGGATATATATTCACCAAATGGTATCTTGTTGATTGTATAAATAATAGTTCCTGAAATTAACAAACACATCACAACTGTAACAGGTATTCCCAATATTGGATTTATTAAATCAGAAGAAATTCCAACCTTGTCTAGTAAAATCAAAATAAGGACGTGAATTAAATAAATGCCATAACTATATTTACAAATGAAATTACGAGCCAATATTGATAATTTTAAATTTACGTCAGCCTGCTTTGAGCAACTATTGACTGATTCAAAATGTGAGTTTCTATTTTTTAAAAATAGAAATACTCCTGTTGAAAGTATTATTACATTTGGTGAGAAACTTTGATATAAATGACTATCAAAGCTTCCATGATTTCTTGAATAGAAATAGGTTCCTAATGTTGTTAATATGAATCCGGTTAGAATTAAGATGATTGAAACTTTAGAACTTTCAATTTTTTTAATTGAGAGATAATAACCTAAAATCAGATAACCCATGAATCCACTAAAATAAGTCAAATCAATATTAGGTTTGAAATTTGAAAAAACAGGTTGGTTTATAATTATTGAAATTAACCATAAAATTAAAAAATAATTAATCTCATTTTTACCACTATTTCGAATCCAACCCCCAATGATTGGAATTGTCAAATAAACTCCGATAATCATGTAAATATACCAAAAATGCACAGAACTTAAACCATTAATTTGTAAAAAAAACCATTTCATAATTTCTACTATTGACATTTCATTTCGTTGAGGTAGAAATTTAAAATTAAAAAGGATATAAATAAATGACCAAAATAGAAATGGAATAATTAATCGAAAAAATCTATTCTTTAAAAAACACTTCAATTCAATATCCTTAGGCAACAATAATGCTCCTGTAATCATAACAAATATTGGAATGCAAAAACAGAATAAACTTTGAAAGAAATTTGCAATCCACCAAGATACTTCAGGAATTTTATTATATTCATTTAAAGTATTTATATCAACGTGAACGAAAATAACTCCAATTGTAGCAATTACTCTTAGATTATCAAAATAGATTACTTTATTTCCCATATTCACTGTTTTGTGTCGAAAAATTTATATTCAATTATTTAGTCATTTTGATATAATCTTCAAGTCGTTTCATTGTGTTTTTTTTCATTGGTTCACCCAACAATTTTTCAATCTTTATGACACTGCATCTCAAATCCATTGGTTCATTTTCCCGATACGGAATTTCACCATATAAAATTTCTGAAGTTGATGCTAATAAGGACTTCATTTGTTCCAGTATCTGTTTCAATTGAATACTTTCACCACTGCTTACATTTACAATTTCACCTACAAAAACTTCGTATCTTTTTAAAATCTTTTGAATGATTCTTACAAAATCAACAACATAAATAAAATCTCTCTTCTGTTCACAAAGTGTTACTTCTACTGTTTTGTTTTGTTTTAACTGATTAAACAGATAGGAGACGAATCGTTGATCATTTTGATATTTTCCAAATAAATTACCCGGTCGAACAACCATAGCCGGAAAACCCTGATTAGATTGAAGCAACAAAGCCAAATTTGATGTTGTTTGTTTTAAAATACCATATGTTGAATTCGGTATTTCCCGCTGTTCCTCAACATAAGGAGATTGCCCATTCCCATATTCCTCAATGCTGCCAAACTGAATAAACAGTTTCAAGGTATTTTGATTATGAAAACGGTCATACAAATTCATCACAATCTTCACATTTTCAGAAATCACCTGATCCAAATCTTTCAACTCGCGGGTAGCCGTAACCAGCGTGGAGGCTAAATTAAGTATAAATGATGGCGTTTCAAATGCCGGCGGAATCAGGTTTGTAACCACATCCAATTCATAACATTTAATGGTTGGATAGAGTGTAAAATAATCTCTATCAATAATTTTATCAAAGATTATTACATCATAATACTCTGAAAGAAAAACAGATATATGTTTCCCTATAAAGCCACTCCCTCCTATGATATAAACCGACTCCGTCATTCAAACACTATTTTTTAAAATAAACTCTTAACAACTTCAAAATACTTATTTCTTTAAACTACCTTCTACTTTCTACTTTCTACCTACTAATTCCTCAACTCTCATTCCTCATTCCTCATTCCTCATTCCTTACCTCTTACCTCTTCTTCATATAATATCTTATTTGCTCCAGGCACAAATCCAATACTGGCATTGATGTATATCTCTTATACCAGTCAACGGTTAATTTTATTGTTTCATCAAGAGTTAACCGGGGTTCCCATCCCAATTTGTTTTTTGCTTTTGAAATGTCCAGTAGTAATAATTTTGCTTCATGAACGTTTTGTGGGTCTGAAACATCCATTATACTTCCTTCTCCATAATTTGTCAGTACCAATTGGGCTATATCCCAAACGGTAGCTACCGCATCCACATTCGGACCAAAATTCCAGGCTTGGCTATATTTTTCAGGATCTTCGTAAGCCTTTTTGGCCAGCAGCAAATACCCTCCCAACGGTTCCAACACATGTTGCCAGGGACGAATGGATTTTGGACTTCTGATTTCAATCGGTTTGTTATCTTCCAATGATCTAATGCAATCCGGAATTATCCGGTCCAGGGCCCAATCACCTCCTCCTATAACATTTCCGGCTCGTACACTGACAATAGCTTTTCCATGTTTTGAAAATTGATCCAAATTAAAAAAAGAATTTCTCCAGGATACAATGGCAATTTCACACGCAGCTTTTGAAGATGAGTAGGGATCATACCCCCCCAGGGAATCAGTTTCTGTATAAGGAGTGATTTGTTCTTTATTTTCATAACATTTATCGGTTGTGACCATGATTCCTACCCTGACACTTTCCGTAGCCCTGATCGCCTCTAAAACATTAATGGAGCCAATTAAATTGACGTCATATGTCTCTGCCGGTATTTCATAGGATAATCGTACCAATGCCTGGGCTGCCATATGAAATACAATTTCCGGTTGATAGGTTGACATCACTTCTTTCAGCTTGTCCGGATTTCTTATATCTCCCCGTAAGTCAACTATTTTAATACCAATACCGGATAATACAAAGTTATCCTTCTCTGAAACCGGATCCAGGGAATATCCAATCACCCTGGCTCCCATCTCTAGCAGCCATATGATTAGCCATGATCCTTTAAAACCGGTGTGTCCGGTTACTAGAACAGTTTTCCCTTTGTAGAAATTTTCAACCATTTTTACCAGTTTTTCCAGGGAGCCTTGCCTGAGTTCCACAAACTATTTAGTTCTATATTGTCTTTCAATGTATCCATGCATTGCCAATAACCTGTATGGGTATACGAGGTCATCTTCCCTTCTTTTGCCAGGTCCTCCATCGGTTCCCGTTCAAAAACACAATCATCACCCTCCAGATAGTCAAATATTTCGGGTTGGCATACAAAAAACCCACCGTTTATAAGGGTTTTCGAATCCGATGGTTTCTCTAAAAAACCTCTTACATCTCCATTTTCCGCAATATCAAGCAGTCCCCAGCGTTCCAGATGTTTATAGGCAGTCACAGTCAGCAACTTAGCGCTTTTTATATGAAGTTCTACCAACTTAGGAATACAAACATCCGAAACACCATCGCCATAAGTCAATAAAAAAGGTTCATTCCCTATGTATTTCTGTATTTTCTTTATTCTACCGCCTGTTTGTGTATTGAGACCGGTCTCAACCAGGGTTACTTTCCAGGGTTCAGTTTTATTATCGTGAACCTCTATTTTGTTATTCCGCACATCAATGGTCAAATCGTTGTCAAACATAAAATAGTTCATAAACCATTTCTTTATTTCAGCACTTTTGTATCCCAGGCAAATCACGAAGTCATTATATCCATATTGTGAATAAATTTTCATGATATGCCATAGAATTGGTTTATCTCCAATCTTCACCATAGGTTTAGGGAGATTCTTGGTTTCTTCACTTAATCGGGTTCCAAAACCACCTGCTAGAATTACTACTTTCACTATTTTTTGTTTTTATGAAACTTGTTTATGATATAATTGAATACATTGACAATTAATTCAATAAATGTCAATTCCTTATACAACAATTTTAAGGTCTCTAATTTATACCGATTTTTTATTCCTCTTTTAAAATTATAATAAATAAAATCTAAACATTGGGTTGTTACACTGTCACCAAATAATTTCCTATCAGGATATTCAATACGTTTATGAAAAGTACAAAACATTCTTATAAAAAAGTACTCTCTGTAAATTGCGGTATGACCTGACCAAACTCCGATTCCATTCCAACGATACACAGCAGTTTGATCGGGCAAAATATAAATATCCCCGAATTTCGAACACCAATATGACAGCACTCTGTCTCCTTCACTGAATAAGCCACTTAATAACTTAGATAAATATTCACACATTGCTTCTCTATTGAGATTCCGAAAAACCATTGTTTGGGTATGCGGAATGACACCTTTTAAAATATCTTCTTTCGTATAGCATTCTTTTATCGAAATATCGTCATAGAAAGTGCCATCAGTTAATAAGACCTTACGGTTTGAGACACACATGCTGTAGGATTTATTGTTTTCTAAGAAATCAATTTGTTTTTGTAATTTATAGGAATCAATCCAATAGTCGTCTCCTTCACACATAGCAATGTATTTACCCTGACAGGCAAATAATGTTCGCTCCCAATTTTTAACTAAACCTAAATTATGTTCTAAAGGTAAAAGTATTATATTCGAATGCTCCTTCGCATATTTTTCACAAATAGTTCTGGTAATATCAGTAGAGTGATCTTCGCCGATTACAATCTCGAATTCAAAATTTGTGTGTTGCATCAAAATGCTATTCAGGCATTCTGAAATGTATTTTTCCTGATTATACGTTATGATCCATACACTTAAGATCAAATTTTCCATTTTTAAAGAATTAGAAATATAAAAAAATTATTGTGCCTTATGATTCAATATAATAAATTCATTTTTTATAAATGAGAAAGGTTTTAGAATAATTTTGCCAAGCCGGTAAGCTTTTGTGGTTTTAATTCTTTTTAATTCAGTCTCTAAAGTCAAAATTGAATCTTGTTGTTTTTTAATTTGTGGGTTCTGCCATATTAACTCCGGAATGAATTTCTGATATTTTTCTATGTGATTAAAATATATATATTTTCGTAACGCCAATCCACTTTCATCGGTCAGACTTCTAAGCATAGATTGATGTCTTATTCTGTATTGAAAGTAGAGTTCTGGCAAACAATAAACTTTATCAGTTTCATCAATTAAACAGAGCCAAAAATCCCAGTCTTCTAAACCATGTAACATATTTTCATTATAACCACTGGTATTCTCATAATCTTTTCTTTTATAAATTGCAGAACAAAAGATCATATTTTCAAATAATAGATCTGCATAGTTATAGTCGGGCAATCCCCATTCTCCATTATCATTACCAAAAAGCTGTGCCTTGCAATACACTAATTTTGTATCAGGATAAAGATGAAAATGCTCTATTACTTTCTCAATATATTCAGGCGATATCAAATCATCGGAATCTAACGGTAAAATAAATTCACCTGTACTGCTTTTAATTCCAACATTACGGGCGGATGAGAGCCCGCCATTTTCTTTAGAAATATAGTGAAACCGATTGTCCTTTTCACAGTATTGTTTCGCAATTTCTTCAGTATTATCCGGACTGCCATCATTCACAATGATACATTCCCAAAATTGATAAGTCTGTGCTAAAACAGAGTCCAGAGTCTCAGGCAAGTACTGAGCCTGATTGTAACATGGTACTATGATAGAGACTATTGAATTCATAAGGCATAAAAATTAGATGATGTTGAATTTGTTCAACCTAAAATATCAATAGTCGTTTATAATTTATTATAGGGTCAAGCAAATTTCTGAATCTTTTATGGTTTACAATATATATAGTTGATAAATAAAAAGTAAATTTATTATTTAACCCCCAAAGTCTTATTCTATTCAAATAACTTAATCTATTGTAAAGTTTCAATTTTTCTTTCAATAATTTCACTTCATTACCAAAATATGAATGAGCATAAAAAAAATTAAAAGTTTCATTATATATCCAACTAAGATTATCTTTAATTAAATCTAACTTATCATTTTCTATCGCAAAAAACTCTCTAATTTGTGCAACATTAAACTCAAATAAAGTAACTTTTAATAAATCATTTGAGTTTGACATAGAATTACTATGAATTCTATAGACGGCGGTCAAATCAGGAATATACTTAATTTTGTGATTTAATGAAATCCATAGCCAAAATGGGTAATCTTCCATTAACCAACCCTTTTTAATCGGTTTGATTTTTTTAATATAATCAAAATAAATTGAATTTCGATAACATTTAGTCAAAGCACCTATTTGATTTCCATATAAAAGTTCTTCAAATCTCGTATCACAGTCATTTTTATTTATTTTGTGTTCTATTTTATCACCATTTTGGTCTTCTAAAACATAAAAACCAGTATGAATTAGTGCATATTCATTATTTTTCTCTAAAAAATCAAATTGTTTCTTTATTTTCAGATTATCAATCCAATAATCATCACCAGCACATCCAGTAATATATTTGCCTCTACAAATATTTAAAATATCATGATAATTCTTCATTAATCCTTTATTATTATCTTGTAAAAGCAACTTGATTTTTTCAGGATATATTTTTTGAAACTCAATACATATTTCTCTAGATTTGTCGGTACTAAAATCTTCTCCAATAATTATTTCATATTCAAAGTCAAAGTCTTGTTTCAGAACACTATTTATAGCTTGTTCAAGAAATTTATCTTGATTATATACAAGCATCATTACTGAAACTTGAGGTGATTTTACATGCATATCTGATACAATAATCATCTTATTTCCATTCATTTAAAATTTTCACTACTTTTTTAACGTCTTCCATATCAATTACAGAACTAATCGGCAAACTTAAAACTTTTGTGTGAATTTTTTCTGTAATAGGATATGATAATTCGTTCAAAGTTGAATATGCTACTTGTTTATGAGGCGGTATCGGATAATGAATTAATGTTTGTACTCCATTGTCTGTCATATATTGCTGTAAACGGTCACGTTCTGAACAGCGGATTACAAAAATATGCCAAACATGATTTATACAATTAATAATTGATATTTCATTATTCAAAATTGGAAGAATAAACTTTTCATTATTAATATGCGTGCAATAATAATTTGCTATTTCACGACGTCGTTGGTTTTCAGAATCAAGATATTGAAGTTTTACGTTCAAAACAGCTGCCTGAATTTCATCCATTCGGCTATTAATACCTTGATAATCATTGACATATTTTTGTTTGCTACCATAATTACCTAAAGCACGAACCATTATTGCCAGTTCATTATCATTAGTAGTGACTGCTCCTGCATCACCCATTGCCCCAAGATTTTTACCGGGATAGAAACTAAATCCGGCTGCATCGCCTAACGAACCTGTTTTTCTTTTTATTCCTTTTTTATCGGTGGAAACTGCACCAATTGCTTGAGCGTTATCTTCTATAATTTTCAGATTATATTTTTCTGCTAAGTTCTCCAGTTCTTTACTCCAACAAACCTGACCATATAAATGTACAATCAAAACAGCTTTGGTTCGTGAAGTAATATGCTTTTCTATTAATGAAATATCAATATTAAACGTACTAATATCAGGTTCAACTAGTACTGGAATCAATCGATTATCGCTAATAGCTAAAATAGAAGCAATGAATGTATTTGCCGGAACAATTATTTCATCACCTTCCTGCATTACACCCAATTCAATATAAGCTTTCATTATCAATCTTAAGGCATCCAATCCGTTTGCAACACCAATTGCATGTTTTACACCAATATATTCAGCCAAATGATTTTCAAAATTTTTTACTTCATTTCCCGATAAATACCAACCGGAGTTAATAACACGAGCAACTGCGTCTTTAAGTTCATGAGCATATTGTGCATTTATTTTTTTGAGGTCTAAGAATTTGATCATAGGATTAAGATTTATACGATTTCACTTTAAAACGGCATATCCCACTCCTGTAAATCCCATCCCATTACCGCTATAAAAAATATATTTTCCAAAGTTGGTTTCAATTTCAACTGGATAACAAAGCATTTCAGAATCCCATCCATTATCTGATTTAAAAAGACCTGCACTTTCATCTTTTCTGATCCAATCAATTCCATTCTCTGAAATCGCATAGCCTGAAATATATTCTTTATCTTTAGTGTCAAATGTATATCGCATTTCATATAATTCGTGATTTTTAATAACTCTGGGTCGACCAATTCGGTATTCATTTCCCTGAACACCGATACAATGAATGCCTGTATTATCATCAAAATGAATTCCATCCTTTGACTCGGTATATCTAATATCATACTGAGGATATGGTTTTTCGTCTATAATTTCCCAACCATTTCCAACAGAATACCAAATTTTATATATATCATTTTCTTTCATAATAGAATGAATTGCCCTAATATATATTGCATTTTGTGTTCTGTCCATTATTGGTGTATCTTGATATCGTTTAAATGATTCTCCATTATCATAACTTATTGCTAAACCCGAATAAGCAAGGAATTTCACATTATTTACAAGCTGAAAACCTATATAATACATTTTTATTTGATCTCCATCTCTTAACAAATCTCCCAATAACATACCATTATCATCAAATGTACCTTCCTTTCCTAAATCCAGAACAGGTTTTGAAGAAACTTTTAAAATAATACTTGGATTTTCTGCATCAACATCAATATAACCAATCCTACCTCTTCCAATCTCGTCTCTAAATGATGCATATATTCTAATTATCTTATCTGAAATTAATAAAGGAGTTGGTGTTAATACAGTATTTTTTGCCCAATATGATTCACCATCTAAATTGAAAATTAAACCTTTTTTAATCCATTCCATAAAAGTAATATTATTCGTTTAAATTATAATATGTCTTTGCAGATAAAGAGTGCCTTTTTGCTGGATTACCCTTATAAATTCCGTTTTCTTCAGTATTTTCAGAGATTACAGATCCTAAACTAATTAAGCAGTCATCAGCTATAATTATATTATTTGCAATTGAAGAATTAACCCCGATAAAACAGTTTGTCCCTATTTCACAAAAACCAGAAATCACTACATGAGAAGTAATAAAACAATTATCATGAATAATACTTTGATGTCCTATGTGATTTCCACTCCACAAAGTAACATTATTTCCTACTTTAACAAAAGGTTGAAGTGTATTATTTTCTAAAATAAAACAGTTTTCTCCAATTTCAACATTATGCCAAACAAAAGCTTTTGAACTAACATAGGATGCTATCCTATAACCTTGAGTTTTACATATGTCGTAAAGTCGAGTTCTTAATCGATTAAAATTAGTTGAACTAATTGCAATGAATACATAAAATTCTTGTGGTGAAAAGAAGTCTGTAATTTCTTCTATTTTAAATATTGGAAGACCAAGAAAATAATTACAATTATAGAATCCGCTTTCTACCGCAAATGCTACCACTGTATAATCTGAATCATGAGTAAAATACTCATATGCCAGATTTGAAGTTTCACCAATTCCAACAATAATAAGCTTTTTAAGTTCCATATGCAATCTTATAAATTATACTTGTAAACTTCGTAAACTATGCCTCTTCCTCCAAATCCTTCCTTCTGAAAAATTAATTTCTTATTCAAATAATTACCCATCTCTTCATTTGAATGACCAAAATCAAAATAAGGAATATTAATAAACAAATTATTGATTAATGAGTCAAAAAGCAAATCAAGTGCACCAATAGATTTGCCAATTTCATTGGCACAAATATATTGGACATGAATAGTTTGGTTCATTAAGAAAATAACTGTTCCTGCAATTATATTTGTATGCAATTCTGCAATAAATAATTTTATATTTTCTGGAAATCTTGATTGTAACAAAACAATTTCTTCCAGCGAATGTGCTGGCTTCGTTTGGAATTTAGAGTTTAAATTTCCACTAAGCATTTCCCAAAACTCAGTAAAATCATCACCCTCTTTCACAATAACTCCTTCTTTAGTACTTTTTCTTAAACCACTTTTTCTTGATTCTATAAATCTGATTTTATTGCTTTGAAATATTGTTGAAGATATATTACATATAATTTTTTCTGCTTTCAATAAGAATAATGCATAAATATCTTCATCCGAAGGTGTATTATGATAAATGGCTGGAATAGCCTTGTAGATTACTGTATTAATTCCAAATTGTTTTAAGCTTTCATTGATTAAAATAAAAATATCTAATACTTCAATAGTTGTTATCTTATTTGTTAGTATAAGTCCTCCGTATGTTAAACCTTGATGCGAATAAAAAATATCGTCAACTCTATTACCGGGCATTACTGCTTCTAATTTTCCTTTACGATATATTAAAAAAGACATATCCTGAAATCTAGAAGAATGATAATCCATATAATCCCTAAAAAAAAGAAATGTCCCATTCTTTGATTTCTTGATTAAATCATCCCATTCTTTTTTATTTTCAAGGTGATAAATCTTTAATTCAAACATGTTTAAAATTCTTAAAATATTCATAATTCCTTAAATAATCCTCTTCTTCAAAATGTTCAGAGGCTAACACCAAACAAACTGATCCTGAGGAAAAATCATCAAGTTCTCTCCATATACCTGGTACTATCAACAGACCTTGAAAAGGACGATTGAGCATAAATGTTTTTTTTTTTGTTCCATCATCAATTGTTACACTGAAACTACCACTAGCAGCGATAATCATTTGTTTCAAGTTTTTATGGGCATGTCCACCACGAGCTTCACCACCTGGAACGTCATAAAGATAATAAATCCGTTTTATATCAAAAGGAACTTCATTCCCATTTTCTACTACAGATATATTACCTTTTTCATGATGATGTTTATCCAATTCAATGATTGAACAATCATTTATTTTTAAATTTCTAGCATCTTTCATTTAATATATTCAGCATAATATTGTTCATAATCAATAATATAATCATCCATACTAAAATTAGTTGATGCTATTACTAAAGCTAAGGAATTTGTTGAAAAGTTATCGATATGTCGCCAATATCCATTAGGTATATATAAACCATTATAGGAACGATTCAAATGATAGATTGTTTTATTTTTACAATCATCTACAACTATGTCAAAACTTCCTGATAATGCGACTATAAATTCTTTTTGCTCTCTAAAAGCGTGTCCTCCCCTTATTTCACCCCCAGGTACATCATAAATCCAGTACGTTCTTTTTATCTCAAAAGGAATATGTTGATTACCTTCAATAAACGTAAGATTTCCACGTCGATCAAGAATTTTAGGTAATTGGATGATCTCAGGTTTATTCATTTGACAAAATAATTATGCTTGAAATCTATATATGGTTTTAATATTCCTGGTAAAGTTGCCATATTATATCCTTGACCTGTTAAAGTATTTTCGATCTCAAAATTCAAGACGTTATCATTCATCCAAAGTACATATTTTTGATTTTCCCCAAATATAAGTTTCATTTTATATTTACCGGCATTTAATGTATATGGTGGTAGTTCAAATTGAATTTGATACATCCCTTCTTTAGAGTCTTTATTAGGAGTTATTTCTTTACCACTATGAAATACACATATATCGTCAATGGTAGAAAGTTCGAATGTAACACCCATCATAATGTTGATCTTATAATTGTAAAAACACAAGTTGAAATTAAGTCCAGATTCAACATGAATATCTTTACCAATAATAGGTGACACTTCAAATGATTTAATTCGTATGTTCTCATTACCAGGAGCAGTGGATAAGTCGTTGAAATACAAATGAGGATTTTCAGTATAATTATCACCTATATAAAAATCTACTGCATCGTTAATATCTCCTAGAAAAACAGAACTTCCATTTGCCAAGACCAACCCTTTAGTACATAGTTTTTTTATACTTGCCATATTATGACTCACAAACAGGACTGTTCTCCCCTCCCCTTTACTTACATCCTGCATTTTCCCAATGGCTTTCTTTTGAAACTCAGCATCACCCACTGCCAGTACTTCGTCCACAATCATAATTTCAGGGTCCAGGTGGGCGGCAATGGCAAAACCAAGTCGTACATACATACCGCTGGAATAACGCTTGGAAGGAGTATCAATATAGCGTTCAATCCCAGAGAAATCAATAATCTCATCCAGTTTGCCTTTAATTTCGGCCTTGGACATACCCAGAATGGCACCGTTGAGGTAGATATTCTCGCGCCCAGTCATTTCAGGATGAAAACCCGTACCTACTTCCAGCAAAGCAGCTATCCGCCCGGCATGATGAATGGTGCCTGTGGTAGGGGCAGTAATTTTGGAGAGAATTTTAAGAAGGGTGGATTTGCCGGAACCATTTTTCCCAATAATGCCTAATACATCTCCCTGTTGAACTTCAAAATTAATATCCTTTAGTGCCCAGACATAATCGCTCTCCGCTTTTTTAGATCGGTCGTTTACGTCCCCAATTGTCAGGTAGGGATCTTCCTTTCCACGGATACTGGTTTGCCACCACCGGTTCAAGTCATGGCTCAGGGTTTGGGTGGATACCATGCCCAGGCGGTATTGCTTGGATATATTTTCAAATTTAATAGCTGTCATCTTTATTTGAATTTACACAGATTGAAGAAAATGATTTACACAGATAAGACCTTGTATCTGAATTTTCATCTGCGTTTATCTGTGTTATCTTATCTGTGTTTCTTTATCTGTGTTTCTTTATCTGTGTTTCTTTATCTGTGTTTTCTTATCTGCGTTAATCATATTTCAGTTTACGTGATAAAATCTTCTTCTCATTCGGATAGTTCCATGCATCCCACGAGAAATGAACTCCATTTTGCCAGTTTGTCCAACGCTCCAGATCTTTATCCACCATGAGGTCCACCAAATCGGTAAACCTGGTTTTAGGCTCCCATCCTAATATTTTATGACTCTTATCATAATTTCCTTTCAAATAATTCACATCCACAGGCCTGATGAATTTTTCATTCACCTGTACATGATCTTCCCAGTTAAGTCCAACCCTGGTAAATGCCCTTTCAATAAATTCCTGGATGGAATGAGTTTCATTTGTTGCAATCACAAAATCATCCGCCTTGTCACTTTGTAAAATCATCCACATGGCCTCCACGTATTCGGGAGCATATCCCCAATCCCTGCGGGCATCCAAATTACCCAATTCAAGGGTAGTTTCCAAACCCAGTTTAATCTTCGCTACAGCATTTGTAATCTTTCGTGTCACAAATTCAATACCTCTGAGTGGAGATTCATGATTAAACAAAATGCCTGTTGATGCAAAAATTCCATAACCTTTCCTGTAAATATTTACCATGCTGTGGGCATATAATTTTGCGGCTGCATAGGGACTAGAAGGACAGAATTCGGTATTTTCATCCTGAAATGAATGATTGTTATCCCCATACATTTCGCTGGTAGATGCCTGATAAAAACGTGCTTCCGGAACAACTAACCGAATAGCTTCCAACAATTTGGCGACACCTAACCCGGTAATTTCACCGGATGCTATCGGTTGTTCAAATGATGCTCCCACAAAACTCTGGGCACCTAAATTATAAATTTCATCAGGCTTGCTGGCTCTTAATGTTTCGATAATGGAATAGCTGTCCAATAAATCACAGGGTAAAAGTTCGATGTCATCAAATATATTCAGGTATTGTAATCTCCAGAAATTAGGTGTTGAAAGCCGCCGAAAGGTTCCGTATACAGTATAATTTTTATTTAAAAGGAATTGTGCCAAATAAGCGCCATCCTGTCCAGTAATACCTGTAATTAATGCGACTTTTTTATTCATTCTAATATTTATTTGTGATTTGCATTGATTGAAGAAAATGATTTCCACAGAATGAAGACTGATTAACACAGATAATATAAAATAGATTTTCACAGATAAGACCCGATATCTATATTTTCTTATCTGTGTTTATCTATTTTTATATTATCTGTGTAGATCTGTGTTTATCTGTATTCTCTTATCTGTGTTAATCTGTATTTTTTTCTTTTCTGTGATTATCTGTATTTTAATCTGTATTTATCAATCTTTTATAATATAGTTTAGGTGCTCCAAAGTTAACCAGATATGCCACTTTGATTTTAGTAGCTCTAAGATAATTAATAACCTGATCGATATCTGTTTTGACAATAAACTTTTGAGCTTTTGTTTCAACGATGATTTCATTGTAGCAAATAAAATCAGCTTTAAAATGCTTCTTAAGCTTCTCTTCATTGTAATAGATTTCAACTTTTTGTTCCCAGACACAGGGAATGTTATTCTTTTCAAATTCCTTTGCCAAAGCCTCCTGATAAACTGATTCCAGGAATCCATAACCCAAAGTATTATACACAGTATAGAAACACCCTATAATTTTATAGCCTTCATCTTTAAACAAAAACTCTTCCATTTCTTATCTATGTTTTCTTATCTGTCTTTAATCTGCGTAAATCTGTATTCTCTTATCTGTGTTAATCTGTCTTCGATCTGTGTAAATCTGTCTTATCCTATTGGATCGTAGATGAACCCCATCTCCTTCATCTCCTCCTTATCGTAGATATTTCTCCCGTCAATGATCAGCGGACCTTTCATGCTTTTCTTCACCACTCCCCAGCTTGGCATGCGGAATTCTTTCCATTCAGTCACCAGGAGCAGTGCGTCAGCATCCAGTACCGCATCGTAAATGTCGTTGGCAAAATAAAGGCTGGAAGTATCCACGGCAGTCATGTTGGCTTTCACCAGATGCTTAGCTTCGGGGATAGCTACCGGGTCAAAGGCTCGGACCTTGCAGCCTGCACCGAGTAGTTTTTCGATTAATACCAGGGCCGGTGCCTCACGCATGTCGTCGGTGTTCGGTTTGAAGGATAACCCCCAGATACAAATAGTTTTGCCGGAGAGCTCACCATTGAAATGTTTCTGCAGTTTGTGGAACAGCACCTGCTTTTGATAGGCATTTACTTCTTCCACGGCTTTGAGGACCCGTAATTCATAGCCGTTTTGTTCAGCAGTCTGGATCAGGGCCTTTACATCTTTCGGAAAACAGGAACCACCGTATCCGCAGCCGGCATAGAGGAATTTACCCCCGATTCGCTGGTCGGAACCAATACCCTTGCGTACCATGTTCACATCAGCACCCACCAACTCGCACAGGTTGGCCATATCGTTCATAAAGCTGATACGGGTTGCCAGCATCGCGTTGGCAGCATATTTTGTCATCTCCGCAGAGAGGATATCCATAAAGATCACCCTGAAATTATTCAACAGGAACGGACGGTACAGACGGGTAATTAAATCCCGCGCCTTTTCACTTTCAACGCCTACCACTACCCTGTCCGGACTCATAAAGTCCTTGATGGCATCGCCTTCTTTCAGGAATTCAGGATTCGAAGCGACATCGAATTCAATAGAAACTTCCCGTTTATCCAGTTCAGCCTGAATGGTCTGACGTATTAACGCCGCAGTGCCCACCGGGACAGTACTTTTGGTAACCAGCAATACATATTGTTGCATGTTTTGACCAATTGTCCGTGCCACTTCCAGCACATATTTCAAATCGGCACTGCCATCAGCATCTGGAGGTGTACCTACCGCGCTGAATATAACCTGTACATCATGCAGGATTTCGGTTAACCGGGTAGTAAAATGCAGGCGTTCGGCTTTCAGGTTGCGTAAAACCATATCTTCCAAACCGGGTTCGTAGATCGGGATAATTCCATTCTTCAGGTTCTCAATTTTCGGCACATCAACATCCACACAAGTCACATCCACACCCATTTCCGCAAAACACGTTCCTGAAACTAACCCTACATAACCGGTTCCTACAATTGCTATCTTCATCGAATACTTACAATTTTCAAAAAGAGATTCATAAACATTATTCACATTACACAGCCTGAACAGCAGAGTAATCACAATAGGATACAAAAATAAGAATAAATTACGAATAAAAAGTACTGATTATTCTTTTATATGGCCGTTATACTATTTATTTGGTTGATTAGTTAATTAGGTTGATTGGTTAATTAGTTAATTGGTTAATTGGTTGATCGGTTAATTAGTTAATTGGTTGATTGGTTAATTGGTTGATTGGTTGATTGGTTGATTGAGTTAATTGAGTTAATTGGGTTAATTGATTAAATGGCTAATTGAGTTGACTGGTTGATTGGTTAATAGAGTTCTATTCCAATTGCAGAATGCTTCATTCCTAAAAACACGGAACGCGGAACATTGAACACGTTACCTTTCAAATCGAAACGTAGTGAAAATTCCGATTCCAAGAGACCCCAAACCTTTCAAACATCAAACATCAAACATCAAACTTTTCAAACCTTTCAAACTCTGAACAGAATATCTTCCTCCGTAATTCGGTATGTCTTGGAAATACCTTCGAAATTATAAATAACAAACACAATATATTTTAATTATATAAACAATACATAGATAATACATAGATAATACATACCTATATAAGTATGTGTTGAACTAAATTCCCTTCGGGAAGAGCTTTGATTACCTTTGTTTATTAATACTTTATATTTAAATTTCACGTTTCAGGATGTTGAACGGGAGTTCCCAGCTCCCTTTAAAACTATTACTAATT
>JAQTUE010000041.1 GCA_028710415.1 Paludibacter sp. | reverse complement strand
TCAAGCGGGACGCCTAACGGCGCCCCTTATGTCAAACGTTGGGGTTACAAATTCTCCATGCTTCTGGCAATACATTCTATTACCTACCTCGTCAATTTCAAGCCCATCAAAACACACTGGGCAAGCCAGTATGATTCCGCTATTTATTTTTTCCATCGCTTCCTGAAAGGTCATAATCATGTCTCAATCCTTTAAATGTCAAAATTCAAAATGCGGTGCGCAAGTTCCCGCAAAAAACAGTAAGCATCACCAAGTAACTGGAGATATGTATTATATCTGCCCAACATGTGAAGCTAAAAACAAAATGGTTCAAGTACCCACTCTACAAGGTGCTCCAGTTCAATTCGTTCCTTCTGGCATCATTGAGCAAAACCCCAACCCATCGATCAAGCAGGACGCGCTACCGCGCGCCTCTTACCTCAAACGTTGGGGTTTTTGATGATGAATCGGATTGAGGAGTTAGAATCTCTACTGCCCACAAAAGCATCGATATGGTCAGCACGCCTGATAGCCATCCTAATAATACCCGCATTTTTGACCCCTCATTTTCTAAGCCCTTTAATGCCAAAAGCAACAGAGGCAGAGATAGTGCTAATGCAAATATTATTGCCATTATTGGTAACATTAATTGGTTCATTAATAATCCTCGTTTTGGTTATCCGTGCTTATAAAGAGCTAATTAATTCGCACAAAAAAGAAATAGAAAAAATAGAACAAAAACACAATGAATATGTGGCGTTAATTTGCAAACCATCATCACCAAAACACAATGGGCGCATTTAGCCCCAACCCCTCATTCAAGCGGGACTGCTTCGCCGCCCCTTATGTCAAACGTTAGGTGCTTCAGGCATATGCATCCAATGTGTAGGCCTCCAAGACAAGCAGTCTGATCGAACGTAAATCGCCACCCCCCCTTCGTCCCATCCCTCCCAAGTCTTGTCAATACTTAAACCGTCCCATCCGAGGAACTCGTTATCTATTCCTCTCGGCGCAGTCTCAATCGGCAACCACTCCCCAAAACCTGATCTCAATTTGTAAACTTCTCCCGTAGTGGTCTCGGAGACCTTCGTATTCTCATCATTCATGGCTTCGTTTTACTTTCGCAGATCGCAACTCCAGTTAGCTCTATGTTAGGTGCTTTTCACGCTATCGGCAGCACAGACCGTAGAATATATCCTAGAGCGTAACCACTAGCCTCATGGCTTAATTGCTATATACGCTTATTAAAGCATAGCGTCAATATATAATACACAATTAAATATTGCTTTACTGTGTCTACATTGTAAACCATAATTTAAAGTAAGTGTAAATTATTTTAGATATTCCTCAATTTGTTTTTTAGCTTCTTCCCATGAATAGCATACAACGCATTTAGCCCCTTCCGCTTCTTGCCATGCCATAAATTCAATCTGTGATTCAGTAGGCTTATTTTTACCGTATTTCATCTCAATCCAAAGTGCGTGTAATCCATTTCGGCTTACTCTTAGCTCCAAATCTGGAGCACCTGATCTCAAACCTTCTTCCTTTAATTTTTTTGCTACTGCGATATGCCTAAGACCCCCATTAGGGATAGCCATTAAAGAATATTCAGGTAACTTAAAGCGCTTATGTGATAACGACCACCATTTTATTAATGCCACTTGTTCTTCATGTTCTGACATTTATTAACCTTTTAACTTTATCGAGTAATTCTAATTCAGTTCCAAATTTAGACTCAAATGTTTTTTGTCCTGCGTGTATCGCTACTCCATTACCGCCAATACGATGATGCAATGGACATAATGGTATTGCATTGAAATGACTAGAACGCTGCGCCATACCTACTCCATTGCGAATATGATGTATTTCCGCTGGCATTCTGCAAATTATACATCCAAGCTCTGCAACTTTAGATAAATGCTGACGTTCTAGCTTAGTCATATAATTATCCTTTTAATTCTCTCTTACATATATGGCATACTATAGGCTTAAATTTATAAACAGCCCCACAATGAGGACACTCATAGCGATTATGGCTCATGTTAAAAATAAGTAAGCGTTGAACCGCTAACGTAAACTCTACCTGTTTTATATTCTCGCTTTGTAGGATGACGTTCAGCAATTATTCGCACATGACTCTGATTAACAGCCGATTGAGTTCTTTCATTGAATGCACTTGTAACAGCACGATAACTTTTACCTGCGCGAGTACCTTCTGTTTGTTGGATTATTATTTTTTTGCATAATACCAAGTACGAAATATCACGACGAATACCATCAAGGCAAACGGATTTAACAATTGCATGAATCTGCTCAGAAGTTAAAAATTCATGCTCAATTGCATTTAATATGCTTTTATGACGAGATTCAATTTTATCTGCGCGTAATTGTAGTTTTGTTTTAATCATGCCGAATTCCTATTCTCTTCAAGCTTCCTATTTATAATCATAGGAATGCTTGCATATTTATTTTGGTTATATTTTTTGTTGCGCTTCTTAGGCATAATTAAAAACCAATCTTTCGCTTCCGTATTCCACTTTTGTTTTTTCGATAATTTCAGCAATTGAATAATCTTTATGCTCTATATTGTGAGTTTCAATAAAGTTTTTAACACCAAAAGCGCATGCTCCAGTCATAACACGATAAAGCTCAATACACTTATCAAATGTAAGAACTGTGTCAATCGGCATGTTTGAAAATAACTCTTTATTTGCGCTTTCAAAGACCATAAGTCCGATATACGCTAAAAAAATAACCAATAATGCAACTAAAACAATTTCAGTTTTATCGTAAAAATATTCATTTAACTTTTTCATTTTTTAATCTCCATTAAGTTATCAAACTCGATGCGCCATATTCTCATAACAGATTAACAATGTAAAGCGTTAATTGTAATATTTTTCATCGAATACATAATTATCATGAAGCTCAATATTATTATTTACGCAATATGCTTCTAGCCAAGTAATAAATCCAGCGGCTACATATTTTGGAAACTCTCGCGTTTGCTGACCTAATGCGACTAATGACCTACCATCAATACTAGGTATAAGTTTCACGCTATTATTTCGCCAATAGTCTGCTAGTCTTGGTATATTTTGCTCAATGCAATCGTCTGCAAATTGTTTTACGCATAGTCGCTTCCAGCTATCAATATCTAATGCTTGATTAAGATGTTTAGATTGATGTGATATGTCATTTAATATCGCGTGAATCTTTGAGTTTTGTTCAAGTGTTCTAGCGTTGTATTCATTGACTCGTATTTGCCATAACTTTGTAGGGTCAAGATTCTTAATAAGATCAAATAGTCCTGACTTGTTTTTAAAATTGTAGAAAAATACAGCGACACTCATGGAAGCTCCAGAAATGGATTAGGCGACTCTTCAACATCCTTCAAATCATCATGCACACACTTATCAGCCATCCAGAATGGTTTAAAATTACCAGCGCCTTCTGGCTTGAATCGTTTGCAGTTATCTCGCTGAGTGCAAATATGCGTAGATTGTGGTGATTCGCCTTTGAATACTTCGTAGCTACTTATTGGTATTGGTATTTTCATGACGCTGCATCCGCAAATAAATCAAATTGAGATTTAGACTCATTTTTTATTTCTTCAAAATCACAGCAAACAATTTCACAAACTGGGCTAACTCCATTCCATTGATCTTGATAAACGCTTGTATCAATCCCACAAGATTGCTCCATGATTATTCCTGTTTGGCCTATGAATTTTTTACACTTTTCGTTAATCTCTTGTTTGTAAAATGGTGCGCCGCTATATCTAAAGCTTGCTGACATTTGAGGTAATATAAAAATGCCATATCTAGCCAACCTAGATGCAATCTCAATTGCTTTATATTCAAATTGGCTTCCAGAATATTTACCTGTAAATGAGTTTTCTTTAATGTTCCCAAATGGTGGATTACTGACAGCTACATCGAATAACCCAATATCTTTCAAATCAAAAATACTTGAATGAATCCATGTGGCGCTTGGCACAATACGCTTACCTATTTCTATATAATCAGCGTTGATTTCCACACATACCAACTCATTTACTTTTTGCTCAATAGCAAAACTAAGAGAGCCGATTCCAGCACACAAATCAATAGCGCGATTTCCATGAACCTCTAATGCGAAATCTCTAGCCAGCATCCGTGGGGTAAAGAAAGCACCAGCCTGAGAGTTAATATGCAGCGCGCCTTCTTGAAAATTATCTAAGATGAAATATTTCTCATCCTCAGTTAATTTTTTGTCGCTATGAACTAACTCCATAACTTGGTTGTGCGCTTTAATTTGTGGCTTTGTTAGTTTCATGTTATTTACTCTTAAATACAATTATTGCACTTGGAAAAGGTGCGCTGTTTTTAGCGTTACCGAACTTTAATCTGCCGCGTAAAAACTCTATTTCACCTTTCATAGCGTAGTCATGCCACCACTTCGTATCTGTTCTAGCAGGAACTAAACACACAACATTAACCCCTTGCAAACTACTTTCATAAGCTTTTTTTCATCCATGCACCTATTTCACGACCATAAGGTGGGTTCATCCAGCAAGCCATGCCACTTGATCCCGAATACCAATCTTTACTTAATCCTTCTTGTTGCTCGGTAAAATAATTAAAGCACTTAGCATTTTGTGGTGTTGCACAAACGTCTAATCCAAATTTATGGATAGCGTTGTATTTATCAAATGTAGCTTGTGGCGTTGACCACATATCAGTTTCACTTGAGAACATTAATTTATTGTTCATTCTTATTCACCTTAATTAAAATAGCTTAACTATGTTAACAAATACATTTAATTATGCAAGCTATTTTTTATCAATTCTTCATATTTAGTTTTAGCTTCGTCAGAAGATTTAAAGTTTCCGTGTGATTTATTCCCTAGCCATAGAGCGTATGGATATAGAGAGTTATTAGCGCGAGATATTGTCCAGTCGCCATTTTTAATGTAATACTCATTATCTTTAACTCTCTCCAAAGCCATTAAAATAAATCCTTGTTGGATGGAATGAAGCAATACATAGCAACGCGCTTTTTACTTAAATGCGGTTCCGTATATGCCATCACACGTATTATTTTTTTTGTTCTAATGTTATCTTGGATAAAACTTGTTAGCTCTTTATTCTTAATTCCATATATTTGAGATATTTCTTTTCTGGTAAATTTTTTACTAATCATAATATTCTCCACATCGTAAATGGTAATTGTCTATTTTTATCCATTCAGTCATCGCGCAAAGCCTCTTTAGCGTATCTTATTTGAATGTCTGAGCATTTATCCTTATCGGATAATATCTTTTTAGCCCAAGCCTTGTAATCTTTTCTTGGCTTCATATTTTTAGCGACAAACTCAACTACCTCATCAGCATGTTTTTTATTAGCTGCTCTGGTTAATGGTGAAGGCAATGCCGAAAATATTGTTACCTTGTGCTGGCATAGTGAAATAATATCGCTAGGTTCTGGCGGCTTGCTTGATGAGTCGATGTATTTATCGAAAGCTTTGCAGACAACATCAAAATCATACTTTTCTAGCTTTCCAAACCAAATACGCAAAGCATCATTAGATAATTCAGGCTTGTAATAAATGGCCATTAAAGCATTCATCATTGATTTGAATTGCGCTCTATGTTCTTCGTATATCAAAATACACTCTCCTGTGTAGGCTCATCTTTCCATCGTCCTTGATTTAGATATGTGGATGGATTCGGTATAAATTGTCCTGATTGCTTTTGCCACTGATCGCTTTCAATCTGCCAAGACAAAGCTTTTAAAACTTCATCAATATTTGGCTTTAATTTAACCCATGATTTGTTTGCAGCATCCTTGCCTGTTTTCTTTGGGTATTTATTCCAAAACTCTAAGAAACCATCATCAAGCGCATTTTTGCGCGATTGGTTTTGATGTGTGTTTTTTAATCTTTTCTCATCTAATCTACTCTCTTCTTGCATGACGTTTTCTGATTGAGTCATGATTGCGTCATGATGTTCTTTTGATTTTTTAATCAAATCTCGCATATAAATATTGCTTGTCATTGATGTGTCAAGCCTTTTTATTAATTTAAGGCAAGATATTCGACCTTCATTATTTTCAAACAATCCTAAATCACAAAATGTTTTCATCATTTCAGAAACTTTCTGAATAGAGCATCCTGTATTTCTAGCTATTAATCTTGCATCATGCTTTAGTTCAAAATTAATATTGTCTTTATCAAGCCTGTTGACTATTAACTCTAGGCAATACCAATACAATCCATAACCTTCTAAACCATAATCAAGTAATATGCTTTGCAATTTTTCATCAGTATTTGCATTACTGTCATGCTTAAACCATTGCATAATTAACGCCCATAAAAAAACCGTTAACCAAGATAGGACAAGTATCTCAATTAACGGTTATCTACCAATGGCAGAAAGTATATAAGCCTCTTGTCCAAGCAATACTTTATGCCACTAAGTTATCAGTATATATCTAAAATAAAACTATGTGCAATACATTATTTACGCTTCTTTAATCAGCCAGTATCGCATATAACGCTTATTATCAGGCGAAGTTTCCCAGCACTTAGCAATGTTATACCCCATGCTCTCAATCTCGCCTAAACGCTGCGAGAATGTGGATATACCATACTTTTTAAATGCTGAGTACGCGGTTAATATTTCGCCTTTCTTTAAGGCCTCTAACAGAATGTGTTTTTGACTACTCACGCTTAACCCCCAAGAATTCATAAAGTTTGATTTCATTATGCTCTGGCAATGGCTTTTTACCATTCAAGATTTGATGGATAAAAGACCTGCTAACAATGCCGATATTTCTACCTAAAAGAGCCTTGTTATATTTGCACTTAACGAGTGCGCGTTTTAATAATTTATTTGTCATGTATCTATGCTAAACGATGTAAACAATAAATGCAATCATTAAGTAATTTAATTTATTTTCATTTAGTTGTTGACATTGTTAAGCTAAATATTTAATATGGCTCATCGGTTGAAATTATTGGAGATTAGAAAATGACCTCACAAATTAAACAAAAGCGCAAACAAGTGAATTGCCACTGTTGCGCTTATCCATTTGTTCATCGCTTGGATAGCGGTAAATGCAAAGAGCTATATAACTCTAATAGCGAAAAATCATACCAAGATAACAGGATTGCAATGTCTAGTGAGTGGTATGAGTCAGGCCACGGTTACAAAGATTTTGCATAATGAAAAACACACTAATCATAATTGCTTTTTTAATTGGCACTGTAACCGGTGGAATGCTAGACAATTACCATAATAAGAAGGAAGTTAAACCAGTTAAGCCAATTAAAAAGGCAGATATAAAATGTCAGATAACAGACCATAGTATGAATAAGCATATTATGCCTTGTCGGATTGTGAATGAATATTTGAATAAAGTGGAGTTATAAAATGTCAGAAAAAAAATTTAAAGTTGGCGATAAAGTTAAGGTCGTTAAAACTAATCCCAAGTGGGCGCGGTATGTTACTGAACTAGAAAAGTTCGTTGGCGGTGAGTTTGAAGTTTTACGTGTAGATAATGAATCTTGCGCAATAACTAAATTTCCTCAGTGGTGGTTAGATTTTAATTGCCTAGAACTAGTCCAAGATGAACCAGAACAATTTATGTTTCAAGGTTATCCGCTTAATGTTGGTGATACTTTGTGGAGCTTTATGGAAGGTTATACAGAAGTTTTGCAGATAAATTTAACTAAGCGTGCGCCAATAGAAACAAATTACTGCGTTTATCTTGCAGATGGAAGGATGGATGATGATTTTAAATTTGCAACTTTATTTTGGGATAAGCCGCAGTTTGAATTACCAAAGAAACCTAAGCCAAAAGTTAAAAAGTATTTAGTTTTATTTAAGCGCAATGATGATTCTTTTGGAATAACAACTGAGTATTATAAAACTTTGGAAAATTTAAATGGTATGAGCCAATCTTTAAAAGGCATACATCTAATCCTAGAATCAGAAAAGGAATTTTAACCATGATAGATTACAAAGACAGTAAAGTTTACGAGCCATTGCCAGCTAGTGCGGTATTTGAAGGTGTTGGATTTGTTGTGGCGTTATTGGTTATTGTTGGATGGTTGGTATTGTAATGTCAAGTTTGTTGATATATACTTTGTATTGCAAGTTTAGATTCGTGACTGGATTTAACAAGCATATTGAGGGTAAGCATACAGAAGCCCATAGTGGGTTATGTTCTGCCGATGTTAAGCAAAAAGCCTTACTCTCTCGAATTAAGTGCTTACCATCCAGTCACCAGAACATAACGCCAGTATGGGCTTTTTCTATTTCTACTCTTGCCGTACTCCAAACGATATTAAGCACTATGCTAGTGGCGTGGAAGAACAGGCAAGGCGTGAAGCTCACAACTATCATTGCCTCATGGCGTTACTACAGCGACCATACAAAATTTAGTTACGTGACTTCTGACATTACTAAATTGATGAATGTAGTCCTCAAGGGTGAACTGGTATCTAGTTAGATATGGGCTAAGTGATTATAAGGTCAATAGACTACTATTCACTAATGGTTAACTATGTTTAAAAGGAATGATAAATTATGGGATATTACGCGCAACAAATGATAGGCGAACAAGAAGAAATGCGACAAGACGATACTGGCGAAGCAGAGTATTGGAGTTATGTGGAAACAGTAAAAGCAGAACAAGAACATGAGCAGTATTTACAAATATTAACTAACGATTTTAACGGGTAATCAGCAGCCCTAATTGCTGAATTTAACTAGGAGAAATATCATGGCATTAACAGCAACAGATACAGGCGGTGGAAATTTTAAGCGCGTCCCAGCAGGATCTCATATTGCACGTTGTTTTAGTGTTGCAGACTTAGGCACTCACACAACAAATGGTCAATACGGTGAAACCACCAACCGTAAAATTCGGTTGGCTTGGGAGATTTTCGGAGAGGATGAAAATAACGAACCGTTAACTATTGATGTTGATGGTAAACAAATGCCAATGACTATTAATAAATCGTACACGTTGAGTTTAGGTGAAAAAGCATCATTGCGTAAAGACTTAAGCGCATGGCGTGGTCGTGATTTTACCCCTGATGAACTAGCTGGATTTAATGTCACTAGCGTTTTAGGTGTTTACTGCATGCTAAACGTCACTGTAAGCGATTCTAACGGTAAAACTTACTCTAACGTTGCTGGAATATCCCCGCTGCATAAATCAATGGCTAAACCTGACGCTGTGCATAAAAATCAGGTGTTTGATTTAGACAATGTTGATATGGATATTTTCCACAGCTTTCATGAAAAACTACAGGAATATATCAAGCAATCACCTGAATGGTCTGCATTTGCAAAACAGTCAGGACATGCCCCGCAGCATGACCCAATGGATGGTTTAGATAGCGATATTCCATTCTAAATAGTTTGCTGAGAGATAACCGCCTAAACAACGCAAATTAACCCTCACGCATTGCATAGCATATAAGTCGTGATTAACTTAGGAAAGTAAAAATGATTATAACTTTTGATATAGAAACAATCCCAACACAATCACCTGAATTTATCGCTGATATTGCCAGTGGAATTAAACCACCAGCAACAATGAAAAAAGCAGAAACTATTGCACAATGGGTTGAGAATGAAAAACAACAAGCAGTTGATGATGCAGTATTGAAAACATCATTTGATGGCGCTTACGGTCAAATCTGTTGTATTGGGTGGGCTATTGATGATAGTGATGTTTTTTATAGCATTGGAAGTGAATCTGAAATAATTAATGAGTTTTTTGATTCGCTATATTTAAATAATCCTCGCAATCTTGACCCTATATTTGTAGGCCATAATGTAAGCGCATTTGATTTACGTTTCTTATTCCAACGTGCAATTATTCTAGGAATTAAACCGCCTTCATTTATCCCATTCAATGCTAAATCATGGGATAGTCAAATATTCGATACTATGACTTACTTTGCTGGTTTTGGTAATCGTATCAGCCTAGATAAACTTTGCAAAGTATTAGGCATTGAAGGTAAAACTGGCATGGATGGTTCAGACGTATGGCCTGAATATCAAGCTGGGAATATTGATAAAATTGCAGAATATTGCCGTCATGATGTAGAGATTACTAGAGCAGTATATAAACGATTAACTTTTAGCGAAATTTAGTTAAGGATTAATCATGCAAAAACAACCAACACAAAGAGATTTAATCTTAGATGAAACAGTCAAAGTATCTCTAAAAGACTTATCAGATATTGCTGATTTAATTTGTGTAATTGATGATAGAAAAAATCCACCATCATTAGAAAATATTGGAAAATGTCACGAATTAATTATCAAGATGATGGGAGAGCATTCAATTAACTTTTATTCAGCGGATGATGGAAGCCATGGCTAAACAATCAAAACGCTCTATCCGTAAATCTCGCAAACAGAAAGAGAAAGATAAATATAAATTTATCTAAATCGCTTTACTTTGTTAATCTTTAAATGGTATGATTATTTAACTTGATAAATGATAGGTGAGAATATAAAAAAAGATATTTTAATTGTTGTTTTGTTTGTTGGATTAAGTATTTTAGTTGGCATAGTTATTTATTACGCTGATGTTATTGATAAGTTTGTGTTTTAGTTGTTTAACAAAAGGAGAAATATAATGAATAGATATTTTGATAAAATAGGTTTGTTTAATTTATCGCGAGCTATTATTGATGCAATTTCTGCATTGGTTATTTTAATTGTATTATCATGGATTAATCCATTCAATTCAGTTCCAACAGGTACTCGCGGAGTGGTAACTCAATTTGGTAAGATTATTGGAATTGAACAAGAAGGCCTTACGGTATTGCCTCCTTGGCGCAAACTTTCAATCTTAAACATTCGTGCTGAACAAGCAGACATAAATGGTGCGGAAGGTGCAACAAGCGATACTCAGCCAGTTAATGTTAGCCTTACAGTGCGCTATAACATCTTCCCAGATAAGGTAGCAGAGGTATATGAGAAATATAGCCATAACGGTGATTTAAGCTCTTATATTCAGACCGCAACTCAAGAGATTTTTAAATCAGTTACAGCACGATATACCGCGCCAGATTTAATATCTAAACGCCCTCAAGTATCAGCAGATATTAACTCTGCATTACGTGCAAAACTTGCTATATATGGCGCAAATGTTATCAGTATTGATATGAAAAGCTTTAAGTTTAGTCAAGAGTATATGACTGCAATTAGCTCTAAAGTAAATCAAGAGCAGTTACGTTTAGCTGCAGATAATAAGCTTAAAACCGTTGAGTCTGAGCAACGTCAAAAGGTAGCAATTGCAGAGGCAGAAGCAAGTGCAGTTAAGGCAAAAGCAGACGGTGATGCTTATGCTCAATTAACGGTTGCGAAGGCTCAGGCTGAATCTTTAAGGGTTCAGAACGCGGCATTAGCTCAAAATAAAGATGTTTTAGAGCTTCGTAGGATTGAGGTTGATATGGAAAAGGCAAAAACATGGGATGGTAAGTTGCCTCAAGCAATTTATGCTGGTGCGCCGATACCATTTTTGCAAATGAAATAAAGGATCTCGCGCGAGTAGTTAGAAACTTTAACGACACAGTGTTTTAAGATAGCTCCTTAAAGCAATGTGCAACCTAAGTATCTAGCCGATTATGTCTTAAGTAATAACAAAACAAAGTTATTGACGGATATTTTCGAGTAGGTATTTAACAAAAGGAATGGATATGGATCAATGTTTTTATTTTTCATGCAATGTTGAAGTTGGAATTATATTCGCAGCGCTATTTATGATTAGCTATCTAGCATGTTCTATGCCAAAACTTTATAGATTATACCAATGCCATAAAGGAAACCATCGGCTTGTTCACTGGTTTGATAATGGTTGCTATGGCGGATGGTATCACTGTGAATGTAATAAAAACTGTAGTTTCGTGCATAAAGGATAAATCATGAATGAAGTTATTGAGTTGGCTAAGAGGTGTGGGTTAATTAATGAATATGGTCGAGCTAATTTAACTCTTGACCATTGCTTTTATACAGAGGATTTCCAAGCATTCTACGAAGCCGCCAAAGCCCAAGGTGTGAAAGAGTTTAGGGAAGCGTTGGGTGAGACTGTGGCTTATGTGAAATATAAAGATGGAATGGTGCAAAACTATTCTCTATATCAAGGCACGGGATTAGTTGGTGAATTTAAGCTTTACGCCCTACCAAATACAAAGGATGAAGTGAAATGAGCTATCCAACAGATGCTGAAGATTTAATTTACGCTCACTGTGAGTGGGTTAAAAGTATGGGCTGGTGGAATAACAAAACTCCGCTAGAGTCACTAATGCTTGTTGTTTCAGAATGTGGAGAGGCTGCTAATGAAGTGCGCTGTGATACCCCAACGGACAAATTTAGATATGAACTCGCTGACATTGTTTTGAGAGTTTTCGTTATTGCAAAAGAGCATGACATAGACATTATGCGTTCAATAAAGGACAAAATGGAAATTAATAGTAAGCGAGATAAAAATAAGGATAGAGTCAAATGACTACTGAAATTCAAGAGTTAAGCGAGAAACTAGCTAAATTATACAAAGCCCAACCTCGCAATAAGATATTAGATGAGCTTGGTGTTCACAGCATATGGCTCGCCGAAGATTCAGGCAGGATTAGCGACTTGGCTGATGATAATGATATTTGGGTTATGTTCTGCGATGGTGAATCGGTATACGCAAAACGAGGCAGAGAATCAAATGTTAATCATTTTGTGGAATACTTTGCCGACCACCCCACAAAGCACGATGCCGCACGTATGGCTAGGGGTAGGTGTTTATTGGCGATTGGCTGACGGGTTAGAGGGAAGGGTGTAACTATGTGCGAGATTTGCGAAGGAACTGGATGGGTATGCGAGAACTGCGGGACTCGATGGGAACTTATTGACGGAGGAACATGCTGCGGATCTGGACAGAACTGCATTTGCAACCCGAATGGAGATGTCAAATGGCAAGCGGTCCTTGCCACGACGCAAGCGGAATACGCGAAAGAATGGGTGCATTGATGCGCTCTAACGTAAAGAATCAAACCTAAATGACGCAAGAAACAAATCGGAGGTGTGAAATGAGTGGTGATTTAATAAGCCGTAAGGCATTACTAAAAGAAACTGAAAAAATAGGTTCAGGTGGTATGCCTGGCATAGCGAGCAAGCAGTATGTACAAACAGTAATCACCAACGCACCAGCAGTTGAGCAAGGTGAGGATGTTTATTGGGTGTATGAGATTGAAAAAGGGCGAGGTATTTATCAAGGAGTGACTGGACAAGATTCAGAACAGGTGGTTAAAGAATGTGCATTAGCTTTTGAATCCGCTGGAAAACCATTCCCATTATTTTCAACCCCACCCCAACCACAAAGCGTAAAAGATGCGCTGGAGAAGGCGGTAGAGTTGTGCGATAGCTTGAGTAATACATATCACAATCGCAGAGAGGAAAACGATGCTTACTCGCACGTAAGTGGTGGATGTGACTTTTGTGCGGATGCTATCCGCGCACTAATTGAAGGAGATAAGTAATGGCACAAAGTAACGATGCGTTTGAAAGACTATTACAAGAAGCAGATTTACCTCTTCCAAGTCCTTATGGTGGTGTATATTTTATTGAATACCTAAACAGATACAAGAAGTTTGCGGAGTCTTACCACGCGTTATTAAAATCCGACAATGATTGTGAGGTTTCAGAACTCCAAACACTTCGCCAGCGTAATGCGGAGTTGGAGGCTGATATAGGTCTTTGTATGCAGAATCATGGGAACAAGACGCTAGAATTGATAAAGGCGCAAGACAAAATCCTATCCCAACAACCCACTATTGAGAAGATGCGGGATGATTGGGATGACTTACTTGAGGACTTAGAAATACACGGTATGCACAGCTTTGAACCGTATATAAAGAGCAAAGCTAAGTTTAAAGCCATACCCCTACAGTCATCAGCAGAAGAACTAGCCAAGCATGATGAACAGGTTAGGGTTGAGGAGCGTGAGGCGTGTGCGAAATTAGCAAATGAATGGGCTGACGCTAGAGTTAAACCTATATGTTATGCACTCAACAATTTAGCCACTGCTATCAGACAAAGGAAAATATCATGAGTTGGTTTGAATCATCAATGGCATATATACAAGCTGAATATTTAAATCAAATACAGTCTGGAAAAACTGATAAAGCAGAAATTCGCAAAGCCATAAATGATTCATACCCATTTGGAGAAAGAGCTAGACTTCCATATAAAGCTTGGTTGAAAGCGCGTAAGGAATTTTTTACAAAATATGGATTACATGATTTGAATAAGTTAAAACTTATTGAGAAAGATTTATTCGATTAAGGAAAACATCATGAGTGAACGTGAAGATTTTGAAGCACTAGAAAAATGGCTTACTGATAATGATAAAACGAAGCTAAACGAATGGCGGAGTCACATGGTTAAAGAGTCATTTATTGGTGGATGGCAAGCAGCCACTAAGCAATCAGAGGCGAGTAAGTGGATTAGCGTTAATGATATATTGCCGGAGGTAGGCGATTGGTACTTAATTTACTCACATGATTCGTCATCTACTATGGCGTTCTTAGATTCAATACCCTCAGGAACCCCAATATGGCTAGCACATAATGATACGGATTTGGGGGAATGGGAAAACGTAACCCACTGGCAACCACTACCAGAACCACCGAAGGAATTATTATGACACCACTAGAACTAACCTTACTATCTATAATATTCTCATTAATATTTGTTATCTTATGTATGGCATCATACATACTAGACTTAAGGCATGATATAAGAGATATTGAATATGATGTTGTTGATTAAGGATTAATTATGAATAGATCCGATGTATATTTTCTAGCTATGACAATTTTAGTAACGCCATCATTATCAAAACAATGGCGTATTATTTTTGGAATAATCCATTTTATTATGACGATTGTGAGCTTGACTTACTAACTCCGCGAGACCCAAACCACCACCCAACACTAGATGTCCCTAAAAATATCAAAGAATCAATTAATCGATAAAATGTATTTTTTAGGAATGTAGGATCACTAGTTAAAATGTTAGGAACTGATAACCATATCCAGGCAGTAAACCAAATCAATGCAGTGCTGAATAAAACGGTAATCATTGGTCTAATCATCCCCCTGCAAACGTCAACAGCAATCATCCAGCCATTTTGTTTTGCGTCTGAATATGTCGCCTTGTCTGAATCGTAAGATGCGCTTATAGCCCCATAACTTGCAACGTCAACCTCTTTACTAGCATTTATATCAGCAAGTGCTATGGAATTTTTGGCTTCAAGTTCGATAAGATTAGCTTGTTTATCTGCCATTGCCAATTCATGCGCATTAGTCTGGACTAGAATAGCTAGGCTGGCTTCTTCTTTTTTCTTCTCTTGATATATCTCTAATCCATGCTTAAATAAAGCCCCAACAATACCCAATACTCCACCACTAGCACCTAATAAAACATCAAGCATTTTTAATCTCCAATCTGATTGTTTGTTTGTTTGCTAATCTTTCAAAATCTGCAACAGCTCTGCGACTATCTAATACAGCTCTTTGTCCTTTTATAGCACCAACTTTATAAGCAATAAGCGGGCAACCGAGAGAATGTGAAATATACCTTGGAACAGACCCAGCAAGATTTCCACCATGCAAGCGAATGCCAGCACGATTAGTAACATTAAGGATTTCATAAGTAAACTTCTTTAATCTTTGGCTACGTGTCCATTTCACTGTATAGATACCACAAGGAATGCAGCTTTTCCAAGATTCATTATTAAGCCAAGGTAATTCAAGCGTGAAGAATGATCTACCAAGAATTGACATCTTTCCAAGCGTGCCCTGCTCATTGCTATCAAATCTGATAATTATTGCCTCTATCATTTTTTATCTTTTAACTCTAACACGGTGATTCTAGTATCAAATCCAGAGTCTACTTTTTCCAGGCTATGCAATCCACCATGAATATCAGATATTTCATTTGAGGCATATCCCCATATTCCTAATCCGACAATCTGAACAGCACCAATTACTTTAGCGAATACAATCCATGCCCCTTTACCCTTATTTTGAATCTCATCCTGATATTGTCTATGAAGTTCAAAGTTCTTAATATGCGCTGATAATTGCTCTCCAAATTCATTGGCCTGTTTGACAATATCCAGAGTAGTTCTGGTATTTTCAATTAAAGACTTATTTATTCTGTTCATTACAATGAGTTGCAATCTAACTTTAGGGTCATTTTCCTCAGCAATAAGATTTTCAATATCTTGTTGCTCTTGTGAGTTATATTCTACTCTTGGTTCTAATGCCATGTTTAAGCCTTATTAGTTTTTATTAAGCCAATTATACGATAAGCAATGTAATCCATATTAAATATATAATATATAAATCATAATGTCGCCAACTCTGCACGAAGATCTACTGTCTGCGCATTAAGCGTTGCTAGATAAGTCGTATCACCTTCCGCAAGTGGTCTAATCTTCTTTTGGTCTAAGGGTGATAATTGCAAAATAATTTCATTTTTACGCTGCACTTTTATTTTAGATCGCTCATAATCTAATACTTCTGCATCGGTAGAAACTCTGTCGCCAACCTGCATATCCCCATCGTAAATTACACCTGTTGTTGTATTAATAAACATTACCAGTTACTCCCCATCATCATTCCATAGTAGCCAGATGCGGCGTTACCATCTGAAGTAGTCAACCCGACTGCCGCCTCTGTGACCACAGTGGTGGAATTTCGTGTAGTCGCGCTTGTATAAAATCCAGCCGCTGCCGCTCCGCGTGGGTTTGGCGGTCTTGCGTTTGTTCCTACTGCATCATCAGCGAGTAATACTTCATAATGCGAAGGGATAATTCCTAGATTATGAGATTTTGCATAACTTGTTGAGCCTGTAACGGCAAACCATCCGCTGAAATATCTACGCTGATAAGCGTAAGCAATGCTACTTGTAATAGTTGAAGCACCTGCTACACACTCGCCAACAATCACATGATCAACGATATTGGCAGTCGTACCGTCACCTAGATACATCGTCATTGTTTGGATGTTAAATGTGTACTGGTGATTAGTAACTGCTGGTGTACCGCCCCATTGATAAATAGGCGCGATAATTACAGGTGTTTGTGTAGTAAAAGTTCCACCTGATATAGATACAGGTAGATAGTTTGTATTAGATGCAGTACATGCAGGCCAAGTTAAATTAGCTGTAGAGCTACCGACCAAGTTAACTGCTCCACTGGCATTTGAACCACTAGATGCAGTAGCAACTAACGCATTAAGTCCAGTTGATACATTCTGTGTAGCTAGAACTAAACTTGCAGAAGTCGCGGGCAAGAATGTTGGGAATCCGCCTGTATCAGTTGGCCCACTTATAACTGTTTGTCGAGTTGGTACATTTAAAACACCTAATGCACTTCCAGTACCACCTTGCGCTACTGATAATGGAGTTGTTAGCCCTGATAGAGATGTAATATCAGAGTTTGCACCTGCTGACGCAAATGTACCTCCTAATGGGAGGCCATTAGCTCGTTGATATGCAATAATTTGCCAACCATCAGCAGTACCACTAGATGTAGATTTTGGAATAGCAATACAAGTATCGCCTACTGCCGTAGTAATATTTGCGCTAGTAGGTAAAACTAAAGTCGTAGCATTATAAGTGAGTAATAATATTCCAGTGAATTTAATCATCTTTGGCCCATTATAATTTGTGCCTAAAGACGTGATTGTTGTTGTACCTGCTATATTAACAAAATTAGTAAATAATGACCCAATATCAACATTTGCTGCACTAGCAATATCTGTAGGATTGCCTTGACTAAATAATTGATCGTATCGTAACGAATCTCCCGTTCCAGCCCCCGCACCTAATCCAGTAAATTTGAATCCACCTAATGGCAAGTTTGCAGTAGGAACAGTTTGCCCGTCTTTGGCGAGTGACTGCGTTAATGCTGTTGCAATATCGCTTAAAGTATTGTTCGCCCAAGTTGAGCTAATTGTAGTATTTGTTACTACCGGATTCCCTGAAACCAGACTATATGTTCCTGAACCATTTCTAGCCATAATTATTCCTTAAACTTATGTGTTACTATTTTAGATAAATATCTCATACTGGATTTCATAATGAATTTCACCGATTTTATGTTATATAAGTTATTAGTTATTGTTGTTTTAGCATTTATCTACGGAATCATTATTGGGATGCGGCGATAACTGGGGAACTTTTTAACAATACTTGTTGCGCCTGCTTATTACTTAACAGTTCAGCTAACTTAGCCGCATTTCCAGATTGAGGAGCTTTTTTAATTAACGCCTCTTGAGCACCTTTTCTAAACATTGCAGACCTTGCCATTGCTGGGGCTATAAATGGTATTGTAGCTGCGGCAGCACCTGCTGGCCCTAATGCTGCATACCCACCAGAACCAGTCAACAAAGCAGCCATTGATTTAAGATTGTGAGATGCTGGACTTCCTACTTGCTCAATCGGTTTTGCTACTGTTTTAAATGTATTTGCAAATTCTGCAATAGTCTTTAATTCATTAGATAACGGCTTTCCTTTTTGCAATTCTGCGGCTATTTTCTGTGGGTTTATCCCGCCGCTACCTTCAACAATGGCATTCTCTACTGTAAAGCTTTTCGCCATATTCTGACGAGCGTCTTTAAAGCCTTGCAATAACTCTACATTGCCAGTTTTTTGCAAGTTACGTTCAATTACATCTTCATAAGCTTTTGATATGTCTTTATAGGCTTTACCTATTGAAGTGTCTCCCTTCCTGAAAGCCTCATCTGCACTTTCACGCAATAATCTCATGGCATCTACAGCATCCCCAGAATCAAACTCTGCAGATTTATGAGAATCAACTAACTTTTTAATATCATCCCTTTGTACTGCTGGAATAGTACCTTTACCAGTGTATTTATTGGAAATGTTGTCTAATGCCTGATTAAATTGGCTATCAGCCTTTACCGCGCCTAAATTACGTATTGGCTCATATCCAGCAGCATGTTGAGCCGACCTGTAAGACTGCATAGCTTCTTTGGTTAATGGGGCATCGTCTGCAATACCCAAAGCCTGACGCGCGAGTTTATCTGTAACCTTTGCATTTTCTACTGAAGCCAATTGTTGCGTGGCTTGTTTTCCAGATATGCTTTCGATAGTTTGATTCTTCAATGAAGGATTAACTATATTTGGAGGAATAATATATCCAACCGCTAATGAGTTTTTAATAGTTTCATTCTTTGGTGAAATCCTGTTAAATTCTTTTGTCTGCTCTACAAGTCTATCTGCCAGTTTATTCCCAACAATAGAACCAACCTTACCAGCCAATTGAACGGCTGGAGGCATAACACCACCAATAACAGCGCCAGTTGCCATATCTTCTGGATTAGTCATCCCAGCCTGAGCCGCACCACCAATAGCACCACCTGCAACTCTTGATGCCATGCCAGATGCGCCAGTAGCGCCACCTGCCGTCATACCGCTTGTTCTTAATGCGTCAATCAACACAGGTACTTTGCTTGCAACATTTGGAGCTAAAGCAGTAACGCCTTTGGCTAATGCTCCACCAGCCCCAGCAGTACCAGCGACTTCAGCGCCTAACTTTCCAGCCTTAAACATAATGCTATTAGGGTCTGCACCCATAGCTTTTAAGCCTTCATCCATTCCAGAGCGTCTATCTTGGCCTGCAATATCATAACCCCCAATACTAACTGGCTTACCTTGATTAAGTGTGCGAGCTAGAGCATCAATAGGGGATAGAATAGTTGCCCCAATAGAGCCTGCACCACGTACAGAACCAGCCAAAAAATCGCCGCCAGCTTGTTTTACGTTCTTGCTAATATTCTGCGTTAAAGATGATTCTTTCTGGGGAGTAGACTCTAATTGTGACGTGTCATATCCATTTGATTTCAGCTTAACAACTAAATCAGCTTTTGACATTCCATCAGGAACGCCTTTAATAACAGTGCCATCAGGTAGCCTAACGTCCATTATTTTAAACTCCCAAAATCAACTACTCCGCCAGTTGAATTATTAGCAGGTGCAGATGTATTGTCATAGAACGGTACTAATTCAGCCCCCCCAGGCAATCTTCTTGCTGCATTCAATTTACTTTGATGGCTTGCAATAATCCATTCTGATGCGCGTTTTGATGCCGCAGCTAACTGTCTAACTTCTGCTGGAGTAAGTTCTGAAATGTCACCAGACATAGCCCTTTCTGCCAATTTGCTTTCATCCTGAGTAATCGCCCCTTGACCTTTCATTTGCTTACGGCCTTGAAGCGTCATTTCAGCTAATCCACGCATCGCCTGACGAGTATTTGCAATTACTTCATCATTGTCTTTTCCTCCAACACCTAGCATTTGTGCGCCTTGAGCAAAAGTTAGTCTTCCTCTTGAGAATGGCCCCGCAATAACCTTTTTAGTATCTATAGCTTGAATTACTCTATCAGCGGCATCAATAACCTGAGCTGCTCCTTGAGCTTGCGTTGCTGAATCTGAAAGAATTCCACCAACTTGACCCGCAATGTTTTCCGCGGCTTTGTTTTCAACTTTAGTACTGACATTAACACTAGGTTTTCCAGCCTTTGCTTTTTCAATTTCATATTGTTGATAAGCTGAATTAGGGCTTCCATCAGCATTAAATGGTGCATTTGGATTAGGCGCGTTAGCCATTATTTTTCCACTGAATTCACCAAGTAAGCTATTCCCTACTTTGACGCCTTTTTCTTTACCAAGCATAGGAGCACCAGAAAACTCTTTAGCAATATTAGGATCACCACCAGCAGCCATAAATGCTTGAGCATTACCACCAACCTTTTGCCATAACGCTGCATTCTGTTGACGTAGATTATTAGCTTGGAATAAATCAGCTTGTTTTTGTGCTTGAGATAATGCGCCTTGTAATCCAAATTGTTGCAATTGTGGATTATCTGAACCAGCAGCATATTGATATGCGCCAGCCATATTAGGAGCTTGTGCCGGGGCTTGTGGCCCTTGTTGATCGATTGGCAATGTATGTGCCGCAGTTCCGCTTAATAAATAAGCAAGTTTCCCAATTTGCTCTTGATTCTTTTGTTTTTCTTTAGTTTGATAGTCACCTAGGGCTTTGTTTGAATCTTGCATACCTTTCATGCCCATATATTGATTTAGGCCTCTAGCAAGTTGTTGTGTCCAGCTAGGAGCTACATACTGACCAGATACCATTTGTCCTTGTAATGGGTCTTGGTTTTGCTGCATGAGTTGTTGCGCCATCATTTGGCGGTTTCTAATCTGCTCTAATTCAGCAGGATTACCATAGTTTTCACCTTGGACTAAGTTAGCCATTATAATTCTCCGTAATCAACCATTAAATAACCACTTTCATGTTTGTGTACGGCTTCTGGCTTAACTTTTTGTACTTCTTGAGCAAGTACACCAATTTCTGGTTTACCAAATTTCTCATAATAATAAATACCGATACCTAATTTATCATGAGTACCAATACGTTTAATATTAGTTTTTAAACGCTCATCTGAAAATAGCATCGCAGAACCAAGGGTTCCACCAAGTTGCATTAATCCACCAGTAAAATTGTTATTATTGGCTTGCTGTGCGTTATATCCAGACAGAGCATTTCCATATTGTTGATTAGCCGCTCCAAGTAAATCAGCACCAGCAGTAGTAGCTTGTTGAGGGGCGTTAACAAAATTAGGGTTCTGTACCTGCGAACCAGTGCGTAACGCATTAATTACATTAATCGGCTGCATTTGATTATAAGCTTGCTGTTGGAATCCTTGATTATTAGCAGCTAGTCCAGTATTAAAACCTTGAACAGTAGCATTATTCATTAGGTCATTATGTTGTTGGCTTAATGCCGTTTTAGCATTTCTGTATGCCTCTGTACCTTGAGCAATACCTTGGTTTGCTAGTTGCGCGTCTGATTGCTGATTTTCACGCTCAATCTGAGGCTGCAATCTTGACATCATTGCATCTTGATATGATTGACCTGGATTAATGCCAGTTTGAGCTAATTGTGATGTATCAACACCTGGCTTGCTAAGTACATCATTAGCGTAAGTAAGACCACGGTTTGCTGTAGATTGTAACCCTAGATTAAGCTGATTATTCTGGTCTTGTATCGCTTGTTGTGCTGGGCTTAATGTTTGAGTAGCAGACCATCCAGCATCAGCACCTTGAGAGGCATCATGTGAATATGTCAGGTTTCCATACGGAGTATATTGATTTATGCGGTTAGCAGCGGCGGCTGCTCTAGCAGCATCAAGATTACCTGATGCCGTAGCATTAGCCGCAGCAGTATAATCAGGAGCAGGAGGAGGGGAAGGACTATCTTTATATAACGCTGTATTTAGCTTAGTTCTTGGTGGGGTAAACCATATAGGCTCTAATGTGTATGCCACTTGCATTCTTCCTTCAATAATCCAAGGACGATTCCATCCTTGTTTCCATACCAATGTTTTAATATGCCTTCATCCTTAAATCCTAAACCGCGATTAAGTTTGAGTGCTTTTACATTGTCGGATTCGATTACAGAGGTAGCCCTGCAAAGACCGCACTGATTAAAAATATAATTAAATGTTACTCTTAATAACTCTCTAGTCAAGAACTTTTGAGAACTGCTAACCGTTGATAATTCACAATTCCACGGGGTAAAACGAGAAAATATCACTACGCCTAATATATCATTATTATTGCCAATATTGGTAATCCATCGACAATCAGATGGTATAAAATTAACCCCAAGCCTATCATTAGCCCATTGTAAGAATTCTGGATACTGTTCAACGCATATCACAAAATACCGCCTGTTTCATAGACAATATCTGTTGAAACCCATCGAACTTCAATGCCTTGTGCGGCTACTTGCATTTGTGGTGCGCCATAATATCCAATTCCAGATACGCCTTGCCAGTTTTGCACGATATTAAATTCTGCTCCCCATGTTGCATTATCCCAAATAGCAGTATCCCATGTTCCGCTCGCTGTAGGTGAAAATGTAAGTGAGCTTGATACTGGGTTAAGATTGAAATCAATATTCATTGTTTGATAAACAGCAGGAGAGCCATTTGTTCTAAATATTGGCCTTGTCATTGTCCATCGCTTTAAATTCCCCGCTGCGCCGAATGATGAGAAGGCCTGAATGCAAGTAGCATTAATATTTGAAGTGTCATCAACTAAACCATTCCATGCCTTACCAACAAAGCCATTACCGCCAAAGTACGGCATATCAATAAACAATTCAAAGCAATTAGCATTCCATCCAGTGAATCTAGTCCATGATTTGCTAATTGTGTTCATTACATACTGCTCTTGACTACTACCTTCTGAAATTGGAACATTGAGGAATAGCATGTTTTCAGGGGCAAAATACATACATTGCCACCCATAATTAGCACCGTATGTGCTAATAGATGAAGATATTGCATATTGGATTTTATCTGTTAAAGCTACGCGAGGATTAACCCTTGATGATTGTAATGCTCCGCCTAATGGAACTAAACCATCCTGAGAGATGTATAGAAGATCACCAGCGAGTTTATACAGGCATCTATCACCGACTGGAGTGCCTAAATCCCAAACCCCCTTCAATGCCCACGTTGATGCGCTAGATGGGTCTGTGCCTTGGTAAATGACAATCTGACCGCGTGAAGTTGCTATCACATAGTAATCATCAATACCTGTACCAGCATCAATTGTCCATGTGGCATGCGCGACAATATAGCCGCCTTTATTTGCGACAGCAGATATATCAATGGCATTAGCAGCGCCGCCTATTGAAATAACAGGCAAATACCAAGTTTTTAATGTTGAATTGCCAATAAAAAAAACTCTATTTTTAAATACTATTGGACTTTTTAATGTTGTAGTTGTAACGCCGGTAATAGCTGGGGTTGACACGCCTGTAATAACTGTCCATGTAGTATTATCATAAAGTAAAGGAGCATCTACACCATTGGCAGCATAAAGAAAATTACCTCCAGCCGTGGCTACATTAACATAATTCCAGCGTGAATTAGACTTTCCTGATACTACTGCCGCACCTACCGCCCCTGCTACGCTCACATCATAAAAATTCCCACCTGCAATAGCAAACATTTTACTAGTTGATCCACCATAATAGGTAAGCAGTGATTCTACTTGCCCAGTGATTCCAGTTGCGTAGCGGGTATAGCCTTTTCTTAACTCTAATTCAGTAGTTAAAGGGAACCAATTAACAATGTTTGATGCGTCTGTAATTGGCATATCTGCTAGAGAATCTCTAGCGTTCCAACCGCCAACAGGTGCAGGAATAGATACTGAGCGAGATTTAGATTTTGAGATTAAAGCCATTATTTATCCCAAACATCTTTAAATGGACTTAACCCTTTAGCGCGTCTTTGCTCTGCAAATTGCCTTGCAGTTTCATAAATATCTTGAGGCATTCTCTGATTTTCTTTTAATGACAATAGCCTAGAAAGCTGCTCTGGTGTAGTCGTTGGAACCATGGATGGGAAATCACCTTTTTGGTCACCAACTGATAATTCAGAAGATACAGAATCTGGATACGCTATATTTTGCATAAGACCTTGCCATCCAGTCCATTTTGGCATCATTTCCCCACCATATGAACCATCTGGATTTTTATATGCTCTTAATCCCCATTGATTTGGATAGTTTGTAGCATTTAATCCACCTTGACTTGGTGGTATTCCTTGCAATGCCAATGCAAGTTTATTTGCATAATCGTCAGCCATAATCAACCCTGCCCATAAATAGAACCATCAGGAATATTCTCAAAGCCAATGAGAACTGTAGATGCTTTAGGTGCCATACTTAATGTAAGTGAACCGCCATCGTTTGGTTTTGCAATTTGCAACTGGTTCATGTAATCACGATAGAATCCAGTAGTATCAAATCCTTTAACCTCAAAGAACTTCATCTTAAGCCCTGTAATCATCAATCTATCAGGGAATATGCAAGTGTCAGTATCAGCTAAGAATGAGCTTTGTGCTACGCTTGCCGCGCTATTAACCCATCCATTTGAAACATATTCATAACCTAGATATTCTGCCGTTGTTATATTAGGCCACATTTCAAACTTACCATTGCTGAAACGGTAACGAATGCGTGGGCCAGTTGAAATATAGCTGGATTTTAAGAACTCCCATTGCTGCGGAGTTTCAGGGCCGAGCATTTCCCATCGTTTAGATTTGTCGTAATGCGTGCGATCTATCTGTCTATCAAAGTCAGATGGTAATGGGTAAATGGTCTGTCCAAAGTTCAATGCAACACCAGTGCCACTAGCACTAGCATTCTGTGTCAATGTGACTTGAGTTGGACTATCAATAGTTGATATATAAGTATCTTGATTGATACCAACACCAGACAACATATAATTTGATGATAATGTAGCTGTGCTTGGTATGTTTGTCACTACTGTGCTATTTAGCGTGACGTTACCAGTAGTAATCAAAAATTGCGTGGTGAAACGATAAGATTTATTTAATGCCTCCCATGGGAACTCACGGCGTAAATCATCCCCCAAACCGTTCAAAAGATAGTAAAGCTGCTGAATTTGAGTGTCTGTATTACCTACTACTTGAGTAGGTACAGTTAAGCCCATTTCGGCACTAGCGGATTGAACTATTTGGAGTAATGTTTTCATGTTTATTCAACGGCTATCATAGTTACGCCGTTAGCCCCTATTGTCATATCAGGAGGCTCATCACCATCCCATTCGCCGAGAACTTCCAAAATAGTCAACGCATCAACACGCTGCCACCCCATAATCTCATCACCTTGATTTTTACCAAAACGGATATATTCACCAGATGGTGAAACCATTGCAGGGTCGATTGTTACTTGAAAATACTCACCAGCCCTAAACCCGCTTACTTGAGTTGGGCGACCAAACAAAACAATGGCTACTATTTTTTTAGTTACGTCTATTGAACTCATCTCAATTTGATTCATTTTCAGGCTCCTTAGCTGGTCTACCGCGCTTCTTTTCATTAGCCGCAGCCATCAATTCATTCATTTGTGCTTTTAATGCTTCAATCTCTGCGTCACGTTTCCGTAACTCTTCTGATTGCGCATCAACAATAGCAGAATCTTTAGCATGTTTCAAATAGTTTTGAGCCTTCTCACGGAATGCAAACCCACTCATACCGACAATAGGTGTAATTGTGTTAATTTGTGCGTCAGAGGCCAGTGCAACTTGCTCAACGGTGTAAAAATGATAATGCTTTAATTCGCGCACCTGTGCCGCGGTCAAAATTGACCAGTCAGACAACATCGTACCTGTTACATCATCGCCTAAATCTTTCTTCTCGTTCTGATACCGCGCCCATTGTTGAGGAAATTGCTGCTTATGGCCTTCATGTGAAAAAGTATCGATAATCGAGAATGTATTGCCCGGGATCTCAATACGAACAAAATCAGCCATATAATAAATCGGGCGACCTTCTTTTTCAGTATTGAATTCGTGTTTTACTTCTTTCTGGTAAAATCTAACATGCGGTAAAATTGAATTGCCTACATCTGAATCTAACATACTATTCTCCCTCAAGTGGTTGAGTTATGAAAAACATCACCGAAATTTCATCTACATATTCCCATTGGACGGTGTAACCAAGAGAAACAAATTTATTCTTCCACCAATCAGCATTATCTACTGTTAGGTGCAAGTGTTGACCAATTAACACGCCCATCGTGTCTTGAATTGTGCTGATTTGAAAAAACACAGAATCAGCCGAATTCATCACATTTAAGATGACTTTTTCAACATCATCAGTCGGTATATGCTCTAGCACATCAGTACAATAGCCATACTTAGCATGGTGAGCAATTGGTTTTGTCAGGTCTGCAATGCCGAATCTTAAATTGTCGCTAAAATTAGCTCGCACTTCTTCATCTAAGCAATTATCAGCAAAATCTAGCATTAATACTTTGCTTGGACTATTTCTGTGAATAAGCAATGCAGCGCGACCTGTTCCTGCGCCAAAATCAATAACGGTATCGGTGGCTTTAGGCTTGGCGGCTAGTAGGAATAATGAAACTCTATTTTCCCCAGGCGATGCTTGCCGATACTCTGAACGTGACCACATCCGTGTATATTTTTCCTGCTCTGTTATTTCTTCTGGTGGCATAGTAGACATTTTACTTGTCCAAGGTAGCAAACCATCTCCGCGAATAGTAATCGTACAGCCTAAGTCAATCAGGCTGTCGGATAACTTTGGGAATAGTTCAGCTTGCTTTGCCATTGCCAAAGTAGTTCTAAATGTCTTTCCTGCTACAGTTACATTACAATCTACGCGCTGTGGGTCGCTTTGTTCGTAAGCATGTAGATTGTCATCGGCATAGCTTGAATCGTATCCGTACAGGTGCAGTGCGCGATAACCAAGGGCATAAGCTAACACCATTGCAGATAGACCAACAGTAGTACCACCGCCAATTAGTGTATGCTCTGGCTGTTCGCTAGGTAATGCGGCCTCGAACTCAGGCATATTGTCAGGGTATTCTTGATGCCATAATGTTATATATAATGAATTGTCGCTATCAAACAAATCAGGATGACATTGAGATGATAGTAAATGAATGTCAGCATATCCGATAAAATCAATATTACTTTGTCTAGCATCAACAATTACGCAAAACTCAGCAGTAATTCCATTTTGCTTTAGCCATTTTGCCGCGCCATTTAATGCAAAAATAACCTGACCATTTTCCTGACGCATACGGATTTCATCAATCCATTCGACAATGCTTGCGCCACCGCCGACAATAACGGCATGTCCGTCATGGGCTTGCGCTTGTTTTACCCAAGGAATAGTATCGTCTGTACTGTTAATCTTGATATTGCTAAACAATACTTCGTCTGACGTGTTACAGGTTGTTTCAATTTTCATGTGAGTAATCACCTTTAGTTGATGCAATAGCCAACTCGTGAGAATTGGCTATAACCTAAACTAAATTAAGTTACACGACCTTGGAGATGCGGTCTATTGAGCAACAATTGTACAGTAGTAGTCGCAGAAACTGTACTGTTTGCAGTACGAGCGCCTAAAATCTGTTTACCTGATGCGTTTGTGCCAACTTTACCAGTAGAGTTTACTGCAATTGCCACGTTTGTAGCAAGACCTAAACCAGTAGATTTAGCCACGACTGCAACACCTTCAATTTGATACCAAGACCAAGTCGTTGCTGCTGTGTTTGCTGCCATTGATACTGCAACAGGCTGACCTAAATTAGCTGTAACAGGGCAAAGGGTTGTTGTGTAGCTTGTTGTGTTGTAAATCACTAGTGAGCCAATTGCTGTAGAGGCTACACCTGCCAGCAATATAAACTCACCCATACCATAAGTAGGGTCAAACGCTTTCACGATTTGTCCTAATACCAATGGAGGGCTAGGGATTTTAGTGGTTGAACCAGTCGATGTTGCACTAGCTGTCAAAACACCACTGTCAATATTACCAATCGGCAGAAAACCTGCTTCATGGTCGGTAATTGTATATGCCATGATATATCCTTTCTATTAGTAATTAGGCAATTAAAACGCCGTTTAAGCTAGAGTTAGAAACAGTTAAGTTACCAGCCCAACCCATTAGTTTAACGATAGCGTCTTGGTTAACTGCTTGACGTTCGCCACCGATTGGCACGAAGTTACGGTCTGCATGTGGTCTGAAGTGCAAGTAATTTGTATTTAAGAACCACATATGATTAGCCGTAGCATGAGAACCATTACCACCACCCATGATCACTTTGGCTTGTGTCCCGCCACCAAAGAAACTCAATGTAGCAAAGCCTGAACCTGCATCAGATTCAGACGTGATACGTTGAATTGCTTGCAATGCGTTAGCATATAAGCTGTAATAATTAGCATCAGCTAGAATCAAATCCGCTTTATCAGTACCGCGGACTAATTGCAATGCAAGGTTAGTCATATATGGAATGATGTTAGCAGCAGATACAGCAGCACCGCCATCTGTTACGCCTGAATACTTCTTGGATTGCCAGAATGACCAAGTAGCACGATCAATACCGCCATAAGTTCCAGAAGTAGGAGCGTCAGGAATAGCCGCAGCCAAACCAGTTAAGTTCTTGCCACCGTTTCCAGTACCATCAAGATACAAGTCAGTATCAATGCGGTTTTTCAATTGCGCTTCAGCGATGCGGATACGACCTTCAATCAAATCAATGATTGCTTCTTTACCGCTGTTCTGCAACAGCTCAAGACCTGAAATAGTCACAGCACTTGCATATTGTGCAATGGCGTATTGTGCAGAGCTAATCGGGCTGTTAGGTGAAATGTTCAACACTTCGTAGCCAGAGTATGAGTTAGTGTTGTTGGTGGTTGAATCGTTGTACATGATTTCTTCTAAAATCACGTTACCACCAGAGAATGTGCGAATATTCCCACGCTTGTTTAAATACATAAGCAATGGGTTGTTTTGTGTTACGTTGTCTGCAAGCTCACCACTACGAGATTGAATCGTGGTTGCGATGATGTCAGACACCGCGCTATTAGCGAATGCCATAATATAATCCTTTTAAGTAAAATAAATTAAACACGTTCATTTGAATGTTGGTTAACCAATTCGGCTACCGTTGAACGTAAGTCTTTTTTACCGTTACCAGAATTCACCATCCCTGTAGGGGAACTTGAGCGTACTGATACAGCCTTAGCTTTAGCCTCTACTACCTTTTGATGTTTCTGCTCAACATTAGCCTGAGCCTTAGCCTGTAGAGCCTCGGTTTGTTGCTTTTGCCAAACATCATCATTCAATCGGATAGCTTTGTCATAAGCCGATTTGAGGTCGGCTACTACGCCGCTCTGTAGGAGCTGTGCCATAGTTTCTCTAACATCATCAAAATACGGTGCATCTTGAGAGAATTTCTCAATCTCACTTTGCAACGCGGTTTGTTCTTGTTGCTCGCGTAAAGTCTTAAACTGATTTAGTTCGTTCTTTACGGAGTTTAATTCTTGCGTAATCATGCCAAATTGAGGGTCGTATTGTTGACCAGTCAATGCACCTAGATTTACGCCATAATCATTAGCCAGCCTAGCAAACATCTGGATTTTTTCTTCTGGGCTACCCATCGCCAATGTACGGTGAGCATTGCCTAGATTACTAATCCATTGTTGTGGCTGGATGTTGTGTTCTTGCAAAATTGGCATGAAAGGCTGCATTGCCTCGTATATAGGCGCAGCATTTTCCCAGTTTTGCTTGTATGTGCTAACCCCACGCGCATAATCAGATTCGCGCTGTGAGATGTAATCTTGTAGAGTTGGGTCTAACTTAGTCCAGTGTTCATCATAGTCTTTCTTCCATGATGATGGGCGTGGTTTTACTTGAGGGGCTTCAGCTACTTCTTGAGCAACTTCCGCTTGAACTTCTTGTTTTGGTGCAAACCTGCCAATCTCATCACGAGGGCGGTCATCAGTTTTAATATCAGTCTGATTCGATTCATTGACCACTTCATCTGACGTGTGTTGATCCATTGCATCGGCAATGCTATCGCGCAAAGTAATCTGCGTGTTTTCGCTTTCCATCATATACTCCAAGTCGTTACTCTAACGCGCCTCTGCGTTTCGAGTGCAGCCCCTCACGGGGTTAGCTAATAAGCCTAAAGAGGCAGCTTTAATTCTATGCTGATTTAACTGGCAGCCATTGCGTGCTAGTAATCTTAGTATACCAAACAACAGCGTATGTTGTGTGAGCATAAGACGCATTCGCTGTACCTAAACCTGTACCTGGCACTGCAATCGCCGCACCGCTATCTGGATACACTTTAAGTGTTGAGCCTGAATTGTTGAACACTTCAACGCTATCACCGACTTGACCAGTTAAAATAACACCTTTCGTGCCATCAGCAGCGGTAATAATGCTCAAACCTGCACCGATAGTAGTAGCGTCTGCTTGTGTACTACCAGCGGCGGCATAAGTTGTATATGTACCACCAATCGCGCCAGCTTGACTACCAGAAAAGCCAACCCCCATTAATTGTTTTGCTAAAGCCATAATTTACTCCTTTTATCTAAATTTATCATAAATTTGACGAGCGATTTGCTCTTTTAAATTATCTTTCTTTTGTTCTGGTTTCATATTTATCATATGCTTAACCTCATTCCCCACTTCAATCATGCCATGCTTCCGTAAGTGTTCACGGTGTTTAGAGCGGCTCATAATCATTTCACCAGTAATCTGTGATTGATATGGCTGAATATCTGCAATAATCATATGAGAATCTGACTTCTGCTGATTGGCATAATACTCATCTTTTGAAACCATCTTCCCCTGCGAAGAATCCCAAATAAATGAGCCTCGCGTTGGCTTCTTATTGCCAAACGCCAAGTCATAATTGCTATCAAATGCTTGATTATCGCCTTTTCTACGTTTATCGCCCTTACCAGCTTCACTAGCCATTTTCTGCACCTTGTTCTGCTTGATTAGCTGCACTTATTTGCGCCGCATTAACTGTTGCATTTGCTGATATTTCAGCCAAAATAATCTTCAATCTCGCATCTTGTTCCTGAGACCACCGCTCTTGCATTTGTGTCATCATCATTTCTTGATGGTGTAACATAGCTTCATGGTCTAGCTTGCGCTGGTCAGCTTCTGCTTGTATTTTAGCATCAAACATTGCCATTTGCTGTTCTTGTTGCATTTCTAGCGTATGTTTCTGCGTTTCCGCTTGTTGTTGTGCTTGGAATCGTTGATTCTCTGCTTGTTGCTTCATCTGTTCAGATTGTTGTTGTGCTTGCATTTTCATCTGTTCAGGGTCAGGCGGTGGAGGTTGTTGCGCTTTCTGTTCCATTTCTTTTTTCAACATTTCTGCTGTTTGGTCAATTTGACCTTCGATAGCTTTACCAACCTTATAGCCAGTTACACCGAATTTAAGCAAGTCTAGCAGCAATGGAACGATTTGAGGTGCTGTTTGAGATGCTTGGACGGCTTTCTCAAGATAACCACTCACAGCCCCTAGAAACTCTACTCTATCCTGCTTTTCTTGCGCTTCATCCATGTTAATCATTGAATCAGTGCTAATCTCGATACGGAAAGAGCGCATTGGTTCATTGCGTAATAGTTCTATTGCTTGAGGTACTAACTGTTTATCAACATCAGATAACTGATCTACAGCTGCAATCATCAATATTGTCTGTGGGTCGAAATGCTTGCATATAATTTGTGCTTTAAGTTGAATAAGATGCGTTGCAAATCTAGCTACGTCATCTTGGTAAGCCTTAAGCCTTAATGAAGCGTATTGACCTTTGATCTGCTGTGCCGTAGCCGTTTCACTAGCGACTGATTGACCGCGAACAATATCAGATATACCTGTAATGTCATAAACTTGGCTCTTTACCTGTTCGAATGCTTGATACGCATTTATTAATGCTTGGGCTATTGGCTGAATATCAACTAAATCAATCGCGCCTTTTAGCCCTTGCTTCTCAGCAAATGCATTCCAGTTTTTAACTGGGATCAAACTATTATTCTCACCCTCGGTGAATAGTCTAGATAATTCAGGCGTGCCAGCATCATAAACGCCTTTAACTTGCAACGCTTTAACAAGGCCATCAATGCGATCAGATAACACGTCTAGACTGTTCGCTTGGTCTTGATAGAGCGCAAAGTCAGGAATAGGAACTAATGACTCATTGGTAATTGTTGCGAATAATGGTTTAGGGCAAGGATAGAATCCTTCTAGCTCAAGTGGGTCGTCTTTCTCGTCTAATACTTCACCGGAAGACTTAGATAGCCAAATTGCTATGCCTTTTTCTTTATCCCAAATCTCATAGACTAAAGCGCGTTTATCCACGCCTTCTTTAGTCGCATTCTTCATTTCATCAGGTTGTGAATCTAGTGGAACTTTCTTACCTAATTCTTCACCGAATCTTTCAATCAACATTGATCGCGTCATATAGACTTTACGCCATACGATACTAGTTTCTTCCCATGTACGTGCTACATTATGACCAAAGTCTTTCCAGTGGACATAATCAGTTGGAGCGCACTCATAATCTAATTCTTCGTCAGGCTGGTCTGGGTTCTCACCTTCTTCATATTCTTGTTCTGTGTCGTCTGTAACCTGCAAGTCATCGGTTTGCATAGGCTTGAACTTAGGCTCATAACGCACCCAAGACGTACCGCGCCCACCTAAGAACCTATCATAGATAGAACTAGTTAAGCTTTCTCTATAATTAGTGTAATGTGAGATTTCATAGTCAAGAGCACGCTCTAGGATTAGTGAGGCAACACGGCCTACATCATCATTGTCGCGGAATCTACGCGATACATCTGGCTTAGGTAGTCGTGCGAATGTAGCGGATTTTAATATTTGAACATTAGACCATAGAATATTAAACCGTGATCCAGTGTCTTGCGATGTTCTTGTGTCGTCACGATAACGCTTTAAAATGCGCGTAACGCGAGATTCCCACTTAGTAAACTCGCGCTCATAAGATGAGATATGGTTCAAGTAATATTGAACATCACTTGATATTTCTAACTGTTCAGCCATTATTAAAACGCCGCTGTAATATATGCGCCATTTTCAAGAGGTTCCCAGCGCACATAATGTTTCCATGTGCCGGTTGTTGAACCAACGCCAATCACGGTTTTAATACTGCTATTACCAGCAACACGAATAGCACCCCATGGAAATGCCCCAACACCTGATGCATTTGATATCGCTGGAGCATTGGTTAATGCGCCTAATTGCGTCAATGTACTAACTCCTTTAGCCGCATTTGCTAATGATGCTGATGCCGCCGAAATTGTCTGGCTTGTTGTTGTGGTATTGTTTGTTACTGAGTACTGTATTGTTGAGGCTGTTGCATCATTTGCTGTATAGCATTCAGATAGCATTGCATAAACAAGAACATCGCCGATAGTGTTAAATATAATATCTCCAGTAACCATTACTTTTGGAGTTGTACTTGCTACATGATCACTTGTATCAGGAACACCGGAAGTTGTAGGAATCGTGGTAACTGACATATTAAACTCCGTAATTTACGTTAACAGTTGCACCAGTTCCGCTGATAGCAGTAACACGGTATCTAAAATACTTCCACGGTGCGTTAGTGGTAAATCCGTCACTTGATGATGTTGTTCCGTTTAATCCGATGCTTGCGAGTGGAGTTGTGCAAGCATATATACCATCATTTGAGCAATCAATCACAATTGTTGCTGTTACAGTGCCGGTACCTACTACTATGGCCTGAATTGTGGTTGATGGAGAATCTTTTAGAGTCCAGTCGCCTGTACTGGTTGTAGTTGCATTTAATGGAGCGGCTGATTTAACCTCTCCAGACTTAGCATATGAATTTATAACACCTGCCATTTTGTATCCTTTCGGGGCGCTTCACAGCGTTGCAAAAACTATTAAATTGTTACAATAATATACTATATTTTATTTTTACAAGCAATTATTAACTATTTTTCTCTTTTAATGTATTTTTTATGATGTTCTAAGCCTATTTTATAAGCTATTTCACACCTTGATTTAATTAGGTCGTCGAGTTCATTTTCGCTTTTGCATGAAACATAATCCAAGCCAGATACAACAACAGCGAAAGCCGTATGTTTTTCATCAGTACCAATATTGTATTTTTCAGGGAAAGAGCAAATAAAAGATTTAGCATCCATGTTAATCATTCTACCCTCAGAAACATCACGCACATCAATGTCATCAGGTAAATGTTTTTTAATCATATCAACTGTAATCATATTCTGTTACTCCTTTTTGGTGATTCTTTCCATAGGTCATTAAGTGGGATTGTTTGGATATAGCCGTCTTTGGCTGTTACTGCATAATTAGGCTCGTCTAGTTGCTTGGATGGCTCTACCTCCATCATTACCTGGCAACCATAAGCGAACGCATCGCTAGGGTGACTTGCCCAGTTATGCACTGGCTCACGGCTAAATACTCCGCTGTCATCATTGTATGAAAACTCCCAAGCACGAAGGCCATCTAATCCATCTTCACACAAATCGCGGTTAAACTCGCATCGCTGTATCACTGTTCTAGCCGCTTCAATCTGGTCTAGCTTCTTGCTAATTGGCACTATCTGAACATTACCGGCGCCGAACTTTTCAGCGAACTTCTCAATAGTAGTATGCTTACTTTGGAATGTCTTAGCTCTAGCGTCATGAGGTAGCCATATCTTAGGCGGCTTTCTGCATCCTAATTCTAATACACTTTGATGTATGCGCGGTATCCAGTCATCCGCATCTAGTCCAGTGTCGCCCTCATACTTCAATACTTTAAATCCCCCTAAAGTGCGTTGCCAATACCAGAATGAAGCTGTATCCCTAAAACCCAAGTCACTAGATACTTCAATTGTATGTCCATCAAAGTCATATTCAACTTCATTGTGCAGTCTATTCTCACGCTCTGCATTGCCAACCCACCTAGCTAGAATCGCTCCTTGACTAGCACCATAAGCACCATTCCAGATATGTTCAGCTTTATCTGCATCCACATCAAAGTCGTGCAGCATCTCTTTGCGAAGCACATCAGGGAACCAAGGATTATCATACCAGTTCACCATAATACTTATAGCATCATCAGGTGGTGACTTTCTAAAGAATTTATCTACTGCATCAGTCTTGTATCTTGGATTCCAGCTAAACCATAATTCTGACTCGGTGCCTGCTGATTTATCCTCTTTGCGAATTGTAGGCCTTAAAAGGTCTAATGAGTGCTGACTAAGTGTTTGAGCCTCTTCTACCCATGCAATATCAAAGCCTTCTAGCGATTTAATATTACTAGCGTTATAAGATTGCATGCCCTTAAATACAATGATACTTCCATTTATGCCGCGTATTTCAGATTCTAGTATCTCAAAGAATTGATGTAGCTTGTACTTTTCTATCTTATCAACTAATAATTGTTTAACTGAATCTTTAATTGAGTTTTGAACTTCACGAATGCATACAATCCGCATTGTTTTCATGTATGCCTGTAATACTACTTGCTCGGCAAAGAAGTGTGACTTAGCACCACCTCGCCCACCATATAATCCTTTATATCGTTTTGGGTATAGTAATGGTTTTAGCTTACGTGGAACTTCAACATTAATCATTTATCTTTAGGGTCAACCACTGTAAATTGCACAGCATGTTGGATAGGTGCGCCGTCTGGGGTTCCTGAAACCTCTGTCCTTGCCAGTTTAGGTGTAGCGTACTCAGCCAGCTTAGCCAGCATGTCTAATGCTTTGTAAGGATCAGGCTTAATCTCATTAACAGCGTCACCTTCCGCAACATTCTTTAGCCATTTAGCTACGTTTTCAGCGTTATCCTCAAGCAATAAAGAAACTGTTTCTTTAAATTGACGAGTAACTTTATTCATAGAGCCTTTAGCTCTGCCCTTACCTGCATTTGGTGGCTTACGTTTAGCAGATATCACTATTTTAGTGTTATCAACCATTTTTAGCATCTTTCTCTAGCTTTTCATCAATAGCATCACGCAACCAATCTACATCTACTTTTGTAATAAATATTTCACGCGAATAACATGTTCGAGATGCAGCAATATTTTGCAAGTCATTAAATTGACTTGTATTAATTTGAGTTGGAGTTGTTTCTCCACTTACCACACCCTGGATTCTTCTAATTTGCCTTGTAAGTGATGCCATAGGCTCATCACCTCTGACTACAATGCCATTAAAAATGTCCGCAAAATTGATTTCTTGAACTTTTGGAATATCTGCTTTTTTGGTAACTAAATAATCATGAAGTTTCAATGTAACAAATCTGATTACCGCATAAACAGAACCTATGATTGTGATTTTATAGGCATAGAGTATCACTAATGCCCATATTGCCATCTCTGGCAATGATTTAATAATATCTAGTACAAGTTTCAGTTCATCCATCATTATCTCCGCGAGTAGTCGCTAATAATTAAAATTATGCGCTAGTCTTTCCTAGCAGCCATACTAGATACTCCTTCACCTGCGGCGCATACGGACTATGCTTTTGCACCCATTGCCATTTCCACTAGTAAACAGGTCTGCTCGGTAGGCTTTCGCCATGTTAGTTATAAAATATAATTCCAGCCTTCATGTTAATTCATTAATACCGTCACTACCTTCGTAGTTTTTACATGAGGCAATTATATGCCTCGGCAAGAATTATATTTATTATATGTGCGCCAGTGCTGAACTCTGTCTCAAATGGCATTCCTCAAACAGCCACTCTTGTAATCTAGGCGTATCAGCCTACGCATTGCACATATACTACTGGTGACTACGTACTTGCAAGTCTATTACCGCCAGTTTCACCAACGGACACAATCACCATGCGTATAAATACAACCCCCTAACCCATCCATCAAGCGGGACTGCTTCGCCGCCCCTTATGTCAAACGTTGGGGCAATCATGAGTAAATCCTATGCAGTCCTCTTGCCAAAATCTCTTCCTCAAGAGCTTCTCGTAATGTTTGATGGCTATCTCTATCTGTTCCAAGAGCAAAACTTTCTTCTTTGCCACTCATTTGAGAACCTTGGAGCTTTTTCTCTACTTGAGGTAATGCATAATGACAAGAGCAAAAAACCATGGAAGGTTCAGGTGCAAACTCAATACGTCCTTGCTGTTGCTGACATGTCGAATAAAGAGAGTTTACCAATTGGCTTTCTTTCATAATCATTCCCCCAACCCCTCATTCAAGCGGGACGCCTAACGGCGCCCCTTATGTCAAACGTTGGGGTTACAAATTCTCCATGCTTCTGGCAATACATTCTATTACCTACCTCGTCAATTTCAAGCCCATCAAAACACACTGGGCAAGCC
>JAQTUE010000040.1 GCA_028710415.1 Paludibacter sp. | reverse complement strand
ATACATTACTGATACATTACAATTGGCTATCGCCACATCTGACACATGTCGGACTTTAATTTGACTTAATTATTAAGACATTAATCCCTGATTCATCAATAAAATTAATTTCATCGTTTTCTATTAGAATACCAATCACTCGAGGTCTCTCCCTTTTTTTACTATTATCGTAATATAATGCAATCTCTGGCAAACAAGTGTTTTTAAATTTAAAAGAACCTAATTGAACAAAATCAACATGATCACACTTGAATATTTCCATTATCTTATCTTTAAAATTGGCTCTGCTAATCAGTATATTATTATAGACATGGCTTTCTTTAAAAGAACTGTTCAAATAATTCTCATGCTTTTTAAAAATTACTCCTTTAATATATTCACCAAATACATCTGTTGAATAGTTATCAGATACTTTTTTAAACGAAATAACATTCTGATTATGCATTAATTTAAGTGTATCTTTTAATACATAAATGCTGTAAATATTTTCCCCTCTGTAAATAAAGATGGAATCGGGTTTGGTATAATTCACTTTATACGTAAAGATTGTTTGCTCAATTCTATTAGTAATTTTTACTTGGTCTTTGTTTTCGAATGATAAATATAATGGTATAAACTTATCATTATCAAAATAATTAATGTCGCAAGCATGCTGCTTATTAGATTCATAATACTCAGTAATAGATAGATTAATCCATGACCCTTTAATGTCATTTTTACTAGGTACTTGACATTGACCAAATTTACAAAGTACCATAACAATAAAATATAAAATAATTTTTTTCATACAATTCAAATTTATTTTATAGGCCAAAACCAAATTGTTTTTGAATCCATCATTTGGCTATTATAGGGAGCTCTTATATCTGTACCATTCCATAAGTCAATATGTCTTGCCTGATTAGTACGAGACCCATCTTCTATAAACCCTTCAAAGAAGATAATACCTTTTCTACCTTTTAGTAATGAAGGTAGATCTTGATTCATACCATTATAGACTTCGGGTTTTCCCAAGAAGTTATTCTTTAAAGACATTGCCAAATTATAAGCACCTAAAACTTCCCCCGTCCCTCCGGATATATACTCTCTTAATTAAATGTACAAATGTTCATGCTTGTCGTTGGGATTTGCAATCCCAACTATTTGTATTATAAGGATTTGAAATCCGCTAAACTCTTTCTTTCAAACCAAAGTCACCTCAAGCAACCCTTTCCCGCCAGCCCAATCGATAGCAGAACTGTACCGGTAATCTTCTTCGCGGTTTACAAACTCTGCTTTCACAGGGTTATGGTGGATAGATTTCAGTTTCTGGTTGAAATAATCGTTCAGATAAATCTCCTATGCATCTTTCCCTTCCTGTCAGAACTTGTAATTTGTTATTTTCTTATCATTCTTACCGGCATATTCAAAACGGTTCAACATCCATTCCCGGCTACTCTCCCCACTTTCAACCAGCAAAGTCTGAAGGATCTTTTTACTTGTGAATTTTTTAAAGTCCCGTAATATATCCGAGATTTTGTTTTCTCCACTGGTTCCGGCAATCATATGCATGTGGTTCGTCATCAATACCCAGGCATAGATAATCAGTCCCTTTTCTTTTTGACAGTACTCCAACGATTCAATGATAATATGTCTGTAAATAGGGCGTGTAAATATATCCACCCAATCCACTACCGTGTTGGTAACAAAATAAACTTCACCTTCTATGCGATTTTTGATATCCATTCTGTTGTGAATTTTAACCTTGCAAATATAGGAACAATTTTTTTATTAATTTTATATTTAGTATTGTAATTATCGATAATATTAGAAGTTGGTTATCCATTTAGCGATTGAACTTTTCCAAAGTTCCAAACTTTGGAAAAGTTAGTCTCGGACGACAAAAGGTTTACTGAAGGTTTACGAAAGGTTTACGAAGTTTAGGCATGCCGGCATCTTTCTTCAAACTCCCTGATATCTTCCACACTATAGAGTATCCTTCCTTTGATTTTATGGAAATGAATTTGCTGTTCATTGCGAAGCATCATTAGGGTGTTTTTGTGGATATTCAGGATAGCAGCAGTTTCCTCTTCCGAGAGTAGCTGATAAGTTCCGAGTGGGGATAACCGGCTAACTGATGCATTTAGACTGCTTATCTCGTTTTTGAGAAAGGCTATCTGCTGCAGGAGTAATTCCGCCAGGTTTGCAGTATTTGCATCAGTTTGTATGTACAGCGTTTTTGCCATCGCGTAACGTCATTCAGTGAGTTGGAATGACGTTACAAAATTGGTGTGTTCTGTTGAATCTTCCTATAAACATCTGTGATATATATAAGTATTTCTTAAACTAAGCTGGCATACAACAAGATAGCTACATGAAATCCTATCAAAATTAAATAAATGTATAACCTGGTCGTGGTTCATGTATATAAACGTTCCGCGTTCTGTGTTCCGCGTTCTGCGTTGCTGGGATTGAAACATTCTGCAATTGGAATAATAACTCATTCAGCTCAATCAACTCAATCAACTTAATTAACTTAATCAACTCAATTAACTCAATCAACTCAAACTTCATACTGTTTTCTCTTAAACCCTACTATACTATAAAATAGGAGTGAGAAACCTTTTTAGTAAATTAGTTCCTTTTATGCAATAATGAATGACTTGTTTTACAAATACACAATACAACTTGTTGATTTTATATATGTTATAATATTAAAACCTTATCATTTTTTTTGTAACCTTAGTAGCAATGTTGATCCCTAATATTAAACCTTATTCTTTGAGTGGACTTTTATCCGTAGACAATCAATCAAAGAATAAGGTTCGGTTTAGGGGAGGCAATCCGGCTACTAAGGTTGAACAAAAAAATAAGGTTTTATCTTAAGAGGTTGATTTGTTAATTTGTTGATTATGTTGATTGGTTAATTTGTTGATTGAGTTGATTGAGTTGATTGGTTTACATTAATAGTGACGGCACTTCTTTTAGTTCCTATTCCAATTGCAGAATGCTTCAATCCCAGCAACGCGGAACACGGAACGCGGAACCTTTCAAATGGAGTATTCGACATCCCGTTTTTTCGGGACCTTTCAAATGGAGTATTCGACATCCCGATTTTTCGGGACTTCAAACTTCTTCTCTTCAAACCCTTATTTGTCTTTTGTATTTGTTCGCTTAGTAGAAAATCCAGCTACCTCAGAACCTGCCCTTATTCCCTTATTATATTGCAGATATACAGTGAGATAATTAGGGAATAAGGGTATTATTTAGGTGATTACGGTTTTCTACGAAGGGTATAAAACAAAAATAAGGGTTTGTCTTAAGGAGTTGATTGGTTGATTGGTTGATTGGTTAATTTGTTGATTGAGTTGATTGAGTTGATTAAGTTGATTGAGTTGATTACGTTAACAGAGTTGATTAAGCTGAATGAGTTAACAAATCAACTTAATTAACTCAATCAACTAATCAAACCCTTGAGATATTAAATTGTTCTTCTTGTTAATATTAAGATTGGGATAATTTAGTACCTTACAATTTACAAATAAGCCTGCAAGCCTATCAGCTTTTTATTCTGGTTCTTTTTCCAGAACCAGTTATTGACCAGATAAGTGACATAAGCACTGCCACTGCCTACAATAGCGCCTGCCAATACATCCGACGGATAATGCATGCCCAGGTTCATGCGCGAATAGCCTACCGAGCAAGCCCAGAAATAGGATGGGGCAATGACATACCATTTCGGGTACTTAATACTCAGGGAAGTTGCAGTGGCAAAAGCAAGGGAAGTGTGCCCGGAAGGGAAAGACAAGGAAGTCTCGGTTTGATAGCCGGTTATATCCGGATAAGTCACATACGGCCTGGGTCTTTTAATCAGTTCTTTCATCGAATAAGTGATCACCCCATCCACGCCAAGGCTCACTCCGACATACAGTGCATTTTTTAGTAAATCGTCATTCTTTTCAATCAACGCCACAACCCCCATGACGAGTGGGGTGGAAACGGCAACTACCGTAGTTGTATTTGAAATAAACAGGGAATAATTCCTCAAACCGGTGGAAGAATTCTTGTTTATGCTTCTTAATAGTTCTATATCTGCATTTTGTGCCGTAACATTTGTACTAAATATTGAAAAAGTACTCCAAAGCAGAATAATTGTCGTAAATTTGCGCATATTTTTTTGCCAAAGGTAATTATATTTTTTTGAACCATTAAACAGTGGATTCATGTAAATACAGGATCCTTTGACTTTTGACCTGTTACTAGAGTCCTTTCGTTACACCTATACTGCTTCCGAATTTACAATGATGTTGAAAATTGCTATTCTTGGACCTGAATCGACAGGAAAAACTATGTTGGCAAAACAGTTGGCTGATTATTTCAAGGCACCCTGGGTTCCGGAATACGCACGTGAATATGTTGAACACTTAACAGGACCCTACACCTACGATGACATATGTACGATTGCACGCAAACAAATTGAACAGGAACAGGAAATAGATAACCAACCATCAACAACTCAATACGTCTTTTTTGATACAGAACTTATCATTACTAAAGTATGGTTTTCCTATCGTTTTGGACGTGTACCCGACTTTGTAACTGAACAATTAAATACAGGTTTTTTCGATTTATACTTACTTTGCCTGCCCGACTTGCCCTGGGAACCTGACCCTGTTCGTGAACATGGTGAGGACAGGGATTTTTTCTTTAATTGGTATAAAAAAGAAATTGAACAAACCGGAAAACCTTATGTTATTGTAGATGGGATTGGCAATCAACGTTTTCAGAATGCATTAAAGGGATTAAACACGCTAAATATCAAAGCGTAGGCGATAATCCGTCTTTATAAAGGATAAACGATTAAAAAGCCGTTCCAGTATTTTTCCGGCAACAGATTTCTGGTTTAAACACACTATATTTTCAAAAATGGAGAATGATTTATTAGACACGATAAAAAAACTTTCGCAACTGGAGGGTTTTAAAGATGTTTGTCATGAACAGGGCAGCAATGATGCTATGCCCTCCACCGATGTATTAAAGGAAGTAGTTCAACTTGCCCGTTCTATCCTGTTTCCGGGATACTTCGGCGATTCGGCTGTCAATGAACAGACCATGATCAATCATATAGGGGTTAATATAGACAAATTGCACACCTTGCTTTCGCAACAAATAAAAGCCGGCATCTGTTTCAGCAACCAATCCGTAACCGAAAAAGACGAAAACATAGAACTTACAGGCAAACGCATAGCCACCGAATTCATAGTACAGCTGCCCGGTATTCGCGAAAGGCTCCATACTGACGTGATTGCCGCTTACAATGGCGATCCTGCCGCCAAGAGCTTCGGAGAGGTGATTTTCTGCTATCCCAGCATACGGGCTATCAGTAATTACCGGATTGCACATGCACTCCTGAAACTGGACGTGCCCCTGATACCACGTATCATTACCGAAATGGCACATTCAGAGACCGGCATTGACATTCATCCCGGGGCAACAATAGGCGAATACTTTACCATCGACCATGGAACCGGGGTTGTAATCGGCGAAACGGCCATCATTGGCAACAATGTAAAAATGTACCAGGGAGTAACACTGGGAGCCCGCAGCTTCCCATCCGATGAACACGGGAATCCGATTAAAGGCATCGACCGCCACCCTTGCATTGGGAACAACGTCATTATTTATTCCAACACCACCATTTTAGGACGGATCTTTGTAGGCGATGGTGCTGTTATTGGAGGGAACATGTGGGTGGATACCGATGTCCCTGCAGGCGCTAAACTGGCTCAATTTAAAAAAGCAACAAAATAATCGGACATTAGACATCAGACATTAGTCATTAGACATCAGACAATAGAAAAAAGAATATATGGAATTTGAAATGTTAGCAAAAACCTTCCGGGGATTGGAAGAAGTACTGGCCACTGAATTAGTAAATATCGGTGCCAACAATGTGCAGATCCAGCGGAGAGCGGTTAGTTTTACCGGCGATAAAGCCTTAATGTATAAAGCCAATTTGTGCTGCCGGACGGCCTCACGTATCCTCAAACCGATACTGTCGTTTGATGCTACCAACCCGGATGAAGTGTATGAAGCGGTAAAGAATATCAACTGGAGTGATTACATGGCTGTTGACAGCACTTTCGTCATCGACTCAACGGTATTTTCAGAAGTATTCCGTCATTCCAAATTCGTAGCCTATCGTGTGAAGGATGCCATAGCCGATTGGTTTACCGAACGCTTCGATCGCCGTCCTTCGGTACGTTTGGATGGTGCGCAACTGATGATCAACATCCACATCGCCGAACACCGTTGTACCCTGTCTCTCGATAGCTCAGGCGAATCACTGCACAAACGCGGATATCGTGTTGCACAGACCGAAGCACCCCTGAATGAAGCCCTGGCAGCAGGAATGCTCCTACTGGCAGGTTGGAGTGGCCAGTCCAACTTCGTTGATCCTATGTGCGGATCGGGAACACTGCTGATAGAAGCCGCGCTGATTGCATTGAACATACCACCCGGCATCTACCGTTCTTCATTTGCTTTCGAGAAATGGAATGACTTCGACGAAGAGCTTTTCGACACCCTGTACAATGACGATGCGTATGAACGTCCGTTTGACTTTAAAATCTACGGATCGGACAATTCGCCCCATGCCATTAAAATCGCCGAACAGAATGTAAAGAGCACCGGTCTGAGCAAGTATATCGAGTTACAGGTTATGCCGGTCCAGAAACTTGAAGCACCTGCTGAAAACTGTATGATTGTAACCAATCCTCCATATGGAGAACGTATCACCTCGGATGATATCTACGGATTATACGCTGCACTGGGTACGACCATCAAACATAAATTTGCAGGGAATTCTGCCTGGGTGATCAGCTCGCACGAAGAATGCCTGGATAAAATAGGTTTTAAACCGACCGAACGGATCCGTTTATTGAACGGGGCACTCGATTGTTGGTATTGCAAATACGATATCTTTGCCGGAAAACGCAATGATTACGTGGCTAAACGCAAATCGGAATAGCAAAAAATACTGGATTCCAGCCTTTTTTAAATATATTTTAAAAGTCTAAAAACAGTCAATTGCTTTATAGCATGCAATTTGTAAATTGTAAATTGTAAATTGTAAATTTAAACAGGTTTACTGTTTGGAAATTGCAAAAATTATCTTACTTTTGCAGTGCAATCGCCCAGATGGCGGAATTGGTAGACGCGCTGGTCTCAAACACCAGTGGATTCACTTCCATGCCGGTTCGATCCCGGCTCTGGGTACCCAAAAACCCCTCTTTATCTTCGGATAGAGAGGGGTTTTTCTTTTAATGCATCTGAGAGCTTTAATGACGGATCACTTGAAGATCCGCCGTCACTGAACTACAAAAAAAATTCTCCTACAAATCTGAACGGGATCTGAAGGAGAATTTCCTGATTAATAGTGTGATTGGTATTTTACCCGAGGATTAATTTTGTATAACCCTGGAATTAGCCGGATTAAAGAGACCAACCGGAAAGAATATTGAGATGAACTTTGAATCTTATGTCTGGTAAAGACGCTTATTCCAACATTCTTTATTTAAAGATGCTCACCAAAACAAGAAGAACAACCATGTAACTTGTGAAAAGAATGGAAATTATTCCAACATACGAAGTTAATTTTGTTGTGCTCATATTGTTTGAATTTAGGAGAATTTAAATTAAACGAGAAATTTTTTATAATAGAAACAAAAATCACCTGTGACTCTTGTTTATTTTTGTAATATGATTACAAGTGCTATTAAAACCAACATATAACTTGAAAAAAGTATAGAAACGGTCTTTACAAAAGATTTTATGTTTATAGTTTTCATATGCTTGAATTTTAAAAGTGGAAATAATACTTGAATTTAGATTTACATCTACAAAACAGATGTCAGTGCCGATAATTTCTTATTTATGCAAAATCATTATAACTGTCATCAAAACGATCATATAAGTTGAAAAAAGAATAGAAACAGTTTTTACAAATGAATCGATTTTTAGTGTTTTCATGACGTTTGATTTTTAAAAGAGTGAATAATAATAATTGACAACAAGTATGATTGTTTGTATTTTGATATGACAAATATATGTATAAAATTAATACAACAATACATATAGCTGGCAGTAGCAATTGTTTCCGGGTTGTAGTAATTTTTCTACACAGGATTTTATAGTCATGACTTTTAATACGGAAAAAAATTACAAACAGGAGTACAATTGAGTCAAGACAGGGAGTAATCAGTTTGAAAATCAGAATAATTAAAATATTATTGTTGTCAGATAAGCAACCAGAAGAATACGTGTGGCATTTTATACTACACTAAATTACTCTTATTGCCACATAGCAATATATTATTTCTTTTCACAAATCCAACTTATGATAATTTATTGAATTATAATCCCCTAAACAATAACTTACTTTTTCTTTTATTGGCCTATTATTGAACTATATTAATCTTTTTTATCTATTCCGCCTTGTTTTTTATACTCAACTTGCCTGTTTAACGTAAAATATTCTACAGAACTTTCTATTTATTATTTCAGGTTAGACAAGTATAAAAAACATCAATTCTTGTAACATAAAAGTTTAATCACTTAAAAGCACAAACAGCATTTAAAAGATATCAAAATAAATGGATCACATTTAAGTATAAATCGAAAAACAGTATCCCTGTTCAATGAGTTCTTATGAGTTTAAACTGCTTAATTTGAGACAGATTATTCAACATAGCCTCAACGGAATCATTCCTGGCATCGGAAACATTAACTGGTTTTTATTAGTTGAGAGGGGCAACCGCACTTGAAGTAATAAATCGCATGGTAAACTAAACTTGCGAAAAATTACATTAATTGCTTCAAGCCGCCTAATGACATCTCCATTCCACAAATAGCCAAATAATAACCCTGCATTTGATATCAGGTCCCCACTTGCTGAAAACAACAGTTATCCAATAAATTAAAGTCTTCATATACTATCAAATAATATGTTACATAAATTTGTTATATTTGCACGATTATTGTTTTTTCGCATCTATTAATAATCAATTAAGTCATTAAATTATTTAGCTATGAACGAAAATTTAGTAGTAATTATTTCGGCCACAGCTATCTTTAATTTAACCCTGATAACTATCCTGAGCTGGATAAAGGCAACAAAACAGCCCTCCTATCTTTGGTTAGGTTTTATGTTTTTTGCCGCCTGCATTGCCATCCTGGATAACATCAGCATATTTACCGGGAATGGGAATATCCTGCTTTATCATTCCGCCATGTTGTTGAATATATCGTGGGGTGCTTACCTGATATTGTTTACAAATAGCCTTCGAACTTCTAAAACGAATAATTCGAAATATATTTGGGTTTACTTTATTCCTTCATTTCTTTACCTGCCGTTCATAGTTTTATGTATTGTAAGTCCCATTTGGTCGGAGAATACGATTCATTTAGCACAACAAGGCAAAATGACAATTATTGGAATGCTCTGCAATATGACTATATGCCTATATACAGTTGCAGCAAACATCTATTTAATCCGAAAAGAATATAGGATTAAAGATTCCAATTCCAAAATTAAGGAATTGCTTTGGGTTATGTTAAGCCTTCAATTACTGGCATTCATACCTTTTATATTCAGATTTGACCTGGAATATATTATACTTTATATGCCTGTATTTGGTCAGATATTCTTTCTTTACATATTCTTCAGAATGACCCGCTCCACACAGCTGTTTCATGAAACCGATGCCCCATTTAAAATGAGCTACGGAAAAACAACAAAATATGCTGGCCTGAAAATCAATGATGAAAAGGCGGAACAGATCTGTATTGGGATACAGAGGCTTATGGAATCGAAAAAGCCGTATCTAAGGATGGAATATACATTGACTGAAATGGCGAAAGAATTGAACCTGTTGCCGGCGACCCTTTCTATGATTTTAAACAGCAAATTAAACAGCTCATTCCCTGATTATATCAATGCCATGCGGATAAAAACGGCCATCAACTTATTGAATGATTTTAATAAAAAGAACCTGACCATCGAAACAGTTGCCTATGAATCCGGATTCAATAACCGAACAAGTTTTTATAAGGCTTTTAAAAAACAGACCGGAAAGCTCCCTTCCGATTACATCAATAAAAGAACAGAATTAAAGAAGGCTGTCTCATAAGACAACCTTCATTAATTAAACAGTCTCAGAAGATAAGCCGGGTATTCTTTTTCCTAAAAATAGTTGAATTGCTTAATTTTTGCTGTATACTAAATGAAAAGCCTTGAGCATCGATTTATCAAACAAATAAACATCTTCAATTTCATCTGTTTTAAAAATATCATGAAAGCAAAATTTCATCTTGTGAGTTTCTTTTCCTGAAACATCAAATTTACAGGCATAAAGACCTGTTGAAGCTGCAGTTTCATAACTAAAGACTAAATCTCCGCTTCTTTTTTTGACAATCATATAATAATCATTCCATTTCAATGAGGAGGTTGAATTATTAATAATTGCTGCCGAATACGCTACGTATTCTGCATCATCCGATGCCCTGGAAATAGTATAATCCGATGAATAAAAGCCAAAAACATAGTCTATGGTCTTAGAAGAATTACTGATTAATTCGTAATAAAACGGATCCCCGGCTTTCGCAAATTGTATTGATAGAAATACACAAAAAAACAACATAATTTTCGTTTTCATAATTTACAATTAAATTGTTAATAAATAAGACAGTAATGATTCTGAACTGTTTATTTTGAATATTATAAAACTGCAGATTGATTTATATTATAAAGTTCGTTTACCTGCAACAGTAGTTTTTTCAGTATTATCTGAGGATGTAAACATGGAGCCACTGACTGTCGTATCGTCGATATCAAGAACCTGGGATCTGGTTGAATTATCATCGAGGAAAGTCATTTTAGTCCCCGAAACAGTCGCAGTAAAAGTACCACTACCGTCAGTTCCTGAATGAGTACCTGCAACGAGTCCATTGTATAAAATAAAATTAAAGGTTCCGTTATCAATCTTAGCTCCTGATGATACATTGACAGTTGAATATGTTCCTTCATACCCTTTTACAAGGGATGTAGAGGTTTCTTTGTAAAGACTTACTGAAACCTGATGACCCGGAATGGTAAAGGTTGCGGTGGGCGAACCACCATCAGCATTGCATTTCAAATAAACGCTTACTTCAGTTCCGCCGACATTCCCCGTGAAAGTAGCAGCAATAACCTGCCCTGCAGTCCAGGTAGACATGGAAGGAGCCAACAGAAGGCCTGTTTTGCCATCAAAGGTCACCTTGCAATAAATACTGTCGTTTCCATTCTTAATACTAAATTTAAAAACACCGGTGGAGCCTACAAGCACTCCTTTAATAACACCTGCGCTGCTATGGTCATTTGCAGCAAGTGCCTCGGGTTTACCCGGCAAACCCGAATTCGCAGGATCATTGCTTGTACAAGAAAGGAATACACAAGCCAGCGTCATGATTACCAACGCGAACAGTACCAATAATTTTTTTGTGATTAAACTTGTTTTCATGTTTAAATTCAATTAAATGATTAACTTATAATGTTTATTGATAGAAAACACTTGATATAAATTTTCATGAAGCAAGTTAAGAACTTGAAAAAAACAAGTTCTTAACTTTAGCTCCATTAGAACCATTTGAATATTCGAATAATCAGGAAAAAGATAAAACGCCCTATACTTTTAAAACATTATCTGATTGAAATACCAAAACCTGCCGAAGCAACCGGATATTTCTGGAAAGCATATTGTGCATGTAGTGTGAAAATCGCCAGTTTCAATCTAAGCCCCAGAGTTGCATTGGTCATTGTTTCCGGAGAATTAAAATTGATGGGATTGGTCTTATGATCAATTTGCATGATGGGTTTGCCGTTTCCATTTAATTTAGGAACAATGACACCGCCTACAGTAATTGTCTGAGGGTCTCCAAGTATCGGATAATTACCATCCATTGACAAATCAAAATTTGTTTTTGTAATCCCAAAACCAACGTAAGGGGTAATGAAAGCAAGCTTTTTAGAGAAAACCAGGTTTGCAGTTTGCGCAGTTGCACTAACTTTCATGCCTTGTGTTGCATAATAGCTTAAACTTGTACTGCCATCATCATAAGTCACTCCATCACTAACCAGTTTATCCGGAGTTATTTGAGAAGCAGCCGGGAAAGCGTATTTTACATCAAATTTGGAATAAGCTAATACCACTGCTGCATCAAAAGGAAGATCCTTAATTACCGGAATCCATTGTTTAAAGTTGTGTTTAATTCCAATTCCCCACATCGAGGCTTCGAATCCTTTCACACTCACTTTCGGAGAATAGCGAACAGAGACATCATTAATAAAAGGTATTCCAATTGTGAATTGAATGCTGGCCGTAGGAACATACTTAAACACGGCATCCGGAGTAGAAAATTTGGCAATTACACCCGGATAAAGTGGGTTTGCCTGACCATTCGATAGATATTGTGGCTGGTTTAAATTAAGCTCCACCCCTTTGCCACTACCCATAAAAGTAGGTGCTGAAGTGGTACCTGCTACTGTCGGTCTCAAATTAGTTAATCCTGTCAGGCTGAACGATTGATCCTCAAGCGGTGCCTGAACAACCCCGGCACCAATAGTTAAATCAAACCCCCAGGCTTTATGAACTGCAGCTGTATTGTACCAGTTCGTCCCCAATCCGGCAGAGAAACTACTTCCTGCGGGCTTTAAATACCCTTCAGCAACTTTATTTAAATCAACTAAACCCGCTTTGAAGATATTTGAAATATCTCCCTGGGCATTTACAAAACATGAATAACTTCCGATTAAAAGGACAGCTACTACCGAAACAACGATTTTTCTCATATTGATTAATATTTATTGAATAATATAATACTTCTATAACACGGTTGACAATCACTTGTTCGCAGCGATTGCTCCAACTACAGCCAATTCCTTCAAAATAAAAAGGTAGTTACTTTGCAATTCTTTGCAAATGTAACTATCTTTTTAATATTTTAGTTATTTGTTTTTAAATATTAACTACCATTACTTTATTTGCTTCTGTAATCACTATCAAGGTATTACCCAGCATATGCATATCTACAATCACATCCGGAACATCAATGGTCTTCACAAATTTACCTTTTACTGCATCAATAACCATAATATTGTTTTTAAATTCTTTTTTTACTTTTTCACCGCTGGCCAGGTACACATTGTTATCATCCGCACAAAGGAAATTGCCGCTGGATGTTTTAACTCCCATATCAGAATTTGAATACCGGACTCCCCGTAATAAAGGCAAACCTATCTTCTTATTCATCTCCCACAACTTCTTTCCCTTAGAATTGAAGGCCATCACATCAAAGTTTGTAGCAACTATAATGGAATTACTATTATGAACCAACGAGCTGGCACCTGACTGGCCATTTACGTCAACGAATTCATCCCAGTCCTTATCCAGGTTCTCTTTCACACAGAACAGCCTTGCTACACCATCCTTCTGCCCTCTTCTACCGGTAGGGGCATTTGAAATAAATATCTTATTATCAAATACGATAGGGTCCGTAGTCAAAACAGGGAGAGGTGACATTAGACCATAATTAGCCTTGTCCTTCAGAATCTTACCATTAAAATCAATTTTAGCGAATTTGAATGGAGCCGTAGAATAGATGGCATCACTCATGATCAGTGGCTTATTTGGTGTTGCATGATCTTTGATATTCTTTCCGAAGAGAAATTTCATATTGCTGTATGTCTTCATTTTAATAATACCTGTCGCCATATCAAAGGTATATAGAGAATCATTGCTTGATACTGCAACGATACCATTCCCGATAGCAGGACTTGATAATTTTGAATTTCCGTAAAGATTTGTTGTCCAACTCAGATTCCCTTTCAAGTCTAACATCCCAACAGTATTATTGGTGAAAACCTGTTTATCCCAGAGGGCACTGAAGCTACTGAACAGTTTACCTATTCTTCCTTCGTAGACATAACTGCTAAAGGCAATGGATTGATTATTCACCTCAATAAGACGAATTGAGGTTTCAGGGAGTGTCTTCTCCCAAAGGACGGTCATGTCAGGATTTAAGGCAGCAATTCCACTTTGTCCTGCCACATAAATTACATTGTTATGGACTTCTAAATCTGTAAAATTCCCTACATTCAGATTCTGGGAGTTTAATGTCAAGGCAACTGCTAAAACTGCCATGATTGCAATGAGTCTGGATACGATTGTTTTCATGTTGATAAGTGTTTAAAATGATTTAATCATTAAATTAGTCTAACAAAAATAGCAATCACAAAACAAATCATTGTAAACATTTATAAATACTAACAAAATAAAAACATGCATGACTTTGTAATTAGCAGCAAATTGGCTACTTACAGAGCATTCGCTTTGATTATTTATAAACAAAAAAGGTGTTGAAAATTAATTTCAACACCTTTTTTGTTTATAAAATTGATTGTTAGTTCAGTTTTGCCAATGCTTCTTTAATCCAACCAAATGCTTTTACCAGATTTTCATCTGAAGTAGCATAAGAGAAACGTACACAATCAGGAGCTCCAAAGGCACCGCCACCTACGCAGGCAACATGACCCTCTTCCAACAGATACATGGCAAGATCACCTGAGTTTTCTATTGCTTTACCATTAAATGATTTGCCAATATATGCACTGCAATCAGGGAATATATAGAATGCACCCTGTGGGTCATTTACTTTAAGTCCCGGAATTTGTCTTGCAAGGTCAACGACCAACTTTTTACGACGTTCAAAAGCAACACGCATAGTCTCTACACAACTCTGGTCACCCGTATAGGCAGCCTCTGCAGCCTTTTGAGCTACTGAATTAGGTCCTGATGTATATTGTCCCTGCAATGTGTTACAAGCTGAAGCTATCCATTGTGGAGCTGCAATCCAGCCAATACGCCAGCCTGTCATAGCATACCCTTTTGAAACACCATTGATAAGTACTACCCTTTCACGTACATTTTCGAACTGGGCAATACTTTCGTGTGTACCCAAATAATTGATGTGTTCGTATATTTCGTCTGAAAGGATGATTATATTGGGATATTTAGCCAACACATCGGCAAGTTCTTTCAATTCTACTTTAGAATAGACACTTCCGGTAGGATTGGATGGAGAGCAAAGAATAATTGCTTTCGTTTTTGGGGTTATGGCATCCTCTAATTGTTTTGCTGTAATCTTAAAATCCTGGTCTATGCCCGCTGAAACAAATACGGAAGTACCATCGGCTAATTTCACCATTTCAGGATAGCTTACCCAATAAGGTGCCGGGATAATTACTTCGTCACCCTTGCCAACCACTGCCAGTAAAACATTGCATACCGATTGTTTAGCACCATTGGAACATACAATTTGTTCCGGCTTGTAAACCAATCCGTTTTCTACTTTTAGTTTTGCGCAAATGGCATTCCTCAATCCGGGATAACCCGGTACAGGTGAATAGAATGAAAAGTTATTATCAACAGCCTGTTTAGCAGCCTCTTTAATATGGTCTGGTGTGTTGAAATCAGGTTCACCAACACTGAGGTTAATTACATCGAAACCCTGAGCTTTAAGCTCATTACTTTTCTGTGACATGGCAAGAGTCTCTGAAGGAGAAAGTGCTGCCAAACGATCTGATACTGGAAACATATATTTTCTGTATTATTGTTATTTTATCGCCGCAAAAGTAATCAAAAAAAACCAGTTAGGCACATTTCGCGATGAATTGAATTAAATTTGGTCCGTTAAAACCAAATTGTTATCCAGTTTAACCGACAGCATTTGTTTGGCACTTCGGTACCCCAGTTCGAAGATTTCACGCCCCTTGTCAACATCGAAAGTATCGTAATTGCCCATATCAACTGGTTCTATCAATAAATCGCAAAGTTCTTTATCGTGAATGATATTGGCTTTGAACATAAAATTATAGGAGCGCATGGCTACATTGATAATACTCTGTTTGTATTCGTCGGCCACCAGGGGGCTTGCGTTAATCCCAATCACTTTTTCACAATCTTTCCGTATTATGGAAACCGGAAAGTTCTTGAGTACCCCGCCATCCACATAATGAACCCCCTTTATCACTTTGGGGCTAAACAGCACAGGGATACTGCATGAGGCAACGATCGGGTCAATCAACTGCCCGCTTTTAAAGGTCACACTTCGTCCCTTATCCAGATCGGTTGCTACAACGCGAAGCGGAATGGATAATTCCTCAAAGGTTTTTGCACGCAGTTTTTTAGTTAGAAACTTCTGGAAGATATCTGTTTTAAAGAATCCCCCATCCGGTAGACGGATTTTAGTCATTGTCCTGAAGTTAATCTCCTCAAAACATTTCGCAATTTCATCCGGGCTATAGCCATCTGAATAGAGTGCACCTACCAACGCTCCTGCACTCACGCCCGAAATTATATCCGGCCTGATCCCAAGCTCTTCAAGCGCCTTCAATACCCCGGCATGGCATAATCCCTTTACACCGCCGCCACTGAGAGCTACCCCAATCTTGTAGGGCTTGCGGTCAAACAGATTTAATAAATCCATTCTGATCTGTTGTTATATCGGTTTTTAATAATGCAATTCACATTCTTTGAAAATTGTAATATGAGCTTCAAAATTAATTATTTTTTGATTCTAAACAACTATATCTACACTGAATATTCGGATAATTTTGAGATAAGATGATCGTAATATGCACTTGAAACCGGAATAGATGACAGATTTAGATCATTTAATTCCAATGTCACTCTTCCTTTATCTTTATGGAGCACCTTCACTTTTTCTACATTGATTATATAATTACAATGGCAACGGACCAACGAGCCATCTGCCGCCAGCCTTGCCTCCACTTTTTGCAGGGTATTTCGTATCAGGAAATGGGATAACCTTGAATGGTTCAGGTAATTGATTGTTATAAAGTTTTTAAACGATTCAATATACAAGAGGTTTTCAGGCATGACAGCAATTTTCAAATCACCATTTTCATCTGGAATTCCAATCAAGTCCTGTGAGGGCATACCATCCTGTTGAGTCTCTAAAGATTCTTTCTGATTCAGGCTAACCTTCTCACGCCATGAAAAATATATCCACCCCATTGAATACGGTATTAACAGAACAATGCTGGCATATAAAAGAAACTCATTGAAGATCCCTACAAATTCTTTATCCGGCTCCTTTTGTGGACTTAATGTAGCAAACAAAGAAAAGAAAAGTGTCATTGCCACTATTTCCCCCAACACCCAACAGGCATATTGAAAATAGGTAACTGCATGTTTTTTTAAAAAGCCAAGCATCAATAAACGACTTAGCACCACAACCATCATGCCATCCAAAATAATGACACTCGACAAAAAGAAGTATTTCATTTCTGAAATTGTCCGGTATATTACTAATGATCCAAAGGGTTCATAGGCATTAATAAACAATAAATTAAAAATAGCCGTAAATAGAATTAACCGGTTAACATTCGCTTTTTTATAAATATAAGTGGGTATATTTTTATTCATTTCATTTCTTTATTGTGATAAAACGTCATTAAATAGATATTAAAAACAAACTATCGCAACGAAGGTTTATATTTAAAACATCATTTCTAGTTTATTTATCCCCTGATATACATTTTAAATTATTTTTAAAAAAGAGTTCTTTAAAAACCGGAACTATTTTATAGTTCGTAACTTTGCAGGCGAAATCAGTTTTAGATAAAATGAAATACTCTCAACGTTATCAGGTACTCAACACTCAATTCAGGTTGGGCAGTGACATTCACTTAAAAGAATCCAACATTGACATTCGTCATTTTTCTTTTCAAAGCAACCCGGAAAAAGAACTAATTGTAAATTCAAACATTGATCCGAACGATGAAACCATTGTCGAAAACAATTCATTTGTCTATCCTGTATTTATGCCTGCCGATATTACAAAAGCAGACAAGGCCATCCTGCTGATTCATGGATTAAACGAACGGAACTGGAACAAATACCTAACCTGGGCAGAGTATTTGTGCTCTCATACAGGCAAAGCGGTCATTTTGTTTCCCATTGCTTTTCATATGAACCGTTCTCCGGCGAGCTGGTCTAATCCCAGGACATTACAACCCATCATGACATTACGACGCCAACGCAACGGGGAAGACAGGTCATTGAGTTTTGCCAATGTTGCCTTGAGTGACAGGATCAGTGAAAGACCCTATCGTTTCTACAGCTCCGGACGGCAAAGCATCCGGGACCTGAGTGTTCTTTTCGAAGAAATTAAGTCTGGAAATCATATTTTGTTTCATAAAAATACCCAAATTGATATTTTTGCCTATTCTATTGGTGCTTTCCTGGCTGAAATAACCATGCTGACAAACCCGAATAACTTATTCTCCAATTCCAAATTGTGTATGTTTTGCGGGGGAGGTATTTTTAGCTCAATGGTAGGAGTATCGCGCAGCATAATGGACAAAACTGCATTTGGGATACTCTATGATTACTACTTAAATCATTTTATCAATTCAGCGGAAACGGATTCAGCAAAAGATAAAATATTCAATTCATTCAATAGCATGATAGCTGTCGATCGGAATCAATCGGAAAGAGAACATTTTTTTAAAGCTTTAGGCAACAGATTAAAGGGCATTTTCCTAGTAAATGATAAAGTAATGCAGGTTCATGGAATTACGGAAGCAGTGGGAGCTGCGTGTGCTGCGAGTAATTACTCACGAATAGATTTTTCATATCCCTATACGCACGAGAACCCTTTTCCTGTGGGTGCTCAATTTGATTCAGAAGAAGTGGATACAGCATTCAATAAAGTTTTTTCTGAAATAGCACTGTTTTTTAGAGATTCCGACACATCGGGATCAAATAAATGAATGTCTGCTTATTAAAAATTCTGTTTTTTTATTCTTAAGGAGTTTCACTTGCCATTTTTGAATTATATTTGCACACACTAACGATTTTCGAAGTTTAACAGAGCATCATTATTTCAAAAGTTATGGATACTTTCCTTATTGTCTTAGCAGGTATCTTCTTAATTACAGGACTTGCAGGAAGTGTTATTTCAAAATTACCAGGAACTCTGCTCTGTTATCTTGGATTATTGGTATTACAATACAGCACCATTGCCGATTTTTCAGTCCATTTTTTCATAAAATGGGGAGTACTGGTCATAGCTGTCCAGGGACTCGATTATCTGATCCCTGATTGGGGAAACCGAAAGTTTGGAGGAAGTAAGAAAGGGGTATATAGCAGTTTAACTGGTTTACTTATGGGATTGTATTTCGGTCCCTGGGGAATCATAACAGGAGCTGTTGCCGGTGCTTTTTTTGGCGAACTCTTTGCAGGAAAGAAAAGTAATCAGGCTATTCATCATGCCGTTGGATCATTTGTCCTATTTTTCCTTGGAACCATTTCCCAACTCATAGTATCAGGTTTATTGATCTATCATTACGTTGAAAATCTAAGTTACGTGCTATAACATCATACACACAAAAACCTGAATATCAAAAGACATTCAGGTTTTTTATAGGTATCAGTCCTGCTTAATCCAGGATTATTTTAATTACTTCTTCCAATGTAGCCAGGGATTGCTCACCGGACTTCATGTTTTTTAGCATAACCTTTCCAGCATTCATTTCAGTCTCACCAACAATGGCTACAAACGGAATTTTTTTATTGTCGGCATAACTCATTTGTTTTTTCATTTTAGCCGGTTCGGGATATATCTCAGCATTGATCCCTTTTGCCCTTAAGCTATTCAGCCATGGCAGGGAATATATCAATTCCTTTTCCCCAAAACTGACAAAAAGTATTTTGGTCTGCTCTACCGAAGTTTCAGGATATAAAGCCAGTTGATTCAGCACATCATAAATGCGGTCGGCACCAAAGGATATTCCGACACCTGAAACACCTTCCATCCCGAATACACCTGTCAGGTTATCGTAGCGTCCACCACCGGTAATGCTTCCCATTTCCACATCCAGTGCTTTCACTTCAAAGATAGCCCCGGTATAATAATTCAATCCACGTGCCAGGGTAAGGTCAAGCTCTATGGTCGTTTCAACTTTCATTGTTTCACACAATCCAAAGATAGTTTCAAGTTCCGCAACTCCTTTCAATCCAACTTCCGAATCTGCCAAAACAAGTTTAAGTTGCTCAAGCTTTTGTGAATTGGTACCGCTGAGTTGCAATATCGGTTGCAACTTATCGATGGCTTCCTGCGATATGCCTTTTGAAGCAATTTCCTCATTTACCTTTTCCAACCCTATCTTATCCATTTTATCAATGGCAACGGTAATATCCGTAATCTTTTCGGCTTCCCCGATAATTTCAGCAATCCCCGAAAGAATCTTGCGGTTGTTTATTTTTACAACAACATTGATTTTTAACCGGCGGTATATATCATCCACAATCTGAATCAATTCCAGTTCGTTTAGTAAAGAGTCACTACCTACTACATCCACATCACACTGGTAGAATTCCCTGTAACGTCCTTTCTGAGGTCTGTCAGCACGCCATACCGGCTGTATCTGGTAACGTTTGAATGGGAAGCTTATTTCATTCTGGTGTTGCACGACAAAGCGTGCAAAAGGCACGGTCAGGTCATAACGCAATCCTTTTTCAGAAATCTTATTGGTCAGCCTAATGCTGTTTCTTCCCAGCAATTCTTCATCGTTCAGGCCATTCATGTAATCCCCTGAATTCAGTATCTTGAAAAGCAATTTATCACCCTCCTCGCCATACTTCCCCATCAGGGTCGACAGGTTTTCCATGGCAGGAGTCTCTATCTGTTGAAAACCATACAAACGAAATACGTCCTTGATGGTATTGAATATATAATTACGGTTTGCCATTTCCTGTGGCGTAAAATCACGGGTTCCTTTTGGAATGGAAGGTTTTTGCATAATAAAAATAAATAAAAGAACCCCTAACCCCTAAAGGGGGATAAGAGTTTGATTAGTAACGTTTATAAATGTACAACTTCAACAAATCTTTTGAGCTGATTTCAAGGAATGTTTATTCTGTTATTTCGTAAGATTCAACGAATTTCAACTCACGCAAAATCTTCTCACTGTGAAATGAAATCTGATCAAAGAGCTTATGCGTTTTAAGTCTTACAATTGTTTCTTTTTTTGATAAAATACCTGTTTCAAACAAGACAAGCGTTGCGTATAGGGTATCATTAGCCACTGCTCCTTTGACAATATCATACGAATGACTCTTGTATTCCTGGCGATTCAATACAACAAAATCAAGCCATTCTTCATTGGCAAACTGAAAGTGTCTAATAGCATAATTTTGATCATCAAAATACTCATCATTTATTTCAAACACCGAAACAATTGCTTTGGCGGCATTACCTATTCTTTTTTGTTTTATAGAAGCCCATTTTTCTGCTTGTTTCTGATTTGAGGTAGTATAAAAGCCTTTGCCAAAATCAAGCAACCTTTGATTTTCGAGTATCAAAGGCTTTTCAATTATTTCTACACCTCCATGAAACAACTTCATTTTCGTCGTTCTATAAAATCATTAATTTCGGCTACAATATAATTTTTCCCCTGGGTATGCAACACATCATAACCTGCGGTTAGGAAATCAAAAACATGATAGTTTTTAAAATCATTCAGCGCGGCTTTACCGTTTATGCCTTTTGATATTTTATAATTTTCAAGGCAAAACACTTCGAATTGTTGTATGTTACTCAGTTTTATCATAGTTGTCAGACATAATCAGGATAAACCAATTCACCGGTATTCTTTTCTGTAATAAGCATATCTAAAAGCTTTTCCGTACTTAAATGCCACAGTTTAGTTTCTTCAATCGACAAAGCATCATACAATTTCGATTCATAAAGATATTGCAGTGCAATATCAAAGTCAACTTGTTTCTTTTCAACAATCAAAGAAACCAAATCCTCAACTTTCAAAGGCATGATAGATTCAAATACATTTTCTTCCATATAGTTCATTGTGTATCAAAATACAAGTAATCCAATCGGCTGTCATTCTATCCGGATACAAATATACACAATTCTTTTTATCTTACTTTCATTAAACCTTTTATCAATATATGGGTAATATATGATGTTGGAACTTAAATTCTTGATTTTTTAAACACTCAGGTATTTTATGATTTCCTCTGTCGAACCGGTATTTTGTTGCACGTATTCACCTGCCATAATCCCTGTCTGTTTATCTTTCAAAAGCCTATCAAACTGTGTCTCCAGGATCAGATAATCCGATATTGAAAAAGCACCTCCTACCGCAATAAGTTCACGAGCTTCACGGAACTTCTGGTAATTGGGTCCAAACACTACGGGTATGCCATAGACTGCTGCTTCCAGTGTGTTGTGAATGCCAACCCCAAATCCGCCGCCAATATAAGCGACATTGGCATAGCGGTAAATGGAAGAAAGAATACCTATGACATCCACCACCAGGCAGTTTGTTGTTTTTACATTTTCAGGAGTTGCTTCCGAATATCTGACAAAATGTCCATTCAACAAGCCGGATATGCCCGAAATATGAGCTGCATGCACTTCATGGGGAACCAATATCAGCTTTACGTCCGGATGCAACTTCAGGTAACGGACTAATAATTCTTCATCCTTTGGCCAGGTGCTACCCGCCACAATCACATTTGGAGTATCCTTTACGAACTCTTCAATCAATGGAAGTTGTTTTGCCTGTTTGAATAAATCATATACCCTGTCGAAGCGGGTATCCCCACAAACGGAAGCATTTCTGATCTGATATTTTTCAAGCAGGTCCAACGACACTTTATCCTGTACAAAGATATGGCTGAATGAGGATAACAACCGGAGGTACCATTTTCCGTATCCTTTAAAGAACACCTGTTCAGGACGAAAGATAGCCGAAATGCTGAAGACTGGAACATTCGCATCCTGTAAAGCCAGTAAATAATTCGGCCAGAATTCATATTTTATAAAGATAGCTTTCGATATCTTAATCAGGTGCACAAAATACCATGCATTCCCGGGGATATCCAATGGCAGATACGAAACAATATCGGCACCTGTATAATTTTTCCTGACTTCATAACCTGATGGAGAAAAGAATGTCAGCAGGATCTTTACATCCGGTTGATCACGTTTCAATTGTTCTATTACCGGGCGACCCTGTTCAAATTCACCCAGCGAAGCGGCATGAAACCAAACATAACTGGCATTCGGATCTACTTTCTCTTTAAGCAGTTTAAAGGCATTGTGTTGCCCTTTGCGAAGCAACCGGGCCTTTTCATTGAAAAGCGAAGCAATAAAAATCAATGCTCCATAACTATAAATACCAATCGAATAGAGTATTTTCATAACCCTTGCTCCGTCAACCAACGGAGAATTAAATAAATTTTAATAGGACTTTGCTTTTATACCACCCTCAACTCCCTTCATAGGATTAGTGATAAAAGAAAAGGCATTTCAAAATAGTTTTTGAAACGCCTTTTAGAGGTTTGAAAGTCAGAATTACTTTCTGATACCCAACTCTTTGATAATTGCACGGTAGCGAGTAATATCGGTATCTTTCAAATAATTGAGAAGACGACGACGTTTTCCTACCAAAATAACAAGAGCGCGTTCTGTACTATAATCTTTTTTGTTTGACTTTAAATGACCAGTCAAATGGTTGATACGGTATGAAAACAATGCTATCTGGCCTTCAGATGAGCCAGTATCAGTGTTAGACTTTCCGTGTTTACCGAAGATTTCCTGCTTAATTTCAGCTGTTAAATACATGATAATTTATTAAAAATAAATGGGTTAAAATACAAACTTAGCAATGCACACATCGCAGAACTACATATTTGATTTTGAGGTTGCAAAGATAAGTTTTTAATTTTGAATAACAAAGCCCTGGTTTCATTTTCTTGAAAAAACATCTCGTAATGAGCCATCTGCCCAGTTCAGTTCCTTTTTATCATAGTAATATTTGCAAAGCATTGTAATCGAAACACCGATAACTGAACCAACAAGTACGTCGAGTGCAAAATGTTGGGATAAATAAATCCGTGAATAACCAACCAATAAAGCCAGTACAAAATAAATAAAATGCAACAAAGGGCGTTTAGTAAAAAATGATAAGGCTAAAAAGAATGCAAATGCAGTAATGGTATGCCCGGAAGGAAAACTGTGCGTAGAATGCAAATGCTCACCCATGATTTGGTGCAGTTGAATCGTTGGAAAATGTTCTTTGAAATACAGCACAGGCCGGGGTTCATTCCAGGTTTGCTTAATGATGATGGATACTAAACCAGTGGCCAGTTGCGACACCAGGACAAACAATGCCATCCTATAACTGTAAAACAACAATCCTGCAATTACCATATACGGCACCCAGTCACCCACATAAGTATAATAATGGAAAAATACATCGCCTGCCGGACAATTAAATGACGTGATCCACACATGCAGGTCAGCTTTTTCATTACTCAGTATCAGGACTGCTAATGTCAATACAAACACCATGTATGGAATATAAAATGCGAGGTATTTTTTCATTGTATTCATAATTAAAAACTACTTTAGTAACTGAAATAATTTTAAGTTCCATATTAATTCAAAAGAATAGAAAGCGGATGGTACATTCCGGTTTTACGGAATACATGCAGATCTGGCGGATTTAAATCGGTTTCTACTCCAACAAGTTGGAATCGATTTTTCCATATCAACTTCTAACATGGAACGTCAAACCTTTCAAACCTCAAACCTTTCAAACTCTTCAAACCCTTATTTTTCTTTTGTATTTGTTCGCTTAGTAGAAATCCTACCTCTTCACAACCAGCCCTTATTCCCTCATTATATTACTACCTCAAAGTAATAGAATAAGGTAATAAGGGTGGGGGTTTAGTGGGGTTACGATTTTCTACTGAGGGTGAAAAACAAAAATAAGGTTTTTTTGGTTCACTTTTAACAATGTCAGGTCTGCGACGATGTCAGGTTGTTCTCCTATGTTGGTTGAGTAAGTTAACTGGTTGATTGAGTTAACTGGTTGATTGAGTATTTTTCCAATTGCAGAACAAATCTACACCCAACAACGCGGAACACGGAACATGGAACGCGGAACGAAACCTCAAACCTTTCAAACTCTTCAAACTCTCAAACCCCGTAAAATTTCCCTTTTCCCCGGAGGTCCCGGCAACCGCTCCACCTTGAAGCCTGCATCCTGCAAGGCACGCCGCACCATTCCTTTGGCACAGTAGGTTGTCAGGATGGCACCCGGGTTGCAATGACTAAAAATCATTTCAAACAGTTCCTTACTCCACATTTCGGGTTGTTTCTCAGGTGAAAATGCATCAAAATAAACCACATCAAACTGAGCATCAAAAACTGCGTCTGTAAAATCAACCTCTATCTTTTTCAACGTGAAAAATGGAGTTAGTTGTATTTCTTCATTCCATGGTGACGTGTGCAGTTGCTCAAAGATCTGTTTTTTATCCGGCGCAATTTCATCAGAATAATTCAGTTGAATGGCTTTTTCTATCTCTACAGGATATTTTTCAAGTGTTGTATACTGAATTTGTTTTCCGCTACCCTCCGCTTCCAGCAAGGTCAAAAAAGCATTTAGCCCGGTACCGAATCCAATCTCCAATACCCGCATTTCTTGTTTCGGACATTGCTTCAATCCTGCCTCAATAAATATATGCCTCGATTCCTGAATGGCCCCGTGGGAGGAGTGGTAACACTCGTCAATCTCCGGGACAAACAAGGTATGCGATCCATCTTCTGTCATTTTCAGCTCTGTGTGCATTGTTTCTTTCAATTATTCTGGAATGTAAATTAATTGATATTCGCCTTATAGACAAATACATAAACAGTTCATTTTTAAATTATTATCCCATGTTAACGAACATCTGAAAACCCCTTTTGGTATTTCAAATCAGTTTTACAGTCCATTCTGACTACAAAAATAACCTATTATAGTTCACAAAACAAGTCCGTATAAAATGAAATTTAAAAACGAAGTCGTCCGTTTAAAGAAAATCGTCCAAATACCTTGAAAAACAAATCGCCCAACACCCTGCCGCCATGACTTCCCTGAAAACAGTTGGTTTGGTTGTAAACTGAACTTGTTCTTTCTTCAGTGAGCCTTCAGTGAGCCTTTCGAGGGGGTTTCCTGGGGGTTCGGAGGGTCGGGGCCCTCGGAACCCCCAGCCAACCCCCAGCCAACCCCCAGGCAACCCCCTCGGAACCTAAACTAAGTTCAGAACAAAATCAGACCAAAAAGTTTTCGAAAAAACTCCCTGAAATGACTGGAATTTAACGATTGGAGAGTCAACAAATTAAAACGAGACTTTATTGAAATGAATCAGGAAATATTGCAAGCTGTGTTTGAGTAGATAGAAACAATTAGAGCTTGCCTTTGCTGGATCTAGCAACTGACCCGGGATAAGCCTGAGAAGTGTTGACAGTTGAGATAAGAAGAATAGGGACCTAAAAAAATTACCGCTACTTCCAGCAGGAAGAGCGGTAATTTTAATTCTGAATCAGGATTCAGGGAATCGCTTAATAGTTTTGTTTCTCTACTTCAAAATAAGCCTGTGGGTGGGCGCAGGTAGGACAAGCTTTAGGGGCCTCCTTGCCAATGTGGATATGACCGCATTCGCGACATTGCCAGGTGATTTCTTCTTCACGCATGAAAACGGTACCGGCTACGACACGTTCCAACAAGCGGCGATAACGTTTTTCGTGCTGTACTTCTACACCAGCAATCTTACGGAAAGTAGCTGCAATATTCAGGAATCCTTCAGCTTCGGCAACATCGGCAAAGTGTGGATATATGTCTGTCCATTCTTCATTTTCCCCGGAAGCAGCAGCTAACAGGTTTTCGGCAGTAGTTGCAATTTTACCGGCAGGGTAGGTAGCTGTAATTTCCACGTCGCCCCCTTCGAGATGGTTAAAGAATTTTTTAGCATGCGCTTTTTCCTGTTCAGCTGTTTCAAGGAAAATAGCCGCAATTTGTTCATAGCCTTCTGTTTTGGCTACCTTGGCAAAATACGTATAACGCATACGAGCCTGGCTTTCACCGGCAAATGACTTAAGCAAATTCTTTTCTGTTTCTGTACCTTTTAAACTTTTCATTTTAATGGAGTTTTAGTAAGTTGACTTATATTTTATTTTTTGAGAATCTGCTAACTGATAGTGCAAAGATAGGAAAATTATGAAATGGAAACGAACAATTACGCTTCTTTCTTTTGAGTAATTTTTAAAAGAAATGCACTTATGGAAGGATAATTTGTCAAAAGCAAATAACCCAACAATATTTTGGTGCCACTTACCGCCCAATGGTAGGTACTATAGCCGTTTAACCCTATCAGATCGGCGACTGCTGAAGTATGGACTTTAAATGCTAAATACGATTGGTTTAAAAAAACTGCGATATTATCCAATATCATGGTTCCTCCGATTATTACCACCCCTAATTTCAAAATATTATCCAGGTTAAAGTTTTGGAATTCAATACTGTCATTATCGAATCCTTTTCCCAGGTTAAGCCATTCAATCACCAGATCAGTTTTGAAAATTAATATATAAAACAAAATCAGGAATACCAGGAAAATTAAAATAGTCATCAATACAGCAGGCAGAGTGAACCCGGGGATAAAGGATAAGTAATAGAACTGGCCCGTGGAAAAAAGGGAACTAATCAACCAGTACAATCCGAAGAGCTTAATGATAATCCGAAAGAAATCTTTTTTAGTCATAGGATTTTGAATTAAAGCAACAATTAATTTGTTCTACGTTACTGAATTAAAACAATACAATTAATTCAAACCACAATAGTCACAATAGGACACAATAACTAAATACAGAAAAGCACAATAGGTAAATTACGGACAGCATTTTAAGAATTTAAGTTCATCTATTTTGCTTAAAACGTTAATTCTATTGTGAACTAGTGTGTCTATTGTGGTTAGGTCTTTATTATTGCAAAGTTGAATGAGCGTCCAAAATTAAGAATATATATTTAACACAGCAATAAATCATTGAATTATTTCAATTTGGGATACGAATTGATACCTCCTTTAAAATCCGTATCTTTGCACTTTCAAATTACGAACTACCGACTACAAACTACCTATTCGCATATGATCAGTTACCTTCAGGTGGAGAATCTTACCAAATCATTTGGTGACAACCTGCTTTTCGAAAATATATCGTTTGGCATTGCCGACAACCAACGCATGGCGTTAATAGCCAAAAACGGAACCGGAAAAACAACTTTACTCAATATCCTTTCGGGCAAGGAAGATTATGACGGCGGCACCATCTCGTTTAAGAGGGATTTACGCATATCCTACCTGGATCAGGACCCTGATTTCCCAAAAGAACTTACGGTACTGGATGCCTGTCTGAAAACAGACAGTGAAGTGGTTCGTACCATTGCGCAATATGAACATTGCATGCTATCAACCGACCACAGTGGACTGGATGAGATACTGGCCAACATGGACCTGCACAAAGCATGGGATTACGAACAACGGATTACCCAGATTTTAGGCAAACTCAAGATAACAAACTTAGACCAACTGATTGGAGAACTATCCGGTGGACAGTTGAAACGGGTAGCTCTGGCAAATGTATTGATTGGCGAACCGGACCTGTTGATACTAGATGAACCTACCAATCATTTGGACCTTGAAATGGTGGAGTGGCTGGAGGATTTCCTGAAACGGTCGAATATGGCCTTGCTGATGGTAACACACGACCGGTATTTCCTGGACAGGGTATGTACCAATATTCTGGAAATCGACCATCAATCCATGTTCCAATACAACGGGAATTACAGTTATTACCTGGAGAAAAGGCAGGAACGCATTGAAAACTTTAATGCCGAAAGCGAGCGGACGGTTAACCTGTACCGCAAGGAACTGGAATGGATGCGCCGTCAGCCTCAGGCACGGGCACATAAAGCCAAATCGCGTCAGGAGAGTTTCTACGAGATTGAAGAACGTGCTAAACTTCGCCGCAACAATGATTCCGTGCAACTGGAAGTAAAAGCCAGCTACCTGGGGTCAAAGATTTTTGAAGCCAAGTATGTTACCAAAGCATATGGCGACCTGAAAATACTGGATAATTTCTATTACAACTTTGCCCGTTATGAAAAGATGGGAATTGTTGGTAAAAATGGAACAGGCAAATCCACTTTCCTGAAAATGTTGCTGGGAGAAGTGAAACCCGACAGTGGTTCGTTTGATATCGGCGAGACAGTTGTGTTCGGATATTACAGCCAGGATGGGCTTGCTTTCGATGAACAGATGAAGGTCATCGACGTAGTTCAGGACATAGCCGAGGAAGTTGATTTAGGCAACGGCAAGAAAATGTCAGCTTCGCAATTCTTGTTACACTTCCTGTTTACCCCTGAAACGCAATACAATTACGTTTATAAGCTGAGTGGTGGCGAGAAAAGGCGGTTGCACCTGTGCACGGTATTGATGCGCAACCCAAACTTCCTGGTACTCGATGAGCCTACCAACGACTTGGACATTGTCACCCTGAACATCCTTGAAGAATACCTTCAGGCATTCAAAGGGTGTGTGATTGTGGTGAGCCATGACCGGTATTTTATGGATAAAGTAGTGGATCACCTGATGGTATTCAAGGGTGATGCTGAGCTGAAAGACTTCCCCGGAAACTACACCGATTACCGCGAGTGGAATGATCTGCTGGAAGAACAGGAAAGGGATGAGAAAAAGAAGAACAAAGAGCCAAGAACCAAGAGCCAGGATTCAGGAGCCAGGATTCAAGAACCAAAGATCAAAGAGCCGGAACGCAGGAAACTGAGTTTTAAGGAAAAGCAGGAATTTGAGAAACTGGAAAAAGAAATCCCGCAACTGGAAAAAGAAAAAGTTGAAATTGAAAATCAACTGGCTTCAGGCAAACTAAGCACTGAAGAAATCGTCAATGCATCACAACGGCATTCGGAAGTGAATGACTTGATTGACGAAAAGACTATGAGGTGGCTGGAGTTGAGCGAGGTATAAAGTTTAGACAATTCCCTACTTACTGATATAAAATTGTAATCCTCATCCTATGACTTTAGGTCATTCGATGAGGATTCATTATTTCTGCAAATCAATCTGAACATTCCCCACAAACATTTTGGCACGAATCCGGATAATGGATTTGGATTTGTTGGCAGATAACCATACATTGACTGCATCCTGTCCATCGAACACATGATTTTTAGGTACCAGTGGTTTCACCTTATAGCATAATATCTTCCCCCTCTCGGTTTTAATGGTTTCTTCACCCAGAAAGATCACTTTAATTTTATACCCCTCGTCTTCATAGAAACCATTGATCGTAAAAGTGTCCCCTTTCTGGTAATTGGAAAGATCGACCAGGCGAAAGACCATAAACCCGGCAATTACGTCACGGATGTTCTCGGGTGTATCGTAGAGTTTCTTCAGGACATAGGTTTGTGATTTTTTATCATACACCTTCACCTCTGCCTTTTTATTGACATGGTCGAAATGAATCACTTCATCCATCGCATAAGTACCTTCACGAATACTACGGGAGGATTTATGAGTTGTAATGCTGGCAGTATCAATATAAGAAGTCCAACTGTCCCGAACATAGAACAACCTGGCCAATCCGTTTGTTTGTCCGTTAATATCAATCTTAAAGCAGACACTTGAGCCTACCTTGTAAAGTGTCCTGTCAATTTTAGTGACGGCACTCCCAATGGTAAAAAAGCCCCAGGAGGCCTTATAGGATGCTGTTTCACCATAGACAACATTCTTGTTGTCAATCTTCATTTTCGATTGAGTAAAAGCGGAAACAGGCAACAGAATGATGCCAATCAAGAAAAATCGATATAACAGAGTCATATTTCGCATTCAAAGGAGTTTATAACCGGAAATTACAAGCTAATGAATAACAAATATACTAAAATGTAGTCATACAGGATATGAATTTATCAAATCATTACTTTATGGAAAAGCTGATTTGAAAGTTGGATTATTCACTATATAAACACAAACAGGTTAAGTTAGTTTATATGGAAAGATTTATAAGTTTTCAAATACATTATTTACATTTGAACGGAAACCCTGAATTGTATTTTGACCAATCTAAGTTTTTTGAGCAGCTATAGTTGAAAGTTACAAAAGTATACTGCACTTAGCTTGATAAACAAACAATTAAATAAACTTTCTATTCTGAATGCTTGATTAGGTTATCGTATCCAGGCTTACAGTATTTTATAGTATTTCAACAACTTAAAAAACAAGCAGGTATATTTATTCAAAAAGGAAACAACAGTTTTGAATAATTTGATTACTTTTGACATTAAATTGTGAATTCACATCATTGAACCATTTCTGATTGAAATTCAGGGCAAAACAGGAGACTAATGTGTTAAACAGTTGCAACAAAAAAAAAGTATCATCCTAAGAAATTACGTTAAACGTGTAATACGTTCAAAGAAATATCATTCAACTAACGAATAGTACCCATGCATCCTAAATTAAAAACCTTACTCTACGGACTCAGTGTATTTGTAATTTACACCATCCTGGCCATTGCGTTAAGGATGATAACCCATCACTTACCTACAGAGGAAGAGTATTTTGGCTTAATTTCAAATAAAGACCTGCTGATTGGATTGATGTTAGCAATCGTGTTGACATTTACACACGAACGAAAAAAAAATCTAAAATAACATTGTTTCCAAATTTAGACTAAAGTATATTTTATCACTTAAAATGATCGATTCGATTCAATACATAGTAGGTTTTTTACTTGGGGAAGATGTTTCAGAAGAAATTCTTTCACAGGTAGGTTATACCAATGACCCAAAAGAATATCACCGGTATAAACTTGTCATAAAGCCCTCCAACTTTTTCAATACTGAAATTTACGGCACCCTGAAATCCATACCGACTATCCCACTCCAAATCTGGGAAGAAGCACCGATATTATTCGGTAGTCCAACGGTAGAAGAAGTTGATGGCACACGTATTTTGCATGCCGACCTGGTAGCCAGCACCTTTTTCCTGATATCCAGGTATGAAGAAATCGTGAAGGATGATGTTAGGGACGTCCATGGAAGATTTCCGGGAACAGAATCGCTTCCATACAAAGCAGGATTTATTGATTCACCCTTGGTTGATGAATACAGCAAACTGCTACGGATTCAACTCCGTGAGACAGGCTGTGAAGTTCAGGAACCACCAAAACAGATACGAAAGATATACCTGACCCATGATGTTGACCAACTATCGCACTACCGCAGCCTGAGAGGGTTTATGGGTGGTATTCTGCGAGGGTTACGCTGGCCAAAGGAAGGAAACACTGCCATAAAAAGTTATTTTGGCGGACTCCGTAATGATCCCTGGTATACCATGCCCTGGTTGATTAAACTGGATAATAGTGTCAGGCAGGTATTGGGGAATGACCGTTGCGAACCCATTGTATTTATTAAAGTGGGTGGTGGCAGCCGGAAAGAAGACAAACCATTTATCACTCACCACATTCAGGATTTTCAATCATTATTGAACCTGCTGCGCAAGAAAAACATCATTATAGGATTGCATTCCAGCTATGAAGCAGGGATAAATCCGGGAAGGATAGCCGATGAGAAAAAACATCTGGAACGGGTATCAAAAAGGACTACAACCTATAACCGGCATCACTACCTGGATACCCGTGAACCTCAGGATATGCAGACATTGATTGATGTGGGCATTACCGATGATTTTACCCTTGGATATGCCGACGTTGCTGGATTCAGACTGGGCACATGCCGTCCGGTAAAATGGATCAATCCCAATACACGGCACCTAACCCCGTTGACATTACATCCGCTGACGATCATGGATAGCACCCTGAGCGACAAAAGGTATATGTATATGAATTCACACGATGCCTATGAGTACTGCATCCGGTTGATCAACATGGTAGAAAGCTGGAACGGAGAATTGGTACTGCTTTGGCACAATACCTCTGTGGAAGATATACCCCAATCGTATCATCGTAAGCTTTACCAGGATATTATCAAGTATTTAAAAACCAGTAAATTGGTTGATTCAGAAGAAGAGGAGTAGTTGATTGAGTTGATTGAGTTGATTAAGTTGATTAGTTAATTGGTTGATTGGTTGATTAGGTTGATTGAGTTGATTAGGTTGATTAGGTTGATTAAGTTAATTAGGTTGATTGGTTAATTAGGTTGATTAGGTAATTAGATAAAAGACAAGGAGTATCCTTTCAGATATTTCCAATAGAATATAAACCAAGGTATTACAAGTAAATAAATTCTTTCCATTTGATAGATTCCATGCAAAAAACAGCCATTGTATGTGTTACCAATGACCTAAGCACCGATCAACGGGTACATAAGACTTGCATGACACTTCAGAAATGCGGGTATTGGGTGAAAGAAACCGGCCGGTTATTGCCTGAAAGCCTGCCTTTGGAACGTCCATACTTCACAGTTCGCAAGAAATTATGGTTTCGTACCGGTCCACAGTTTTATGCTGAATTTAATATCCGGTTGTTCCTCTATTTAATGACCGCACATGTCGATCTGATAGTTTCCAATGACCTGGATACCCTTCCTGCAGCATTTATGGCAGCAACACTACGGGGTAAACGAATTATTTACGATACACACGAGTACTTTACCGAAACACCAGAGCTGGTTAACCGCAAACTGACTCAAACAATCTGGAAAAAGCTGGAGGATTATTTTTTTCCTAAGCTTACCGACATACTTACGGTGAATTCATCCATTGCAAAACTTTACGGTGACAAATATCACAAGACCATAGCAGTCAGCCGGAATATACCACCCACCTTTGCACCCGAAAGGCTTAAATCGAGGACAGAACTGGAGTTGCCTGTAGGGAAGCGCATTCTGATTCTTCAAGGGACAGGGATTAACGTAGAACGTGGTGCTGAAGAAGCAGTGCTGGCCATGCAATACCTTGACAATGCAGTTTTGCTTGTCGTTGGTAGTGGGGACGTCTTTCCTACCCTGCATAAAATTATTAAAGAAAATAACCTGCATGAAAAAGTGATCTTCAAACCCAAAATGCCATTTGCCGAACTGCGCCAATATACGATGAACAGCGACCTGGGACTGGCAATCGACAAAGACACCAACCTGAACTACCATTTCTCGCTACCCAACAAACTGTTCGATTATATTCATTCCGGAATTCCTACTTTATCGTCCGGGCTGATTGAACTAAAACAAATCATCGACCAATACGATATAGGTTATTATATACAGAACCATGATCCAAAACATATTGCGTCAGTAATATCAGGCATTTTCAGTGATGAAATACGCTATAACACTGTGAAGCAGAATACAGTGAAAGCGAAAGAGGAATTGTGCTGGGAAAAGGAAGAAAAGGTGTTGATGGGGGTGATAAATAGGAACTAACAGACCCCCCCCTAATCCCTCCAAAGAAGGGGAATGTGTTGGTAGAATCAGTTTTATCGGGTTTAATAAGTTTGTGTATTAGAAATCGAATGAACTTATCGAAGAGAATTAATGGCTGAGCTATGAATAACCAACAGACCTCCCCTAACCCCTCCAAAGGAGGGGAATGTGTTGGTAGAATCAGTTTTATCGGGTTTAATAAGATTGTGTATTAGAAATAGAATAAACTTATCGAAGTTAATTAACGGCTGAGCTATGAATAGCCAACAGACCTCCCCTAACCCCTCCAAAGGAGGGGAATGCGTCTATAGAATAAGTTTTATCGGGTTTAATAAGATTGTGTATTAGAAATAGAATGAACTTATCGAAGTTAATTAACGGCTGAGCTATGAATAGCCAACAGACCTCCCCTAACCCCTCCAAAGAAGGGGAATGAACAGGCGGAATATAATTATCAGGTTCAAAATGAGAAATTTGTTGTACTGAATAATTTCATAAAAGAAGAATAGACCCTTCAACCTTCTTACGCCCCTCCTTTGGAAGGGTTGGGGGAGGTCAGGATTGTAAAATATACTAAACTTCTATTTTGAAATTAAAAGATAAAGAAGAGTTGTGTTGAAAAAAGGAAGAAAAGGTGCTGATTGGAGTGGTAAATAGGAACTAAGAGACCTCCCCTAACCCCTCCAAAGGAGGGGAATTTGTTGGTCGAATAGTTTATTCTGGCATGAATGAAGGTTTTAAAAAAGGTATTTGAGATAGAACCTACTTTATTAATTGATTATAAGTCTAAACTATGAATGATGAATTAACCTCATCTAACCACTCAAAAAGAGAGGAATCCGCAGAACCAGATACTTCGGAAATTAAAAAAACACCCGGATATGTAACTGCTGATCTTCAAAATTATAGATATATAAAAGATTTTAGGGAGAATCTAAAAAAGAATCCTACAGAAGCTGAGAAATTAATTTGGGAATATCTAAGAAATAAAAAAACAGGGCATAAAATTCGCAGACAACATGTCGTTGACAATTTCATTGTTGATTTTGTTTGTATAAAAAAGCAAGTAGTTATTGAAATAGATGGTGAAATCCATTTACAACAACAAGAATATGATTTGCTACGGACCAACACTTTAAATGAAAAAGGTTTTAAGGTTATTCGATTTACAAATGCTGAAGTATTTGCAAATCCAGTAATTGTAGCAGAAAAAATAAAAGAAATACTAGACAGTCGGAAAGATTTTATAAAAGAAGAATAAACCTTTCTACCTTCTTACTCCCCTCCTTTGGAGGGGTTGGGGGAGGTCAGGATTATAAAACTTGCTACTTTCCCTTTTCCCAAAAGTAGAAACCCGAAGAGGAATTGTGCTGGGAAAAGGAAGAAAAGGTGTTGATTGGGGTGATAAATAGAAACTAACAGACCTCCCCTAACCCCTCCAAAGGAGGGGAATGTACAGACGGAATAGAATTATCAGATTCAAAATGAGAATTTTGTTGAACTGAATAATTTTATAAAAGAAGAATAAACTCTTCAACCTTCTTACTCCCCTCCTTTGGAAGGGTTGGGGGAGGTCAGGATTATAAAACATGCTATACTCCTTTTTTTGGAATGTAAAAGTCAACGATGATTTGGATTGGGAAAAAAGGAAAGAAGTTATTGATTGGGGTTTATAATTGGGAAATAACAGACCTCCCCTCACCCCTCCAAAGGAGGGGAATGTACAGACGGAATAGAATTATCAGGTTCAAAATGAGAAATTTGTAGTACTGAATAATTTCATAAAAGAAGAATAAACCCTTCTACCTTCTTACTCCCCTCCTTTGGAGGGGTTGGGGGAGGTCGGGATTATAAAACATCCTATACTCCCTTTTCTGGAATGTAAAAGTCAACGATGATTTGGATTGGGGAATAGGGAAAAAAGTTATTGATTGGGGTTTATAATTGGGAAATAACAGACCTCCCCTAACCCCTCCAAAGGAGGGGAATGTACAGTCGGAATAGAATTATCAGGTTCAAAATGTGAGATTTGTACTGAATAATTTTATAAAAGAAGAATAGACCCTTCCACCATCTTACTCCCCTCCTTTGGAGGGGTTGGGGGAGGTCGGGATTATGAAAAGGTGCAATATATTGTATATTTGCATTAGCAGACTAATTAAAGTTTACAAATATGAATACAGATGAACTAAAATTGAAGATATTCAATCAATTAAACTTGCTTAATGCCAAAGAAATTAAAGATGTATATCGTATTCTGCAAAAGTATATTAAGAGCCAAAAAGTGAGTGACGATTGGATAAATGTGAGTGAAGTTGAAAAGCAAGGAATTAAAGCTGCCTTAAAAGAGATAAATGCAGGCAAAGGAATTCCCCATGAATTAGTAATGAGTAGATTAAGGCATAAACATGATCATATCTAAACTGAAAATACATTTTACTATTAATTATATTTATCGGTAATTCATGCTTTCCATCCTAATCCCCACATACAACTACAACATTATCCGCCTGGTGGCAGACTTGCACCAACAGGCAGTGGATACGTATGTCGATTTTGAAATCATTGTTATGGAGGATGGTTCGACTTTGCATGTGGAAGAAAACAAGGCGGTAAATAAGCTGGAGCATTGCCGTCAGATTGTATTGAACGAAAATATCGGACGATCGGCTATACGCAATAAACTGGCAGATGCAGCTATCTATGATCATTTATTGTTTATGGACTGTGATGCTGAAGTTTTATCACCTCATTATGTAGAGAAATACCATTCATTTTGCAAGGAAGAGTGCGTGGTTATTGGTGGTACTGCCTACGACAAGAATGTGAACGATCCCCGGTACAGCCTGCGCCTGGCATACGGTAGGCAACGGGAAGCCCGGTCAGCATTAGAAAGAGGAAATGAACACACTTACCACAATTTTGCCACCTTTAATTTTTTGATTTCAAAAGCATTGTTTCAAAAAGTACGTTTCGATGAAAACATTCGGGGCTATGGACATGAAGATACACTCTTCGGACATCAGCTGCATGAATTGGGCTGCGTGTTTATTCACATAGAAAATCCACTGATCCACAAAGGGCTGGATGACAACGAAACATTTATCCGCAAAACAGAAGAAGGAGTACGCAATTTATTCCTGCTCTATAAAACAAATCGGTATCCCTTCCTGATAGATGAATCTAAATTACTGAACACCTATGTGCGGATTTATAAATCAGGACTTACGTTATTATTCGCTACTGCATTCAAGATGTTTAAACCCTTATTGACGAGCAGTCTATGCAAACCAGCCCCTTCCCTGCTCCTCTATGATCTCTACAAACTTCTTTTTATCTGTGAAACCTCGTTGACTAAATGACAAGTTGTCAGCGCATGAATTGTTTTCAGTAAAATGAAGCCTTTCTACCTGTCAATCCTGACATAAAAACGTATTGGCACAAAATCTGTAAATGGAAGGAAACAACTTTTCAGATTCATTACGTGTTTATATTTTTTAAACCAGATATACTCAAATTAATAAAACATTTTAAATTAAAAAACATGAATATTAAACCATTAGCCGATCGCGTGTTAGTAAAACCAACCGCAGCAGAAGAAAAAACAATCAGTGGAATTATTATTCCTGATTCAGCAAAAGAAAAACCTTTGAAGGGAGAAGTATTAGCCGTTGGTACAGGTACCAAAGACGAAGAAATGGTTGTTGCTGTAGGCAATAATGTTTTATACGGAAAGTATGCCGGTACCGAACTGGAATGGGAAGGTGAAAAATACCTGATTATGAAACAATCGGATATTTTGGCAAT
>JAQTUE010000039.1 GCA_028710415.1 Paludibacter sp. | reverse complement strand
TCATTTTGTTCAGGGCTTAAGACCCTTTGTATATCAGCATTCTTATTCTTCATACGCTCCATTGCTTCACTTCTCTTGTTCGAAATCTGACGTTCACGGGCATATCGTAAATTGATGTTGTATACCTGTTTGGCCTGGTCCTGATTCAGGTTCAGCTCTTGCTGTAGCTTCTCGGTTTGTTTTGCAGCTTCCTGTTCAGGAGTCCGTTTAGGAACTGCTGAGTTCTCCTGGCCCTGAATCCGTAGGTTCATAGTCAGAAAGAATAGTAGAAACAATGCAATTTTAAAAACTTTCATATGATGGGAATATCTTTTTTGAGCAAAAAGAATTGCAACAATGACCGTGCCAAAAGAATCAGAACCTCAGGATGTAAAATATATTATTTAGAACGCAAGAATCAAGAGCCAAGAATCAAGACAGAAGTTGCGGTATATTAATATTTGCAGATTATTTAATTCATTATATATAATACATTCTCAAAAATTAGAATCTACTATTTTTGGAAGAAACAGACCCATGTGAATTCACTTCAGAAACCAGAACATAAAAAAAACGGGTGAAAGTAAATTGCTGACACCCGTTTTATGGTTTTACATGAAAGCAGCCTATTTGTTGAAATTCCGCAACTTGATATTGGTCAGTACTTTCTTGGTGTGCAGCGAAAAATCGCTATTCATCATCCAGCCGTAATAGCCCATGTCTGTTTTCAATACATCAGTCACTTTCTGGCCTTTATACTTTCCGAAGTTAATGACTTCTTCCCCTTTATCGTTGAATATAAGTCTCCCTGCAAAGTCAACATTGTTATTTTGGGTAGTAAACTTTGACAGGAACTCAATATCGTTTTGAAGCTCCGGATAGCGATCCAATTGCGCCTGGAGTACTTCGTATGTAGCCAGGGCGTCTGCTTCTGCCCCATGGGCTCCTACGAGGTCCTTGTCGCAATAGAATTTGTATGCTGCACCCAGGGTACGTTGTTCCATTTTATGAAACACAACCTGCACGTCTACAAATTTCCGTTTCATTAAATCAATATCAACATCGGCACGAAGCAATTCTTCGGCTAATAGCGGTATGTCGAAGCGGTTTGAATTATATCCTGCCAGGTCGCATCCTTCAATATCCTTGACAATTTCCCTTGCAACTGATTTGAAAGTAGGGCAATCGGCCACATCAGCATCCGATATGCCGTGGATCTCGGTTGCACCTTTTGGAATAGGCATTTCAGGATTGATACGAATGGTTTTGGTTTCTTCACGGCCATTGGGAGATACTTTGTGATACGATATTTCTACAATCCTGTCGGATACGATATTAGTACCTGTTGTTTCAAGGTCAAAAAAGATTATTGGATTTTTAAGTTGAAGTTTCATTTTACTGATTTGTATGTTTCTAAAAATTTAATGTGTGTGGTCTCTTCAAGCCAAAACCTATAACAAATTTGACTTACATTTTGTATACGATTGATGAGGAGAAATGTCTAAAAAATCAAAGGTCTAAAGACTTTCGACCTTAGACCTTCGACTTTAAAGTTATTTGATATTAGTCATTAAGCAACATAGGCATTAACAACATGAGTATTTCTTCGTTTGCTTCATTCTCAAATGGCAATATCAGGCCTGCACGTGAAGCATCTGATAATTCAAAAATAATATCGGTAGCATTGATGTTTCCTAAAATCTCAATCAGGAACGAAGATTTAAACCCGATCTTGATTGGATCACCTTCGAACTGGCAACTGATAGTTTCTTCAGCAGAAATAGAGAAGTCAATATCCTGCGCCGAGATATGTATCTGGTTTCCTGAAAAGGCAAGTTTTACTAAATTGCTTGCCTGGTTGGCGAATACAGAAACCCGTTTCAATGCATTCAGCAGTGTCACCCGGTCAATGATTATTTTATACGGGTTTGTTTTAGGGATAACGCCATTGTAATTAGGGAAACGACCTTCAACCTGACGGCAAATCATGGTGTAATTAGCCAGTTTAAAGTGAGCATTCTTGCTGTCAAAACGAATTTCTACTTCTCCACTTTCTTTAGGAAGAATGTTCTTAAGCATGTTGGCAGGTTTCTTAGGCAGGATAAAGTTCACGGTATCCTCGCCTTCTACCGAAGCTGTAGTATAAGTTGTCTTGTAACGTACCAGTTTGTGTGCATCGGTAGCCACCAACGTCAGGCTATCGGAAGTAATGTCAAAGAAAACACCATTCATTACCGGACGTAATTCATCGTCGGCTGTACAAAATAATGTTTTCGAGATTCCGGCTGACAGGGAAGGCACAGGCAATGTCATAGTGCGGGCATCATCTTGTAATTGGGGCATGCGTGGGTATTCATCCCCATTTTGACCAATAAAATTATAAGATCCGTTGGCTGAGGTAATAACCAGTGCCAGGTTTGAATCATTTATATTAAACGACAAAGGTTGTTCTGAAAACTCTCGCAAAGTATCGAGTAATAATCGGGAGGCAACTGCCACTTTTCCGTTGCCTTCTGCTGTTTCAACTTCCATCGAAGTGATCAACGTGGTCTCAATATCCGACGCAGTCATAGTTAATGTCTTACCTTCCAGTTGAAGTAAAAAATTATCCAGAATGGGCAGTGAGTTCTTGTTGTTTATGACACGGCTGATGGCTTGTAGGTGGCTCAAAAGGTCTGTGCTTGAAACAATGAATTTCATATTATTCGTTTTTTAGGATTTGCGATGAAAAATAATTTAGCAAATGTACTGAATTTTTTAAATAATAAAAAATTCTTTCTAATAATTTCGATACAAAGTTATAAACGGGTTGTTATTTCAGTTGTTTTGAGATAAATTACCTCGATATGGCGTTAATTAAATTCTCATTGGGCTAAAATAATATCCCCGGTTAAATAAAATCAAGGCAGGTAACAAACTTAATTTCAACTCGGTTGTTTTATTTCTACCCAAAACATAAAAAAATTATCAAAATGTAAATAAAAGCCAATAGGAAGTACGCCAAAAAGGTAAGCTGATGATTGTTTATGAATGAAAAGTTGAATACTCGTATTGCAAGCTTCGAACATATCATTTTCTTCCTCAGCGTGTTATTTCATAACTTAAATTGTAGAAACCATGAAAAACGGAATTGAAGGTACTATCAGGTCGCTGCTTCTTTCAGCAGGAGTAAATGCAAATGGGCAAGGAGAAGCGGATATTCAGGTAAAACATCCTGATTTTTATAAAAGGGTTTTGCGCGAAGGCCCCCTGGGATTTGGTGAAGCCTATATGGATGGCTGGTGGGAAGTAAAGAAGCTTGATGAGTTGTGTTGCAAACTTCTGTCTGCTTCTTTGGATCAGAAGATAAAAAATATGAACTATTTTGTGCATTATCTTGAGGCAGTACTTATCAATACAGGAAAAAAGTCGAAAGCATTTGAAGTAGGTGAAAAGCATTATGACCTGGGAAATAAGTTGTTTCAGAAAATGCTGGATAAGCGAATGGCTTATTCGTGCGGTTACTGGAAAGATGCTAAGAACCTGGATGAAGCCCAGGAAGCAAAGCTTAATTTAATCTGCCGTAAGTTGAACCTGAAACCGGGTATGAAAGTCCTGGATATTGGCTGCGGTTGGGGTAGCTTCTGTAAATATGCCGCTGAAAAGTATGATGTGGAGGTTCTGGGAATAACCGTCTCGAAAGAACAGGTGGAATATGCTACCAAAGACTGCCAGGGACTCAATGTGAAAATCAGATTGATGGATTACAGGGACCTGGGTAATCAAGCTGTGTTGGGCAGTGGCATGCTTTTCGACCGGGTTGTTTCCGTCGGAATGTTCGAGCATGTGGTGTATAAGAATTACAAAACCTTTATGAGTACGGTCTATAACCTGCTCAAGGAAAACGGCCTGTTTTTGTTGCATACTATCGGGGCCAATCAATCGGTTGTTACTTCCGACCCCTGGTCAAACAAATACATATTTCCCAATTCACACATTCCATCCATTAAGCAAATTGGCGGATCAATTGAAAATGTGTTTGTTATGGAGGACTGGCATAGCTTTGGCGCCTATTACGACAAAACCCTCATGGCCTGGTTCGAGAACTTCGACCGTAATTGGGAAGTATTAAAGGCAGATTACAGCGAACGGTTTTACAGGATGTGGAAGTATTACCTGCTGAGTGCTGCAGGTTCCTTCCGTGCCCGGAATGTACAGCTCTGGCAGATTGTTTTGTCTAAAAAAGGTGTGCCGGAAGGATATCAGGCTGTACGTTAAGGGTACAAACACTCTATAATCAAGATTATTTACATAAGTATAAGTCTCCCGAAAAGCCGGTATTTATTTAAAGAAACCAGTCTTTAAATAAATGCCGGCTTTTTCATGTTAGACAAAATTATGCACAGTTATTAAAGTTTCAGGAAGAACCCGACTCCAAGTATTTCTTTAAACTGCAACTTTGCCTTTGCACCATTTACTCTTATATTGGCATCATACATCAGGTGGGTGTTGATATTTACCGAAATGTATTTATTGACCTTCATAGCAATCAGGTTTTCCCAATTGAAAACAATGTTCTGAGGATCTTTCAGGTAATTCGAAAATAAATCAAGCTTAGAGGTCAGGGCGATGTTCTTCAGGAACTCCCCTTTAAAATCACTTCTGGAATAAGCTAGCCGGGCATATCCTCCAAATTCCCCTTTTGTTTTCTTTCCTGGTACCACTCCATAGGCACCGGCTGCTGATAAAGCATCATCGTTGACAATTGTCAGTTTGCCTGTTAGAGGTGCCAGAAATGCATTGAAATAACTGTTGGGTACATAGTTCAATCCTACTGCCGCCAATAAATAGGCCGGTGCCAGCAGGTTTGATATCTTTACGGAATCATTCGGGTAATTATAGCCCGGTGCAAACTGCGTTTTAAAGTTAGCCAGTATGGCATAATTAAAGTTGGAAAAAGCTTTTACACCATATTTGGATAGCAAGTCAAAACGGTCATCTGTTTTAATAAACCTGCCCTTGCCTTGTTGCAGCATGCCAAATCCGACATCGAGGGTATTTACCCATTCGGAAGTGGTGTCTTTGTAATTGGCAAAAGTACTCACCATACCATTAAAAGCCACAGAACTTTCACCACCTGCCGACCAGTTCACAAGTGCTGTCTGTGCTAAATTAATCCCAGTTACGATGCCTTTTTTCCAACCGACAATTGTATCAGTTTCTACAGTTTTAAGATGCTTTTCTGCTTCGGTAACCTGGGAATATGCAAAAACCGGAAATAACAGAAAAACAAAAAGGAGGGTAAAGTTTCTTGTTTTCATAGCCAGTATTTTTTTAGTTGCTATAAAAACAATTAAATGCTAAAATATGTTCATTGAGTTAAAACTGATTTAGGCCAACTGTTTTACCTGATGAAGTGATATAAAACCAATAAGACGATTCATCGAATCGTCTTATTAGTTTTAAGTTTGCATGCTATTACTTGACCGGTTTAACAGCCTCTTTTTCTTTCACCGGTTGGGCACTTTGTTTCGGTGCTTTCGTGTCCGGAGTCTTTAGCGGACTTGATGTTTTGCTATCAGTTTTAACTCCCTTGCTGTTTTTTGTTCCTCCGGTCTTCGAATCGAGTTCTTCGGTTGAGACTATCTTGGGACGCGGTACTTTGGCAAAGACCAGGAAGATATCCTGTTTCTTCATCGGACGCTGGTTCTCAAGCCAGAAGAAGTTCTTCAGGTATAAGTCTTTTCCCGATAATTGGGTCAGCGGGTACATGGTGCCGGTTGAAGCGGTTGTCATGACCACCCGTTCCACCTTTTTGTTTTTCAGGTACATCACTACAAAACTGCTTTGTGTCTTATTGAGCCCAATCAACGTGGAGTCCTTATCATCACGGGGATAATAAATAGTTTCTGCATTGCCGTTTACTTTCACTTTCTTCAGTTGCCCGCTGTCTACGTAGGCAATGATCTCTTTCCCGGACAGTTGGTTGAAATAAATGGAATCTTCCTTCTGTATGGCTACGGCAGCACGTTGAATATAGATATGGTCTACCTTTTTGTTTTTGGTAAATGCCTGTATAAATTCACCCGATAACTGGTTGTTGTCCGACCATAATACGGGTTCGCCGTTCATATTCATAATAGAGTCGCGTGCCGAATAGGTCAGCGAGTCACACAGCCCCTGTATATCGTTCCGGAATATGCGGACATGATAAAATCCCCTGGCGACATTGTAAATCGAATCCTTGGAGGTTACAAGCGTATCAGCGTGTACAAACAGGGAGTCTTTCCCCGACCAGTCAACCAACATGGCCGAATCACAGGCAAGTCCTTTTTTTGTCAAGTCATTGTACGAGCAATACTCCCCGTAGAGAGTGGATTTTTGTACCGTATCAGTCATGATCACATGCGTAAATCCTTCTCCGAATTTAAGCTTCTTGTCGTAAAAAATAGTGTCACCTATCAAGGTCTTTCCATCCTTATGCTTTACTTTCGAACGGTCCAGTAACATTGAACGGTCGGTGGAAGTATTGTACCATCCCCGGGTACTGTAGATGTCGGTTTCATCATTGTACAAGATATGGGTAGGACCCACTATATTGGCAATGTTGGTTCTCGTATTATATTTCAGGGTGTCTGAATCCAGGATGAAATTCTTATTCTTCAGGTGAACTTTGGTTTTAAACAAAGCATCGTTGGTAGTAGGAGAGTACTGTCCCCATAACGAAGTCAGTACATTCAGCTGGTCGGTAATTTTTCCACCGGTGTAATAATAGGACAGGTTAGCTAACCGGTCATAATTCAAGCTGTCGGTAACCAGGGTAGTTTTCTTATTCTCCATGCGTACGTTGTGTCGCAGTCTGGCCAGCTTGGTGTTTCCATCATAATACAGCACATCGCCATATACGAACAGCGTATCGGCTTGTACTATCTTCACATGTCCAAAAGCATTCAATGAGTTCGCTTTCTCGAAGAAATAGGCGCTGTCGCAATACATCAGCACGTTGTCGTGCTTAAACCGTACATTCCCTTTCAATACCTGCATGTCAGGGTTTATGATCTTGTCGAACGATAGTGTTTCCGAATGCTGCAGGTATACCAAAGTTACCCCTTTGTTGTTGAGTGGATTTACTGTTGGTGCAAGCTGCATGTTCGGTGAATTGTTCGGATTCCTGAACAGGGGCCGGGTTCTTTTTACCTTTTTGACAACTTCTTTCTTTGGAGCCTGGCTTTGAAGCACTTCTTTCCTTAATTGTTTCGGACGGATCTGTCCCTGCAAGGCAACTATAAACAAACAGAGCACACCGTAAAGTACGATGTGCTTGTAGCCCCTGAATCCTGAAAGGGGAAAATGTGGAAATGTCTTTTTAATTTGTTTCATGAAAGTCTTTATCCTGACTCTTTCTCACCATGGAGACTGAAGGGATACTATTTTTTAATCCATCCCGGATATTGGAATGTGCAATTTTGCCAGGCAGGATCAATACTAATGTATGTTTCCTTTTGTTTTTTGATAATCCATTTATTCAAAAATTCCTGTTTTTTCTTTGCTTCGTAGTAAGTCTTCAACATCTGGTAATCGTCCGATAGATTTGCCTTGTGATTTTCTATTTTAGATTTCACTTTTACGATAGCCACCACATCTTTATTTGATGTCTTATTGATCATGGTAAAAGGTTTTGATACCTCGCCTACGTTCATGCCATAAACCACTTTGGCTACTTCAGGTGGCAGGTCTTGGTATTCAAATTTAGAATTCCCGCTTTTCTCATTTAGCATCAGTCCTGCATTCATGGCTGTGTTCTTATCCTGGGAGAAACCCATTACAACTTGTTCAAACGTAATTTTGTTTTCACGTATCTGGTTCGAGATGGAATCCAGGATATGGATTGCCTTCGACTGTTCTTCCAGCGATACCTTTGGTTTTAATAAAATATGGCGGCAATTGATCCTGTCACCTCTTTTTTCAATTAACTGGATAATGTGGAACCCAAATTCTGTCTGGACAATGCGGGATACTTTTTTTGTGTCCTGCAGATTAAATGCTACCTGTGCAAATTCAGGCACCAATTGTCCACGGCCCATAAATCCCAGTTCACCACCTCGCTTGGCACTTTCGGTATCTTCCGAATAAAGCCTGGCCAGTACCGAAAAATCTCCCTTGCCGCTGTTGATACGTTCTGTAAAGTCACGCAGGCGGTCCTTGATGCGGTTTATTTCTGTTATGGGTACCGGTGGTTCAAAACTTGTTATTTGTAATTCTACTTCAGCCGGAATAGTAGGGATGCTGTCAGCAGGCAGTTCATTGTAATAACGGCGTACATCCGCCGGGGTTGATTTGATATCCCCAACCAGTTTTTGTTGCATTTGTTGGATGATTTGTTGGTCGCGTATCATGTCGCGTAAATCTTCGCGTAAGTCGAGGGTGCTTTTATGAAAGTATTCTTCCATCTTTTCCTTCGAACCAATTTGTGCAATAAAATAGTTCAGGCGGCTTTCCACCTGGTTCATTACGGTTGATTCGCTTACAACCACACTATCCAATGCTGCCTGATGCAGAAACAGTTTCTGTATAGCCATTTGTTCCGGAATTACACAATTCGCATCACCCTGTATCGGAGTGTTTTCAGCCTGCGCCCGCAATTTCTGTTCTTCTACCTGTGACTTCAGAATAGATTCATCACCTACTACCCAGATCACTTCGTCAACAATGTTCTTTTGCGCCAGCATTTTCAACGGGGCAATACTTAACAGGAATAAAAGGGAAAAGATTATTTTTTTCATAAAATACATATTGACTTTCAAAGTGTTGGATATTTGTTGGTTGTGTATTCCACAATCCGGATAAAATGTATTGTTGAGTTTAATGTGTGCTGCCTGAAACAGGGCTTATTTTTTTTTCTTAAAGAAAGTGACATTTTCATTTTCTACCGCGTCATTGTAAAGCTCTTTCTCAAATTTTGTAATAAAATCGGCCTTTTGTTTGTTCAACAAGATGTTTGAAATCCTGTCTTTTGCCATTTCGTATGGCTCAACCTGCCCGGTAGTTTTATATGATTCAATGCGTAAAAAGAAATGTTCCAGGCTATCCGATGTTTCAACAAAACGATTCGTGGATACAAACTTCGATGGATCTTCAATTTTTAAAGGTATCCTTTTTAATATCTCCGATAACGGCATCCATTTATCCCCGAAATAATCATAACTGATAGCGTTTTGGATGCTGTATTTTTCAATGCTTTCCAATGCCTTGGTATTCCCCGATTGCACCCAACTCCTTACCTGGGGCAATTTAGGTGCTTTCTGAGGGATAATCAACAACAATCCTTTGATCACGCATTCCTTTAGTACAAGCTGGTCGCTGTATTGGGTATAAAATACTTTCAGGTCTTCCTCCGAGGGTTCCTTCGGAAGCCTTTGCTCTATCATCTTTTGTTGGTACTGGTGGATGGTAAGCGATTTACGATAGCTTTCCACCATGTCCTCAATTTCTTTCTGATTGGTTATGTTGCGCTTTGCATTTTCGTACATCAGCACGTCGGTCACCCATTTCCGGATATAGCTGTTAGCAATGTCAACGCTGTCGGTGTCATTTACATTCGGTGGAATGACCTGTTGCACCTCATCGGCATACAAAAATTTTCCTTCTACTTCGAGCAATGGCTTGCGTGCTGCTTCAGGGGTTTTATGAACGCATGAACTACCGACAACCAAAGTCAATAAGATAATTGTCAAATACGGATACTTAGTCATGTGCAGGGATTGGGTTTTCTCAGCAGTGTTCAAAAAACAAAACGCAAAAATAAAAGCCAAAGGTAGGGCTTTTATTTTTGCGTGATTTTATTATTAGTTTTTCTTAACCGTTTTCAAAACATTTTGGTCAACATTCACAGGATATTTAGCCCTGAGGGTCTTAATCCATTCACGTTCCAAAAATTCCTGGTAATCAGCAGTCACTAATCCGCGAACATCGGTATAGTCTTCCGGTTTGTTTTTCAGTAATTTCCCGGTTACAAAAAAGAATGGATATTCTTTTGTCGGAACATATTTTTCTTTTGTTTTAAATATCTGGTCATCCACCACTTTGTTATCTCCCTGTACATACAATCCTTTTTCAACTTTTACATACTGGATACTGTCATTCAAACGGGTGCGCAGGTATTTGTCAATTGAATCGGTATCCGATTTTTTTACGATTGATTTAGCGGCTTTCAATGTTTCTTCATCTTTACAAAGAATAACATGTCCTTTAAAGTGTGGTTTTTCCCAGGTATAATCTGCTTTGTGGTTGTTGAAATAATTTGCAAGCCCTTTAGTGTCTTTCGACGCTTTTTCCCATACTTCACGGTTGCTTACTTCGAACAACAGGATACCGTCATGATATTCCTGCATCAGGAAGCGGAAGTCATCGTATTTCTTTTCAAGTTGTGAATCTTCGTAGGCAAGCAGTTCGCTGTCGGCAAATGCATTCAGTTTCTCATCAATGATTTCCGAAGGAATGCTTTTTTCACTTGTTTTGTTATTCTTCAGGTATTTGGCAAAATCAGCCTGGGTGAAGCTCTTTCCGGCAAAACTGAAAAGTGGTTTCGATAGTTTTGCTGCATCAGCAATAAAGGTTGAATCAGCCAGGGTGCGTTTTCCAAGTAATTTATAGAATTCCTGAACATTTTCTTTATTTTCCTGATAATTGTTTTCCATGCGCGATTTTGTCAGGAAAGCATGTTGTCCGCTGTTGGCACGTTCGTCATGTTTTACCTTACGTTCCAGGTCGGCTTTCATTTCGTCGAATGATGCAATTCCTTTTGTATCCAACAATTTAATGATGTGCCATCCGTAATCCGATTGGATAGGTTGTGAAATATCACCTTTGTTTTTCAGAGCAAAGGCAGCTGTTTCAAACTGTGGAACCATACGTCCTGTACCAAACCAAGGTAATTCTCCATTTTTAACCGACGATCCTTTGTCCTGTGACAGGTTTTTTGCCAGTGTTCCAAAGTCATCACCTGCTTTTATACGGGTGTAAATTGAATCAATTGTTGCTTTTGCCTTTTTATTCTGGGCTTCATCTCCTTTCGAAGTGAAAATCATGATATGCGATACCAGTACCTCACCCAATGAAGTGCGGCGGGCGTGTACTTTTAAAATATGATACCCGAATCCGGTACGTACCGGTTTTGAGATAGTTCCTGCAGGAGTATTGTAGGCCATTGTTTCGAAAGGATACACGGTGCGAAATGCTGAGATCCAGCCAATGTGACCACTGTTCTGCTCAGCTGACTGATCCTGTGATACTTCTTTGGCCACTTTTGAGAAATCTTCTTTCTGAACGCGTTTCCAGATTGCATTGATTTCATTGAACGCTTTCAGGGTATCTCCCGGGGTTGCGTTTTGTGGTATCCGTATCAGGATATGGCTTACGTCCACATCTTCTTTTGAACGGTCGTATGCCTGATGCAGCAATGCATCGTCCACCTTCGAATCCGTCAGGTATGGTTTGGTCAGTTGTGTGCGGTAACCTGCCAGTTCATTAATAAACGATTTAGTGGTATCTATTCCCTGTGATTTTGCTTCTTCTACTTTTAACTTGAAATTTACAAACAAATCAACATACTCATCCAGGGTCTTCTTGTCCAGGGAGTTATTCGAATTATTCTTGTTGTAAATGTATTCGAATTCCGATTTCAATACCGGTTTGTTGTTAATGGTCATAAGTACCGGGTCGGTAGTTTGAGCAAAGGTGCTCGCTGACAAAGCTAAAAATGCAAATAACTTAATTACTGGTGATTTCATAAATATTTTAAATGAATGATAGATTTATTATGACTAATAGCACTTCCTTTAGAACACAGCTTATCGTGCCCACGCGTTAAAACGGAGAAAACTGTAGAATGTTGTGTAATGTTTGTAATAATTATTCTGCAAAGTTATTATAATAAATCTGAAATAAAAATCTATAGAGCATAGATTTGTAAATTTCAAACAAAAATGTTAATCAGTAAATCATTATACCGGCTATCCGGCAATTTTCTTTACATAGTTAATCAGATGATTTGAAACGGTGTTTTTAAGCATCTATCATATTACAGATTTACTTAAATTCTCAATCAGATAGTTCGGTCCCTGATCGTTTTGATCTAATTAAAAGTTATAAATTTACATTCCAATTACTGTCCGTTCAGTATATTGAATGGTTTATTTGCTAATCCTTTTAAAGAAGAACAATTGAATAATTGGATATCTTTAAAACCCTTATTTTTGCCTTTTCACCCTCAGTAGAAAAGTTCATCTCTCTAATCCCCACCCTTATTCCCTCATTTTAAAAGTTTGGATAGTTTGTTGATAGAATTTTATATATTCTACTTTCAAAGAATAAGGAAATTAGGGTTAGGTTTAAGGTATATTGGTTCTCTACTGAGGGTGAAAAAAATAAAATAAGGTTTTTTATTCAAGAATTCTGCTGAAAGTTTAGAAGAATAATTTTCAGTACTTAAAACTCTTATTTTTTCCTATTCACTAATCTGTATTTAAAAACCCTTATTTTTGCCTTTTCACCCTCAGTAGAAAAGTTCATCTCTCTAATCCCCACCCTTATTCCCTCATTTTAAAAGTTTGGATAGTTTGTTGATAGAATTTTATATATTCTACTTTCAATAAATAAGGGAATTAGGGTTAGGTTTATGGTACATTGGTTCTCTACTGAGGGTGAAAAAAATAAAATAAAGTTTTTTATTTAAGCATTATACTGTCTGTTTAGAAGTATAATTACCAGTAATTAAACATCTTATTTTTATCTTTTCACTCTGCTATGTAGTTAATCGTAACCTTGAAATATGAGCCAACTCTCCTAAAAGCATATCATCTTCAATCATATCTTTGAAAATAATATCATGAAATAATATCATCAAAGATCATATCATGAAATCATATCCCCAAATATCAATTATTCTCCCTGCTGTAATTCGGCGCTTCACTGGTAATGGTCACATCGTGCGGATGGCTTTCGGCAACACCGGCATTGGTAATCCGTGTGAATTTTGCAGTATGCAGTTCATCGATAGTATGTGCCCCGCAATAACCCATTCCGGCACGCAAACCACCGATCATCTGGTAAATTACTTCGAACAAAGCGCCTTTGAAAGCAACCCTTGCCGAGATACCTTCCGGCACCAGTTTTTTGATATCATCCTCCATATCCTGGAAATATCGGTCTTTCGAGCCTTTATCCATTGCTTCGAGCGAGCCCATTCCACGGTATGACTTGAATTTACGGCCATTGAAAATGATTGTTTCACCCGGTGATTCCTCAACTCCGGCAAATAGTGAACCAGCCATAATCGTGTTTGCTCCGGCAGCCAGTGCTTTCACAATATCACCCGAATAACGGATACCTCCATCGGCGATAACCGGTATGTTAGTTCCTTCCAGTGCTTTTGCCACTTCGAAGATGGCCGACAGTTGTGGTACGCCTACACCTGCAATAACACGGGTGGTACAAATAGAACCAGGGCCAATACCTACTTTTACAGCATCGGCTCCTGCTTCAACCAGCATGATCGCTGCATCGCCTGTGGCAATATTGCCTACTACCACATCGATGTTCGGAAATTTTGCTTTTACTTTTTTCAGCATCTCCACCACAGACATCGAATGTCCGTGTGCAGTGTCTATCACAATGGCATCAACACCTGCTTCAACCAATGCCTCCACACGAATCAATGTATCATGCGTCACGCCAACTCCGGCAGCAACACGTAAACGGCCTCGCTCATCTTTGCAGGCCATCGGTTTATCCTTGGCTTTTGTAATATCTTTATACGTAAGCAGTCCGACCAGTTTGTTATCGGAGTCTACTACAGGAAGTTTTTCAATTTTGTATTGTTGCAGTATGTCGGCGGCAGCTTCCAGGTCGGTAGTACGCGAAGTAGTGATCAGGTTTTCCTTGGTCATTACATCGTCGATCTGTTTTTTTAGGTCACGTTGGAAACGCAGGTCACGGTTGGTCACAATGCCCACCAGGTAACCTCCTTCGTCAACAACGGGTATGCCGCCAATTTTATATTCAGCCATTAATGCCAGAGCATCTCCCACGTTGGCTCCCTTTCGGATGGTCACGGGGTTTGATATCATGCCATTTTCAGCACGTTTCACTATTTCTACCTGCTTGGCCTGTTCGGCTATGGTCATGTTTTTATGGATCACCCCAATGCCTCCTTCACGGGCAATGGCAATGGCCATCTTCGAATCGGTCACCGTATCCATAGCGGCTGAAACGATTGGAATCTTTAATTCAATGCGGCGTGAAAAACGGGTGGTCAGGTTGACGTTGCGTGGTAATACATCAGAATAGGCAGGTACCAGAAGGACGTCATCGAACGTCAAACCTTCTATTTGAACTCTTTCAGCAATAAAGGACATAGTTTTTTGTTTTATTCGTTACTAATTTCAGGGGTCGTACCTTGACAGGATTACGCTATGAAAATTATTGCGTGCAAATTTACATAATAAATACGATTGCCAAAACATTCCGAAAGCAAAAAAAGGTTATTTCAGTTGATTTTGAACTATTTTGTAGGTTCGCGAGCAATTCCCTGTTTAATTTGAGGTTATTTAAGATTTAATACTTCTCATAGGGATGAAAGAAGAGATCAACTCTTTAGTCACAGGTTACCACAAATGATAAGTTAATCAGGTAAAAATGTCTGACTCTTTACAATTCCGGAATTGTAGTGAGGTCCATGTAGTTTTTTCTTTATTCTGCATTTGTTTTTAGTTTAAAGGGAATTTAAAGAGGGTATAGAGAGGGTTGATTGAGGGTTCAATGAGGTTTACCTCATTGAACCCTCAATCAACCCTCAATCAACCCTCAATGAACCCTCAATGAACGCCGAACAAATCAAACATGATTTCATTGGAATCTGAAACTCAATAAAACTCAATTTGGAACACCCTTTATGCCTAAACCGAAAGATTCAAGCGTGGTTTGAAGAATATTAGAAGATATATTTATTAATTTTAGGATTTAAGATAATAAATATGTAGTTTTGTAACGTTAAATGGAAATATGGGGAAAAGTGTTGGAGGAATGTGAATTTGAGGGTTGAGTGAGTTTCCAAAATTGAATAAACTCTTTGTTTTAAAACTTATAAGTTTGGTTTTCCTATTTGCACAAGCCTAAATTCTCTGGAATAATATATCTGTATTAGTTTTCTGCAAAAATACCTGTTAATACTTAAACCGCTTAACTGAAATGCTATGAAAAAGTCTACCGGCATTTTGTTTTTTATCCTGTTTGTTTCAGGTTTCGCCTGGAGCCAGAAATATGTTCCGTTTCCCACAGAGAATGCAGAATGGAATATCAGCTATTGTACTGCACCTCTTGGTTTTCAGGATGCAGAGTCGTGCGAAATCAAGAATTATTCATTAGGGAGTGATAGTATAATCAATAACCTGAAGTATAAAAAGCTACTCTTAAATCATTCCGGAATCATAGGTTTTTTACGGGAAGAGAATAAAAAGATCTACTACATAGGATCGGGGTTTACGAACTACGGTGCCTCGTACAGCCCCCAGATGCTCGAAAAAATAAAAACCTGTTCACCTTCTTTCACTAAAAGCAATGAAAACGAATATTTGCTTTATGATTTTAATGCAAAAGAAGGCGATGATATTGCATGGGGTCAAGAGTATAATCATATCGATAAAATAGATTCTGTATTAATTGGGAACTCGTATCGGAAAAGATTTACGTTCAGGAACAATAGTGATGTTATCATTGAAGGGATTGGAAGTGTTGTAAAAGGATTGTTAAGTTATGTCTCTCCCATCGCGGATTGCAGCGATTATATGACGTGGTGGAATTCTATTTGTTTCAGCCAAAACGGACAAACTATGTATCAGAATCCGGCCTATGTGAATTGCAATTCAACGGAGAAATGGACTGAGAAAAAGTTTTATGCACAGGGAGACCGGTGGACAGAGTATATTATTTTGAATTCATGCTGGGATTCGTACACTCGTGTGGATGATAAGATCCAGTATAATTTAGAAAAAGACACCCTGTTGGGAGCAAAGGTGTATCATAAAATGACGAAGTATACTCCTAACAACCTGCAACAACTTATAACTTATGTAGGTGGAATGAGGGAGGAGAATGGAAAGGTTTATATAAAATACGATAATAACGACGAATTCCTGCTTTATGATTTTACAGTAAAAGCCGGTGATACCATTCATTCAACGGCACCGGGCGGTCCCTTAATGCAATTGACGGTTGTCTATAAAGTTGATACAGTCCAATTGTTGAATGGTGAAAAAAGGAAGTTGTTTCATTGTAACTACTTTAGTTATATCGAAGGGATCGGGAGTCCGGAAGGCTTCTTTGCACCTTTGGAATATATGTGTACCTGCTGTCCGTATTATACCACCAGCCTGGCTTGTTTTAAAACACCCTGGGAAGAACTCTATAAGGATACTTATTGGTGTGCAGACGGAAATTGTTGCGGAGTGTTGGTTGGTATTCAGGAAGCAAAGGCAGAGATTGTCAGAAGCAGCATCCATCCTAATCCGGCGAATGATATTGTAACACTTGAATTTGCAACTGGAACCGAACGGTGTACTTCAGTAGAAATAATGGACTTTCAGGGGCGGCAAATAAACACATTGCCGGTTTCGGGAAATAATGTGATGACTATCGATGTTTCGAACTATCATGCGGGCATTTATTTTATTCTGGTTCGATATGCAAAGGGTTGTGAATCTCATAAACTGATAAAATTATAATGTCCGTATCAGGAACAGTAATATTATTCACAAATAGGGCTTCTCAAAGAAATTGTAAAGTAGCGGGAATTGTTTTGAGAATGTCAGTTTTCAGCTTTTGATTAATTTATGAACCTGGTTCCTGCCATCCAGCACTATGTTCAGGAAATAAATGCCTTTTGGCAGAGAGCTTATATCAATATTAAAATTGGATTGGTGTGTTGCAACTTTTAAAAAGCTTACTCCCATTGTATCAAATACAGTCAGTTGCATTTCAGCCCCATCATTCCTATCGGTTTCTACACGTACCATACCGTTACCGGGAAGATAAATAACTTTCAGGTTCGGGGTATTTTGATGCTCAGTAATACCTGTTGTGTTACTGCTGATTCTGAAAATAATTCCACTGGTGAGCCCTGCCACATACAATTGCCCCAAGTAGTCTTCACCGAAAGTACTGAAGTTATTTCCAGTGTATTGGCCATAGTCCTGCACAACCCAGTTGCCTGCTACCTGGTGCAGGGTCCATATTTTATCTGAACAAAAATCAGCAAAGAAGTAATGACCGTAAGTGGGGCTTAACGGAGAACTCCTGTCGACATAACCACCAATAACCGAACATTCCGGTCCATGCGGATAAGCATATGCCGGAAATGTGTACGATGATGCTGAATTACAACCAACAGTATCATAAGGCATGTTCCCTTCATAACATCTCCAGCCATAGTTTTCACCACCCGTACTTGATGCAGGCTGAAAATTAATTTCTTCATATAAATTCTGTCCTACATCAGCAATCCACAAATCACTAGTAAGCCTGTCGAAACTAATCCGCCATGGATTACGAAGCCCATACCCCCAGATTTCCTTGCGGGCTGTGGTACTGTTGTAAAAAGGATTGGTTACAGGAATGGCATATGGATTTCCATGATCTACATCAATACGAAGTATTTTCCCAAGATTCTCTGTCAGATTCTGTGCCCGGTTGCCCGGATCACCACCTGAACCACCATCACCCAGGCCGATATACAGGTATCCATCAGGGCCAAAGCATAGATCGCCACCATTGTGATTGACATAAGGCTGAAAGAGAGTCAACAGTTTTACTTCACTCAACGGATCAGCCTTATTGGGATCAGATGTGCTCACGTTGAACCTTGAAATATGAGTGCTGTCACCAACACCCACATAATTGACATAGAAATAACCGTTGGTTTTATAGTGTGGATGAAAGGCTATTCCCAATAATCCACGTTCCCCGCCATAGGTTACACGGCTTGAAATATCCATAAAGGGTGTCGGGTAAACTCTACCAGCTGAATCAACCAACATGATCAACCCGTGCTGATTGACTACAAACAGGCGGCTGTCACCTGCATGAGCAATGCAAACCGGAGTAATCAGTCCGTTGGCAAAGACTACCGGTGCCGGGATAACCATATTCTGCATTTCCCTGCAACTGACGGCTTCCAGTTGAATTAAGAGAAATGAAATTACCAGCAAGCGATATAAAGTTTTCATCGTTGTAAGTTTTGAAATAACCATTCAAATCTTTTGAAAACAATTCAGGGATCTAACAAACCCTGTTCTGGATTTGTTTAGGAATACTTTTTTTAATCCCCCAATAAATCCACTGGAATATAATTATTTGACCCTCTTTTTAATGAGCATGCAAGCAAGGGGAAGAATGCCTGATTTCACTTTTTATAAACTAAAAGGGGAGCATAAGTAATTGGAACAATTAAATGTCCCATCTTGAATACAAAAGAATAGAACGCGGATATACGCAGATTTGGCGGATTAATAACGGATCTTATTTCAACAAGTTGAAATCGATTTTTCTATATTGATCAACTCCAACTTGTTGGAGTTTTAATCCGAATAAAATCTATTTATTAAAAGAATCCGCAAACATCCGCTTGATCAGCGAAAATCAGCGTTCTATTCTTGTAAAAAATAGGACATTATATCCTTTCCATTACTTAGATTCGAAAGAGTTAAATCTACTCGGTTTTTATATTAATAATATTGAAATACGATAAATGGTAACAATTTAGTTACTAATTTTATAATGCAAACACTAAACTCTAATGCTATGCCCGAAGTCTTTAGAATGTTTGTAATGCGATTTTTCTTCTTTGCTTATGAACATTTACCGATTCATATTCATGTTCAGAATGCAGATGGAAGAGCGAAGTTTAATATTATACCGGTTGTAAAACTTGTAATGAACAAAGGGCTAAAGCCAACGGATTTAAAGCTTGCAGAAGCAGTTATTGAAGAAAATAAAACAACAATTATTAAAGCATGGGAGGTCTTTCATGGAAACGTTGAATAATATGAAAATTGAAAAAGTGTGGTTTGATGCTGAAAATATCTACATACTAACGAATGATGGCACTCAAAAAAGCCATCCTTTACGTTAGTTTGACAGATTATGGAACGCTACACAGGAACAACGTGAACACTTCGAAATAGGGAGCTGGGGCGACTCCATTCACTGGAAAGAGTTGGATGAGGATTTAAGTCTGGAAGGATTTTACACCTTTAACAAGGATGAAATTGAGAAACAAACAAACGAAGTATCTCGTGTTTTCAAGCAATTCCCGGTAATAAACATTACACGGTTTGCAGAACAGGTTAAGATTAACCGGAGTTTGTTGGCTAGTTATGTTTGTAATGAAAAGAAACCTGGAGCAAAGAATAGGAAACAAATAGAAAATGCTTTGCATCAACTAGGCAAAGACCTGTTGTCAGTGAAACTATAACCCGTCTTTATTCCTGTATCCGCTGTACCGAATTAATTTCCTTAATCTTGATGATGTTTTTGCAGAGGTTGTTGATGTCTTCGGTATCGTGTACGTAAATGTAGAATCTTCCTACAAAGATACCGTCATTGGTTTCAATATTCATCTTGTTGATATTGACGCCATATCCTTCTGAAATAACTTTCAGGATTTGTATCAATACACCTTTCCGGTCTATGCCCTTAATCTCAAGCACTTCTACGAAGGATTGCACTTTATGGGTGGCCCAGTCCACGGAGACAATCCGTTCCCCAAAGCTGCTTTTCAATTTGGCAGCTACCGGACACTGACGTTTATGGACAATGATCATTTCCGATTCATCCACATACCCCAATACATCATCACCCGGAATGGGACGGCAACATTCAGCCAGGGTATAGGTCTTGCCGGCTTTCTCTTCAGTAAGCTTAATTGATTTTTTACGATCGACCTTCGTTTCAACAGTTGTTGTTGCAGTTGCTACCGGTTTATTAGCATCAGAAGAACCTCCAAAAGGCATTTTGAGGTATTTTACAAAGACATTCTGGCTTTTGGGTTTAAATATGATCTTGCTGATATCTTCCAGGTTCAATAATCCTTTGCCAGCCTGAAAAAAGAGTTCGTTGCGTTGTGTCAGGTTGAAATGGTTCAAGATACGTACAACGTTTTCATTGTCAGGCAACAGGTTGATAGAAACCAATGCCTGTTCAATACGCTTTTGTCCTTCAGTAACAAATGCCTTTTCTTCCCGTTTAAACAGGTTGCGAAGTTTGGTCTTTGCCTTGGCTGTAGTAACATAGTCTATCCATTCAGGTTGGGGCACCTGCTTTTTGGACGTAAGGATTTCTATCTGGTCACCGCTATTCAGCTTATAACTTAAAGGTACCAACTTGTGGTTTACTTTAGCACCGATACAATGATTTCCCAGGTCGGAGTGAACGGAATATGCAAAATCAAGAGCAGTTGCTCCCTGTGCTATGGTTTTTATTTCTCCTTTAGGAGTAAATACGAATATCTCCGAAGCAAACAGGTTGAGCTTGAAAGTATCCATGAAATCGATCGCATTCGGTTCAGGATGTTCAAGCAATTCTTTAATCGTTTTAAGCCATTTGTCCAGTTCCGATTCATCAGCTTCACCTGATTTGTATTTCCAGTGGGCTGCCAGTCCCTGTTCTGCAATATCATTCATTCGTTCACTGCGAATCTGTACTTCCACCCAGCGTCCATGAGGTCCCATCACGGTAACATGCAGTGCTTCATAACCATTGGCTTTCGGAGTACTCACCCAATCTCGTATACGCTCCGGATGAGGTTTGTACAGGGCCGTAATGGCAGAATAAAGCATCCAACACTGTTCTTTCTCGTTCATGCCTTCACGGGGCTTGAAGATAATTCGTTCAGCCAGAATATCGTATACTTCATCGAAGGGGATATTGCGTGTCGACATCTTATGCCAGATAGAATAGACCGACTTAATACGTGCACGGAGCCTGAAATCATATCCCAGTTCAGTAAGCTTTTTGTCGATAGGGTCGGAGAATTCTTTGTAGAAACGGTTGCGGGCATCTTTGTCGACCTCAAGCCTTGTTTCTATCTCTTTGTAGGTGTCGGGATGTTCGAATTTAAAACTGAGGTCTTCAAGTTCTGTTTTGATCTGAAATAATCCCAACCTGTGGGCGAGGGGAGCGTAGATATATTGCGTTTCGCCGGCTATTTTATATTGCTTGGCCAGGGGCATAGAACCAAGGGTTCGCATGTTATGAAGCCGGTCGGAGATTTTAATAAGGATTACCCGAATATCCTCAGACATGGTAATAAGCAATTTCCTGAAATTCTCTGCCTGTTCGGAAGCCTTTTCCCCAAATACACCCCCGGATATCTTAGTCAGGCCATCAACAATCTGTGCTATTTTAGCCCCAAACAGGTTCTCAATATCTTCAACGGTATAATCGGTGTCTTCCACAACATCATGAAGCAGGGCGGAACAAATGGAGGTAGATCCCAGGCCTATCTCCCGGACCACAATGCGTGCCACTGCCAGGGGATGCATGATATAAGGTTCCCCGGAACGGCGTTTAATGCCTTTGTGGGCAGCTTTTGCAAAATTGAACGCTTTGGTGATTATCTCAACTTTCTGCCTGTGACTCGTCTTGCTATAGTCATCCAGCAGTGCTTCAAATTCCTTCTGAATCAGCTCATCTTCGTTTAAAGTCTCAAGTTGTGTAGGCAGCATACATTATCAATTATCTGGTAAAGGTCAGAGGTTATAGGTCATCAGGATCATTTTTAAAAATGATCATCCGGGTTATATCATTATAAACAATATAGTAAAGTAATCTATTGAATAGTATTGCAAAGATATACAAAATCAAATTAGCTTGCAATTGGCAGAACGCAGTTCATAATACATAATTCAATATCCTGCCAGCAACAAGCCTATATCGTTGGCAATAATACCATAATAATTCCCAATGAGATGGTTTACCAGTACTCCGCCAAAGACATAAGCCCCATGCCTGAAGCCGGTACTTTCTTTAATGGCTGAATCCACACTTCCTGAATTTCCGATTTTAAGCAATACAGGGGCAAAGATATTGCTTAATGCCATGGAAGAGGTTCGGGCAACTCGTGCAGATATGTTAGGAACACAATAATGGATGATGCCATGTTTTTCATAGACCGGATTTTGCAGGGTGCGGCATTCGGAAGTTTCAAAGCAACCGCCCTGGTCCACACTCATATCTATGATAATTGCTCCTAGCTTCATGGTTTTTACCAGTTCCTCTGAAATCATGAAACGTTCGGAACCATTGATATACCTGAGGTTGCCAATCACTGCATCGGCAGTCTGAAGGGCTTTAAATATAACTGCCGGATGAATCACTGATGTGAAGACCTGTTGGCCCAGGTAATGTTGGATTTTACGTAATTTATTTATATCGTGGTCAAAAATCTTAACGGTGGCACCTAATGCCAGTGCTGTTCGTGCAGCTACTGAGCCAGTAATGCCTGCACCTAAGATAAGTATTTCGGTTGGTGAAATGCCTGCTACTCCTCCTAATAATATTCCCTTGCCACCCCGTTCATTACTCATCAACTCAGCTGCAACAGCGATAGCCGTATTTCCTTCTATTTCAGAAATGGAACTGACTACCGGAAATTGCTTTTGTTCATCCTTTATTAATTCATAGGCTACGGCATTCATCTTCTTTGACATCATCAATTTAATGCATTCTGTTGACATATTGGTAAGCTGTAGCATGGACATAATAGCCGACCTGTCGTGCATCATATTTAATTCTTCAATGGTAGGGGGTGCAATTTTTAGTACCAGGTCCGCACTGAAAACTTCGGAGGCAGAATCCACCATAAAAGCTCCCGCTTCACTGTATTGCAGGTCGGAATACTGCATTGGAACACCTGCACCGCGTTCAACATAAACACTATGCCCTTCCTCGGTAACAATCGCAACGCCTTCAGGGGTCAGCGCAAGGCGGGTTTCAACTGCTGAATTTTCTTTTGGAATACCGATTGATAACCGGGGTTGTTTTGCTATTTCACGTAACAGGCACTCTTCAGGGAAAAGTGATCGTTGCTCTTTGACATTATGCTTCATAGTTGAAAGTATTTTATGTTGACTACAAAACTAAGCACTATTCTCGAAACAAGCAAATTACAGGAGTAAGAATGTTTGAAAAGTTTAATAATACTTTATTTTGCGTTCTGTGTTCCGTGTTCTGCGTTCCGTGTTTCGTTTGTTTTCTGACTGATTAAACTTTTAGTATCTTTGCACCCTTATGGAAAATAATAAATTGAACGGACATTTAGCCATGTTTTCGGCAAATATGATTTTTGGATTAAACATACCTGTTTCAAGAATCATTATGCCCGAAATACTTAGCCCCTATACACTTACGTTTTTCCGTCTGGGTGGAGGATTCCTGTTATTCTGGCTTGTATCTTTTTTTACAAAGAAGGAACATGTTCCTGCTAAGGATATCTTACTCTTGTTTTTTGCATCATTATTTGCTCTATCGTTGAATCAATTGCCCTATTTCATTGGACTATCAATGACTTCTCCCATCGATGCATCCATAGTAGTCACCTTGTTGCCCATTGTCACCATGATTCTGGCTGCTGTTATTATCAAGGAACCGATTACCCTGCTCAAATCTATAGGCGTGTTGGTTGGCGCTTCCGGAGCTTTATTACTGGTATTTACCAGCCATACACTTCATGTCGGTAATAGTAATTTCTGGGGCAATATCATTGTATTCGGAGGTGTTGCTTCCTTTGCAATTTACCTTACTGTTTTCAAAGATTTAATATCCCGTTATTCACCCGTTACCGTCATGAAATGGATGTTTCTTTTTGGTACCATCACTTGCCTCCCTTTTTGTTATAAACCACTCATGCAAACCGACTTTTCGTTGCTCTCTTCCGGTACTTATTGGCGAATCGGGTACGTAGTCCTCTTTGCTACTTTTTTAGGATATTTGCTTATCCCTATCGGTCAAAAGATCCTGCGGCCAACGACTTTAAGCATGTACAACTATGTACAGCCTGTTGTAGCTTCGATGGTGGCTGTTTTTATTGGCCTTGATACTTTTGGTATTGAAAAAACCCTGTCAGGAGTCCTGGTCTTTGCAGGTGTTTATATTGTTACCCAAAGTAAATCGAGAGCACAGTTGGAAGCTGAGAAAGTCGCTAAATCAATGCGTAAATAATTTACTGCTATTCTGTAAAAGATTTATTGTTTTGATCTGTTTCGTCTTCAAATTTGTTTGTACTTATGATTCATGCTTCTTTCTACCTACTACCTACTACCTACTACCTGCTTTTCCCTAATCTCTTTCTACCTACTACTTACTACCGACTAAAAGATCATTCTCTTGTATACAACATATTCTTATCTTTAAATGTTGATTCAAAGAAAAACTAAAACGGGTAATGATTGTTAGAATACCAATATTATTACACTAAAAATCAATTTGATAGATTTAATGCTAAATAACTATTAAATAATAAGCATTAAATCTTGTTGTATTTTCAATTGTAAGCACTTGTATTAGTATTCATCCTTAAATATCTTTATTATGACTTTTGACGAACAACGGAACATGTATTTTCCTTCGGAAGATAGTATCGGACAGGCAAATGTAAAAGAGTACGATAAATTATATGCCTATTCCATCGAAAACAGGGATCAATTCTGGGCAGAACAGGCAGAATATCTCGAGTGGTATAAGAAATGGGATAAAGTGGTGGACGAATCGGAGAAGCCTTTTTATAAATGGTTTCAGGGAGGTAAAATCAATATTGTTCACAATGCTATCGACCGCCATTTAAAAACTGCAAACCGTAATAAGCTAGCCATTATCTGGGAAGGTGAGAATGGCGATGTACGTACATTCTCCTATCATGCCTTAAACCGTGAAGTTTCAAAGTTTGCCAATGTCCTGAAAAGTATGGGGGTCAAAAAAGGCAATATTGTCACTATCTACATGCCTCAGATTCCTGAGCAGGTATTTGCCATGCTTGCCTGTGCTAAGATTGGAGCTGTGCATAGTGTGGTTTATGGTGGATTTAGTCATGAAGCCCTTTCCGAAAGGATCAGGGATGCCGAATCCAGGGTTATTGTAACTGCTGATGGTGGGTATCGAAGAGGGAAAATAAATGATCTTAAAAGTATTGTCAACGAAGCGGTTGTCTTGTGCCCGACAGTTGAAGTGGTCATAACAGTAAAAAGAACCGGCCAGGAAGTGTATATGGAAAACGACCGTGATTACTGGTACCATGACCTGGAATCGCTCCCCATTGCAAGTCCCAAATGTGAAACAGAGGAAACAAGTGCCAATGATATGCTGTTCCTGTTGTATACCTCCGGATCCACCGGCAAGCCCAAAGGAATGATCCATACCCATGGCGGGTATAGCGTTTATACTTCTACGACCCACCGTCTTGTTTTTGATATCAAGCCCGAGGACCGCTTCTGGTGTGCAGCCGATCCAGGTTGGATTACCGGGCACAGTTACATGGTTTATTCACCCCTTATCAACGGGGCGACCATTTTTATGTATGAGGGTGCTCCCAACCATCCGTATCCAAACCGGTGGTGGCGCATGATTGAGAAATATGGTATCAATATCCTTTATACTTCACCAACAGCCATCCGGGGGTTAATGCGTTTTGGTGATTCCTGGGTATCCCGGCATGATTTAAGTTCTTTGCGTTTGCTGGGCTCGGTGGGTGAACCAATTAATCCGGAAGCCTGGCGATGGTATTACAAGGTGGTAGGGAATGAAAACTGTCCGATCATGGATACCTGGTGGCAAACGGAAACAGGAGGTATCATGATTACCCCGTTGCCAATCATGCCATTAAAGCCGGGTTCTGCCAGCAAACCATTTTTTGGTGTTGAAGTAGGAGTAGTTGATGAAAATCATCAACAGGTCAAAGCAGGGGAAGAAGGTGCGTTGGTCATTAAGAGTATATGGCCCGGCCTGGCTGCAGGGATTTACAAAGACCCTGAGAAATTTATTGAAACATACTGGAAGAAATATGAAAAGGAAGGTTGGTATCATCCCGGTGATTCGGCCAAGATGGACGAAGACGAGTATATTTGGGTAATAGGACGTAGTGATGATGTTATCAAAGTCAGTGGATACAGGCTTGGAACTGCAGAAATAGAAAGTGCCCTGGTGAGTCATTCCCTGGTTGTGGAAGCTGCAGTAATCCCGTTGCCTCATGTCTTAAAAGGAAATGCCATTCATGCTTTTGTGATCCTGAAAAACGGTGCCACACCATCCCGTGAACTGGAGACTGAAATAAAGAATCATGTATCCAATATGATGGGACCGATTGCTAGGCCTGAAGAAATCCTGTTTACAGAATCCCTTCCTAAAACACGTAGTGGTAAAATTATGCGCCGTGTGCTGAAAGCACGTGCATTGGGTCAGGACGAAGGAGATGTATCAACGCTGGAAGAGTAATTTGGTTAATTGGTTAATTAGTTAATTGGTTGATTGGATGTTAGTGAGGGCTTCACTCGGAGTGAAGCCCTCACTTTATTAATTACTTCTTCCAATTGCAGAACGTTTCATCCCCTAAAACGCGGAACACGGAACATTGAACACGGAACGTTTTTCTTCAAACTTTCTTTGCCGGTGCTCCCACAAAACTTGTATTCGCTGGCAAGGTCTCACTTTTCATAAGTACCGACAGCGGTTCAAGTGATGAGCCATCTTCCATGTTGGAGTCATACAACACCACCGACATGCCTCCCACGCTGCATTGCTTTCCGATGTTGACGTACGACATTTTCATTACCCGGTCTTCAAACAAATGGGTCTGCAAGGTACAGTTATCATTCAGGGCCGAGTGATCATCAATTTTTACCAGGTCGAATTCAGTTACCTGGGTGGTGTACAGGCAAACCCCTTTTCCGATCTTGCACCCTAACAAACGCAACGGGTATTTCAGGAACGTGGTGCCTGTCAGGATGTTCAGGAAGAACAATACCAGGAAGTTTTCATAGATCCCGGTGATCAGCTCGCTCCGCCACACATAATTGCTCCAGAGTGGTTTTTTTGAAGGTTTGTATTTGCCTATTATAACCCATTTCAGAAGGGCAGTTATCAGCACGGCTATTCCTGATGCAGCCACATAGAGTATTGGAAAAACAAGGAACAGGTCCAGCAGGTTTCTTTCTACCTGTAAATATGAAACCGCATTTGTGATCAGTGAAGCCAGCAGGATAAAGAATGTAGTAGGGAGCGTTACCCTGAAGAACTCAATGCAGTACCGTTGGATGAATAATTTCCGGGTCGGTTTATAGGTCTGTTCAGCAGTGAAATCATGATTGATATCCCGCTTAGGCAGGTATACAGCCGGCGAACCGAACCAGGAAGTGCCATCCCGGGCAGGCAGGTCTTTGGTACTCATTTTCGAAAGTACCCCTACCAGCACATCATTTCCCAGACGGGTATCCGGACTGATCACGGCGCTGTTGCCAATAAAGGTACGGTTCCCGATATGGGTCTTAGCAATTGTAATATAACCGTTGCGCACATGGCTTGCCCCAACGGATACCGAATCAGCCAGAAAACATTCATCCCCGGTAACAAGCAGGTCGGGCGATATAAATTCCACGGTGGATATCTCGACCCGTTTTCCCATTTTCACCCCCAGCATCCTGAACCAGATTTGCAGGTACAGGGTGGTGTAAAGGGTACCGATCACCTGCAGACTTAGTTTCATCAGTTGGTCGAAGAACCATTTCTTATAATAGAAAATGCTGTCGATGGGATATTTTCCTTCCTTGATATTTCCAAGCATGACCCATTTCAGGATGGTGATAATCACAGTCAGCAATACCACAAACGATACTCCAACCCCAATGGTCAGCCACAGGAAATGATAACTTTCATGGGAATAATCCAGGTGGGTAATTAACATCATGCCGGGAAAATAAGCAATCATGGTAATCAGCGGGATCAGGAATATGCTCAGGAAGAATAACAGTGTATTCCGTACCGACCACAATTTCCGCCGTTCAGGTATTTCGTTCCTGCTTAGTTTTACAGCCGGTGATCCTCCCCAGTGTTCGTGTTGCGGTATCACCATTCCTTCGGGTAACAGGGTCAAATCCTCTATGGATGAATTCCATTCCATTCTGCTGTTTTGCGACAGGCAGCACCGGGTACCTATAAATGCATCATCCCCTATTTCAATGCTGCCAATAGTCAGGTATCCGTCTGCAATGGTATAGCCTCTTAGATGTGAATCGGTGCATATGCTTACATTGTCGCCAATAGTAAGCAAGTCAAATGCTGATATCGCTGATGTGTTGATATAGGTGTTTTTACCTACTTTGGCTCCTACCATACGCAGGAATACATTCATCAGGTTTGTCCCTGTGAAATAGGTTATCGGGCAAATGTTGATCACTTTATCCACAATCCAGAACCTGAAATAATAACTGCCCCAGAGTTTGTATTTGCCGGGTTTGATGCGTCCTATCACTGCCCATTTAAACCCAATGGCAAATAACGACAGCACGGGTAATAAGGCAAAATACATCAGTAACATCATGACCAACGAGTCAAACACTCCCAAATCGGCCTGGTAATAGTACGAGTATACAAAGAACGGTCCCAGCCATTCCAACCCGAAAAGCAGGATCAGGAAGAACAGGGATATCCCCTGAAAGAATGAACAAACATAATAGCTCAGCCTTGAAGGTTTATGAATATCCCGTTCCGGTTTAGGCGCCGTCTCCTTCATAGGCCTGTTCTTTTCCAACTCCTTTGCCAGGTCATGCAGCACCGGGAACTTATAGACATCTGCCACCGACATGTTTTCAAACATCTGCAGTTCGCGCATTTCCGAGACTACCAAAGCTGCCAGCAGGGAATGACCGCCCAGTTCGTCAAAGAAGTTGTCATCCATTGAGATGTCTTCCCGATGGATATTTTTAGCTATGATACGTACCATTTCCTTTTCTAATTCGGTAGCAGGAGCGATGATCTTTTTTTGAACCTGGGAAGTCAAAGGTGATCTGGGTGCAGGTAATCTTTTTCTGTCAATCTTCTGGCTCGACGTCATGGGCAAAGAATCAATCACTTCCAATGTCGAGGGAATCATATAGTACGGCAATTTATACCGCAGCAAATGGGCGATCCCATCCCTGTCAATGGTTTCATTTTCTTTCTGAACCACATAGGCTGCCAGTTGTTGGGTAGCAGCATCGAGTGCTACAGCTGCTGCCTGTACACCACGGCATTGCATGATAATCCATTCAATTTCCGGGAGTTCTACCCTGAACCCCCTCACCTTTACCTGTGCATCGAACCTTCCCAAAAAGATGATTTCTCCATTTGGTGCCTGTTTTGCCAGGTCGCCGGTACGGTAATACCGTTCCGGGGTGCCTGTATATCGTTCTGTTTCAATAAATTTCTGTGCTGTCAGGTCCTCCCGGTTCAGGTATCCGCGTGCCACGCTGTTCCCGCCAATCAGTATCTCTCCTTCTTCCCCAGCCAGGGCAGGTACGAGCTGGTCGTTTACTATCAACACATCATAACCCGGTAACGGCACGCCAATGGTAACCGGAACATCCGGTTTTAATATCTGGTATGTGGCTATCACGGCCGCTTCGGTGGGTCCATAGGTGTTGTATACCAATTTTCCGGGGGTACACCATCGGTTGGCAATGTCATTCGGGCACACCTCGCCTCCAAAGATCAGAATTTTCAGTCCGGGGATATCTTCCTTAACCATCGATAGCAGGGTAGGAGTACACGAAAGAAAGTTTATGTCCAGCTTGTTCATCATCGACGAGAACCTGTCGCCCGAGCGCATGATGTCAAAGGTCCCGATCACCAGTGTTGCACCTACCGACAGTGGCACCCATATTTCCTCTACTGATGCATCAAAGGATACCGAGAAACCCTGCAATGCCCGGTACGTATTGTCAATCGGGTAGATCTGCCGGGCACCCAGTATGTAGTTGGCCACATTCCGGTGTTCGAGCAGTACGCCTTTGGGTTTCCCTGTGGTACCGGAAGTATAAATGATATAACACAGGTTGCTCAGGCATCGCCTGGATTCATCCGGTTTGGTATGTACCAGGTTGTCTGTTTCAATCAGTTGATGGTCAATATTGAATATCGGGTAAGGTTCCAGGTCCAGGCCAATGCGTTGCAGGATAGTGTCGGAAGTAATCAGCATTTTAGCCTCCGAATCTTCCATGATAAAGTTCACCCGGTCCGCCGGTATTTCAGGATCAAGGGGTATATAGGCTGCACCTGCTTTCAATACGGCAAGCATGGCAATGGGTACAAAGGCGCATCGGGGCAACAATATCACCACCTTGTCTTCGGGTGCAATGCCTTGTATTTGCAGGAAATGAGCCAGTTTATTTGCAATCCGGTCAGCTTGCCGGTAGGAATAGCGGATTTCCCCCTGCTCAATGGCAATAGCATCCGGATGCTGTTCGGCCGCCTTTTCAAAAAAAACGTCTAAGAACATAGAGTTTGTACTGTTAGATTAATGTTTAACTAAAATGGACTGCACAGATAAATATCAACCGGATGTATTATACAAGAATAAACTATTGCTAAACTATAATAACGAAAATTAACTTACAAAAGTTTCAATTGTTTCAAATTAAATGATGGCGCTTTCCCTTCTGATTGAATACTTTCCAACGCAACAAATTTGATTCCAAATCCTAAATTGATTCATACTTTTGACTGTTAAACCTTGCAAAAGTTTAATCCATGAAAACGCTTTCGTGTACTTCGTACAACCAAAGGTTTTATCTGCAAACCTGACCCTCCTCCTTCAAACGAATGTATTGGCAAAAGGACAAAAAAACCAAAACCTGCTATTCCCCGGGCTTGAATTTTGTTTGATTTTGGTCTTCATTTGTTTTAGGTTGGCAGGGGGTTGCCTGGGGGTTGGCTGGGGGTTGGCTGGGGGTTCCGAGGGCCTGGGCCCTCGGAACCCCCTCGAAAGGCCCTTGAAAGGCCCTCGATACCCCCTCGATACCTAAAGCGAATTAAAAGCAAGTTCAGAACGAATAAAAAAGGCTGCCTGAAAATCAGACAGCCTTATAATTAGAAAGTTATATAATAAAAAGAACCTTTTATTCGCTTAGGAATATGTAACGGGTAACTACCAGCACAAAAAGCAGGTACATCATCCAATGCACTTTCTTTCCTTGTCCGGTTACTACTTTCAGCAGGGTGTATGCAATGATACCACCGGCAATACCGTTGGCAATGCTGTAGGTAAGCGGCATCAGGATGAAAGTAAGGAATGCCGGGAAGCTTTCGGTAAAGTCGCTGAAATCAATGTCCAGGACGGAGGAAGCCATCAGTACCCCGACGATAATCAATGCCGGAGCGGTAGCTGCACTTGGAATGATACCGGCCAAGGGTGCCAGTACAAGCGCAAATAAGAACAACAAACCGGTTGTAATGGCAGTCAGACCTGTACGGCCACCTTCGCTGATACCGGCAGCACTTTCCACATAGGTGGTTACGGTGCTGGTTCCCATCAAAGCGCCAAACGATACGCCAATGGCATCCACCAACATCGCTTTCCCGATCTTGGGAGAGTTGCCATCCTTGTCAATCAGTCCGGCTTTGGTAGCTGTTCCCACCAGGGTGCCGAAGGTATCGAATAATTCTACGAATGTAAAGGTGAAAATCACAGTCCAGATTCCCATGTTCAGTGCTCCCTTGATGTCAAGTGCTCCAACGGCCAGGTGGTGGAAATCGGGCAGGCTGAAGAACGTGAAATCAGCAGGAATCACGGTAACTCCCATCGGGATACCGATCAATGTAGAGGCAACAATGCTGATGAGTAACGAGCCTTTTACCTTTAATGCCATCAGGATAGCAGCTAAACCAAGCCCAATGAGGCAAAGCACCATGGAGTGATTCGAAAAGCTTCCCATGCCGATATTCCATTCAAAGAATTTCAGGGTTGTTGGGGCTGCTCCTTTAGTTAGGGCTTCGAGGGTGGGAGGGATGACCTTAGCTGTTACCACCATGATTTCGGATAATTTGAACCCGATAATGGTAATGAACAAACCGATCCCTACCGTGATCGCACTTTTCAGCGAAGTGGGAACTGCTACCACCAGAATCTGACGGACTTTGGTGACTGTAAGCAATATAAAGATCAAACCTGAAATAAATACTGCACCCAAAGCGGATTGCCAGGGCATGCCAACTCCGGCAAGTGCCACGGTGGCGAACAAGGCATTCAGTCCCATACCGGGAGCGAGGGCCATTGGGAAATTGGCAACCAGGCCCATGGCGATGGTTACAAATCCGGCGGAAATGGCTGTGGCAAAGAACACTGCATTTTTGTCCATTCCCGTAACGCCCAAAATGTTCGGGTTCAGGAACAGGATGTAGGCCATGGTCATAAAGGTGGTGATCCCGGCAATGATTTCGGTGCGTACCGTGGTGCCGTTTGCCTTTAGTTTGAAGATTTTATCTAACATAATCGTGTTGTTTTAGAGTTTTAGAAATTCCATTTAGCTCCCAGTTTCGGGCTTACCTTAAATCCGTCTACTGCACTGAAGTTGCTGGCTACCTGTACTTCACCACCCAATGAAAGGTTTGAATTGACATTATACCAGAATTGTGGTTCGCTGATAAACACAAATTTAGTGTTTGAAGGAATGATAGGTTCGTTATTGCCATTGGTGAAGTTCAGGTTGTCTTCCCTCCAGAAATCGGCAAAACCCGATACCGTAAGTTTCTTGTCAAAATAATTCAGGTTCCATACGCCGGTCAACTGGAACGAAGCCGGGTTTTTACCCTGGATATATTTGTACAGCACTTTGAAATTCAATGTTTTTGAAAAATTCTCATTGTGCCATCCGTAGTCAACCCCGGCAAGCCATGCATTGTTGATGGCCAGGTACGAATTGCCCACTGAAAGCAATCCGCCGTTGTATTCCACATGGGCACTCAACGGACCATTCCAGAATTTCAGGGTACGTGCTATTTCCGAGTAAGCCAGTGAAGGGTGACGTTGGGTACCCCCGTTGTAATACATATCCACGAACAGGTAGTTGGTACCCCATTGGTCTGGTTTAAACATTTCGATGGTGGAGGTCAGGTAGTTGCGGCCTTTCCCAAAATCGTACAATACCTGCAGGTTTGTTTGTGCCACTGAAGCCAGGGACACCATCAGAAATAAAGTAAATGCTAGTTTTCTCATAAACTGTGAAGTGTTATAAAGTAAATAATGATTAAATTACAGATTCATAAATTAAAACCGGCGCCACCTCAACCAGGATTTTGTTGCCTGTTTAGAATGCCAAAGACAGGTAACTGCCTGTTATGCTGACTAACCTGTACGAAAGGAGGCTGTTTTAATTTGCGGCAAAGATAATAATTATAAATGAGTATCCATCATGTGATTAAGTGTTAAATATCAGGAGAAAAAACAAGTAAAATAAGTGCAATAAATTAAAATCTTCACCTTGCAACCCTCCCCCATGGAGAATAGCCGTCAAGCTTAGCAATAAATGAATTTAAGAACAGATGTTTTTTAGGAATGGAAATCTGATATATACCAGCCTAAGGTAACTTCCTGAAAGCTGATTGAAATAAATAAATATGCATACAGAAAGGATAATAAAATAAATTTGAAAATCATTTGTTCTCATTCTTTTTATGCTGCCCTTTCAGGGCGTAAACAAGATTCCATCTATTTACCCAAGGCTTCACCCCTTCAGGGTTTCACCTTGGGCTAGTATATGTCAGACTTTCAGTCTTAATACCATTAGTATCTTATGTTTAAATTCGTCCTGTTTTTTGACATACTATTGATTTACAAACGTAGCAAAGTCTTTAAACCCGAAGGGTTAATATGATTGTAGAAAAAATGAAAAACAAACAATTTTAAACCCGAAGGGGTGATATAGAAGTGCATATAATAAAAATTCATGTCCTATCAATTCGTCGTTGATAGCCATCGTTTGGAATAATAAACACCATAAATATATAAAAGAAAGAAATCCGGAATTGATAATATAAAATGTCACCCCTACGGAGTTCTGAGACAGGTGGATATATGGTTAGTTACAATCATTACACCCCTTCGGGGTTAATAATATCAGACCTTTATTTCCAATTGTTGATAATAAATAATTTGGCTGTCATATGTCGCATAATAAATGCCAATATCGCTGTATATATACAAATTATTAAAGCTATGATATTTAGACAGCTTTACTTTTAAAGTTCGTAATGTGATTCCATGAATCCGAAAGTGGTCGCAGTATAAATTACGAGAGTCATAGATGTCTGAATATATCAATGTTTTTAAACCCGAAGGGTTAACATGATTGTAGAAAGAAGAATAACAGATGAAATTAACCCCGAAGGGGTGATATAGAAGTTCATATAATAAAAATTCATGTCCTATCAATTCGTCGATGATAGCCATCATTAGGAATAATAAACACCATAAATATATAATAGAAAGAAATCCGGAAATGACAATAAAAAATGTCACCCCTACGGGGTTCTGAGACAGATGGATATATGGTTAGTTACAATCATTACACCCCTTCGGGGTTAATAATATCAGACCTTTATTTCCAATTGTTGATAATAAATAATTTGGCTGTCATATGTCGCATAATAAATGCCAATATCGCTGTATATATACAAATTATTAAAGCTATGATATTTAGACAGCTTTACTTTTAAAGTTCGTAATGTGATTCCATGAATCCGAAAGTGGTCGCAGTATAAATTACGAGAGTCATAGATGTCTGAATATATCAATGTTTTTAAACCCGAAGGGTTAACATGATTGTAGAAAGAAGAATAACAGATGAAATTAACCCCGAAGGGGTGATATAGAAGTTCATATAATAAAAATTCATGTCCTATCAATTCGTCGATGATAGCCATCATTAGGAATAATAAACACCGTAAATATATAATAGAAAGAAATCCGGAAATAATAATAAAAAATGTCACCCCTACGGGGTTCTGAGACAGGTGGATATATGGTTAGTTACAATCATTACACCCCTTCGGGGTTAGAATTAGTCTTTCAATAACAAATAAAAACAACGTATATATTAATCATTCTACTTAGCTTTCTGTCTCAGACTTGTCCAGGACAGGTTAACGGTTATTCTCCCGCAGAACTTTAGTGTGCGCTTTCACAAGTAGGAATTTTCAAATACTGCGTCTTTAACCCCCCTTTAGGGGTTGGGGGTTCTCTATTTGAACTCAATCATAAACTCAGTGAGGCTTTTGGTGGAGGGAATGCCAATCTTCTTACGGACCCGGTAGCGCCCGACTTCCACCCCTTTGAGGGAGATATTCATCAGGTGGGCGATATCCTTGCTCGAGAGGTTCAGGCGCAGGTACGCACAGAAACGCAGGTCGTTGGAGGTAAGTTCCGGAAACCGGGTATGAAGGTTGCGGAAGAAGTTCTCATGGATGCGGTCGAAGTTGGTCTGGAAGATGGCCCAGTCGTCCTCGGAAGAGAGGTTTTCGTCGAGCAACCGGATCAGCTTGTCGTAATACTTGTTGGGATATTGGGAGCCCAGGGCATTCTTTTGGAAAACCACTTCTTCCTTGATGGTGGCCAGGATCTCGTTCTTCTTGATGATGGTCATGGTGGATACTGCAAGTTCCTTGCTCTTGACCGTAAGTTCCGACTCCAGCTTTTCATTCTGCAGGGCAATGATCTGTTGTTCCCTTTTTTCTATTTCCTTGCGGCGGATCTCTTCCTGTTCCAACCTGACCTTCTCCTTTTTCAAATGAATCAGCCGCAGGATGTACAGGTAAATTCCCACACCGAGCATCAGGAAAAGCAGGATATATAGGATCTTTGCCGGCACGCTGAGATAAAACGGCGGATCTACTTCGAACGTATAGCTGACGGCAGACAGTTTCATGCCGCTTTTGGTCATTACTTCAACGTTCAGGGTGTATACTCCATGGGGTAGGTAGCTGTACACTTTTTGGGATGAAGCGGAAGGTTCACTCCATACTTTATCCAGCCCGTCGAGTTTGTAGCGGAAACTGATATTGTTCAGGCTGGTATATTGGGGATAAAAGACTGTGAAAATGAGGTTGTTCCGTTTGAACGGGGTGGATGGCACGGATTCGGCTGATAAAGGGAGGAAGCCGGTTTCCCTGGATTCGGCATCGGACGACTGGATACTCTTGATTTGTAATGATGCCGGTGATGATTTTGCCAGTAAATGATCGGTATTGTACAATACCAGGCCGTTTTCGAGGGTGAAAATACATTCGGTTTCTGAGATTGGGATGATGTTTTGATATTCATCCACCGTCTGGTTTAGGAACAGGGCATATTGAACCACGTCCAGCAGCTTGATAGCACCCGGTTTCACCTGTACCAACGCAGCTTCCCCATCGAGGATAAACCAGTATAGGTCTGACTTGAAATGACACACCCGGTAGGCATGGGCGAAATACCCCAGGCTTTTGTTTAATTCATCAAAGGGAATAATTTTCTTTTGTATGTCGTCGTAGGTATAAAACGCATTGTTGTCGGTGAAGACCACGCGGTTGTTGATGGAGAAAACATTGATCGGGTAACGGTGTTTCCGGTCGAGGGTATTGAAAGTGGTGATATGCTCAATTTTATGCAGGTCCGGTGTGAGCTGGATGGCATACAGTCCCTGATGCAGGTGGCTGGCCCAGATGGTTCCGGTATAATCGATCTCAATATACCGGATCGGGTTGACAAAATTATCCACGGTATGGCTGAACTTCCAGGCTCCGTTTACCTTTTCGTAGATGCAAAGCTGGGTGTAGGTTCCTTGTACCAGAACATCCTTCCCATGAATAATGCCCCTCTTGATGCAGATGCCACCTTTTACGGACGAAAGGATGTTGATTCCCTTGCCGGAAACATCGTAGGTGGCTTCGTTATTTCCACAAAGTTGCTGATTGTCGAACTGGTTTACGCTCCACACCTGTCCCTTGATGTTGGGTTCCAGCTGCAGGTTGTGGATACTTTTTTTGTCTTTCCCCAGTTCCGCCTTATACAATCCCTGGTTGGTTCCGATATACAGGTTGGGTTCGTTGTAGGTGAGCGAATAGATGGATCCTACTGAAGGGCTAAAGGAACGGATGTAACGTATGGAAGCGTTGAGCCTTATCAGTGAAATACCTTTATCCAATGCCAGCCAGAGGTTGTTGTCCCGGTCGCAGTACATGCCCAGGACTGTATTGTTTTGAAGCACGTTGGAGGTGTTGAGTGTCCAGAGTTTCACACCCTGCCTGTTGATGGCTGTAACGCCGTTTAAAATAGTCCCCAGTACGATAATGCCGTCGGGGGATATCACCGCCCGGTTGATCTCGCCTTTTCTCAGTTCCTCATCGGCACCCGTTACAAAACGGCTGATTGTAGTACCATCATATAAAAACAATCCATCCGACCTTGTGATGAGCAATGCCCGCGAACGGTCATAAGTCAGCACAGAGATGACCGGACTCTTTATGATACTATTGGGTACAGGAACAAAAGAATTATCCCCTGAATTCATAGTGCTGAACCCGAACTGCTCGGTATGCGTGTATATTTTCTGCTTGTAGATATTGAAGAAAAGGAAGGTATACGGGCAGCGTATCCCGGTAACCTGATTGTTTTTATAAGTAAAATAAGAGGTAAAGGACTGAAAAATAATGGTACCGTTCAAATCGAGTATATTCCAGATCTCATCATTCTGCATGGTATACTTTTTCAACTTAGCAGACAGGGAGTGGTATTTGAGCTGGCCGGAAGTATTCTTTTCAAAATAGCCGAACTCTTCGAAAGAACCTGTATAGATCCGGTTCGCAGTACTGACGAGCAATGAACGGACAATCTTATTTCCTGCAATGTGATGGGTTTGCCACATGGAACCGTCGAATTCGAGCAGTCCCTGGTTATTCCCGAAGTACATAATGCCATCCGGCCCCTGGCCTACCGACCAGTTCTGGTTGGATGCATGATACTCCTTTTTGGTAAACTGGTTGACGATAGGGGTAAATTCCTGGCCGGTGATGTAAGCGGAAATAAAGATCAGGGTACCGAGTAAATACTTTCGTGACGATAGTTTCATTGTAGCGAGGTTGATTTACAGTTCAGAAGAATTAAGGTTTCCGGTTACAAATTACGGAAAGTTCTGTGACATGACAAAATAAATCAAGGCTTATCTCATTTGTAAGCATCCCAAATTCGCCGTGTGTAGAACGCACAAAAAAACGGACTCTGAATAGACACTATTCTAAGCCCGTTTTTTGTGCTATGGTTTTACGGGAGTAAGTTTTCCCAATCGATAGGAGTTTCTAACAAAGGTATTTTCTCAAGAGTAGATGTAAGCCATTTTCCGGGTTCTACACCTGCTTGCAGACAACTTCCAAGCAGGGTGTAGAATATGCAGTTGTCTTCCGCCCCGCTATCGTTGCCCGAGAACAAAGAGTTCTTGCGCCCCAAAGTGATCGGACGGATAGCATTCTCCACGGCGTTGTTGTCTATGTGGTAATATCCTTCCTTGCAATAACGACAGATACGGGGCCACATGCCAAAAGCATAGCTAATAGCCTTTCCAAGGGGACTTTTA
>JAQTUE010000012.1 GCA_028710415.1 Paludibacter sp. | reverse complement strand
ACTGATGTAAAATACGGAAATGCCCGTATATTCACATTCCCCTGATAACTGTAATTCAATGTGCTCCCCGCTACGCTCATATTAAACTGATCAAACGTTATACCCCCGTACGCAGCCCCGCAAATGTGAAAAAATTCAGAGAAATGTATAAAAAAATGGAAAAAAATAATAAAAATATGGTTAATATTCTTGACACTATAGATAGCTACAAGGAGCGGCATGAGCGCGAAGCTCTCACCATTCGGTAATCCACTTGATGATTTAACATTTTGGGCCAAGGAATATATTGGCCGAAAAATAGTCACACTGTCATCGCGGGCAGTGGATACCGAATCCGCAAAGAAAATAACTTCTTTACGCCAATCCATAAAAGAGCCTCAAAAAACACTCGACGATATCGATTCCATAACAAAAGAAATCGCTCGCGTGGGGATGAAAGCAGTTAGAAACTATTCAGTCGTGGTTACAGACTTTATACGCTATTGCATTAACGAACGGCACATTGAATCCATTTCAGACTTATCTGCAGCATTAGTTCAAGAAGACTATTTTGGATCGAGACATTTTAAAAGCATTAAAACGAAAAAAAATTACTACCGTCACATCGTCGCGTTCATTGATTATATTGAAAACCAAAACTATATAAACGATGAGGGTGCGGGAAAAAAATTCGGAATGGAACAAATGCCTCGCTCGTACGATGGTGAAAAAATTCCGGAAACGTTGTACCCGGAAGAATTTGAAAAATTTGTCCGTTTTATCAATACGGAATATAAAAACAAAAATGCAATTAAGACCCAAAGAAATCGTCTAATGCTAAAGATATTATGCTATTCAGGAATTCGTTCCAATGAGGTATTGAGCCTTACTCGTAAATCGATCGGGACAGCGGACAGAGATGGATTGATACCTCTTAAAATTGTTGGGAAAGGCAATAAGGAGAAAATATCTTATGTTGAAGCTGCATATCTTGAAGATGAGATAATAGCTTGGTTGAAACATATCGATGAAAAAGAAAACACTCGATTGTTTGATTTAAAGCCTCAATCTCTTCACTATGTGGCAACTGAAGCGCTAATACTCGCCGGTATTAAAAAAGATAAGACCGGTCCACACCTTCTGAGACATTCATACGCTACGTATTTATTATCGATCGGAGTCGACCTCGCCCGCGTTCAAAAACTCATGAACCATAAAAATATTGCTACTACAACGATATATGCAAAAGTTGCAGATGCAGATCTTAAAAAAGCGGCAAAATTATTTGGTGACAAAGTCTCCAACTCCGAATAAAACATAACTTCAAACAGGGGAATTTAACATGAGTAATTTATCAAAAATGGTTTTATGGTTGATGCTTATATTGTTCTCTGGATTTATGACATTTATGTCTTATGTCTATGGAGACGATAGATTTACTATGTATGTTTTTCGCGTTGTATTCCCATTGTTAACATTATGGGGATTAAAAAAATACAATGATCTTGAGGCGGAATACGGACCAAGAAAAAGGGAATTTGTGCTTGGAAAAGTGCAGGTTTATATGGTAGAAGGAAAAGAATATTCGATCGAAGACCTCTCAAAATTTGTCATAACAGAGGATGAAAAAATCATGACACATTATGCTGAATCGGCGGCACTGAAACGAGCGAATGGGAGAGGCGGGCAATCGATTGCAGATGCTTCCGCACGTAGACGTGATCTGCAAGAATCAAGACGATTAGAGATTGCATTTAATGACGGGGAATCGTACCTGCTATCAGAGGTATATGAGCCGATCGCAAAAGAGATCAGACTTCTTTTGGTATAGATCGGATTCCTTATCAGATTGGCTTTGTAAATTTACATCCATTTTTAAAATTGGAACAACCGTAAAATGGTCGATTATCGATTTTATTTCGTCTCTTAATCAATATACCCTTGCATGACGGACATGCCGATGCAGTATTACGGCATGAAACTTTATTACATACATAAAGACGTTTATTACCGGACAGCGTCATATTGCCTTGGCCGCAAACAGTACATATATTGATAGCTTCAGTATGTTTGCATGCTGGATAATTTGAACATCCAAAAAAGACACTATTGTTTTTTTTGCGTTTAATTAAGGTGCCGCTTCCGCATGAAGAACATAATGTCGGCTCAATATCATTTGGATATATATGACATACGGGAAAAATTTCTTTTTTAAGCTCTAAAGCAAATTCTGACATATTGGAAGAAGAAGCAATAATGTGGACTTCATGTTTTGCTCTTGTCAGAAGAACGTAAAACAGTCTCCGCTCTTCTGCATATCTAAAGTTTTCTTGCTTCGCCAATACAATATCAACAATCGGATCATCTACAATAGCGGAAGGAAACCCGAATGTACCGCTGTCAATTCCAAGTCCAATAACATAATCGGCTTCCAGTCCTTTTGATGCATGAACGGATGAGATATTAAAAGATATGAACGGATATTTATTTTTTAGTGCGATCATATCACTTCCTTTTGGAAGCATTCCCCAGTATCTTGCAAGCAAGAAAACACTAAAGCTACTGGTTTCGTTTTTTTCTATAATGGAGAGAAGAATGCGATCAATCATCTGTAATGTTTCTTGTTCGTCATTCCACCAGACGAATACGGTGTCGTCTTTGGCCTCAGATAGAGTTTTTACAGGTTTATTAATTTGAGATGGGTTTTTCTCAATAAAAAGTTGTGAAACTTTCGCAATTTTATCGTTGTAACGGAATGTGTAGTCAAGAGATACCGAATCGGAATCTCCAAAAAAAGTATCAAAATCTTTGAATATTGATATATCACTACCGGCGAAACGATTGATTGACTGCCAATCGTCCCCTACGGCAGTTAAAATGTTACTGCTGTTTTGTTCAAGTAGCGCTTTGACAAGATTAGCACGGGAAACAGAGATATCCTGAAATTCATCGACAAGAATATATCGATACTGTGATTGGTACTTTCCTGATTGTATCGCATGAATGGCTTGAAGGATCATGTCGTTAAAATCGATTTCACCATTAAGCTGAAGATGATTTTCGTAAGCATTTACCAGAGGTATAAAAACATCGACAAATGAGTTGATCCGGTCATTATCCCCGGCGCGGATGCGAATAGTCTTTTCGGTGTGTTGATTGGATTTGAAGTTGCCCAAAAAGGTCGCAAAAAGCTTTAAAATGGGATTCGAATTTTTACCATTATCAAATTGATGAATCATATCAAGAGCAGAACGAGGTTTTAATTCCACTCCATGAGCTTGAAGTTTTGAAGCCAGCTCGGAAGTAAGGACTCCTTTGTGCTTTTCATAACTGTATGTCTCTATTAAACGGGTATTGTGTTGCTTGTGCAACTCTCGTTTCCAAATAATACCCTCATTATATTCTTGCTTGTTAACGAAAGGGGCGGTATTGCCTTTTTCATCTATTCCAAAGTGTTCGATATATATTCCATAATCAGGTAAATAAAAATCGGGTTGATATTGTCGATAATCGCTTGTCGCGGTATCGTGCTCATATTTGGCTTCATATTGATATTCGATACCATTCGAGAATAAAAAATTTGCGATCTCAGCTTCTTCGTAACTTTTAACCTTTTCTTGCCTGAGCGTTCGAATATTATTCGACTCAAGATATAAAGCGTAACCCGTATCTGAAGTGAAGGTGTCTTTGCTTTTATATTCTGCAAAAGGATAAGTCAGAAAAATATTAACTTTTTTGGAAAAAGCCGGTTCTGTAAAGGAAATTTTTTCAAGCAGCTTGAGCAATAGCTTTTCAAGTTCTTTGTCGTCCTCGGCGCTTTTAGCCAAAGACGGCTTTTTCCCGAAAGCCTGCCCGATAATCTCCAAGCCGATAGCATGAAACGTGGACGTTTTTACAGTATCAAGATTCAATCTTTTACCGATTCGCTCCTGTAGTTCCTCTGCGGCAGATTTATTAAAAGCTAACAGCAATATTTCTTTCGGGTCCACCCCGTATTTTTGAAGAACATACCCAACTTTTGAGACCATTACGCTTGTTTTTCCTGAACCTGCTCCTGCGATGATAAGGTTTGAACGTTCATTGATCAAGACAGCTTCGCGTTGTTTGGCAGTAAGCGGCCGTGTCTCAATCTTATCGAAAAAGTCTTGGTACTGCTGCATCTCATATTCAATAAACTGTCGGTTATGCTCTTTATGCACAGATATTTTCTTGGATGCAATTTTGATCGCAATGTCAAATTTCGCTTTAACATCTTCTATTGGAAGAATTTTTCGATATGTAAAGGAATTCATATCCGCTTTCATGCTCTCAGACAGGGCTAAAAAGTCTTTTCTCCGCCAATACACATCCTTGCTCGGTATATGGGACAATAAGGGCTCTATGCGCTTTAAATAGCTTAAATAATAGGTTTGTGTATATTTGATTTCGAAAGGGATGACAAATTGCTTTGCTTGTTCGGAAGAAAGGCCATCTATCTGATACTTTTGCCCATTTGATAATACAAAAACAAAACTATCCCAAAACCATCCTCTTAAATGATTAAAATCTTTAATGAGTTCTATTTGAATGCTTATCTCGGGTTGCTGCCGTGGAGCTATGCGAACAAATTGTTCATCAAAGCCGATGGAATCATATTTTGAGAGTCCAAAGAACTTTGCTATTTTGGAAGAGGCAACCTTTTTCATAATTTTTTGAAGTTAATAGCAGCACCTTGCATTTTTTGTAAAGCACTTTTCATAGTGACCTGTAGAGGTTGATATTTCTCTATAAGACGGGCATTATATTCATTCCCGGAGAAATCAGTTGTAGGACGGAAAAAATGGGTGAAAAACACATCCTCGACGATAAATTCAATTTCTGCAGGAGTGTATATAAATCTATTTGCAGTAGTGTAATTTCCATACGCAACGCTTGCTTTTTGTACAAACAATTCCACATTGAAAGTAAAAATACTGTCATGAATGATTCTATCCCGGATTTGTATGAATAAGGGGTCCGATAAGATTTCTGTTTCAGACATGCTGATGAATGATGACCGTATCTCCTTATCAACCGAACTGATAATATTCTCTTGGATGGAATGTGCGACACTTCCCGATTCCTCAAGTTCGCCCGCCAATGCAAATTTAAACATCTTAACAAATTTTTCTTCTTTGAATTTCTCCATTGCTTTATTGATATAGAGATTGAAAATATTGGAAGCGTTTTCTTCAGTCGGTGGAAGCATAAAGATCAATAGATCAAAACGACCGTATCGGGTAAATTCAGGGAAACGCATTGCGATATCAGTAATGTTGTTCGCCGTCGCAATAACAAAAAGGCTTGAGGCTTCTTTTTGGCCGTTTCCTACTGAATTCAGATCATTAATTTTAGTAAGCAATGTTCCGAGAACTTGAATCGATTTTTCCCCGACAAGCATCTTTTCAATTTCATCGATCCAAATAATATAGCGTCCGGGGTTGTTGATGAAATACTCGAATATCAAACCGATGCGATAAATAGTATCCGGCAACTCCATAATTTGAGACAAATTCAGTTCAACTAAAAAACGATTCGTTTCGCCAGCCATACATTTTGCAAAATGGCTTTTTCCTGTTCCCGGTATACCGGCAAGCATAAAGCCTTTAATTGTAAAACCGTAACGTTCTTTTATCCAAACTTTTTTAGCTTCCTCGATGAGGTCTTCTGCACCGCCATAATCTTTGAGCGTAAGCGTCGGTTTGTGAATTTGTATCCCGAGCTTCTCTTTTAAAGCAACGGTTTCGCTTATCCCTACTCTCTCCTGACCAGTTGTTAATAAGCCACATCTGTTTTTTAGCTCTATAACCTCGAAAAAATTGGTCGATTTGAACATGGGATTGATCGTTTCAGGCATTGCCGGCGAAATGAACCCGATAGCTTTGCCGGATTCGACAGAAGATCGAATTTTATCGAGATCAGGGAACATGACGATCTCTTTGAGGTGATATTCCTCACGTAATGCGGTAATGGACTCTGACGAGTAGTGATACTCGTCCTCAGCGAGAAAATAAATCATGATTTATTTTTCCGATACGTTTGGAAGAGCCGCCACTTTCGCTGCCCATTTTGCGAGACGATGAGCGAATAGTTGAGTTTTAGGAGGAATTACTCGCCCCTTTTGTATGGCGAGTTTTTTTGCTTTTTCCAACTGTGCAGAAGTTGGAGAAGATTTGATGTCTTTTTGTTGAGAATCAGACAGTTTGATTACTTCGCGGATTTCGGGACCGTTAAAAACACTCCCCTCTCCCTCTGCAATACGACCGGCCTGCTCATAATTGATCAATTTGGCGATCAATCGATATTGATGTTCCAAAAGATTTTGATCAATAGATCTGAGCATATCAATATATTGGGGCTTCCAACGAATTGTTGAGCTCAAGTAATCATCAATATCAATCATTGGCATTTGGATGATCGATGCAATCGCCGCTTCGTTTGTCGGCTTTACTTCGCCAAGACGTTCATGCAGTTTTTTGATCTCACCGAAGTTAATACGGCGCAAAATTTCAACAAGAAACCGTTTGTATCCATGTTTCGGATGATTCAATGGATAATCTTTCCATTTTAATATCGTTGCATAACGAATTAAAAACTTGTTTTCAATCTCTTTCTCTGGACGGTTCATGGAGATTGTCGCCATAACAGACATACATCCGTACGGCTCTGTTGTATCGTAAGTGTTGTTGCTCATTTTAATACTTTTTTTCAGATAATATTTTTTTTTCCATGCCACTCATCCCGATTGTGTAACATTGTAGCAAAAAAGTGAAAATAATAAAATGAATCCTACAATAAAGCAAAATGCCCTCATAGCGGAAACACAGCAATTGGTATCCAATCGAAGCACTCCGACTTTTATTGCTGCCGAAGCTGCTCCCGGCAGCGGGAAAACATTTACAATTATCGAATCGCTTATTTTGTCTTCTAAAGAGCTCAAATACGGCGAGCGGATCCTTGTTCTTGCCTTCAATAGTAAGATGAAAGATGATCTGCAGAAAAAAATCGACAAATCCGACGTTAATTCGGAACTGTTCGACATTCGAACCGTACACTCCCTCTTCTTTAGACAGGCTAAGAGTTTTGAACAGGGCGAGGGTTCTTTCAGTCTTGATTTTACGAAAGGAATCTTCACTGAAGACATGGTACGTGCGGCACTCTCTTCGATGTGTGTAGGGGGCGAACCTATCCATAATGAAGTGCAAGACCTTCTCGCATCAGGACGAGTTTTCAGCCAAAGCCTTGTAACGCCAGCAAACGTTCGGGTTCTTACATATTACGTGAATGCGTATTTTTCTACGGCCGCAAAATTGTCTCAAACAGATAAGCTCACGGAAGCGGCACGTTTCTTTGCCAAAAGCGATATTGCCATCGATGGATTGGACTTAACCAAAAATGACAGCTATACATTGTCTCTCGGCCGTGAAGCATTGCCGGAAAAAACGCAAAATCGCAGCGATGCGGAACTGCTTCTCACTCTATTGCTCCATCGCATCGGTATCCTCGCGAAGATGACTACGCCTAAAGAGATCGAAACGATATCAATCCCAGTAGACCTGATTGATACATCCGGTGCTGTTACTCATAAATCTTTTGAACGAAGTCGGCCAAAAAAAGATGCGGTTTATGCTCATGTCTATAAAGTACCTCACAATTACTATTACAAATCTTTTTACGCAAAGGCAATTAAGGACCCGTCGTTTTTGGCAAACACTTTTGCTTCGTACGGCGCTGTATTCATCGATGAGGCACAGGATAACGATAAAATGTTCTTCGATGTCTTGAAGCGCGCCTTAGAGCTAAATATCATAAAGGTATGCGTTGCTGTAGGTGACTCTGATCAATCCATTTATGCTTTTAAGAGTCCCGATCACTTTAACATGCTCAAAGCGGCCGAACGTTTACCGGAAAAAAGTGGTATTGTCGTTAAACGTTTTGCGTTGGATGAGACTTTTCGTTTTGGAAGCGGTATTGCCTCGTTTGTAACCGATGTTTTTAGCGGAACGTCGATTATCGGTGCAGCACCGATCAAGGGCGCGGTCTACCCTGAATCTCTTGATATTGAATCTCTCGCAAAATTTTTACGAGGAAGCGAGGGGACTAAAACCGCAATCGTGTGTCGCACTAATGCTGAAGCTACAGCGATCGCGCTCGAACTCAAAAAATTGCCTGAAGGCTCAGGCGCTCTCCGCTTGCATAAATCATTGCGCGAAGACCTCAAAAAGATATACGGGGGCGGCAGTACAGGTGAAGGGGAAGTAGAGCTCGAAGAGCTGACCTCATCAAAACGTTTCAATCCTGCTGAGATTCGTAAACATCTTTTATCAAGTGAGCGGATCAGCAGCACAAATATCATTTTGAGTGCACATCAAAGTAAAGGTGATGAATTTGATTATGTCGTTATCGCCGGCGATTTTTTCCGCAACGACAACCACATGGACGAACCAAAACTCTCCTCCGCTCTTTCGTTTATGGATGAGGTACCTGCTGCACATAACGATGAATTCTTTACACGGTTAAACGACCCTGCTCTGCTCGAAGAACGAAATACGCTTTATGTAGCACTTACCCGAGCAAAAAAAGGGATGCTGTTTATGCATGGTGCTCTCGCCGATACTCTTTTGCCTATTGCTAAAAAACATGCTGATGATCCGACGGTCCTTTCAGAGATCAGTGCGTTCCTCGAAGAGAAACATGAGGCAGTCAGCGTTAAACACCGCACATTCAAAGAACAGTTCCCTACCCTCTTCCCTTCCCACTAAATTGATGCGGTTCTTCCGCTCAATCTTTTAATCATCATGTTTGTTCTGCTATAATCCCGCCGGACTGCGATCCAAACCATCCCGTATTTAAAAGGGATGCACTAAAAGCATTCATTTTCTGCGTGGCTTCGGTGCGGAAGGTGGCTTAATGGGTTGGCGGGCAGTCATCCACCGCCAACAAATGTTTTTCATTTCCAAGGTTTTACTTGTCTCCTCAAAACGGAATGGTCCCATCCCCCCATGCGGGACCAACCTCCTATTCATAAACTCTCCTACATCTCTGGCACTTATACTTTACAAGGTGTGTTTTTGCATTTTTATAATATTATTAATTACCAATATATTAGCCTTTAAAGCTATTTAATATATTTATGTGCTAAAATAATAGCAATTAAAAGAGGTGTATTATGGAATTTTCATCATTTTATAATTACGAAGAACTTCAAGCCATCCTTGGTGCTAAAATCAAAGAGATGCGTTTGTCGATCGGCAGATATAATCAAAGAGAACAGGCGGCCGCAGCAGGTGTCCCCTACTCTACCTATAGACTGATCGAGCAGCAAGGAAGAGGTTCTATTGAAGACTTTATGAAGATCCTTCTTTCTATGGGGAAAGTAGATAACCTAAATATGCTTTTCGAAAAGAGAGACGATAGCGTCATGGATAATTTTAAAGAGGTATACGACAAACATAGCCCTCGACGTATGCGTACAAGTCGGCAAAGGATCCGTTCGTGAATTTCATTCAAGCATTTATCTATGGTAAGCGGATAGGAGTGATCGAAGACGGCTCTCACGGTATCCGGTTTCAGTATGATTCCGGTTTTCCGGGGCACAATTTACCGATATCGCCGATAAAGATGCCGTACGATCCGGGCAGAGTATTCGGTTACCACGAAAGCATGGCATTTAAGGGGATGCCCGGTATTTTTCAAGATTCAATTCCGGACGGGTTCGGATTGCGTTTGATGATGGAACACTACCGCGAGAAATTCGGCGCTGTTTATAATTTAACACCGTTGCAGAAACTTGCATTTGTCGGTACCGACGGTATAGGAGCTATTGAGTATATGCCGCCAGAGCATGATGCCGTGTCATCGGAACGTTTTATAGAGCTCAGTGAAATTTCTGCATCGATTAAAAAGTTTATAGAAGGTTCTTCTGATGAGGTCTTAAAAGAGATTGGGGCAACACCGTCTCCGAACGGTGCACGTCCGAAAACCAATATTTTTTGGGATCAGTCATCCGACCGGATGAAGACCGGACGGGAAGTATTGTCTCCCGATTATGAGCCATGGATCATCAAATTTTTTGAGAGCAAAAACGAACTTACGATGATCGAACATGTTTATACGCAGCTTGCCGGAGAAATCGGACTATATGTGCCCGAGACACGTCTTTTAAATGTAAAAGATGAAGCTCACTTTATAACTAAGCGTTTCGATCGTAGAAGCGGTCATAAATTGCATCAGGCTTCCTTGTCAGGGCTGACCCATAAAGACTTTATGGAGCAAAATGCATTATCGTACGAAGAATACCTACGTTATACCCGTATGATCACCGCAAATCATGTGGATGTCGAGGAAGCATTTAGACGAATGCTCTTTAACGTCGTCGGCGTCAACTGCGACGATCATACGAAGAATTTCTCGTTCTTGATGGATAATACAGGAGCGTGGAATATTTCACCGGCGTATGACCTCATCTACTCAAACGGACCGGCAAATTATGGCGAACATAAGATGAGCATCAATAACAAGAACAAAGAGATCACTTTAAATGACATTGCACAATGCGGATACAGCGGTGGTCTTGAAGCACCATTTATGAAAGCGGCCGTCGAATCGGTTTTAGACGGGTATTCATCGATCGGGGATAAATTGAAAGAATCGGGCGTTACGCCAGAGCGGGTATCGGAAATCGTGAATGCGATCGATTCAGTCCGAATGAGAATTTCCGAGGGCCTTTCTTTCGGACCATTTCCTGAAAAAGTGAAGAAAAAGGGTTTGTTTGGATCCGCGAAATCGGATATATACAAAGGCTTTTCCATAAAACCCTGATTGGACAATTGGATGCTATTCTACTCGTATATTCTCAAATTCACCTATATAGACGCTCAAGACATCTTTCTTGAGCTTTGATTTTAGCGTATATCCAAAAGTAATTTTCTTTTTGTTCCCGGATTGACAGTCGGCTTGAATGGTTTCGCTTAAAGAACTTTCTTGACTGATCAAGATATTTACATTGTTATAATTCTTCTGTATCCGGAGATAAGCAGGCTCACGGACATCAAGCTTTGGAATGGGAGATGTTGTCCCATTTAGACTTACAATACCATTTTCAATTTTTAATGTACTATCCCCGAGCCCAAGGACAAAACATACCGTGGGTTCAAGAAAATCTACCTTCATTGTAGTATCGAAAAACTGTTTGTTGGTGTAAAGCGGCAAACTATTTTGCCTGACGTTCCCAGTAAAAATATGATGATTATCTTTCATATAGACATTTTTATTATCAAAAGGCACCGAGATATCGAACTCTTTTAGAGCATCACATCCGCTGAGGTTTTGTCTAACCGATATTTTGTCTTCACAATTCTTTTTAAATACGGTCTCAATTTCAGATCTTTTTGACCGTACTGTATACGTAGAATCTACATTTATCTTTGCTTTACAGAGTTTTTCACAAATCGAAACATTGATCTCTTTATGCCCGTCTAAAGGAACCATATTATTTGTTATGGGGTTCTTAAAACTAAAATTTGCAATCAACTGATCGTTTTTAAATGAGACCTTCATATCATCAACGACCAGAAACATATCGTCAAGTGACACTGACGAATTTTTTTCCGGTATTAGAAAGTTCTTTTGAAGATCCTTGTATTTACATGTGAGAGTTTGACTCTCATTCCCTCTCCAATATCCGCATTCTATATTGTGTGTATCGGTATTGAAATCGCATTCTTTTCCGCCATAGTAGCATTTGAAATCATCGCCGAGGCTGGTTATGTCTTTACTGCTCGTATATGAAATCTCTTTGGTTTGATGAAAATATAAGTATCCTGCTAAGGCCGCCGGCATAAAAAAAAATCCGGCACCAACCAAGTATTTATCTTTCTTTATAAAATGCCATACCAAGAGAGCAATTACAATGGACATAAATATAACCACTAAAAATAAGAGGAGATTGCCGATTGTACTTAACTTCTCGAAGTTATCAAATAGTGTACTTAGAATATCTGTAGATTCTTTCGCTTTACCCATGAATCTACTTGATTATGATTTTTTTCAAAAGTATTTCACATCCGTTGTTAGGCATAGATATCCCGATATTCCGGAATCTCTGGTTGCGTAGCTCTTTGCTGTCATTGTAATCTAAAACCTTCTCATTATTCAAATTGATCGTATACGTATCTAAATTTCTTTCGATTTCGATCTTTTGCAACTTGTTGTTCTGGATTAATGGGATCGATTTTTTGTCAACCTTTGTGTCTCGTTGTTTATTCAATCCTTTTTTCATAACCATGATATTGTTGTGATTGATCATAAAATAAATGTTGTCTCCAAAGTATATGACCATTCCGGGTTTAAATTGGAGAGGAACAAAATCGAAATTGACATACAACTTATCACTGTAAAATCGCTTGAAAGCAAAGGACCCGTATTGTCTATCGACGTTTTTTAGTAAGATCCCGTCTTTGGTAACTTTGGCAAAATTGTCACTACGACTTTGCCAAGTATTTTTTATATCATCAAAATGCTGGTCTAAATCGAACATATAGATTGCATTTACTTCAATCTTTTGTTTATTTATAACAAGAGAATGTTTGCCCGGTTTGATATTGAAATTCGTGTTATAGTCGACATATCCATTAGTGGGCTTAGAAAAATCTTTGCTTATTTCAAATGAATCAAGAAAAATGCCGGTAGGTGTATTGTAGATATCTTCACTTAGTGACAAATGGAATTTGAGGTCTTTGCTAATAATGTAATCAAATGAAGATTTTGATGCAAGAACTTCTTTGTCAAGTTTCAAAGTTTCTTTATGATATGGAGAAATTTTGCTCATCTGTATTGTTGCTGCGCTGGAACTCAACACTATAAATGACAAAAAAAAGAGAGCGAGAAGTGATACTGTATATCTAAACAACACAAGACCTTAATGAAATTTTAATGATATTTTATCACGTTAATACTTTTTTGGCTTGGATAAGAGTAGATATTTTTCGTTTATTCATATTTACTGAAGTATATGAATCTGATAATTTGTGAAAACATTGCTACCGTATATAAAAAACCGACCCGCTTTTTAAATAAAATCAGCAGGTATCCAACACTGTAAAAAACATTCCCCTATTACATATATATACAAATACCTAACAATCACCAAACAAAGACACAACATATACATATATAATGAAAACGACTGCTATCCCCTCTTTCATGTCGTATTATGTAATATATCCCTCTTAGATCATCTCCACGCCTCCCACCTCATAAGCAAAAATCCCCATTAACTCCTTTCACCATATTATTTTCGCGTTTCCCCTCCCCCGCCGCGCGCAAAATTCCCAAATTAGCCAAGTCCGCCAAAATTCGGCAAATTTTCCAAAGGGGAGATCAGTGAAGGGGCTACGCCCGATCGAGCCGGGAGGCGATGAAAAAAGTACAAATGGAGCCGACAAAGACGAAAGGACGAAGGACAAAATTGAAAAAATTGGGGAACATGAATAAAATGGTGAAATTGGTTGGATCCCAAAAAAGACGGAAGGAAAGAAAAGTTTTTATAAAAAAGTTTGGTGGGAGGCGGGTATGGTGGTACAATATGGGATATATTACATAATACTGTATATTGATTTTACAGGAAAGTGAGGTTTCCATGGCTCGCACAAAAGGGGGCAAAGGCAGCGATGAGCTCGACGAATACAAATCGAAGGTAGAGGAAGTGCTCCTGCGTTATTCATCAAAACGAGTCGGCGACGCCACGGTGTATTTTATTGACGCTGCGGGCGATGCGCAATTGCGATCGCTGCAGGATCATTACGATCGCCGCGACACCGATAAGTTTTCAAAACGGGTAAAGACGGAGTTTTCTAAAGTTCTTAAAATCGTCAATCCGGGCAAACCTGCGACGCAGTATTCAACGGGGATCCGAGGAAAGCATCGCCAGATTACCGATCATGAAGTAATCTTCGATGAAAAATTCCTTGATACTGAATTTGCGATTTGGAAGAACAAATACAAAAAGCTGATGACCGAAGAGGCGATTTTGCATAATTACGATGATGAAGCGATGCGGGTACTCAACGATCAGATCAATACCGATATCCTCAAAGCCGAGGGAGAGCTTCAGTATCTCAAGGACAATCAGGATAAAGTCGTCGTTAAAATAGCCGGTGTTCTCCATCAGAAAAGCTATCCCTACATTCAATTCCCTTCCGAAAATGAAAAAGGGGATCGGATCACGCTTACGGAGCATCTTTCAATTCTGGCACCGAATGCTTTTTATTACACCCCTGCTTTGTACCGATCGGACATGACGATCAACACTTTTGTCAAACTGGCCAAGAACCCGTTCGGGGATGTGTTTTATATGATGCGAGAAGAAGAAGATGGAAAATAAACGCTACCAAGAACAGCACCATGTCGCTTATAAAAGTTTTCCGGGGAAGCACCTTTTTGCGATATCGATCAAAATCGAAAAGAAGAATAATGCTTATTCCGAAGCGGTATTCTTGGAGTTCATCGAAAACTTCAGCGAGGGAAACAACAAAAAAGTTTCTATGCTCGTCACGTCGTCCGATCTTCGGGCCATGAGCTACGGGATCCGGGAGCTGCTTAAACATGGAAAGAGCTCTTTTAAAAAATTTACCGATCCGACGAAAGCCGGCAATGACGGTAATAAAAACGAGCTTACTTTCGCCGTTGATACAAAGTCGACGTACTACGTTAACTACGCTTCGGGAAACAAAAAAATCGGATGCGGTTTTGATCCTTATGCGTTTGCGGCGCTTTCAGACACAATTTTATTGCTCGCCGAAGAATGCGATAAGGCTTTGTATTACTATCAGCGAATACATTTCCAAAATAGTTAATACTTTTTGCGACCTCTTGCCACTATAATTTCACAAAAAAGGAAAGGATTTGTATGGGTGCTGCAGATACCGTGGAGATTATTCATAAAAATATGAGAGTCCCCCATCATGACACGAGAGATCAGCTCTTCGCTGCATTGAGCTTTTGCGATTTTACCAATCTTATTCATCGATACTATCTTGGCGAAAACACCAAAAATCTGCTAAGTGAATATTCCCTCTCATGCACTACACAAAAATTTGTCAGCAGAATGCCAACCTTTTATGTGGATACCTTGTGTCCATATTGCACCCCATTTCCAATGTCGGCCAAAGGATTGTCGCGGGACGATTCTTGTGACGTTGTTCTCGAAAATAAATTCTACTGCGAAAAATGCGGCCACACCCAAAGCCCTCGCATAAAATGTACCTGCAATAGATGTTTAAATTTTATCGACAATGCACTCACAAAATCTATTGAGAAGTCGATACTCACGGCTAAGGACAACAGCCATATTTTGATGGAAGATGCGCAGACCAGAATTTTCCTCGCAGCAGTTTTGCGTTCCGGACAAGACGAAGATAATCCGGAAACCATATATCCGGCTTTTTTGGGCAAAGACACTAAGCTCGCGCCCACCTTCGACTTTGCACTGTATATCGTTTCCTACCTCAAAAGATGGGGATGGATTCGCTTCAATGAGAAAACTCCTCACGATTCTTTGATCGTTGATGAAGACGGAGTGATACGCCAATATTATCCGTTAAAAGCAATCTATACACTAAATGTTGATGATTCATTTACAGCGATGGACGAATTAATATCACCTAATATCATTGTTGATGAAGAAAGGTACGAGATCAATACCATTTGGACAAGCATCTGCTTTTTTGAGTGCATAGAATATCTCAAACACAAGCTGGATGAATATAAAATGCCTGACAACATAGGACCCAAAACAGACCTCTCAATCAAGGAAGGGCTGAAGCATTATTCCACTTCTCAGATGTTCAATCATATTTGGTATGCCGTAAAAGAAGCTGCCGCGCAATCTAACAAAGCAGGCATTACTAAAAAACATGCAGTCAATATGATTCCCGGTTTGATTCAACGCAGAATAGAACGTGCGATCGCTGAAGGTTGGGATATAAAACCTTATGGACGAGATTTCAATTTACCTCAGAGCCTAATCGCAGATGTACTTTTCAATAAGGTGCTCAAAATTGGAAACCGTGGCTTCAATGAAGTTCCGCCGCGTATTGAGTTAAAAGAGTATTTAGTGATCGATGAAGATTAAAAAGGAACTTGTATGATATTGAATTTTGGAATTAGTAGAGAAGATATAACCGAGGATTCTCTTAGTGCAGCATTTAAAAAGGCATATTCAGAATATGATGACGATAAAGCTTTTACCCAAGCAATAAAACTTTTGCCAATTTACCGCGACATCTTATCCACATTATCGAGAGATTGGAAATGCTCAATGGATATAAAGAGAATTCTCGTAAAAGATATCATCCATGAATCGATGATCGACAAATTCAACAGTGACGCCTTCATTCCAGAATGTGGGAAAACAGATCCAATAGCATTCTACGTAAAGAAACATTTTAATGATCTCAAAAGTGATACCCAAAAATATGTCGATAAAAATACACAAACTGACCCAGAATGTTTATTTCTACTTCCTGTTAAACTCCATTACAACATTGCAATGATGATCCAAGAGAATTAAAAAAGCCACAAATCAGATAGATGGCAACTAAATGCCACTTATCTCTCATTAAGATTACACTTAATGGATTTTCGAACGATATAAAAATTTAGTTTTTTTTCTCCATCTGTTTAAAAAAAAGAATTTATTTGTTTTAGTGGCGCTTTCGATCAACACACCCTGTTAGTTTTCAATGACTCATCCGACACGATTTCTTATAAAGAACGATTCTGTCCCCGCAAGGGGTTCAAAACAGAATCGTCCCGCGCTCCAATGCGCGGTTATCGCGAAGCGTGATTCTCAATGAGGAAATGGTCACTATTAATATAATATAGAGCGTCTTACAGCCGACCCCATTTTAAGCCCCTTGCCAACGGCTTTTTAAAGGGATTTTGAAAGTGCAAAAATAGCCACTATAGTGGCGACTCAGTCCACTTTAGTGGAATTTTGAGCGCTTGCAGTGGCTTTTTTTTTCCACTTTTTGAAAAGACCTTTTAAAAAAAGTGGATTTTAAATGCCACAATTTGAATCGGTCACCTTTGAAAATGTGGATTTTTAATGCCACTTTAACGAGTGTCACATTTCGATTTTGTGGCAAAAAAATACCCCTCATTATGTCACAAGTGGTATTTTTTTACTCCGAAAGTGATTTTATTTTTCTCTTTAAGTGGAATTTTAAAACTCTACGGTTATACTTTGTTGATTTCAGATGCCAATCTATAAAAGAGGTGACAATGTCTTCAGCTTCAAATTCAAAAAGTATTGTTTATCACGAGGTTAAAACATCACATAACGCAGAAACAGGCGAGCTGACGGAACAAACAAACCGTAGGGTTTATAAGGTTCCTCGTACGCCCGATTTCATTATGCTCTTCACAAAGCATATTTCGTTCCTCGAACAATTAAACAAAGGTGAGACGGCAGTTTTGTCTGCTATTCTTGAGTCTTATGTTGGAATAGGTAACATGGTTTTTCTAAGCCCTCAGAGCCGAAAACAAATCGGTGCGGACCTTGGTGTCGTTATGAGTTCGATTCATAAAGCAATTAAAGCCCTATTGGAGAAGAAGATTCTAATTGAAGGCGAAAATAAATTCATCTACTTGAACCCTCACCTTTTTGGTAAAGGGAACTGGGAAGATATCAGCAAGCTCCGTCAAATTATGACGGTCGACTTTGACTTTCAAAAACAAGAGGCAATCGTATCTCGGGAGGTCAAAACAACGTATATCGGTGATGTAGAGCTAAGTAAGCCGCATGAAGTCATTGATGCCAAAGAATATACTGATGGAGATGGTGTACATCAAGAAGTTGTAATACAAGAATCCAGCATTCAGGATGCAGATATTGTACATGCTGCAGATTCTTTGCCAATGCAAGAACAAAACTTAGACAAGCAGATTACAATGCTGAAAGAACAGAATAGACAGCTCGAATTGAAGCTTGAGTTAGCAAAAATTACCGCAGGTCAAAACTAAGATGTTTCATACCGCTGTACCCTTCTTGGCGTTTGAAGATGCCGATCCAATCCGGATCGGACATACAAATGTAAAAAATCAACATAATAAAATTACTATCATAGGCAATATTGAAATCACGAAAGATAAAGCCGGACTCGAATATGCTCTTAAAATAAAACGGATTGTTGATGCCAGTATTGACGAGATGAGACGAGATAAAAATCTTCCAGAAAAGCTCGATAACGTATAACGCGTCCCCTTCTTTTTACAAAAAATCAGATTCTATTTTTTTAATTATTAAGATTCATTGACAAAAAAAAAATTAAATCCTATAATTTACTCCAATAATCTCATTTTACTTCCTTTTTAGCGAAGTTTTCATGAAAGTTGGAGGGGTGTTTGAAACGTTTTTTTCTCTTTTTATCGGCTTCTTTTATTCTTGCCGGTTGCGTAGATCCTCAACCAAAATTACAAAAAGATGGTTTTCGACAAGATAGTTTATCTTTGCTTTTGGAAAGGGTAGGACACAAAGAACAAAAAAAATATGCCCTCTCCTCTAAAGATATTCTTTTACGATCAGATGAAACATCCAATTTGAATACGTTTGAGGACGTAGAAAAGTTTCTTGAAACAAAAGGACTCGTGATCGAAGTAGTAGCAAACAAATTCCGGACTGACCTTCCAAAAATTGTCGAATGTCACGAGAAGGGAAAATATGCCGGTACCATTACGACAGTCCAATACTCCCCTCTTCCTGATAAACCCCTCAAGGATGTAATGCTTGACCTTGGTATGACTATACATTACACCGTTCTCATGGATCAGGACGTTTTGGCGGAGAGCAACTACCTCTCTCCTCCGTCAAGAGGATTTAATGGTAAAACTGCGTCTGATTTCCTGAATTATGTATCTCTTGCATATGACTACCATGTCAATATTGATGTTGCTTCAGCGACGATCAGTTTGAAGAAATATCAGTCAGAGGTTATAGGGGTTCTTGCAGATAAAGATAAAATACGTAAAGACTCAGAAATATTCCTCCCAGCCGACTCTAAAAAGGTTAAGCAATTCGTTGCCGACACAGGAAAGATGTTTATTACTGGTACGCCGGAAGCGATCGATAAAGCTAAAAAATATGCTGAAGAGATCAATCGCTTCAATGCAAATCGTGTCGTTCTTTCGTTTGATGGGAAAGAAGGGTTGTCATCGGTGCTCTCACAACTTGGACATTCCAAGCAATTGACAATAACAATCAGTGATGGCGATTTTATACCTGATAGAGATACAGGGAAGTGGTTTGACACAGTTAACGAGGTGGATGAGTATATTCGCAAATACTACAGTAAAAAACTCGTAGAGATAGAGAAAAAAGACACAGACCTTGATGGAAAAGAAGATCGATTCGTTTATGCAGTAAAAGAGGTGAAAGGAGTTCCTCTTACTATTCCGACTACTGTGAACGGTTTCTTTAAATCACTTGGAAACATTCAGGGTGTTGAATATATTGTTGATGGTGATGCAAATATTCCCGTAACACGAACAGTCATCGATGATTTTGAGCATTTGCGTAATTATCTTTGGGCATCAGCCGGAATAAAAATCACCATGACTGATGCAGGTCCCGGATTGCCAAAAATTATTAAAGTTGACGGCAGATAAAAAGAAGCCGCTATATAAAGCGGCAATAGAAGAAGATTTTATTCGTCTATTGATTCCATACATTGCATTACAGGACGATTTGATGCCCACAGCCCAGCATTGTGTTGTTTTGCATCTCGCATAGCTCCATAGTAAAGACGATAATCTCCCTGATCTTTAATATATTTTCCAAAAGGAACTGCGTATCCTGTCTGAACCATGATTTGATTGAACGTGCTGCCATTCGGCATTTTCAAGACACATATAGATCGATCATATTGATCTGACCCAATTACATCGTATCGGTATGATGAGCCAATATTTAGAAGTGATTTGGCTTTATCTGATGAGGCTTTACCGGCGTCTACAATAGTATCTACTGTTAAGCCGTTGCATTTAGATGCATCGCGAGAGGCCTTCCCGTTTTGCTTGCTCTCCGGCGTGTCTATGAATCCAATACGACACTTGTCCCCATTTGAAAAATAAACAGTATCACCATCGACTACTCTCGTAAGGGTAGCAACTTGACCAAACGCCATTGAGCCAATAAGCAACAAAGAAATTGCAGACACTTTCATAAAATCCCCTTTTTTGGTAAATAACGTAACAAAAGAATAGCAGAAAAAAATACCATTGTCAACCGTATATTACGAATATAATATATTATTTCTTTCTTCCTCTTGGTGCCCCTGAAGACGGTAATGGGTTCGACGGTTGTTTTTTCTCTTTGCCGTGCATAATAATGTGCACAAACTTTTCAACGGCTGCGGAAACGCTTTCGTCTTTTATGAAATAATCAAACCAATCTGCCATCTTATGATTATGGCCGTCGTGTCCCCCAACAAATACTCCAATTGTTTTTGCAGCGGGATTTATATATTTTTGAAAAAATTTCTTGCTCACCTTTTTATCGTGAATATCGCCGTCAGTGATGAAGATAACAATATCCTTGCTGGCAAAATATTGTTTCGAGTTTGTGACAGCATCAGCGATCCCTTCGGATTCGCCATTTGCTTCCATAGCTAAGATATTCTTATCGTCGTATGGCAAAGAGATTGCTTGATGCAGAGAAACGTCATTTAGAACTTTGGAGCCGATCAGATCGATAGAATATCGAGAATTCTTGGCTAACGTGTTGGCGGCCAGTGCAATTGTTCGTTGACTATAAACAGCATATCCGCCCATTGATCCAGAAAGGTCAAGAACGAAAAGTATTTTTTTACCTTTTTCGTTTTTGTGCTGTTCTTTTTTCTTGTAAATGTTTTGTGTATTCGGACTGCTTTTGGTTAAACCAAGCGCCTTTACATTAAGTGTTCTCGTTGGCATACGCTGCGCCCGATTTGTTTCTATAGGAGTGAGAATTTTTCTGAAATGTTTTAATATTAATTCATATTCATCTTTCAGATAGAATTTTGGTTCACCTTTAAAAATTTTGTCGGTATTCGATGCCTCCTCTATGGCGACATCACCAAAGTTTCCTTTACATCTGATCTGCTGGTTGAGTTCTCGCTGCTCCTGCATCGCTCTTGTTATTGATAGACTTGCTGCTTCAAGAGCATTAATATCAATTTCGCCGGTTTGACATCCCACCGACACCGTCTCATCGCCTGAAGGACCCGGAACCGATTGATTGCCCTTTCCTCCAAGAGCCTGATTCATTTGACTGAGCGCTTCTTGAAGGGCGGCTTGCATTGCTTGCATCGCAGCATCTTCGCCGGACATTCCTTTGCTCATATCATTCATCATGTTGTGGCTTGGCGAATAGAACTCGTCACGCCACTCTTTCAGTATGTCGATAACCTCAAAGCTGTCTGAAGCATTAACGAAACGGGTATAATATTGCCCTACTCTCTTCGCTCTAATTGCATTGACAGGACGCGAATTTTCACAGTTAATCATTGTCAGTAGGATTGCTTCAGGAGACATATCCGCACTTTCTTGCGGATTTGGAAGCCATTTTTCCCATCCAAACATATAGTTAATATCGATTTTGTCGAGAATCAATTGGCGCATTTTTATTTCAATGCGAGCATCTTCAGCAGTATTCCAAAGCGCAAAAGGAATCTTTTCTTTTTTACACTCCTCAGAAATTGCTTTTCCATCAAGATCGGTGTAGTTCGCGTGACCAAGCTCATGCACAAGAAGTGCTAATACGTATTGCTTGACTTGGTCACGATCATCAAGAGAATCATGGAGGCTTTCGTAATCAGTACCAATAAAAATTTTGTGTTCTTTAGCGCCATGGTCATAATAGTGGAAGGCTGTTTCAACTCCATACGTCGCATTAACTGTTACAGTGTCTTCAGGGACAATATCCATAACCATAGCTCTTACAAGCGCTGGATCCGCAAAAGAAACAACAAAATCTCTAAGATAAGTTTGTTCCTCCTCTGTTAGATTCTTTTTAATTTTAAGCATTAGAATCTTCCTGCCGATCGACGTGCACCACTGCCGCGCGATGGTGCAGCCGCAGTTCCTCTCGATGGTGTTGAAGTCATATCCACAACGGCATTTTTATCAGCAAAAGCTGAACGAACGACTTCAACAATTTCATCAATTTGTAAAAGTGCAGGGTTTACCATCATGCCTTCAGCCGTTGAATCAGAATCTAAGTCTACGAAGTCGTAAGCTTTCGATTTCATAGCATCATAAACGTTACCGAAGCCGGTTGTTTTAAAAGGATCATCCAGATCGATTGCTTCAATAATATCATCAACGGTGCCAAAGTTGACTCTTGCGGTTGTCGCAATCTCTTTGCCCGCTCTTTTGTCGAGCGAAGTTAAAAACTTGGTTAATATTTTTTGCACTTTCTTTCTCGCATCATCGTTGGAAAACTCAACCTTCGAGAGGCTTCTTTCGATCATGAAAGGAATAGGCGGAGACAGAACAGGTGTTTTTCTTAGACGTCTAAAGAGCGCATTATCCTTAGTCATTCCAACATCATAGTGCTCCCCGACATTTGAAGTCGCAATAATCGCTACGGCACGTTGCGGTACGCGGATTTCTTCATTTTTTTGGCCTGTTGCCAAAATAGCATTTGGGATGTTTTTCAAATGATCTTTTCTAATGGTTGGAAGATCGCCGCGAGAATGCATCTCTGCTGCAAGAGTTAAATTTTTAGTTACGAAAAAATGCTTTGGCATTTCTCCTCCGATGCCATCCCCTGACATTTTAATCCATGTCATGCGGTCATCAACGACGTCAGTGACGGCGAACCATCCGGTAGCACCGTTTGTATTGTTCTTGAGCATTACATAATCAACAACATTCGGGAGAGACAAAACATATTCATTCGTCGATTCAGATACCGAAAGCGAAGAGATTAAAGATGATTGGTCTCGTGCTCTTAGAAGTTCATCCAAAATGACCATCGAAGGAGTTCCCTCCTTTGCTAAATCTCTCGATTCCATAAAAGCCATAGATAACTGTCCGTAGCGAAAACACATTGACGGTTCTTTATCAAAAAGCCCCTGTCGAATAACGTCGACGCCATGGAGATCGACCGAATCGGTGTTTTGCGTGAATTGAATCATTTTCATTGGGATCCCGTTGCGCTTGGCAATATTGCTTGGATTCCATGTTTTACCGATACCGGTTTCCCCAACAAGCAAGATATCGGCACAAGCGAATAAACGTTTTGCGATCTCGACTTGTAGAGGATTATCCTGATCGAAATCCAGAGATCGCCATTTTTGCTTCATTGTTGTTGCGATTTCATTGGATCTGAGTTCTGCATATTTTCTGTAATTATTGCCGGCATCATTTTTAGATTCGGGAGATTTTGGAGACAGTAGGTTTACAAGTTCTTTACGCTTAGACAAGATCGATTCAAATAATGCTCTTACATGATCATTGTTTGAAAATCGAATATCCGCTACAAATGAGATCAGATTGCCAAAATCAATTTCTTTTCCCACTATTGGATCGATGGCATTAAAGGCAAAAGCTTTTTCAGTATAATCTTTCAGTCCGTACGTGTTGAATTTTGCTTTTTGAGCTTCAATTGAAGATTTAGAAAAATCACCCCATGAACTGAAATTATCAAAACTTACCATAGCCGTTTTGGTGTTGAATGTGATCATGGCAGCTATTTGATTGTTTGGTGAAACGATCAAAGATCTGATCTCAATCTCACCATTTGACAGTATCCATGGAAAAGTAAGGACCGTAGCGTCCTCTAAAGAGTTTTTAGACATTCCTGCCGAAGCCGATTCCCAGATGCCGCGTAAGTCATTAAAAGGTATCATACATATTCTCCGCATATTCAAAATACACGGAAATTTTAACCGATTCCAAAGAGCTATAAAAAAATAAAAATCAAAAACTATTTTTTTATATATTTTTATCGTAAAAACTATTGACACAAATATTTTTTTATAATATAATTTTTTTGTTCACCGAGCGAGAAAACCAAAGGTTGATTTTCTTGGTGACAAGCCATCCCTCATCAAAGCATACCGAACCGATTGCATCTCCGATCAGGTTTGAATCGGCGCTGATGGAATTGCCGCCGATCCGTCTCCTTCCTGATTAAAGTTTATCAATCCCCCCGCCAGCGATTCACCCGGGGGGATCGTTTTATTCATAATAAGGGTCAATAGCTCAGTGGTCAGAGCCGGCGGCTCATAACCGCTTGGTCGCAGGTTCGAGTCCTGCTTGACCCACCACCTCTTTTAAATTCTCAGATAGTCGTCGTTATTGTTAATGAAAAGCAGAAAGGGAAATATAATGCACAAAATCGGTAGAATCCGGCCAATAGCATGCGTGATACGGATATCTCGATGAGCCTTTATTTGCTTTCCGATAGATATGTGAAGATTTGAAGTTTTCTTTTATGAGTGCGAGTACCTCATCAACCCGCTTATCGTATGATGACCGTCTAATTGGTGATGCGCCTCCCCATGCAATAACTACATAATCGCTTTTTGCGAGAATATTGGCGATATGCAAATCATTATCTGGGCCAAGAGGATCTTCGTTTGAATCAAGAGCGAACTGTACGTCTTTTGGTTTTGTACCTCGCATGGCATAGATATTTGCGACTTCAACCGTGCCGACATCATGAAATGTTTTGTAAATAACTTTCTCGACGTTTTGGACGGTTTTGTCAGCCATCTTTTGATCCGCTGATGACGGATTTTTCAATAAGACCAAGGCAGTTTTATGTCTACCCTCTTCTTTAAAGTATGGCAGCTTTAATCTATAACGGAATCTCGGGGTTTCTTCTGATGAGAACAAGGCTTCTACGCTGTCAACATCAACTTTCTCAAAATGTTTGATTTGTCGGCCGATGTAGGGGCCATCTACTTTTTTCATTCAGCTTCCTTGGTTTGATTGTTTAAAATGTTCCAAAAGCAAATTGATGAGTTCTTTGACTTTTTCGGATTCCTCTTCAGCTTTTAGATCTCTCGATGTTTTAGTGAGAGCTTGTGAGTATGTTACCCTGTCGCCATTTTTAAAAATCGAAACACCACCTATTGGTACCCACCCCGTCTCAATTCTGAAAACAACTTTTTCTTTTAAATCACTTGCGTTTTGAGCTTCAACTATATCGTAGTCTATCATTTTCGTTTTCCTTAAAATCTTTGCAATTCAAATCTTGAAAAATTCACTAATACGCGGATATTGCCGGTTGTTAAAATTTTAGGCATTACATCTTTTTTGCTAAAGGGGTAATTGCAGATATTCGGTTCTTTTGAACCTTCATCTTCTAACCCGACTTCGCGTGATGCATACTGCATATCTACAATATGACCAAGTGGGCTAAATTCGACCCATCCAAACCCTGCCCCGTGATACATACGTTCTTCATCTTCATTGTCGAGACCGTAGCTATCATATTTGAGCACTTCAAGTTGCTCAGGGGTGATTTTGTCGGCAATACCATCTGCCAATTGAGCGTATTGTTTTGCGCGCTCTTCGTTAATTAGAATCTTTTTCATCGTTTTCTCCAATATTGTAATATTCCCATAGGGCTAAAAAAATCAGACGTTCCATTTTGACCTCATCAAGACTGGCGAAAAGACCTGTAAGATGAGGCAGCTTCGATATCACTTCGTTCTTGATGTCAATCATATTCTCGGGGATACTGATTGACTGGGATTCCCACTCTTGGAATAATGCTGCCATTTGAACAACTCCTTCTTTAGCGGAATCCATTTTGGCAAACAATGCACGATCAGCGTCAATCATTGTTGCTGCAGCCGAATACAAAAGATAGGTCCGAATCGATTTCGCAACTTTGCCGGTTCGCAAGCGATAAACGCTTATACGATCGATGTTGATTTTGTCACCAAGTTCGATATCGGATTGTAGGATCGGACCTAATTTTAATTTCATTTGACCTCCAACGGGAAACCACCTGCTTTAGCTGGTGGAGGAACGCGCATTACTTTCTTTTAGTATTGTACTATATTTCACTAAATATTACGTTATAATTTTTGCATGAAACAGAATACTACAATCACTGCTAAGATAAAGCTGTACGCCACAAAGGAACAGAAGGCTCTTATTCAAGAGACCATTAATGCCTATACCGTGGCTTGCAACTATATCAGTGAGATAGTTTTTGAATCTAAACAGCTTATTCAACCAAAGCTTCACGCGATAACTTATCCAACTCTTCGTGCCGAGTACAACATGAAGTCTCAAATGGCTCTATCGGTAATGCGAACAGTTATAGCCCGATATCGGTCGGCAAAGTCAAATAAACATCAGTGGAGTTTGATTAACTTCAACAGAGGAGAATTAGATTTAGTCTGGAATAGGGATTATTCTCTCACTAAAGACGGTTTCTTCTCTTTAATAACTCATACAAGCGGTCGGATAAAAATCCCTTATGAGGCAAAAGGTGTTGAAAAGTATTTTACCGATGAATGGAGTTTTGGAACGTGTAAAGTTGTAGTAAAAAGTGGAGCCTTATATCTTTATATCCCTATTACAAAAGAGATAGACAAATACGATATCACAGCATGTAATGATGTTATTGGTGTTGATCTTGGAATTAATTTTACCGCTGTCTCTTATGGCAGCAATGGAAAGACGTTTTTTTTTAAGGGTCGTCACATCAAAGATAAGCGAGCACAGTTTATTAAGACCCGCAAAGAGCTTCAACGAAGGGGGACAGCCTCTTCAAGACGAAGACTTAGAGAGATTGGTCAGCGAGAAACCCGTTGGATGAATGACGTTAACCACGTTACATCAAAGGCACTCGTAGCCAATTGTAAAGATAAAGCACTGATTGTATTGGAAGACTTGCACGGAGTTCGAAATGCAACAGAAAAAGTCTGTAAGCAAAATAGATATATTTCTGTTTCGTGGGCTTTCTTTGATCTTCGTCAGAAGATCGAATATAAAGCTGAATTAGCAGGCAAAAAAGCCATAACTGTCGATCCAAAATATACTTCCCAATCGTGTCCAAAGTGTGGAAATACAGATCGATATAATCGAGATAAACGCAACCATACTTTTAAATGCAAAGGGTGTGGGTATACATCAAATGATGATCGTATCGGTGCAATGAACTTATGGAACAAAGGGATAGCTTTTGTATCCAAAGAGACTATCGAAATAAATTTTGATAGTACGGGGCATGTCAACGTCCCCACGATGTAACAGCACTTTAAGGCGGGAGACTTAGTAGTCACTTTACCGCTGGTTAGTTACAAACCACCTCATTTATTATGTGGTGGTGGTTGATTTTCCTGTATCATAAAGGTTATTTTGATTTGTAAAAATACTTTGCTTGGTTTTTTCTTTTGTGTATAATCATTCTCGTTTACAAATAACATGAAATGGAGAATCAAATGAAGAGAGTTATAGCGTTGGCTTTGCTTGCGGCTGCAATAATAGGTGTGTCTGCATCCGCAGATGAAGTAAAAACACAAGAGCAGTCTATTCATGAGGCAATGGCAAGTGCCGCAGGTGGAACAATCAGAGTTTTAAAAGGGAATAAAAGTGAGTGCGGGGATCAATATCAAGGCGGAGAGAAGGAAGCCTGCGAAAAAGGCTTCGATGCTCAAGATAAAATCCTCAAAAGCCCTGCCTCAAAATAACCGACCTCATCGTCCCCTATTGCCCCCGATGCTATTGTGTTGGGGTTTTTTAATCAACTGAAATTGAATCAACCCATTTCTTAATAGAAATGCCATAATTGAGATCATCTTCTATATCATGCAGGTCCGGATTATATAGTATTCTCGCCCGAGCGCTTTCAAATCCACCCGCTGCAGGAATTGACCCACTTATTTTTTTCAGTGTTTCTGTTAATCCCTTACATAAACTGTTGACCTTTAAAGAGTGTCCTGAATCTATCCATGCAAAAGCATAGGTCCCATAGCTATTGATTTTATGTATGGCTTCAGCATAATGATCATGGTCTTCTTTTGATAGAGCATTGACCCAATCGGAAAAACGTTCAAATGCAATCAATGATGAGGTCGACGAATATATTGACTCTAATAAATTTGCTTTTGCTGTATACATAGAATACAAGGCGGGTTGTTTTGTTTTCCATGCCGATGCTTTATTGTCGGATTCTTTTATGAAGAGCGAACGCGCTGTAATCTTAGCCTTATATCCGAGCGTGGTCGTTTTGAGCATTGTCTCAAAAGATTTAGAGAGCATCTCAATAAAAGCGTCCCGATCAAATGTCTCAGGAATAATGCATAAAGTAGATGGAAATTGCTTCGCATAAGCATCAACGCACTCTTCTGAGGTACAGCGCAGGATATCAATCATTGAACATCGTTGCGGATTTACAACTGCAAATCTTGGTTGCTGTGCTAATTTGACCTCAGCGAGCAATACGGTGTCTGGAACGACAAAGTGAAACTGATTTTTTAGCTCATCACAATGGTCATTGAAAATATTTCGTATCGTTCCCTCTACCACCCCCACTTCACGGGCGAGCGCCGAAAAAGTTGCAGTGAAGAGCTTTTCTTTAACGTAGGATTCGAGACGCTGCGTTAAATTGTATTTTTCTGATAACAGAGGTGTCGTTTGATTTATGATCCTTTTGCAATCTTTACACCGGTATCTTTTGAACGTCACAATAAAATCTATGAGTTGCCCTCGCTTGGGGATATCTTTAAACGGTGATGCTACAGTCCTCGATGCGTGCGATACTACCCGTTTACTTCCGCAGAATGGGCAGATGCTATCTACCTTCTCTTTTGATGTTAACTTGAAGGTTATCTTTTCTGGGGTATCAATTGTTTCAGTGATCTCATACGAATCTAAAATATCCATAGTGCCTCATGTTAAAAAAAACTTCTATCCCAGAATGATACCATTTTATTTGCAAAAAATAACCACTTGTTACGAATATAAAAATAATTCACCATAAAAAAGGCTATTTTTTGGGCTTTTTGCATAATAAATTAATGCTTTTTGGCGGTTTATATGTTACTCTAACAAATAAAAAAATCATAAATGAAAAAAAGGTTGAACATGGAAAACAATACCATCGCACCAAAAGTGCAAGAGATCACCATTAAGTTGAAAGAAGCGATCGGAGATACCGGGATAGAAGTCAATAAATCAAAACTTTATCCTGAGCGTAAACAGGAAATTCTTGAAGAACTTGAGAAGATCTCTTTTGTGATCGAAACGCTCTTCCTTGAAAACAACTATGAAGAGCTTGAGAAGTCACTGCTTTATGTTGGAACATTGCGTGCTAATATCCCGAACTGGGAAGGACGTGATGTAGATTACACTCAAATCCTCGAAGAACAATAAATCCCTCCCATCAAATCGGTGCGATGTAGGTATTCAAGCTTTTCTTAGCTTGTCCCATTGCACTGTTGGTCATATCAATATCATCATCGATACCAATCTTATCCATTACCCATCCTCTAAATTTATAGATCAATATAAACGTAACAATAAATGTCATGAAGATCGAAACGACACCGATTATGCCCTCCATTGATGCAATAAGCGTTAACTTGCTGATGGCTCCGCTGAATCCTGTGGCTCCAACAACATCACCGCCATTTTCAAGAACGATCAATACAGCTTTTAGCATATTCACAAACAAGCCACGCATTAATTCACTGATCGGTATAAAGAGATAGATGGGAATAATAATAAGCAACGGCGTAATCATTAGTATCAAAGATTTTTGCACAAAATTTGTAAAATACTGGTATCCATTTCCATCAAATGCTGCCTTTACCCCGACTATCGGAGCACTTATGAAAAACAAAATCACTTCCATGAAATAGAAGATCATTTTCATCACCACAAAAACAGTGATAGACATCAATGTAATTACAGAAACCATAAACACAACGATTGAAATTGACGTCAGGAACGCAATAATAAAGAGCATAACCTTGTGGGCTTCGTAGCTATCACTCAGTGCGGTGATAATCGACATAGCAACTAATAGATTTTTGCCCGTTCCTACTCCTGCATCGCCAGTGGAAGAAAATCCTCCGAGTCCGCCGGATGATACGGAAAGTGTGCCTGCGACAAACGCGCGCAGTACGTTTTTGGCAATTTTTTGAGGTTGCGGTGTTCTTTTAACCCCATTTTTCCCCGGAAGGTCTACACGGTCTTGGGCGAAAACTATTTTTTCAAGGTTGTCTTTAATGGTGCTAAAAATTGTATTAAAGCCCGGTATTACAAACCACATCCCATTACCTACAATCAAATCCTTATACACATATTTAAAAGCATCAAAGGTACCGGACGAGTCATCTTTTTTTGCAATTTCATCAAATTGGCCTTGAGTGTTTTCAGCGAAGACACTATCCAGATTATTCATTTGCCCTGTCGCATTCTGAACGTAATACATGTTGATATATTTGAAAAATTCGTAACTGGTAGGTACCATTGCGGCCGACATCCATCCGAAGTTATTGTTCGTAAAGGAAACCAATTGGATAAAGTCTTTCATTGACCTCAGCGGGGAATCATCAACTACTATATAATCAACCCCCGAACCGTTTGCATTTGTCATATCCCCCGGTTGCAAGTATGTTTTATTGTCGGCGGAATCAGTTGGACCAAAAGTTCTTGTTAACCCCTGCCCCATAAGTTGGCGTTTTTTCTGACACATTGATTTATCGATTGTGATCGTACCGTCAGGATTTTGGTTCGGTTGAACTGGATTGTAACCAGATGGTGCATTGTACGCGACAACGGTAAAGGTTGTTCGATCGCCGGTCATCATGCAGAGCTCTTCCATTGCCTTTGGAGTGAGGTCAAAAAACTTGGTACTGTACGACCAAGGGTTTTCTGGACCGCGAACCGGGCGATTTCCATCTTTATCTATCACAACTAATGGACCACGGTCGATTGTTCTAAAATTGTAGGTCTGACCATTCGCCGCTTTGACGGCAACAATCGTGTTTAGTGGTAAATGCCAATTTGCGGCAACAAGGGCACCTGACGATGCAACCTTTCTGATATTGTCACCGCTGGCTGTAGTTTCACCTGTACCGGCTTCAAGCTTACCTGATGCATCGGCCTTTCCGTAATAACTAACATCCCCCGTAGCTGTCCACCCCGGTCGCTCAGGAGACATTGGTACGCGGAAGAAGCCGTTTCTATTGCTTGAGCCTATTCTCTTGTCTCCATAGAGCCCAGATCCAAATGTACCGCGCTCTCCTGTCGCATATCCATGGGTATACCAATTCACATCTCCACGTACAACTCGATTCTTGTTTAATACCTTGTTTGGATCAGTTGTTAGTGTTGATGCATCTGTCCCTGACGTTTCCTTCACATTCGTTGCAAAACCATGTATGGTGTCAGCTTTTTCGGCGGCAATTGTCGCCCGTTTCATTAATGCCTTAGAAGAAACAGCAATTTCATCCTCAAGTGCCTTGCATGCTGCAGCATCAATTCGATCAGCTTTTACCCCTGCGATTTTAGGAGTAATAAATTGGGCTATATGATTAAACCCTGCAGCGTTAGGATAGATACCGTTGCTGTCCATTTCTGATCGCGGAAGAACCGGCAACTCAACCGTTGTTCCACATGCACTGCGAAAACCGCTTTTGATCGCTTCTACTTTTAAATTCAAATCCGGATTTGACGTTTTAGCAGGAGATATACACACCACCCGTGCACCATTTTCTTTTAGCGGAATGATCACCTCGTTTAAAGCATTGTTGAATCCATCTTTCCATGTTTCCATATCTGATGGAGCGGATGAGGCATCTTGTATACCCATGGATATAATAATAGTATCTGCATTCACATCAACGGCATTGTTGGCCGCGTTTATTGCCGAATTGACATTCATTGTATCGGAGGATAAATTGATTTTCTGCGCGCCGTCTATGTTGATTGCACTGTATATGCCTGACGCACTTTTGTCTCCGATAAAAGCAACTTTTTTCGGTGTGGGCGATTGCTGTGAAGCAGAAAGATAATTTTGGGATGCAGTTGGTATATTGAATTTCTCTCCGTCTTTGTATGGCTTACAAGCATTGTTATATAGCGCTGCAGATGCGGCGAGCTTTGCCTTATCTGCTTCAATTTGGGCAATTTCATCATTTGTTTCGCCGATCATCTTCGGAAGACCATCTTTGACAAACCCCATTTTGAAATTCAATAATGCTATATATGCTTTCATCGCATAATCATTTGTTTCATTTGCAAAATAATTTCCAGCTTGTACGCAATAGCGGACAAACTCTTGCGCCGGAGTTGAATAAGAGTAAGCAGATATCGATTCAACCTCTGAATCTTTATAAATTGCTTTTTCAATTGATCCTGTAGTCGCGACCGGCATTTTAAAAGATGGTGCGAGAAAAAAGACTAAAGCGAATGCCATTGCAATATGCTTTTCAGTTCGTGGATTGGCTGTTTGTTTTTCTTTTTGGAACCATCCGGGGAGTTTTGACTTATTACCACCCTGCCGCATTATTAAAATGTTTGCAAAACTTGCTTTTCCAAAGACTGACGTGATAAGCCATACGACACCGATGAGAAAAACATAATACAAAACATTCATGTAGCCCGCATGAATGCTGGCAATCAGGTAAACCATAAAGCCTAATACCTGCTGATCCATAAACTCCACAGGCTTAAATTGTTTTATCTGTTCGGATGGATCTTTCTTCAATAAAAATCGAACCATTTTGTCTATATTCTTAGCCAAAAAATTATCTTTCGTGTGATCGGGATAATAGACTTTCACGAGATCATTGTTAATAGTGATTTCGCCAAGATTATTGATGTAATTTGTTTTTCCGTTTACTTGTTCAAAATAAGCCGGATCGAGAGTGAAAATTCCAGATAGAATTGCCGGAATGGTTTTTCTATAATCAGAATGCGAGTTCAGCTCATCAGAAGAAATATTAATGGTTTTGGATGGGGCCATCGCCAAAACACTCGCTTCTTTGAGTGTATCATTAATGTACCCTATCTTTTCAGCGCTGACCGCATCCATAGCCGACGAAGCGCCATGTCCATAAATGCTATCCGTCGATTCATCGATCTCACTATCATTTTCTTGATCGATGTAATCAATTATCGATTGAGCTTCATTTGGATCCATTCCGCGAGCTGATAAAACTTTCTTTGCTGCTGCGAGACGTTGCTCGCTGGCCGGCAGCTTTTTAACGTCTGTATCACTAACCATCGTAGCAGCGATATCTTTCGCAAATGAACTGTTGTTCTGTGGATTTGAATAGGTAAAACTTTGTTCTTTGCCATCCGGGTAGGTATATGTGCAGATATACTTTCCACCCGACAAAACGCTAAGGCGACTTTCTGCTCCGCTTTTTGGATTACATTTATAATTTGAAATTCCCGGATCATACGCCAACGATAGTGTTGGCATAAGGCAGAAAAGAATATGCAGAGCGAAGCGTTTTTTTAACATAGGCACTTCTTACATAGGAGAGACATATTTATCACTCTTCTCTTTCATTTCAGAGTAAGCACTTCTTGTATGATCGAGTACGCCTTGCAAACCAATCAATTTAGTAAACCACTCGCGATAATTGAAAATGATTATGTATGAAATGATGATTGTTGATATCATTGCAAAAATCTCTGCAACACCTTGCATCGATGCAAGAGCGGTTTGTTTTGTAAGTGCGTCGAGAATATTGGTTCCTACGATATCTTGATTAAGGTCCTCGCCTCCTTTGTCAAATACTTTAAAGATCAAAGTCACTAAAGCCGAGAAAAGACCTTTGAAAAATTCGGATATAGGAAGGACGATATAGCTTGCAGACACGATCATAATCGGTGTGATGATAACCATCCCGAGATGTGTTGCGAAATTTTTGAGATATTGCTGTGGTTCAGCGCTCATGATTGTAGTGTAAATACCAACTACCGGTGCCGTCATAAAGAAAATAATGAGCTCAACATAGAACATAACAATTTTAAAAGTCAAAAATACCGTTACGGAGAGAACTGTAACCGTGGCAATCATAGTTGTTACGACCCACATCGCCAAGAAAAAAGACAAAAACGTAATTAGAATTTGGAATTGTATATAATCGTCGACTCCCATAACGACAGTGATAAATTTGCCAATACCACCAAAAATTTGTCCAATTACGGGGATTTTTCCAATTACCCCCGTGAGCGAGTCCTTCATGTTGCTCAGACGTGAAGCCATTGGTGTAAACTCACCAGTTTGACCTTTAAACGATATTTCTTGCAAATTGGATTTAAAGAAATCATATACACCTTTAAAGCCGGGCACAATAAACCATGTAGAGTTATTTACGACCATTCCAACCATGAAGCTACTAACCCCTTCAACCATGCTAACGGGGGCCAAAGATACTTTTCCTGCTTTTTCACCTTGTTGCGAAGAATAATCGTCCATTGCTTGTGAAAAATTTTCAGATCGATCGGAGTCGCTTTCATCTAAAAGACCAGATTGGTATTCGAAAACACCAATATTTTTAAAAAATAAGTATGAGCTGTGAGGAGTTACCGAAGCCATCCATCCAAAATTGTTCTGTGTCCAGATCATCATTTGCATAAAGTTGTAGAACGTTCTTTGTTCTGAAGAACTTCCGCCGAAAGATGACGAGGTATTGTTATACATTTTTTTATAGACGTCGATTTCTTGATTTATTGATTTTTTTGTTGATATAACCGATGAAGCAATGTCGGACATTTTTTGATTTTGTTCCAAACAGCTATCAATATTAAGACGATCTGCTGATATCCCTGCATTTGAGAGTACAGTATCCGAATCAGGAGTTTTCCCCGTCATGTTTAAACTCTCTGATTGAGATTGCGAAATTTTAAAAATATCTACACCATTGAAATATGGTTTGCACACATTTTCAAGATAATTTGATGCGAACCCTGCTTCTACTATTTTAGTTTCCAACACTTTTAGACGTTCATCTATTGCATTGATTGCATTTGTCGGATCTTCAAGCATCCCTTGTTTAAATTGAATTAATGCGAGAAACGCTTTCATCGCATAATCACTCTCGGTATTTCCAAAATATGTTGCAGTTTGTGCAGCATATCTCACAGTTTGTTGGGCAAGGGTTGAATATCCATACCCTGTCGAACTATCACTCCCGGATGAATCTTTATATATCGCTTTTTCAATCGCCCCCGTCTTTTCAATAGGTGTTGATACCAGTGGGGCGGTAAAAAAGATGAATCCCATAGAAGCTGTCACAAGATAGGTCATCTTGTTAACTTTAAAATCATCCTCTTTTGTGCTTTTTGAAAAGAACTTTTTATAGGCGTAGTACCCTCCTCCCCACATTGCCCCAGACATAAAAATAATGTAAACTATTTTCATATATCCGGCTAATAAATTTTCGGCAAGATAAACGTAGTATCCGAGAACTTGCTGATCCATGAACTTCATAGGGTTGAATGTATGATATGAGGACGTTCCTGTCGCTGATGATTCCCCGGACCACAATCCTTTTATGTTGTCCCATACACGACCGGTCCAACTCGAATTTCTTGTCACGGTAATCTTCTCTGGGTTAATGGCGATTTCCCCGACTTCATTGATGTATCGGGTTTTACCGCCTATTTGTTCAAAATAATCACTATCAAGAGTCAGAACCCCGGTGATGATAGATGGAACCGTTTTGTCATATTCACTATGGGAATTAATTGGGTCAAGCCCAGAAGCAATGGCATCAAATGATTGTTGGCCTGATAAGCTGCTTTTCACTTGCTGAAGCTTTTGTCGCAAGTCTACAGTGGAAAAAAGGTCTTCTGACGAATCGATACCTGTTTTATCTGTGATTCCAGTTGCTAAAGAAGATGCAGACTGACCTATCATTGAGTCTGGCAATTGTACACGCTTGCCATCGGTACCATATTGTGGGACCTTGCATTCCGTATGTAAAGTTATTGCAGTATGCTCTCCGTTTGGTCCTTTGTATGAACATACCGCATCACCGTTTGAAGGGTTCAAGGACATGAGGGTTGACTCCATCCCCGCTTTCTCTGGACATTTGTATTGAGAGAAATTATTGCCCGTGAAGAATCCACATTGACTTGATATCGTTGCCGACATAAGTTGTGCCGTCCAAAATGCAATAGAGCCCAGAAGAAAGAGTCGTTTCATGTTATGTCCTTGTTTATTGGATTGTTGGCGGTGTTTGAACTTTCTTAACTGCTCTGATCGGTACAGGTGTTATGCTTTGATCAGTTTCTTGTCCTTTTGTAATATCAAATACAGGTTGTTTTTTGATAACATTTGGGACATCCGCATCGAAGCCACGTAACATTCTTGTGTCAGACAGCTCGATATCGGCGTATAAAATCGCATCGTGATTCATTTTGAAGGTATATGGCAGATTATTGACAAAGCTCTCTCCAATGATTTTTGCCAAATCGGATACAACCTGTAGCCCGCCAGCAACTAAATAGTCGCTCGCTATCGGTTTTTGTACATTTGTGGCTGAAGAGGTAACAAGACCACCTATAGAAGAAGTTGTGCTGGTGCTTTGCTGCACCCGTGATGCGCGTAAATCCGTTAAGTAAAGTTGAGATGCCTGTGTTGCGGCATTGAGTGTTGTGTAAGTGCCGGTAGCAATGAGTTTTTCAATTTTGCGATCATTGACAATATTCGCGACATTTATACTAAGTTTGTCTTGGGTAAGCACCGCACCGCTGACGATCGGGATTCTTTGCTTTTTGCGATTCTGATCTACCAAATTCATATAAAGAGGTTTGGCTACAAGAGCTTTTGCATAAAAATCCGGAACGAGTGAAACCACAAGTTCCGCTTTTCCAATTGATTCGGAGAAGTCACACGAAAGATAGGCATAAGTTGCAATCTTTTCAACTTCAACGTCATTATGTACGTAACAATATCCTTCTGCAAATTTTGGCCATGTCGGTGAGTTTTTAGCCGCTTCTACGGCTGCTTTTTGTTTTGCCAAAGCGTTTATTTTTGCCGCGAGTTCTTGAGCTTTTCTGGATGCGATATCCTCACCGAGTGCCACTTGGGAACCTGTTTGCGGGGCGTGTGTCGTTCCCTGTTTTAATTTGATATGTTCATAAACAACTTCGTTATAGTTATATATTCCGGTTGCTTTTGTATTATCGATCATTGCGCCGTCAGTGCGTATGTCTGCATTTGAGCCTGTGAGTTGTCTGGTAATGTGCTGTCCGTCATCGTCTGCAAATACCGAAGTGCTGAGAATTATAAGAGCTGCAATAATTGAATGTTTCATTCTTTACTCCGTTTGTATTGATTGACAATATTTTGAAATCGATTTGCAGATGTCATTGAGCTTGACTTGTGTAATTGATCTTCCATATAGTGATCGAGATCTTTAAATGTTTCATCTGCGGCCATCTCAGCATCGTGAAAATGCCTACTCATATCAAGATCAGAATAAGCAAGCTGTTTGTTTTCATGCACTGAAGCTTTTAGGTGCGTATCTGTATTGTATACCGTTGCGCATCCCTGAAAAAATAAAAAAATCATAAATGAAAAAAAGTATGTCTTCTTCATTGTTTTTTCCGTCCTTTTGTGAGTTCTGCAAATTGTTCATAACGATCGGAGATTCTGAAAGAAACATTTTCATAAACAATATCCCCGCGATTATCATCACGTATGATATAAAATGGCATCCCGCCTATAGTAATGACATCAAATGCTCCATTCTTTTTGAATTTTTTAATACTGTTTTCTCCAAAAAGAGAAAAGTATTTTTTTAACACATCGATCGAGTCTATTTTCGGAGGGTTGATATAGCGGATCATCGTCGAAATGTATTCACCACAATTAAGATAACGCTCTTCGACATTATCTTTGACAATATTGCCGGGTAGATATTTTTCAATCGTTATCGTTACAACATAATTTTGATTACCATCTGTTAGACCAACAACCATATTTGTTCCCTGAAAATTTCTTTTCGGTTGAAACCATAAGGCGTTTTGATCGAATTTGTTTATATCGAATGTCTCACCACTATCAGCATACTGGACTTTAAGCCCTTTTGGAAAAACGAGAGTAGTAATATATTCTGTTGTGACATACACCGTATCGATTGCCGAGAAAGGTTTCGTAATCGGTTTTTGCAAGAATGCAACATCATGTATCCCGTTTACAATACGTTGATATCTACGCTGTTGCTTTAAAACACGGTTCGCTATAACTTTGTCAATGTCCATTTCAAATGCATCTTGCTGAAGCTCAGGGGTTTTAGATTTAAACCCCTGTGTCCTGTCAAGCGGGTATAAGGTACTAACTGAGCCGGCATCCGCAGATACAGGTGCATCAGGTCGATAATCTACCGCACTACCATTTGGTCCATTTGGAACATCCATTTTTGATTTTGCCGGATCAGTCATTGTTTCTGATAATACGGTTTCAGCATCAAGTGGTGCAGGAGCTTCTCGCGCAAAGCAAGTAGAACCCAATAATATAAAACATGCCGCAGCGCTTACAACGCTCGGGAATAAATTATTTCGCTTCATCGTTTTTTGCCTTTATTTGATGTTTGAGATAGTGTTCTTTCTTTTGAGAATAAAATGAGATCGCTGGTATTGCTTGATCTTCTTTGCCGTGATAATAAGAAGCAAGTTTTGCTTTATATGTCATCTGCGTATCGGTATATTTGCGCATTAAGAGATAAAACCCGATTGCGAATATCCATTCCGCATTGGACGGGAAAAAATAGTATCCAAGCATGACAAAACCAATAACTTTTGTTGAAGGCTTAGAAAACATATAAACTGCAGGATGAACTTTTCTTTGGAATTGGAGTTTGAAAATAAATTCATCGTAACGTAACGGGCGTTTATTATTTTGCATGCTCTACCTCATCCAAAAAGCAAAATATGCCAAGCTCTATTGATGAGCGTATAAAAACTAAAACCATCGATATAAAGAGCAACATAGATGGAAGCTATAGAGCAGTGAACAACAACAATAGCGGTCATACCAAAATAGGTCAAAAAAGACGTTTGCATGGATGCAAAAAAATCTTGATAATGAGGGGTTCCTTCATGTGCAACGGCCGTGATATTCCCCACCGTTTGCCATAAGACTGCAATAGGGATAGCAACACATATAATAAACACGAAGAGCGAGTAATATTTCATTACCGCTATGAAAGAAGACATAACATCAGACTCGATTGTGTTTAAAGATGATGTTGTAGAAGTTACACTTTTGGATAACCAATAGTCCCACATAGCAGTTGAGTTAGAGTTCCCAAAAAAATACTTGATACCTTGTTCAGGACTAAACTCCGGTTTCAATACTATAGTGTTTATCGCACTTGTAAAAATAACAAGCACAACCATAAGCAGTACATGAAAAAAAAGGACTTCGCCAATAACCTTTATGGGTCCTTCTTGTCTGATTTCATCTCTGTTTTTACTGTACAGAAAAAATGGAAGCAAGAATAGTAAAATGGCTATCGTACCAAACAGTAGCCCGGTTGAGGCAAGAATTTTTCCTTCTGTAGCTTCCATCCTTTCGCCTCTTATTGAACGTATTTACGATCAACACTGATCGCTGTTTTTTGACCATTAAACATTAGGCTGTATTCAACGGTCGCCCCTTTATCTAACACTCCTGTCAATTGTAAAGATGCAGAAGGCGACTTCAAAATAAAGTCTCCCGGCATATATTGCACTTCAGCCTGAGTTTTAGGATGACGGATGCTTATCCCTTCAAGATAGTAGGTTGGTTTGAAATATGCCAACGGATCCACTGAAATATGTTTCACAAGATTTGTCCCTGAATAAATATCCCCTACAATAGACAGACTGTTATTTGCCCCATCGAGGTGATAATTTTTCAAGGTGAACTCTTCACAGAAAGGTGTTTCATTGCTGACTTGTTGCTCGCCTACCATCGGAATAACACCCTCTTGACCAAACTTGAAAGTTAAAGGGGAAGCAATTAAACAAGAGTTGAGTTTTTCCATTTTGACTTGTTCGGGGGTTTGTTCAGCTACAGGCTTAGTTTCAACTTCCGGTGCTTTTGATGTATTCATCTCAGCGGTAATTTCAACTTCAGCAGCGGGGAGAGGTTTGCTGGATTGCTTGCGATAATCTTGGACGATCATAAAAATAGACACTACCACTATTGCGACAGCACCTTTTCCCCAAAGTGGTAAGTTTTTAAACTTTTGCACCAGACCGACTTTGTTTTCTTCACCGGACTGTGAAGTTTTTACACCTTCCTTTTCATCGTAATTTATTACATCTGGTTCAAAGCCGCCAAGATCGCCGAGGTTGTTTTTATCGCTATCCATTGTTTCAACTCCAATATTATTGTGGATTGTCTCTTCTTCAAGTTCCGTTTTAGGGGTGTCAACCCGTTCCGTAGGTTGTTCTTCAAGCTGTTCAGTTTTTTCTTGTACGTTGTTTTTTGACGTAAACAATAAGTGAGCAGCAGCTAATTTTTTCCGCATCGGAATCTCCAAAAAGAAAATAAAAAATACTATATCAAAAAAAAATTTCTTAATCAAGATTTTTTTTGCTACAATTTTTGCCACAGTCCCTAAAATAAAGGAGATTTCATGGAAAAAGATTTAAAAAAAGCAGATCGTATAAAAAAATATGCTGATGTGTTTGAGGCTTATGTACTACTGGATCAATACAAGGAGAAGCATCCGAGTATTGAAGAAGCGACGGAGCGACTTGCTCTATTAAAGGCACGCGCGAAAAAGATTCCGCAGTTGGATGGTGAATCCGAACAACAAAAACTTGAAGAGACGGTAAGTAAAATTGACCACACCGAACTAAAAATTAAAAATTTCAGTGGTGATGTATTGCCTCAACTTGAACAGTCAATGCAAAAATGGATTAATGAAAGAATTGAATCGATCGCAGAATCTCCGGAAGAAATTGAAAAGGTAAAAACCTTTTTTGAAAACGGAGGCAGAGATGAAGAATCTTTTCATGCAATCTTTGAAGATATTGATGCACATACCCCTCCGGTAAAAGAAACAAAGATCGATATGCTCTTCGCAAAAATCATCGGGAGTCTTGATGGATTGATCAAAGAAATCAATCTCGTTCTTGATTCTATTGACAGTGCGCTTAGTGAAATCGAAAATACGTTGCCTTCAGTAGTTCTTTCTGAGCCAGCGGTAGTGGTAAACAATACACAAGATTTGACCGCTGAAAACTTACTTAGCCCCGCAAATGTTGAATCACCTGCAACGGTGGATGAAAAAATACACGAGCCTGCCGCTCATGGTGTGAAACTCTCCATGAATGATTTAATGCAAATCAGTGAAACGGTCAAGCGTGAAGCGGAGGGTGGAGTTGTTTCGTCTGTTGGTGATGGGTCCGAGGAACCGACAGAACTTGGTGAAATGGCCAGTCTCTTCAATACGTTTAATTCTAATCCAGCCCCTAAGTCGGCTGTTGCTGGGATGAGACATTGAAATCGTTCATTCGCTTTTTGCCGTTGATCGCACTTAGTGCATCGGCTGCAGGAGTTGACAGAGCCGAAGCTCTCGCCTCGAATGCGCAAGAGCTGTTCAATATGCTTGTTCATATTTTTCATTCTCTTGTCTGGATATTAGCTGTAATCCCTGCATTGTTGCTTGGGTGGGCGACTTCTCATACAATGAAAAAATATAAGCATTACATTGATGGAAAGATGGAGCAAAAAAATACAATCCTTGAGCACATGTCAGGGATTGCATTAAATGGAGTCTTTGCTTTATCCGGTGTGTTTATCATATATGGCATTTTTGTAAAAACCTATGCGGATCCAAGTGGCTCAATGAGCTTTTTCGAAATATGGAATCAATTGGTTGTTTCATTTTGGAGAGAAGCAATATCAAATGTAGCGCATTGAGTATTTTTAATGACTTTGTATGAGCCATTAGAAATGCCCAAAGGCAGAAAACCACACAGAAAAAAAGGATAACACATGCAAAAAACACGATGGCCCCTCATCTTGATGTTGCTATTAGTTGCTGCTGATCTTATGGCGGCCGGTGATGGACACTTTACATCCATGGAGGATGGGATTGATAGTGCAAGACAAACTGCTCAGGGATTGATCGGGCATGCTATTTGGATTCTGGCGTTTATTCCGATAGGTATCGGCTATTGGGCGTGGAAAACAGCAAAAGAGCATCTTGAAAACAAAGAAGAGACAAGCCAATTCGAACCGAAATGGCAAAAGCTCGGTAAACTAATTGCTGCAGCACTTGGCGGTGTTGCTATCACTTTTTTAGCTTATGGCATAATCGGCGGAATTTTCTTCGGGAAAGGGTTTATGGATACATGGAACCTGCTTGTCGTAAGCTTCTGGAACGAAGCAATTACCTTTGCGCGATAACGGGTAATAGTATGAAAGCCCGATGGATATTAGCCCCTTTGATTGCCCTCCCCTTCACCCTCTTCGGGGCGATACCAAATAAGGCACTTGAAGATTACAAAGAAGGTGTATACAACACCACCTCCCTTATCAACAAGCAACTTCGAGAAGGTTTGCAAGAAACCATCCTCGATCAATACCAAGGCAAATATCTTGTTGTTGCTAATCTTGACAAGATGAACCTTGTTGACATTATTTTTTATGAGAACATTGCCCAACAGCAACAAATACTCGATGTAAAAACAGCGAAAAGGGTGAGCTCTGGTGAAAACTTTATAGTTTTTGGTGCGTTTGAGCGAAAAGCTGATGCAAGCATGATTCAAGATAGATTGGCTGACAGCGGGGTAGAAACGGAAGTGGTCTACAACAGCGATCCAAAAAATGGATATATGCAAAACCCGATAATCGTCAAAAAATATCTTGGTGACATTCGAGAGCTCATTAAGGATATGCCGGTCAGGGTTGTTAAAATTGAACGGACCATTCTTAAAGACGGCGGAGAAGTTAAGTGCCCGGTACAGCCGATGGTACGTCTCCCAGAAACCATGTCAAATTTTCCGAGTTTAGCAATCGAAGAAGAATTTCATAGATTGGAAGATGCTTGGGTAAAAGGCGGGGAAACAGGTGGGAAACCATTTAATTACATAGCGATCAAGCGTGTATCTGGTTTCCTTATTGGCAAAAAGAATTATTACGTTATCGGTGAAAAAATCGGATGCTTTGTCTTGAAAAATATCATTCATAACGATTATGCCAATACGGATTCTATTATTCTCCTCGGTGCGGATCAGCGTGAGTATGTTGCTACAAAGCCATCTTATTCTGCTCATGTAAAAGCAATTACGACGCCCGTTCCTGCAAAATCGTATCCAAAAAAGATTGTAGTCCCAAAAATTAAAGATGTTTCAAAAAAGACAATCACATGTTCTTCGGGTGCCACAACTCTTGACGGCGGTTTTTGTCCCAAAGAAGGTGATGCAAAATCAAAGGCAAACACTAACGCTAATAGTGGTACAAATGACTACCAGTGCGATTTTAGCAAAATCTCTTTGTTGAAGATCGGTGATAAAAGCATGAAGACTACATCAACCCCCTACTCTGGCATTGAAAATGTTGTGTTGACGCATAAAGATGGTAGCTATTCATACGTAAAAGGTGCCGGCAAACCTGAAATTGCCATTCCGCTTAATACGTTTTCTTCTAAATGTTCCGGAGGGGTCTTATGAAAGGCCACTATATCGTAATTGCCGAAAGTATTATCGGAAGCCATCGGATGGATGGAAGTACAAGTACGGATTTAACGATGTATGCTCTTACTTATTTAAGTCGTATTGAGAAAATCAATAATGAATATCTGGTGCGAGCGGAACTGAATGATAATAAGACGTTCCGAGCAATTATTGACGAATATGTCGCATACCGTCAAGGCGGAGCGGATGTTTCCGTTTTAGTCTCTTTTGATCTTGACGAAAATGGCGAAATTATGGCTGAAGCCATGAAAGATGCATTAATCGATGCGGGCGTAGATCCTTTTGATATTTTTCGTGTACCTCTGACTGAGAGTGGATATGTCGCTATCAAAGAGTTTGCCGATACATCGAAGTTTAAAGTTTATCTTTGGCATCAGCAAAGGGTAATGGAACGTTTGGTTTCGAAGGGTCTGCCAAAAATGGGGTTAATGAAAATGTCGGCTTTGTTGAGTTTGGTGAAATACAGAGGACGTCCTTTCGATATCGGTGGGCGTCCTGATGTTATTAATCCAGATGGAACATCCACTGCTACCTTCATTCATAATTATTTAAACACTAATGACAGTGAAGCAAGCAAACTCGATCAACATCGATTTGCATAAAAGGTGAAAATCATGAAAAAAATCTTGGCCGTTGGAATAGCTGCAGTTATGCTAACTCCGTTGTCTCTTTTAGCCGAAACAAAGGTGTCTGTTTATTCTGTCCCGTTTGGGATGGTGGGGGACGTGACTTCAAATAACTTTCGTGCTTTTGAGAAACGTCTTGATTCTGTACCAGCTTCAAGCTTTTCTTTGTCTGGCGACGACGTTGTAATGAGCGGCGATGGTATCACCATCATTCTCGACAATAAAGAGCAAAAAATTGAGAATTTCAATCGGATACTTGCGGCATTGTATTCTTATGCGAAAAACACTCCCGGCATTGATGCAAATGCTGTGAAACAAGCGATCGGTGTGCTTGCAGTTAAAAAGAGCGACAATGAGTGATGACGAAACGCTTGATCTTGGCCATCTTCTTGCCAACCATTATGAGCAGATAAATAATCAAATTGGAAAAATTGAGCCGATAAAGTCATCTCTGCCGGCGACTGAAAATTTGCCGGAATTTATTGATAAGTTGGTTCAAAAAATTGTTTTTGGTCCGATGCAAGATGTATTCAGCGGGGAAGAGATTAAAGCTGCGATCAACCAAAGCAAAGCTATCGATTTAGCTTCCGGCTTTATGGATCTCTCCGAAAAAACACTTGGTATGGTTTATGCGCGCAATAGTGCAATAGATGATCGCAATTTCAAAGACTATCGCGATTTCTTCGCTATTAGCGTATTTACATATCTTATTAAATATTCCGGCAACGGAAGTGCATTAAACGGGTTTCTCCTAAACTGCACAGTTGTTGACAGCAGAGATCGTGAAATGTGGCGCACTCTCGGCGATTTTTATATTACTGAAATGCGTGATGATACTTCAGGGATTATGAGCCTTGCGATGTATTTATACATCAGTGGGGCCAAAGGCGCTAATACGTCGGATATGATTTCACCGGTTCAATTTGACACTTTGTTTGCTGTTGCATGAGAATTACTACAAAAATAAGGATACTATTATGAAGAAATTTTTTTTCGGATTATTTTTTCTTTTTGCTCAACTGCTTCCTGCTCAAACCATAGGGATAGATGTTGATGCAATAAGTAAAATTGTGAATGTTCCGCCGACGGCAAAAAACAAAGAGTCAGTTGTTGAAGTCGTCCCAGTTGAAAAAGTGCCGTCTTATAGTGATGTAATGCCGAGACGTTTAGATGAAAACGACTTAGGCAATAAGTCTATGAAGCAAGGTGCTAATGAAGACACACGGGATGATTTTATAAAAGCTTTGCGTGTTGCACTTGAAAAAGGACGGGATTTTAAATATTATTACCCTAATTTTGACTATGGTCAATTTAAAAAAGAGCTTGAGCAGATGATGAGAGACGCTGTTTCTCAATAAGCAAACAAAGGAGGTTAGTTTTGTCAGAAAAAAATTCTTATCCGAATGTATTTTTTGTCTCTCCCTATTTATATGTTAGTGTCGACAAAATGGAAAATGGAAAAGAAAAACTTGGAAGAGTTCTTCTGTATGTCTTCGTTGTAGCAAGACAAAAAAATACATCGAACCAAATGAACATAGCGCAGCAATATGTTTCTTTTAAAAAAGATGGAGATGGTGATACAACTATTGTGAGTTTCGATAGTCCGGGCATCCCAATTTGGGTTGAAACTATCAGCAATGTATCCGCAAAACAATCCATTTATTTTGTTTCAATTGTAATCCCTGAAAATTTTTGGGATGAACCTGATGTACTTGTAGATCGAATTATCAATAAAACTTCAAGTGAAGCATTAAATAGTATTCTGAATCTTTCATTTGATACGTATAATACAATCATGCTCGATACGGCACTTGATTCTTGCCCTATTCTTGATGATCGAGTCGTTTTTCGCAGAAAACAAGATTTTGAAGTTATCAAAATTCAAAAAAATCAAACCCCAAAACGTTAGCAATCCTCTTTAATAATCAGCTCTTACTTAATGTAGGGGCTTTTCCTTTCTGTCATTTTTCCATATCTTTAATTCTCGTCTGAGTTGAATCAGTATATACAACAATAGCCTACGCGAATGCAAAATACTTCAAAAAAACATATAGCAATAAAGTTTTTATATAAACAAAAAAATTCAATTAAATAAATAAAAAAATAATATATTGTTTTTTTGTTTGTTTTCTGATAGAATGAAGCCAAAATTCTCCTTTTCACTGGAAGGATCACTATGGCAACAGGAAATGAAGGCGCAATCGGATATATATTTTTTGCAAGCACTATTTTTTTGATATTCTCCGTTCTGGGGATGGTACTTGTAGCAATGTTGTTGAAGCGAATGTCACGTTATTACAGACGTAAAAAGATCAAGGAATACAATCTAAATGATTATGAGCTTGTCTTCAACAATAAAGGTGAGATCACAATGCTGATCTCTGTAAAAAATAAAAACGACATCATTTATCTATAAAGGCACAACTATGGCACACAACGACGATTTCGACAACGTTGAAGACGCTATCATAGAGGAAAGTTCTCCTGCACCGGTTTTGGCTATTTTGTCAAATCTCAACCCAAGTAATCTCGAAGAGCGAGTAAGAAATGCGGCCAAAGAAATGGCAAAGCAGATTTTCGAATCCAAAGCGGAAAACATTGACAATTTGAATCAAATTGTTGTTGCAACCGCATCGTCGATCGCAGGAAACAAAACCGAGGGAATGGTATTCCTGTATATCATTACTCAAGAAATTGCAGCTCTTGATAAATCAGGAGAAATTGCTTCACTGTTCCTCCAAAAAGGAATCATCAAAAAAATCTACAATTTGTTTGGAAACAGTATTGACGATGCATACCGCGACGGTACTGCAACTTTGCAGATTTTTAACTCAAAAGCTTACCTGATTGATGCATTCATAACTGATTTTTTCCCACTTTACGCAAATGGTGAAATTATTACCATGCAGGGGATGACCGGCGAGCTGATTTATCCGGATAAATTTTTAAACATTTTCTTCCGTGCAGTCAAAAAATGTTATGAAAATGACAAGGTTATGGGTGATGAAGTGTTGCGCCATCAAGCGATGTTGACAACCAATAATGCCGGTGAAGAGCAGCAACGGGTTTCAAATATCATTGAAAGAATTTTTGAGCGAGAAACCAACCGTGTTCTTTCATTATTCAGACAGTCCGATAAAATCCGAATACAAACATTTCTTGAGGGAAAAATTGATGAGCTTTTGCGTTTAAGCAATGAACATAAAAAAGATGCTGGAAGCGGTAATCAGCAAGATGCTGTTGTGGAAGCCCTCAATAAGTTGACTGAACGAGTAAATCAGCTTTCTGGTACGGGCAACCCCGAATCTCTCCCGAACGGTTTTGACGAGACCATTAAAAAAATTGACCGTAACGTTATTTCGGTTCTTGAAAATCAGATTCTCTTGCGCAAACGGATTGATGAAATCAAAGAGCCTGAAGATGATTTTCTCTCTGATATACAACCGCAGAAAAGACCAACCGGTATGACGCACGAAATAGGATCTTTTGACAAAGAAGAGGTTCTCGGTGAAATTCGATCATTGTCTCTTACCGTAGAGAAAATGCTTGAAGCGTATGGCGGCAAGCATCCCCATGATACTTCCACTTCATTGGAACTTCCTGCTGATGACCCGATGATGCTCTTTGGGGCAATGTCGGAAGCGGCACAACCGGAGTCAGTGCCACAAGAACAGTCTTCTTCTTATTCCTTCGACCCTGATGTTATTAGCAAATTATTTAAAACAATTGTAGAAGATGCGGTTGCTCCAATCAAAGAGGGGCTTCAAGTTATTCAAAAGCAAGTTGTTGAGCTGGAAGAAAAGGTAATTAGCATCAGTGATGTAAGTGGGAATATCCACGGCATGTTGAAAAGTGAAATTGAGTCCACAGAAGCACTTGTTTCTCAATTAAATAAATAAAGGGGTTAACGTGAAAAGATTTTTGACTGGTATTGCGGTGGTTATGTGTGCGTCCGCTTTAAGTGCTGATCCGACGTCATCGATTGATCTTGCAGGTCTAAATGAAATGCAAAGATTTTATTATGAACAAGGCTACCAAGATGCGCGGGCAAAATCTTTTGATGAGGGATATAGACAAGCAAAAGAGGAATTTATAGGAATAATTCTTCCTCGATATTCACAACGTATTAAAGCGCTTGAAGCTGGAAAGTATTTAGTGGATGACGGCAAGATTACCTACCCTAAAGTTTTTAGATATAAAGATAAAAATGGGTATTCCGTACATATTGAAGCCCCTACCGTCGAAAAATATTTCACAGAAAAAGACCTCTACATGCTTCCCGAGATCTCATTGACTAAATGTGAGGCTCCAACGGCGCAGCAAGCATCAATCGATGCTTCTGCAGAGCTATATGGACAGAACGCTTTCGCAATTCCTACAAAAGATGATGTTACAAACAATCGTGACACTGCTCCTGAGACTCGTAAAGAGAAAGTCGTGGTTCATCTCCCTTATAAAAATGAGGGTCTTGTCCAAGCGTTGAACAGTTATAACATCAATTATGCTTCAACAAAAGATGGGTTTGATCTCTTCTTTTCTAACGATGCAGAAAAAAATGATTTTTGCATGAAAGTGACAGGAAACAATACATGCACCCTTTAAAGCGTCTTTCGCTAACAGCGTCGATCGTTTTTCTCTCTACTAATTCAGTCTATGCTGATGCACAGGACACTTCGCTGTCTACTATTGTAGGTTCGATCAGCGAGCTCTCGGCTCAATTAAATTCTTCGATTAATGGAATTGTTGACCGAGTGCAGTGCCCGGGAGTGAAAGTCGGGTACGACTTTGGATTTAATATTCCAAATTTATTATCAAAAATCAACATCGGAAACTGTACTGTTGGCACCAATGCAAAGACATTAAATTGTATTGGTTCGAGCATTAACTCTTTAAGTCATGCGCAACGGACAATAAATCCATCATATTCTTCGAAGCGTTCTAATTCATTATTTGAACAGGTGTCCGGCGTTAAAGGTTGTAGCTATACAACCCCACAAATAGCTTCTTCATCCAGTGTTGTTCAAGCTGGATTTATGCCCACATCACGAACGGGAGAACAGTACAGAAGATGTTTAAATGATGCTGGCGAATGTCGTACGAATGCATTTGTTCTGCCGGCAAATATTGAGTCTGCCGAATCGGACAAAAATCTTGCGATTGTTTTGGCTACCGGCAATCATGGGCGTATCTATTCTGGTTCATACGGTCAAGAACAAAAGGTTTCTGATATGGCCACTGGCAAATGTACTACTGCAACATGTGTTGGCGACCTCATCCAAAAGAGCTATGAAGAAGATGAGGATGAGAACGGCGAAATACTTGGGCATTTAAAAGATTCGGCAAAAAGTGAGAGCACCCTTGTAGAGGAAGCCTCTATGGGGCGTTATTATTTTTATGATCGAAGCGAAGAAGGGCGTAATATGGTTCCTGCCCAATATCGAAATGAATATTTTTCAGGTGCCTATAGAGCATCTGCGGTTGAAACATTTTTGAATTATCATGGGTATGAATTGGCTTTGGCACAAAAAGGATTGGTTGAAGCACAGATCAATAAATCAAAAATGGCCTCTGCTCCTCTTATGGAAAGCAGTATTAACCAATATATTACGGAGGTTGCTAATGCGCAGTAGTAGAAATAAAATACCTTTAATTGTGCCCTTATTATCTATTGCAGTTATTTCATCAGCGGATCTGCTTGATAACGCAACAAGTATGATCAACACTGGTGTTCAAAATGTTACATCATCTGTAAACAGCTTATTTGATACCGGTACGATTAGCAACCTCTTTTCTATACCGGGTCTTAATCTACAAAAAGTCAATTGTTCTGTAGGATTGGACCACAACTACCTTTCTGATATTAACAACATGTGCAGCATGCTCGGCAACATTATCCCAAAGCTTTCTTATGGTGTCGGTTCCTGTACGTTAAACAGTGATCAGTCTCGATGTGCTAACAATTATATGGCGAGCTATTGTCGTAATTTATCGGGTAAGATCGTTTCAAAGACTAAAGACGGTGAGGCGATGGTCCTTTCCCCTTTGAATGTAACAGGGCTTTCCGTTAGAAATAATATTCTCACCGGCGGAGATATCGTTATGAGTGGAAAAAGGCTCTCATGTGATTCTCGTGTTAACAGCTTGTATTCAAACATCAATTATGGGTCCGGCAGTGAATCCAAAATTGATAGTGCTACTACGATGAAAAGTCTACCCGGCAAATCCGCATTTACAAGAGATGTTGAGTTGGCGCGTGATGCATTAAGAATGGGTGCTACTACCGGCAAATTGAATGTTAACAACTCATCGGCTGCTTGGGTGGCTAATAAGGGTATGGGTCTCCCGCAAACAATAACAGACGCGCAAAAAAATATGAATGAGACCATCACAATGCAATTGGATCCGGCCAATAATAATCTTGCGTCCGGAATGGTTAAAACAGAATCGATGTTGTCTGATAAATTGGCTAATTGCAGTGCTTCAACTGATTATGAAAATTGTAAAAATACACAGCTCGCCTCAAGCAGTGATACTGATATTCCAACTATGACAGACTCAACCGTTACAAAAACCGAACTTGAATCCGCAAAGCTTTTAAAATTGATGGAAGATGCTGGACGTGGTAAACGTCTCATCGTTCATTATGATGATGATTCTATCTCAAGTCTCCCTATTCAGTCGAAAGCCATTTATGCTTCTGCAATGAGAAGACAAATTGCGTTCCAAACTGCTTACCGATTTTTAGCGAGTGAATCTGCGGCGATTTCAAAAGAAGTTATTCGTATCTCAACACAAAAGATGACCGAATCAGCTCGGCCGTTTTTTGAAGATCAAGCACTTAAAGAGATTGCGGGGGCAATAAAATGATTAATCGCCGAATTTCAATAGTTTTAACTTTGGTTTTGTCTTCACAAATTAATGCATCTTTGCTTGATAGCGCAATTTCAGGCGGAATTACCGGCGGGATTGAGCAGCTTGTAAAGAATGGGTTTTCTCTCCCCCCTGTTCTTGGCAAAACAGATGTTTCCCTTCAATGTAATCCAAATGTGACCAGTTTTAATCTTCCGACCCCTGATCTGTGTAAAACGATCAATTCGCTTGACACTCTTGCCCAAAAATCTATAGCATTTAAAATCGGGCCTTGCGACATCGGTGGTGGAAATCCTTTGTCATGTACGTCAAGTTCCATTAAAAAATACTGTCAAGACCGAGCTAAGAAGCCTATTTCTGATGTTGTGGGCGGGATTAGAAGGGGAGAAAACAATGTTATTGATGCAGGCCGCAAGAAAGTTATTATAACCGGTGGTGAACAGTATGCCAAACAAACCGGGTGCGGTGTTTTACCAACTGTTGAAGAGCGTTTCCCGGAAGCGGCAAAAGCATATAAATCAGTGACTCAATTGAGTAATTCTCCGGCATACGGATCCATAACCAACACACGGCTTTTTAAAGATAGCAGTGAATGTTATGAGGCGATGTTGAAGGCTGGACAGAACACTGCATCTGCAGCACGTTATTGTTCCCCTCAGTCAATCGGATCATCTGGTTCCGGGCAAACACACAGTGATGTTGAAATAGAGTCTTTTAAAACAGCCAGAGAGACGATGGCCAGTCCTTTGCGTAATGCCGCCAGTGGATCTTTTATGGATGAAGTACAGCTCCGAAATTGGATATCCAGCAAGTGTGCAAATAAGACAACCGAAGCAGAAGCACAATCATGTGCGACTTCGGTAATCAACGATCAATACAAAATGAAAGAGAAGCTCCAAACGGTTGTTTCTGAAATCGAGTCTAAAGAAGCGGCTCGCAGCTATCTATTTGAGAGTGCAACAACGCACCAGAAAACGATTACACACCCTACTGAAGATTATCGCAAAACACTACCTGTCGAAATGCGTAATGCCTATACAGGGACGGCGGCTAAGGCCATGGCACAAGACACTTTAATCGGCGTATTTAACCGTCGGATCAGTGAATCAAAAAAGGAGCTTGCTAATCTGATGATGCAAAAAACTGAATTGGCCGCAAAGCCTTATTACTCTTCAATTGAAGCAAAAAAAATCAACGAGGCTCTTAGTAATGCCGGTGCTCAGTAAAATATTTATCCTATCAGCCCTATTCTCCTTTTCGCTTTTTGGCAGTGAAGCTGCTTTTATCGGGCCTTTTGGTCAGATCGAAAGTGAACTAACAGCTATTAATAGCAAACGTGCAGAGTTGGCATCCAATTTTGAAAAACTCCGAAATTTATCTGCCAAGAATGCTCTTCTGGAATCCGAAATAGCTGAAACGCTTCAGCAAATAGCCAGAGGTGCTGATTTTAATACAGACGTCCAGAACGCAAAGATAAAATCTATCCTTCTCGATCAGAACCAAGCCGAAGGGATTAATACCGGGTACCGTAATATCAATAACGAAATTGAAAAAACTTGGAAGGTAATCCAATGACCGGCGCAGAACTTCAAACCGAGTGGTATTATTGGTCAGCCATCGAAGAAACATTTCGTAAAAAGATTCCAATTAAGACTTTCACACGTTTCGCTTATACAAGCTCTGACGAGATAGCTCTTTGGGAAAAACCGGAATTTGCAAAATCAAGCGTTGCTATATATGTTCTTTTTGACGAAATTGCTCAATTATATGAGACTTCTGATCGAGCACGGATCCTTAATGAAGAAAATGCTCAAGCAAGGCTTCGTTTTGTGCTTCGAACGGCCGCGTTGTTCGGAGCCGGAGCTATTGCGACTGAGGGCGGATTTTCTGCGATGCAGGATCATTTTGAAAACACCATATACAAGAAGGGTGTTGACAGTATGAATACGCTGTTTGTTATAGGGCAGCAAATGTGTTCACAGCTTATGCGCGAGCTTTACTTCACGGATCCGAACTATTTCATTAATGATATTTTTGCAGCAATTAGCCAAGTTCAGCGTTCTGCCGTTTTGTCTAAAATATACGAATACGCACCTATGATATTCGATAGTCTTGATGTGTATATGAAAAGCGGTATTGCTGATCAATTTTTCCCATTTACAAAAGAGTTAAAAGAAGTGCTGCAAGTAGCTAACGCTAATGCTGATTTTTGTGAAAATCAGTATCTCGGTATTTTCAAAGACGGAATGGCATGGATCAACAATTCTGAGCACGGTATGTACAGCATGGTCTTTACAAACGGCGAAGAACACCGAATGATTCATTTCATCGAAATATTGCGTCTTTATTTTGGGCAGAACGCTGTAACGCTTGGGAATGTCAGAAGTCATCTGCTTAAAAAAATCACTGTCAAAATGATTGAAGAAAAAACCGTGTCCGGTAATTTTTTCAGCCTTTCTGCTGATGTCTTAAAAGATGACGGCGAGGCGGAAGCTTTTCTTGCCCGTGCATACAATGAAGAGGTAATTAGCCACTACAAGGAAAAGATCCGCACTATTGTGCATAATGAACTTGAGCGCCACAAGAAAAAACTTCACACTGCGGATAAAGCTAAAATTGCGGAGATACATAAAGTCGTATTTTCCACTTTGCTTGAAAAAATTGCTGCTCTTTTTGCGGCCAATACTCAATACGCCCTACTCCCAACCGATCCTAAAGAGCTTTCGTCTGAGAATTTTACACGGATGCTTTCTGAAATTCTTCGTGATGCATATATTGAATATTTTACAAGGGAGAAAAAATGATCTCTAAGAAAGTAAAAAAAGGGATGACAATTCTGCAAACTGCGTACCGATGCAATGCCATTGATTATCCAAGGGTTGATAATAACTTTGTAACTGCTCAGAGATATGATCTTTTTCCTCATCCCCCCATGAGACGCTTAGTGCCTCAAATGGGACCAGTGAAGCGAGAAAAGTATGAAGTAAACAAGAATAACGCAATTCTCTTCTTGTCTTTGATCCGTTCGATTAAACCATCAGGAGTCCATTCTATTTCAGAAATGATTGATGAATATTTTAATGATGATCTGACTTTCAGAACACCTAAACATGAACAGATTTACAGTGCGATATCTAATGAATTTGAGGCTTACATGCAAGAAGAGCAGCTAACGATTGCAGAACTTATGCGGATGCCTAAAAAATTCTATTCTGATGCGTCAGATGCGGAAGCCGCTGGGTTGCTCTTTTTCGCTACAAAAGACTACCTTTTTATTCGTCCGCCTGAAAACATCGGGATAGCATCACCTTCTCGCGGTGCATCACTTTTGAAAACTATGACGATGTGGGATTATGCCTCAAAGACAAAAGACGAAAGAGAAAAGAAAGCCGAAAACAATGATCCGACGCCTGTTTCATATAAGCCACTTAGTTTTGATGAAATTAAAGATGGACTGAGTCGTTTCAAAGAGGCTTACTTTGAAAAAGTAAAACTTTACAGGCTTCAGCAAAAGTTAGCACAGACCGCAACACATACCGGCGAAATGCTAAAGCATATTGAAGCCGAAACAAGACGGCTTAATGAATCACAAATATCGGCTGGAAGCTAAAGAGGAGTACGACGTGGGTCTTGAAGTAAAAAAAACGGCAACGGATAAAGCCAAAGAGATTATGGCTACAAATTGGTGGGTCCTTTGGATCCTTACTCTGGCAAATATCGTTTTGTCTTTGCTTGTATTGCAATATGTTTCAAATCGCGTAGGGGAATTGCTCGATGAGGTGAAGACGACCGCTAAAGGTGTAGTTGTGCTCGATTACAGCGGGTGGACAGCTTATATTGATAAAAAAACAATCGATTCTACCAGCGTAGGGTTTAAGGCGGCCGTAACAAACGCATTGCGCTTTTATATGGTTAAAGACTGGCAAACTCTCTCTCGTAATTACAGCGAAAAAATTAGCACGATCGAAGAGCTTGAAGCCAAAAATCCCGATCTTGTTGAATTTAAAGAAAATTATGTCGATAGTTCAAAAGAGGCACAGCTTGATTTTCTCTCATACGAGAAAACACTACTCTATCTAATGAGCACGGATAATTTGCCTGAAAAAATAACGGCGAGCGGTGTTACCGTTAATGATTATGAGGTCAAAGGCCTTGAATTTAAAATGACTATGACAATTAACGTAAATCAAAGCCTATATTTAATGGAGAGTGATCGTACAGTCGATCGTGCTGGGAAAATCGATATCGTAGTGTCAGGGAAATTTGATCCGCAAATTGGGACTCCAATTAACCCGATTGGAATCAAATTTACCTCATTGAAACCAACGTTCTTAAAAAAGCGATAAACAATGAAACCCGGAAGTCTAATATTTGCTTCTTTTATTGTAGCCGTTCCGCTATTGGCTGGCACGCCTGAAGCGATTGCAAATATATACAACGGCTCCAAAATCACCAATAATATCAATGCTTACATCAGCGGGCAAAAGAATTTTATTCCGGCCCCCTCCCCTGCTTCGCAAAAATTGCTTTCAGCATCTCAATATAGCAGGATTGCATCAGGGGTTAATTCTATTCAAACTACCAATTTACAGAAGTTCAACAACGCCATTCCTGTTGAGTTAATGTATCTCTATCGTAGTATCGATGCGACTGCAAAAGTTCAAACGATTAAAAATCTTCATTCGGATTTGCTCAGTGCAATGATTCAGCAAAATATTCTTGAATCAGAGACCTTGATGCTCCCGTTGCGTGAAGAATATGGAAATTCCATAGAAAATGAGTTCAAAAAGGCAAAAAAATGAAAAAAAATTTTTTACTCTCTATTTTTTTCAGTATGATAACCATTACAAAACTTTCTGCTGGTTGTTGCGCGGCTCAAGAAGGTGTTGTAGTGAATCAGGCAAATGTCGTTATCGGCAATTTGAAGCAATATAATGCTGAACTTGATAAATCCGTAAAATACAGCAGAGCGGCCGTTCAGGAAGCTATGGCTGTTACACTCGAAAAAGAACGTGTATTGAATGAATTATACGCAATGAAAAAAAATACCGAATTGCGTGCAGATTTAAAATCGGCAATTGCGCAAGAGTTGCTTGTCCAATCAGAAGCAAAGCTTCATAATCTTCAGATGGATTATGGGGCGGATACAGAAAAAGAATTAGAACAATTTGAGAAAAAGGAATAATGGCAATGGAAGCTTGGAAAACAGATATGAAACATTTTCTGGTTCGTTCCGGTGAATCGTTTTTTGGGGCAAACGCAATTGCCTCCTCGGTAAAATGGCATTCAGACAATGGTTTTAGCGTTTTGTATATCGTTAAAGAGAATAATATTGATGAAAAACTAAGTGTACTTTTTAACAGTACAAAAGACAAGATCAAGCGTATCAAGAGCCTTGCCGAAGCAGATTGGACGGTCGGGGCGATAAACATGCTTACCGTTCCTGAAGAGCACGCAGAACAATTCATACAACCGGTTCTAAAAGCGATCGTAAATGTAAAAAATTGTTTTTTTGGTTTCGATGAAGTTCCAGTTCCAGAATCTTTGCTTGGGTCAGATGAAATTGGCGAACTAGCTTATTTGCAATTCAACCGCATAGGGATCAAATATCCTTTTGATTCATTGCCTAAAATTGCTCATCAAGTCAATTTTGAAGTTATAAGCCCACTAAAATAAGCCATGAAAAGAGTTGTATTCTCAATCATTGCATTTACATCAATCTTAAATGCAGAGTATGTATGGAAAATTTCACCTCAAGATATGGCTAAACTCGCCATTTCTGCAGGCCAAGAGAGTAATATCCCCCCCAAAGTGATATATACAATCAGTAAAATTGAAAGCGGTCATAATGCCTATGCCTTTAACGGATCAAATCGAAACCGTACAGCAGATATGGGCTTAATGCAAATAAACTCAAGCTGGATACCTACCTTACAACGACACGGTTTATACAATCCAAAAGATCTATACATTCCTGATTATAATGTGCGCGTTGGGGCATGGGTCCTTCGGCAATGTATCAATACTTATGGGCAAAGTTGGAAAAGTATTGATTGTTACAATAAAGGTCCTAAAAACGCACAGAACAGTAGTGAGTATATAAATCGTTTTATTTCTGCCTATAAGAGTGTTCCTGACAGTTTATTCACTCCTCCTGATCAACTATTAGCTTCTAACCCATAACTACTTCTAAAGGAAAGTCTTGAACCATTCTATAAAAGTTTCCACAATTTACTCCGGACGGATTGAAAATGATAAACTCAAAAACTGAAATAGACCATTTATCTTTATTGCAACTTTTCCCCTCTTCCCAAATTATCGCATTTAATGGGGAATCTGGTGCTCTTATTGGGACAAATCATGGTTCTGAATTGCATAGTTTCAACCTCTCGATGGACTGCCTTCCCCTCTTCCGATCGAGCATTGCTGAATATTTAGTGCATGGAACGTCAAATTTTGTTGAATTTCAAAAAGAGAGAGAAAGAAAACATTTTCTATATTCCGAACAGATGGTTGACGGAACTGTTATTTTTTCGTTCGTCCCCTCCCCTACCCAATCTTCAATATACGACAAATTGAAAAACGAATTATCCTCTGACTACTTAACCGGCGTATTGAGCCGAAGAAGCATCCTTGAGGCCGCAGAGCGCAATGGTACTAAATGCAAAGACGGTCTTCACGTCTGTTCATTTCTTATGATCGATATTGATCATTTTAAACATGTAAATGACCGATATGGTCATGATGTAGGAGATATCGTTCTGAAAAATGTTGCAGCTACAATCAAGGGAGCTTTGCGTGAATCGGATTCCATCGGTAGACTTGGGGGCGAAGAATTTCTTGTATTATTGCCTGCCACGAGTTCCAAAGGTGCCACTACTGTTGCAACAAAGATACTTGGTGCAGTAGAAAGAAAAGAAATCGTTGTTGATGGCAGCGATTCATCATTATCGGTTACCGTTTCTATTGGCATATCTTCAATCGATAGTTTTATTGGATGTGATGTTGATGGTGCTTTGAAAAGTTCTGATACTGCTTTATATGCTGCTAAAGCAAACGGACGCAACTGTTACGAATGCATCGTTAATTAGTATTAGTGTTGAACATGTTCAACACTCCCCTCCCCTTTTTAAACAATTTGATAAAAATAATTGACAAAATCATTTTTATTTGTCATTATGTCTTGAAAATAATGTTGAACATGTTCAACACTAAGGGGGGATAAATGTCTACGGTTGGAAGTAAAGATATTGATTTTGCTGGTATGGCTGAATATTTTATCAAGAGCGAAAGAACTCTGAGACGATGGGCAACTGAAAAGGAATCAAAATTTGCGATTATGCTTGAGGAATATCAAAAGCATGTTACTGCAAAGGAAGATAAAAAAGATGCCAATAGTACTATAGTTGTAACCCTAAGCTTTAAAGGTGGTGTCGGAAAGTCAACAATTAGTGATGCTCTTGGGTTTTACCTTGATGATACAATTGTGCTTAACTCAGACCTCGGGCAACCTGCGTCTAAAATTAATGCATGCCCTACTGTTGATTATGCCGATGTGATGAACGAAAAAACCATCATTGAGCTCATTGAAGAGCTTTCACAAGAATATCGATATATAATTGTGGATACTCCGGGGGAGTTGAATTCTGATGTACTTGAAGTCTTAAAGATCACGAATAAACTTATTATTCCAATGACCATTGGTGCACGAGCAATAGAAGCTACTACATCGACCTTGATGACATTTTTTGGTGATGGTTCGGATTTGGAAGGCAAGTACGATGTCTATTTCTTCTTCAACAATTGTACAGATCGTCAAAAGCGGGCTGAGGCCATTGATGACTTCAAAAAAGCATATAGCAGTTTTCAACCAAAAAAAGGACTGGAACTACGAGCAAAGCTTGGGGCATTTGATTCATCAAAAGCAATCAGTACAGCAGAAAATACCGGGAAATCTATTTTTCAATTAGATCGGGAAAACAGATCTGCTTATAAAACTGTAACTAAAAAATTAACTTCATTATGTGCCCAAATTGAAGAACACTTGGGACTTAACTAAAAGAGGAGGGCGAAGTGGAAATTGAACTTGATACACATAAAAATGACAAACCAATAAATAGCCGCGTCGATGCTATGCAAAAACGCGTAGGGATGGGGACACCCAAGGTAACACCAACGCAGGCTAAAGATAATTCAAGTCAAAAAACATTGGTTGACATTATCCCTGAAGATTCTATTGTAGAAGTGTCTATTGATAAGCTGGTCCCAAATCCTTATCAACCACGGTTGAACATGGATGAAGAAAAGCTTTATGAATTGGCGGCATCTATTAAAGAGCATGGAGTATTGCAGCCTATTATTGTTACTCCTCTTGAAGACGGAACCTATATGATCAATTTCGGTCATCGAAGAGTTAAAGCTTCTGAAAAAGCTGGAAAGACCACCATAAAAGCTATTATAAAAAATGGCAAACACGAGATTCAAACACTTATTGCGCAATCACTGATTGAAAATCTTCAACGTGATGATATGAATATCATTGATACAGCTTTGGCGTATCAGCGGGCGATAGAATGTGGAGCATATAAAAGCCTGAGAGAATTGGCAAGATCAATAAGTAAAGATTCATCCGAAATTTCGAGAACAATCAGTATTCTTTCTCTTCCAGAAAAAATATTAAATGACATTGCGGTTAATCGGACAATTTTAGATCGCATTGTCCTTGACGGCTTACGCAAAGTTGAACCAGAATTAAAATGTCAAGAATTTTATGATTGGTATGTTCTTGAGAAGCCGTCTCGTGAAGCATTTCTTCAAAAATTAAAGCAATATTGGGACGGAAAAGTTGTAAAGAAAACTGATTATACATTTAAAAATACCTCCAAAGGTTGTAGTATAAAAATGGCAGCGCTATCTGAAAAGCAGGAAAATGAGTTAAAGGAGTTTATTGATAAGCTCTTGTCTGAAAGTTTAGAAGGGTAGGGCGGTATGTATAATAAAGTTATTCTTGTTGGGAATCTAACGCGTGATATCGATATTAGATATTCGCAAAATGGGGCAGCAATTGCAAAAACAGCAATTGCTACATCTCGGAAGTTCACTTTAAATGGTGAGAAAAAAGAAGAGACCTGTTTTGTTGACATTACATTTTTCGGCCGTTCAGGTGAAGTTGCCAATCAATACCTCCGCAAGGGCTCTAAAATACTTGTAGAGGGACGACTTAGCTTTGAGCAATGGGTTGACCAAACAAACGGTCAAAAGCGCTCTAAACACTCTGTTATCGTGGAAACGATGCAAATGCTTGATTCAAGAGGGGAAAGCAATAGTGGTCATCAGGATGGTTATGGGGATTATGGACATTCTGCACAAGGGTACACACCACAAAACCATAGTTACAGTGCACCAGAAAGCAGAAGAGGGGAGGGCGGCACAACTCCGCAATCAGCGCCTCAGCATAACAACGGAGGAGTAAATGGTACATCACAACAACAAGACTCCGGTTATTCTCATCCTCCGTCAAGCGTAGGTAGGGGCTTTACAAATGTGTCGAACCTGCCTGATATCAATATAGATGAAGATGAAATTCCGTTTTAATTTATACCGAATGTAAATAAGTAGCTAGTTTTTCCCTATATAAAGGCAAATTAATTTGATAAAATAGCCTTATTTGAAATAGTACGGTGAATCGCAATACATGTACTTCAAAGATGTTCGGTAAGCATTGAAATAAGGATGTGCACAATTACATACGTTTGGTATGAAAAAGGCGCACTTATGCAAAATAATTTCGATAAAACAACTCTTTCATTAATAACCGGAGATACCATTCATGAAATAGAAAATTCGTGGTATGGAAAAACCTTTGCTCATGGCAAAAATGGTTATTACGTAGTTTCTATCCCAAGCGAACAAGATAAAATCCTCATCGAAACATACGAATCTAAAGAAAGATTTTCTGCTGGTGCTGAACCAAAATCAACCTATATAGATCGTTCGATGATTGATTCAAATCAGATTATAGAGCCAAGCCAAGAGATTATTGCATTACTCTATAACCGCTCCATACATACAATACGTGTTATATACGATGATTTAGGCCATTTTCCAATATATGAACGGGAAACTGTGACTATTCAATTTGTTGATGGGACAGTTTTGTTTCGGAGTTTATATGCATTAGCTGAAGAATTCAAATATTATTGCGGGAAACATGATCTCATTACCACTTCTACAACAAGTGAAACTCTAACATGCATTACGGCTATTGATTCTGATGGAAAAGAATTCCTTAGCAGTATAAATCGAAAATCATATATGGCTGCATTTGATCTTGCAGAAAAAGTACGCCGCATTAAAACGATCGAGAATATCATATAGTGAACCTCACCCAACCAAACCTACGGCTTGGATTGGGGCTTCTTTGTCATGGATAGGGGAATTCGGAAGCATTGCTGTCGTGGACAGCACTTCGTGAAGCCTAATTAACGAAGACAAAGTTTGACGGGTTCTGTCTGCAAGCGAAGGGACTTTTGCCTCTGCTTGCAACCTTCTCTTTTCAGACAAGGGTTTAAGGTATTCGCGTATGAAGTAGCGTGCAGCTATATTGTAGGATGCCGAGAGATCGGCGTTGTAGGTTTTATTGTTTGTGAATTTGCAGATATCTTTCCTTGGACTTCGCTCGACAGCCCCTGATCCGTCGTAGGCGTACATAGACGTACCTCTCGCTAAGACTTTTGAATATCGAATTCCAAGGCTATGGGCTTTCTCCATAACCTTGTTTTGAATTCTCATTTTCGACCAGAATTGAAGTTTGAAGCGAAGTCGTTTAGCCCCAAAGAATCCTTTTGGCACCTTCATCGATCCCCAAAGTTTTGGAGTAATAGTTATTGTATTGTTTCGACAGGAGGGGCACCGTTAGATATTGTTGCTCAGTATGTACGGAACCAAGACAGGCCTAAGCATTAAATACAGCCTGCGGCAACATTGATCTCACTTGACCCCGCCTAATAAGACGGGGAATGCGTGAGATGAGGGTTCAATGAGAAGGAAGACGCGCAATTGAGTTTTACCTTGCACCCCCTTCGTCTTTCAGTGTCTTCATTTTTGGATTACACAAGAGAAAAAGTGACACATCCAAAAAGAATGTAGAAATGCATATTTTTTAAATAATCAAATCCTTCAAATACCGTATACTCCCCATAGAACGCAGACATCCTTGTCTTATCGATGACAATAAATAAAAGTTTTTATACAATAAAATATTTATTCAAATTTTCATAAAAAATAAAAAAAATATTTAAAAAGTTTTTTTTCTGTTATAATCACAGGCAAATGCTTTAAGTAAGGCGTATGTATATGAAAAATAACACTGAAACTCTGCTCAATAAGTTTCTTTATAAGCGTAAAATGGAGGAGATTATTCTTCGAGCTGAGTCGGTTGCCTCAAGAGCAGGTACCGACCACATGCAAATCCTCGAAGAGTATGCCGCGAGCCTTAAAAAGAGCGAGCCGACACTATCTGCAAAAGCTATAAATATTTCAAGAAAACTTGCCGGTGGTGGTAAGAGATGGAATGTTTATCGTGATTTTCTTGATCAAGATATTTTGATGCTTTTAAAAATGGCATCAGAAAAAAATATCACAGCAGGGAAGATCATTGAAGATTACCTTCCAATCAAACGCATTACCTCTGAATATCGTAACACGATCAAAAAGAATTTAGTAATGCCTACCGCAATAACATTGCTTGTCATTATTGCTTTGGGGTATGTTAACGGAGAACTCAAAAAGATTGTTGATTCCGGAATGATGCATATTAGTGACACATCGTATATGTTAATGGATCATTTTTATCTTATGAATCTTTCTTTCGTTGGTTTCTTTGCCGTTTTGCTGTTCGTGTTCCCGCGATATGTTCCAATTCTCAATAAAGTTTATCGTGAACTCGATGCCATGCAAGCTCTCGCGCTCATAAACACTCTTTTAAAGGTTAACTACGCTTCTATTGAAATCATCCCGGTATTAAAAAAGCAGTTTGCAATAACCTTTTCACCGAAACGGCAAGATATAGACGGATTAATTGAAATTTTGACGGTCGGCAAATTAGTTACCGCGCTTGAAGCTGCTGAACTAAAAGTTACTACAACTCAATCAGATCCAAAAAAAGCTATCGAAATGCTTGTTAATGACAGGAAGAAAGAAGCTGAAAATCTAACCCAAATGGCGGGGAAGATGGTTAATACAATCACTCTTTTTATGATGGCAACTCCAATTTTATTTATGGTCTCTGCACTCAGCTCTATGTTGCAGGCTGCCGTTGCATTGGCACAAGGAGCGGGCGGATGAAAACGTATCTATCCTATAGACTTTTTTATTGTGGTCAGTCACCATGAAAAAGCATTGCCTCTTTTTCACAATCGTAAAACATCATACCATACAAAAAGGATACACAATGGATAAAGCAAATAATGCTTTAATCGCTCCACCCATCGATGCTCAAATTGAGAATCAAGTTTGTCACACTGACAGTACAAAACAAGCTTATCGTTCAAAAATGCGTTCAGGTTTCGCGATGCTTGAAATCGTTATCGGTATCGCGATCGTCAGTTTGATTATTGCTGCCGCAGTTGTCTATGGACCAAAAATGATGGTCGGTCGTAAATCGGACATCGGGTTTGCCTCTTTTAAATCGATCGATACAGCGCTTGTGGATGTTTACAACAGCAACGGTGCGGCTTACCCTTCAGGGACAGGAGCTATTTCAACAACCACATCTCTATATAACGCACTTGGTGGTGCTACTGCTACAAAAGATTTAACCGGATGGACGTATTCATGTACCGCCGGTAGTGGTAAAACGATGACAATCGTCACGACTCCGTTTGAAAGTGCTGAAGTTCAGTCATCTTTGGTTGATAAAATCAATGGACGTGCATTGCCATGGACTGCCGCAGCGAGTGGTACCAATGCTGTAACGATTACGAAAACAAACGTTACTTGTAACTAATCGAGTATACCAGTCATGTTGCCCGCCGTAGTTTTTTTAATGCTGATGCTTGGAGTTGGATACTACAGCCTTGAGAGTTCAAGGGTTGATTCAAACATCGTATCTGAAAACCATCATAGTTATATTGACCCAGCAAGTCGAACCTTTCATTATCGAGTAGGGGAATACAAATCTATCGGCGGGTACGAGGAGGCTAATGCCTCCGCTGATGACACAGAGAAAGAGCAGATCGAAACAGCATTAATACGGACATGCCGTACCGTTTCGACGATAGCCCATTCAAACGGGTGTTCCACATGGAGAACGCCGTCACAAGTGTGGGCTTTTGTAGGAACGTCCGGCACAAGTGGTTTAATAACCAATATTTATTCAGGTACGACGTCGCCTACACTGGCCGCTGATTGTTCCAATATGCAAGCATACGGGAAGTATCTATTCGCCAATACAATCCCTCTGTCGTTTGTGACCGGAAAAAACTATACATACAATTTGAGCGGACTAAATGATAGCTATATCGGTGATGTATGCGGATATACAGAAATTGTTGGTAAATAAATGAAGGATTTGATGATGTTACCAGAACCGGTACTTAAACAGGGTGAAGAGTGGAACTATGTTCTGCAAATGCTGGTCTATAAGAAAAAAATGACGATGAATCAGTATAGTACGGCATATAACAAACGTAAAAGTTTGAAAAATTCGCAACATATCATGCAAATTCTTTATGAGCTTGGGTATGTAAAGTATGGTGATTTTGCTGAATTTATGATGGAAATTTTTGGTAATTCTGCGGAATTAATTCGTGGGCATAGTAGCCAGCTTATTGTTCGCGATGAAGATGGAAAAACCAGATATTTCTATGATGATCGTGAAGTGGTACCTTGCTTTCATCCCGTGCTTTCGGAATTAAGACCACAGTTTATCTTAGATTATGATGACTATTTAATTATGGATGAGCGTATCCATACTGCTGTAGCCAATTCCGGCGGTGTTCATAAAGAGACTACTGTATCTTTTTCGTTTGAAACGGTAGCGCGGGATGCAGCCAATCAGGGTGCAAGTGATATTCATATTATCCCAAAAGAAAATTTCTACTATATGTTTTTTCGAAAAAATGGTGATTTGATAGAGCAAGAAAAATATCTTCTCGATATCGACCAAGGGTGGGAATTTGTAACCCAGATTAAACTCGACGCATCACGAAGTTCAAAGGGAAGTTTTAAAGCAGATAAACATACTGCGCCCATGGACGCAAGGATCATATATGGAGATATTGATTTGCGTCTTGTATTTATACCCGATGGTTTAAACGGAAGACGGATGTCCGTCATCGCTCGTGTCATTAAAAAAACGGTTATCAGCAAACCTGATTTAAAAGCTAAAGGGTTCCATGCCCCCATCATCGATTCAGTTATAAGAACTTCAAGACTTGATGGGGGCTTTGTCGTAATATCCGGGATTACCGGATCCGGAAAATCCACATTCCTCGCTGAAGTCCTTGCTTCTATCGATAAACATCGGCGTATCTTGTCTATTGAAGATCCGATTGAGTATGTTCAAAGCGGTAAAAATATTACACAGCATCAGCTTTATCTTCCGCCTGATCCCAAAGAAGATCGAATGGGATACCATGAGTTCACTAAGGCAGCAAAACGTGCGGACCCAAACGTATTGAGTATCGGAGAGATGAGAAATGACAGTCAGCTTGTCGATGCCGTTTTTGAAATGGCTTACGCAGGTCAACTTGTTTATACCACAATCCATATTCGTAGCTGCTTTGAAGTTTTTCATGCGCTTGAGCATGTATTCAAAATGAATAAAGAGAGCTTGGTCCCTCTGGTCTTTTTATCTGTCAATATGAAGCTGACTAAGCGCTTATGTGAATGTAAAAAAGAGGATACCGAGAAAGTAAATGTGACCAAAATAAATGAGATGATGCCGAAATTTCGGTATGAACACAAAGAAAGCGCTATGCGTTTTGTTCAAAATAAAGACGGATTCAAAACCTATCTGCATAATCCGAAAGGATGTCCGAAATGTGGGTATTCAGGGTATTCAGGAGGACGTGTTCCAATGTATGAATATTTTGAGCCTTCTGTTGAGTTGATTGAATACATTTTAAAAACCAAACCAACAAATTACGACATTGAAAAATATGCGTGTACGCGAAAGCTCGGCCAAAACAGACTTGATACATTCATCCAACGGTTGATTGATGGCGAGGTTGATACCTCACCTGCAATCTTAGACGCAATACTTTAACACTGAAAGGAAAACATACCATGCATCACGTAAACAAAATTGCATTATCTGGGGCTCTTGGACTTATCTTATTGACAGGATGTGCACATGTGTCCGTCAAAGAACAATCACTGCCTGTTATTAATCATGAAAACTATCCTGATAAAGAAAAGCTATCACTGCATACTCCTGCGGTCGATAAGGCCAAGGTTGTTATGGATAAGAACGTATCCGGTACTTTTTACAAAATGCCTGTAAATAAAGCGGTCAATCAAATGGCGGAACAAGTTGATGTTACGGTAGATCAGAGTTTTATTCCTTCTGATTCCTATCTTTTTAGTGGAGATGTTAATTCGTCAATGGGCGATTTTCTGAAGCGTATACGAAAAACTTCTGGGATTGATTATCGGTTTCGAGATAATTCTTTGATCGTGGCAAACAAAAGCCTGATTGAAGAGAATATTAACGGAACAACATGTGGAAATAATACGCCGGCCAATGTAACGATCAATGTCAATGAGCCTGTTTATCCCGGAGAAATTTTAAAAATATTTGCCGATCGCTTCGGCATGAGTTTTGTTTATAAAACGCGTTTTTATGAATTGAATGGGTTGGCTCAGGATACTTTAGCTCCTGCAAAAAAAGTAACGTTCTTTTATAGCGGATGTGATAAAGAGGAGGCTTTTCGAACATTTTTAAAAGCCAATAACCTCGTTGTCGAGCAAACAGGACCAAAAGCTTACACGGTTATGGATTATGAAATCGCTACCATCGATATCCCTTTGTATTTTAATTACAAATTTACTTCTGCTTCTTCCGCCTCTCGTTCATCATCCGGAAGCAGTGGGTCTTCATCATCTTCATCATCTTCCGGTATGAGCGGGTCATCAGGTGTCATTGTTTCAGATTCAGAGAATCAAAAAGAAGATCTTGAAAAATACATCAAAAAATACATCTCGTCCAAGGGAAGTGTCGACGTTTCACAACGTGGATATATTACCCTTGTAGACACCCCTGACAACATCAGAGCGGCCAAAAAACTTCTTATGAAAGAAATCGAGAAACAACGCCCATTCAATTTAAAAATTTCAATTCTCCGAATCGATCTGAATAATGGTGTCAGTGCAGGGGTAGATTGGAGCGCGATTAATCAAACACTTCTCGGTACAAAAGTAAATTTTGGTTGGAATTATTCGTCATCAGTGAGTGGCGGGTCAAGCTTGGTCGTCGATTCGGCCAGAATGCCAACTGTTATTTCGGCACTTGAGTCATACGGCAAAACAAACATTATTCGCGAATTTTCTTCTGTTTCAAAAATGGGGGTAATGAACTCATTCAAAACGGTTGAAAAAATACCGTATATGACATCTGTAGTAACATCGACCGGAACAACAACCCAAGCTAACCTTGAAGCCAGAGAAGCGGAAGCTGGGATTATTATCAATGTCACCCCTCGCATCGATGAAAGTGGGGAAGTATTGGATATGTCAACCAGCATTACCGTTTCAGAGCTTGTAGAGATGGTCACCTTCAGCATGGCGAGCGGCGAGTTTAAATTACCTAAAATCAATTCAAATGAAATCAATGTTCCTGCAAAAATCAACATGGATCAAATGTTGATTCTTACCGGTTTCAAAATGTCTAAAAAACAAAACAACAAAGAAGGGCTTCCGGGAGCGATCAATGTTCCAAGCTTTGGATGGTTATTCGGTAAAGAAAGTGATGCTGACACTGTAAGTGAATTAGCGATCATTGTCTCACCTTCAACAATCGAGGAGCTGTAAAATGAGTAGTGCAAAAAAGAATACGGGGAAAATCATCTTATTGATAGGTCTGCTGATCGCAATAGGCGTAATTGTTTATACAAACTACTTTGCAACTACTTCTTCGCCTGTAACAGCGACACCATCGGTGTCGGCTGAAGCGGCAAGACCGAGTGCGCCGCTTGATATCGCTAATCATGTGCCACCTCCGACAATTGACTCAAATTCTGCTGAGACGGTAACAATGAGCGGCCCTGCATCATCCAGTGTAACTATTATGTCTCCATCTATTACATCTTCGGGTGGAGTCTTGGATGATAAAGGACTTGATAATGTTTTTCTGACATTTAGTGCTCAAAAAAATAAAGCTGAGGCCAATTCAAAAGATGCCAAAAAAACGCCTGACTCATCATCGGTTTCCATGGCTCCGCCGCGATTCACATCGGAAAGAAAGATTTTGCCTGTTACAGGTGCGTCAATCGGTAGTGGAGAACAAATGGTTATGTTTGGACCGGGTTCTGCCAATCAAGGAATGACTCCCCCTCCTGCGCCTGAACCAGTGAAAACAAAAGTTGTATTTTGTGCAGATGGCGATTGTGGGGAGCTTACAACGCAAGGATATAGAAAAATCGCACCTTTGCCGAAAGCACAAAAGAAATAAGGATTCACGATGAACAAAGCTATAAAACTTGGAGAAGTATTCATTATTGATCCTGATATGGAAACTGAAAAGAGTTCATATTCAATAGTGAAAAAAATCCGTTTTGGCGGGGATAACAAGCACCTTGGTGTCGTCGTCAGTGATGAATCCATGTTGGAGGTTGTTGAAGACGTTATATATGCAGTTTTGTATGTAGCGAATGAAGAACAATTGCGTGCATATTATCGTGTCGGTGATGCATTGTATCTCCTTGATTCTTCACAATCATATCATGCTTATTTTATTTATCGTTTGATTCTTGAAGATCCTGATGATGAGATGAAATTAATTTCGTCAATTGAAACGCATTTCGGCGGACATGGGCACCTTCACATTGAAATGAGCCCTGCAGAAATACGGTCAACTTATGGGCGTAATCAGAACATTATCAAATTCGGAATACTTGGTGTGCTTATCCTTGCAATTCTCGCCGTTATTGTGCCGGCATTAACGGAAGAAAAACCGAAAGTCGTACAAGCGCCACCACCACCACCGCTTGTTTTGGACGAAGACCAAATCCTCTTATTAAAAGATGATATAAGCAAAAAATTTGCCGAAAAACTATTAAAAGAGGCGAGAAATATCACTAATGATCCTTTTTTATCAAAACATGAAAAGATTAAATCTTTTGTGGTTGGGCAAATCGATCAAGGAACCGGTGAGAGTGGTCAATACCCAGCTATGATCGGGAAAGGTGAAATAGTTTTTGAATATGACTTCCCTGCAAAAGGCACTCTTAATGCGGGTAACGATCTTTACGTTCAAAATGTAAAAATTGAAGAAACATCCAAGATTGATGATTTGCACAAAAATACGCAGAAGACACTAAGTGAAGAATGCTTATACGCAATCAATTCCATAACGGATGTTGAAAATATTTCAATTGGATCTCGACAAGATAATGAAATCGTATACGATTTTAAAAATATCAAACCATCATTATTCTTGACGAAGTATTTGATCGCTGCAGACATTTGTCCTGTCTATCTTCGGTCGTTGAATGGAGCTGATAGCAGCTATTCCGGAACACTTGTTTTGTATAAAAAATCGGCGGAGAAGTAACAATGAAGCGTAGTGGATTTGCGATGGTTGAAATCGTTATCGGGATTTTCATATTGACATTGTTGGCAACATCAGCAATCATAGGTATGAGTTCAATGAATGAAGCAACCAGATTTCAAAAAGAACTGAATTTCTATCGGGATTTTGATAATGGTTTAAAAACAACGTTTGAATCCATTACGGATACCTTCGAGCCGTATTGTTCTTCTATTACCACAGGAACTCAAGCGAGTTGGGGATGGGGTCATTCGTCTTGTAATGCAACTTCCCCACTGCCGGTTTTTAGTTCTGCCGGGACAGGAGATCAAATCATTTACTCCATACAGTGGTCTACCCTTAGTGCGCAAGAACAAACAACGCTTGAACAGTCAATTGTTCAATCGTACGCACCCTATTGTCAGGAGGTATCAAAAGGAGCATCAAGCCTTACCTTGAGATGCGGTAATCTTACTGGATTAACTTACGATCTTGGAGCCGGTGCTGTTGCCAGTGCACACACAGCGGGATCGGATATAAATCCTCTTGTGGTTCCGTCGTTTACAATCTCTTATCGACAACAAAATGCCAGAAGCAATCAGGTAAATATTGTCACGTATAATGGTACATTTGCTGATCTGTGGCAAAAACGCCGTAATTATTCGCTGGAAAAATTCAATACATTTTCGCGATCGATGAAAGCATTTTTCAATGCAAAGTTAATTCGGGAATCGCAGAATACTGCTCCTACAGGATTAAATAGTGTAGATGATGAATTTGTCCCGTGGCATTGGGAAGCTCTTGGAGGCACACCTGCAAGTGTTAGTTCCGCAGTATGTACAGATACCGCAGGTACCTGTACCAATTTGACTTCGCCAGCCATTTGGCAAACAACAACTCCACATCGTGCTACCGTTATGAAAAACGTGATTGCTAATGTATCTGCAACAAATGCTGCCATTTCTCTCGATGGATTTGGTAATATGGTTCGGATGCTCCCCATCTCAAGCTTATGCACCAATACGGATTTGAGTGTATGTACCGATACGGCACTGCCTTCTGCTCCGTCTGTCCCCGCTGACAATTATTATGCAGGTGCGATAAAACCACCTTATGCAAGTGTACTTTTTACGGCCAGCTGCAAAGATACTTCTGTCACAAGACCGAATTATTGTCGCAATTATATTGCTTATTAAACCCAACAGAAAGGATAACCCATGGCAAACAAACGCATTACTAATTTTGATGAAGACGATCACAAAGCAACGGAGCAAAAGTTTTTTATAGCACTTGGTGCAGATAACGCTTGGTTCGGAGAAATGCTTTATGATATTAAACATCGATGGAATGATAATGGTTTGAATATCACCGATATTCTTGTTCGACAAGAACAACAAATCTATCTTGGGTCGATTAAGACCCATATACCGTATTCTCCTCCAACAAAGAGAAAACATATCACTGATCGTGAGATCAAAAACATTGTTTCGTGTTTCGTCGACACAGGTGATGATTTTGATCTTCAAGGTAAAGTTATCAACTTTAGCATATCGATTGCAGGCGTTGGGTCATTCCGAATAAACTTCTCCAATGATAATGAAGGGGCGTGTCTTGCTATTCGGATACACCCTCATACAATTCCACAAATCGGGCAAATTGGATACCCTCAATTTTTTGTGAAGTATATCAAGTCGTTTGTCAATGAAACATCTTTAAAAATCCCTTCACCAAAGCGAATGAATGAAAATGATGGTGATGCAGTAGAGATGATTAATTATAAAACGGCTGAAATTCATGGCGGTGGGTTGATATTACATATCGGACCAACTGGATCCGGTAAAACGACGGCAATCGCTGCAGAGTTTGGTCTTCTTGCTGAAAGCACAACCGGCAGAATGCTGACGTATGAAAACCCGGTTGAATATCGATACCCTGATACAAAAGCACCCGTATCTCAATTTGAGCTTGGTATCAATTTGAAAGCACCAACAGGTAGAAGCGATTTTGAAGAAATTCCCGGTCATTTGTTGCGAAATTATCCTGCAGCCGTTTTGATCGGAGAAGCCCGCAATCACGAAGAGATGAAGATCGTATTGGATGTCGCTTCAAGAGGACACTTGGTATTCAGCACGATTCACGCTATAAATTTTGCCGAAGCGATTTCTAACCTTTTGGTAGCTGTAGGCAATGACCGTAGTTTGCTTTCAGCTCTAAAAGCCGTTGTTGCTCACAAGCTGATTCGAAATTCAGAAGGTAAAATTTATCCACTTCTTGAAATTGTTATCATTTCCGGTACTTTACGTAAGTACCTTCTTGATGGAGACCTCGACAACCTTTTCCGTGTCATCTACCAAGACGGCGGCGATGGCCTTGACAAGTGCACCTTCATGGAATCATTAAAAGAACTCCAACGTAATGAAAAGATTCTACCAGCAGATCGTCTTCGTATTTTGGATTCCAATATTGGGTTGTTCCATGGATATAACGGAGAGCAGGAGAAAGCATGAGTTCAGCAGAAGAAAACCATATTTTTGATGAAGACCTTGAAGGGATCATCATAGGGCAGAATGAGGGGAAATGGGTCCTCTCTGTTTTAAAAGAAGCAATGGTCGTTCTCTATCGTTTGACTGAAGATGATGAGTTGAAAAGCGCAATCCGTACCGGAAAGATGCTTGCTTCCGAAGATGAAGAAAAAGAAAAAGTTTACATGCTTTCAGCTTTTTTCCGAGAAGAGATGTCCGGCAATCTAAAACCACCACCAGCTCTTAAACGATTGTATAAGCAAATTGCCGAAGATTTTTCAAAGAACCATTAAAAATGAGCGTACGGAAAGAATTTCATTTGTCCGATATCGGTCTTGATATTACTTCCGGGACCGAGTTTGAAGATTTTTTATCTATAGTGGCTCACAAAGCAAATAAAGTGGATTGATGCTTGTGTCAATGGGCGCATTCACACCTTTCAGGTTAATAGCGGATGCTGGGAGCTAAAAACATCCGGAGTAGAATCACTTAGAGCTGATTTTTGCAGTCAAATAAATATTTAGGAAACCCAAATATTTACTGCGCTCCCTGCATCCGGTATAAATTCTCACATGCGGCATCGCTACCATCTTTACAGGCTTTGTCATACATCTTCATAGCTTTTACTGAGTCTTGTTTTGCAATTTGGCCGCTTTCGGTCATCATCGCCAAACCGTTTAATCCATCTGGATCACCATTTTTCGCTGCAAATTTGAAAAGATCAAACGCCGATCGTAAATCTTGAGGTGTACCTTCACCTTTATAGCTCATCATCCCAAGTCCAGAACATCCTGATGGATTGTCTTTTTTACATGCTTTTGAAAAACGATCTAATGCTTTAGCGAGGTCTTTGTTGGCTAACTCACCCTTGTAGTACACAGTTCCCAAGCGTGCACAGCTTTCACCGTTCCCGCCGTCACACGCTTTCTCATAGTATTTCAGCGCTTTTTTGTAGTCGATCTTTGCAATTTGACCATCATAATATATCCGACCGCTTTCAAAGCAGCCATCCGGATTATTTTCGGCACAAGACTTTTCATAAAGCTTCACAGCGTTTTTATAATCACCTTTGTCAAAAGATCCTTGAGCAAGAGCAAAAGCATCTGCCATGAGGCTTTGACTAATCAATAAAATTCCTAAAATAATCTGCTTCGTCATGGAATGACTCCTTGTTTGTTTATTGAGCATGCGCCCAAAAAAATTGACCCTTATTCAAATTAGACAATTCTTTTTGTTCTATATCAATATTCATGTGTTGAAAATACCGATCTGAACCAAGGTCTAACTGCTTACCTATCAGTATGTTTGTAAATGCATATTTGGATATTTCATCCATATTGTGTTCAAATAATTCTCGAACTGGCTGAATCGCAACCGTAAAGTTTTTATATCCAGCATTGACTACCTCATCGAGCATTTCAAATAAAAATTTGTTTTCGTCGATAAATACATGGTATCCGTGTCTCATGGCGGATCGAAGAGCATTCAAGATTATTGAATATTCCATATCATCAGGTATGGCAAATACTGCAGACCTTTGTCCTATAGGATAAGATTCAATCGGAACAATCCTCGCTTGAACATCTTCTGACGCATCATACATTTTAAGATTACCATTTTCACCTCGCATAAAATGGCCTTGTTTGAGAAAGTATACAAATGGCATACCTTTTGGATCGCTTATGAGTGCATTAGCCCAATCCAACATGATGAATGTCTTCCCATGACCTGTAACACCGAATAAGGCATTTGATTCAGTAGGAACAAAGTGGATATCTTTCGCATTCCAAAGGTTTTCTTCGGAAAATGATAGCTCATGATTGACAAGTTCTCTATAATAATCCATTATGCCGCTTCGCTTTGGTTTTCTAAATTGATAGAGTAGGGGTTCTGTCTTAGTCGCCTGTGTAATCGATGCGTTGTAAGCAACATTTGACGCCATGGAACTCACAGTAGAATTTTTCTTCGTAATTGCACTTGCAGCGTTCCAGTCATGATAACCAAAGATATTTGCGACATGATTGCCGATAGTCGAGCTGGTTAAATCGATCCCGAGAGCTCCGAGTGATGATTGGGCATTTTTCTTTGCCTGACGCAGTTGTTCGAATGTAAGATTTGGGAAAAGGGGTTGCATTCTATGCTCCTTTAAATGTTAATGATGTGTAACACAAACTATGTATTGCGATTGCAATATGAAACAGTTCCCATTGGATTTCAGTTTGTGCTTTCATCGTAAACGCTTAAAGCAACAAAGAGACGAACCAAAAAAGTTATAACAGGTTTACCATACCTCATCGAGGCGGGAACGGATAGGCTTCTGTCGGCCGATAAGAATTATATCATGCCTTTTAAAAAAAGTGTACAAGTTCTATATGCTATAATTTATGCGGTGCTTTTGACTTGGCCTGCTTCCCCGCCGAATGTTCGGTTGCTGAAAAGTCTTGATATTGTTGATGTTGTCGTATTGACTGGATATAAGGTCATACGGGTAGTGGGGAAAAATCCGAATATCAGACCTTTATGAAATATCTATGGAGATACAACCATGCAACACGCACATACCCACATGCCTACAATTAACATTTCTGCCATGGCAGACTCAATCACACAACAATTACTCAAAGCAGGCTATCCGATCAATGAAGACGAAACCAAATTGCTCTTCGATGTCTCATTCTCCGGCCGAGAATCTACCTACGAGTTATTAAAAGCCGCTAACGGAAGATTTCACAGCAGACTTAAATCCATGACGCCGCCGATCGACATCAAACGAACCGAGCTGCTTGATATGCTTTCAAAAACCCTTGGTCATTCAAACCATCATGCATTGAAACAATCTTTTGCGCTGCAGCCTGAATCTCTCAATAATGCACCTAAGTTTGTCGGATCCGGTCAGCCTCTCGCAAAGCTCATCATTCATAAAAAAGAGATCATCCAATTTTTAAAGAGCAGGGGGATGAAGATCGGCACTTTGTCATATAGTGGGGGCAAAAAAGAGATTAGAGTCCATCTTGAAACGGACAGATCCGATGACATCGGGAATGATCTTCAAAAAAAACTCAACTCATATATGAATGGAAGCGATTTTCAAAAAGAGCTCAATTCGTTTATGAAAGCGATCGGGGTTCCGATGTACAAAAACTTTATGGTGTTGCCGGTTGCTTATTCAGAAGAAGATCCGCGCCCGGCAATAGAGCTTATCAGCATGTACAATACGTTCTTTTTCCCGAATTGGAAGATTGTTTCCGGACGGCTTGAATCGATTACGCCCGGTGCGATTCTCCCGATAGTCTATGATAAGGCGCGGATCCTTGCGCCTGATATGTTTGCGATCGGTGATCTTGCATGCGATATGCCATCCAAGACGATACTCAATATACTGGACACTATGTTGAATATTGACGGGGACAGTACATTCGAGGTCAATGTTATTCAAGTGTTGCTCAATATACCGATTGCCGATCGATTGCATACGTTCTCCGGTCCCGGTGTTCCTATGTCTCAATTGTTCGATATCGATAATCGTGAAGAGTACCTTCTCCGTAAGAAGATCGCGGGCGAAAGCGCCGATGAGGTCGCCCGACGACATAGCAATGCTGTGCACCTGTTTCAAATGGAAGAGGGCATGCGTCCTTATATCGAACACATTGAACGACATACCGGCAAGAGCATCGGGAAGATTCTTCGAACTATACTGGACGCGGCGATCGAAACTCAGCTTCCAAAGGTGAAAGAGGGGAGGGTGGTTAAATTCGATTTTGATGGGTCTGTTGATAACAGAGCTTTTGAGCTCTGCGGGATTACTCATCAATATCTGCTCGATCGTGATCATGATATGTGGCATCACGATATGAGAAAAACGATCCAGTATATTCTCTCCGGAGTGATTGAATACTTTGATCAAATACAAGACGCGGTTCGTTCAATCCGTTCCATATAAATTAAAGGGCGATTGAGCCGCCCTTTATCTTGGTTTTCGGAAATTAGACTTTATGTGTTTGCTGTTTATGTGATTGAAAAAGCTCTGATTGCCTTTTTGTTGACTCCCCCCATGCTTTCTTAAATCAGTCAGCATTTTATGAATAAGCTGTTTATGCATTCCAATGTCATCAGGAAAGAATGATTTGCCTGCGTCTCTGGTTTTGCCAATAACCAACGAATGATTCGTTATCAACCCTGCGTATTTTCTAAACTCGGTGAGCATCTTCTCAGGGATGTCGAATGGCTTGAACGCTGTCCGTTTTTGATGCTCATTTATTAGAACAATTTCAGGTATATCAATTTTTGCTTTTAAGTCATCAGTTGAGGTAATATTCAATAACAGCCCTATATTGTTTTTTCTCGCTGATTCATAAATCTGCTCAATAATGGCAGCTATATCATCATCACTTTCTAAGACTTGGAATAGATCCTTTAAGTTTATTGGGAAAAGTATATTTTTGTCATATCTTTGGGCATACTCTTTAAAAATCCGCTCTACCGCTTCCAAATATTGCGGTAATGCGGCAGTGTGCATTGGGGCGTTAGCATTTGGGATATCTACATTATGAACGATAGTCGTTCTTCCAGCATGAGTTATTGCATTTGTTACATCTTCATAAAGAACTGGTGGAGGAGCAGCTTTTTCAAATAAAGGATAAGCCCCATCTGCAGTAATGACATAAGGAGTTCTGCTCTCTCTATGGAAAGGTTGAAGATTTTCATTTTGTTGATCAGCCATATTTTTAAAAGCTTTAATAAACTCGACTCCACTTATTCCGGCAGTATCTATCATCTCGCCGCTCTCCACTAAACCTTTCAACGTTTCCCTTGTAGCTTCAGTAACTTCTTTTGATGGTGAAGTTACAAATTCAGGGATAAACATTGTTTTACCCTTGCCATCAAAAGTCCCGAGTTCCATTTGACGGCTCATCGCTTCAATCTGATGAGGGAATAAAACCCCTTCGCGAACTTCTGGGTAATGGATCTGGAACAATGGTTCGTTTTTGATCGGCTCATTGTTTAATGATAGAGTGCCGTTCTTTGCCATGGCGCAAGCGGTGTTCCAATCGACGTTTACGAGTCGCTTCGATGCAATATCAAGAGCATGGCCATAGATGAGGTCTTTGCCTCTTTCTTTTTCGAATGCCTGATGATCTTTGGCGGTGTTTTTGATTTCTTGGAGGATTGGGTGGGTATCGTCTTTGTGTGCCATAATAGGCTCCTTTAAAGTTATTCAGTAGCGAAAACCACTCCTGTCGGAGTTAAATACAATGATGCTTCCGTTTCAATGTGTGTTTTCGCGAATAACGCTTAAAGCAACCAATTTTGTAATACGATCAGAAAATTCACCATACCATAACGGCGGAAGCGGCCGGCCTTTCTGTGCCTAAAAGTATTTTAGCATATAAAAAATAATTTTTTTTATTTTATTAAAAAAAGGGGAGACATGGAAGAATGGAGAGTGCTCCGGGTGCCCGGAGCTTTAACGAATGTTAGCAGTATTTATTGACCTGACGCCACGGAATCTTTAAGCCCTTTGCCTGCAGAAAATTTTGGAATAGTAGTCGCAGGTTTTGAATAGGTTTGTCCCGGTTTACCCGGAACACTTCCCGATTTTGCCGCTTGAGGTACCGCTTTAAACGATCCGAACCCTACAAGAGAAACTTCTTCTTTTGCGACAAGCGCTTCTGTTACTGCATCGGTGAATGCTTTGATCGCTGTTTCTGCTTCAACTTTTGTTTTGTATCCGCCACTTTTTTGAACCAACTCTACGAATTGTGCTTTATTCATGATATGAATCCTTTCGGTGTAAAATTTATTGAAATGATAGCTGAAGATTTGGAAATGCTATGCGCATTTTTATGTAATCATTTGATTCCTCCTTGAAAATAAGATCATTTTTTAATGTATTTGTTTTCCCACTCTGTCGAACGTTGCTTGGCAGCAGAACGTATTTCAAGAATTTTATCGAGTAGTAATGGATCCGGAACGACTGGATGTTCATCGGGAAAAAAAACTTCTTCAAATACCTCATCGCGATATCTGAAAATGAACATTTTCTTTTTCAAGACATAGTCGGGTGTCTTATCTCCTTTGGTATCATAAACCTTTGTTCTGCCATCTGGAAACGTCACTTTGAAATCAGCTACATAATAGATCGGCTTGTGTTTTTCACCGATTCCATCAATAAATTCCTCCTGCAGCATGAACTTTGGCTGCAACTCAAGTTTGACCAACTGCCGCGCTTTTAAAAGCATGTTTAGACGGGTGTAAAAGCGTGCTTCCGTTCTTGAATGAAAAGTGATCCCATCAACGTTGGTTTTTTTAGCACCATGTTTATTGCGTCCGCCCTTGGCCGGTGATGAATTGGGAAGCAGACCGTTTGCCTGAGCATAAGCTGATGCAAAAGATTTCATGGATGTACCGCCAGCCATTTTATTCCTTTTTTTTGTTCATCAAATGATACAAAAAATAAATAAAAAAATACTTTTATATTTTTTTTGTTATTCTTACGTGCATTTTATTGTAGAGTACCTGATATGAAAAAAACCGAACCCAACCCTAATGTTGCTCCTTTTCCTCGAAAAGGGGTCGTAGCGATTATTGACCCACGGAAAAACACCACCGTATTTGCCACGATTACACTTGTCCCTTCGACTCTTGGAATATCTGGACCCTATCGGCTAAGTGGAAGTGATCGTACCAATTCAATTGAATAAAGGAGGAAGAATGCATCATCAGTCGCCGCGTCCAACATCCAACGAAATACGGTTGCAGGAAAATGATTTTATCGTTTCAAAAACCGATCGTAACGGCCGCATTACTTACGGAAATAAACACTTCATCAAAATTTCCGGTTATCACGAATCTGAATTAATCGGATCACCACATTCAATCCTGCGTCATCCAGATATGCCAAAAGCAGTTTTCAAGCTGTTATGGGAAACGATCAATAAAAAAGAAGAGATATTCGCCTATGTAAAAAATCTTGCAAAAGACGGGTCTTATTATTGGGTTTTTGCCAATGTCACCTGCACATTCGATGAATCTGGTATTTTCAAGGACTATCATTCGGTGAGACGTCGGCCGAGCGATCAAGCGCTACGGGTTATACCTGACCTTTACAGGCAGTTGCATGAAGCCGAACAACGTGGCGAAGTAACCGCATCCGAAAAACTACTAAACACCATACTCACAGAAAAGGGATTAACCTATCATGACTTTGTCCTCCGTCTTCAAAAGTAATCAAAAGATCCTTTTTGCGTTCGCGCTTCTGTCTTTATCGGTGTATCTGCTGATTGTCGGTTTATATATACCCGGCGCTATCGGCATTGTGCTTCTTGCTGCAGGGTTTCTTATCCCCGATGGGAATCGGGATGCATGCACGAAGATTTTAAACGATAGTGTTATTAGCCAAATGCGTGACGTTCTCGTTAAAGCGGGCGGCGGTGATTTATCAAATCGTGTTACGTCCATTCCCGATGAACATATTCTTTCATCCGTCGCATGGGGGCTGAATGATCTACTCGATCAGATGGAGCAGTTCCTTCGCGATGTACAGGCAACAATTATTTCAGCGGATGCGGGAAATCAAGACCGAACCGTATTTACATCCGGTTATCGCGGAGGGATTAAAGTTGCAGGCACAATGTTTCGCAATGCCGCCGTCAGTATTGCGGAGTCGTTTCGTGAAAAAATGAAGGGCGAGCTCTCTCATGCTTTCGATAAAGCCAGCGGCGGTATTGCAGTTGGGCTTGGAATGATTCAAGGCGACATCACAGTCAGTGCCGGTCACGCAAATACAATCAATGAGGTTGCGATGCAATCGGCGGAAGAGTCATCGGCCAGTGTCGGAGAGATCGAACAAATTGTTCATAACCTTGATTATTTGATTGAACTGATTGTCGGTTCACAAGATACGATTCACGCGTTAAACCAGCGTACAAGTGAAATCGGAACGGTTGCCGACCTTATTAAAGACATTGCGGATCAAACCAATCTGCTTGCGTTGAATGCAGCAATCGAAGCGGCAAGAGCAGGGGAACATGGAAGAGGGTTTGCGGTTGTAGCCGATGAGGTCCGCAAACTTGCGGAACGGACACAAAAAGCAACGCAAGAGATATCCATTACGGTTCAAACATTGCGTCAAGAATCCGAAGCCGTGAACGAAAATGCGGAAAAAATCTCCGATATTGCTTCCGGTGCCCAAAAAGGGATCACCGACTTTGAAGTCGTACTGCGTCAAGCTGCTCAAACCTCAAGCAAAGTAGGGCATTGGGCAAAACTTATCAATGACGCTTTATTTATTATGACGGCGAAGATTGATCATATTGTTTTTAAGCATACCGTTTATTCGGCGATCGTCAATATGGATCAGGAAAAATCGAAAAAGATTGTCGGACACACCGAGTGCCGTTTCGGTAAATGGTATCACTCGGGGGTAGGTTCATCCTCTTTCGGTCAAACACCATCTTTTAAAACAATTGATCGGCATCACGCCATGGTGCATGACAGTGCCAAAAAAGCATCCGAATGTATCATTAAACAGGATTGTCTGACCGCTGAGTCAAAAGGGAACATACTTTCTTATGTCACCGAGATGGAAAAAAGCAGCTCTGAGCTCTTTTCGTTACTTGATCGAATGCTTCTTGAAGCAAATCCGCAAAACGAACGAGTGTAGAGATTGGTCAAAATATGGTGTTTAAGTATGTGGTTACCGTCGGAAGGAGTAAAAATTTATGAATAGACGCTCGATGCTGAAATACACCATCCCGCCGCTCAATACCTACAGTGAACTTCCACAAAATGAAGCACATAAAATTCTGATGAGTATTGCGATGACGATTGATAATTTAACCGGCGTATCGATGCTTCAACGGATCGGCGATATAAGCAATTATGAGACGATCAACGATTTTATCCGTGAGTATATTTACAGTCATGTAAACAAGGAAAATATTGTTACCCATGTCATCAAGTCAGGTCTGTCTTTGCAGTGCCTTGAACAAGTCGGTTTATACCGTTATCTTGATCTGCAGATCGCAGAATAACAACATCAAAATTACCAAAAAGGATTCACGATGAAAAACGTATTAAAGTCTGTTGCGCTCATGACGGCGCTTTCTTTGTCCAGTGTCGTTTCGGCGGAGGAATATGGCTCCGATCAGGATCAGCAAATTCAACAGGTACAGCAAGTTCAACCGTCCCGACCACAGCCGATCAATATCAATGAATATCGTCGCAACCTGCAAAACAGTTCCGGGATGATGAATAATCGTGTGATGGATCAGGGGATGAATTTTCAACAACATAAAGCGCAGATGCTTCAGCGTATCCAAATACGTCAAAACTGTATTGCAAGCGCAACGAGCCGTGAAGAGTTACAACAATGCGAACCTCATCGTATCGGCGATGAACGGAGAATGAGCCCAATGGGGACCACCAGCACAATGCAGTTGAATAACGGGGTCACTCAAACCGTTAATCAATCTGGCAATAGTAATAATTTTTCGCCTGAGTATTAATTTTTAGTCATGAAAATACTATTGGCGATATTAATGACATTTGCGCTGGCGTTAGCTGTAACCGGATATACCCATGCGAATGTACCGCACGTTTCAAATGCTAACCCTGAATTTTTCAAATATAAATTGGATGTTTTGCAGAAGGTTAAACAACGACAGGTCTTAATTCAGAAAATGCAGTCATGCGTAAACACCGCTCAATCCTACGAGGAGCTTCGTTCTTGCAAAGAGCTTGATGTAACGGCACCTCTGCTACTATCACAAAACAAGTAGGGGAGCGCGTGCTCCTACTTTTTCTTCATCTTTTTGGCGTAGCTTATTCCGGAAACTTTTTCCAACCGAAGACCATCTTCGATGAGTTTATAGAGGTAGGGGTTTCTTGATCTAAATTTGTAGATTGAATTTTCTCCTTTCATCCCCATGGCATTTCCAACTTCTGAGGTCGATACTTTTACAGAAGTGATTATTTCTGCCGCTTTTTGTCTATTTTCTACTATAGAATCAATAATCTTTTTGTATTTGCCCGGAATAGAACCTCGCTTTTTCCATTGCGATATCGCCCCTTGAGAGATTTCAAGGACATCACATAGCTGTGTTTCACTGCTGAGTCCAAGATCAAATACCATATCATTGATAATCGATTGGATGTTGATGGGTTTCGTGGAATCAGTCTTCACAACTAAATATCCTTCTTTGCACAGGCTTGCGATCAGTTATACTCATGTTTAATCTTATTGAATTTCTCTATTTGAAAACAATTGTGTGTTTTCGACAATTTCTACGGCTTCGTCGTTTATTGGCACGGCACCTTTTCGTAACATCTTATTATAGAAGCTTGGCACCATTTCATCAATAAAAAGGCGATAACCATGTTCGGTCGATAAGTTGTATATGATTTCAATCATTTTCATACCAAACCCTTTTTTACGCATTCTCCCCATCATTATAATATTTGGAATAACGACTTCATGATTGTTTGGGATATATACTCTTAACATTTTAAAACTTGTCAATTCACTATCCGATTCCTGACCGCGAATTTCCAAGACCTCAATGTCACAATCATTATGAACTTCAGTATGGGTCCGACCGTTGATATGATGGAATTCTTGAAAATATTCCAAAAACATCGGTTCATGCATTAGAGCGTTGTTTATACTTTCAATTAGTGCTTTTGGATGCAAAACAACTCCTCTTTATCGTTATAAGTGACATCATATCCCACGTTCTGTATTGTTTCGGTCAACCAGATAATATTTTCGTCTTTGTCGTCAATATTAAAGCGACCATAAACGTATGGTGTCAAAGCTATCATAATTTGCATGTAATCGACGTTGACGACCTTATTGTCCTGCATCTCGGATAATTTTTTTATAAGGTCTTTTCTTCGAATTTTTCGCTTTGGATCTTGCTCCATCTGAATTTCCTTTTTTAGGTTAAACCAACAGACTATCTAAGGCTGAATTTCGGTTGAAAGACTTGCCCGTCAGTTCTGAAAGCACTAAAAGAATTATGTCTTGCGCCTCTTTGAGTGAATCATACAGTTCTACAACGCCGTTCTCACATGTTTCACTAAAAACTTTTGGATGCCCCCGCCCATCACCGTCAAATGATTCACCGATGTAAAATTTGCCATCTCCTGTTTCAATAATCATCAAATCACACGATGGATCTGAATCATACGCTGAATAGTGTGCATGATTCACGGTTTTTAGGGCGGTGTGAGTATCCCAAACTCCATTTTTTCGGAAAGATGGGTCGAGTTCGATTACCGTGGGCATCTACTTGATCCTTTTTGATTTAATGGGTCTCCAAAAAATAGTTTTCTCACTTCCATCCACCCAAAGCAACAATATGGGAAAGCGCATATACTATAGTCCCCAAAAATATTAATGCAAGACTGGCAACAACAATTATTTCACTTTTTTGCCATGGAAGTTTCCCCACTGGTAATTTACCACCGTTTTTCATGCTAAACCCCTTCTATTGTTCATCTGCTTCAGCAGCTTCCGTTTCGCTCATAACCATGATTTCCGATCCGCTCATGACCGCTTTGATTTTGCCTTCAATTGCTTTGGCGAGTTCTGGTTCATCTTTAAATTTTTGTTTGACGTTTTCACGTCCTTGCCCGAGTTTTACATCCTCGTAGCTGAACCAAGCGCCGCTTTTGTCGATGACATCCAGTTTGACGCCGTAATCAACAAGCTCTCCTTCTTTGGAGATTCCTTCGCCGAACATAATATCAAATTCTGCCTGACGGAATGGAGGGGCAACTTTGTTTTTGATAACTTTTGCTTTAACTCGGTTACCGATTTGAGCATCACCATTTTTCAATGTAGCTACTTTACGGATATCGATGCGGACCGATGCATAGAATTTAAGAGCGTTCCCACCCGTTGTTGTTTCAGGAGAGCCATACCCCATGGTTCCGATCTTCATGCGGATCTGGTTAATAAAGATGATGGTGCAGTTCATTTTATGAAGGATCCCCGTGAGTTTGCGAAGAGCTTTTGACATTAAACGTGCTTGTACGCCCACTTGCTGATCTGTCATTTCCCCTTCAAGCTCCACTTTAGGGGTAAGCGCCGCAACGGAATCCACTACGATGAGGTCTACCGCTCCGCTGCGCACAATTGTTTCAACTATATCAAGGGCTTGCTCACCGTAATCCGGTTGAGATACTAAGAGGTTTTCTACGTCAACCCCGAGATTTTTTGCATATCCGATATCAAGCGCATGTTCCGCATCGATAAACGCACAAATGCCGCCGTTCTTTTGGCACTCTGCCGTAATCTGAAGACTAAGCGTTGTTTTTCCCGAACTCTCTGGTCCATAGATCTCGATAACGCGTCCTTCCGGAACGCCCCCAATTCCAAGTGCGAGATCCAAACCGAGAGAACCGGTACTGATCGCGTTAATGGGTTCAATCTCTTTATCACCGAGACGCATAAGTGTTCCTTTTCCAAATGTTTTATCGATTTGCTTCATCGCGAGATCAAGCGACTTTAGTTTATTTGCATCCATGTTTGTCGACTCCTTCTGATTTTGAGTGACACAATATTAATGTAAAAAAATATAAATGTCAATATAAACCTATCCAAATAGGTAATAATATATTGACAAATAAAAAATAAAGTAGTAAAATTTTCAAATCATAAAAAAAATCTATTTTTGAGTGAAGGAGTGAATACAATGGTAGTAATACATTTAATCGACGGAGATGAGATGTACGTTGTTTCTAATGAAGATCAGGCCAAAAACAAAACGGACCGTATAGGGATCAAAGAAGCTATCGAAATAGAAGATGCCGTAACAATCGGACGAACTGTATATGAGTACAGCGCGGCACTTGCTAACTTTGTTAAAACGCAGGGTCACCATTGGCGAAGTGCATTGAGAGAAGCGTGGTGCAGCGGAGTGTATCCAAGCTGTACACCAAAAAATGATGTACCGGCGTTGCAACGGTTGCGCAATTCAATCGGCGGAAGCCTATGAGCAGAGGAGAAAACATGACAAAGTCTACTTATTCGGCGATCTTGATCGATCCGTTTACGCAAACCATATTATCCGTAAATGTGGAACGCGGGAAAAATGAGCTAAAAAATATTTATTCATTGCTTGGATGCAGCATGATTGAAACAGTCAGTCCTTCGTTCGGCAATAACGGCGATCGATTAGTAGTCGACGAAGAGGGGTTGTTTAAAGAAGACCAAGCGTGTTTTTACACAGATGGGTTAAAGCTCTATGGAAAAGCGCTTTATGTTGGAACGAGAGGATCATTGTTTGATACCCCTGAAATTTCTATCGAAGAATTGGGCGCAAAAATCAATTTCAATGCGGATCCGTTTCGGGGGTGGCTCGAAACTTTCTTGGATGAAAAAGGGATTGGCGTAGAGCATACGTTTGAATACGATATCAGCAATAACTTCGTCATGGTATCTGTCGGTGCAATCGTAGATCAAGTATGTTACTCGGATGCACATACGAAGGAGACCGTCAAGCAAAAAATCGTTGAAATCGATTTTGTAAATGGGAATGTACTCGATTTTTTCTCGTTCCTCGGGAAATATATTGCCCAACAACAAGTACAAAGCGGTTGCTTAAAAAGCGCATAAATATGAAAACGACACTTGCTTCCAAAATTTTGCATTACATCGAGGATCATAAACAATTCACGATGTCTGATCTCTATCGAGAGTTCGGAGATGCATATAAAAAACATTCAATCCGTGCCCGTGTATATGAAAATCTAAAAGGTACCGTCATCCGTACCGGCAAAGGGAGTTATATTCTTGCCGGAGCGGAGATTGAAGCGATCGTTGAGCAGGCTGACAGCCGCAAACACGTTTTTGAGATCAAGAAAGCGAATATCTTCTATGACCTCATCTTTCTCGACGTACCTTATCGCACCGGTGGACAACGCGGCGGCGGGTCCAACCCTAAACGTAATATGGCCGACTACAACCTCATCGATCCCGAGGAGTTCGGCGAAATACTTAAAGCGATCGAAGGGATGTTGAGAAGTAGTAACAGTCAAGTGTATTTTATGATGGCAGGCGGCAAAAGCTCCGCCCCTCAAGCTCAGAGATATATCCGTATGTTTGATCAGACGTCACCCCAATGTAACGATATCGGCAGCTACATGAAGCTCACCTCGACCGGAAAGGTTTGCAATATGGCGCAGCACGATATGCCGCCTGAGATCATCATGGCATTCTCCACCGACGGAAAAGTCCGCGACTGCACCGACGATGGAAGCTATCGCCTCGACTTCGCTCTGGAACGCCCGAAGCTTGCCCGTTACGGCGGATACCCGACTGCAAAGCCGGTTGCCATGCTTCAGCAAATGGTCGCTCAGGCTACTGAAAAAGGTCAATGGGTTCTTGATCTATTCGCCGGATCCGGAAATATGCTTGAAGCAGCTCTCGGGGTAGGGCGCAAAGCCCACTTGGTAGAAATTTGTTCGAATGCGATCGATAACTTCATCCTTCCGAAGCTTCACGCCTTTCATGAAGGCAACTTGGCGCGGCGTATTCATCGGCCGACGCTGTTTGATCATTTTAATTTTGCAGGGAGTGCGCATGTTTAAAAAAAGAGTTCATACCAACCGCAAGCTGTTGAACATGTTCAACGAAAACGTCCATACCGGCACCTTAACGCTTGTATTCAGTCGCAGAGATATTATCGAGGGGCACATGCTTGGGATGTTGCCTTTTGACAACATCGTTTCCAAACTTGATCTGCACAGCGGATATACAGGACTGCAAATCCAGCTCACCAAAAAAGACGGCATGTATACAATTCCGCAAGAAGCCCGTATCACATACCTTCGAGGGCATGGCAAACGATGAAACCTGATACAGCACTGATGCCTGCTCAAAAACATGAAGCGATGTTGATTCGTGCGCTTCTTGATCGTTCAAGTCAAAAAACAAAAAAAGATAAAAAAGCCAAAAAAGGAAAACGCCAATGAGCACAAATGTTGACGGCAAAAAAATCATGCTGATTGAATTTAATGCAAGTGACGTCTATGTTCAATATGAAGACATGGATTCTGAATCGGTTTCATACAGTAAGGCGAAGAGGATATTCAAAGACTTAACCTATCCAATTCGTTATTCCGTATGTGGAACTCAAAAGTCTCTTGATTTTGTGAATAGCATCAGTCGTAAAAAATATTCTACCGAGAACGGGATCATTGAACCGAAAGTAAATTCTACCGCTGATGCAAAAATTAAAAAACATTTTTATCGCAATTGAATAAAGGGGTGTGCCGTGAAAATTGACCAACTTTATGCCCAATATGTCGCAAAGTGTAGAGAGCTCAAGATTAAGCCCGGAAGCAAGCGAAGCGTATTTGGAAGCCTTATTGAAGAAGAGGAACGCGAGGAACAGCGTATAAGCATAGAGGAAGCGTCAAAAGCAAGAAAAGCCCCCGCACCTGTACTGAGCGAAATGGCAAAGTCGGCAATTGAAACCATTCAAAAAGTTAGAGGCAAAAGAAAGAGAACTGCTCCGGCCGTTAAAAATAAACCTGTTTCAGTAAAGGTTGAAAAACCGAAGCCTGTGAAGGCTCAAAAGGTTGAAAAAATCAAGCGTGTCCCATTGACACCTGAACAAAAGAAAGAACGTGCACGGGAGTATCAACGGCAGCGTAGAGAAGCAACAGGTGCGCAACCCCGTCTTAAAAAAGAGCCTAAAGAAAAAAAAGAAAAACTTTCTCGTGTTCAGTTGTCTCCTGAAGAGCGCGCGGAACGTCAGCGGAAATATGCAAAAGAATACTACGAACGAACCAAAAAAACAACCGGCACGCGGACCAGACTTACTGATGAGGAAAAAGCTCTTCGCAGTGAAGAACAAAAACGAAAAGCAAAAGAAAGATATGAGACTAACCGTACATCGCGCCGAATTGTATTTTCAAATGATGAGGAGAGAATAGAGCATCGCAAAGAGCAGGCGCGCCTACGGTACCATCAAAAGCGTCAGGAAGAGGGTAAAGTCAAAGAGGATTTAACCCCTGAACAAAAAGCGGATCGCCGTCGTGAACAAAATCGACTTCTTGCTGAGAAGAAGCGTCGCTCGATGGGGATGAAACCGATGGTTCGACTGAGCGATGAGGAAAAGAAGAGTAAATCAAATGCTTATTCTTCTGAGTATTATCAAAAGAATAAAGAACGTATCGACGAACAAAAACGAGATAGTCGCCGAGGAAGCGGTTATTTTAAAAAATATTACGAGAATAACAAAAAAAAGGTGCTTGAAAAAAATCGTGAGTATGCACAGAGCAATAAAGATAAAGTTGCTGAGTACAATCGTAAACAGCGTGAAAAGCGCAAAGATTGGACCCCTGAGCAGTGGGAGGAACATCGTGCCAAAGCTCGTGAATATCGGAATAAAAATATTGAAAAGATTCGAGAGTATGACCGATCCCGGCAACCGAAGCGTACGGCCAAGGTCAAAGAGGATCCTGCAGCGATAGAACGTTCACGCGAAAGAGGGCGCGCACAATATCAAAACAAGATGCAAAATCCTGAAGGTGCTGAAAAGATGCGTGAGAAGTGGAGAAAAGACGGCGAGCGTAAACGTAATAAGAAAAAAAATCAAGTTCCTTCTGCTGGTTCCGGTTATCAAGATACCCAATTGGAAGGAGCGTAAGTTGGAAACTACATTATATTCAGTCGACAAAGTAACACATGTTGCAATAGACGGCACTTATTTATGCGGGATTACTCCCCATTCGTTTACGGATGTCAAGTTTGAAACTTTTCGATCAACCGAGATGATGATACTTGGGGGACGTGTTGATTTTTGTCCGGAGTGTCAAAGAGAATTTGAGAAGATCTCATTTTTAAAAAAAGCCGAAAAGTTTTCTCTTGAGGATCTCGGGCAAATCATCGATGAGGTTAAAGAGACAATTGATGTTCGAAAAAAGCTCAAAATCGCCGTCGCCAAATCTGCCCCATGCAAAGGGCTTTTGTCCGAACATTACTTTGCTTATATCGGCTCAGAGACCGGCAATAACTATCGAATCGGTTTTTGTGCTACGGATACCTCTCGTAAACAGATGCCGAAGCAAGCGGTGACCGATTATTTTGCATCGGAGAAAGGTGCGCAGTGTCTTGTGGATCGGCTCAACAAAAACCGAGAAGAGTATCTAAAAGAAGTGGACGAAGCAACACAAGGTATTGCAAAAAAATACGAAATTATTGCCAAGCGGATCGTTGAAGATACTGCAGAGCAATTTGCGTTTGAGGAGTGAAAAAGTATGCGAGAAATAGAAACATCACCAATAGAAGACATTGAGATGATAAAGGGGTTATGTAAACTCGAAGCCGAAATTATCAATATGATGTTTGATATCAATGATTTTCTTGGTGTCGACATGCTGATGAATTCTGTGCAGTCATTTGAAACATTCCTTCGATCGCAAAATAAAATGTTTGTACGCGGTCTGAGCATCGAGTACCGCACTTTTGTCACTACGCTGCTGACTTTGATCGATGAGCGTTACCGTGGTATCGCAACGGCCAAAATTCTTATGAACTGAGAAAGGGGATATCTATGCAATCCAATGAAAATAAAATGCCTACCAAACCGTTTGGGACAGTATATGCCGTTTTAAAAACTCCTGAGCACATTGCGAATAAAGAGAAGATAGAATCGGCGGAATATTTCCGTTTCCGGCTCCATGTAGCGAACGTAAGAGCCCGAGAACTCGGAGATCACTATACTGCACGATCAATCAATGTGAAACACACTCAAGAGCGCTTTAAGAGCATCGAAGCAATCGTTCAGGAAAGTGAAGTTGGAATCTATGCAAAGGTCCCTTTTTATGACACTCATAAGAACGCCTTACACGAACTGGAAAAAGTGTCAAAGAAATTTCCGGATGCAACGGTTCTTACAATTGAAGTGGTCACGAATATGACTAAAAACGAGATGAGATCATAAATAAAAAGGTACTTATTTTCAAATGGTTTTAAAAGACATTATTGCAGATGAAGAAATTATCGGTCGTGAGGCACATATTCGTGTAGCAGAAAGCACTTATATTCAGTGCATTGAATATATGCGTATCGCAGAACTTGAAGGATATGCCGGCGGAGAGATCAGAGGAGATGGGATAATCGCATATCTGCTTGAAGAGATCAATGAAGAACTGAGTGAAGGGGTTAACGATGAGGTACCTCATCGTCTTCTCAAGATGATTGAAAAAGCGATTAAATCCGGAGCTGACTATTTAGTGCTGGATCTTGAAAAGTCGGGAGATGTATACGCAGCGTAACGAAATGGGACCAAGCTCATTCTCGGGCAATAGCCGCGAGAATATTTTAAAGGGTTATAATTTTCGCGTTGCTGTATGAGTATGATTCGGGGTTGGTGATTTTTTATCAAAGAAGCCATTGCTTTGTTGTACACTTATTCCAAGAGCCGCATTAACTTCTTCGTATGACATTTCAGTCGTGGACATGAAGTTGTCATTAATCGTAACTCTGATGAGTTCACAGAAAGCCAAATGTTCTTTAGCTATTGGGTGTGACTTCATTGATTCATCCATTGCCGACAATGGTCCTTTTATAATGTTTTCAAGCCATGTTAAATCACGCGAATTATCACCAAGATAGCAAATATTCCCCATGGCAATACTTTTCAATACAACTGGGGTTTCTCCGGGCATTGAATTATCAACAAAAATTGCACAGTCAAAAAGATGCAGACTCTTAGAAGCATTATCGAACGATCTTATTCTGCGATCGATGAGTTTTCTAATTGGAACATCATGACCGCCTTTAAGAACTCGATTTACGAGATAAAGAGCATTGATCTGTACATTTTCAACTCCTGTATAAACCAATGTTGTTTGATAGCCTTCTTTTTTCAGGCGTTCAACATAATCAATTTTGTCTTGCGTAGAGTATACAGTCTCTATCACCATGTCCCGTTTTTCACGCAAACATTGTTCTCGACGCTCTTCGCCAATGTTGAAAGCTTTTTGGTAATTTTCTATAGTCTCTTCTAATTTGAGCTCTTCTTTGAGTATCTTGTCCGGATTAATAAATTCCCCTGATAACAAGCCGTTGGCATAAAGGGTACTAATAAATGTGGATTTACCGGATGCATTAGCCCCGGCAAAGATAAAAGCTTTAGGTCTCATCACCATTTCTTGAGACAAGGAGTAGTTTTTGCTATCGCGTTAATCGCGTATTTTGAAAAAAAGCTTTTTGGTGCAATATCAGCTTCTTTTAGAGCTTCATTGACATTTTTTCCGCTGAAATAAGGACGCACAGCAACGCGTTGTTTTGCGACTTGTTGTTTCATTCATTACTCCTTTTTTGATCTGATATATTATAGCACTATTTCTATACAGATATTAAATATTAATAGGTAATGTATGGGTAGCCGGGCAAAGACCTGCTACTTTATATTGCGGATTATTTTTGTGATTTTAAATAAGCATTTTTATACTGCATAAGCATATAAAGCATTCTCATTTTGTCTGCATCAATTACAGCTACGTCATTCATTAACAAAGCTACATTTTCTGGAGATCGGTAATAGTTGAGAGGTTGTAAAGAAGTCTTAACATCATCAAGAGCATTTTTTTCATTTTTGAGAATTGTTTCAAGGTGTTCTTTTTTTAAGGCCTGACTAATTGGGAGTTGAATATTTGCATTGCTGATTTGTTCATAATCATGCAACATGAAATTGTTCGCTTTTATTCTGGTAGGTTCAAGTCCTTGTAAAGCCACAATCGTATCGGTTCGATAATTTTCAGAGTTAATTACTGAAGCAACAGAAATAACGATACCCGCTGCCACACCCACAAAAAACGTCCATCTTTTCCAATTAAACTGATTTTTGGATGGCTTGCTATCATAGATCTTACTCTTCACATCGAATATTACGTAATTAGCATGAGGCTTACTCGCAAATATATTGTGGCGTTTTAAGGATTCACTTCCGCCGAGTATACGTGGAAAATTACCGAAAAAATCTTTTGTTTCCAATTCTGAATTCTGTTGTACTTTGATAACAGCTTCACAAAATACATCTGTAATTGCTCCGCAAGTAAGACATACCCCAGTATCAGCCATTGTCCATGGAGATTTATAATGCGAGTTTAAAACAATAGAATTATTTTGTTTCTGTGCACAGTCGAGACAGATGTTTTCTGCGTCAGAGCAACGTAAAGCCCTTACAAGCTCACTATTTATTTTTGAGACTATTTCTTGTGAAAGAGATGTATTCATTTCACATCCTTTGATTGATTAATTAGACATCATTATACAAAAAAACAAAAAAATTAAAAAACATTTTTATAAATATTTATACTGTCAATTACACTAAAATAGCGGGGAATATTAAATAAAAAAGTCACAAAAAGAAAATATACTATATTCGTAATATATGGTTGACAATAAACAATTTTTACGTTATCATTTTTTTATCTATAGCAGGAGAGAGTCATGCGTGAGAAATGGACTGAAACCGTAATCTACCCAAGCGATGACGATAAAGACAATATGGGCGGTGATAAGCACGAGCTCTATGCTTATAACGCAGGCAATGGCGATTTGTATTTTGGAGTACGCAAGCAGGGTGCCCAAATGGGAATGAAAGTTCGTATTTGTCGTGACGGAGGTGCATCGTTCAAAAACCCGCGTCTAATGGCAGCTCTTACAGAAGCGTACGATGCAATGGCCGGCAATGAAAGCTCCGACGATACATGCCGATGGATGTCTTCGCCTATGGAAGATGGAAATGTCTATGATACAGGATGCATGAATGTTCACCAATTCTTTGAGGGTACTCCGCAAGACAATCATTTTAAGTATTGTCCATACTGTGGGAAGGGACTCACCGTATGAAATCCTTCGCTTTTGAAATATGTGCCGATCAAGCATTGATCTATAGACGGCTTATGAAAGAGAAACACTCCATGGAGCGGAAATTACTCATGGATAACGCACAATTGTTGGATCAAGAAAACCAAGACAACGTTGTTTCTCTAACTCAAGCAAGCTGTGAAATACTAAAAATGTTTAGTGATATAGAGGGACACCATGAGCAACGAGCCGCATAGTCCTGTTGAGGCATATCGCCCTTATATACCGATGCATGGTTGATGATATGAAAACCATAGCTATGACCGCACCGCTTACCGCCGCTACACGTCGAGGGGACAAAACACAGACACGAAGAGGGATAGTTAAATTCTTCAACAATCAAAAAAAGAAATGTTCACCGCCAGATGATTCGTACGTTTTTATGGGAATACAGGGGTTTGAAAATCCATGTGCGCTTTGGTATAGCGAAGAACATAAAGACAGCATTTGGGCAAAGTTGTCATACAAAATAGGCGATATAGTGGCGATACGAGAACCCGCCGTAATCGAGAGCTATTCCCTCGATGCAGCGAGCGGCAAATATACTATCAAATACCTCTATAGAGCCGATGAGGATTATGAGCGACGCACACCTGAGACAATGGAACTTCCTGAACGGTTCTTTGATGAGGTGCACGGCATACCGACCAACTGGGTGTTAAAACACATGGGCGGAGTGCCGAACGGGTGTATCACTGAAATGCTGCGGACGTTTGTGCGTATCGTCGATGTCCGACTTGAGAAACTTAACGAAATCAGCAATGAAGATGCTAAGGCGGAGGGGATAGAGCCAATGAGCGATCCGATCCTCGAAGGTGTGTTCTACCCAAAATACGGTCTTAAAAGCCTATTTCCATACTACTATGAGCATGAAGCCGTCAAATCGTTTAAGAGCCTTTGGGAATCTATCGGCGGTAAAGGAACGTTTGGAGATCAATATGTCTTCGTATACGTGTATAAGCTTATAGATAAAGAGGGAATACAATGAAAAGACTAATGCCGACATTCTGCGGGATCGATATTGATTCCAATAACGTATTGACCGGAAGCTTGATAGAAGAGCATAACCCGGGCTATAGCGGCCCCTCTCTTCTTGATTGTGGGGATTGCATCGCTATTCCTGCATCACAAACATTTGAAATTCTTGAGAGCAACGGAGATTCTTCCTTTGATAGCGGTTATGTGTATGCCAATACGATTGCCACGCACATGTTTGATATGCCAGAGGGATGTTTTGTATCTTTAAACGAAAAAGGGCTTTGCGGGAGCATATATGCGGAACGCGATCAATCCGGATGTATTCTCTATGCGTTAACGTATCACGACGGCGGTATCAAATCAAGAATCATCTACAGCTCGATGCATAAAAAAGGGTATACGAACAACCTCAAAAACTATACCACTCATACGGCCACTGAGCTTCATGGTTTGACTTTTTTGGGTCAATATACCGGCGAAGAATCAATCAAGTCCGTATTGTCTGCAATCGGCGCAAAGGAATGAGAGAATGGAAACACCTGTAATACTTACTCCTGACCAAAAGAGTGCAGTTGATCAGCTCATCGCCGACAGTAGTGGAATAAAAGATTGGTCTAAATCAAAAGAAAACGCCGAGACGTTTTTAAAACGTTTTGAGGAGATGAAGATTGACGGCGATCCATTAGTGGAGGATCATGTGTGTAGTTGTTTCCGATATCTCCCTCTTTCAATCTATATGCTTTTGGGTATGAATGATACTGCTGTTTCCGACGCGTACTATTCGACATATAGTGATCGCATTAATAAAGAATTTGTATACGCAACCGGTGACACATATAACTATCTGCAAACATTCTATGAAGCTCTGACATCATTTAATTCCTACCCTGTAACTGACAATATGATTGGTGCTATTTTTCATCTTAAAGACCTGTCTTTTTTTAAGAGTGTTGTGAAAGAGTTTAAGGGTGGAAAAGCCAAAGCGGTTCAATGGTTGCAATTTCTCGACAATCAAATCGATCACTACATGAAAGATGGGGAACAAAAAGATCTCTTTCACAAAGAGATCAAAGCCGAATTGTCAAAAGTGAAAGATTTATTGCTTGAACATAAAAAAGCAGAGGTGTTATCGACGATGGATTCTCTTTTTTCAAAACTCTCTGAAATCGGTGATCCGGTGTTTAGAGAAGAGGTAAAACAGAAGTTTTTAAAGGAATGAAAAAAATGACACCTGAAAAAATCGAAAAACTCTTAAAGATGGGTGTAATCAATGAAGAAATAACACAAAATGGTGAAGCACAATGACTCCGGACATGATCAATGGAAGCTTCGAGCTAATGGGTGCATTTTTTCTTCTGCTTAACGTTCGACAGCTCTATAAAGACAAAGAGCTCAACGGGGTGCATTGGGCACCAACGGTCCTATTCAGTTGTTGGGGTCTTTGGAATTTATACTTCTATCCACATTTGGGACAATGGTACAGCTTCGCCGGCGGACTCGCAATTGTATGTGTCAATACGTTTTGGCTTGGACAGATTGCATGGTATGCCAAGATCAAACCTGCATTAGCAAAAAAATAAATTTAAAAGGTGAAAAAATGGCTTGGATTTACATAATAGATGGGGTAGTTGTGTCTTTTAAGATGGGTAATGATGAGGTAGAAATGTTTTTAAAAGATTCTGACTATCTTGAATTGGAAAAAGAGATGGAGGAAAAAGGGTATGCCATTGTGACCGACCACAACGACGAAGACAAAACAGTATCAATTGTTTGCGGAAGAGAACTACTGCCGGAACGCTATCTGCAAAGATCCCAAAGTGACATCCTTAACCCAAATCGAGATGAATCTGCCTTTAACAAAGAAGTTGATGTTATTGAAGACAATATCAACTGTTTTGTTCTAAAAAAGTTTCCCAATAGCAGCCCAAAAATGAAACGGGGCATTATTGTAAACCATTTTGATTAAGGATATTATATGAATTTAACTGATGAACACAAAGATGTCGTGCGTAATAACGCGATAATCAATATAAGCAAACTATTGGAACATCCTCTTTACAATAGCGTATCGAGTGATGTAAAGTTTTCTGATATAAAGTTAATGACATCAATTTTTGGGTGCTCCGTTTATCAATGGATCGGTGATGGGATCATGATGTCTGCAGGAATTATGTTTCATGGAGATGAATGGATCACATCCGGGCAATACCAAAAAGAGCGAGACCAAGCACTTATTGATGAAATACTCAATCCGTTACTGAATATGACAAAGGCTGACATCATGATTCAATGTGAGGATATCTATATTCAGTACGGGGCATACGGGGCACAACCTGCAGTAGGATGATATTTAATAAAGGACGAAGATATGAGGGGTAATCAAGATTGTGAATATAACTTTGGCTTCAAATGTCTTTCCCAAAAAGATAGTGAATTTCTTTGTAAAGCATTTCCTGAGTTCGCATTTCACTTTGATAGATGTGTAGGTACCACTGGGAAAGAATTTGCTTATATATATGAACCAAATGGATCTATTACTCTTGAGGATTTTAATCAATCTGTAAAATTTGTCAAAGTCAACCTTATGCAAATTAAAAGTTTTAGATACCACCATGAGATGTGGGTTGATGTTATAACTGACCTTAAAATCAATGATGAGCCAATACAATTTTCATGTGAACCAATATCTTTCGTAATTGAATCATTCGATGAACCGAACTTAATTTTTCTCTATGATCGTATTATCGCTCATGGGAGCAGAACTTACGGGATCACAGCGCGAGGTAAATTAGTCCCATTATCACATGGTGCTGAATACAAGGAAATTCCATATAACATTGAATGCTTTAAGGCTGTGAGAACTCAAATCGATTTGGCATATATAGAGTATAAAAAAATGAAAGAGAATGATGTTATAGGTTTTTTTACAGGGTTCGAACCTTTAAATATTAGAGATGATTTCGAATTTAAAAAAAAATATCCTTCGGGATTCGTTGATGTCGTAGTAGTTGAAAAATATTTAGGAGGTACTGCGTTCATTGACAGGGTGGTGGGGATTAGATATGGGAGTTTAATCAATAAAAATGGTAACGAGATTCGTCCTTATTTTTATTGGGTATATCAGGCAAACCCCAATATAGATTGTCATGAACTATGCATTGATTACGAGCAAAAATGTCATACATATAAAAAGGCCAGCGGAAGATATTCCCGCATTATTAAAAAAGCCCAATTAATTTGTAAAAAGTAATATATTTCTATGGAAAATTTCTTTTGGGTGATTAATGCAAAGACTACAACTCACCTTCTTTGGTGAGCATCTCTATCATTTGCGCTCGTGCGGCATTTGATCGTTTCTGCGCATCACCGGCACGATCCTCCGGTGTTTTCTTCATATCATCGATGTGGATGAGGTTAGTGATATTTACGTAGCCCTGACGCTTTGTATCGAGCCATTTTACAGTTGCGTTGTTATCTGAATTTTCATATTTCGTGCCGTCATCGTAAGAGAGCAGAATACATTGTCGTCCTCGATTTCTTGTTGCCGCAGGGTTTGACGGTTGATACTCGTAAGTATCGCCGATGATTATCCGGGTAATGTGTGTTGGTTTTTTGCACCAGAAAGATGTAATTATTTTCATGAAGCGATTCCTGTTGTGTTGATTTTAATGATATGTTTGCATTTTGGATAGCTGCTGCATCCATAGAAGTCGCCTCGGCCGTCTTTGCCTTTACGCAACACCATATTGCTCCCGCATTTGTCACATGTGGGCGATACATCCGCTTTAGCGGTTACCGGCTCTTTGGGTGAATTGATCGCATCAAGGAAACGTTGACCGAACCGAGAGAACTTTACCTCGCCGACGCCAAATATTTTAAGCATCTCTGCTTTGTCTTTCGGCTTCATTGTAGCCAATTCCTGCAGTGTCCTATCTTCAAAGACATGATGGATCATGGTGACATTAAATTCTTTAGCGAGCTCTTTGCGTAGCGTCTTTAAAGAGATCAATAATACCTCATCAGCCTGTAGGGGTTCTGGCTCTATTACTGCCGGTTCCTCTATTGGATCCGGTATAGACGTTTCGATGATTTCCGGATCCGGAACGATCGGCGTATTCTTCATAACCGGCTTATCAAACATCAAAAGCTTTTTACCTATACTCGGGAGTTCTTCTGATGAAAAATTTTGCTTGAGCGAAAACAGGCGTAAAGGATTCTTCGCAATCCAACGCAAGATCGATGAGGTGATCTTGTCTTCAAGTGCATCAGCATAGACAAGCTCTTTTGGACGCTCCCCTTTGATGATCGTTTTATTGGATATTAGAACGATGTTCATTATTGAGGGTACTATCTTGTCCTTTGGGAAAATAGCCTCATTGTCGATCAGGTCTTGAAGTACCTTGATATGACGTTCGTTTTGTTTGACAGGGGAGGGGATAGAAAACTTTTTGCTTCCATAGTCGACAGTCCAGCTCTCTTTGTTGATTTCAAGATTTCCCCCGAAGAATTTGCTTTCAATGACGAATATAAAGTTCTTGCTCATGATGAGGTGATCTATCTGTGCTGTGCGACCTTTGTATTCGAGCCGGATGTCATGAAAAACTGCGTGGTCCTTTGAATCCCTAAGCTCAAAATTGATCAGGTATGCTGATTGTTTTTCATTCTCAAAGCCTTTGCGTTCTTTATCAGAGCGAGCTGCTTTAATTTTGTCAGTGTCGAAACTTTTCAAAATCATCCGGGTACCTTGAAGTAATATACTATTTTGAAGTGTGATCCACATGGAAAACTATGTAATTTACATATTTAGTATGTGAAAAAGTTAATAATTTTACTGGTTTACTGATTTTTTTAGTATAAATCTTATATGAAAATTGTGTGTTATACTTTTTGTGGTCACCCTGTAAAGGAGAATTGATGAATACCGGCATTATTGACGTGATCTGTGAGACTATAGTCCGCATCGTACACCCTGAGCAAATCTATCTATTCGGCAGCGCGGCACGAGGAGAGGTAAATGATGAAAGCGATCTGGATATTATGGTTGTGACCGATCATTGCAACGATGAAGATGTTCTTGTACGTCGCGAGCTGTATCAAGCAGGGATTCGCATTCCACTCGATCTCGTGTATGTCTCACCGGACGCCATTATAGAAGCCGCTTCAGCTTTATTTTTCTCAAGCTCTTCAATGCTCGAATATTTTGAAATTGATAAAAAAGAATCCAGTTCGCTGGTGAGCGCATAAAACAACCAAGCAGCCAGTTCTTTATCTGCAGAAAAATTCGTAGCATAATGGTAATGATTTCCTGTCGCTGTAATCAAAGACAGATAATAATCGAGGTTTACCTTGTCCGATACTTTTTCAACGAGACACGTATCGAGGAATTCGAAAGCGGATGTATTCATGGTCATTTTTTCCTTTATGCCTATTGTTGTGCATGCAGCCCAATAAGTTCTCCATATTGTACCTCATCGAGCACCGCTTCGACAACTTTTTTTACCTCCCAAAAATCACGGTCTGCATAACTGAATTTCTCCGGAAACTCTACATGATCGCTGTGAAGATTTTCAAAAGCGAATGCTCCGACATCATTGAAACGTTCGGCGATGACGGTGCAAAGACCATGAGCACTTGGAACCCCTTCAAACGGAACCGAATCCCCAAAAATCTCTTTATGCAAGCGCCGTGCGAGTTCTACTTCAAGCACTCTTTGCTGACCTTGCTCGCTGCGGATACGCAAAGAACTGATATGTTCACGGATGTCAATGAGACTCTCCGCCATTATTGCCAATGATTCCCCTTTATTACTTGGAATAGGAAGGGCTCGAATCAAATTAATCTGTGCTTTAAAAACAACATCTTTTTTCATGGGTTACTCCTTATTTTGTGCGCATTTATAACAACGCGCTTTGATTTTTTCTTCAATGTAGTAGGTTGCCGGCATATTTACGATATACCGTGTTTTGTTCCAGCTCTGAACGGTTGGTGTAGAGCTGTGACCGCATTGCATGAATACGTGAACGCGAGGTTTGCCGTTTGCCCCGTTTTCTACCGGGAGACAAGCTGTGACCTGCACCATGACGTATCCGCTTTTATTCATTGGTGCATTCCTCCTTTTTGAGTTGATCTAAATAGCGATTCGAAAAGCATAATCCAAACCCTATTCGGTTGATCGCTTCCTCACGATCGACATAAGAATTTGTGTCTTCAGCGTACGCTTCCCCTTCATAGGACAAAACCTCATCGATTTCAACGATATTTGAAACATACCCGGTAAAGAACATGAAACTATCATCACCAATCTTTTTGATAAGCCGTCTGGAATAATGGGTTTTCATCCCATCAGGCGGATAACAAACGCTCCCGATGGAAGCAAGATGTTTTTCTATGAACTCAGTGGCTTTGGCATCGAAAAATGCCTTATTCGCCAAGTGAATTTGTCCGATAGATTGTCTCATGATGCCTCCTCTTCATCATCCAATTTATACGGAGGTACTTTAGTAGGGCGCTTTTCAAACCAAGCTTTTTTGTAATGCAGCTTCCCGTTCTCGTCCTCAACATAACGCACTTCACCAAACTCCATACTACATGGAAACGATCGCATTAAGAGGTAGCGGATTGCCGTAAACTTGCTGATTGCTATGGTCAATCGTCCGTCGTTGTTGGAAAGATAGTATTGCATCGTTATGATCTCACTTTCATGTAACCGTTTTGGATGAGGTCAAGGACAAACATAACCCCCTCTGCAAAATCACCCGCATTATCGAAACTGTAATCGGCAGCTTCATTGCACTCGTCGCACTCTACCGAAACCGTGTAATCGGTCGATTCCATTTTTATGCCTGTAATGAGCTTGATTCTCTCAAGCTGGTCTTTGAGTTTATTTTGTGCATTAGCCATGGTGTCATCTCCTTTTATCACGTTTATCAGATCAGTGTCAGCAATAGACGTTTTAATGCGATGGATTGGTTATCGGAAGCCATAGGCTCTGATACGACTTTATTGATTTCTACCCAATAGTTATTGTCGTTATTGCAAATGACAATATGACCACACTCTTGAGCTTTAACCCCAATATCTGTTTTAATGAAATCCTCGACCAAACGAACTTTTTCAGCATCGCTATTCATACTCAATGTAAGGTTTACACGATCGATCAACATCTAAAACTCCTGTAGCTATTCGATTGATAAGAGCAGTATAACGAATAAAAAAAAGAATGTCAACCACATATTACGAATAATAAAATACTTGACATTAATATAATAATATGTTACAATAACGTAACATTAAAGGGAAGCCCCCTTGCGTTTTTTTGAATAGCCATTGTCCTACACATATAAAGAAAAAAGCCAAAGACTTTATACAACCAAAGTGGCTGCAGAGATTCTTATCTGCGGCATTGAATCAAGCTAAATTACAAACTTCCTATAGGAGATATTCAGATGGAAAAAACTATTTTAAAAACCGTAACGCAAGGCGATGCGGACTACGACATTAATTGCCCCGCATCAGTAGCGGTGAATCTCAACGACGTTGCAAACGTCGCGAAACGTTTATATGGCGTTCTTAACCTTGCGGAAGCACGAAGCATCCGTTCGGTCTATTCTCCTGTTCTTGCCGAATATGATGAAGATGGGAATGAGATCGAAGCTCCATACGATTACTGTGTCGAAGTGACTGATCTGGCAGCAGTTTGCATTTTCGGGAAAAACAAGCATTGCTCATCCTCGACGTTGGTTGCCTATCTTGATTTCAAAGCAGATGAGGGGATTAACCGCCATGAAAATCATTAACAACATTGAAGTTGGGGCGATCCTTGCAGGGCTTCGCCTTTTGCAACGCTACGGGTATCCGAAAGAATACGAGGAAGCAGGTGAGCTTGGCAAAGAACAGATTAACGAACTTTGCGAATCGATCAATTGTGATACGTTCGCCAATATTCCCGTCATTAAAGACAAAATTGCCGTGTATGCGGTGGTATCCGATACGAACGAGGGGACTCGCGCCGATCTCTATATCGATAAAGATAAAGCGGAGCACGGCTACATCGACATGGTGCAAAGCTATTCGGTTGTTAAAGAGCTGCTTGGTGGGATTGAATCCCCGACATACGCTCAGGCATTGGAAGCGTGGAAAGAAGCTACCTATGAACATGAGAGCGGAATCATTGATACGATCGTCTTCACTGAGGAAGAATTTGACGTTTTGATGAATGCACAAACGCCTGAGCCGTCAGAAACAATCCGATACCGAAATCACTATCGTTGCCCATGCGGTCAAGAGTGGTCGGACGAATGGGATTGTATGTGCAATGATCGCTGTCCAAAATGCGACAAAGAAATTGAACCATACGATAGCGATGAGATCGTGGTGATCGGCGGTGCATCATGCAAGTAAGAAGTTGTATCGTGAGTTCAATCCCAGCGGTGGCGAGAGCCCACCCGCATCTGACTACGCCGTATTCGTACCTTATCCACTGTCTGAGAACCAAAACGCTCATGTCATTGGGAGGTTTGTTGAAAAAAGAGCCTCAAGATGCGGTTAATGCTTTTGAATTCAGCGGGAATTTCCTCGAAGAGTCAAACGCTTTTTCGGTGCAGATCGGTAAAGACGAAATGCAAAGCCCAAAAGCACGCCATTTCTTACGAGTTTGGCGCAAAGCCGTCGGCAAACGTTATTCCAAAGCAACCATCAAACGCTTTGGTCTCCAATGAAAGGGGGAAAGATGCCAGTTATGGACGGGAGTGATACCTATCATATCACAGCAATCGTTCCCCTCTCTGGTAAGGGGAAAACGATTTTCAATGAATGTCTATGCCAAGGAATTGTTGATGAGGTCTTAACCGAGATTCATCAATGGCATGAGGACGGGGAACATAGCGAAACGCTCTCTGAAGCTATCCAAAACGGAAAGAGCATCGCCGAGCTGATCGAGATCGCTTTTGAGGAAGACAAAGACCTTTTCCGCAATTGGCGTTTGGACGGAGGTGTCGAGTTTTTCCCGATGGAAGCGTATGGATGCTATGGGGCGATGTATCAGGGAAAAATGTTTTATGCCCCTATGAAAGAAGACGGGTCAATGGAACCCGAAGCCAATGAGGTTACTGATCCTGCCGAGGGGTTTGAGCAGGCGCTCAAAGAGCTTTTTGCCAAAGAGTCGCTTGATCTTATGGAAGAGTTGAGCACGATGAGCGATCTTGAATTGCCTGAAGCATTGGAGATCATAAAAAAAATGCTGGATGCTGAAGTAGAAATCGATTTTATCTACGAAGAAGAAGGGTGGACGGGGACTATGAGGTTTAACTTCGCCAACGACACCACACGTCGAGTGTATCTTTCCGAGATCACCGAGTCGTTTGTCAATGCCATGCACAGAATAGGTGTCTGTGTTTGGGACGACAAAGAGGGAGAATAGCAGTGGACAGCATACTTGAAGCACTGATTAAACTCAAAGCAGGGGAGACCTGCAACCCGACCAACAGAGCAGACGAAACAGTTACAAAAACACACGGGAAAACGTTCCCGTATTACCTCATCGATAAGCACGGCTATGAATACTGCTTCGATACCGCCGAAAGATGTTCGTCTTGGATGAACGGTGAACGAGACGGCATTGAAGAGGGAACCCATTTTATTTAAAACAACAAAAGAGAGAAAAATATGAAAACGATTTACACAGTCATTGTCCACCTTGTTTTTGGTGGCATCAGCAGCGTCACCCCCTTTGAAGATAAAAAGGCAATGGAAGCCCATGTTCTTGAATGGGTAAATAAAAACTGTCCCGAAGGGGTTTCTTTTACTGATCCGTATGAAGGAGTCGAATGGTTCAGCGAAAACAGCGACAAAGTAGAGGAGGGGATTACGATCGACGACTACACGCTTCAGCCGTCGGCGTTTGAGTCGGTATCGTTTAAAGAGCGCATTCGTGCCCTGTCTGAGAATATGGCGGTCGGGTTTTACATCAGCGATGATGAAGCCCCAAGCTTTGATTCGATCATGGAAGCCGAATCCGTATTTGATATTGCAACCGTATGGGAGCCGTTTGAGCAAGAAAACAGCGATGCGATCAAGAACCTCATCTCCAAGGATGCGGAACGTCTTGAAGAGTTTGCCGAAGCTGTAGTTCACAGCATGAGTATTGGAGAATTAATGGATGAGGTCGCACAGCGTGCGCAGGCAGAAGGGATCGTCGAAAGTCGTGGAAATATTTGTCTTTTGTCAATTAAAAGCATGGGCGACAGCGAAAAAGATGAATGTGAGCGAAGCGGTGCATGGGGGTTGCGTAACGACGACGTAATGATCGATACGGATGAGTACAAAGGTACCGATGAATATCTGATGAAAGCTAAAGCGTTCGGTATCGATTATGTTCATGGTATTTGAGGGTGCGAAAATGGAAAAAATGCGCCCTAAGACGAAAGCGAAACAAATAAAAAGAATCGTTCTCGCCGCCGCAGGTTCAACTGAACCGTCGGAACATTTCGGGCGATCGTTCGACGATCTTCTTGAATGCGGTGATGTGGATAAGGTCGTAAAGGAATTCGTAAAGATATACCATGCCGACGACAACGTAAAAGAAGCCGTCCACAAAGTAGACGGGTGGATCGGAATCGATAACTGGATACGCAAAGCGCAATGTGATTTGCTTCCAAACATATAGGAGTGAGGGATGTTGAAAATCAGCAATTTAATTATCTTCCCCTATAAAGCGGGAGGGCACGTTATGTTTTGTGTCAGCGATCCTGAACAGATGGGGAAAGAAGGAGTGAAGGGTGCGACATTGCGTTCTGGATTCGAGACCCCGGAGGAAGCGGCGGGATGGATCAGAAATAATGTAAAACAAGACGCTATGGCGGTCGGCACCTCATCGTGCCCTTTAATTGAAGCTTTAAAGCATGGAGGACAACAGTATGCTACTTGATTTTATTACCCGACGTATTCCGGTTTCATTGGAAATCGTAAAAGAAGATTTAGAACATGATGGTTTGCCTGATGAGGTCGATCCTCAAAAACATTTTGAGCTATTGAGAGATATTCAAAATAATATCCTCGATGGATATATGGATTACGAAGATTATGCGGCAGTCGGGATTCTCTCTGACATGGATATGCGATACAACGGCGATAACGGTTTGACTCTTATGGATTTGATCGCAATGCATGCGGATAAACTTGAAAAGACTGAACATACAAAACGGGTTCAAGAACTTCGGGGAGACGGCACGCCCGGAAGCGATCTTATGAGCGAATATCTTGGGTCTCTATATTTGTGCTATCCGATCGATGTCTATATGGTCGACAAGATAACCGGTTCTCGTACTCCATTGAAGAAAACATACTAAAGAGGTGCACGATGAAAGCATATAGTAAAGAGTTTGATTCAATTTTCATGCAAATGGCACGACATAGAAGTCGTTGGGAAGTGTTTAGCGATTTTCTCTCCATGGCATCTATCTCTTTTTTGAATGCCGTGATGTTCTCTCCGGAAAGAGAAGATAAGTATTTGGCGATCGCAGCACGGTACAATCCTGAAGAATTAAACCTGTTTGCAAGATTGATTGCTATTACCGTTCTTGCTCTTGATAAATGTCATTCAGATTTCTTGGGAGAAGCGTTCATGAGAAATGACCTCGGCAGTGACCACAAAGGACAATTCTTCACTCCGTATCATATATCGGCGTTCATGTCCCAGCTCACGTTAGGAAGTGCAAAAGATATCGGCAAAATTATTGCGGAAAAAGGATTTCTTTCTATTTCCGAGCCGGCGTGCGGTGCAGGGGGGATGATTATTGCAGCCGATGAGGTTCTTCGAGGAGCGGGGTTTAACGAAAGCCACTATTGGGTTCAGGCACAGGATGTGGATTTGATGGCTTGCCAAATGTGTCATATCCAATTGACCATATTAAACATTCCGGCAAAAGTCGTATGGGGTAACACGCTTTCCATGGAAACGTACGATGTGTTTTATACTCCTGCGTATATTATTGGCAACTGGAATAATCGCATCTCTAACACATACGAAAGCGAAATAGCCGCATAAATTGGCTCATTCAACATCAGTATTTATTCAAAAGTTCCTGAGCCCGATCAAACGGGCTCTTCTCTCTATTCTGCCATTCATTGCAAAACTTCTTCTCTTCTTTTTCGTCGATGAATTTCGCCTGACCAAAATAATGGATCTGCAAATTTGCGATCATGTCAAACATCAATGGGGTGAGCTCTTTTCTGTATATTGTGTTAAGGGGATCGGTCGTATCAAGCCAATAAAGTATTTGTCCATTTTCGTAAAGGTTATAGCGGTTAAGCCTTTCCGTGTTGATCGCACAACGGATGAGGTTCCGCTCATTCATTATGAACGGCGGATGCTGATCTCTATAGTACAGGTTCAAAGCAGCGAGTCTATGTGTAGCTCCTCCCCCGTACATTATCAAATTAAGATCCTCAATATAATATCCCAACTCATAAATGTTTGATGTTGGCGGGTCTTCATCAAGCCAACTTTTATACTGTGATACTCGATTGCGATCAGCCGGTATTCCAAGTATTGTTGTTTGATGATCAATTAAAAGAGATTCATCTTTTTTATCTTCTACTTCGATAAACAGACTGAATAAGATATGGATCATATCGTGAGTCTTCTCAAACAAGCCGTCAGGTTCTTTTGTCATAAAATCATCGATTGCGTTGTCGACGATCTGTTTCAGGCTCAAATGTGTGCAATCTGACTTATTGCTGATCGTATTGGTTTGCCCCATTCCAAAAAAAGCCTTGATTGAGTCAAAATTCAAATGTTTCCCTCTCTTCTTGCGTGATTATCATTAATTAGTGAACAGTACAATAATTCAATTTAAAAACAAAAAATATGATTACATTTTTTTTACTTTTCGACATATCTGTACTTATATAATGCTTTGCAAATTATGTGTATCTGCACAAAAAGGACTATCTATGTCACAATCAGAAGAAGTTGAACCGAAATACAAAATCGGCGATGAGGTAACATACATAAATGACTACTGCGTTAATTGGGGATTACGAACGATAACTGGCATGGAACAAGACAAATGGGGGTGGAAATATTTTATTTCACCAACAGATACACCTTGGTTCCCGGTTAAGGAAAAGAATTTGTATGTCCCCGGAACAGAACCGACGTTCGATCTCGAATTGAATAATGGGATGACGGTTAAACTTGTCGAAACAGACTGGAATGGCAATCGGTATTACGACATAGGAGGTAGAAAGGCTGTATTAACAGATGGCTTTTTGTATTCTACAGTTGGAGATTGGGAAGAAGCATGCTGCCGATTAGATGAACAATTTCAACCTAATATTGGAAAAGCGGAGTTTCCTACGGAATCAAATGAAATGAAATGCGATAAAGCAATACCGACCGAAGATGTAGCAGTAGAAAAAACAACTGGCAAGAACTATTTTTCTTCACGCAGTACAGACAAACCCGAAAATTCATCACACGCCATCAGTCCCCGTCGATAGGAATCTGATCCATGCCTTTCACATCCAAGATTCATGAAGCCGGAGACATCCTCAAGCATTTTTGTGAAGAGAACGGTGCACAGTTTCTTTGGGATTTCGGCGGATTGGATCACGGCTTTCTTGATGGCGGGTGTAAGCTTCTTGCCGATGTCATCATGTCAATCAAAGAGAGTGTTCTTACAGACAAGAACATTTTCTTTGTCGGACGAAAATCAAAGAACGGTGAACGTGCGATCGTAGATCATGTAGCGGTTGGGTTTTGGTTAGAAAATCTATGGATGTATCTTGATGCAAACGGGCTTCAAACAGAATCAGAGCTGATCGAGAACCTTAGAGATGAATTGAGCCTAAGTGAAAGAGATAAAGACATTGTGGTTGATTTCTTTGACGAGCATAATGAATCCTTTATGGAATCGGTCATAGAGTCTGGGTTTGCCCTATATGAAGAGCTTGACCTTGTACGTCAAGAGCTTGTAAAGATGTTGGGCGATATCGGCTTCATTGACACACTAAAAACGATCGACAAACCAAAAGAAAAAATGAATTATTTTAAGCAATCTGCTCAAGGGCGGCATATATCACCTCATCAAACAATCAGGAGGAGCGTATGATCGTCCAATCATGCAAGAGCCGCAATTATCACATAGTAGCAGGACAATTAAACCCAAAAGCAAAAATACATTGTGTCGATATGGGTAAATTAGCGAGCGAATGCGGAGTCGAGTTCGAAGGCAGAGACTTTGTTTGTGATGAGGTTGGAAGCATGGAAGATCTTAGAGCCATCATCAACGATCACAATGTCTGTAAATACTGCAGAGGACTTTTTAACCACTACGCTATCGACTGGAATATCGACTTTACTGCTGAGAGAATATAAACACAATTACCGCAACGATACGTGCCCCCGAAATATCTTCAAAAATAGATAAATCAAGTAAAAAGGCTTGACAACGCTATAAAAACGATGTAGAATAATAAAGATTAAATACGTTCAAAATCGTAGGAGTTATTATGAAAATCGCAACTTTGTTATTGGTCTTAGCGACCCTATTAAGTGTCTCATTAAGCGCGGATGGCTTTTCCAGTGTTGAGTATGTCAACGTTACCCATTCAGACCCGATTTATTCGACTGTAAATGATGAGGTCTATACCGAACAGTGCAGAGACGTAAGAGAAGCGGTAAGCGATGGTAATTCCGGTTCAAATGATGTAATCGGTGCAGTTGTCGGCGGTGCACTTGGTGGTGTGCTCGGTCACAACGTAGGCGGCGGAACCGGTAAAACGGTTGCGACTGTCGGCGGTGCCGTATTGGGAACCTTGGCGGGTAAAAATATTGGCAGCAAGTATAATACTTCAGATAACGGAAGCTACCAGATCGTCCGCAAATGTGAACGTGTACCGACTACACAAAGCCACAGAGAGATCACAGGTTACATGAGTACCGGCACGTTCCGTGGAGAAACCATTCGCGTACAGAGCAGAGAGACGCTAAAACAAATCCCGGTTACTGTAACATATAGCTATTGATTTGAGTAAGTAAGGGTATTCTTGTGCAAAAACTTGAAGAGAAGGTAATCGAAACTGGTCTCTTTGATAAAAAAAGCCGGGCGATCGGATTAATGGTTCGAACTTTTATTGTTGAAAACGATGGACGCAAGTATTACGAGGCACAAATCTTGGCTCTCCGTGATGGAGAGCATTTCGGACCAAGCACAAAAGCAGAGGTTGCGGAAAATATAGCAGAACTCGAAAAAAAGATTGATACCCGTGTAAAATCGTATCTTAATCGTGTCAACAAGGCACGTCACATAAATTCATAGATAAAAGGATCGGATAGATGTTGAGCGTTACCATGACAGTTAAGTTTATTGCCGAATCAGGAGCAATGAATGCAACTGAGACGTTTTTGTTTAAGTCTTTGGATAGAGAAGATATTGACGATTCCTTTTTTGAAGATATCATATCTACGTCACTCCGGCAGGGAGACATGGGTCGCTATGCAGTTGATTATGATGAATTGGTAACGATCACCGACAAGTCCTCATGCTATATCAACAACATTGATCTTACTCATGATATGGCAGCGGGGAATATCATCGACTGGAAAGTTTTGAAATCAAAAACAAAGATCAAAACGGTAGTGTAAGCACCGAATTAATTGAGGAGAGAGTTTTATGGTATTTGATAGCTTAATAGATGCTGCACATAGTAATCTTTTTGCGATCGGCATAGTTGTAGTTTTAGCGATCATTGTAATTATTGTTTGGAAAGATATTGGAAAATCTGAGCAATCAGAGACCATACATTAATTTTATTGAGGGACATCAGATGGAAGCATTGAGAATTAGTGCTGGCGAGTTACAGGCTCACGCGTTTCGTTATGCACGACCACAAGGAAAAAGCTTTGCGATTCAGGCTCTTATTGCGGCATCTAAAAAGCGTGGATTGAAACTACAAAAACGGAAATTGCGTTCCAAGCGTGGACGCAAAGATATATTCCATTAATTTGATCTGAGGAGAAGAGGATGAAGCCATTCTTATTGCTTTTATCAATCACGACTATGTGCTTCGGCGGAGTAATAAAAGCCCCATGTAGTTGTGACAATTCGGCAGTCGTTTTTGAACTCAACAGAATAGTCAAATGGGAGATCGGTGATGATCTCGCCACAATTGCTATTTCGAGACATAGTGAAACAGATTCTGGAACACAACTATGCAGAGCAGTATTCCGCACAAAAATGGATTTAAGAGGCGACTATCTTTTTAGTGTTGTTCCTCTAAATAATGCGATCGGAACGCTGCCGAAACACGACGCAGTGAAATATAAAGAAATGTCTTATTTTGCGCGTAAAGAATATGTCCGAGTTGAGTTTTTTAAAAATATTAATAAAGACAATAGAAGTATTAACCAAAAAATCATCGATTCACAAATGAAGCCGATGAATGATGAATTCAAAAAAGGTGCCTTGTAAACACTGTGTTAATTAAATTGTGAAAGAAAATAATGCTTAAAAATAAACCAGAAACGACATCAATATCCAGCATGACACCTGATGAAGCAAAATCTTTAATCGAGCAACTTGGTCTCAACGGCGTCGAGTTCTCAAGTCTTATGGGGTTTTATAAAAACCGTGTGACCGACTTTAACAGAAAAGGTGTTCCGGACAATATTGCTATCATCCTAAAACTATCCGTAGAGCTCAAAGGCAAAGGGGTAGACCCGATAGAGATCATACGAAAGATTAAATCGGGTGATGCACAGGATTCGATGTCCGGAGAGAATAATGATTGAAATTCCAATTACCAACATAACTACAGAGATTGCGCAGGCAAACGTTGAAGCACTAAAGCCCATCTTTCCCCAATTGCCTAATGATGTGGATGTTTGGATCATAAGGGATTTTTGGACTCCCATGGGGGTAACGAGAATGAGTGCATCCACAGAGCGGATGCTCAACAAGGAGATCATCAAAGCTATTGACGATGCTATGCTAAATATCCCGAAAGGGGTACTTGTTTTGCATGAATGGCCGCTTCGAGGAATCCTCAATGAAGAGGTTGATTTGGCTATTGCGCTGCATAACATTCAGCTTGAAGAACTCGCCGTAAAACTCAACGAGCAGATAATAGCCCCCGCTGTCGCTACTCATGATGAGGTCGTGAATTTAATCAATGAAAAATATGCCTTTAACGATGTGGCGAATGCGGGGAGCGGGGGTAAACAGAAATGACGATTGTTGTAGGATGGATCAAAAAAAATAAAAGCATATTGTATGACGATGTTTTTGACAAATACATGGACCAGCAAGAAAAAGAGAAAACTCCCGTTAAAGAAAAAACGGTGCTTGGCGGTACGCTTATAGCAGATGCGATGCTTTCTCACAAAAGCGGCGGTTTTTATTCTTCTATGCACAGAGATTTAGAGAAATTGATTTCATTGCCTCTCATATTCAAAGTGCCGAACTGCTCTCTTGGAACTATCCGGTATATGAGTGATTTCCGCTGTTATGACATTGCACTGAGCGTTGCAGGATCGCACATATTATCAAGCATCATCGTTAACAAAGTACGGGAGCTTTGCGCAACTGACTTTGTCGTTTCCAGAAATAGCGATAAGATCGTCAGAACGTCCCACGAAGATGCGGCAAGAGTGCATCAATATGCTTCAGATTTTGCCTATTCTGACTATCCCATACTTGAGATCGATGATGTGGCAACGCATATCAAGCAGATTATTCACGAAGAAACTTCTTACTACTGCATGGAACATCTATCCGAGTCTGATTTCACAAAGAAAAGCTGTCAAATATCCATGTTCGGCGTATGTTATAAAAAACGCACTTTATGTATGTACGAGTTTATCCCAAAGTTTAACAATGCAACAGGTGAACTTTATATAGACCTCATCAAACATGATGACGAGCATATCTTTATTCATGGATCTGCCAATACGTCAATACGCGATGAAATTATAGAGTTGTACAATTCTATAGACGGCGAAACGTACACGGAAGATATGCTGCGCAAACATATAACGGCAAACATTGGCGCTGATACTGAAATGCAGCAGAATGTAAAAATAATAAAAAGGGATAAACTATGATGATCATCAACGGTATTCAGATTAACACTATAGAGCATCTTCGCGACCTTATGATGCAGCAGCAATACGATTTTACAGACCATGTTCTGCTCAATGTAAAAAAGGCATCCGATGAGGTCGATCCGTATGTATACGAAAAGATCGAACAGCGAAACGCTTCAGTTCCGTTGGACAGAATTTGCGGATCCGGCCATCCAAATTATGCCGGCAGCACATGGCGGTTCATTTTAGAAAGTGCCGAGAGAATCAACAAAAACCTGCAAGAGGCTATAAATAACCCCAATTATTACATCAATCATGCACAACACCAATCAGACAGCGATGTAATCTCATACGTAAAGATCAAAGACGATTATTATGTCGAAGCGGGGAACCATCGGACGACGATATCGAAGTTTTTACTTCCTCTGTACGGCAAAACCGTTCTTGACAATGTAACCGTATCCGAATACAAAATCGATCATGAACTCAAAGAGCTCTATGAGCAGCTTGAACGCGTTATCGAAGAGGCAAAGTTCGAGAACCACATTATTCTCAAGATCGAAAGTTGCAGCGTTGATTCTAAGAGCTGGATAAACATTGACAGCAATACCACTCTGATCCCGCATGAGACTACTTTAAAAGTGACATTCGTCGGCAAAGATGTCATGTCGTTTCAAGATCCAAGATCGGCGCAGACCAAAGGCAAAATCAACCTGCTCATCGATGCTATCAAACTAAAACGATCCTTCTCTCGGTTCTTTTCTTCGAACCCGTATTTAAAACTTCTCTAAAATACGGGACCCAAAAAGTAAGCGTGAAATATTTTGTGCAAACGTTGCATAATATGGTATAATTTTCTCATAAACGACAAAAGGAGAGATTATGCGCAAACGTTCGAACAATAATATCCTTGCCGATCTGAACCCTTACAAAGTGTACTCCTTTGCAGATATAGGGCTGGACGGCAACGATTCCTCCCAGCGTTCTGCTTTTCACCGTTCGATCAATAAAAATATCGTAAAACTCGGGAAAGGAAAATTCTATGTCGACCCAAAAGGCGACGGCGATCGCAAAAAATTTCTATACCCGCACGGGCATGATAAGGTTGCGCTCAAGCGCGGGAGCGTAAAAGCGGGGAGTGTCCACGTATCCAAAAGTATTTTTTGGTCAAACTCCAACGGCTATATACCGGTACCCAATGTAATTGCATCCGTCATAGAGAACGGGAGCATGGACGACATCAACAGTCTGCGCTATAGATTCGGAGACTTTAAAGTGATTGAAGTGTTTTTGAATAATTTCGATATTGAAAAACCGAAATACAAAAGGATATCGTATGCCCTTGGGGTTTGATGACGCAAGGGCGTCGATGCCCAATGCGACATACGGGCTCTTTGAATATCTCGCCACAAAAAAAGATCTGTCACGATGGGTTCTTGTAGGCGGTACCGCGCTATCTCTTTATCTCAAACACAGAACATCCGAAGATCTTGATTTTTTCATTGAGGAATCGGAATTCACAAGGGGTAATTTAAAGGAGATCGACGAGCTGGTCAAGCATTTTGAGAAATCGGGAGTCCCTACGGTTCTGACCGACACAAACGATCGGCAATTTGATTATATGATCGGCGGCGTCAAGGTCACCTTTTTTGCATCGGGGCTAAAATCACTCAAAGAGGGCATGCAAAAGATCGGTTCTGTCAATATCGCCTCTGTCGAACAGATCGCCGCAATGAAAATGGAATCGATCATAAAGTACCGAACCCTTACCCGTGATTTTTTTGATGTGCACACCCTCTGGCAACAATGCGGAATGGACCTGTACGCTCTGATCGACAATTACCGCGATAAATACTCGCCCAAAGTATCTGTAGGTCTATTTGAGGTACGCTTCTTTGACAAAGAGATGGATATTAACGACCCCGGATATGGTTCATTGCGGGTGAAACAAAAATTTTCCCCAGCAGATATTCGTCAAGCCTTTACTAACTGGTTCAATCAAAAGACCGTAGAAGAAAATGAAGCACTGCAGCGTGCTGATGAGGTCGATACTGCTTTGTGCAATGTCTTTTTCGGCTTGGGTCGTCAATCGTTGCTTCAAAAGCTCTGCGCCGTCAACCGTCACGATCTTGTGCTGCAATATCTTGATGCTGCCGTTTTCGATCTGGCTTATGAAGATTTCTCCGGAGAGAACCTCATCGACTATTACAAGTCGGACCGTAAGTTACAAAAAACGGTTGCAAAGCATCTTCGCGATATCCCGCAGATTTGGCTTGGGTCAAACCGCTATATGTTTGATGCCGAAACATTGGATATGCTCAAATATGAAAATGCTGTAATCACTCAGGCAAAAGGAGAATCCCCTGTCGACAAGATCGGGCGGGTCGCAACCAAAAAATCCTATTCCGTAGATGAGTTTAACGAAGACGTTATTGAGAAAACGGCTCTGTTCCAAAAGGTAGCTGTTAAAGATGATGTGCAAAAGAGAGAGCCATATTTTAAAGAGACTCAAAACAACCCACAGGTTCTACGAGAATCTTCAATCATGAAAAGGTAGCAAAATTGAAAGATTCAAATCAAGAGAATAAAGCCCCTAATGAAGTTGTAATCCGACGAGAGGTTGTAACGCTCGAAAGCGGCGAGATCGCCTCGACAACCGTCGTATTCAAAAAGAACTTCCAAGTAATCAAACACATCGATGAGATGGGAGAACTGCTTCGCCGCCAAAAGGACACCATCACTGCCGGTGATATACAAAGTTCTTTAGAGAGCAGCGCAACCATGTTGCAGATACTCGAATCACTTCGTGAAGATTTTCAAGCGATCGAGTCAGAACTCCTTGAAAGCTTCGGGGCTTCGCTCTGACGCTCTGACGCTCTGACCTCATCATCTGCATTATCCGCATTATCCGCATCATCTGAAATATTTGTAAATCATGTTATAATAGTGCCATAAATGACACAATAGAAAGAGTGGCACAAATGCGTTTCACTAAACCAAAAGAAATAACTTACGAAGAGATTGCCGAAACCAGCGGTGTAAGCACGCGCACTATTAAACGTTATGCGTCCGGAGGAAATGTTACTACGGCTAATGCTGTGGCAATATCGGAAGCCGTAGAAGTAATCCGTCGCAATAAACGCGGTGGACGAAGCAATGAAAACGTTTTTGTACCTGAGTCGCAAAAAGAATTTCTTTTCCGTATTTCAATGTTCAAGCATAATCTTTTTTGGAGTTCTCCAATCGATAAAGTACGTAACATCGACGGAACTATAAGTACGTACGTCAAATCTCCAAACTTGCATGATATACATCTGCTGGTTCGTTTATTTGGCAGCAGACGTGTGCTATCGATTGCCAAAACTGTCTACCAATCCGTTCTCGAAGAATTCGGTATGCCAAAAAACAAACTATCGACACTTCCTGAATACCAAACTGTCATTCGGATGGTCAACTACTCAATGCGAGCCATACGATGACCGATGCCGCAAGGGATTTGCTCGAAAAAATCAAGGATGATCCATTATTTCATAAGCATGAATTTCGATTTGTCGGCGGTACTGCCCTGAGTTACCACATTGGGCACAGAATATCCGAAGATCTTGATTTTGCTTTTGCGTTACCGCTTCCCGTCTTCGATATTAAATCGTTTGCAATGAAGTACAGAGGCAGTCTTATCCCTGACCCGAGAGCATCCGCATTTATGATCAACAGCGGGATTGATTTCGACACACGTTTTTTGCGCTATATGATCGACGGCGTCAAGGTCGAATTCTTTTTTCCGGAAGATCCATTCTCTCAAATGTGTCTTAGCGGTGAATGTACTGCATACAATGAAAGCAATGTTGCCATCTTGAACCTCATCGATATCTCAAAAATGAAAGTCAAAGCATTAATGGATCGTGTGAAGATTCGCGATCTCTATGATGTATCGGAAATTTTTGAACGAGGCATATTAACCGAAGTGGATTTTTTTGCGGCCGTGTATGACTATAAGCAAAAAGATGAAACATGGGTTCTCGATCGTATAGATACTATAAAAGAGCAAAAAGACGATGAAGGTCTGTACTTCGCTGACAACAGGGTGCCGCCAACGTTCGAAGAACTACGGCTGAGTCTGTATGATCGTCTTGATAGCTTCCTAAAGACTCAGCTTCTTGAGAGTGATAAAGCCATAGTGAACTATTTTAATGATTTTGTACGCAAGACTACTCGGGCTAAGTGAAAGGTATCGAAAGTCTGGCCATTGTTGCAAAGAAAACCGTGAAATCGGTTTATTCTACGAACCCTCATCGCTTTAATCCTGTAGTTACTGATTTTTTTGAATTTACTTCTTTAAAAAAATCGTTTTTTTGGGATAGCCTATGAAAATCTTCGATCACTCTGTTGCAAGCTTGCTCCGCTGCTGAAAAAATTGATTCAATAGCCATAGGCATTTCAACAAACCTCATTTGTTCCGGATCAAGAAATCGGACCATCTCTTTTTTGAATAATGCCTGTGTCTCTTTCTCTTGCAGACTCAATAAACGACTGTGAATTTTTTCTTCGAAAGAATCAATTCCATAATCTTTAATTTTTAAAGCGACGAGATCCGCATTTAGTTTAACTCTTTGATCGGTTAGCCATTTAATGTCCCAAAAATCCCGCGCTTTAAAATATGGGCGTCCAGCGACGGCGATAATTTTGTCGGCAAGAATCTCTTCCAGTGTTTCAACATTGACGGCCGCAAATGTTTTTATGCCACTATAGTTGCTTTGAATCATCTTGAGCTCATGTTTATAGCTCGGAATATCCGCAATCTCAATATTGATTTTTGGTTGTTTTTGACCCCTTGCAGGAATCTCGACCTTTGCGCTCCATTTTTGGACAAACACTCTGGTTCCTTGCTCCGGTTCCTGACGGGACGGTTCTTCTACGGTAGCCGACAGACTGTATTTATTCAAAATGGAATCAACAAAAATCTTCCTGAATTCATTCATTAAATCGGGTGTGAATTTATCATTGGATGCAAAATCAAGATCTTCTGAATAGCGATTGCCTCCATGACACAAACGCAGGGCTGTGCCCCCTTGAAAAACAAGTGATCCAACCGACTTTGATTTATAGAGAGCTTCCATGATCTCATAGTGCAAAATCTCTTTTACGATCGTATGAACAAGAGCCTGATTTCCTTTTGCCTCTTTAGCCGCCATTTCAAACAAATCCATAGTGTGTATCCTTTGTGTATTTTATCTCTTGACTCTCAAAAAATGCAGCCAGTTTATTAAGCTGCCAATTCTTCCCAATCGATGAGGTCAAGGCTTCTGCGTGTTTTTTTAATGTCCATAGACGCTTTTTTAGTTGAAGCAATCCAAACGCCGCGCGATTCATCGTATCTGCAATCATTAAGGAAGTTTTTCTTATCTGATTTGCTGTGTACAAACTCGATAATTCCGTATGGAGTAACGAAGGTTTGCGAGCGTCCTGTACTCATAAAGGTTAATCGGTTTGGCATCTGAGAAAGATAGCCTGACTCTGACAATACTGTTTCAAGACTAAGATAGGATTGTTCCCCTGTGCGAATGATTGAGGAAAGTGCCTCTGCCGTAAATTGAGGCACACATGACGCTCTCGGGTTTGCATATACTCCACGACACACGTTTGTAACAAGCCCGCTTTTGCTATGACGTGAAAGGCTAATAGCAATGGTATGCTTTGCCTCATTCGGGAAGAGTAATTCGATCATATTAATTGAAAACGCCCAAACATTTTGACGATCGAGAAAATCCAATGCTTTTTGTAGTTCTAATTGAGTCATGATACAGCACCTGTAATTTTTTATTGATATACAGTAATTATACATATTTGTATATTATATGTCAACCGATTAATTTGTTTTTGATTACTGTGTTAAGATTGTATTTATCAATATACGGGTAGTGGCACAAAGAGGTAAAACCTCGATCGTCAATACTGCCATTGAAATAGCAACAACAAGTTAGCAATGGAGTAGTTTACAAATGGCCAAAGGTCTAAAAATGTTTAGTGCAAGAGATAAACAACTTGGAACGATATATAAAATCAAAGAAGTCAATCCTGAAAAACATGGAGATTTTATATGTGAAGACTGTGGGGTTGACATTAAATATACAAGAGCTCACATGAGGGCTTCTTCAAATGAAGAGGTAGGTGCTTATTTTAGCCTCAAGCCAAACATAGATCATGGTGAATGCAAATACAACATTACAATAGCCATCCAGAAGATTATTAACCACTCTCAATCAGTGGAGGGGGCTGAACCTCTCATAAGCACTGAATCAGACGGTACCCACATCTTTAGATTGAACTTTTTGGAAAAAGCTATTAAGCAGATCACCCCTTTTGTTGATAAAAAAGGATATGGCAAAAATAAAGTCCAAGATAAAGCACCAAATATCGGTAAAGATTATGTCTTGACAGAAAAGCAGATTGCTTCTTATCTCAGTTCTGCTGCAGGCGTCACTAAGATAAAGTCAATGATAGAACATCAAGCTGATGACACACTATTCAAAAAGACGGTTCGAATTAATTATAAGGATAAAAATATTCAATGGGGTGATTTTTATTTTGAACGAAATGATTATCCAAAGCTATATGAATCTAAACATATCTATCCGATCGCAATCGAAGTTCTTGTAATTGATAATAAAATTTATAGCAATCGACGCGGGTGTTCTGTACGCTGTTACGCTCAATCGAAAAAAGAGGACAACAAAACTGTTCTATACTCCGTTTTCTTGCATTTCAATGATCAAAATTTAGCAAATCAGATAAACCCTGATACGGCCTATATTGTTTTGGGGAAGATTTGGTATCCGGATATACAGCATGATGACGCAAAAAAAATAACATACAAAACGATGAATATTGATATACACAACTGGAACCAAATATTAGAGATTGAAAATTAAGAAGATGTCTCGAACGATAAATGAATTTGATTTGAAAACACCCCATCACGATAAAGCAGGCCTCTTAACGCTCCCCCTTTGAATAAATTTAAAAGATAAGCATTTATACCACAGAGCCGATAGGCGATGAGGTTGATCAATTAATCGCGCAGCGATTAAACTCTTAGCGGCCGTCATACTGATCAGCATTGAGTCAGACTTTATACGCGTGTGGCAAATAAAAAATAAAAACACTTTCAATGGATAAAAACAAATTCCAAAAAGCTTGCATAGACGAATAATCCGCTTATTTTTATTTCTAAAAAGTAGTAAAAAGGCTTGACAAACATTTTAATAAATGTTACAATAACGTAACATAGAAAAAGAGAGGTTACTATGTTTGAATACACCGAACCCAAAGCTATTGAAGTCAAAGTATCTGCTGTAAGTCAGGACATCATTGATATTTTAGAGGGTGTGATAGACGACCTTACTCCTGTTGACCCTGACAAGTTCATGTGGATGGTTACAATGGATACGCTAAGAAAAACGATAGACACCTCAGACGGCGATAGCTCGTACGATGATGCGTATGCGGAAGAGTGGGGAAAGTTCGTATCGGACTGTGAAGCCACTGGGTGCCAATACATTCTGATTGTAGGGGGATGATATGGAAGAAGCAACTGCGATGCTTGTAGATCAGATCGAAGATTTGATCGAGGACGGCCTGATCAATTTGGTCTCAACTGCAAGTGAGGTGTATGACGCCTATACAACTGCGTATCATCATGAGCTAAACGATGAAGATTTTTTCGGTGATGAAGCCGAGCGAAATTCGGCTGATCTGCATGAGCGGATTGAACGAGCGCTTGTGTGTATTAATGCGAAAGCACTTTAAGTCTTGGGGGTATGTGACATGCAGCAGATGGTGAACCTCTTTTTTACCCGATACCCATCGGGCGGTAATCGCAAAGAGGAGATCGAAACGATCTTTTCTGAATGTATGACCCGAGAGGAATATGACGCGAGGGAACGTGAGCTTTCCGATCTGTACCGTTCCTTTAAAATCGATATGGCACCAGTGCTGATACGCGAAACAATAGAGCGTCTGCCAAAGGGGATGAGGTTCAATGATTTTAAACCTACGGGCGAGATAGTTTATGTTGGAGCATACCCCTTTGACTCCAAGGATAAAAAGCGACGTCGGAATGCGGGAGATCGGTTGTGCCGTTTTCTCGAATCGGTTGACGATCAGCACGATTATCACTACCGAAGCGTAATGGATATTTTACCCGAGGGTTATCATTACAACTATTGTCTCTCTTTTGCCGAACGGTTCGGTGATGGAGAAAAAGAACTTTATATGAAGCGGAAGATCGGCGGGAGAAAAGCTTCGATAACCCGTACGCTGAATAAAGCCAAAGAAGTACGGAATGTATGGCGCAACACATTACTGCCCGATGAGTATCGAACGGATGCGCGTTATGTCTCATTACTTGGGAGTCTGCGAAACAAGCGGAGCAATTTACGAAAGATGATGAACATCTCGGTCGATCGGTTGCCGGAGTTGGTTCATGAAGCAGATATTTTTATTGTCGAGGTCGGCTTGGGTGCCAAGTAGGGCTTCGACAAAAACTTCTTTTTGACGTCGGTGTTTTTGGATGTCGAACCTCATCACTATTTCTTCTTTTTTTTAACTGCAAGGTTTTGTAAAAACAATTCATCCTTTTTTTTGACTGATCGGTATACGGCGTGAGCTGATCTGCTTTCTATTTTTTTCTTCTGTGTTTTTGAATTGTCGTTTGTCGTTTCGTTGACTTTGGTGTCAGAGGAGTGCGTTTTAATTTTTGTAGTGTCTTTTGGGATGGTTCGATAAAAAGAACGGAGTTTTATTTGACGTTACGGTTTGAGATCGAGAAGATCGGTTTTGATTATGAACGTTGGTGTCAGGGGTGCAATTGAAAAAAAAGCATTTTTTATTAGACGTTTTGGAATAGGTCTTTTTGCGTTTATATTTTGACGATGAGGTTAGAAAAAAAAATTGAATTATTTGCAGTAGTTTGTCCGTTGTGTGTTGATGAGGTTTGCGATATTTTTTTAATGGACTTTGCGGGTTGGGAGCAATTCGAAAAAGAGCGAAAAAAAATCGTTTTTTTGACGGAGCAGAAAAGGGTGTTTTTTGAATGGCATTTTTTTGCGTTGCGGTCAGGGGAAATAAAAAAAAGGCGTTTTTTTATTGGTGTTTTTGAACTTGGTTTTTTAAGCAGTGTTTTTTTGGGGAGAATATTTGACTGATGTGGTTGGAAAGCGTTGCGTTTGTATTTGATCTTTGACGGTTTGGTTTGGGAAGCAAATAAAAGCGTTTTTTTTACCGTCTTTTTGGAATGTGGATGTTTGGTTTTTTTATCTTCTTTATCTTTGGGGTGGGGGAATGTTATGGGCAATTATATTTTAGACGTGGAAGTTGGAAAAAAAGCATTTTTTATTTGTCTTTTTCGTTCGTGATTACTGTCGCATTTTAAAAGTTGAATTTTTTATCTGTCTTTTTTTACTTCGTTGAAAAAGAGGGGTTTGTTATTTCTGAAATCTTTTACGCCAGCGTCAGAGAACGGGATGTATTTTTAATTCAATAACCGAGCAGAGAAAAAGACGATCTTTTTTATCTCTTTTTTGGACTTCGGAGTATTTGAAATAAAAGACGGTCTTTTTTGTCGTTTTTCTTCAATGTATAAAAAAACTAATAAATTTGTTTGTTTTTACTAACAAAGCAGAAAAAAGAGCGTTTTATAGCCCTTTTTTTTTATCTGTTTTGTATTTGTATTGAATTTGTTAGGTATTTGTTGGGCTTGTTTCTTTGACGTTGGGGTTTGAGATCGAGAAAAGAGAGCGTATTTTTTGTTTAAAAACGATGGTGTTTTTAATGGGGTGTTTTAGCAACCCAAATATACTTTTTGGTTTAAGGAATGATGCGTTTTTCTTTTTCTCTTCCGTCGGGGTTTGAGATCGGGATGATCGGTTCTGATTGTTGACGTTATGGTTAAGGGGGGATAGATTATCGGTTTTGATAGATTGTTTTTATATGACGCTAAAGTTAGTAAAAGACATAAAAGTACGGAGATCATTTTAAACGATCATCAGAAAACCCTACTGCAATAGGATTCGACTTGCAATCTGATATCCCTAAGTCCTTATTTGTGGGCTCAAAAATATAAACTTAAATGAAAAACCATCATTACTATGCAAAAAGTACCTTTTTTAGCCAAAATTAGCGTTATTCGATTAATATTTTATATTAATCTGTTTATATAAGTTTAAATTACAAAAAAGTCCATAATTTAATCTTTAAAAATGCACAAAAATACGTCACAAAAAGAGGTAATAAATTTACTAAAATAAAATAAAAAATGATAAAATATAAAAAGATTTATTTTAAAGGAATAGCATGAAAAAGACCCTCATTCTTTCAGTATTACTTTCTATGTCATTAATGGCGGCAGAAACACTTAATACTGAAAAAGTCAATGCCAATCTTTCAACATTCAATAAAGAGAATGGGTTGGAGATGAAAGTAATCGGAAGCTCACCACTCGGAAAAGATTTATATTTTGTTGTTGTCGGAGACATCAAAGCAAATAAATTTATGAATATTGTTGTTGGCAGAGAAGCAGACATTGCTATAGCTCCTAATCAAGTAGTGCCATTATCACCGAACGTTGAATGGGAAAATCAGAAAACTGGCTTAACTGCAATGTTGAAATCGATTGAAAAGATGTCAATGGGACCAGCATCCAAACAATTGTCAAAAATTTATAAAGGGATAGATCGAAAAAACATTTTATATTTCAATGGAGCAGAGAAGTCTGAAAATTATGACGTGTTTATTGTTGATCCAAAATGCCCACATTGCCAAGAAGAAATTTCAAGTATAAATCTTGGTATTGCAAAAACTGGGAAGCCATTTGCGATTGTTCCTGTTGCTGCTTTCGGTGAAGACTCTGTAGACTCTGTCGTTTATGTCGTCAAAAATCAAAAAAGTGATTTTGAATCATTTGCAAAAGTTTTCAAAGATGCACAGGAGAAGACAGATGTTGACGCTGAAGCAAAAGCAAATGTTTTAAAAACTACAGCGGACGTATTTGGATCTGGACTTGTTAAAGGAGTTCCATTTAGATTTGATTACACATCAAAAATTGATTCAGACAATAAATAGCAAGTAGATCAGATGTATACACTGCTTTATGGAAACGATATAAAAATTTTTTTACATGACGCTTTGATTGAAAAAATTCCTATTGGAAAATATCATACAGATGAATTTCGAAGTAAACGTGATTCACTAAAAGAAGCGGGGATAAAAGAAATGCTTGATTTTTATCCGGTAAAGCAAGTTGTCTCTGATCGATTAAACCTATCGATCGTGCCACGGACATATCAGGAACAGGTTGTATCAAAAGCATGTCATCCGGGGACCTTAAACGGAATAATCCAATCGCCAACGAGAAGTGGCAAAACAAATATGATGGGGATGATTATCGCCAGAGAAAACAAGAGCTCCATAATCATTGTCCACACTACATTGCTTGCCAAGCAAATAGAAAAAGCGCTGAAAAAATTATTTTCATTTGATAGTGAAACCAGTAATCTAATTTTGGGAGTAGTCGCAGATGGGAGAAAAGAATTTGGCCGTCCGATATTAATATGTACATGGCAATCTCTTCAAAATAAAAAAACATTTAATCAGATTTTGAAGTATGGGTACAATCTGCTTTTTGGTGACGAAGCCCATAGAGCATCTGCTGAGATATTATCAAATATAGTTGGCAGCATGAAAAGTCAAAAGAAATTTGGGTTTTCAGCTTCACCATATAGAACGAAAGCCTCGCAAGACGAAAAATTACATAATACATTCGGACCGATAATCCATAAAGTGCCAATAGAAAATCTTTACCAAAACAACTATTTGGTACGACCGACATTTTATAGAATACCGACTCAGGTTCATGTTTCTGTTGAAACAGGGATACGGATGTATTTTAGACAGAAAGTTGAATATGGGATGTCATATCGCAAAATACTCGCTAATGAAATATCGAGAGATAGTGCATATAAGACATGTATGTCGAAGGGAAGAAAAATCTCCGACTTAATATATGCTCCGAGTGAAGACGATATTGATCTCTTGATAACTGTTGCGATAGCAAATTTGCAAAAAAATCTTTCCACAGCGGATGATCCACGATCTGTAAAAATTGGATTGGCAAAAAAAGGTATTGATTTTAACCGCCAAAGGTTAGCTAAAATTGAAGATGGTGTAGAGAGATTTTTTTCTAAAATAGATGAGCGTGGTGCGGTTGTATTTAATTTAATAGGTGCTGGTGTCTATCTATTTAATAAAATGAAAGAGATGGGGTATGACAACGTTATCCTTTTGAATTCAAAAACAAGTAATGCCGCTGACATGGAAAAAATAATGTCTGGTGAAAAAAGAAATTACATTATCATCACTACATATCAATATTTTGCAGAAGGTATTGATATACCGAGTCTTGAAAATATTTTCGTCGCTTCTCCTTATTATCCGCCGTTCTGTAGAATTGAAACTGCTGAACAATTATCGGGGAGATGTATTACTCCGGATCCAGAAAATTATAATAAGACCTCAAAGATTTACTACTTCGATGATATCGGAGCAGATGAAAAGACTAAACAACAAAAATATAAAGTTGATAGCATTTTAAGAGAGTCGTTTTTGCCAAACGACGAAGTATATATCAACCATAATAGATATTTCAGAGAATCAGGGCAAAACCAATCGGATAAAACACAGCTTACACAGAAAAGGAATTAAGTATGGCAAAAAATAGATCAGACTCATATCATGAGATAGAAGGTGCTCAGGCAGGAAAAGCACTTTTAAAGAGAGACCAAAAAAATTGGTATTGGATTATTTTTATGCTTGCATCTTTTTTTGTAATGATGTCAGTCTATCGAGTTAATGACATAACAAAGGAGATGTTTTTCTCGGTATATGGAGATGCTGCCTTTGCATCAACAAATTTCAAATATGGTCTGTATTTTTACATATCGGCTTTTTTATTATTCGTTTTTTACGGGATTATGATCCCAGATAGTTATAGTAAAAAAATGCGTGAAAAAAAAGTTATCCAACAAAAAAAAGGTAAGTTGAGTGATATCGACAAAGCGGAACTTTGGTTGTACAAAAATCTCGATAAGGCTTTTTATTACGGATTATATCCTTTGAGTATTTTAACGTTATCTGCCATCCCTGAAGAAGATAAGGAGAAGATCTATTTTAGATGGGGATGGCACTCACATGTGGAAAAAGAATTTTTCAGACAAGAATTCAGAGAAGTAGATGGGTATCAAAGAGTACAGACATTGAAATTGTTAAAAGATTTTGAGCAATTCTTTACGCGGCAAAAAGGGGATAAAGCAAAACTATCCAAGGAATATCAGTTTATATCGTGGCTATTTAAAAGTGAAGCAGAGATGATAGATCTTATGAAAATTTCAGAGGGATTTATTGCGGCCGACAAAGAGCACATGAAATATGATAAATTGCTCACGGCGTCAGAATTTACAAAGCGCTTGAATGATGCCGGTGGAAGTATCGACAATATGCGTATGTTCAATGGAAAAAATGAGGTTTCATTTAGTCCAGATCTAATGAAATATTTGATTGACGATGAAGCTGCAAGATTTGAAGCATATATACGTGAGTATGCATTTGATGCGAGAATGCTGTTTACAAGAAGATTTAGACGCTTTGAGGCGGCGTTAAAAAAAGACATACACTTGAAAACATATCTGTTTCCAAAACATATACGACAGGAACAGTATGAATCTATTATTAATGACGAAGAGAAGTTAAGAAATTATTTGATTTTTGCAATTACATGCTATTTTAGATTGATGCTCTTTAAAATGATTATTGGGCAATATGTTAATTTACCTGCTGGGGTTGTAGTCGTAAAGCTGCGTGATTATACTGCAAGAATGATTACTGAAATTTTTGAAGACCATTCGCTCGTAAACATCATTAAGGACAAAAACGATGGAACTAATACGGAATTTGAATCCGATAATTTAACTAATTTATTTCTTGCGTCGGTGAACCATTACCGCGTATCATCACCAGAATCTTATGAGGATAGAATATTGAAAATTTTCAATTTTATTCCAAGTGCCCCAGAAGAAACATCCGATAAGATCGCGTCAGAAATTAGTGAAGCTTTAAATGAAGATTGGGTTGCTCAAATGGCTGAAATGATGACGAATGAAACTTCGGGTCGTTAGCGGCGGTCCGATGTTCTAATTTGAACCCTTGTGAAATATGATAACCTTGCATGTAGTCTACACCGCAATCAAGAGTAATTTTAAATATTTCAGCATCCGAAACGTATTCCGCAATCGTTAGTATCCCATTTTCTTTTGCCATCTTTGCAATTCCTGCAATCATTAACCGAGCGCGTGCATCATATTTAGCTCTTTGGATAAAATTGCCATCAATTTTAATAAAATCCACACTCCACTCCCAAAAAACTCTATGGAAGTTAGAATATCCAGTGCCAAAGTCATCGATAGCAATTTTGGCCCCATATTCTCTGATTCGGTCAATAAAGCTTGATATGATCGTGAGATCGCCGTCATTTTGAACTTCAAGGATCTCAAAGGTGATGCAGCATGCTTTTTGTGGTGACGCTTCAAAGACGGAATAAATTGTGTCGCGAACATATTCAGATAATATATTTGCCGGTAAGATATTTATTGAAATTTCTCGACCATCAGATTTTTGTATCACTTCATTGAATACCCATAGGAATAAAGTGTCAGATAATCCGAATGCATAAACACCGTCTATAAAATGAGCCGGAGATAAGACTTCATCTATCTTTTCCCCCTGTATCCTAATAAGTGCTTCATATCTAACAATAAAGCCAGAATCGCAATCCATAATTGGTTGAATAAGAACAAATGCTCTATCGTTTTCAAGTGCTCTAACAAAGAGAATGGCTTGCTGATTAAGGAGCTGATAATCTGGTGTTGGGCCATTGAGCCGTACGTTATTAAAAAATCCAGTTCTTTTATACTGTCTGAGTGATTTTTCTGCGGAAAATATCCCAGATCGTACATTTTGACTAAATGAAGTACCAAATGAAGCAGATATGGCAATTTCTTGTTTTTCCAGAGAATATGGGGTTGTATCAAAAATATAAAATGACAATCTTTTTTTAAGAGCAGAGATTAGATTTTGGAACTGTGCGGCCATAGGCAAATTAGAATCAATTGCAATTGCAACAATGTCTACATCGTACCTATATGCTGTGCATCCAAATGTTTCAGCGAATTGCATTGTGATTGAAAAAAAATCAATGAGAATCGCTTCCGAGATTTCAGGTCTATATGAGTGAACTATTAGAGAATAATTTCGGATATCTACCAAACATATATTGAGCGTTGAAGATTTTGAGGCAAAAAGTGCAAGTCGATTTGGGAGGTGAGTCTCTTCATCTATGAAATATTTTTTATTGACTTCAAAATCAGCTACATAGCTTTTAGTAACGGGTGGTATCTTGAGGGCAAAGATTTTTGTATAGTTGTTGGTAATCCATATAAACGGCGAAAAAAGCCTTACTATAGCATCATTCATGATACCCCTTGGTTTAAATTCGAAGAAAACTAATAGCATGATTATGATACAAAATAGCAACAATAATAACAAAAAAAATGTAAAAAGAAAAATAATTTTATAACTATAAATTATAAACATATTTGTTGGGTATTCCAAACAGGAATAATATAAATTGACAAAGAAAAAATTTAATAGTAAAATTTTTTTTATTTTTAAATGGAGAGTACGGTGCAAAATGAAATTGAACAACTTCTTGATGATGGCGAAGTTATATATGTTGCCATCGATCTTGGATATGGCTATGTAAAAGTTGCTTTGTTTTTGAAAAACGGCAAAATCAAATATTTTAAATTCCCAAGTGCAGTAGCAAGAGCAAGAGATACAATTGCTACGCTCGGTAAAGATAAAACCTATCTATTTAATGGGAAGCGATATGTTGTTGGTGAAGATGCGCTACATAATGCACGCGGAACACGAGATTTTACTTTCTTACAACAATATGGTTCGCTCCTTATTTATGTCGCGTTGGAAAAAGCCGGCGTAGATCTCACGAAAAAAATCTGTCTTGCCACTGGTTTGTCAGTTATTGATTGGCATCGGAATAAAGAGTTTGCAGATAGTATCAAATCTGTCAATGTAAATGATCAGGTAATCAAGTTTTACAAGCCAAAATTATATGCACAGGGGCAAGGTATCTATGCAGATGCCGGTTCACCTGCTGGGCTTGTGGCGGTATGTGATATCGGGTATTATTCCCTCGATTGGCTTGTATTTAAAGATGGTGAGCCTCAGCCTCAAGATTCTGATGCCACAAGACTCGGAATTCACACGATTATTACACGCCTTAAAGCAAACCTCACTAAACGTTTCCCGGGCGTTTCCATCTCAGAACACTTTGTAAAAGAAGCGTTTTTAAATGAAGAGTGTGAGATCGGTGGAGAAAAATATGATCTAAAAGACGACATCGATGACGAGCGTGATGATTACGCTGGCTATATATTGAGCGAACTTAATACCAATTATGGCGACACCTATAATTTTGCAAATTCAATTGTTTTTTCCGGCGGCGGCGCATACCATCTTCCAAAAGAGGCACTTCCAAAAAATGCGATAAAACTTAACCCGGAAAAAGAACCGTATGAATTTGCAAATGTTAAAGGGTATTTAAAACTTGTAAGCGGTAGATAATGGGTGCCGAAGGTAAAAAAGATAAGGCAATTGTTCATTGTGAGTTGTCAGGCAACTCTGCTAAGATTTACAAAGAATTATCGCAAAAAAATTCTGGAATTGCTTTGGCGCTAAGACTTCTTGCCAGATCAGATATGGCAGGAGCCTTTTTTACTGATATGAGTAAGATAAATGCAATATTGAATGAAGAAACGACGGATTTTCCGCACACAAATATTGCTAAACCAAGAATTGCATCACATGTGGAAGAAAACAATACGCCTAACACAACGGTACAAATGGGTACGGGAACCGTAAAAGAAAAGAAGAACATTGGTCATTCTGTAGCGGTTAGCCCTGTGCCATCTCATGACTTGCGACCCGGTGAAGGGAAGGGGGATGATGATACCGAATTTGAAACCGGATGGGGAGCTCGCCCATCCAGCTAAAATCGTTTTGAGATTAGAGTACCGGACAGGGTCTCTTTACTGCTCGCTCTGATGACTACTTTTGTCGTTGGAGCAGAAATTTTGTTTTTGACTTCGGCTTTTGACCACGTCATAAGTGTTTTTTCTTCAATCTGCTCATTACTTACCAACGCACCATTCATAAAATGCTCATAGGATAGTAATTCTTGGTAGCTTGCTAAATTTGCTGAGATAATATCCGAAGGGGCGACAGTGACACCGTTTTTACTGAGAGAAATTGCATAGTTGAAAACCGAATTGCCACTATGATTTGATATTTCACTTTCAGCCAGTGAAACAGCAGCTTTCAATAGACTTTTTTCCGCAGTTTTGGATTCAATTTGACCGTTTAAGGTTGCAAGTTTTCCATTGTTTGCGAGGTAAAAAGAAGATACTTTTTTATTAAATCCAATTTGACGGGCAAAACTTTGAATAGCTGCTGCAGTTTTTCTTACAGCACCGAGGTACATTCCAGTATCAACAAATTCCATATCAAACCCTTCTGCGAGCGATTCGTAATTTCCGACGACCGATATCTGTTCTTTTCTTGCTTTAAATTCGGTAAGAATGGAATTTATATTCATTGGAGTTGAAGCAAATATTTTGACTTTGTTTGACTCCATTAAACTGCCGGCTTTTTTGTGTATTTCGTTAATAAGATCGAGTAGACGTCCATCTGTTACATTTACCACAATATTAAAGGCACTATCAGTATCTTTTCGATCAACTGCGGCTGCAACGTTTGCTAAAATTGCTGCACCTGTAATGGCAACCCTTGTTGTCATCATGCGAATGTTTTCATGGTTTTCAATATGATTTTGTGCAAGCTCTTTCGTGTCATTGATAAAAGCGATTGTCTCCAAAATTGTATTATCATCCCGATTTGCTGCATTGTAATTAATGCGTAGGGATGGGAATCTTTCATCGATAGAAACTGTCAGAGGAAATGAAAAATGTATAGGTGAGAGTGTGCCATTTATCTCAAAATTTGGGACACCTTTGATAAGATTAACGCGGACTGCATTGCCAGCAACGCGTGAAGGTTGTTCGCCAAAGTAAACTTCAGCAGAGCCATGGGAAATATGATGGAAATCTATTTGAGATGCAAAAGTTTTTGGAAGCGACATCTTGATTCCTCGACAATCAAAATCAAAGCGCTCATCTTCGGTGTAGCGAATGGCATTGAATCGATCGATGAAGAAATCTTTATCAAGAATAATTCCTTCTACAAAATGAACTATGTCAAACATCGCTTTTTCTTTATCTGGGGCAAAATCAGCGCCGACACTGCCATTGTTATTTAAAAAGCGTGTGTATAGATCTTCGACAGAATCATCCACAGAGATCTGGGTGCGATTTAATATCTTCCCAGCTTCGGCAAATGAGCTAAAACCGTATTTTGTCGGTTCAGTACGAATTGCATCAGCAACCATGCCAAACAGTAGCGTGATCGTCTCTTTTATTTTGTGTATCTGATAATACGATTGGTATTTTTTGAGAATAAATTCTGCACCAAGCACTCCTCTGGTTAATACTCGATCATCATCAGTCAACAAAGCTCCATCAGGGTGATTGTATGTAGACAAATGATCTTTGTCGATAACTTCATAAAAAATGTCTTTTGAGGGTCGTCGAATTGATACATTAGCTTTATTTAAGAACCCAAGGAATGTAGAAAGTCCAAGTGGGTTATTAAACCCCGGAGCTTGTATGGTAATGAATGAATTTTTCTTTGTCGCTGCATCCCAAACAGAACTCATCATGATTTCGAGTTTGTCGCTATCTTCTTCCTTCGCTGCACGGAGATATTCCCTTACGGTTTCTTCCATAATTTCATAGAGTGCTCTCTCGGAATCTCGTTTTGTCACCATGACACCAGATAGTTCACCTCCTTCCATGAAAACTGCTTTGATTGCATTAGAGCCCCAAACAAAGTTTACAACGTGGGAGGCTCCGGGATAGCTTGAGATTAATCCTATTCGAGATGAATCAAATTCTTTCCCGCCAAATATATCAACCATGATTTGACTAAATTGAGCAAAAAACTCTGTATCGTTTTTAAAAGCGGTATAAAGTGCAGCACCAAAGACTCTTTTGAACTTGAAATTTCCACAATATTTCAAAATAGTCGAGGAAAAACCAACTCCATCCGCACCCGAAATGGTTTCAATAAGTTTTGTAAAACTTTTTAATCCCGCGAGTGGTGTACCGGTTGCAATGAGTTTGGATCCGCGTGGGTATAAACGCTCAACGGAATCAAGTAGGCTTTTAAGCTGAAATGCTTTTTGATTACTGGTGTTTTTATGCGCTTCATCAATAGAAATTGAAGCTATTTCATTGTCTGCATTTATTGACCAAAAATATGAGGCGTTATTTGAACGTGTAAAACGACCGGAGGATTTCGAAACAGGCATTTCCCCTGAGACGACAGCGTTTGTGATCTCTGCATGTGTTTCTGCGCTTTTTAGAGTGTAGTTAATCGTTCGAGGAAGTACATCTTTCTCTGTAAACACATGGGGTTTTTTCTCGGTATTTGTATCTGTCATGAATTCGAAATAATCGACTTTATTGACTTTGGATCCGTCCGGAAGTGTTGAAACTTTTGACGGAAAAAGAAGCCGATCGGTTTTTCCTGAAAGATCGATTGTAAAAGAAACGGAATCAGCCCCCATTTTTTTACCAAACACAGCACTAACACGTTTATCGAAATGACGATTTTTATGCGCCATAAACATCTCTTTTACGCTCCATACAAACGAAGCGGTACTTATTTCCAAAGCAATTCGATGAGATTTGAAAATTTCTGATTTTATGCGTGCGACTGCATTTTTTGGATTTGCTACACCTATCATCTGTAACGCTGGAATCATCGCTTCCTCAAAGTTGATTTTATTCAAATCAATTGCGCTTCCCTCAAGTATTTCACCGTTTACAGCGATCGGATCATAAGGCCGCTTTGTGTCAACAATACCATTGTTTTCTCCCTTTATCTTTGCACTGACAAATCGAAGAATTGGTTGCACCTGACGCGACATAAACTCAGTGATATCGGCAGGGGCAATTTCAGAACCGGCAAAAATATCTTCATAGGGGGTTGTGTCAACCGTTTTTAAATATTCATCAATTCTTTCAGATGCAATTTTCATAATATCATCCATGGTTGATAACGCGTTTTTAGACCCATCTATGATAAATGGGAATTGACCATAAGTAGATTTCGAACCTTGAAATGAAGACGGGGAAGATATGTTGCTATACATCTCTTTCGAATAAAAGTCCCATAAACGACCACCATCGGGTTCGCCCTTAGCGTCATAAGATGTTGCATAAAATTCTTTTGTTGAACGATTCGCTTTTTTGATATCAACAGTGCTGGTAAGGGTCATTTTTGAACTTTTGAACAATTTGGCCGGAGCACTGTCGCTGGCAGAAAAATTTTCAACAAATTGTTTTCCGGCGAAAATAACATTTCCTTCTGCTTGACTAAGATATCTCTTCTTCTCCTCAAGCATTCTTCCAAAGAAGTTTTCGAAAATCTTTTTCTTTACCACTGACACGGTGTGCTCATTCTGAATGAGAAATTTATTCTCTATCAAATAGGAAAGATAGTAAATAGTAGCAGATGCATCTTTGAATGCTTTTTGATCCGAGTGGAATGCAGGATGATCAAGCAGAACTTTCATATCTTGATTTTTTGAAAGTAGCGATTGTATTTTCTTGAGCACCTCATCGCGATCATCACCGATGCGTTCTTTGATTTGCCAATAGAATGACAGGAAATCCCGCCCAAGGCGTTCGGCAGGATGAGTTGGATCCTCATCGGGAGAAACAAGCTCTTTTTTGAGTATGGCTGGTATGTTGGGAAACAAGTCGTCTGATATTGGGAAAGGGAAAGCATAGTTATTTTTTTCAAAAAGATTTTGTTCACCAATAAAGACGCCTGCTTCGCTAAGGATAAGTGGATTGGTGTCCCAAAATTGGGCAACGATATCATCGTAGTTTTTGCCTTGAATGAAAAAGATACTGCTTTGCTTGTGGACCATGGAGAGCAGGGCATTAATGGAGAGCATGGTACGTGTTTTACCTGTCCGCATTTCCCAGAATGGAAGTTCAGTATTTTTTTGACCTGACAGGTTCATGGCGAGGTATCCTTTAACCTCCAATATTTGATGAGGATTCAGACCGAGGAGATCAGACAAAAAGATATTGATAATCCTATTTCTTTCAATTGCCTTTTTTTGTTCCGAATAATTTGAACTTTCAATCATTTCCATGTCGAAAAGGATGGCAAAAGAGTCAAAAACTTTCATGACGGCTTTTTCAATGTCATTGTCGTATTTTGCATATTCACTCATCCTGCTCCAAAGTAGATGTTTGTAGTCAGTGTTTGCAAAAAAGCGATCAAAAGCTTCTTTGCATGTATTGGCATTTTTTCCACTAAAGAAAGCGCGAGGAGATGGATAAAAGAATTTTTCCATGAATGATTCTGCTTTGATCTTATCATCAGCGTATGAACCGACAACAAGACCATCGGAAACAGCTTCGCGCAAAACAGCATCAATGATTTTTTTAGGATCCTTATGATTGCCAATGACATTTTCAACAATTTTTGGAAAGTCTGTTTTGCGTAGAAAACCATGATAAATCTTTGATTTCATTTCTTGAGTGAAAATCGAATTGCCATGTGATATTTCTGCAGCTTTTATGAGTAAAGATTTAACGTCGGAATTGATATATTCTTGCTCGTACTTATCGTAAGCCGTTTTAATAAAGTCTTGTATGCCCTGAAAGATTCGTGTGGCTACCCTTGTCTTCATGGTTACACTCTTGGCTCTATCGGCTACAGCAAACACCCCGTAATCTTTAGCGGTTTTCAAAAAGTGCAGGGGGCTGATCCCAAGTGTTGCTATGTCTTTTAATTGTCTATTTGCAACCGTGAAAACTTCAACATTTTTAAAAGTACCTTCCTTTTGTAAGAAAGTTGTTTCGGTTTTTAAAAGAACATATTCACCGTCATTAACTGCTTGGCGTAAATTTTTGTTTACCTCATCATGAATGGATACCAGATCGACCTCTTCGGATTCATCATATTGAGAAGCAATGGTCATGGCCGCAAAACGGATAAACGCATTTTTTTTATCAAGTGTTGAAATATCGATGATAGAAGGAAGATACTTGTAATTTAAAATACCAAGATTCTCTTCATGAGATATTACAAGGTCCTTGGCATGTTCTGGCAATTTGTTGTTATCGAAATTCACAAGATCTAAAACAAATGGAGCAACAGTTGGTACCTTCATGTTATTCTGACGAAGAAGATGCTGAACGGTTTCACTAAAGCCCGGTATTTGAAGAAAACGATTAGACAAAATTGGATTTTTGTAAATATCTTTAAGCGAATATTTCGTACTTGAATTTACGTGTATTACGTCCGGGAATACCTTGTCGTCAATTGGTATATTGGCAGCGGATATTACCCCGAGTATTGTGTTTGGTTTGATCTGCTCAATAAGATTTTTCTTTTCCGAATATTCGCGGATAGCTTTAAGATGTCCACCATTTGTATGTTCTGTTAAATTTTTACGGTAGTAGGATATTTCCTTATCACCTACTTCTGAGAATACAAACCCTGAAAAGCTTTTGCATGATGAATGTAATCTCTTTAATGTGGTGTGGTTTGATTTAAACGACGCTATGAGTTTTTTGTAGAGCTCTTCTTTTGATGATATAGACAGAGTTACAGGATCTTCGGTGGAATTGAAATGTGAAGACCAATCACGGAAGTTTTGATGTGCTGTAAATACATGGTATAAGCCGCTTTGCGCCGGATCAGCAAAAAAAGCATACGACATCTCAATATTTTTTTGGATATATGCTGCAAGGTCAGCCAATTGATCATCTTTGACATTAATAGAAAAAACAGCTTTACGAGCAATGGAGGATGTGGACTCGATAACTTTAATAAAATGTTTTGCACCGCTTATATCTACAAGGCCACCTTTTAATACAGTGTCATTTCGAACCATTCCTCCCGCAAAAGTTCCAAAAAGACCATGAGTACATACTAACGAAAGCGTGTCGTCTGTAGATAAATTTAGATTTTCATCACCACTTGAGTATGGGAAGAAAAAGGGTGATGTTTGCAGACCGGAATCAATTGCATTTTTGATGATCGAAGGGTTTCCCATGCTAAATAAATTGTATTGGGCAAATGATGGGTCTTGCAGAAAGGAACTTGCTTCATCGAGTGTGTGTGATGACACGTCAACCAAAGGTGAACGCATAGATTTCCCGATAATGAGGTTTGCAAGTGGGGCCGATACGATTTTCCCGATACCGATTGCCGATTTTAGGGCTGTGATTGGCGTTTCGTCGCGAAACAATTCTATAAGAATAGCTGGATTATTATTTTTGAAAATAGTCCCTATTTGTTTTAATGCGTTTGTATCGACAGGGGTGTCAACAAATAGGGCACGCAAAACAAACTGTTTTTGCTCATCAAAAGCATCTTCTATATCAGTTGCGGCTATGGCAAGTCGATCACGATCGGATACATTGTTCTTCGAGAACCATTCTGTAATAATTTTGTCTGCTACCTCAAAGGCTGAAAAATGTTCAAAGGTTGAGGCAATAAAACCATTATTGGTGTTTAATGGCACATTGTAATGTTCGTCATCGGGTGATACGGTTGCTCTTGCAGAGAACAAAGAAAGTTCTTGCTTAAAAGAGGCGCTAAGGGAAGAAATATCTGGATCACATACATAGAACCACTGCCCGCCGTCGATAATGGATTCCTTATGAAAAGCAAGAATAGTGTTTACCCCATCAGCAAAAAGCTTCGAAAAAGCCTCAACCAAAAAAGAATTTTTTTCAAACATGATAGTTTGGGGTGAATAAAAAACGGCAATTGAATTTTTCTTTTCAAGCTGAATTTCCCCCCTTTCGAGGGAAAAAGTCAATCCAGTGTCTAAAGCCATAGTGCCGCTCGAATTAGAATCTACCGTACATTGAAATACAACGCGGCGAACCAAACCGGCAGAAGTTGAATCTTTTACATGCTCTTTCTCGTGTTCGACAAACAAAACACTCTCAATACCATCAAGCTTAATTAAAGTTGATTTTGCGGACATGTCCACCCCTCTATCAAAAATTGCCAAATTATAGCTACGAACTTCAACTTGTGCCAAGGTCTTTTAAATAAAAAAATCAGATTCTATTTTTTTATTTCATTGTTATTGTCAGGTATGCATTTTTTTCTTACAATGGCACAAATTCAATTCAAAAAGGGGTCAAGATGCCAACGTTATCTGCAAATGAAGCAATGGATAAAGTTAAGGCGATTGAGGAACGCCTCAATCAACTCGATGCTGAAAGTAGTTCATTCAACACTCGACAAATCGATACGCTTATTAAAAATGCGCAATGGTGTTTAAAAGTTTTGAAAGATGAAAACATCCAAATCCGTGATCTAAAAACTTTGTCAAGACGTTTTGCGGCATCAGTACGTGTTGTTCGCGATGAAATTAATACATTCGTTGGTCTTGCCGGGCTTCGCGCAAATAGTACGGGGCGTGAACAATATGTATCTGCAGGTGAACGAATGAATAGCGGGGACTTGATCGGAGCACTGTCTTGTATTAATGGAGCCGGTGCACAATCGGTTAATGATCCTGATTTGACTGCAAGCATGGACTCCGTCATGCGAGCGCTTCGTCGAGTTGAGACAATTCTGCCTACATTTATGCTGACAGAGTTAAAAGAGATTGCCGCACAAACCGGTCTTGTTCAAATCGAGCATGAAAACGGTGAAATCATCACTAAATTCAATGTTTCCAAAAAAATATCCCCAGAGGAGATGAATGCGCTTGAAAAACAAGTAGCAAGCATCATGAATGAAAATGCAATTAACTTGTTGCAGGATGAGGTCGAAAGAATCTCTGCCAGTATTGCGGATGGACAAAATTTGTTCAATGAAAACGATCGACCGGGATATTTTGCTAAAACAGCGAATGAGCACCGATTTGATACAACATTAAATACTGCACCAAAACGATGAAAACTGAAGCCGTCGAACTGCTTGCCGCTTTTTATGTAACGTCTAAATACATTAAACGCTTTAAAGACATGAAAGATGCGACAGAGCAAACCATACAGCAGCGTATTGCTTATCAAATTTCTTCCAATGATGAAAAAGTAAAAAGCATTAGTGCCCAAGGGTTAGCTTCACAGCGAGAGGGTATTTATCGTGTTATGTTCGGCGGTGCATCTGCTTTAGCGTATGTTGAAGAGCCTGCCCGGAGTGTAGCAACTTTTAAATATTCAGTTGGAGAAAAGAGCAGTAAAAAGGTTGAATTAAAAAATAAGGAGGATCTGTTAAAAATTTTTAGTGTTGAGTCAAATAAAAAAATCTCATCAGCGGTAGTCAACGCTGCAATCATTGATGAATTGACAAAACGTTTTCCCGAAATGCATCAATGCAATATTAACGCGAAAACGTCCACTTCCCTTGTAGCAAGCAGAAAACAAAATGCCCCAACGATTGAAGAGGCTCTTGATGAAGTCAAGCATTGGCTTATACTAAAAAAGATTGAACAGGTCAATCAAGATATTGATTTTGGCCAAGATAATCCAGTAATGCTTTTTTCTGAAATTGGTAAACGTTTGAGACTTGCTGAAGATTTGAAGGTGTTTTTATCTGGGTGTATAACGGAAACATTTGGTAATACTCCCCTCCCTTCGAATGAATTTGCGGCATTGCAATCGAGTTCACGAATCAATTATGATCGAGACATACTTAAAAATCTTGTCGGTAATTCAAGCAAATTCGCGACGATAGTTGATGTCGAAGAAGTTAAAAAAGAGAAAAAAGCTGTGGAGGTAAGATGGTGCGGAAAGCTCAATGAGATTGATGGCGGTATATTGCCTGAACCATTAAGAGATCAGTTGAAAAATGCACAGGCACCACGCAATGAAAAAGAAGTGAAGTCGAAATTATCCGAGCGGGTATTTTTCCAACGTCAATCGGGGGGGAAAATTCCCCCATCAATTTCAATTAAAAAATAAGGAGAGAATTATGTTAAGAAGTAGTAGTCGCGGGATGGCAGCGGGATTTTTGGATTTGAACAAATCTGTTTACGCGAACTGGGATCCGGGTTTGCCGGCAAAAAATCAGAAAGATTTGTTTTACAACAATAACGACGCGTTTCCTGAAGAGTTGACCGGTGTCGTTTTGGGATTCGAACCTACAGACGGTGTGGTAGAGATAAAAAGTGTAAAAGCAGATAACAAACTTCAAAATGAGCTGTTTATCATCTATGGACATGACAATTCCATTAATCACGCTTATGTTGCTGAAGATAACAAAATCAAAGGCACTATATACAAAGAAATTGATCGCAATGCTTTGTATGAACGCTTTGGTATCAACAATGGAACTACAAAAGAATCATTGCGATGGGTTGCCCAAAAAGCTGAAGAGTATTTTTCGGAATATACCCCGAGAAGTGCACTTAAAGCAGTGTTGCGTATCGCACGCGAAAATGACAAATCGGTTATTTCAAATGATGCTATGTATTTTGCCGTACGTGCAATGTTGAAAGCAGCAGAAAACTTATTTCTTGCTAAACGTTCAAATCCGAGTGACCCTCTTTTGAGTTCTGTGTTTTCCGATGCGCAAAACATGAAACGTTTGCAAGAGATCAATGCATATTTGCTCAAACAAAACTTGATCGGTATCAATGGCGGCGGAAAACCTATCGTGCGCAGCTATGATGATAAAGAAGGAAAGCTTCAGGAATTCATGACCGAATTGCGTACAGCAGTTGGTAAGTATAAAGATGAAATTGCTGATACGATTGAGGCAGAAGTTAATACTACCGCCATGGCATCTTATAAAAAATCAGCAAAAACTATCAGTGATTTGAAAACTCTTGCTGAAATTTTTCGCGGTACCGATCCGTTTCCGCCACATTACAATGCTTCAATGAATGAAGACCCGACTTTCGCGGAAGACGAAGGCTACGATGTCCGAGTATGCCAATTTATCCAAAATACATACGACCAAATGCAGGAGCACGAGGCAAAAGGATTTGCAGAAGATGTTATCCGGGAATTGAATAAACCATTCCGGAATGACCGCACAAAAGAGAAAAAAGGTATGTTGAAAATTCTTGGGCAAATTGTCAGAGCTGACGATTCCATACCGAGTCTTGCCGAATCTCCTGTTAATACCGTAAAAAATGACATCGAAATAAACCTCGATAATGTCCAATCGGTATGCGCCCGTATTCAATCGCTTTATGACGGTGCCGAAAATGATGCAAAAAAAGAATTTACGGCCGAAATATCAAAACGCATAAGTGATAAAGAAAATCCGAGTAAGGTCGAAAGTGATATCACTGAGATATTGTCGCGGGTTACAGCGGCAAAAAAAGGGGATCGACTTGATCAAAATCCAATTATGGCCGATACACTTGTTGTTGAACCAACAGCAAGCTTTTTTGATCTCTATAGCCGTATCGGTGACGAATTTGAGCGTTTAAATTCAAAACGAAATGAAACCGGTGAACTTTCACTTGAAGATAAAAGCTATGAAGATCATTTGAAAATAATCGAAAAAATCGCTAAAAATGGCGGTCTTGATGACAAGGTTGTTTCATCTAAAATTGGCGGATGGATGACGATGTTCGATCCCCAAATCGAAGAAGTCGTTATCCATGATATGAGCGTTGTTACGAGAAGCAGCGGGTTTGAGACATATAAAGGCTTCACGAAAGAATCTGTAGCGGTTGCTATTCAAAAAGCGATCAAAGAGATTGAATTTTCTCCGAATAGCGTTCCTCAAAAATCTACTTTGATTGCAACACAAATTCAGCCGGCTGAAGTTGATCGTTTGATGAAGGAACCCGTTTCTTCGATATTGAAGTTTCTTCAGGAATATGCCATCAGTTATGGACGAGATATTTTGTCTGAACTCAATCGGATTGATCGACAAAAAGGGTTTGGACCATCCCATGAGAACCCTTTTGAAGATATTATCAGTGAATATGAACAAATGGAACCGGCTGAACGTTCAAAAAAAGGCGATCGTTTTCTTCAAAGTCTTGTAATGGTAGATCGTGGAGTTCGTCGAGCAACTACGAGACAATTGTCTACACCATCATTGACAAAAAATGATTCTCGTCCTCGTATTGACGGTGGCATCCCAAGATCGATCGCAATAGAACTCATGGGAGGTGTTCGTAATTCACAACGGTATGATTTGGCTCCTACGGAGGAATATTTCACCGTTGCAACTTTCCGAAAAGCAATCAACGTAACCAATAAAGGTGGTGAAGAAGTCGGGATTAAAGCAAGTGCAGCTTATAGCATCGACTCAATTATCGGTCGTCACAGAGCTTATATCGCCCCTGTAAACAGCACCTTTGTTGAACGAATCGCTTTCGCATTACAAGAATTCAATCAGGCTGATGAAAATGGTGTAATTACTTTTACCCGTAAAGGAGATGGCGGAGAAGACGTTCCTGATCAAAAAAATGTTGCTTTTACAAAGTTGATTGAATTTTTGCAAAAAGTGACAAAAGAGTTTGCCGATGGTTCAAAAGCAAATGGTAAAACAGATCTCGTAAATGAAATGAATAAAGCATTTGGAAAAGCAAAGATTGCTTATGACCGTGCTCTTGAAAAGGGCGGTGAACCTGAAGCGCTTAAAGCCGGGATGAAGATCGTCCATGATGCAATAAAGGAAGGGGTTGCAAACAATACCGACTTCGGTATCTTGATGAAAGCTGTTGAACACGTAAACCAAAACAGACTTTTAAAATCTTTTGATTTGAGCCGTTTTGGACGAAAAAATAAACGTCAAGTCGATGAATATGTCAAAGCAATTCGTGCCGGTATGAAAAATAACGATCACACCGACTTACGCTATATGACCATAGATAAAGATGATTACAAAGACGATGCTGAAATTTCAAAAGCACGAAAATCATTGGCTTCTTTGCAATATAGTATTGCGGAGAGATTGGCAATTGGGAAATATGCTGTAGAAGTTTTGAGCAAACAGGGGCTTGATGTTGCAATGGAGCAAAATCTTTCGGTTGAAGGCAAAAACACTGTTCGTTTTTCAGGTGCATATTCTGAAAGTAGAGATGTAATGAACGTTCTTCGCAATCAATTATACATGGCCAATGTTGGCGGGAATGGGTTCAATGGGGTTCATGCTAACCCAATGAACCCTTATGTTCAAGAAGTTGAAGAGGAGTTCCCCGGCGGGAAAATTAAATCTTTACAGCCAAAAGCTGATTTTGCCAAAATTATGAAAGATAAATGTCAATCTTTCGATCGCAAAGAAACTACACAATGGCTGGTAGATCTTTTGAAAAAAGGGCATGAAACCAACAAAGCACCGATTGAAGATTACAGTCAGGCCTTTAATTTGTTCGCGGCTCCACAAGCTGATGAAAACGTTTCTATCCCGGAAACTGCTGTAGTTGCAACAGAGATGAATCCTACAATCTTCATGGTCGAACCTGAAGAGGTTAAGACAGCGCAAGAGATTGTAGAAGAAAAAAGTGTTTCACCGGTTCCTGAAAGTGAAATTGGAGAGGAAGAAGCTCCTGTAATTATGGAGCATAAAGTGGAATCATTATTCCCGAGCATCGACGATCTTGATGGGATCGATGATGATTATGATTTGGATGACTTGACGATGTCAGATATTGAAAGCTTGAGCAGTCATATCCAACAACGGCATACATACTTCGAAGACATTGGTACCGAATGGTCAGAAACCAGAACTAACGGACCGATGATCGGCGGAACAAGTCACTAATTTCTTCCCCCTGCTGGGGGAAAACCAATAAAAAGGCAGCTTTCTTGAAAACCCCTATTGTAATGACACGACACGACCAATATCAAAAGAGTGGCAATGGATATGTGCCTGTAAATACTTTTGAAATAATTGAAAATGTACTTAGAGAGGGTTCTTTGGAAAACTTCTATCCTGAAGTTGTTTATGAGTTTTACAAGACCTACAAGACTAAACCGAAAGAAAAAATACAAGAATTAAATCAAGATTATTCATCTAAAGAGGTAATCGAACGTGCGGCAAATACAGCATATCGAGTGTGGCAGCGGATATCAGCCGCCGGTATTCAAAAAGATGCAAAAATCTTCGCTGAAAAAATTGGAAATCTTTATATTCGATTTGAAAAAACTAATGACCGATTATGGAAGGCGTCTAATGGCTATGACAACATAGAGATCATTCAGGATGAAAAAGATTTTTTAAAAATGATAAGCAGACATGTCTATGCTACAGCAATTTTTGAAAAGCGTGAAAACATTAAAGAGCAGGAGAACAGAGATGGGACAATAAGCAGACCATCTCAACGTTCACTTAAACATATCGTCGGGGTGTTACCATTGGCTATTTTCGATATTGACGAAGGGTTGAGCATAAATGATGCAAAAATCTTGCTTGATAGTAAGGGATATTCATATTCGATCGTAACGACAAAAAGCCATGGGCTCGGATCAGAAACAAGTGATAGATTTCGTGTTTTTGTCCCATTGTCGTTTGGTGAAAAATTTAAAAATTTTGAGACTGAAGGTTTGCGTTTTGAAAAAGAAGAATGTATACGTCAAATGCAACTTAAAGAATGGGGGTTCTTTGTTGTGGAAGTCGCCAGAAGTCTTGGCTTGCTTGAATATTGCGACCCATCAGCTTTAAAGGATGCTGCACGTAAATATATGCCATCACCACCTGTCGGGAGTGAGAATCACGTATCAGTTATTGATTTTAATAAAGATGCTTTCCCACTTCAGTCTGTTATTGCATCAGCAAAAATGGCCAAGGAGACGGCAGAAAAAGAAGCGTTGGAACATCGTCAACGTTTAATTGAAAAATATTGTTCAAATAAAGACATCCAAAAAAATGCACAAGATAATCCAGACTGGAAACAAATTTATGACACCGATATCGTTCTTATGACTGATCCGGCTGAAATTATTTATCAATACGAGGCGGAAGGATCGGAACATGTTCGCACGATCAATTTTGGATCTTCAAACCCTCGAATAAAAGTCAGTGGCCATGAATATGCGGTTTGGCAACCATCAGGCGGTGAAGGGTTTATCATAACTGATTTTGTATCTGAAGAAAAAACCAATCTTCTTGGGTATATGAGGAATAAATTTCCATCGATGAGCTTGGCTGAAAGACTTTTTAAATTAAAAACAGATTTTAAAGAATTGTTTGGAACAGGGTTGATTATGGATAACCCATATTACTATCTCAAACAGTTCACAATCGCATTAAGTGAAAATAATGGTGATTTTCAAAAGGCTAATGAAAAATTACAAGTAGGAAAAATTGCCCAGTCAATGAAAATCGAACAAGGTAAATTGATGGTAACCAAAATGAATGGATATTCTTTGTGGTTTCCGATTGTCAGAGGCGCAAAAGGGGCACAAATTGAGCAAGGTTCTGAAAATTTTCAACAATATTTGCTTGCCATACAAAAAAAAAGTAGTCCTTCTGCCGATGCTGGAAAATATAATCAGATAAAGCGAGAGGCATTCTTAAAACAAAAAAATACAATTTAATATTTTGAATTTTTTGGGCATTCCTATATTGCTAAAATGTTAATAAATGATTCAAGCAGAGGATATTATGAAAAAGACACAATCTCTTATCATCCTTATAGGGAATGGAACAGGTCGACATCAAGAAGCAATCCGATCGCTTTGCGCAGAAATGGAATATGAAGAGATTAGTTTGTTTGGGACACCACAATGTGAGTTTCCTACAGCTATAAAAACGAATGAACGGGATTTCCTCGATGATTTTGGAGGAATGATTGACCCGTTACGGATAGGGCAAGAATATTACGGTGTGAGCAAAGAAGCGATTGTAGAAGGGCATTCAGATCGAAAGGTTATTTCGGTCCCCGTTAAAATGGCTGAAAGTATTTATAGCTTTGCAATTAATAATTCGGTTGCCCCAATCGTTATAAATTTTGAGCAAGAGGGGAAAAACCCTTTAATGTCAGATCAATGGTGTGAAGAAAACAGTAAAGAAATTGGTAACTTGTCCATCCCAATTGCATTAAATATTTTTCCAAGTGACAAGGTAAGTGCTAAAAATTTACATACTGCAGCTTCATGGGCATCAAACTATCTTTCTAAGAAGATTGACTTTACTGAGTTACGTGAGAAATCACTTGGTACAGGTCGGGCTAATGATCTTTTGAAAACTATATCAGAGGATGTGGAACGAAAAATGACAGTTCAAAAGATGTCATCACTTGCTCTTGCTGTAGGCATGAGTGTTGCAGGTAGCCCAGAAATTGCGATCGCCACACTCGGTGCGTTCTATTACTCTCGTGATGCTATAAATGATTTTAATGAAAAAAATTCATTATTTAAACATCAGGGGTTTTCACTTGCAGAGCGCTTGAATTTTTTCGTATTTGGGCATGATGATAGTGAAAATAATCGTGCTGATATCTATACAGAAAAAGAAAAAAGCCTTCTATTTTATTTCATCGATAAAGTTGATAAAGTATTTGGTAAACTCAATGATACGTCCAAAAAAATGGAAGATGTTAAAGATTTGTACATATCTGTCAAAACTGATTATTTTCAAAAAACAGAAAAACAAGAGCACTCAGATGCAGCACGTTCACCATCACCGAGAGGAATCAGATGAGTACAAAATCAGCCGCAGATGCTTTTGCAAATTTTTTGTTCTCTTATGAGGAAGAAAAAAATGAAGAGTTCAAATTCGGTATCGAACCACAAAAAATGGAGTGGTTTTGTGTAAAAATTGATAACGCAATTAAAGAGTCAAAAAAAATCCTTATATGGGGTGATTATGATGTTGACGGGATCGCCTCATCCGCGATGATGGCCGAGATGCTTCAAAATATTGCAGAAGCACATAAGTATAATGAACCTGAATTGCTGTGTCATATTCCGGGAAGAGCGGATGGATATGGGATCAGCCCAGCGCTGTTCAGATCTTACTTAAAAAGTTTTGACCTAATAATTACACTTGACAATGGATCACATAAAGAATTTTATAATGCTTTGAGTGCAGATGAAAAAAATAAACTTCTCGTATTCGATCACCACCCGAATGGGAGTTTTGAAAATGAAATAGGTGTATTTAACCCAAATGCTAATGGAGATGTCAAAATATCCACCGGGCTATTGGTTGAAGAAATTCACAAAGGATTCCGAAAATACAGCGAGGACTATGCCTCTTGCTTCAGTGATGACGCTTTGTGTGATTTATCAGCTATGACACTCATAAGTGATATGGCCAGTCTTAATAATGCCGATATCCGAAAACGAATACAAATTGGCATACGTCAAATGAACAAACGAGAAAGATTGGTTTATAGAAAACTATTGCCTGAGTTTCAAGGTGAAGTAAGTATGCAGTCTGTGGCTTTTAATCTGGTACCGGTCATAAATTCAATAGGAAGATTGATTTTAAACCCTGCGGTTGCCGTTGATTTGCTGATAGCAAAGAAAGATTCCAATCAAGCAAGGGAATTGATTGATGAAGCTATTATCACGAACAATTTCAGGAAAGAGCTCACGGATACTTACTCGAAAATTGCTTATACACAAATTGAGACACGAGGGATTGAAAACGATCCTTTGATCTATGTCCATATTGACGATGCACCAATCGGGATTAATGGTTTGATTGCCTCAAATATTTTTAATCGATATGGGAAAGATGTAATTGTTACATCCAGAAATTTTCATGACGGCGGGATGATTGTTGGATCCGGGCGAGGAGAACAAATCAAAGATATGTTGAATGTGATGCAAAACGTTATGAAAATTGCGTCAAACGTCAATAAGGATATTCCGAAACCGAATGAGATAATGACCTATGGAGGGCATAATCAAGCTATCGGTGTGAAAATTTTTGATCCAAATGTTTTTGAATCATTACGAATTTGGTCATGTCAAAACTTAACAAAAATCAAACAAGCGATACCGCGAAAAAAGGTTTACCCATTCGAAGAAGTTGCAACAATTGCAGAATATAAAGATATATGTAATACTTATGCGATATTTGTTGGCGGAGATATTAAGTTTAATGACCGTTTTTATCTAAGGATAAAGGGAAATGTAAGTAAAATTAAAGAATTCAGAAATGATTTCATGGAAATCGCCTTGGCGGATCAGAGCGGTGAGGAAATTCGATTCTTAACCAAACGGGAAACCGGAGTTAAGTATTACGGACTTGATGAGAAAATTTTTGAAGTAGAAATCCAACCTGTATTTCTATCTGAAACTGAATATACGATCGGTGCCTCCTTAAAGCTGGAAAAAAACTTTTTTCCAGCCGAAGTCTCAAATAATGACTTCTCAAGGGGGTGTACAATGCGCGTGCGGTAAATAATGAGGAGAAGACTTTGGCAGTTGATAAAGATGTTTTGTTAACAATACAAGAAGTGGCAGAAAAGGCAAAAAGTGCCGGTGTAGATGTTGGTTTAATTTTTCTACCAATAGCAATCACTTACAGGAAACAAAGTAGGGGCAATAGTCTTCTCCTTTTTTCTGCGATCGACAAACAGCAGTTTTTAGCCTCAGTTGGACGGGGTGAAAAAAATATTCGGTTCGCAATAGATGCGGCGGAAATACTATCTCTTAATACAAATTATGAGGAGGGGGAAAGCATGAAAAGTCAAGATGAAATGATCAAAAAAGCGAAAGAGTCAGCAGCAAAGATTTTATTGCAGGGATGTGATGAGATTGAAGCAGAAATGAATATTTATAAGCAACAGCAACAGCAACCACAGCGGGAAAAGTTTTTCTCAAATGATAATACAACCAAGCCCGCTTCAACACAAGTAAACATGAGGCCTATGAGATAAAAATAAATAAAAAAATAATTAAATAAATTTTTATATATTTAGGGGTATTATTTTCTAAAATTAGCGATCTATTGCTAAACGAATTGAGAAATAATATGGCCCCAAACACAAAACAACCACTTACTTCAGTCGTCTGCAATGGGCTCGATTTTCTTTTTGGGAAAATTGTTCTCGCCCTTTCAAGATTTGATCTCGGCAAAACAATCAATATTTTTCGGATTGATCCATCGTGTGTCTGGCTTGATATGTCGGGTCGCTACAAATTGTATGGAATCAAAATTGAAGGCTCTGATAACACTATCAAGCATTTTGGTACTCAAATGGGAAGGGTTATTCAGCAACTTCGCTATGCAGACAATAGTGAAGTAACTATATTTTTTGTCAAACGGGGTATCAGACAAGCGGTATATTTATTTGCATTTGATCATCGCATTATCGGGCAGCTTTCAAGGGAATTCAATATTCCACATTTAAAAGGAGATGAGATAGCTTCATCCCTCTTGGATATTATGCATTCCCAACAATATCGGGTTGAAAAAAATCGATTAATTCGGAGCGGCGTAGCAGAGACACCTTTTGTGCCTTATGGTCTTGAAATGGCCAGCGGTAAATTTCGCGATCGAGCAATGGCGGCAGTTGACAACATAATGAGGGATTTTACGCTATACCAAGGAGAGGGGTATGGAAGTATTGGTGATTTTAATCCAATCCACTTATTTCAAATAGATTGGGAGGGCACTTTCGGTTTATGGGTCAACTTTTCTTCAAAAGCACTTGAAGGGAAAATTCGGCAGTATGAAAAAACTGCAAAATTTGCGGATAAAGTATTCGCCAGAGAATGTGCGAATATCTTGAAAAAAGATGACGCAGAATTTTCAAAATTCTTGGAAGAAGAAAGCTTGCTTGTTAATAGTTTTCTCTTCTTAAAAGATGAAACGTCTCTTCCGCAGCTTCAAGACGTACTTAATATCCAGTTTAATAAAAACTATTTGACAGGTCCCTCTGTGCTGTCACAGACTTTGATGCTTTGCAGGGACTCATCATTTGATGCAATCCTCCCAAAAGAAACAGTTTTAAAATATCTCACATCCTCGCATAAAGCGGCAACTCCATTGGAATATAAGTGTGATTTCTATGGTACTGACATATCGGGTAACTTTGTTGAATACGCGCTTGCAAACAATAATAATCCACATTGTCTTTTGACGGGACAAACCGGTGCAGGTAAATCATTGAAGGTAATGCAAATTCTTGAAAAAATTGTTGGGTATGATCATGCCAAAAAAATTGCTGAACGGATCCATGAGCAAAGAATTAATTTTGTGGACGTTGGATACACCAGTGGAAATATGATGAGCGAATTGAAGAATGCTCATCCTGACGATGTAGAAATTTTTGGTAGTGATGTAAGTGCATTAAGATTTGGTTTGTTTGATTTTGAATTGCAATCGAACGGAAAAGTAAGTGATGAAGAAAAAAACTTTTTAGCAAGCTTTATATCATTTGCACTTGAGGTAGATGGGGAAAAACCGCTTACAGGCCTTGAACGTGATGCGCTCGATACATCAGTCGAAGAGATGTTAAAAGAGTCCCAATACAACGATATGTTTATAGATCACCTGATCGATAACGGTGGATATAAAAAGATCGTTCAAGAATTGTTGGATGCAGGCTTTTCGGATAACACAAAGTTGAGAGATCTTCCAGAGAAATACAATTTTCTCAAAAAACGGACGCTGAATGATCTTTTAAACCTTGTTTCTGTAAAACAGAGCAGCTCAAGCTTATCGAAAGATGAACAAGACATTTATTCCAAACTCGCCCTTAAACTCAGAGCATTAAAATCCAACAATATGATCAATCTCGTTCCGAATACGCAGATGGCTTCAGATAAACAAATTTTTCATATTGATTTACAATCCATAAAAAATGATAAACGATCTTTTATGCTCTCATACTGGATGCTTATGAAAAGTTGGCTCAAGCAGCTTGAAGCGAGAGCCCTTCCGTATTTTGCAAGAGGAGAACAGCCAGAAACTACATACTTTTTTATCGAAGAAGCGCACAACTTTTTCCAATACGAAAGCTTTGCCATTATGTTGAAAACAACATCAAAAGAAATTCGTAAATTTGGGGGACGTTTATTCTTCATTTCACAAGATCCAAGTGATATCCCCCCAGTGATTTACAATGAGCTTGGAACAAAAATGTTTGTTGTGACAATCTCTGAGCGCGAACGATTCAAAAAACTTGCTGCACTTATTTATGAACAAAAAAATATGGAACCGATTAATCAAATCATAGATAAGATGGAAGATCGTGCATTGCTGATTCTTGGTAAACATGGTGCCATATCATGCAGTATGAAGTTGACACGAGAACTTGAATTTTATAAACCTAATAAAATCGCGTAGGATCCGTAAATGAAAAAATATATAGGTCACTTTTCTTTGCTCTTGTTATTGTCAGTCGATTGTAGTGCGGTATGTTGTTGCGACGACCCACAAGAGGTTTTAGACTCTGAAAAAAATTCAATTTCCACCCTTACAAAATATTTCTCAAATCTCAGCAGCCAAACGTCTTCACGGATAACCGAGTATCAAAAAACAAGAAAATACAACACAGCGGTTTTACTATTTGATTCGAAAGCCCTTGTTAGTGCGACAAAGCTAAAAGAGTCAATTTCTATGAAAGAAAATTTTGAGGGTCTACAAGCCAGCACAGCTATGGAAGCGGCGCATATAGTAGACGCGCTTGTCGCATCAGAGTTACGTCGAGATGCTGCCATTGAAGCTGAAAATTATTCCGCACAACTAAATCAATAAGGCGTCAAGATGGCAAAGTATGTTCAACAGGCATCGGCAGACGATTATGTATTTTTTCTAACCAGAAAGAAGGCGATGACCATTTTTACGCTAAGAAAAAATGACATCAATACCCATGTCTTTTTTTGGATGCTTCCAAGTTTATTTATTTCTCCCTTCTTTTTTTATGTATTCCTTTTTTTCTCTATTGCATATATTTGGAAGGAAATGTTATATCCATTTTTTGCAGATCAAAGAAAATACAATAAATATGCTCGACTCGTTCGACCAAAAACGGCGTCAGAAGTTTTATCGGTTATCGGATATGAAGTGTATGAGGATGAGCTGGACGAACATATCGGTTTAGTTAATGATCGAACACCGGAAGGGCGTAAAAAACTCGCAGATAAACAAAAGATGATGATGCGTCCTGAAAATAAATATCGACATGTCGGTATTGATAAAAAGATTATGACAACGCACCTGATGCTACCGGGTAAAACGGGAGCTGGTAAAACCGAAACGATAAGAAGTATTTCGAATGATGCATTGAAAAACGGAGGGGGTTTCATCCAGAATGATGGAAAATCTGATGAAAAAATGTACCGGGAATTTCAAATTCAAGCAAAAGGTGTCAATAGAGAAACAAGTTGTTTAGTAATGAACTTTTTGAAATCAGAAAAAATGTCCGAATCTAACACATTTTCTCCGATACATATTATGCACCCATCGAAATTGATTGAATTTTTTGGGTCCTTAACCGGTGGGGGAAAAGGTGATGGGAATGAACGTTATTTCTTCAACAATGGTAAGGCTATGCTCTTCCCGGTAGTTAATGGAATATACCTGAGAGATAAATATTTTAAAGAAGGATTTAACACCGATAAAATCTTTGAGAACACCGACATTTTCAAAATGGTTTTGCTTAATGTCGCTCTCTATGGTATGTGTCGCGATATTAATGAACGAATTAAAAACGCTCCAAGCTTATATCAAAAAATATCAAACACCATGACCGTTGTAAGTGAACCTGTGTTCGCCGAAATACAAAAAGTGCTTGAATATGTTACACAAAATCCTACTGACCGTGATATTGTTAAAGAGGCCGGTGTTTCGTTTGTTGAAATTAAAGAATTGTACTCGAATAGCTATCGCCTTATGCAAGGTTACATGGAGAAAATATGGTTTCTTTATGGGCAATACACACCAAATCTTGCAAATGCCATTTATCGAATGGTAAAAGAAGATGGGCATGATTGTTTTGGCGAACGCGGCGTAACGCTACCTGAGATCAAAAAGCACTATTATTTCATTAAAGAGATGATGGCCCAGCGTAAAGAAGATGAGCTCGAAAAATTTCAGAATAAGTATAAGTTTTCCAATATGGAAATCAGCACTCTGGTAGAGTCTTTCACGAATGAAAGAGGAACAATTGAAAGCCCTCCGCCTGATGCCTTACAACAACACAGTTATGCGCAGCAACAGTGGATCACTCTTGAAGCGGTATTCACGAACTTCAAACATATTTTTGGTCAAAACAAGCCGGAGATCAAGCCTGACAAGCTTATCAAAGATAATAAGTTCCTCTATATACTACTTCCACCTTTGGAAATGCAGCCTGATATGGTTGAAGTGCTCGGGAAGATGATAATTATGACAATACGGGAAATTGCATCGATCGCATTGGGAGGAGAATCTCTATCGTTACATAAAACAATCGCCGATATCCTGAGCGACAAAGTAACCCCGAAACCTTTTACGTTTGTATCGCTGGATGAATACGGGGCTTATCCTGTAGAAGGTATTGAGATTATTACTACACAAGTGCGGTCATTAAATATGGGTCTCGCATTTGGTATCCAAGATTATGCTTCGATGAAAGCTGGTGGGACCAATCAAACCTCACAAGAGCGTGGGTTGGCTAATACAATGAAATTTATTATGAAAATGGAAGATAAAGAAGCTATACGATGGGCATCGGACATGATCGGTGAACAATTGGTTGAACAAGTCAACTATGATCGTAATGCACATGGCGATGTTGTGGCCAAGCAAGGGATTAATATCGAATCTAAAAAGGTCTTCAATCCTGAGAGATTAAGAGATTTTGATAATGGGTTTGGATTATTGTTGAGCGGATCAAACGATGAAGGACTGATATTTGTTCAAAGTTTCTATCGAGGGGGTACGACTAAGAGTGTTATGGTGAAAAGATATACCCCGTTTGAGGTCTAAAATAAATAAAAATATTATTTTATAATTTTATTTTTTTTAGGTACAATAAAAAAAGCAAATTGTTATAATATATAAAAATTTAATCATGACAAAGGTTCTCTGATGACAAACGGTAAAAATGGTGAACTCGATGATGTAGATGCCCCAAAAGGGTATGACAGCGAATTTTTTCATGAAGATGTTCGCAAAGTGTATGAAATGCAACAGCATGTCATCGACACGCTTCAAGAGCAAAAGCAACTCACGGAGTCACATTATGGCGAGATCCGAAAGATTACTGCTGATTTGAAAGAAATCATGCAAAGTAATGCGGAGAAAACTGAGGAAATTTTAAAGATTCAAAATTTTATCGTTAAAGACGTTGGACCAGCTTTCGGGAAACTTCTCGAAAAAATCAATGAAGTAACTGAAAGCGAAGAAAAAATGCTTCAGGAAATTAAAAATTACCAACAAGATGAGCAGGGTAACGCTTTGAAAGACATTATCGTAGCTGCGAACGCAATTCAGCAAATGGTCGGAAGTGTAATGCGTACGTGCCATAGCATTAAAGGTGATATTGCAAATGTTGACGAGAAGGTGGAAACAGTAAAACTTCGCACCGCTCCTTCGCCGCGAGGATAAAGAAATGGAAAGCATAGTAGGTGACGATGGCTTTCTAAAGCGAGATACAAACCCGCTCGGTGAAAAATTTCTTGAAATCAGCGATATGCTGTATCACTACAATAACTCTACCCCTGTCGCTGCAAATATGTCATACATCGGATCTCCGGAAGAAGAGGGTACCCGGTTCTCTACTGCAACACTTCGTGACTTTGTCGAAAATACTGAAGCTACAAAGATGCGACTCAATATCCTGCTTGGAGGGTTATTTATTAAAAGCAGGGATATGAATGAAGCAGAAAAAGCAAGTTTTATCCGTAAATTACAGAATACTCCTGATGAAAACAAGGCGTATGAAATCATCAATGAGCACATGTATGGATTGAATGACACCGAAAAGCATACATTATTCGTTTCGTTGTCAAAAATTAAAAAGCTTGCAGAAGATCTTGGTAAAAGCTTTGAAAAAAGTGCTGCAGACCAAAACCCTTTTTATAGAAAAATCATCGAATTGCGTGCATTTGCCCAACATGAAGAGGTTGCGCAAGCAGAATTGGCGAAGCTCCATTTTGATTATGAAGAAAAAAACAATCCAAGCTATGAAATGAATGCGTTTAAAGAAGATATTTCATTATGGAATAGTACGGGCGAAGTTCCACAGCGTTTTCAACACATGGTTGATGCCGGAGTGGTGATACCGCCGAAAGAGTTTTGGGAACAACAATCGATGAGTCTGGCAGAAAAAGAACAGTTTATGGCTAAGTATGTTTCTCCGATCTTGCCGGATCCTACAAAACCTAATTATGAAAAGATGACGAAGATTCATAATCAAGCAGCTCACGTAGCTCGTGAAATTGTAACTAAGTCATTTTTTGGAAAGACCTCAGATGATTTCTCAGTTGGAGATTGCATTCCTTTGTTTAGTGAGGGTGAAAATGTAGCCAGATATGCAAGAAATCTGCGCGGAGTTATATCGAATGCTGCCAGACGTGTTAAGGAAAATGATTTGCAAATTGCGCAACGTTTCGGAAGTGATGACACTTTTGAGCTTTGGCTTGCTGATGAGGTCGCAAAAAAAATTGTTCTTGAACCCAGCGAAGATTTCAAAAGAGCAATTCGTAATATCGATAGTGCAAGAGTTGACGCGGGTGATCTCAAGAGAACACCAAATGCAAAAACGGAAGAAGTATTATTGAAAGCAGTTGAAGATGCAGTTTACAACGCTGTCATGATTAAAACCGGTGGAGGCGAAATCGCATCGAACCTTGGTGTTGTAGCACATTCCCAGCAAGATATAATCAATATCGACGAAAATTTAAAATCTGGCAAATATGACCCATCCCGTTATACAAATCGTGAAAGAAATGATTTGCGTCAAGCGAGAGACCTGTATTTGATCCAAGAAACTTTCAAGCGCGTTCAAAATGGTCAATATTCACGAGAAGACGCACAAAAAGCTATTGGTATGATGGAAACAAACGTATTGTCACAAACAGAAAAGGAGTCATTAGGTAAAGCTATTGGAACTTTTTATGATCACAAGACATCCTCTTTTGATTCATCACACTACAATATTAGTAAAGAAGATCTTCAATATACCATGGATGTCAATAGCTCAATAATAGAGCGTCAAGCCCGTGAAATTTACCAACAATTTTATGGTGATCGTCCTTTTGATAATATTCTTGCGGCCATGGGACTTGCGAGAAGTAAGGGGCAAGATTTCTTTGGATGTATTAGTTCTGGGCGAAATGCAACGATCCGTACACATTCACCCGGACATGCTATTAAGGGATGTATAGACAAGTTGGTACAAGATTATGAAAAAGCAGCATCAGAGAGTACGCGAGGGCTTGATAATCCTATAGTAGCTGTTTCTGGTATCGCTGGCTTCCTTGTGGTGTTTAATATATTTCAAGAGGCGGCCGCGCAAAGACTAAAACAAACTGCCCTACGATATGAACTTGAAGCTGCGGAAAAAATCAATTTTGCTGCCAGTGCAAAAACTCCAATTGAGAAAGTTGCACGCGACGGTGTAATACGCAATGCACAAGAGAAGGTTACTGAAGAGATTGTCCCTGCTGAAGAAATGGATGCCTATATGTCAGAAATGCTTTGGGCTGACCATGAATACCAAAAAACACTGAATCCATATTTGGCAAAAAATGTCAATTTTAAAAAAATAGCTTCTAATAGTGGAAAAGCACAAGATGGAGAGACCAAATATAGTGCAAAATCAATCGCGGCTTATGATGCTATAAAAGACATTTTAGATAAGTCTGGGCTTGAAGAAGATATTGAAAAGTTTATGGAAGAAGCTAAAAGGCAAGAACAAAATGTCTATGAAGAAGCACGATTAAATTTAAAAGAAAAAATTACATCTTTGTCTGGTGCGACAACAAATAGTGAAATAGCTGAAGTAATACGCTTACAGGAGCGATATATTTCATTATTGAAAGATGGAATAATCAGTGGAGCAGATCCACGCACTAATAACCCAGATATTAATCTTGAGTATTTATTTGATGAACATGTCCAATACGGACGGGAACAAATCCAAAGCATAAAATCTCAACTTGAATCTATCTATTCTGAGATAACTACTCTTGAGCAAATACATCCTCGCGATGAGTTAAAAGATCGACGTTTACTTGAATGTAAAATTACATCTACAGGAATAGAAGGCAATCTTGAGAAACTAAAAAAACTTCTCATATCAGCAGAAGATGCTAAGAATGAAATTGGGAAAGTTCGGCAAATAGCGTGGGAAAATGCCTTTTCAAATGCATACAATATATTTCAATCGGCAGAGAAATTGGCACAAAGATATGGTGGGATGAATTCTTCTCAGCTCTTTTTGTCGAGAGATATAAATCGTCTCGACTCGATTGTTGAATATTTAAAAGGGGTTAAAGAAAATGGTTATAAAGCAGAATCACTTAGAAATGCAGTAAGTGGTATAAAAGCGACATTAAGATCGTTGACATTGGAACAAATATCGGAAGCCACTAAAGAAGGGACAAAGGCATCATTTATGCGATATCGCAATAATAAGCCATCAGAAGTTCTTGCATCGAGTGATATAAAATTTCATGCAATAAAACAACGCAATGGAAGTTACCAAGTGATCATGATGGAAAAAGGCGTTATCCCTGACCTCAAGACCATGAAAAACGCAGACGGGAAAAGTCTTATTAGTAGTTTTGAACTTGGGACAAAAACACGTAACGAATTTGAGATATATTTAAAGTCAACAGGCAAAGATGGAAATTTTAAAGATATTCTTCTTGGTATGATAGAAACAGGATTAATACCTGATATGAAAGATCAGGATGGAGAAAGTTTAATAAACAATATAAAAGATGGGAAGATTACTCACAACGAATATGAGAAATATCTAAATATTGCGTACGATATGGCGAAGGGAGACGTAGCTGATTTTGCGAGACGTTGTGGGATTTCTGACATCGGTGAAACCAGATATTCAACACCATCATCAAGAAAAGACCTTAGTAATGTTCATTCGGCTGGATTGGCAAGAAAAGATCAGGGCGGTTTTTTTGATGGAATCATTAGAGCAAAAGAACCTTTAATTCCGAGACAAAGATGAATATGACCAAAATATTTGTAATAATGAGCTTTTTAGTTTTGAATGCTTCTCTTGAGGCCGCATGTTGTACTTGTGCCGATCAGTATGCTGATATGGCAGCAAGATTAGTAAAACTGCAAAGTGCTGTTTCTCAAGCGACAGCTTCTCAAGTAAAAGAGTCTGCAGAATTAAAAAAAATGGTTGCGCGAGAAGGTATGGTTCTTGCGTTTGAAAAAAAGCGATCGGAAACGGTTGCTGAAACAAAGGCGATTGATTCCGCTGGGTTTGCTCTTGTTTTGTCAAGACACCGGGCGGAAAAATCTGTAACAACGGCCGAAAGAATGCGAATGATCTTGAAAGGGTATGATCTTTCAGATCAGGAAGTCGGCGATATCTTAAAAACGGTAGGTCAATAATGCTAAAAGATAATGATTTTTTTTCAAAATACTACAAAAGCGAAGGGATATGCCATCCTCAGCTTTCATATCATGCGTTAAGCTATGTGTTTGAACAGTTCATGGAAGAGCTTGATCCTGTAGACAAAATCAAATTCCAAGCGGAACTGCACCCGTTTGTACAAAAAGCTTTACAACAAGCAAAACACGAAGAAAAAGATTTAATCAACAATCAGGACTTGGTTTTGATTGAAGCTAATAAGCTATACACCATCAACCCAAACTTGCAAAAGAAACCTGAACAAAAAGTCGCAGCAGCTATTCCAGAAAAACCTATCAATCAGAGTATCACTGTCGGGGATTTAGATTTGGGTGAATGGCCGACAGAAGAACCTTTTACTGATGATGATATTCCTTTCGGTTTGTTTGCATCCGCAAATGAAGATGATCTCCCTACGACCATGTCAGAAGAAATTGCTCCCCAAATAGAGCCTGAAGAAGAAAAATCACAGGAAGAAGTCGTTGAATCTATGCGTTTGGCGATTATGGCTTCAAGCGATCGAATGTTCGGGAATATTACAGGCACACCACCGGTTGAAGAGGGAAAAGTTGATAAAGCGCAGACGGAGGAAACAAGTAAAGGAACTCCGACGATGCAAGAATCACAAGCCGCAACCAATGTTTCACCGATAGATATTGAAGATGAACTTGCCGATAGTTTTATGGTTGGAAAAGTAAAGCCTTAATCCATGCAGACAAAAACCGTATTCTTACAAAAAACCACCATCGATGTACCTCTCGATAAGATTGATCCAGATGATTGGCTACATGACAGAAGAGAAGATGAGCTCGGTCTTGACCCCCAGTTATTTGAATTAATTGGTTCCATTGATAGACGTGGTGGACTAATACATCCAATATTTTTAATACGTAAGCGGGACGGTAGATATAAGATTGGAGCAGGTAAACGTAGATATACGGCGTATACCATGCTTCAAGAGCGCTACAAAGATATTAATCCTGACATGTATAACCGAATTTCAGCTACGGTTGTAGATGTGGAAGAAATCAGCAAACAAGAAATGATTGCGATCGCGATAGAAGAAAATAGCGCGAGAAAAGCGGTTTGGAAAATAGGTGTGATCAACGCGATTTTTAGTGGTATCGCAGAATTGTCAGGTTCAATAGAAGAGTCTGACGATGAAGATATTATTATTCAAAAAGGGCGTAATATATTTTGGTTTTATTATCGCATGTATGTGATGCAAGATAAAACGGAAAGAAAAAACAATTTACCATGTACACATGAAGCTGCCATTCTTGCCGTCAATAGTTTTCTTGAAGCGACCGGACTTAACGCCGCAACAATAGCCAGAAAATCTTCAGTTACTAAAATGCCTGCCGTTTATACAGAGGCCATGGCAGCGGGATTGATCTCACACACATTTGCAATACGAGATCTCGCAAAATTATCGAAAACCCTAGACAAGCAAAACAGTATGATTGCTACGATCAAAGAGATTATGGATCGCAAGGATTTAGATAAGCAGACAGCGAAAAAAATGATCAATGAGCACTTCAATGTTTTGTTAAAGCCTAAAGTAAAAGGTCAACTTCCTAAAAAAACAATCAACTTTTTCAAAAAGAAAACAAGCGGGATTGTTGATGCAATATCAAAGCTTCCAAAGGATGATCCGATGCTACAGCAGATTCGGGAACAATTAGCATCCATCGAGAAATTATTGCAAACATCACACAAAGGAAAACAATGAAACTTCTTTCTCAGATTTTGAGCCCGTTGGCGATTGTGGTTATTATGACCGGATGTGCCGGCAAAGAATATTCAAAAAACACATCAACTGAGATTTATCCGGATGCTATGTTTACTCAAACTGAAATCAAAACGCATTCTTTGATGCAACAATTAATGGATGCCGCCGAAAATCATCACATGAGCCTTTATTTCAATCCCTCCTCATCGGATCGAGTTGTCAATGATTTGTCTGATGGGAATATTTTTTCTGTTTTGGTAAATGCTTCAGAACAGACAGGAAAATCACTGAAGATAAAAACTATGTCTGATGGGAGTAAGCAGATTACAATAGCCCCATCTTCATCCGTTATCGAAAAGCTTAAAGAGGGTGGACCGGACTTTAGTGCTATGAAAGCAATTAGCGGGAAGATGCCTTTAGAATCTACGGTTATGTCGGTTTCGCCGGATATAGAAGCGAAGGTTACAGCTCTGGCCAAAACGTACGACGAGAATAAAGAGGCATTCGGTGGCGGAGAAAAAGGTCTATATGATTTTGCGTCCTATTTGTCATCGTGGTTTGGCGCTACAAAACAGGATATATACTTTAATTTTGACAAAAAGAATAATGTATTTTTTATTAGCAATATTCCTACCTCGATAGAACTTTCTCCTCATCGAATTTTTGAATTACAAAAAAGGCTCAGATCTGAAGGAATTAATTTTAAAGTCCTTAACGATCATACGATCAGTGTAACGGAAGGTTTTTCAAACTGGGTACGAGCGTATACGATATCGGAAGAAATGGATCCGTATCGGGGGCAGATATATTTTATGTCTACGGCATCGACCGGAACGTTTAGCATACCGGAAGGTTATGACCCATCACGAAGTATCAATATAGAATTTGAAGGCTGGAATGTTGACGGCAGCAGAAGCTATTTGCTTTACAGCCAAAATGGGCTTCGGAAGATCACAACGAAAGAACGAATTATTCGATTTGCAGACGGAAAAGAGACAATAAAAGTTAAATTCTTCTAAATTCGTAATATATGGTTGACAAATAGAAAAAAAAATGCTATAGTTTTTTATTGAATAAAACAATGGAGTGAATTATGAAACGGGTGAATCAACAAATTTGTTTATCTCTTGGAGCGGTCTTGCTTCTTACAGGCTGTGGAGGAGGGGGTGGCGGTCCTTCTGTTCCTACTCAAGATAATAACGGGACCGTAAATCCAAACCCAACTCCTAATGACCCAATTGCGGATCGTGTAACAGCTCTTGGCTTGAGCCCTACAGAATATTATGCTAACCCTGCATTGAATATGGTGGGTGCGGTAGCTGCTTATGAAGAAGGGTATACCGGTGCAGGTATTAAAGTGGCCGTTATCGATAATGGTTTAAAAACAGGATGGCAGAGTGCATTCCCAAATGTTAGTAGCAGCAATATTATGGAGAGTATTGACGTTGTAACATATACCGGAAACAATGGTGTTTCATTTAATGGTGCCGTTGGATATACAAGAACTCAGACCACAATCGGAGCAGATCAAGTTGCTGGCGTATCTTATACTGTTACAAACTCGGGTCATATTTATGGTACTGCTCCTGATGTTGTTATTACCGGCGATGGTACAGGTGCAACTGCAAAAGCTCTTCTTGATACACAAGGCCATCTTGTTGGTATTTATATGACTAACCCGGGAACAGGATATACCAATGCGTCAGTTACCGTAGTAGATGGAAGCGGAAATATTACATCGGCAAAAGTAGAGCTTGGTGGTATCAGTAACGATGGGCATGGTACATTTGTATCTTCTCAGATTGTAGCACCAAACGATGGAAAAGGGATTTTAGGGATCGCATATAATTCTCAGCTCTACAGCATCGATGCTTCGGTTGTAGGCGATGGTTCTTCTATTTCTATTGATAAGGCGATTAGCGGCGTTTCTTATGCGATGACGCAAGGAGTCAACGTCATCAATCAAAGCTTTGGTGGCGCTGGTTCTATTGCAAGCTACGCAAACATTAACGTATATAAAGATGCGTTGGCCGCAAATATCAGCATTGTTAACGCTGCTGGAAATAATGGTTCAAGTTGTACAACCCTCGCAACATGCTCTGGGGTTGCCGCTCTGCCATGGGAAAACGGGATGAGCGACATGCTCACTAAAAATGGGGCATGGATTGTCGTTGGTGCATTGAACGCTGATGGAAGTGACATCGCAAGCTATTCCAACCGAGCCGGTATTACAAAAAGCAACTATATTCTTGCTCCGGGAACCGGGAACGTCGGGACAGGAATTGATTCAAATGGAAATGCATACACTTATAGTGCAAACGGGACGAGTTTCGCTACTCCGATCGTTACAGGTGCAATGGCATTAATGTATCAAAAATGGCCAACCCTTACCGGAAACCAAATGGCGCAAATTCTTTTTAAAACTGCTGACGATATGGGTGTCGCGGGAGTTGATGATATTTATGGAAATGGAAAATTGAATCTCAATAAAGCGTTTTCTCCTGTCGGTGTACTTAGCGTACCTGTTGCAGCGGCAAGTATTCAAACTTCTGGTGCATCAACCGCAACGACATCAAATTTGGGCGGATCAGTGTTAAGAACTGGTACTGCAATGGCAAAATTGCAAAGTTTTGCTCCGTTGAACAATACGATTGGATTGGATAGTTTTAACCGTGATTTTAAACTCTCTATGACTTCGGCAATTGGAACTGCGGCGACTGACGGAACCGATGTAATGAATTTTGATAATTTTTCTTGGATGAACTATAAATCTTTAACTTTCGGAGTAGATCAATCTTATAACCGTTTTGCAATTGGGTGGAAGCCTTCAAGCAGTTCGTCAATTTCATTTACTCATACTGATGATTTGTTCGGAACGACGGGAGAAGGGCTTTTTGGAATGGCAAATCCACAGACCTATTATATCAATGCACGTAAAAGCTTTAAAACTGAAGATATGGAACTTCAAGTTCAAGGAACTTACGGATACGGTACCGCCAATTCAACAAACGGAAGTTTGATTTCAAATATTTCAAGTGTTCAAGGATTGGGCGGAAAAATTAAAGCGTCTTATGATGGGTTTGGACTTTCTTATGAAATCCCAATGCATGTTGTAAACGGCGGGATGACATTTGCATTGCCGGTTGGAGTTGATGCAAGCGGATCGATTTCTACGCAAGAGACGGTAGCAAACTTATCCCCGAATTCAATTGAACAACAATTTGGTGCTTTTTATGATTTGGTTCAAAGCAATGGTCGTTTCTTGGCACAATATATTCATACTGAAAATAAAATGAACATTAGCGGTATGAGTGATGACGAAGTGCGATTTATGTATCGCTATTTTTATTAAGAACAAAAAAAGAAGGGCAAAATAATGAAAGCGAAAATTACATCAACTGTTTTTGGCGGTTTATTGAAACCGATTTCAAGCGATGCTAAAATTGATCTTGAACAAAAAGAAATTATTTTGCCTGATGGTGTAAAAATTGGGTTAGAGAAAACGCTCCCTTTCCTTTACAAACTTAGAGGGAAAGAATTTTATAAAAAAGTAGGAAAAACATTCTTTTTTCCGGTTGTGTTTGGTATCTTGCTCATCCTTTGGGCAATTAATCTACTCATCGGAGGGGATATTAATATCTTTCTTAAAATCTTTTTTTTGATATCACCAATTTCTGTCATTTATTATGGTTATGAAGTTGGAATCAATGCCGAACGTCGGTCTTGGATCAAAGATACCAAACGAAAGGTTTTATTGGTTCCTTTTGGGATACTTGCCATCGGGGTGACTTCATCTCTCTTTGCAATTGTCCCGGGCTTTGCAGTCAGTGCTCTGCTGTTTAGTGCAATGGCTGCTTTTTTTCTTGAGGAATATGCAATTAAAGACCTTCAGTGGATTATGAGTGATGGCGTTTCTTTTTGGAAACCTTCATTGATTGACGCACCGGATCAAGAAAAACGGGAACGTTATCAAAACATTGAGAAGTTTTTGCTTGTAATTGAAGCAAATGGCGAACATTAAATCCTTTTAGGAGAAAAAAATGTATATTAAAACCACAACAAAACCATTGCAAGAAATGAGTTTAAAAGACCTTTTTGATGAGTTTTATTTGGTACCTTTGTATAACAAAAAACAAGACGGGCATTGGAGTGATTGGAAAGGAGAACGGCATTTTTTAGGAAATGCATACACCTTTGCATGTATTTTTCGCTCAGAACACGAAAAAGTAAACTCAAAAATTGAGACTTTTATCAATATGTCCGAAAGAGAAGCTTGCTGGTTGATTGAAAAAATTAATTCCGAGCGTGCTGAAAAAAACGAACAAAGAAAAGAGACTCCACAATACTTGAAAGAATTTTTCAGTGAACACCATGCCCCAGAAGATCTTGAGCATTTAAACCGATTAAGTGAGTATGATCCGGAAACGGGTGATTTCACACCTTCTTTGTATGAGTTTCGAAGTTTTTCACCAGTTGCGGCAGATATCTATCAATTAGCTCATTATTTTCGGGATCCGAAATTGGATGCTCTTGCATGCAAAATCGTCCGCTATCCTCAAAATTATTCGTTTGGCGATGAGGAGGTGCGGGAAGTTCTCGATTGGTTTGAGCAAGATGACGGTCGACATATCCAATCAATTAAAACTGGGCTCTCAAAACATCCAAAAGGGACAAGTGCTTTTCCGTTTTTGATGCATAAACTTGGGGAAACTATTAAAAATCGAGAAATAACTCAATAACAGGAGTAAAAAAATGTCAATAGATAAACGCAGTGGATGTTATGGAGCAAAAAAAGAGGAAGTTATTCACAACTATTTTTTGCAGCCTATTGCTCAAATTAAATTGCTTGATGGACAAAGAAAAATTGGATGTTGCGGAGAAGTAAAAGATCGATATTTTATTTTTTCATATACCGGCATTCAAGATCGTAACGATCGGGGGACTTTCTTTGTCGGATATGATTGTGCTGAACAAATGATTGATAAAATCAATCAGATTAAGCAAAAAAAACAGGGTGCAGAATTGATAACAGCCCCACACTTATTTGATCCGGATACCGCGGAATTCTCAAAACCGATTTCTGGAATTACAAAAATGAATCATGCAGTGGCACGGATCATATTATTGTTGGCATCTTATTGGAATGTGGATTCTTTTTATGGCATACCAGTAATATTGCTTGGTAAGATCATGCGACATCCGGAACAAGATTTGACAAAAGAAGAAATCTTGAATATGGATAAAATCGTTTCAAGATGCAGCGACGAAGCACTTGATTTTTTAAAACAACATAATCATGATTATTATTTGAAAGAAGTTGAAAAAATAAGAGGATAAAAGCGGAGAGTTTATTCTTCATCCTAATGGATGAAGAAATGTCTTATTGGGCCCAAACAAAAATAGCACCATTCGCACCGTATGCCCCCCTGTATGTTCCTGAACTAAATACTCCTGTTCCGCCCCCACCAGCGCCATAACCTGTTCCACCGTTTCTTTCCCCTGAAGGGAGGGGCATAAGTGTTTGTGTTCCTCCTGATAGAGGTATTGCGGATATAGCGCCTGTCACTACGGAAGCATATCCTTGACCAACGCCAGCGTAAGAAGTGTTAATAGGACAAAATGCGGAATTTCCATTTCCTCCCCCGTCATAAGCACAACATGCAGTACCGCTACAACCATTTCCACAACTACCGAAAGCGCTTCCAGCTACTCCTCCCAAGCCGCCACCGCCACCACCACCGAGAGTGGCCCATCCACTACCACAACCGCCACCTGATCCGCCATCACCACCTTTTGAGGCTGTTCCATTTTGTCCCGGAGCAGCACAAACGCCATTAAAACACGATTGCGTTGCCGGTCCGCCGACCGACCATGGTATTTGTGTGCCGGCAGTAACATTTAAAGTTATCCCCTTGATATATCCAGCTCCGCCACCACTACCATTTTTAGATGCATAACCATTGCCACCACCACCAACAATAACGACTTGGAGCGTATTTATTCCGCTTGGAACTGTCCAAGTACCTGAACCTGAAACTGCTCCATACACATTGGAGCCCGAAATGGTTGAGGCATCTGTAAAATAATACCCTGCTCCTCCAGTCCCCCCTGCACCTTGTGTGGTAGTCCCTCCGCTCCATGTAACTGTTCCAGTCTGGCTCATCGACCCACTGCTCGATGTCGGTACCGCCATTCCGTCCGCCCATACTTGCCCTGTTACAAGT
>JAQTUE010000038.1 GCA_028710415.1 Paludibacter sp. | reverse complement strand
AAATTAAAGAAAACGACCTTAACGGCCATTCAACTTTCCGATCGGAAGGGACATTTAACCTGCACTTATCTGACAGACCGGGTAGAAATAAGCGGACAGGCAAGACATTATTTAACCGGGGAAATCTTTGTTGAATAACTTTAACCAATTATTCAACAATGATTAATATAATTTTCCATGTTTCAGTACATGGGAACATATCATCTTTCCTGACAAGAATATAGGATATTTAAGTTCCATAAATCAGGCAAGTTTTAGTGTCTGTTGTATCATTTTTAGGAATACATAATTAACAGTTTAAGGACTTTCAATTTTCAGGAATGTTGCAGGGATAGGTCAAAATCCAACCTTTTTGTGTATCTTTGTACCCGAAAGGAATTCGACCCGCTTCCAGGGTTGTTTTTCTTTCTTTTTACATATAATTATAATGGGGTGCCTTAATATTTCGGGCTGAGATCATACCCTTAGAACCTGCACGGGTAATTCCGCGAAGGGAATAAGACTAATTCATCCGTATCTTTTTAGGCTCTCAAAATCAAATTTATTAACTCATTTAATTAATTTGCTATGAGACAAATTTTTATTGCAGCATATATGCTGTTATCAGTTGTTACCGTTTCTGCCCAACACACCCTGAAAGGGAAAGTACTGGACGAAAACGGGAATGCTTTAGTTGGTGCCACTGTTGCTATTCAGAACAGTGCACAAGTGCAAACCTCCCAGAAAGATGGGTCATTCAGATTTGAAGGACTCACCAGAAAGAATTACAATCTGGAAGTATCCTATATCGGTTACGAAACAGAGATTCAACAGGAATCAGTTGACCAGGACTTAATCGTAAAGCTAAGGACAAAAGCGCATTCGATTAACGAAGTTACAGTGAAGTCGCTTCGAGCGACAGACAAATCGCCGGTAGCTTACACTAACATTAACAAGGAGACTTTATCAAAAACCAATCTTGGCCAGGACATACCGTATATGCTGTCACAAACTCCATCGTTTGTTGCTTCGTCGGATGCCGGGACGGGGATTGGCTATACCAATTTCAGAATCCGAGGTACTGATGCTTCACGCATCAATGTAACAATGAATGGCATCCCATACAATGATGCCGATGAACAAGGTGCCTATTGGGTGGATGTTCCCGATTTTACTTCGTCGCTGGAAAGTGTTCAGGTACAACGTGGAGTCGGCACTTCAACCAATGGCGCGGGAGCCTTTGGAGCAAATATCAATATGCAAACCGAAAATTATGCTTCAAAAGCTTCGGGTGAGATTTCGTCTTCATATGGATCGTTTAATTCTCAAAAGAATACCGTGAAAGCGAGCTCAGGTTTGATAAACGGACACTGGGCCATCGATACGCGTTTATCGTCCATAAAGTCAGATGGGTATATCGACCGTGCATCGGTGGATATGAGTTCTTACTTTATCCAAGCGGGTTATTACAGTGAAAAAACAACCCTGAAATTGATTACATTTGGTGGTACTGAAAAGACTTACCATGCCTGGGACGGAATAGATTCATACGTGCTGCCAAAACTGGAATATCCACGCACCCACAACCCATGCGGGTACATGGGCGATGATGCCAACGGGAATCCATTGTATTACAAAAACCAAACGGATAACTACATTCAAAAGAATTACCAACTGCTTGGAGCCCATGTATTCTCGCCTGAATTAAGTCTGAATATGGGATTACATTATACCCGTGGTGATGGATATTACGAGGAATACAAAAAGGATGAAACCTTGAAAAACTATGGCCTACTTCCGTATAGTAATAATGGTGTTCTTGTGAGCGACACTGATCTGGTTCGTCAGAAGAAAATGGGGAATGACTTTGGAGGTGGAGTTTTTTCGTTTAATTATCAGAAAAACAAATTTAATGCCCAGCTGGGTGGTGCCCTGAATGGTTATTGGGGCAAACACTGGGGCGAGGTAATCTGGGTAAAAAATTATCTTGGTGATTTGCTTCCGGGCACGGAATACTATCGGAGCAACGTAACGAAGTGGGATGGTAATGTTTATTTGAAAGCTAATTACGAATTGAGTCCTAAATTGAATGTATACGCTGATTTGCAATACCGCAGGGTGACTTACCGGCTTCAGGGGACCAACGATAACTGGGATGATGCCATAAATGCCATGCAGGTATTAAATGTTGACAAGAAATTCAATTTCTTCAACCCGAAAGCCGGCGTGTATTACCGTCCCAATATAAACAATGATTTATTTGCATCCTTTGCCATTGCCAACCGGGAACCTACACGTACCAATTATACCGATGGCTCGGCTACTACATGGCCTAAACCAGAAAGATTATATGATACGGAACTTGGTTATAAATTTCATAATGAAGTTTATTCATTCGGGGCGAATGCTTATTTCATGTATTATCATGACCAGTTAGTCTTAACCGGTAAAATTAATGATATCGGCGAAGCATTGACTGAGAACATCAAGGCAAGTTACCGTTCAGGAATAGAATTAATGGGAAGCATTAAGCCGATCGACTGGTTGCGCTGGGATCTTACCGCCACTTTCAGTCACAATCGTATCATCGATTTTGTGGAAACTGTGAATGTTGTTGATGAAAACTGGAATCCTACAGGTCAAAGTGTTACCAATCTGTATCATTCCACACCGATTGCCTATACACCTGACTTTTTGGGAAACAGTCTGATTACATTCTCGAAAAACAATTTTGAGATGGCATTGCAATCTATCTATGTAGGGAAACAATATGTCGACAATTCCGGTCTGAATGATCGCAGGTTACCCGATTATTTTTTGAATAATCTTCGTTTATCCTATTCGCTACCCGTGAAAGGGATTCGGGGTTTAGACTTCACCGTATTGGTTAATAATTTATTTAATACGATGTATATCAGCAATGCCTGGAGTGCTCCAACTATTGCAGCGACTCCGGATAATCCTGTATATGATAAAAATTCTCCCGTCAATAACTATTTTGGATGTTATCCACAGGCGGGAATTAATTTCCTGGCAGGTATTACCCTGAAGTTTTAAAAAGAGAATGCATTAAAGTATTAAAGGTCAGATGAGAGTCTGGCCTTTTTTCATCTGCCATAAAACAACAAAGGCCTATTGATTACTCAATAAGCCTTTGTTGTGGAGATTACCGGACTCGAACCGGTCACCTCGACACTGCCAGTGTCGCGCTCTAGCCAGATGAGCTAAACCCCCGTGTGTGATTTTGAAATTGCAGCGCAAAGGTAAGAAAGTTTTGGAAATTATGCGTACTTTTGCTAAATATTATTTTCATGAAATGCAATATAGTATTGGTTTATCAATCATTTTTGGAAAACCAGGCATATTCTATTTGAAAATCAATAGTAAATTGTACTACTTGTCCGGCATTTGACGGATGTTTAAATTGTAAATAATAACTATGCTCATATTTAACACAACCTACCTCGTCTCGGATAAAGTACATGGCATCTGGCTTAAATGGGTCAGGGAGCAGCATATTCCGTTTATGCTTGAATCGACTTATTTCACACAACCTCAGGTTGCAAGGGTGATTACCAGTGCTGAGCAGGATGGCACATCCTTTTCAGTTCAATTTCATGTACTGGACATGCATACTCTGAAATTATGGAATAAGGAATATAGTCAGCTTTTTCAGGAAAAATGCTCCCAACAATTCGGGACAGAGGTAATTTTCTTTACTACTGTACTGGAAGTGGTGGAATAAGCTATGATAAAAGAACAAATCATATTAGGCATTGACCCCGGTACAACCATCATGGGGTATGGCATCCTGAAAGTAACGGGCAATAAAACCGAGATGCTGGCAATGGGTGTACTAGACCTGAAAAAGTACAGCAACCATTACTTGAAGCTACAACGGATCTTTGTGCGTACTCTTTCACTTATCGATGAATTCCACCCGGATTGCCTGGCCATTGAAGCTCCCTTCTTCGGAAAGAACGTTCAGTCCATGTTAAAGCTTGGACGTGCACAGGGAGTCGCTATGTCAGCTGCCTTATACCGGGATATTCCAATTACTGAATATGCTCCGTTGAAAATAAAAATGGCCATCACCGGGAGCGGTAGTGCTTCCAAGGAACAAGTAGCAGACATGCTACGCCGTATCCTGAAGATTCCACTTGAGAATATGCTCCCTCAACTAGATGCTACCGATGGATTGGCAGCAGCTTATTGCCATTTCCTGCAAGCAGGCAGGCCCTCTACTGAGAATGCCTATTCAGGATGGAAAGATTTCATTGCCAAAAATGAAGATAAAGTCAAGAAACCAAGGGTAGTTGAGTAAGTTAATTGGTTAATTAGTTAATTAGTTAATTAGTTGACTGAGTTAATTGGTTGATTGGGTTGATTGGGTTGATTGGGTTGATTGGTTAATTGGATAATTGGATAATTGGATAATTGGATTGATTGGGCAAGTATGGCATGTAGAGTGATTTTTTAAAATCAACAGTAAAAACAGAAAAGGTCGTTTGCAATGCAAACGACCTTTTCTGTTTTACTATCTATACATTTTCGACTTAGTTATCTGATTCAACCATTTAACATAATCAACTAATTAACTTAATCAACCATTTGACTTAATCAACCAATCAACTTAATCAACTTAATCAACTTAAGAAATCATATCAAAGCCCGTATAAGGAATTAAAGCTTTTGGAATACGAATACCTTCCGGAGTTTGATTATTCTCCAACAAAGCCGCCACAATGCGCGGCAAGGCCATTGCACTTCCATTTAAGGTATGCACCAGTTGGGTTTTCTTATCGGCAGTCCTGAAACGGCATTTCAAACGGTTAGCCTGATAGCTTTCGAAGTTCGAAACAGAGCTTACTTCCAACCAGCGTTCCTGGGCTGCTGAATATACTTCAAAATCGAAAGTAAGTGCAGAGGTAAAACTCATATCACCACCACAAAGACGAAGAATACGCCACGGAAGTTCAAGTTTTTCAACCAGAGTCTGAACGTAATTAACCATTTGGTCCAACGTTTCATACGATTTGTCAGGATGTTGTATTTGCACAATCTCCACCTTATCAAATTGGTGCAAGCGATTTAATCCACGTACATCTTTTCCGTATGAACCTGCTTCCCTACGAAAACAAGCTGAATAAGCCGTATTTTTAATGGGAAGTTCGTTCTCGTTCAGAATTACATCACGGTAGATATTTGTCACCGGAACTTCAGCAGTCGGTATCAGATACAAATCATCCACATCACAATGGTACATTTGTCCTTCTTTATCCGGCAGTTGACCTGTTCCATATCCTGACGCGGCATTCACCACATAAGGGGGTTGTATTTCAAGATAACCTGCCTCAAGCGCATTGTCCAGGAAGAAGTTTATCAATGCACGTTGCAACCGTGCTCCTTTTCCTTTATAAACAGGGAATCCGGCACCTGATATTTTTACTCCTAACTCAAAATCAATCAGATCATATTTCTTAGCTAAATCCCAATGAGGAACTGCACCTACAGGCAGATTAGGCATTTTACCACCTGTACGTTCAGTAAGGTTATCTTCCGCATGCTTCCCGGCAGGAACGCTCGAATGTGGTAAATTAGGAATTTGTACCAGCAATTCGTTTAGTTTCAGCTCAACTGCAGCTTGTTGGTCACCAAGAGTCTTAATGGTTTCCTTCAATTCAACTGTTTTTTCCTTAGCCAGTTCAGCTTCAGTCTGTTTGCCCTGTTTGAATAACAACCCGATCTCCTTAGACAAAATATTTAATTCTGCTGAAGCGGTGTCCACCTGAACCTGTGTCGTTTTACGCAAATTGTCAAGTTCTACTACCTGAGCTATGATGGCCGAACCATCGTAATTTTTTATTGCTAATCGGGCAATTACTTCCTCGGTATTCTCTGTGATATATTTGAGTGTAAGCATCTCTTTTGTTATTTAGTATTGAGCATTGAGCATTGAGTCTTGGGCATTGAGTCTTGAGTCTTGAATCTTGAATCTTGTCTCTTGGTTCTTGTCTCTTGGTTCTTGTCTCTTGGTTCTAATAAAAAAAATCTCCCGAAATTTTACATACATGTAAAACAACAGGAGATTTATGTGTGTTGAGTATCGACTAATTCTTAGTTAGCTTCGATAGGTTTTACAGAAACAAATGACTTGTTGTCTTTCTTTTTTCTGAATTCTACAACTCCATCGATTAATGCAAACAAAGTATGATCTTTTCCCATACCAATGTTTTGACCAATGTGGTGTACTGTTCCGCGTTGACGAACGATGATATTACCTGCTTTCGCAAATTGACCACCAAATATCTTTACGCCAAGTCGTTTGCTTTCCGATTCACGACCGTTCCTTGAGCTACCAGCCCCTTTTTTATGTGCCATTTTCTTCTATTTTTGTCGGTTAAGCTACAATTTCTTTAATAAACAACTCTGTGAAATTCTGACGGTGACCGTTGCGTTTGCGGTATCCCTTACGACGTTTCTTGTGGAAAACAATAACTTTTTCGCCACGAACGTGTGATAATACTTCACAGACAACTTTTGCACCTGCAACTACCGGAGCACCAACAGTGATTGCACCTTCGTTGTCGATCAGCAACACTTTGTCAAATTCAACCTGAGAACCTCTTTCAGCCTCTTCCATGCGATGGATATACAGTCTTTTTCCGGCTTCCACCTTGAACTGTTGTCCTAAAATTTCTACGATTGCGTACATTTTTTAACGACTTTTCTGATTACATCGGGAAGGTGAGGTGCCTTAGGCATTGCTTCTTGGATACCTTATCCGAAACGAGGTGCAAAAATACAATTTTATTTTTAAACTGCAAAGTGTTGTATCAAAATAATTTCATTTACTTAATACCGGCAATTAAATACTGGCCATTAGCCAGTTAGTTTTTAGCATTTATAAAAAAGCTCCGGTAATTCAACCAATCTTCAGGGATGTCATGGTTAATGAACCCATAACCGCTTTATCATTAAAGAAAGATAGCTCTTCATCTTCATTTTTTAATGCCAGCGTATACAACAATGGAATAAAATGATCGGGGGTTGGTATTGCCATTTGCACAGCTGTACCCAACTGTTTGTAATCCATCAGTTCTTTATGCTTATTCTCCAGTATTAATTTTTTGAATGTTTCGTTCGCTTCCAATGCCCAGTCAAATCCGTATTCTGCATCCGGATCTTTATCCCAGGCTACCCTACGTAAATTATGTACAATATTACCGCTTCCAATAATTAATACTCCCTTATCCCGAAAAGTAGCCAGCTCCTTAGCCAGATCATAATGTTCCTTTGGTGATCGGTTATAATCCATGCTCATTTCAATGACCGGAATTTGAGCCGAAGGATACAAGTGCCGGATAACACTCCACGCACCATGATCAAGTCCCCATTTTTCATCTGCCACGACTTGTGTTCCTGTTATCGCATGTATGGTTTGTTTTGCCAGTTCAGGATCACCGGGTGCAGGATACTGCACTTCGTATAATTCCTTCGGAAATCCACCAAAGTCATGGATTGTTTGAGGCTTTTGCATGGCAGTAACCTGGGTTCCATGCGTTTCCCAATGTGCCGAAATACATATGATTGCTTTCGGTGTTGGAATTGATTTACCCAACGTTTGCCAGGTTCGTGTAAATTCATTCTCCTCTATGGCGTACATAGGGCTGCCATGTCCGACAAATAACACAGGCATACGGCCTGTGTCAGTTGAGGAATGATTCAAATTATTCAGATCATTGATGGTCATAATTTATAGTTTTAAAATATTAATCAATTAATCTGACAGATAGTTCTTATTTCTACTGTCATTTAACTGATTGCAAATTCAACATCACAAAGTATCTTTACTTTATCAGCTACTAATACACCTCCTGCTTCCAATGCTGCGTTCCATACCATACCCCAGTCTTTTCGGTTTATTTCTCCGGATACTGAAAAACCTGCTTTCTTATTTCCCCATGGATCATTCATGATACCTCCATATTCAACTGCAAATACAATAGGTCTTGTTATATCTTTGATAGTCAGATTCCCTTTGAGTTCATAATTGTCTTCATCTTTCTGCGTCATTCCGTTTCCTTCAAACACGATCTCCGGATATTTTTCAGCATCAAAGAAATCAGGGCTTTTTAAATGTGCATCCCGGTCAGGCGCTTCTGTATCTAGTGATGCGGTCTTTATGATTACATTCACTTTAGTAGTAGAAAAATCATTTTCTACCATAGTGGCTTTTCCTTCAAATTCTTTGAAACTTCCCAGGACATTTGAAATCATGAGATGTTTTACTTTAAATTGGATCTTTGTATGCGCTGAGTCAATAACCCCTTGCAATAATTTGGTTTCAGTAGCTTCCATTTTTTTTATTTTAAATATTTTGTAATTATGTTGAACTCAAAGTTTACTTGCCAAGGCCAAGTTGATTCATGTAGGTCTGATTATCCCAGAATAGATATTCTTCTATCATCATTCCATCTTTCCAGATACCTACTGTACACATGGGCAGACTGAAGGTTTTTCCGGTTGGTTGTATAAATTTTCCATCACCTATTGGCATAGGGAGGGTAAATGTGCCGGTCATAACACCTGTTACACAAGTCATATTGCCTGATCCAAAACGAATTGGATGGATTTTAATTTTTGTATCAGGCGCATACACAAACATATATTTCAGGTCTGCAATGTGACGTTCAATACCAATGGTAAAATGACCATCAGGCCAATTCACCTTAATATCCTTTGCATGGCTTTCGTGTAAACGCACCCATTGTTGATTGCTGAAAACAGTATAATCGAGCGTATCAAATGTCTGCAGATTCTTTGCAATTTCAGCATTTCCTGCTGTCAGTGTTTTGATCTGTGCACGTAATGCTGCTATTTCCTGTTGACTTTTTGATTCCTTTTGTGCAGAAGTATTTTTAGCTGCACTCACTGTTGTTGAGATGATAAACATTGCGACGAAGGCAACATAGACTAATTTCTTCATTGTTTTCTTTTTTATTGATTATTAAATTTGAAATGATTTTAATAATGCAAAGATAACACTGCAAGAATGCCTGGCGGTAACAGTTTTTTGAAAAAGAGTGGTACTTTTAGGAAATTATTGAACGAGTCATTTCCCTGAATTGAGTGGGTGTCACCGAAGTCTTGTTATGGAATACCCGTGTAAAGTATGATTTCTCATTATATCCCAGGTCAAATCCAATCTCGGATACTGATTTATTGGTGTGAATCAATTGATTCTTAGCTTCTATCAGTTTACGGGTTTCAATGATCTCGGAAACACTTTTCTGAAAGTTATTTTTACAAATAATGTTCAGGTTTCTTTCCGACATATTCATCTTGTCAGCATAAAAGGTTACACCTTCATCCCTATGGTAGTTTGCTTCCAGGATTCTCAGGAAATTATTAAAAGTGACAATTTGTGAAGTTCTATTCGTATTTTCTTCAGGGATATTTTTTTTACGTTCAGCTTCAATCATTGAGATCAATCCATTGGTGAGATACCGAATCGTTACTAAATCAGGATTTGATTGATTGTATTCGGTATTAATAATTTCACACAGGCTTACAAAACGCTGTGTACATCCATCCGGTGAAATAGGGATATTTGTCGAATTAAAAAAATTGGAATAAAAGTTGATCTTTGAATCGGGAATAAATTCATTTTGATAATTGATTACCCAACCCCGAAAATCTTCATGCGGTACAATCTTATGCATTTTACCCATTGAGATATAACTTGCAAAAGGAGCCTTTACAACTTCCACCTGAAAATCAATATAATGTTCCAGGCTTCCTTCAGTAACAATAATCAGCTCTTCAAAATCATGAAAATGAATATTATCAGGTTTTGACATGAGATCTTTTACAAGCTCACCTGTGACTTCAAACATATGAAATAATTTGTCCATCCGATTATTTTAAAAGATTGTAATAAATGACTCTATTGTAAATATATTAATTTTAATGAAAGTAGCTGATCTGCTTATTTAATATTCATTGCATCATGAAAAAAAAATAAACTCCTTTCTATGGGAGTTTATTTTTATCATGAGTATAAAGTAATACCCAATTACTTTTCACTCAGTTTTTTTAGTTTTGTCAGTCCATTATCCCAATCCTTGCCCATCATTTTATCCATATTCATAAAAAGATGCATCAGGTTCATAGGATACGGCATATTTCCGGTCATTCCCCAGGTAGCTTTTGTTCGTGGTCCTTCACTTACCAGTTTTACAAAGGCTTTTCCATGACTCTTTTGAGGTTTGTAGAAATTCAGATCGGTTTCAAACAATGTTGGCTTCTCAATGGCAGCAATTGTTTGACTTCCGGTACCAACTATAGTACTTTCCCAACTTTGCATGGCACCAACCGTACCATCCGTCCCTTTAAGTTCTTTTTTCATAACCGGATCATGATCATTCCATGGACTCCATTTATCAAGTGCAGATAAACTATTGACATTTACCCATACTGAATCAATTGGTGCATTGATTGTTACTGTTTTTTCATAACTGAAATTTTTCGGTACAAATAATGCCACAATAAGTAATAGGACTACCAATGCCCCTAGCCCGATAGCCAGATATTTCAATGTTTTCATAATGTAATAATTAATTTAGTTATTAACTTTTAGATTTCGATAAATCATAATTCACCATCCAATTAATTCCAAACTTGTCAGTTAGCATCCCAAAATAGGCATCCCAGAATGTTTTATCCAATGGCATGGTGATCTTTCCACCATCCGACAGTTTATTGAAAATACGGGTAGCTTCTTCTATTGAATCTGTTTCGATAGATAATGAGATATTATTTCCTGAAATGATTGAAGATGAAAATGCCCCTGAGGTATCACAACCATACAATACAGTTTCCTCACTGATTGGCAACGAAATATGCATAATGAGTTCTTTATCATGTTCAGAAACCGGATAGTTCTTATTTTCCGGCATATCTTTGAATCTTCCTACAAACTGGAATTCACTACCAAATACTGTTTTGTAAAAGCCGAATGCCTCTTCGCAATTCCCCTGGAAAGTTAAATATGGATTGAGTGTTGTCATATCAATTCTGTTTATTTAATTAGTAATTAGTTTAAATCAGGTTTCAAACCTAAAGAATGCTTCAACCTTCCGAATAAAGATTGAATTATGAATTTAATGTAATAAACAGAATTTTGGAGAAAAAGTTTTTCTTTAGCAATATTTCTCTGTGATTGACATCTTACTCAGATGTACAATGGAACTAAAACATGGTTATAAAAACAGGTAACGAAAGAAAGTTTTATTTCAACCTTAGAATTATAAATTATTTTACCCCGCCCACCCTTCTCTGTCAAGATTCCTGTAATTAATGGCTTCCGCCAGATGATTGGAAAGGATATTTTCTGAATTGTCCAGATCGGCAATCGTTCGACCTACTTTGATAATCCTGTCATAGGCCCTGGCCGATAAATTCAAACGTTGCATGGCATTCTTTAGTAATTCTGATCCTGGTTTATCAATTTGTGCAAATGCCCTCATTTGTTTCGACGACATTTGGGCATTGCAATAAACCCCATCAATATCCTTAAACCTGAGTTCCTGTATCTGACGGGATTTGATAACCCTGTCGCGCACAGTCTGGCTATTTTCAGAATCCTTCATTTCCGATAGTTTTTCAAAGGGTACCGGCACTATTTCTATGTGGATATCAATTCTGTCAAGCAAGGGTCCTGAGATCCGGCTCAGGTATTTCTGTACCACTCCCGGCCCGCATACACATTCCCGGTCAGGATGATTGTAATAGCCGCATGGGCAGGGGTTCATGGAGGCTACCAACATAAAGCTGGCAGGATATTCAATTGCAAATTTGGCTCGGGATATACAGATCTTGCGATCTTCCAGCGGCTGGCGCATAACTTCAAGCACGGTCCTTTTAAATTCCGGAAGCTCGTCCAGGAACAAAACTCCGTTATGTGCCAGTGAGATTTCACCCGGTTGTGGAAATGTTCCGCCTCCGACAAGGGCAACATCCGAGATAGTGTGGTGGGGGCTTCGGAATGGACGTTGTGATATCAGGGAGGTATTGCTGTCGATATTCCCGGCAACTGAATGAATTTTGGTGGTTTCTAATGCTTCCTGAAGTGACAGGGGAGGCAATATGGTAGGTATCCGTTTGGCCAACATGGATTTCCCGGCCCCGGGAGGTCCTACCATGATAATATTATGTCCACCCGCAGCCGCTACTTCCAGAGCCCGTTTCACATTCTCCTGCCCTTTTACATCTGCAAAATCAATTTCAGAGAGGTTGATATTATTGAAAAATTCTTCCCGGGTATTTACAATCGTTGGTTCAAGGGGAGCCGTTCCATTGAAAAAGTTGATCACTTCGGATATGCTTTCTACCCCATAAACTTCCAGGTTGTTGACCACTGCTGCCTCCTGTGCATTTTGTTTTGGCAATATGAATCCTTTGTAACCTTCTTCACGGGCTTTTATGGCGATCGGCAATACACCCTTTATAGGTCTTAAACCTCCATCCAATGATAACTCGCCCATGATCACATATTGTTCCAGCCCGGATTTTTTTAGTTTATTACTGGCAGCCATAATCCCTATAGCCATCGGCAAATCATAGGCCGATCCCTCTTTTCGGATATCGGCAGGCGCCATGTTGATCACTATTTGTTGATGTGGAAAATCGTGCCCGGTATAGTTCAATGCGGAAGTCATGCGTTCGTGACTTTCTTTAACTGCAATATCGGGTAATCCAACATGCAGGAATCGTATCCCTTTGCTAACATTTACTTCAATAGTTACAATCGTAGCGTTTATACCTTGTACAGCGGCGCCAAAAGTTTTTACCAACATGCCAGTTTAGATTTAAGATGAAACACTTAAAAATCATCAACACAGTATAAGCAAAATTTTATATTCGATTATGAAATTACTTTAAACAAACCACTTTAGACACTTTAGGAAACAAACAGATAAACTCTACTCAATTCAATAAATACTAATTTATCTGTGCGAATTCAGGATTAAACATACAATCCTATTCCTGTAACTTCAAACTTCAAACCTCAAACTTCAAACCTCAAACCTCAAACTTCAAACCTCAAACTTTCTAAAAAGCGTAGCCTACATTTAGCGACAGCGGTATTTTCACAGCCCCGTTTAAAGGAAACACATTCCCATTCGAATAGTGACCGATTTTTAATTCTGCATTCATATTCCTATTCTCGCCAAAGAATACTCCCAGCCCCATGGTATCCTGAAAAGTAAAATGTTCGCCGGTCTCAACTCCATCGAGTCTGACTTTTGATATGTAAGTTGGACCAGCAACCGAATAATAACAATATGCATCCACCGGTTGGGTATGCAGGAAATTAAATCGTAATACCGGGAATACAGAGAACGTAAAAAAGGACTCTTTAGTTGGATAAATAACATATTTTCCTTTCCCACTGGTTTGCCAGGTAGAAGCATTTACTCCCCAATCCAGGGCGAAGTACTTGGGTGAATGAAATATATTTCGCTGATAATTAAGCGATAATCCTTGCTTAACTTCTACATCTCCACCCCAAAACAGGCTTACTTTTTCCAATGAATTATTAATTTCATATCCGGCAATATTACTCGAGTACCCGATTTGCAACCATTGTTTCGGATTAATATACCCTGTTTTGGCTGCCTTTTCAAGTCTCTTATCGGATACCGGGGTCAACTTATAATTAAAACCGGTAGAAATAAAGGTAGTTGCCGGTTGATTGACATTCGTATTTTTAGGAGAATAGGCACCGCTTAGCATCAATCGCCAATTTGCATTTATATGATAATTCAGGCCTCCTCCCAATAAAACTGTCGGATAACTGACACCCGTTATAATAGGCGTTCCGTCCACTGCATTGAATCCATGACGGGTCACTATTGCCAGGCCCGCTTCACTGTTTATAGAGAAATGATTACTGATTGGCAATTGAGGCCTTAAGGTTAAACCACCTACATTCATCCATACGGAACTACGTTCATTCTTCTGAGCACCATGATCGTAATAATAAAACACCCATGATACCGGACGCATATAAGTAAGCTGTGCTGAAAGATATTTATTAAACTCATACCCATAAAGCACTAATCGCACAGCAGTATGATTCACCACCACATTATTTAGTGTATATCCTGCCGGTGCCTGAAATTGGGCTGCTCCAAAATCATAATTTATTGATCCGATACTGACCCCAAAATAGGCGTTACGCAATGCCAAAGGTAATTGTGCACGCTCGTCCTGAGCTAACGCATTGAATGTATTTAGCAAAACCAAAACGGATAGTATTATTTTCAGATACAGGGTTCTCATTATAAAGCTCAAATTTTATTAATTATGATAGAATTTAATCGAAATGGTTGTTGTCAATATGCTTATTTAAACAAATGTCCAACTGTTTGCAAAATTAGTTAATTAATTTAATACTTAGTCAGTTTATACTTATTATTCTAAAAAATATTACCTATTCTTTCATTCCAACCATACAGTATGGAAAAAGCCGAAACAATAATTGCTCCGGCTCCTTCATCAGAATAAATAAATACTCCGATTTATACAATAGAAGATAGATAGTTTGCAATCCCTTCCTGGGTTGCTACCAATGCCTTGTCCCCTTTTTTCCAGTTCGCAGGGCATACTTCACCATATTCTTCAGTAAACTGTAAAGAGTCGATCATTCTCAGCACTTCATCTACGTTACGTCCCAATGGCATATCATTTACCACCTGATGTCTTACAATTCCTTGTTTGTCGATTAAGAAAAGTCCACGGTAAGCTTTTGGTTCGCCTACAAACGATTCATTTCCATCTTCATCATATTCATCCCAACCTGCCAATACATCATATGCTTTCGAAATGGCATGTGTTTGGTCAACTACCAACGGATAAGTTACTCCTTTAATCCCGCCCTCTTTTTGCGGGGTCTGAAGCCATTTCCAGTGTGAAAATTCAGAATCGGTTGATGCTCCGATCAAAACGGTGTTCCGGCTTGCAAATTCTGAAGCCTTGTCCTGAAATGCAATTAATTCAGTTGGACATACAAAAGTAAAATCGGCCGGATAAAAGAAAAATACGACATATTTATCTCCGACAAATTGTTCCAATGAAAAGTTTTCTACAATTTCACTACCATTTACTACAGCCTTGCTGTTAAATACGGGGGCTTTTTTTCCTACTAATACAGACATAATCTTTTATTTTTTATTGGTTAATATTTTATAATGCAAAAATAGTCATATATAAATTGAATACAAAACAAATTCCTATAGAGTTTTTGTATAACCAGATAGGTAAATCTTATTAACACATCATTACAAACAAATTTTGGGATTTTTATTGTTGCAAAGTAACTTATATTCGATAGCTGCAACCTGAGAGTATGTTACACTTAAACACACAGGAATATAAATTGTTTATCTGAATTCCCAATTCTTTTCTGTCGCTGACTGACAATCAGACAGAAGCCCTAAATCAAATCCTGCAAATCTCTATAACATGCATAAATAACTTTTCGACATTCAAAAAATCAAACAATGTTTCTTTTAAAGTATCGTTAATCAATTACTAAATAGTTATTTCGCTTCAAATTCTTTTCTGTTTACCTCAATATTCATATTACTATAAAGATGTTGCCACGATGTTACTGGTATTAATGAAATAATAATGTTGTATTACAGAGATATTACAGTGATATTACAGTCCTAATATTAGGGTGTAATATCACTGTAATATCACTGTATCATCACTGTAATATCACTGTAATATCAGTGACATCATGGCGAACAGATGGTGAAAATATGGAATGGTTGAATCGAATGGAAAAGGTTATTAAAACGGTGGAAATAGTTCTAGACGGGACTTAAAAAACAAAAAAAAAGGCAGATTAATAAATAAGGTTCAAAACGCGACAACCAAAATGCGGTCTGTTTTAATTCTTTTTAAAATAGCATTAAGAGAAAAGAACAACCTGCCATGCTTTCAACTATTTTGAAGAGGAACAATTAGTATGCCAGAATTAATTTAAACTCTATTCAATTTAAATTATACAATTTGGAGTTGTATTTTCACATAGTATCTATTTTATCCAGATATCATATACTCCATTACTTGTATTTCAACAGGAGTACTTTATAAGAATATAGAGTAACAATAGCTAAAATACATTCAATTAAACTTTATAGATCAAAACTGTAGCATAGGCAGCAATTCCTTCCTTACGGCCCACAAAACCCAGCTTTTCGGAAGTAGTTGCTTTGATGGAGATATTATCCACATCAACACCCATCACTTCGGCCAGGCAGCTTTGCATAGCAGGAATATGTGGATTTAATTTTGGTTCTTCTGCGCTAACAGTAATATCCGCATTGCCGAATTCATACCCGTGGTTACGAATCAAGATCGTGGTATCCATCAAGAGTATCTTACTGTCGATATTTTTAAATTCACTTGAATTATCCGGGAAATGGAAACCTATATCGCGCAAATTGGCAGCACCAAGCAGGGCATCACACAAAGCATGTATTAGCACGTCGGCATCCGAATGGCCCAATAAACCAACACTATGTTCAATACGGATACCACCTAACCACAATTCACGTTCCGGTGCAAAAGCATGCACATCGTATCCAAAACCAACACGTATATTCATATTCACAGATAAAATTATAAAAAGAAAAACGGTTGAACCAACCTATAGGAAGAGAACAACCGTTTTAAAACAAATTAAATTTATAAAGATTTATAAAGCAGAATTTAAAAATTATTTTACAAGGTTCTTTAACCCGAACAAGTCAAATGACAGCGAGAAACGCAAGGTTTGATCGAGGGGATTGGACTGGGAAGTTGAAATGACATACGCTGCATCCAACTGGAATACATTCAGTTTAAAACCGGCACCGGCAGTAAAATACTTACGGTTGCCCTTATATTGATTTTCATTAAAATAACCTCCACGTACAAAGAACTGGTTGTTATAGGCATATTCTGCACCTACCGACCACATTACTTCCTGTAATTCTTCTTTAAAGCCACCGGGAGCATCTCCAAAAGATTTAAAGATACCTGCTATAGGCGACATAGCATTGTATGCTGCAATATCAGCAGAAGTAGGATTAAGCTTTGGAGTTGGTACCAGTAATTTATTCAGGTCCGCACTTACCGAGATCTTGTTATAATTATCGATTGGATAATCAAACGAACCACCAATACGCAAATTAGTAGGGATAAAGTTGCTTGTTTCGTTTTGATCGTAAGAAATCTTGGAACCAATATTTGAAATATTAACACCAAATGCCAATGTTCCATCAACACTTTGCAGTGTAATAGGGGTTTTATAATATGCAGAAACATCAGCAGCAACAGAAGATCCAGGATACATTTCGGAACCTCCGGCCAGGTTGATACCATTATTTAAATCGGAATAGATAAACCGTAAAGTCGCAGCTGCCGAGAGTTTATCAGATAACATACGTGAATACGATAAGTCTACTGCAACTTCATTAGGATGCGCAGAACCTTGTGGTATACCCAACTGGTCCATCAAGGTAATATCCCCCAGCGAGAAATAGCGCAACGAAGCACTTAAAGCCTGACGTTGGTCGAATTTCCAATAGCCGGACAAATAGGCCAGGTCAATATCTGTAACAAGCTTACGAAGCCATGGAGTATAAGATACTGACAAACCTGCATCACTTTCCATAAAAACATATTTGGCAGGATTCCAGTATTGGGAATTAACATCGGGAGTGGTTGCTGCACCGATATCTCCCATACCACCGGCACGGGCATCTGGAGCAATAGATAGAGACGGTACAGCTGTTACTATCGGATTATTCACCTGGGCTAAAGCGCTTACCGAAAATGAGAAAAGAACACATAGGGCTAAAAGGTTATTTTTCATTCGAAATGTATATTTTTTTATTACTGCAATATTAGTAAAAATAATTAAGAAATTGATTTATTAAACGGGAAATTTTAAATTTATTGTTCAACCACTAACATTTTATTTGTTTTGGAGGTTAAGTCACTATTTGTGGTTTTGATACTTACCCGGTAAAAGTAAATACCTGTTTTGACTTTTTGACCGGTATTTGACATTAAGTTCCAGGAGATATTATCGGTACCAGACTGGGAGAACGACCATATTTTACGTCCACTGATATCGAATATTTCAACTGAAGTATTCAGTACTGTTTCAGGCCTGTCATGCTTCACGATAATACTGGTCTTTGTTTTAACCGGATTTGGATAATTGTAGACCGTAAAAATTTCAGGAGTCAACCCTTTGACTACTTCAAAATTAATTGAACCGGAAGTTGAATTATTCAGCAGATCCCAAACCCTGAATGTAAGGGTATGCTTTCCATTCTCCATAGCAGGCAATTTATACTTTACCGTCCCGCTGGAATAGCTATTGGTATTTGCCAAAAAATAATTATTCAGGATATACGATTTTGAAGGATCCTGATCAATACATAGCATCACATCATGTCCAATTCCACTCCCTACTGTATTTATCCCATTACTGTCGTTTACATTTGCAATAAAAAGTGGCGTTTCATTCACTTTATCACCTGAAACGAAGTTAACTGAATTCAGATACAAATCAGCTTTTGGACCGGTAGTGTCTACAATTGAATTTTTATTTGTACCACCAATTACAAAATTTTCGAAATAACCCTGGGCTTCAGCATTGTTGGTATCATCATTGGCATAATAGTTAATCCGTCCTCCACCAAAATTATATTTTATATCCTTAGGCAACATAAACGAGAAAGAATATGTTCCATTGACAACGTTGGCATCACCTGAGAACAAAGTATTCGGGCGGTCGGAATAAGTCATGGATCCATCACCTTCATTATTCAATGTAGTTATCCGTTGAACTTTATCATATACTATCGCATGGACAGTCCCATTAAAACCTGTTACAGTCTGACCATTCTGATCGGCAATAACCCCTTCAATTTTAGCAACCGACAAAGCACTTAACGTATCTTTCCCAAATGATGTACTTTCATTAATTTTAGTAGTAAGAACCTGATATTTGGTTGGATAATTCAATTTAAGTGCCGGGTCACCAACATACACATAAGACAATTTATTTATTTCAGAACCTATCATGTTCTTGGTATAGGCCAGTGCATCCCCAATGCGAAGATGTTCACCATTTTGTTTCTTGAACAAAGTCTCACAAAACAATTTATCGAGTGTAAAATTCTGAGAGGCATATACAGGACGAGCAGCAGCAATAATTCCAATACCTCCACCAGTCGGATTAAACACTACCTGCTCACCAGCTGATAGAATCTGGTCATCGAACTGCACAAAATCGCAGGTTGCTGCCACAAAAAGAGGCAAATGTGTATTGGCCAGTGTTTTTATATCAGCAAAAGTAAGAATTGATTCATTTGCCCAACCCATTGCTGCTGCATGACCAGTATAATTAAGAAGAAACAATCCTGATTGTATTAAATTCAGGAAACGGCTCTTTGCCACCGGATAACTTTGACCACTGGCATTGATTTCCTGGGTATAAGCATCCAGGTAAATTTTGTTTATCTGATAGGCAGGGAACTTATTGGAAATTGATACAGCAATACTATCGGCCTGTTTAGAGTGTAATGAAGCATCACCATCATCTGCCAAATAACAGATTTGATTCTTCCAATAACCTTTGTTTGGATTATTCATGTATCCAATGGTTTTATTAACCACGTCGGTAGCCTGCTGGGTTGTTGTAACTGTAAAACGTCCGACCCCAATATCCATTAAATCAGAGGGAACCTGAACACCTTCATTATCATCGAGTAAGGCAAAATAATCATCAGTAACGTACGAAAGAGTAGTCACTAAAGAATTTTCGGCTTCATAGGTTAACACCAGATTATTACCGGAATCAGATCGTAAGTTTCGATTATCATAAGACCCTTTCCCGAAAAGCAGTAAATACTTAGGCAGATCAGCTTTAACATTAGTAGCAAGTGCCCTGTCGTACAACATTTTCATCATCCATCTATAGGCAGTGGCATCGGGGACACCGGAAGAGAATTCATTGTAAACCTGATCGGTAGTAACAACCGACACTGTCATATTATCTTTATCGCGATGGGCTTGTGCTAGTGTTTCAGCTTGTGATAGAAAGTTGGGATGGGTAATAATTACCATATCAGCCTGCGCAATCGCATGAAGATTTTGGTTAGGGACAGTACCTACGATTTCCGGTTTTGCATAAGCAGATGATGCAGTAGGATCGATGGCGATATACTTCTTAATATCATTGGCAGCATCCACGAATGACATTTTACCATTCACTATTGTAGTCGGGATTTTGCTAATATTCTGCATATCCGTAATGTCCCATACCTGAACATAAGCGTTCGCATTACTAATCAGAAACTGGTTGTAAGAAGATTGTCCCAGATAATCAACATTCTGAAATTGCATAGCAGAGCCACTCATTGTAAGTTTCCTACGGGCATTTACTTCCAGGTAATTCAAATATCCTACTGATGTGGTAGTTGATTTTGCATAAGAGATATTGAAATTAAATGCATCGGTTGATGGGGTAAAATTAAAAATTGCATATCCACCTATCCCCTGTTCATAATTATCACCCTGAGTACTGGCGTTCACAGTAAGAATTTTAGGCTGATCACCGTTTAATGTAAGTGTGAAATTAGATTTTGATAACGATGTTGTTGCAACATCAAGACGCACCGTTGTAGTATTAGTGAGTACAGGATTTGGGAAGCTAAAAGGCAAATTATACGAAAGAATATCACTAAACGTTTCTCCATAAAATTCTTTTCCTGACTTGGTTAAGTTCTTCAACTCAAGTTCATGTACCTGGTAATCGGTAAATTCTTCAACCGGATTAATAGTAGGGGATGTTGGTAAAACGATTGTTTTATCTTCGATCCTGCGTCCAACCCCTGCATCAGAAGAAACAAAATAATATCCGTATTTGGAATATGGATTGACAATGTGTGTAAACATTGACTTGGTTTTGTCATAGGACCATTTATTAATGCCCTGGGCATAAAACAAGATATAATCTCCGGCATTGAAAACCCCATCGACCCCTTTAGACATGTAAATGGGAATTTCGGGCAAATCATCAATTTTGTTCAACGAAAAACTTTGCTCCAGGACACCACCACCAAATCCGAAAATATGGACATTTGACGGATCAATTCCCATTGAACTTAAATCTTCGTAAGTCAACTTATAAATGCCATTATTTACTACTTTAATTTTTACAAACTTCCCCTGAGCCAGCACAGAAGTTGTGGCATATGTCCTGGTATTTATGGAAGAAACTTTTTGAGGACGGGAGGACTTTGAAACCTGCAAGTCGAAGGATTGTAACTTAACAATCTTTCCGGCCTGAATCACAAAAGGTAATATACTTACATTGAGGTATCTTGTTCCTTGTTGAGACAATATCTTTGTTGCTATTTCCGGATCATTTGGAATAAGACCGTTAATGTTAAGTAAAGCATTTTCTTCACTTGTTACAGGAATGTAAACCGGATTATTAATTTTTACATCATATGATAAATTAACATCACAAATCACCCTATAATTAAAATAGGGCACATGATTGTCACTAGGATATTGGGCGCTATCAAAAGAAATCACATTGATTGTTGAAGAGCCGGCATACCATTTCTCAACCCCTTTCCAGTTTAACTTGTGTGAGGTGATTTGTTCCGTCTGGGCGGACAAAACATGAACAAAGAAAAGAACAAAGAGTAAGTGGAAAAATCTATATTTCATGTAAAAATAAGGTCTTTTTATAAAACATATAACGTAATAACGATTTAAAAAGTCATTTATTATGATTAGGTAATAATAAATGTTTTCAACTACTTAATATAAAAATCAAACATCTTTTTATCAAAGATATAACCTTCGAGCCGGTCTCCAATTGCTACCTTGCCAACACCTACCGGAGTTCCGGTAAAAAGCAAATCACCAATCTTTATCGTAAAGAAACGACTAACATAGGCAACAAGTTCATTAATTTCAAAAATCATATCTTTTGAATTGCCATTTTGGACAGTTTTACCATTTAAATCCAACCTGAAGTTGATATTTTGGATATCCCCTAACTCAGATACCGGTAGGAAATTACCAATAACTGCTGAATTATCGAATGCTTTGGATAATTCCCAGGGTTTTCCTTCTGCCTTAAGTTTACGTTGTAAATCCCTTGCTGTAAAATCCACTCCTAATCCTATTTCAGCATAATAACGGTTTGAAAATCCCTGTTCAATGTTTTTTCCCAACCGATTGAATTTAATTATCAATTCTGTTTCATAATGCAATTCATTCGTGAAATCAGGTATATAAAAAGGTTTATTATTTTTTAGTAATGCAGTATCCGGTTTCATAAATACAACCGGTTCTGTCGGGTTTTTACTGTTTAATTCTTTATTGTGTTCAACGTAATTCTGTCCGATGGCAAATATCTTCATTTTACTTTCAGTTGTTTTTGATTTAGTATTCTTATTTTTTCTTCTTCCTTAATAGCATTCAAGCGATTAAACATAACCGCCAAATGTGCATAGATGGAAGTATTCTGAACAATTACATTTTCGGGAACCCTGATACGGAATGGAGTAAAATTCCAGATTGCCTGAATTCCACCTTCTATCATAATCTCAGAGACCTTTTGGGCTTTATCGACAGGAACAGTCAATACACCAATGTTTATTCCTGTTTGTTGCTGAAGTTCCACAAAACGATCGAGGTGATGAATAGGAACACGGTTGATGCTGGTACCGGCCAATTCATATTTCACGTCAAAACCTGCAACTATTTCAAGACCAAACTGTTCCAACCCATTATCATGCATTAATGCTCCACCCAGACTACCTACTCCGAACAGGAAAGCCTTATGGGAATTAGTAAAACCTAAAAAAGCTTCAAGGATTCCAACTAGTTCTTTCACATCATAACCGACCCTGGTGCGTCCGGAGATATTCACATAGGATAAGTCCTTTGCAACCATAGATGCATCAACGGCAATATTCTTGGCGATTTGAGTCGAAGACAAATACATTTCACCTTCTTTTAAAACCAGCTGGGCATAAGCAAGATACCAGGGTAAACGTCTTAATGTTGGCTCAGGAACCTTAAAATGTATAGATGCATGAATATTAGACATTTTCATCAGGATTAAATTAATTAACACGCAAAAATAATCATTTATTTCAAACTGTCGTGTAGATCACTCATTAAAAAACATAGATTGTGTTTTTTAGATAGATGCAAATTTTTTATTCCGCTAAATTGGTTAACTTTGCACTCTTAATTCAATTAGTAAAAAAAGGCGTTACAAATATAGTTATTTACTTATTTTCAATATATTATGGAGTATAATTTCAGAGAAATAGAACAGAAATGGCAGGCATACTGGAAAAACAACCACATTTACAAAACCGGAATTGATAAAAACAAACCAAAATTCTATGTTTTGGATATGTTTCCCTACCCCTCAGGAGCCGGTTTACATGTCGGTCATCCACTAGGTTACATTGCATCTGATATTTTTAGCCGCTACAAACGCTTGCAGGGGTTCAATGTACTTCATCCAATGGGATATGATGCTTTTGGTTTACCTGCAGAACAGTATGCCATACAAACCGGCCAACATCCAGCTGTTACTACCAAAAAAAATATCGCCCGCTACCGGGAACAATTGGATAAAATAGGATTTTGCTATGATTGGGATCGTGAAATCCTGACTTGTGAACCGGATTATTACCACTGGACACAGTGGGCATTTATCCAAATGTTCAATCATTATTTCAATACAAAATTACAAAAAGCCCAACGGATAGAATTATTGGTAAAAGCTTTTGAGACATCCGGAACAGAAGGAATTCAGGCTGCTTCCACTGAAGATTTACAATTTACGGCTCTGGAATGGAATAGCAAGGGGGAAAAAGAACAACAGGAGATATTACTCAACTACCGCATAGCTTATCTGGCTGACCTGAAAGTAAACTGGTGCCCGGCTTTGGGAACCGTTTTAGCAAACGATGAAGTAAGTGAAGGTCTTTCAGTACGCGGAGGTTATCCTGTTGAACAAAGGGTGATGCGTCAGTGGAGTTTGCGTGTTTCTGCCTATGCCCAACGATTACTTGACGGCTTAAACACTATAGAATGGACTGATTCACTCACAGAAACACAAAAGAACTGGATTGGGCGAAGTGAAGGTGCTGAACTTCAGTTTAATATAAAAGGGCAGGATAATAATTTCGAAGTGTTTACAACCAGGGCTGATACCATTTATGGAGTTACCTTTATGGTTCTTGCACCTGAAAGCGATCTGGTAAAACAACTTACGACGTCTGAACAGGCATTGGAAGTAGCAGACTATCTGGATGCTACTAAAAAGCGTACAGAACGTGAACGACTGGCAGATCGCAGGGTCACAGGTGTCTTCTCAGGCTCCTATGCCATCAACCCGGTAAGCGGAACAGAAATTCCTATCTGGATCAGTGATTACGTGTTGGCTGGTTATGGAACCGGAGCCATTATGGCTGTTCCGGCTCATGACAGCCGTGACTATGCTTTTGCAAAACATTTTGACTTGCCAATCATACCGCTCATTGAAGGTTGTGATGTCAGCGAAGAAAGCCTGGATGCCAAGGAAGGGATCATGATGAATTCAGGATTCCTGAATGGACTTACTGTCAAACAAGCCATTGCAAAAGCGAAAGAATATATTGCAGAAAATAAGTTAGGACGTTTAAAAGTAAACTTCAGGTTGCGGGATGCCATTTTCAGCCGTCAACGTTACTGGGGAGAACCATTTCCTGTTTATTACAAAGACGAAATGCCATATATGTTGGACGAAAGCCGGTTGCCGCTTGAATTACCTGAAATAGATAAATTCCTGCCTACAGAAAAAGGTGAACCACCTCTGGGTCGTGCCAAGGACTGGCATACAGAGGATAATTTTCCATTGGAATTATGCACCATGCCAGGTTTTGCAGGATCATCGGCTTATTATCTGCGTTATATGGATCCAAAGAACGATAAAGCATTGGTAAGTCCGGAAGCAAATCAATACTGGCGAAATGTGGATTTATACATTGGAGGTACAGAACATGCCACCGGCCACTTAATTTATAGCCGTTTCTGGAATAAATTTTTATTCGACCTGGGTTTGGTTTGTGAGGATGAACCATTTAAGAAGTTGATTAACCAGGGAATGATACAGGGACGAAGTAATTTTGTATACCGCATTAAAAACTCAAATACTTTTGTTTCTCTGAATCTCAGGAATGAATACGATACGACACCGATTCATGTCGATGTAAATATTGTATCAAATGATATCCTGGATATCGAACGGTTTAAAAGCTGGAATCCTGAATACAACAACGCCGAGTTCATACTCGAAGATGGTAAATATCATTGTGGTTGGGCAGTTGAGAAGATGTCAAAATCAATGTACAACGTTGTGAATCCGGATGATATCGTAGAGAAATATGGTGCAGACACTTTACGGTTATATGAAATGTTCCTTGGACCATTGGAGCAATCCAAGCCCTGGGATACCAATGGAATCGATGGAGTACACCGTTTTTTAAAACGCCTGTGGAGCTTATTCTACAAAGAAGATACATTACTGGTAACAGAGGATAAACCGACTGCTGATGAGCTGAAAGTATTGCATAAGACGATCAAGAAAATCACATATGACATCGAAAACTTCTCCTATAACACTTCGGTATCTGCATTTATGATCTGCGTCAATGAACTCTTTACTTTAAAATGCAGTAAAAAACCCATCCTGGAGCCTCTGGTTATATTATTAGCACCTTTTGCACCGCATGTTGCAGAAGAATTGTATCATGCACTCGGGAATCCTGAAACAGTCTGTGATGCTGTATTCCCGGTTTGCAATGAGGAGTATCTGAAAGAATCATCTTTCAACTATCCGATATCTTTCAATGGTAAAGTGCGTTTCACCATTGAACTTCCTGCCGATATGAGTCGGGAAGATGTTGAGAAAACAGCTATGGTAAATGAAATGACAGCAAAGTACCTGGAAGGTAAAATTCCTAAGAAAATCATTGTTGTTTCCGGCAAAATAGTAAATATCGTTTTATAATCTTATTTTGAACCAACCGAACAAACTAAAATGAATCTGAAATCAATTACCAAAGACACCTGGATTTCCATCAGGGAATACATCGTTATTGCTTTTGGTTTATTAATGTATAGTGCTGCATGGAAGGGCTTCCTGCTCCCGCATTTAATTACGGGAGGAGGTGTTACCGGTATCGGGGCAATTTTGTTTTATGCTACTAAAATTCCAATTTTCGTCACCTATTTTTCAATTAACTTTGTATTACTTGTTATAGCTGTACGAACAGTTGGGTGGGCATTTAGCCTTCGAACCATATATGGAGTAGCTGTTTTGACCTTATTCTTTGCAGGGTTGCCACAAGCAGTCCCGGGCACTTTTGTGGGTGCAGAGGACAATTTTATGGCGTGTGTCATCGGAGGTTTGCTCTCCGGAGCAGGAATTGGCATTGTATTTCTGGCTAATGGTAGTTCAGGTGGTACTGATATTATCGCAAAAGTGGTGAATAAGTATCGCAACATCACACTCGGCAGGGTACTGCTTTACTGTGATGTATTTATTATCTGTTCCTCTTACTTATTCGATTTTGGTAGCCTGGAGAAAATCGTCTATGGCCTGACCACCATGGCTATTTCAACAGTGGCTGTGGATATGGTCATAAGTGGAGTCCGGCAATCGGTTCAGTTTTTTATCTTTTCGAAGGAATATGAGCAAATTTCAACGAGAATAAATATAGATTTGCACCGGGGTGTTACTATATTAGATGGGATGGGCTGGTACTCGAAAGAATCTGTAAAAGTGATCACGGTTGTTGCCCGCAAGAATGAATCGATCAAGATATTCCGTATCGTGAAAGACATTGATCCAAATGCCTTTATCTCGCAATCTTCGGTTATTGGTGTTTATGGGGAAGGGTTCGATGTCATTAAAGGTAAGTAATAATTGTAAATTTATTCTCTCAATTCTATCAATATCTTTCAATAAAAATGGGTGATAATTTAAAGCAAAAAATGCTGGGTGCACTGGCCTGGAGTTCCGTTGACAGATTAGGGCAACAGGTTGTACAGTTTGTTATTGGTTTAATATTAGCCCGTTTGCTGAATCCAACGGATTTTGGATTATTAGGAATGGTATCCATTTTCTCTGCACTTTCCTATGTGCTGGTTGAAAGTGGATTTGGCCAGGCACTGATACGGAAACAGGATGCTAACGAAACAGATTACAATACTATCTTCTATTTCAACATCTTCACCTCCCTCCTGCTCTACCTGATCCTTTTTGCATGCACCCCTCTGATTGCAACCTTTTTTGTTCAACCGAAATTAGTGATTATAGGCAGGATCATATTTTTGGCAATTTTATTTAATGCATTCTATCTGGTTCCATTCACACAATTGGTTAAAGTGATGGATTTCAAAACGGTGGCCAAGGTCAACCTGATTTCAACAGCATTGAGCGGTATTTTTGGAATTGCTTTTGCTTTTATGCACCTGGGAATCTGGTCATTGGTAGTACAACAGCTATCCTATCATTTTTTCAGGATGGTATTGTTCCATTTTTCTATTAAATGGAGGCCTAAATGGTTATTCTCATTCCAGGTAATCCGTGATTTCTGGAAATTCAGCGTCAACTTACTGGGCACATCCGTTCTGAACGTTGTGTTTAATAACTTGTACGTTTTACTGCTGAGCCGCTTTTATCCGGTCAAACAAGTAGGTTTTTATTCCCAATCCAATAAACTGAGTGAGACTTTCAACTATAGTTTTCAACAGATATTGCTCAGCAGCACCTATACATTATTTACTCAAGTACAGAATGATAATGATAGATTAATACGGATCTTCAGGGAAGTGGTTAAGAAAACATCCATTGTCTCCTTCCCGATCATGCTGATATTAATTGCCATAGCCAATCCATTTATCTATGTGTTGCTTTCTGCAAAGTGGCTTCCTTCGGTCCCCTATTTTCAAATGCTTTGCCTGGCATCATTGTTTACTCCATTCTATGTATTAAACATGAATGCGTTGAATGCCCGTGGAAAATCAAAAACCACTTTTCGCATTGAAATAATAAAGAAAAGTTTAATTATCCTTTCTGTACTTTGTAGTTTCAGTTTCGGAATCATAGGACTGCTTCTTGGATATGTACTGTCCTGTTCAATATCCTACCTGATTTCAACCTACTACATTAAAAAGGATATCCATATAACAATTAAACATCAGTTATTTGATCTTTTACCCAATATCTTCATTGGTTCTATCCTGGCTGTCCTTGCTTTTTCTTTGTCGTTGATTATTACCCAGCCACTTTTATTGCTTTCGGGACAGTTGATACTGGTAACCCTGGTTTATGTGATGATTATCAAAACTACTCAACCTAAGCTATTTGGTCAGGTGTATGGAATTGTAGGTGATAATGTGAAATCGGTCATCGTTTCATTAAAAAAACGTCACTGAAAAGTAAGAACTGAATGGATGTCTTTTCAATCCTGAAACAGCAAATTACCCTGGAAAATTTCCTTTATTAAGTACGAATCAACTGTTCTGTAATTTTAAGGAGCTTTTCCTCCCGCAGGTTAAACGAGAATAAATCCAGTACCCTTTGACGTGCAGCTTTTCCGGTATTTAAAGCTAACGCTTCAAGCATCGCTTTTTCCAAGTCTTCTGCCAATCGTTTTTTTACGATGATTCCAGTATCCCCGATAGCATCCGGTATACCGTTCACATTCGACCCCACAGGTATGCATTCCAGCAACATGGCTTCGCTCAGTGTATTTGGCATTCCCTCGGTAATGGAGGCCTGCACAAATACTTTTGCCTGGTTGTATTTTTGATTTAATATTTCCTGTGGACAAAAGGAGGGTATGATTTGCAGGTTCGGAATATCAGAAACCTTGTAATTTTCTTCCGTCCATTCCAGATAGTTTGGATTCAGGCCTATTAATACAAAATCTATTTCTTTGTTTCGCTTTGCAACCTGGATAAACAAATCAAACCCTTTGTTGTAAAAATCACCAACCTGGCTCATGGTACCCACCGTTAGGACCATGTTATCCTGTTTAGCAATCAATTCATCCCGTTTAAACAAGCCTGTATTAATGCCATTATACAGAATCTCCACCGGAGTTTTCAAATTTGACACATAATGTTGAATACCATCAATATGCGGATTATCGGAGTTATAATACCTGTTTTCGTGATATATCAACGATTTGTGATTGGATATAATTAAACTGGTATTTCTTAAAGCGTATTTTACACACAAACCCCTGATTTTTTTTCGGTATACCCCTTTTTTTAATTCAGGATAGGATACTGCTTCCTGTCCTCCAATAAAGATAACTGATTTCTTATGAGTCAGCTTTGCCACAAAGGCCATAAGGGCAGAATGGTAGTCGGCAAACCAGGACACAAAAATGACATCTTTTCGAAACATTGTCGATAACAGATAGAAGAATAGTAATGTAAGCTTCCAACCATACACCAATTTATTGATGTTTTGGTCCATCAGGAAAGCTTTCACTTCGTACCTTTTTTCTAAAATTTGTTGATCACCCCGAATAAACGACGAGTTTGCTGGCTTTATATAAATGATGCGTGTCTTAGTTTCCATGAACAATATTCTTTTTGTTTTGAGTTACAAAAGTAAGTATTCCTTTTGATTTACCCTTAGGGTCATTGAAATCATGGGATGAAATAACAATAAAAACGAAAATAAAGATATGAGAAAATTAATTACTTACTTTTTATCCTTATATTATTCATGTAGATTCAATCGGTAAAATTGATTATTGCATTGACAAATTTAGATTCTTTTTTAAACTTTAAAAAGAATGTTGTATCTTTGATGCTCAAAAATTTGAATATCAAGAATGAAGATTTTAATAACCGGATTCTCAGGTTTCATAGGTAAGTACTTGCTGGAAAGATTAAAGCACGCTACACATGAATTAATTTTACTGGACATTTCAAATGGATGTGATATTTGTGACTGGGAACAGGTAAAACACATAATCGGAATTGATACAATTATTCATTTAGCAAATCTGTCATTTGTTCCGGCTTCCTACGAAGAACCTAAGAAGTTCTATGAATCCAATTATTTAAGCACTCTGAATATGTTGGAACTTTGCAGGTTAAACCAGGCAAAAATGATCTTTTTTAGTTCGTATATATACGGAAATCCGCAATATCAACCCGTTGATGAGAATCACCCAATACAGGCTTTCAATCCGTATGCACAAACCAAAGTGATTTGTGAGAGCCTGTGTCAGGGATATAACCGGGATTTTAAAGTTCCTGTTACTGTTTTCCGTCCCTTTAATATCTACGGGAAAGGGCAGAATCCTGATTTTTTAATTCCTACCATTATACAACAGGCAAAAAAAGGGAGCATTATCATAAAAGATGACCGCCCCAAAAGAGACTATATTCATGTGCAGGATATCGTTGAGGCCGTGTGTGCAGCAATTGAATCACAGAATACAGCGAAATTGCAAACTTATAACCTGGGAACGGGAGTCAGTTATTCTGTAAAAGAAATTATTGATATTGTCCGGGCGATGTTCAATACGGAAATAGCCTATCAGTGTAAAAACGAAATCCGTCCAAATGAAGTCATGGATACCATTGCTGACATCAGCAAGATAAAATCAGAATTGAATTGGGCACCTAAAATTGATATCATCGAAGGATTAAAAATGATGCTCTGATTCGTACTACCATCAAACAAAACTAACGCAAAACATACAAGATAATGAAGAATATTCTGGTTACCGGGGCCGGTGGATTTATTGGTTCACATCTGACTGAACTATTAGTAGAAAAAGGGTACAATGTAAAAGCTTTCGTTCATTATAATTCCTGGAATAAATGGGGATGGCTGGATACAAGTTTAGTAAAAGACAAGGTTGAAATCATTACCGGCGATATTCGGGATTACGATTCGGTTTATTCAGCAATGGTGGGCTGTGACACTGTTTTCCATTTGGCAGCATTGATTGGAATACCCTATTCGTATGTTTCACCACAGGCTTATATTAAAACCAATATTGATGGCACCTACAATGTATTGCAATCTGCGCGGCAGTTAGGAATTGAAAAGGTCATGGTTACTTCAACCAGTGAAACATATGGAACTGCCCAATATGTACCCATTGATGAAAAACATCCCATGGTTGGCCAGTCACCGTATTCAGCAACCAAGATTGCTGCTGATCAGCTGTCTATTAGTTACTATAATTCATTCGACACACCGGTTAAAATTGTGCGTCCTTTCAATACGTATGGTCCACGGCAATCGGCAAGAGCTATTATCCCGACAGTTATCTCTCAGATTCTTAATGGCGAGAAAACGCTGAAATTGGGCAATACCAGTCCTACCCGTGATCTTACCTTTGTGAAAGACACTGCAAACGGATTTTATGAAATTGCCAATGCTGATGGATTATTTGGTGAAATCACCAATATTGGAATGAGCGAGGAAATAACCATTGGAAACCTTGTACAACTGATTGCTGAATTGATTGGTACTAAGATAGAGATTATTTCGGATGAACAACGTGTTCGTCCAGGTAAAAGTGAAGTAGAAAGACTGTTTTGCGACAATGCAAAAATCAAAGCGAATACACTCTGGACACCAAATTACTCATTGGTTAGCGGACTAACCGAAACCATAGAATGGATTGGGAATAATTTATCACATTTTAAATCAAACATCTACAATGTCTAAACGAGCAGTCATTTTAGCCGGGGGAAAAGGAACACGTTTAAAACCCTACACGATCAGTTTGCCAAAACCACTGGTGCCGGTTGGCGATATGCCGATACTTGAAATTATTATCCGTCAGTTGACAAAAAATGGTTTTGACCATATTACCATCACGATAAATCACATGGCGGATATAATTCGTGCTTATTGTGGGGATGGCAGCAAATGGGGGATAAAAATCGATTATTCGCTCGAAGACAAACCTTTAAGTACCATGGGGCCTCTGAAACTGATTAAAGACCTGCCTGAGAACTTTTTGGTCATGAATGGGGATGTATTAACCGATCTTGATTTCGAATCCTTTTACAACAACCATGTTACATCACAAAACATCTTCACCATCTCAGCTTATTCCAGGGATCAAAAAGTGGATTATGGGGTATTGGAAGTCGGGAATGATAATAAATTAATAAACTTCGTCGAAAAACCAGTTACCCGCTACAATGTCAGCATGGGTGTCTATATGGCCCATAAGAAAATCCTGGATTATATTCCTGAAAACCAGCTTTATGGTTTCGACCATTTAATGCTTGACTTAATCCGGTTCCAGAATCCTGCTGCAGTAAAAGTTCATTCGGGTTATTGGCTGGACATTGGACGGCCCGATGATTACGAAAAGGCCTGTCTTGATTTTGAAGAGAATAAAATTGCAATCTAAACAGGTTATACTCATAATTCAGATTAGAATACAACAAGTATTATAAGGCTCCGGGGTAACCAAACGGCTATTTTATTAAAAAAGCAAAAATAAACTCATTTATTTTTGCTTTTTTAATAAAATAACGATACTTTTACACTGTTAAAAACAATTGAGTTTAATAGTCTTAAAATGTTGCATAATTCAAATAATTTATTTAATTCAATATTTCCAATTGATTCCAAGCATAAACCTGTCAAGTATAAAACACAATAATAATTTCAAAGTATGAGAAAAAGATACATTCAATTGTTCGCACTTATTTCCATTCTATTCTTTCTAAGTATTAAAATATCAGCAATAAACTATACTATAAATTTCACCGGATCAGGAGCTGCATCATCGGTTGATAGTGTGATTGTTCAAAATCTTACGCAAGGAACGAAAGTCACTGTTCCTATTGGAAATGTTTTGGTTTTGTCAGACCAACCGAATGGTGTAGAACAAATAATTTCAACGAATGAAACCTTACATCTCGTCCCTTACGGTGGAGAAGGGAAATACTCATTATCTTTTTATTCAAAAAATCCCGGAATAACTCAAATCAATGTTTATAGTATGGATGGAAGAAAAATAGCTGGTATAGCTACAAACTTGCAGGCTGGTATAAATTCATTTCAACTTCTGCTCCCAAAAGGTTTGTATGCCCTTCATGTATCAGGTAACGGGTATGCATACTCTTCAAAACTGACAAATTTATCCGGGACAACAGGTAGAACCGGGATAACGTACATTGGTTCTGATAATTCACAAGTTTCAACTCAACAAAAAAGCAAGAAGTCATTCTCAACAATACAACTGAATTATGTTGCAGGTGACAGGCTATTGTATAAAGGATTTTCGGGTAATTTCTGTACAATAGTTACTGATGTACCTGCTGCCACTAAAACTATGAACTTTGAATTCATAGAGTGTAAAGATGCTTCCGGTAATTACTACTCTGTGGTGAAAATTGGCAGTCAAACATGGATGGCTGAAAATTTAAAAACCACAAAATACAGGAATGGGGATGAAATAATAAACTTTACAAATAATTCTGATTGGGGTATGTATGCCATAAGCTCTTGGTGTAATTATAACAACGATGCAACCAATAGCAATAAACTAGGCAAACTGTATAATTGGTATGCTGTTTTTGACAGTAGAAACATCACTCCGTTAGGATGGCATGTAGCTTCTGATGCAGACTGGACTATGCTCACTACTTTTCTAGGCGGTGAAATTATTTCCGGTGGCAAACTCAAGGAAACAGATTTAATGCACTGGGGCACTCCAAATTCTTCCGCAACAAATGAATCAGGGTATACAGCTCTTCCGTGTGGATCCAGATTAACCTCAGGTCAATTCGATAACCTTGGAATCAATGGCAACTGGTGGAGTTTGACAGACAACGGAGTAAATTACGCCTGGTACAGGTATTTAACGAAAGGGTCTGCTGCAGTAGTGAGAGATTATTACAACAAGAATGCTGGTTTCTCAGTTCGTTGTGTAAAAGATGCAACAATTCCAACAGTAATTACAACAGTACCTGCTTCCATTACGTATACAACCGCAATTGGAGGTGGAGAAATAACCTCTGATGGAGGTGCTCCAATTACAGCATGCGGAGTTTGCTGGAGTACTTCTTCAAATCCGACAATTTTAAACAGCAAATCGAATACTGTTCCAGGGCTAAACACATTTAAAAGTTCTATAACCGGATTAAACATAAATGCCACATACTATGTGAGAGCATTCGCAACTAATATTTCCGGTACTGCCTATGGAGATCAAATAACATTTAATTCTTTACCATACGATTCAATTAAGGTAACCGATGCCGATGGAAATTTATATCATTCAATTACTATTGGCAGCCAAAAATGGATGGTAGAAAATTTAAAAACTACTAAATACAGAAATGGTGAAATTATAGGCACTACCAGTTCGTTGAATATGGATCTTACTTATGCTGTTTCCCCTAAATACCAATGGGCCTATTATGGACAGGAGAGTAATGTTGCGACATATGGTCGTTTATATACCTGGTATGCAGTAGCCGATAGCCGAAATATCGCACCTGTGGGTTGGCATGTGGCATCAGATGCAGAATGGTCAGTTTTGCAAAATTACATGATTTCAAATGGCTATAACTATGACAAAACAACTATTGATAATAAAATTGCTAATTCACTTTGTACAACTACACTTTGGAATGCATCTTCTATTGTTGGAACACCTGGTTATGACATGAGTTATAATAATAGTTCAGGATTTTCTATGGTTTCAGGAGGATACCGAGGCTTTGATGGGTATTATTACATTATCGGGAATGGTACAGATATTTGGACCTCAACTGAGTTCTCATCAAATATGGCAAATGCAAAAGGATGCGCTTATAATTGTCTGAACTTGGGTTCGAACACGTTAAATAAAAATTATGGCTTTTCGGTTCGTTGTTTGAAAAATACACTTCCAACTTTAAGTACAAGTATTCCAAACTCAATCATGTCTACCTCAACTAACATTGGTGGAACTATTCCTTCAGATGGTGGAGAGGCTGTCACTGAATATGGAGTTTGCTGGAATACTTCTGAATCCCCTACCATTGCTGAGTCTCACAAATCTTTGGGGAGTGGAATAGGCTCATTTACAGGCTCATTAACCGGATTAGCACCAAACACTACATATTATATACGAATTTATGCCATTAATAGTCTGGGTACAGCATATGGCGAACAAATGAGTTTTAAAACATTGGAATTCGATCCTCCAACTATAACAGATGCAGATGGTAATCTTTATCATTCTATTACTATTGGAACTCAAACGTGGATGCTGGAAAATCTAAAAACAACCAAATATAGAAATGGTGATGTTATTGGAACTACCAGTACATTGAACCTGGATCTGACTTATGCAACTACACCTAAATACCAATGGGCATATAATGGTATTGAGAGCAATGTTACACCTAATGGAAGATTGTATACCTGGCATGTTGTGGCAGATAGCCGGAATATTGCACCCGCAGGCTGGCACGTGGCTACTGATAGTGAATGGTCAACTTTGCAAAGTTACTTAATTACAAATGGATACAATTATGACAAGACAAATATTGACAATAAAATAGCAAAATCGTTGTGTTCCACAACAGGTTGGAGTATAAGTACGATAATCGGAACGGCAGGCTATGAATTATTACAAAATAACAACTCGGGATTTTCCATTGTTCCAGGTGGTTACCGTGGATTTGACGGGTATTATTATCTGCTTGGAAATGGTACAGATATCTGGACTTCAACGGAAAATTCATCGACATTGGCATGTGCCCGGTGGTGTGGGTATAATTCTGTAAGTTTGAGTTCGAATAACCTCAATAAAAATTATGGTTTTTCAGTTCGATGCATTAAAAATGGTCTTCCTATTGTTTCAACTACTACACCTATATCAATACTATCAACATCTTTCACCTGTGGAGGGAATGTATCAGCTGACGGAGGTGAAACCGTTACTGAATTTGGGGTTTGCTGGAATACTTCTGAATCCCCAACTATTATTGATTCTCACAAATCTTTGGGAAGTGGAATGGGGTCATTTACTGCGTCAATAACCAGTTTAGTCCCTGGCACGACTTATTATTTAAGAGCTTATGCAACCAATAATCTTGGGACTGCCTATGGTGACCAACTGACTTTAAAAACTTTAGTATCTGATCCGGTAAACGTTACCGATATCGACGGAAACATCTATCACACTATTACAATTGGAACTCAAACCTGGATGGTTGAAAACCTGAAAACAACAAAATACAACGATGGTACTCCAATCCCATTAATAACGGATGGTTACCAATGGACTGGTTTATCAACTCCCGGTTATTGTTGGATAAATAATGATTCTAATAATAAAAATTTATATGGAGGATTGTATAACTTTTTTGCCGTTAATACTAATAAACTAGCACCTGTTGGTTGGCATGTACCTACTGAATCAGATTGGAATACTTTAACAACCTATTTTGGAGGTCCGAGTATTGCCGGATTAAGCCTCAAGGAAACTGGAACAGTGCATTGGTATTCTCCAAATACAGGTGCAACAAATAGTAGCGGCTTTACAGCACTTCCTGGTGGCTATAGAACAATAACCGATGGGAATTATATTAATTTTGGAACCAGGGCTATTTATTGGGGCTCAACTGAATTAAATGGATCAGCAGGTCGTTATGTAATAGAAAACAATTCAACGATTACTGATTTTAGTTACACTACAAAAACTTTTGGATTTAGCATAAGATGCATTAAAAATTAAATAAAACTCTAAGGAATTTAGATTTTAGACAAAAGGACCTATTGAATTACATTCAATAGGTCCTTTTGTCTAAAATCTAAATTATCAAATTTATTTATAACTCACTCTTCCTATACGTTTTGTAAATGTTTCTATGTCTGCATGGAAAAGGCTAAAACCAAAGCCAACTATTGATCGCAATTTCCATATTGGTTGATAAAAACCAAAACAAAATATTGATTTCAAATAATTTTTTCGTGCACCTGAAAAGTCCTTCCTCATTAACTTATATCTTCCAGATCGTGAATGAGCTTCCACAAGTTGCTTATTAAAATGAGTTTTCAATTGACTTTTGGTAATTCCACTATGGCTAAAAAAATGATTTTCCCTGTTGAAAAAATCAAGTGCAAATCTATAAAAGCCTTCATGAATTTCGGCTGTATAAGTTTTTGTAATCTGATTCGGATAAAACCGCCACTTACCTAAAGGTTGTTGTATGCATGAGAATTTTCCACAAAGAGAAAGTTCAATCCAGGTTGTAACATCTACTAAGGGCAGTTGATGACTTTGCTTAAAACCTCCGATACTATCCAACGAACTTCGTCGAATCAGTACAGTAAGTGCGACAATAAAATTTGAAAACAATAAAACCTTTGTTGTAGATCCAATCGGGTCATTATGTAATACTTTCATGGATTTTGTTGAGAAATCTGTCAATCCATAATTTGAGCTCAAATCAGTTGTTGACGAAAAAGCCTGACCATATGACAATACAGTCTCTTCATCAATTTCCAGTTCTTTAACCTGAAGGTCCAATTTCTCAGGTAACCAGACATCGTCCCCTTCCAACACAGCAATGTATTTACCTTTTGCCTTTGACAGAGCAAAATTATATGTCTCACTAAGCCTGAATATCCCGATATTCTTTTGAGTAAAAACATGAATCCTCGAATCATGTGCTGATAATTTCTTAGCAATTAGAAAAGTATCATCAGTACTACCGTCATCAACGACCAACATCTCCCAATTTATATAGGTTTGTGATTGAGCCGAAAGGATACAATCAGCAATATATTTTTCGTGATTGTAAGTTGGTGTAATTATAGACACTAAAGGCAAATTCATAATCAAATTGGTTTTGCAACAGTTGCAAATTGTTTGAAACGTGCATCTTTCAATAATCCAAAAGTCAGGTTTATAAATAATTTTTCTTTCCAGCTTTTGCAAGGTCTGATGCCTTCATGTTGAAGAATTTCATATCCTTGTTCACGAAACATTCTACAAATACTTTTTGAGGTAAAAAATCGCATATGTGTATCATCCAAAATACCGCCTTCTGGTTTGTATCGAAATTCTCCTTCGAATAAAACTTCTGTTATTAAATTCGCAATGTATCTGAAGTTAGGAATAGAACTTACTAAAACTCCAGTTGGGGATATTAGTAATTTTACCTTTTTAATTGTATCCCATGGTGTATTTAAATGTTCCAACACGTCATTGAAAATTACACAATCGAAATAGTTCTTAGGTAATTGATCAAAAATAGCATCAAAATCTCCAACCAAAACTTTATGGCAAACTTTTGAAGCAATTTTTGCTGCTTCCGGATTAATCTCTACTCCCCATATCTCTCGATCAGCACGATTAAGTGCCTGACAAAAATTTCCTTCACTGCAACCAACTTCCAATATATGAAGTGCTGCTCCAGGCACATACTTTAACATTTCAGGACGTTGACTATGAAAATAGCCTATTTCAGTTTTTAATAAGGTAGATTGATCTAACATGTTTTATATTTTTATTGGTCTAATCTATTAATTTACAGATTAGTCTATTCGTTATTTATGTATTATTTTTTCTAATATTTCTCTTTAAAGCGGTTCTAATAAAATAGATCCAATTTATTGCATCAAGAAATCTAATTTTCATATAACCCAGATTGGTATCCTTGGTTGCAACCGGCAATTTCTTGATCCATTTTTTACCAACCTTTCTATTTGCAATTGTATTTTGTCCAATGTAATTCCCATTAGAATAATGAGCAAGTAATACATTTCTAGCGACAATTACTCTAAAAGAATTAAAATAAACCTGCAATGAAAAATCAATATCATAACCATGAAAATGGGTCAATAGTTTATCATCAAAACGACAAGAATTAAATACTTTTTTATTGCTGAACATAAAAACCCCATCTATGCAAACGACATCTTCTAACTCTTTCTTTTGAATACTTTCATCAAAATCCTTATAAACATCAAAATGATAAATATGCCCTCTTAAAAATTTACTTAATCCAGGCCCCTGACCAATTGCAGAAGGATAAGTTGATCTGAATTTAGTCCCGGCAATACCAATTAAGCCTATTTTATCGTCTGCTGTCATAACAGATACCAGCCTTTTGCCCCAATCGTTGGTTTTAAACAATACATCTTCATGTACAAAACACAGATACGGATAGTTTGATTTGTCAACACCCATATTGTATGCTTCACAAATCGAATATTGGGCATTATTTTCAATAGCTATAATTTCATATTCAACACCAATCGTTTCATGAATGTTTTCAGAAATACGTTGAAGCAATCCTGAGTCCCGGGTAGAAATAATAATTGAAATCATAGACATTAAAAAAAACAGAAATTATACTTTAATAATTTGCAATCTCATTTGCGGCAAAGGCTGCCGCCTTCCCATTCCCATATAAATCAACCGTAAAGTCTGATTGTTTCGTCTTGAAAAACTCAAAGGCTTCTTTCAATTTCAGCGTGTCACTTCCTACCAGCAAATTATATCCCTGATCAATCAGCTCTACCCATTCGGTTTGTTCGCGTAAAGTAATACAATGTTTTCCGAAAAAGAATGCTTCTTTCTGTACACCACCACTATCGGTAATCACTAACTCGCAGTTTTTTAAAAGCATGATCATATCAAAGTAGCCCACCGGATCAATTAGTTTGAATTCAGGAACTATATTCAGTTGGGCAAGTATATTTCGGGTACGTGGATGAATGGGCACAACAACAGGCACTTGCCGGTTAATTTCATTTAATCCTGCAACGATAGACTTTAAATTCCTGGGTGAATCGGTATTCTCCTGGCGGTGGATGGTAGCCAACACAAATTTCTGCAATCCTGTTTTCTTGATAATGTCAGATTTTTGCTCTGCCTTGGCAGCATAATACATGGCAGCATCCTGCATAACATCCCCGTTTTTTATGATCTTGATAGGCATCGTGTCATACCCTTCACGTTTCAAATTATGAATCGCTGTATCTGTTGGGCAAAATAAGATGG
>JAQTUE010000078.1 GCA_028710415.1 Paludibacter sp. | reverse complement strand
TTGAAGACATCATCAGTCACTGCGATGTGTGCTTTGTGGGTATTATTGAATCGGACGGATCCCCTTATGTGATCCCCATGAATTTTGGATATGCAAATGGTGAAATAATATTGCACTCAGGACCGGAAGGGAAGCATCTTAGTCTACTGTCTGTTGATAACCGGGTTTGTGTTACTTTCTGCGGTGACCGGCGATTAGTGTACCAGCATCCGGATGTAGCCTGCAGCTATAGCATGAACTCCAAAAGTGTACTGTGCAAAGGGAAAGTGACCTTTATTGAAGACCTGGAAGAAAAAGAAGCAGCTTTGAAACTGACGATGAAAAACTATACCGATCGTACTACTTTTAAATTCTCAAAACCGGCATTGGTAAATGTAAAAGTATGGCGTGTGACTGTTGAAGTGATGACTGCAAAAGCCTTTGGACAAAACTTTAAATAAGTCAGAACAATCATTGCAGTTTTGAAGGTGATTGATTTGTTGGTTTTATATAGAACTTTCTCTGTTAGAGTTGATGAATTCCAACAAGTTGTTTCTTTAACAGGCTGTCCAGTTTGTAGATGTCATCCCTGAATTGTATTTTGCCTCTTGAATTGAGGAAACAGGTTTCATAGTCTATTACAATGGGAATAGTGCCAATGAGCTCCAGTTTCTTTATTTTCATGCTGTTCGGGTTGCTTTTCAATAAAGCTTTCCCGGTTTTGCTTATCACTTTTAAATCAATTGAATTCCTTACCTTATCCTTTAATAGTTCATTCTTTTCAATTTGAGTTTTAAATTCAGGTTTTAAGTCCGGAAAACAGAAATTGAGTAATTCAAGCGGCTTTTCCACACGCACACAACCGTGGCTAACTGCCCTGTCGTGATGCTTAAAGGCATTTTTGGAGTTGGTGTCGTGCAGGTAAACACTGAATGCATTTTGAAAATTGAACTTGATACGTCCCAGTGAATTGGCACTCCCTGAATCCTGCACCATCTTATAGGGTTGATGGTTCAGGGTTACTTTTGACCAATCAACTGTCGAAGGATCAATTTCAACCCCCTGCAGGTAAACCCGAATATGATTCCGTTCGAAGTAAGATTTATCCTTCCTGGCAATAGGAGCAATTTCCTTAATGATGATGCTGCTTGGGACTGTCCAGGTGGGATTAATCACCAGCTCGAAGATCTTGCTTTGCAATAAAGGCGTCATATTTTTAGGCCTTCCTACGCAAACCCTCATATTCAGGGCTACCGTATCGTTTTTATAAGCGTTCAATGTCATATCTGCCACATTGACACGAATATATTTCTTACCGGGTGATGACAAGGGTACCCATCGTAAACGTTCCAGGTTCACATCAATCTTGTTGATGGTTTCGGCAAAGGTCATGTTTAAAGCATTGATCGTGCTATTTCCTATTTCCTGGTCAATCATTAACCCGGTTTTAATCCTGAATACATTCAAGGCATGCAGTAATTTAGGGGTGAATGTCTGATAGGTGGTCCGATAGGTTGGATCGTACCGCAATACCCCTGTAATCATTAATCGCCTGGCAATAAGTGGTAAAATAGGATGTTTTTCGTTCAGCTTAATGGTTTCTTTCTCTTTCAGCAACGGAATTTGTCTAAAAGTAGAATCCACAAATCTCCTGTAATTGTCTTTTTCAGCCTGAAGGGACAGGTATGATTTTGATTTGGGCTGTATCCTCGATAAAAAATATAATAGATTCGTATTCTGTGCTTCAAAACAACTGTTTACAAATCCCGAATCAACCTGTTGGATCGATTTATGATACGCTTCAAAGATACCCGGGTTAATAAACCCATATTTCAATCCGGAACAGTATTGTACGTAAATGTTGGAAATTTTAGTTTCTAATTTTGCAAGTTGTAAATAGGTAAGTTTTTCATTCTTAAGTTCATTTCTAAGTTTGCAGAGTAAAGAATAATTTAACTGATCAGGTTTTAACCCATGTGCTTCGACATTGGAAATGAAATTAAGCAAGGTGTCTATTTTGTTGGTGTTAACAGGTAATTCAATCCATACAAATTGAAAGTGATTGCTTTCATACCATTGTTTGATAAACGTGGTCCTGGAATCGGAGATGTCATTCATTGCAGTCAGTTCCGACTTTATGGCTGATTGCAATTTTGAGACATTCAGGTTTTGATAATCGGGTAGGGAATCATACAAATGGAATTGAGCATTGCTTTCGATCGATACGGAAAGCAGGATAATCAGGGAAAGAAAGAAATTCAAATGTTTCATTATAAGGAATCGAAGTGCGTATAATTATTTTTTAAGGACTATCTTTTCAGAGCCTTTTACCAATGTTTTCAGGATAGAAATTATCGGTATAATTAATTAAAATTAAAAGTTATATCAGTGATTCTACAAAAATAGGTTTTAATGGTTATATTTAAACCATTTTCAAACGTTTTTTGGCATAGCAATTGAAATAACAACATAACAGAATCCAAAAAATATACTAAATATGTTGAAATGAACAATTTAGTGGTTTCCCTACTTTGATAAATAAAAAGAATTTTAGAACTTGTGCCATATTGGCAGCATAAACACCGATTTTATAATGAATAACCCTTTCGATAATTTATTTTCAGATGACATGTTAGGTTCTACAGATATGTTTCCTATCATTTCGCTTGATGAACGCACTTCTGACTTAAGTATTAAATCAGGGGATGTACTTCCAATCCTTCCGTTGCGAAACATGGTTTTATATCCCGGAGTCTTACTTCCGGTTACTGTAGCCCGGTCGAAGTCATTAAAACTGGTGCGTGCTGCCAATGAAAATGATATGTTGATAGGGGTCTGTTCCCAGATTGACAAGAAACTGGATGATCCGACCATTGACCAGCTTTTCCCCATGGGAACGGTTGCCAGTGTAGTCCGTATCCTGGAGATGCCCGATAATACCACTACCGTGATCCTGGAAGGAAAACGCAGGTTCTATTTAGGTGAAGTGGAGACTGCCAAGCCTTATTTGAAAGCAAAAGTAACTCTGGTAGAAGATATCATTCCCGATCCAAATGATGAAATGTTCCTGGCATTGGTTTCTTCCATCAAGGATTTAGCCATCAATATCATCAACGATTCAGGGGCTATGTCCCCTGAAATGGCTTTTGCTATTCGCAACATTGAAAACCCGATATTCCTGATCAATTATGTCTGCGTGAACTTTGGCCTGAACGTCAAGGAAAAGCAACGCCTGCTTGAAATCGATCAGGTGATTGACCGTGGGTACCAGTTGCTGGAATTGCTGAATAAGGAATCCCAGTTGCTTGAAATCAAGATGTCCATCCAGAACAAGGCTAAGGAAGGGATCGACCAGCAACAACGGGAGTATTTCCTGCAGCAGCAAATGAAAACCATCCAGAATGAACTGGGAGGCGGCTCGCCCGAACAGGATGTTGCTGACTTCAGGGAACGTGCCAATGAAAAGAAATGGAATGATGCTACATCGAAGGTCTTTGATAAGGAGATGAAAAAGCTGGAACGTATGAGCCAGCATTCCCCCGATTATTCCACCCAGCTGAATTATATCGAAACCATGCTCGATTTGCCATGGAATGAATTTACAAAGGATAATTTCAACCTGAAGAATGCTCAGAAAGTACTGAATAAGGACCATTTTGGCATGGATACCGTCAAGGATCGTATCCTGGAACATTTGGCCGTACTCAAACTGAAAGGGGATATGAAATCACCGATCATCTGTTTATATGGCCCTCCGGGAGTTGGTAAGACATCCCTGGGTAAATCTATTGCAACAGCATTGAACCGGAAATATGTACGTGTGTCGTTGGGCGGTTTACACGATGAAGCTGAAATACGCGGTCACCGTCGGACGTACATTGGTGCCTTGCCAGGACGTATCATGCAGAACATTCAAAAGGCTAATTCTGCAAATCCGGTATTCGTTCTCGATGAGATTGATAAAATAACTACCGATTATAAAGGCGACCCTTCGTCAGCTTTGCTCGAAGTACTCGACCCGGAACAAAATACTGCTTTCCACGATAATTACCTGGATGTCGACTTCGATTTATCTAAGGTGCTTTTTATCGCCACTGCCAATAACCTCAGTACCATACCCCGTGCTTTGCTCGACCGTATGGAGTTGATTGAAGTAAGCGGATATACTCAGGAAGAGAAAGTGGAGATTGCACGCCGTCACCTGATTACCAAGGAACTTGAAAACCATGGTTTAAAGGAAGCTGATTTCGTGTTGAATAAGACCGTCCTGAATCAGTTAATTGAATCGTATACACGTGAATCGGGTGTACGTGAACTGGACAGGCAGATTGCCGGGTTGATGCGTAAGGTTGCAAAACATGTGGCTACCAGTGAAAAATACAACATTGAACTGACCATCGAAGACCTGAAAAAGTACCTGGGTGCCTCGCGTTACAGCAGGGATAAATACCAAGGGAATGACTATACCGGTGTCGTAACCGGATTAGCCTGGACGCAGGTAGGTGGCGAAATACTGTATGTTGAATCGAGTCTGAGCAAAAGCAAGGCTCCGCACCTGACCCTGACCGGTAACCTGGGGGAAGTCATGAAGGAATCGGCTATGCTTGCCCTGGAATACATCAAGTCCCATGCCGATAACCTGGGTATCGACAGCCAGCTTTTCGAAGACTGGAATGTTCATATCCATGTTCCTGAAGGAGCAATACCTAAGGACGGTCCGTCTGCAGGTGTCACCATGACCACGGCATTGGTATCCGCCTTTACCAAACGGAAAGTACGTAAGAACCTGGCTATGACCGGTGAGATTACCTTGCGTGGGAAAGTGCTTCCGGTAGGTGGAATCAAAGAAAAGATACTGGCTGCGAAGCGTGCCGGAATCACCGATATCATCCTCTGTGCCGATAACGAAAAGGATATTGATGAAATAAAACCTGTTTATCTCAAAGGTGTGAATTTCCATTATGTCAATGATATCATGGAAGTCATCGATTATGCACTGTTGAAATAATAAAGTAAGATTAATAGAAAAATATAAGTGGTTAATTATCTCATCTGAAAGGTGAGCTGATTAACCACTATTTTTATGGAACAATGTACCATTTGATTGAACATCAATAAAGATAACTGGGAAGGCTTGAAAATGTAATTCATTGTTCACTGATTGATAACGATTTATAATCATGTGAATTCTATTTTTGTTGTTCAATTTCAGTTCTTACATTTAAAACCTTATTTTTTTTTGTTCAACCTTAGTAGCCTGATTTACACCACAAAAGCAACCTTATTCTTTGATTGACTTGCTACATTTAATATCCATATCAAAGAATAAGGTTTAATTTTGGCTAGTAACAGTACTACTAAGGTTTAAAAAATTGAAATAAGGTTTTCCAAAAAAAACTCTTATTACTGCATTATAAACAACGATGTATTTGTTTAACACAAGTTTTTGGTTTATCTAAACTAAAAACGTTAATTTTGCAGTCCGATTCTAATACTTAAAATGTTATTCAACAAAAACTTCTCTTTGAATGCATTTACTCATAACCCTACCTGATCAAAAATTGCATAACACGCTAAATATTCATCAAAGATTATAGAAATGAAAAAGCTGAACATTATTTTATCAATTGCCTTTGTGGCGTTGTTGTTCTCATCTTGCAAGACCATGCAAATAGAGAAACCAAAAGAATCGTATTTGCCTTCCAATCTTTCGCCGGCACTGTCCGAACTGCCTTTGCAGGTTGAGCTGGATGTCAAGAAGCTGGAAGCTGCCATCAATAAAAAGATGACCGGTGTGATCTACGAAGGGACTAAGATCTCCGGCAAGGACCTGGCTGTGAAGATTTCGAAAGTACAGAACTTTACCTTTAGCATCAACAATAACGTCATTGAATACCGTGTCCCGCTCAAGGTATGGACTCGTTTTGCGTGGCAGGTTGAGAAATTCGGGTATGTGTTAGGCGATCATTACGAAGCTACCGGGAGTATTGCACTCACCTATAAAACCACCATTAGCCTGGATAAGAACTGGAAGCTCGTTTCAAAAACGACTTCCTCGGGCTATGAATGGATTGAAACCCCCAAGCTGAATGTAGTGGGTGTCACCGTACCGGTAACTCCAATTGCCAGCCTCGCCTTATCGCAATGCGATAAACTGATATCCGCCCAGATTGATAAAACCCTGGCTGAATCCATTGATATGAATAAATACATTTCGCAAGCCTGGAAAGAAGTGCAAAAGCCTATCCAGGTAAATGCCGCCAATAACCTGTGGATTCGCATTACCCCAAAGGACCTGTATGTGTCGCCGTTTACTACTACCGGAACTAAACTGAACCTGGCCATTGCCTTGTACGCCCAGATAGAATCGTTTATGGGAGCACAACCATCCGCCAATGCTTCAACTCCTGTTCCCCCTTTTAAATTCGTCAACCATCCGGCACAACAGTTCAACCTGAACATTGGTGCTGATGTGACTTTTGACAAGATTACCGAAATGGCTAAAAAGGAACTGGTAAACAAAACCTTTACTGAAGGAGGCAAGACTGTTACCATTGCCGACCTGTCTATCTTTGGGAGTGAAGGTAAGGCAATGTTTGTGGCTGATGTGACCGGATCCTACAAAGGACGTATCTACTTCACCGGAAACCTGGTGTACAATCCTACTAAGCTGGCAGTAGAAATTACAGAGCCTGAGTTTGATGTAAAAACACAAAGTGCCCTGGTTAAATCGGCCAACTGGTTGATGCACGGTATGATCCTGAAGAAAATTGCCCCCTACCTGACTTATCCTGTAAAAGCTGATATGGATAAAATGAAAACCGAAGTGAATCAAATGATCTCAAATTATCCTATCTATAGCGGTGTTACCCTGGGTGGCAAACTTAACAGCCTGAGCGTAACAAGCTTAAGCCTGGTACCCGGTGCTGTCCGCATTCAGGCGAATATAAAAGGAAATGTAGCCTTGAAAGTACAGGATTTAAAATTGTAAGTTTTCCAAAGAATAGCTTTATATAACAATCCCCTGTAAGTGTATTACTTGCAGGGGATTGTTGTTTTAGGTAAGGTATTAAAACCTTCCATCTGGATATTCAATCTTAATAAGTTATGCAAAGGACCTTTCGTACGGGTTTGCGATTTTTGATATCCATTTTTAGAAGAATTTTTACATTGCAACTATTTAAACAACTATCGGTTTGTAAGTTTATATAATTCAAAATGTTTTGATGATATATTCTGCCATTCAGTAACACCATCAGTTCCTTATAAAGCGATCAATAGTTGCTTATTACGGCTGGTCATCGATTCTTTTAATGACATATTTTTTTCCTTCTTTTTCCAATGTTTCGAACTTTCTTTTCTTATTATCATCTATATTACTTTGTTTATAAGAAGATGAGCGATATAAAAGGTTCTTGAATTCTTTCAGTGTAAGGTTTAACATAGTTTTTCCATTTCTTTCTAATAAACTCGAAATGTAAGGTTGATCTGGTAATTTAAGAACACCATCTTCACTAATAAAAGTATTAATCGCAAATCCACTATATTTTAACGAATCAAGTTTTTCGTTTGAATCATTTTTTTCTTTGGGTGAACCTAATTTGAAGTTTATTAATTTATTTTATGAGTTTTTACATAAAACTAACACAAAATCCTGATTTGTTTCTTTATATGTTAACCAAATCTCGCCAAAAGCATAATCATAAGGTACTTCTTGATACCAAAATTTTCTCCTTTTTATTAGACTCGAATCATTTATCATTTGAGAAATTTCTATTGTAGTTGTAATATTACAACTTTTATGAAGATAAGCAAGGGCTTCAACAGGATTCTTCCGAAAAAAATCTGTATTATACAATAAACAATATGCTTTGTACCAATCAGGTACAAAACAAGTGTCTATCAAATTACCTTTGTAAAATTCAATAGGGGTTTGATAAAAAATCAATTTATTGATTTTCAAATAAGACAAAGTGTCGATATCAACAAAATTTGGCTTAGAAGTGATATTTGAATTTTGTATAATAATATTATCCGAATTTTGATTGTATAAATTATTATTTTTTTGACCATAAACTGAAATATAGAGTAATAATACAAACACACTAATAATTAATTTATTTTTTTTCATATTGTATATATTGTTTTAAAAATTAAGAAGAGTTACATCTGGACGAGTTTGTGTTGGGAAAGTAGAACCTATTCTGTGAACAACATTCAAAGTACATGATATACCCACTCATTAAGCATAGCTTGTGCCTTTTGATGTTTAGCGAATGGCTCTAGCCTAAATTGCAGAAAAAGGAAAGTTCCACTTTCCATATTATTTTCAAATGTAATTGTTTTTTCTATTTCTGAATATGCAAGGTATGGGCCTCGCTTGAAGCCACGGCCGAGCAAAATACTCTTTACCAAACTCAATACCAACCTACGTTCAACTGGGTTGATTTGTCTCGGTTACAAAACTGAGACAGCGTTTGCACTCATTTTACAGGAAGCATCCTTTTTTTTATTAATTCAACTCAGGGCTTATTACTTTCTTTAATCTTCTTATGACCCCCATTCCCTTTTTCCATTGTCTCAAATACGCGTTTGCCATTCACAACTTCACTTTGAATAAAGATAGGGGCACGAAACATCATATCTTTGAAACGTCTCAAGTCACCACCAATAAAATACTTACCTCCATTTGAAATCAAATCATCAATTACATGCATTTGATTGGCAACTTTCAGAATCCCATTTTCATAAATGCAAGCAAAAATACTACTTGAAGGATGGCTAACTGAATCTGTTTTTTCATTGTCGATATTTTTTTCTTTTATGGGTTGATTGAATCTGAAATTTTTCATTTTTTTATCAGAGTCACTCCCTTGTACTAAAACTATTTGATCTCCGGTTTTAGTATAAATTAATCTTATCTCTCCATAAATATATAAATAAGGTGATTTTTTCTGAAATTCTTTTACACCACCTGCTGCTTGTACTTTATTAAAATAATTATTTAATATTACTGCTGATGCACTAAATTTTTAAAATATTCAACATATTGCAGATAAACAGCAACATACAAGCGTTCTTTGATTTTACGATTTGAATTGAAAAAAGGTAATTTTGTGGATTTTGAAATAACAT
>JAQTUE010000077.1 GCA_028710415.1 Paludibacter sp. | reverse complement strand
GATACGACCGAAACTACAAGTTCTATGGCTATTGCTGAACACATCTCCAATATAGAAGGATCGCTTAGCAGCACCGGCTTGAGAGTCTCGGTGACTGTTGATCATGGTGGCACACAAATACAAAGGGCATACGATATAACCCCGAGGGCTAACGTCCTGAATTAGGCGGCAGAAAATGAAATTATTCCGGCGCACCGCATATGATGAAAAAGGGCAAATCCTGCTCCTATCGCTGGTCATATTAGTCGTGGGATTTCTCGTTATGACACCCCTTCTCAGTTTCATGTCGACCAATGTCAAATCAACCACAATGTATCAGGGAAAAATGAAACAATCATACGCTTGCGATGCCGGGATTGAAGACGCGACATTCAAGGTGATTAAGAATGTTCCAGAGGTACAAAATCTTGATGAAGGGGATACCTGGACTTATCAGTTATCATCAGTTAATGGGCTGCCCGTTACCGTTACTGTAACTAAGTGGTCGATGCTGGATGGGCTGCTGGGTAGTGACGAATACAGGCCAGACCGAACACATGAAAGTTGGATGAATTTCCAAGTACCTACGGGAGAGGTAACCCGAAATTACGAAGAGGATTGGGTGGAGTACACTTGCATTCTTGGTTTCGACTATACTGGTTGCAGTGGCAACCGCAAAATTCAGTCAATTGGCGTGTATTTTGCGCCATCCCCCGGAGTCATCGAAATGGTGAATGGCCCCTATGATGAAATTGCCACGCCAGTTATAACTTTTGAAAATCTTGTAAGCACACAGACAAAGGCCGCCGCCGGGGGATTTGCCTTCATATATCGGTGGGAGGAATCAAAGGGACCCGAGTTCAACGGATCTAATACAACCGGTAGTCTGGCCTTCAAGTTCAAAGTGTTCGATGCAGACTGGTCTTATACATCTAGTTTTATTTGGGCTACCGTATTATCGAACGACGTGGGCTACGTAACCAATTCACAATTAAACAGGTGGCTGATTCAAGCGAGTTCTGGACAAACTACTGCTAAAGTTGAAGCTTTGGAAGACGACGAAAACGGCACAGTGACATTCCTGAGCTGGGAAAGAAACTGAAAAGATCTCCTTGTTAACCAGATTCTCACGACGTGTTTCTTCTGCTATCTATTTTTGCCTTTGAGCTTCATAACCAGATTTTACCCTTTACGGAAAATCATTAGCGCCATATCAACCTAAGAAAAAGCCCCACCTGATTTCATCAGTGTGGAGCACCATTTAGCTTCATAATATGGTCGGGGCGGTCGGATTTGAACCGACGACCACCTGAACCCCATTCAGGTTCTCAATATGCGTATTGGTACCATAAAATGAAGCTAAATCAACCATTTATGTAAATCTCCTTTGTCGATTTTGTAAACACTTTTGTAAACACTTCAGGCTCACTTCGGCAATACTCTCATTATTGACACGTTTATCCTTTCATTTCCGCTGGGTTTTTTCAAAATGGAAATATCCTCCAAAGTTCATGATGACCACGGTTAGTTCTGCCATCATTCAATCATGCAAAATACTCTTTTTGTATAATGCCTCACACTAGTACCATACCACATTTTCTGATTAACCTATAGAGTATTAGCTTTTAAGCATACTCTTTTAGGTGATGTTAACGGTAACCATTTTTAATCCATTCTATTAAGTTTCGTTGTTTCTGTAAATTGGTAAGGGTTTAGGTATTAGATGAAAAAGCTAGAGAGTCTCTTCAAAAAAGGTCTCAACTTTGGGTTTTATAAAAACACTGCTAGGCCCACTTGAAGTAACAATAAATAGAACTTCCCGGTCTATTCCATATTCACCTCCCGTTTGTTTTGATAGATTATAAGTTATCCTGGCAGTAGTCCCGTTAATCTCAACTATATAGAATTAACAGTAAAGCTTTTTTGGTATGATTCTTTGTTGCATTTTAGGAGATTCACTACTCCCATATTCCTGTCAAAATTAAAACGCCGATCGTGATGAAGCCGATACCACCTATTACATACCAGATTTGTTCTAATAAAATGAGGAATGAAGAACGGTGCGGCATTAACCCTTTCCAAATCGAGAAGTGTTCATAATTAAACCTGCCCCAAGGTTTGTTGAAAATTATCAAAATTAGCCCAAGCAGAATTGGAAATATCCCATTTAGATTTTTGCTGAAAGCTATAAAATACAGCCCAGCTAGGAACATAAATGCTATTCCACTAAAGAATATATTCACACTCGTATTATATCAAGCGGCGTCAATTTGAGATTGTTCGAACGTACGTATGAAAAGGCAGACATCTCTATGATGTTATAATGATTGTATTCCGCGAAATTCAGCTAAACAACAACAAAGGAACTAATGAATTATTACGCCGAATTTCAAACCGATAGAATAATTCGAGAAGAATTTTTTCCAGATTTATCATATAAGGGGTTAATGGTAGAAGTGGGGGCAGCGACGCCGGACTTCCTCAGTATGTCAAAGCATTTTCGGGATTCTGGTTGGCGCTGCATATGTGTCGAGCCAAATCCCAAATATGTGCAAATGCATAAGAACTCTGGCAGCGAAGTCTACCAATTCGCCTGTTCCTCAGAAGATGCTGACAATGTAGATTTTCAAATCGTCCATAAATCGGATAATTACGAGGCAAACGAGATTACCGACCATAGTTATTCAGCACTAAAAATAAAGGATTCATACCTAGACCACGACCATATCACGATTGAAGCATTGCCATTAGTTAGCATTCGAGTCAATGTTAGAAAACTTGACACTCTCTTATCTGAACTAAAAATACGTCGCGTTGACTTTCTAAGCGTTGACACCGAAGGTTGGGAATTGGAGGTAATGAAAGGATTTAACACCAATAAATACCGGCCAGAAGTAATTTTGCTTGAAAATTATACTCATTCACCTAAATATATTGAATATATGAAATCTATTGGTTATGGCCTTAGACGGCAGATTGAATACAATTATATTTTCAGTAGAAACAAAAGATTCTTTTCTTTCCTATTTAGAAGGACGTCAAGCTAACATCTTGTTATTACAAAGACCTAATCTGTAACATACCCATGGAATGGCAGACATCCCGATGAACGATTGAAAAATCTAGTGGATTGTTATTTAAATAGGTACGTTAGTTAACGCGAAATTGAGGAGATCTCTTTCGTGAAACCAAAATTTAATGCCTATTGTATAACGCCGGCTAATGAGGATTCGTATTTAAACGAAAGATAGACCGGGAAAATACCTGGCAGGATTATAAATCAGGTGATCCATCTTGGATTTCCTTATAAGTTTCGATTTCTCCGACATCAAACCATGATTCACTAAACTTGTAAGCGTAGACTTCATCTTTTATCACTAAATAAGAGATCAAACCGCCCAAATTGTCTTTTTTCCCCGAGGAGCAATATTTAGATATTAGGTGAAATATTCGCTGCGGAAATATATAGATTGCCGTGGCCACAAAATTGGTTTTTGGTTTCCTTGGCTTTTCTTCAAATCCAACTATTTTTAGTTTATCCAATTGTACAATCCCAAATCGTTTGGCATTATTTATATCCGGAATTTCAGAGACAGCTACTAGCGTGTTCTTATCATTGTATGCGGAAATGAATTTCGCCAAATCAAATTCAAAGTAATTGTCACTACCGATAACGAGCAATTCATCCGATATGTTTTCCTTTTTTATCCAATAATTCAATGCACCAACTGCACCAAATGCCTGAGTTTCATTGAAGACTGGTTCAATGCATATATTCACCTTTCTCTTTGAGACACGCTGCCATTCTAAAAAATCTTTTCCGAACTTTTTGTTCGTGTTGACTAATATCTCGATATCAGGTGGGATTTTGTCCAAGAGATGGTCGACTAATGCTTTACCCTTATATTTAATGAACCCTTTTGCTTTGTTAAGGTTTAAGGGGTACAGTCTGGTTCCAAAACCGCTAGCCAATATCAAACATTTCATTTTGTCAAAACCACGATTAGAGATATTCCGATGCGCCGGAAAAAAACATGTTTTTCGATTGTTTTCACCATAGGGACGACTATATTATAAAGACCCATCGCATTTTCATTTATTAATGCTTTCCTCAATACATTACCATTAATATACCAACCAAAAATCGCGGCAAAATTAAAATAGAACATTTTTTCAATTTTGAATTTAGTTTGTTTTATTTTATCTCTCATCAAACCGATCGAATATCGCCTATAATGTCCGACTGCCCGATCGATACAATTGAAAAGAAAGGAGTGGGCAGGCACGAGAATTACTAATCTTCCGCCTGTTTCTAGGAAGTCATATATGTTATTTAGAGCTCCGACATCGTCTTCTATGTGTTCTAACACATTGAGAGCGAAAACGGTATTTACCTTAAGCCCAATGTTGGAAAAACATTTTCGATTTACAACATCTATCCTAGAAGTAATTACATTCTCGTTAGCTTTGAACTTTTCTTTCAATAGCCTTACATATTCTCGGTCAACATCACTAACTATTATGGTGCTACTGATGAAATCCCTGACCACTTTTTCTGAATACGTACCTATTCCACTACCGAGTTCTAGTATGTTTCCTTGTAAATGAGGCTTTATTTCATCGTACATCCAATTGCTGAACCTATCTGCGGAGTTGACGGTCAATAAATTCTTATTACCTTCATTCGAATAGGCGATTTCTTCGTGCACGCAAAAACCTCGGGCCTGATTATCAGTAATTATACATAATTGAGTTGATAAAATCGAGGTCATAAGAGTATAATTCCCGTAATCACAGGATGCTAAGGATACGAAGATTATCAGTTTCCCTCATTTTACTACGGGACGGGTATGAATAAACAATCGTCAAAAATTGCAGTTTTAATTCCGTGCTACAATGAAGCACGATCAATTGGAAGAGTTGTGAGTACCTTTCAAAAATTCCTTCCCGCAGCTGATATTTATGTATACGACAATAATTCTAAAGATAGAACTATAGAAATTGCACGCCTAGCTGGGGCAATAGTAAGGTCAGAGACACGACAGGGAAAAGGTAATGTCGTACGCCGCATGTTCGCTGACGTAGAAGCAGACGTCTACGTGTTGATAGATGGCGATGGTACATACGATGCTGCTCAAGCCCCGGAATTAATCGAAAAGCTTGTTACTGGACAGTATGATATGGTGACTGCGGCGCGGGACTTGGAGAACTGCAAAAATTATCGGCGCAGCCATTTCTTAGGAACAATAGCCTTTTCCAACATAGTTAATAATATATTTCACGGCCATTGCGAAGACATGTTTTCGGGATACCGAGTATTCTCGCGGCGATTTGTAAAGTCATTTCCTCAAATCTCTCAGGGCTTCGAAATTGAAACTGAACTAAACATCCATGCTTTTGAGCTCCAAGTGAAAACCATAGAGATAAAATCTCGATATTCCGAAAGGGTTCCAGGTTCAGAAAGCAAGTTACGGTCGATTCAGGATGGGTTCAAAATTCTTTGGACTATCTTGCTGTTTGTGAAAGAAGAACGTCCTTTATCATTGTTTTCGATTATTTTTGCGATATTAGCTGCATCCTCTATTGGCCTTGCATCGCCAATACTCTTCACTTATTTTGAAACTGGCCTTGTGCCGAGATTCCCTACAGCGATACTGGCAAGCGCCTTAATGGTTCTGGGATTCCTCAGTTTGACCGTTGGCTTTGTCTTGAGTTCCGTAACAACTGCAAGGCGTGAAATCAAGCGCTTATTTTATTTGAGTATCCCTGCGGTGAATCCAGTGACCGCGAATTTTCTCAATATCGATAAGACAAATAAAGTGAAACAAGTAATGTCATCGCAAAAGTGAGTTTTTTATTGTGCAGCATAAATTGTGGGCTCGTATTTTGCTTTTTGTAGCTATTGGCGGTATTGGCTTTGTGATTGACGGAGGAGTCCTAAGCTTTCTGGTAAATTTACGGCATTTAAACCCATACTTTAGCCGTTTGATATCGTTTCCTATCGCGGTAAGTGTGACCTGGTACCTAAACCGCCGTTGGACATTTTCTTCGGGAGTTTATAATAAAAAAGCTCCTGAATATGCTCGTTATTTGGGAGTCCAAATAATTGGGGCTATAATCAATTTAACTGCTTATGGCTTGTTACTCATGGCGTTTGCAGCATTCGCTTCTATTCCGATTTTGCCGTTAGCGTTGGGAGCTCTAGTCGCCATGTTGTTTAATTTTGTGGGATTGCATTTTTTTGTCTTTCATTCCCGATTTTCTTAAATTCAGATGTCAAAAATAAATAAAGTCAAAGCCTTCTTCATTAACCCAAAAACAATTTTGGCAGAAATTTTCCTCGTAGTTTTCATTGGTCAATTATTAAGTCCGGTGATTACCTCTTTCGACTCCCGATGGTCTATTCACACTGCAGTCAGTATAATTTCTGAAGGCAATACTAATTTGGATGAATATAAATCTCAAATTGAAGAGCAGAAATATTACGCTATTCGAATTGTTGATGGACATTACTATACTATGTATCCAGTTGGCGCATCTACTATCGCGGTGCCATTTGTTTATGCCTTTGATAAAACCTTAAGTTTAACCTCAACAGTCATCCCTTCGTATAGAAAATATACTAAACTAGAAAAAGCAAACACCGCATGGTGGCAGCTCAATCCTGATAACGTCATCTCCCATTTCGGCTATGTGGAAAAACTTGTAGCAAGCGTCGTCGTCGCCCTAAACGCAGTTTTCATTTTTCTAATAGCTAGCCTATTTTTAAAACGGAGATACTCGTTATTGATTGTGTTCATTTTTGCATTTTGTACATCGGCATGGTCTACCGCAGGCCGGGCTTTGTGGCAGCACGGTCCTTCGATGTTGATGCTGTCGATTGCTCTTTACTTGATATTGTTAGCAAATAAACGTCCTGGGCTGGTTCAATATGTTAGTTTACCGCTGGCATTTGCATACGTTATCCGTCCGACAAATATCATCTCTGTTGTCTTATTGACAATTTTTATTCTAGTGCAGTACCGTAGCTGTTTTTTGAAATACATTGCTTGGTCGTTACCGATTGCTTTACCGTTCATATATTTCAATTTTAACGTTTGGCATTCGTTTTTACCACCTTATTATTTACCGAGTAGCACGATGAGTTATAACTATACACCTTTGACGCCGGTATTCTATGAAACGCTCGTTGGAAATCTAATCAGTCCTAATCGTGGATTGTTTGTGTTTACGCCTATCTTCTTATTCTGTTTATATGGTACTTTTTTGAAAATAAAAAATAAACAAATCATTAAACTGGATTATTTTTTAATTGCAATTGTTTTTTTTCATTGGATAACAATTTCAACGATTCCAATGTGGGGCGACCAGTTTGGCCCACGCCTATTTACTGACATGATTCCATATTTTATCTACTTCTTATTACCCATTATGGAGCAAATTTCTGGCTCTCTTTCTTTAAAGCATTTTCTTAATAATGGTATTCCCGCATTGCAAAAAGCTAGTCGATTGGGATTGTTATCAATATTCAGCTTATTCATAGGCGCGAGCTTTTTCATAAATCTCAGAGGAGCAACCGATTGGAATGTATACCGTTGGAATGCAGAGCCGGTTTCTCTACAATATGATCCTGGCAGGATTTGGGACTGGCATGATCTTCAATTTCTTAGGGGATTGACTCCTGACTTAATCGAATGGCAGGGCGGATTTTCAACCCTGGAAGGAACCAGCCAAAATAACTGGCGCTGGAGTTCACAGCAAGGCACAATAATAATAAATAACTCCTCGCATAGAGTTAAAACATTCGTCTTTGATGCTACCTTTGCCACCGGATATCCCGAATTATCAAATTTAAATATTAGTGGTGACCTCATCGATGAAAGCCTGAAAATTAGTAGTGCTGGATACAACTTCCGAAAGGAAATCATAATCCCCCCTGGGAAACACATAATTGAATTCACTTCAGATGCTGTGAGGGTTGTGGCTCCGAATGATCCAAGATGCCTCATATTCAGTATAAAAAACTTTCAGATGACTGAAGAAAATAAATCCGTGAGTACGGATTGACTATTAGAATCCGGGGTTAGGAAAGTAACTTATAAGGATGTAGTTTGTCCTCGGAAGCCTGTCAGTGTCCAGAGAGGGAAGTTTGAATGCCAATGAATTTGAAAAATATATTCATTTGTCCCGAGTGTCATAAAAAACTCAAAAGTCACCTGTTTACGGATACTCTATTTTGCGATTGTGGCTTTCAAAGCAAAAAGGACAATGGCTTGTTTTATCTTCATTCCCGTGGCGAATCTTGGGACAAATGTGAAGTTGAAAAGAAGGCGTGGATCAATCTACACAACGAATTAGGCATGTATTTAGACAATGAAGACCATTTCTATTTGCCTGATGGGAGACCTCACTTGAAGGAATTTTACAAAGAAGCTAAAAGAAGTATAGATAAGCTGCTAGAGTTGGAGAACTTTAATGATAAACTTTGTCTTGACATGGGAGCCGGCATAGGTTGGGTAGAATGTTATATGCTAAAGCAGGTCAAATCGAGGATGATTGCTTTAGAATGTAGTGATGACATATATAACGGTTTAGGAAGATCGGTAGTATTAAAGAAACATAACGGTTGCGAATTTCTATCTCTCGTGGCGGATATGCATAACGTTCCGATAGTGGACAACTCGATTGACATAGTCTTTATGGTTGATGCACTCCACCACTTTGATAACTTGAGGAAATTAATATCAGAGGTTCACCGAGTTTTGAAACCTGGTGGTCATTTTTGGGCTATTAACGAGCCATACCGTCCCGATAATATGGGGGAGTTAGAATATCTTAAACAATACGTTGCTTTGGAAACCAAACACGGAGTTGCCGAGAGGCGCCCCACTATAAAAGAGTATTTGGATGCTGGGAACATTATCAACCTTCAAGTATTGAATGATAAAATCAATTTTGTTGCCCCGGGGTTAATATTACGGGGACAAAAAGACCCTGCGAATTTCTCAATGTTTATATAATACAGCAGAGCATACTCTTCCTCCGCATTTTCACCGAAAAACCCAAATTGAACATTTTGTACTAGCAATAACTCCATAATTTAACACATTTCCGCCTCTTCTGGGACTTATTCAATACTCAAATTATAGCGTTGCAGTAAAATTTCCAGTGGTTCAGAAGAAATAGCTTTACCTTCTGCATAAGCTTTGCAGTAAATGTCAAAAAAGGTTTTTATATTCTCTTGAAAAATGGCAAGATGTTTATA
>JAQTUE010000076.1 GCA_028710415.1 Paludibacter sp. | reverse complement strand
CATCGAAGAATTACTTGAAGATATTAGCCACAAATTCAATAGTATGCGCCAAAGTTCAATTGATGAAGAATTGTTTGATGTGGTATCCGGTTTCGAAGCACTTAAAGTGGATAAATTAAAATAAATAAATTAGATGTCCTTTAAGAATGACTCGAAATCTTTGATCTTTCCATATAATATCATGATATCATTCTCATCGAGGATCGTGATAGCCGATGCCATTTCTTGTATCTGCTTAATTTTTATGGTGATGCCTATCACATTTTTCTGCTCGATCATTTTAATGGTAGACAGGACCAGTAGGTTATAATTGCTGCGAATTTGTGACTCCTGAAGCGTTTTTCCTACAAAACGTTTTGGAACAGTAACTTCTACAATATTGAAGTCCCCTGCTATTTCATGCACGTCAATAGCACTCTTCATATTCAGTTTTTTTGCCCACCTGTGTGCTGTTTCCTCTTCAAGATAAACAATCTCATCCACTTGCATGGCCTCAAGTACAGTCCGATGCAAAGGAGAAATGGCTCTGCAGATAAGATGCTTGGCCTTCATCAGTTTCATATTGGCTGTGGCCAGAAGGTTTGCTCCTTCGTTTAGGCCAATACAAACAATAACAGCATCAGCGTCATTGATTGGTAGACTGCTTACAGCCTGTGAATCAGATGCATTTAGGCAGATTGTATGTGTCATCAGTCCTTTGTTATCCTCGACATTAACCATATTGTTGTCCACGCCAATAACCTCATGTCCCATGATGGTCAGATTCTGACCAAGAGAAGAGCCGAAATGGCCTAATCCGATAATGATAAATTTCATTTTTGAATATGTATTTAACTTAATTAATCAGAATATCTTCAGATGGATAACGGTATTTCTCCATTTTACTTTGTTTAATAAATGCTACAAGCACTGTCAGCATACTTACACGTCCTACAAACATTGTCAACACAATAATTAGCTTGCTTGTTGAATATAATTTTGCCGTAATGCCAAGACTAAGTCCCACAGTACTGAAAGCCGAGACGCATTCGAAAATGACGGCCTTTAGATCTAAATCATTCTGACATAATTCAATAGCTAAGACAGACAATCCAATAGCCACTAAAGATAAAAAAATCTGCGAATAGGCTCTGCGAACTGCTGTTCCACTTATTTCCCTTCCTTTAAAATCAATTCTGTCTTTACCTCTGGCAATATTAATTGAATTCATTATGCTTATCGCCAAAGTACTTGTTTTTATACCGCCCCCAGTTCCACCAGGTGACGCTCCCACCCACATTAAAAAACACACGACCAAGATAGCCGGTGTCTGGAGTCTTGAATAGTCAATCATATTAAATCCTGCTGTTCTGGGGGTTGACGAACAAAAAAAGGCTGCAATAATTTTTCCTATTCCGTGATGTTGAGCCAGTGAACTGTTGTATTCAAGAATGTAGAAAATGAAAGTACCAAATACCAGTAACAAAATGGTCATTACAACGACAACTCTAGTATTTATATTGATAATCCACGGTCTATGCATTGGAGTCTTTCTAAATAACTTATTTAAAAACAGATGTTTTATATACTTGACAAAGTTAAAGAAAATCGGAAATCCGATGCCACCAAAGATTAATAGAAATGAAATTATTAGCTGTAAAGAATAATTGAATCTCACACTGGTATTGTATAAATTGCCTGTCAAGGTAGAAAAACCAGCATTACAAAATCCTGAAACAGCGTGAAAGACAGAAAAGAAAACCTTCTCTGATAAAGAAGTTGTCATACTCTTGTCAATGCTAAAAAAAATGAGTACAGCACCAATGCCTTCAATCAGAAATGTCAGTAAAATAATTTTCGTGAGCGAGCTGAAGACTTCGGTTATTTTTTCAGAATAGGTCATTTTCTGTATTAGCAACTGATTTTCATAAGAAGCTCCACCAGAGAAAAAATAGCTGAAATAACTGGTAAATGTCATTATACCCAATCCTCCAAGTTGTATAAGTACCAGAATGGCAGTCTGACCAAAAATTGTGAAATAGGATCCGGTATCAACAACTGTAAGTCCTGTTACACATACAGCACTTGTCGAAGTGAAAAGTGCATCAATAAAAGAAATCCCGGCAAATGTAGCATGTGGCAACATTAATACAAATGAACCTGCAAAAATCAGCAACAAGAAACTAATCATGAAAATCTGCGCAGGATTAAGGACTTTCCTTTTATAATCCAGAGGAATGATCTCACGAAAAAAAATCATAACGATGACAAAAGCATTCCAGAATGAACTGTCAAACAATAAAGAAATATTCCACCAACCAGCAATGGTGAAAATGGTAAGCAGTATGGAAATCAGTAAAAAAGTGTCAAATATCCAGACTTTACGTCCCGGACGGATCGTTGATATATAACGAACCATAACAAATATAAATTCGAGGAAAAAAAACACGAAATATAGATGCTTCAAAATGAAATCCTGCTTCAGAGTCTGGTCATATCCAAAATCGAACAGAGCTAATGATAAAAGAATAAGTGATAAAAGGAAAGGTGCAAAAGTTAAACTACGCTTTAACAGGTTTGAATTTATACCATATTTTATATTTTCTCTTTGAATCTTTTTTAAATTGGCATTAACCATCGATTTAGATTTTTGGGATTTTTACAAATGACTTTGTCTGGGCTATCAGTAAGCGATGATGTAAAACAAATCTGAGTAACAAAAGTAACACAAAAGTTTAAACTTTGCTGAATACTTCACCCAGTTGTGAAATATCATTACCCGATGGATTTTGGAACCCCCTAAAACCAAATTGCGGAATTACAGATAGTTTGTGATCAAAAATATCTGACTGGATATCATATTTTCTTGTACCAAACGTTCATACTTTCAATTTTACCTGAAATTTGAGTGTTTCGGGTTAGGGTTCCTGCATATTTATATCCATTGTTGTAAAATGTCTTGTTCATAGGCAATGAGCGAAGGCGAGCGATGGTATAAAGCGTTTTAAAACCATCTTTGTCAAGAGCTTTTTCCATAAACGAAAGCAAATGTGTGCTCAATCGTTTTCCCCTATGAGCTTGAAGTACTGCAAAATCGGTCATTTCTGCATTCTTATTGTAGTCATTGCACTCGGCAGAGCTAATAGCTACTAGTTTTTTATCATAAAAAGCACCAAAATACCTTGTACCGTATTCCAACATGCTTTTTAGAAGAAAAGACGGATCATAAATAGGAAAAGGATAGGTTTCAAAAACCTCTTTGAAAATAGGAATCATCATTGACGGATCTTTTTCCGTAAGAAGACGCATTGTGTAACATTCATCCAATTCGTGTATTTCATGATTGGCTGGTTGCAGTAACATTTGCTGCAAGGAAATCAAAGCCCCTGTTTCCGGGAAACTACGCTCTTCGAACTTATACTTTACCAAAAACAGAGCATCTTCCTGATGGTTGTAGAAATCAGGAATAGAGGCTTCGTTTACATATCCAGCAGCTAAAAAGGTTGGACCATATTTTGCTGGGACTTTGGCAAATAATTTTGAGTATTGGTTAATATTGGCCAATTCTTCAACATAGGATATAATTTCCGGAAAATCTTCCGGATCTAAATTCATCAGATAAACACGGTTGCTCTCTTTGTCGTGCGAAATAGCCGACTTAAATATTTTATTATTCATCTGAGTCCCCTTCTCTTCTTTTTAATCGGGCATTGTTTGCCGGTATGAGCGAAATGGTATCATCGTAGTCAGAAAGGAGTTTTTCGATACCAACAGCATTTATTTCATCACTGCCTGTTATATCCAGCTCCAGCTTGCAATTGGCGCAATCACGGTCACAAATGGTTGCTTCATAATGATCCGGTTCCTGATAGGAGGTAATAACGCCCTCGTAATTTCTGAGTATCACCTTGTTGGTATTCCAGGAAATGATGTAATGAGGCATTACAGGTATTTTTCCTCCACCACCCGGAGCATCAATGACGTAGGTCGGTACTGCAAATCCGCTGGTATGACCTATAAGGCTTTCCATGATTTCAATACCCTTTGTTACTGGTGTTCTGAAATGTGATAAGCCTTCTGAAAGGTCGCACTGGTATATGTAGTAGGGACGCACTCTATTTCTAACCAATTGTTGTACCAACTCTTTCATAATACGTGGACAGTCATTGACATCAGCCAGCAAAACGGATTGGTTTCCCAGAGGAATTCCCGCATCAGCCAGTTTGGTTAACGCTTCCTTTGCTGAAGCAGTGATTTCTCTGGGATGATTGAAATGAGTATTGATCCAAAGCGGATGGTGTTTCTTTAACATATTTACCAAATCGTCTGTTATTCGGTATGGGAGCGTCACTGGTGTACGGGTGCCGATGCGGATAACTTGTACATGAGGTATGGCTTGAAGCTCCGTTAAAATCCAGTCAAGATAATCGTCAGACAACATAAATGGATCACCGCCTGACAATAGGACATCACGAACCTGAGGTGTATTTCGGATGTAATCCAGGCCTTTCTTGACCTGTTCCCTGCTTGGGATAAAATCCACATCTCCCACTTTACGTTTACGGGTACAATGACGGCAATACATGGCACAAACATTGCTTACCAGAAACAGCACCCTGTCTGGATATCGATGTGTGATGCCAGGGATAGGGCTATCATGCTCTTCGGCCAATGGGTCTTTCATTTCGCAAGGCGACACAATCAATTCTCTACTATCAAGAAAGGCCTGCTTATACACGGGATCTTGCCGAAAGTTTTCGATATTGATAAGTGATAAATAATAAGGCGTAATGGAGAGTGGAAAACGATTGATGGTTCTTTCCAATTGTTCTTTTTCTGTCGCATCAAAATGAATACCTGTCAGATTTTCGAATTCTTCAATGGTTTTAATGGAATGTCGTATTTGCCATTTCCAATCTTTCCACTGTTTGATTTCCGCTTGAGATTCAATTTTTTCAGCAATGTCTTGCTGATGCTGATCAAAAATTTTCATAAATAGTTCTTTTGCCGATCATTCGTCCATGACTAATCTCTGTTCCCAATGATGTGTAATGGATTGAAGAGTAAAAAGAAGACTAATGTTTGATGAATTCCTGGTATTAATTCAGGACAAACGATCGTAGGTTAGAAAAAAAGCATATAAAGCCTTCTTTGATATTGATTTACAGGATGTAATATAAGATAAAAAGAATGAGTAACCATATAAATTAATTAATTTAAACTAATCTATATAAATATTCACTTATAAATCAAGGCAAATATATTTTCACACACTTGACATATTTTCTGCCAAAAAAATTCTTGACGGGATGATAGAGAAGGGCCAAGTCAACAAATAGGTCAAACTTTTCAGACAGGGATTGGTTATATCCATCGAAACGCATTTGTAATAGTATTTCAACAATAATGACATGGAATCCTTGTTATGTTAATACATAGCTCATCTACTTTTGCTGTCAATTATTATGAAGTATTATAATGGATTTTAAGAACATAACATAGTACTAAAAAAAAGGGACTCTGCATAAAATGCCGAGCCCCTCTCTCAATCAATCAACCAAAAAACATATTCTTTACCGGATGGTGATCTCTTTCGAAGTACCGTTTTCGGTTTTGATGGCTTAATTGTCACAGGAGCCATCACCATAGTCTATGGTCCAGTGACGGCCTCTGCTGGTTCTGAATGAAGCAATACCACTTACGATGTGCTTGCAGGAAACCTGATAAACAAGTGGAGTGCGCTCTGCTATCATTTTGGTTGACACAAAGCCTGACGGACGGGTGTTTTCGACCTTGCCCCAGGTGATATTCTGGTCATCCGTTCTATCTTCAGGAACATTGCGCAAGTAACGACGGGTCATGTCGGTTACATGATGTGCGGTATCATGCCTTTCAGGGAAAATAATGGTGACATCTTCATTGACGATGGCAATGCGGCTATGATTGAGGGAGTCTTTAACAACAAATTTCCTGATCAGGCCTTCTATTTTCTTTCCATTGACATAGTAGTTGTCAAAAGTTTTTTCCATTCTGGTTGGAAACGACCTGAACGTGGATGCTTTGACAATGATTTTCCCCGAACGGAGTTTACCATCCTTACCAGAACAAGCAGTTCCGAAATCAATGGTCATGACCTGAGGCATGACGTTCTTATCAACCGTGATGGTGGGACAATCACTCAAGTACACCGAACTGTCGATGGCGGCAGACCGGAGTATACTGGCCTGAATATTGACGGCTTCATCCGCCAACAAATCCACATCGGATAATGCTTCATCAATCTCTGTTTCTATCAGAGAGACTTCCAGCGGAGTTTCCTGCAGGCTCGAAATCGCATCTCCCTCCAAATTTGAAATGTCATTTTTCTGACAGGAATTAAATGCCAGCGCAAGGCCAACAGCAAAAAACATTACCGGTCGTTTCATAGGTTTTTAATTTTAGATTTATAACTTTATGAAACCATTTATGCCTGAAAGTTAAATTCAAAATCCGTTTATTTTGAAAATTATTTTTGAAAATAAAAGGATATTGCTTTAACTTTCAGGCAATTTCTGCATCAAAATACAAATCCTAAATAAGAAAGACCTTCTTGATGAGCGAAACAACCGATGCGAGTATCACTTCAATGATCAAAAATCCGGACACAAAGGATAAAGGATTTCTGTTATTGATGAATACTTATAAAAAACCCATTTATTGGCACATCCGACGGTTGGTGGTTTCTCACGAGGATGCCGAAGATATTTTACAGGAAACGTTTATTCTTGTTTATCGGTTTGCCTCCTCATTTAAAGGTGATAGCAAAATTTCCACCTGGTTGTATCGCATAGCCACCAATGAATGTTTCAGGTATTTCAAGAAAAAGGACAACAATATCAGATATGAGGGGTTTATTGCTGAAAGTGCTGCCATGGAACAGGCAGAAACCGATATGGAGAACGGTGAGGTGATGTTGCTCAAATTTCAGCAAGCCATTCAGCGGTTGCCGGAAAGACAAAAAATCGTTTTCAACTTGCGCTATTATGATGAACTAAGTTATGAGGATATTGCCAAAATTTTGAATTCTTCGGTGAGTGCTTTGAAAACCAATTATCATCTCGCCAACGAGAAAGTCAAGAAGTACCTGATTGAGCATGCGTGATTTAAATCATTAAAACGGCTTTTTAAAAAAATGTATATGAAAGAAGATATTAACTTTCAAAAAATAGGGAAAAAACTCCCATACCAGGTGCCCGATGGCTTTTTTGAACAAATCCCGGAAAGGACACTCCAGAAAGCAAAAGAAAGAACACGGGCTCACCAGCACCATTTGGTATTGAGCATGGCGTTAACGGTGATTGCCGCAGCTGCTGTCATCTTATTTATTTTTGTGATCCCGGGTGAAAAGCCAAAACCGGATGCACATTCCCTACTTACGACACAGGAAAACCAGCAAATAATGAAACCCGCCGCTCCGGAAAAACAGCTGACAGTCCTTGAGCCTATGGCTGAAGTAACTGAAGCCGTGACTAAAGTGAAGAAAACCGAAGGTAACATAACCAGGGAAGAGATGAATCACGAGAAAGAGGTATCAGAGAATATCGAAGATATTTTGAACGATTTGTCAGACGAAGAGTTGTTGCAAATAGCAGCCATCTACAAAACGGATGTTCTGATTGATGTATTGGCACAGGAAACCTCTAACCTCAATTAAAATGAAACAAACCCCTGAGCTATCGCTCACAAAAGTGAACAATGATTTGACGAGTTGCATCAAATTCCCCGATGTAAAATAAAAAAGAATGAGATGAAAAAAACTTTTTCCACCCTGCTTTTATTGTTTCTGTTTGTCAGTTTAGCGGTTCAATCCCAACAGCCCAATCGCCCAGGTATGATGCGTAACCGGATTGAGCAGGCGAAACTGCGTGAAATCAAAGAACGGCTTCAACTGGATGATACTACTTTCACTCAGTTTCGTCCCATATACCTGGAATACGAGAAGAAAATCGCCAACATCAACCTGAAGCATCAAGGCAAGCTGATGAGGGTGAATGCAGACAGCATTTCTGCTGCGGAAGCAGAAATGCTGATTACAGAACAACTGACCAGTGCCAAGAGAATCGTCGTCATCCGCGAAAGTTTTTATATGAAATGCAGAAAGGTACTTACCCCGCAACAACTGGTCAAGCTATATCAATCTGAGGCTGATCTACGCAAAAAGGTGATGACAGAAATCAGCAAAAGACAAAGGGGCAGATGATTCATTCATACCCAAAAAGATCCAACCGATCAACAACGGATCAACCGTCACCAACTTTATTTTTGAATCTTAATTTTGAACGTCCAGGCATAACTGCATGATGTGGGTCTGGCTTTCTGTTTTGGATAAGTGATGGTTAAGCCATTCGCCTCATCCCAACGCCATTTCAAGTCACCGGGAACACCCAACATGGTGATTTTCGAGCCGTCAACAGGCTTCACTGATTTCAATTTAAATTCTTCACCCTTCCATTTCAGGAAAATAGCATACACATTGTCAGCTTTCGTCGTAAAGCAGGCGTCTCCTTCTTTCTGAACTTTCCAGTAACGTGTGCCATAGATGGCCTCCCCGTTTATTTTCAGCCATTCGCCCAGCTTCAACAAAGGATATTGTTCATAATCAGGGATTTCACCGGCGCCTGTAGGGCCGACATTGATATCAAAATTACCATTCTGGCTTACCCCAATGATCACTTTGTCAATAAATTGCTTCGGCGAGAGGCAATCCTGAGGATCTGTATCCAGATTGTAACCGAAGGTTTTGGCAATACCTTGCCAAAAAGACCATTTATGGGTCAGTAAACCTTCGTTGCCTTTATCGAAATGGTATTCCACATTGTACAAATCGCCATGTTTACCTCTGTCTCCCTGTCCAAAACGGTCATTTACAAAAACTTCCTGATTCCGTTTTGCTGCCTGGTTGTAATAGTAGGCCACCACCTCCTTCATTTTCCAGAATGATTCAGGATGATCCCATTCGCCATCAAAAAAGAAAAAGTCAGGATGGTACAAATCAATCAACTCTTTAATCTGCGGAATCATATAATCGTCAACATAGTTATTCACTTTCTTAAATCCGGCGTAAGGGATATCCTTCTTTGTATAATTGGGATTATACCATTCATAAAGAGAATAATACAAGCCAACTTTCAGATTTTCCTTTCGTCCGGCCTTGAAAAAGTCTCCCAGCAAATCTTTTTTGGGACCCATTTTCATCGCATTGCGGTCGGTGTACTTCGATGGCCACAAACAAAAGCCATCATGATGCTTGGATGTGATAAAAATATAATTGGCACCCATCTGTTTCGCAAATTTAGCCCATGAATA
>JAQTUE010000037.1 GCA_028710415.1 Paludibacter sp. | reverse complement strand
AATACTCAACAATGGGAAAAGGGGTAAAAGCTTTTTCAAATATGGACTAACATATATTGCAACATTACTTTTAAATTCTGAATTTCAATCAGATATAGATATTTTTAATTTTTTGTCATGTACTTAGTCTTTTTTCTTATTTTTTCAATCCTAAATTGTAACACATCCTGAATTTTCACTAATTATTTAATTCTTATTATAAATAGTTTGGTTTTTTAACTAATAAAGAAATACTATTTTTGTTCCTTCAATTGGTTGCTATACAAGTATCAATTAGTACCTAACCGGTCTTTCTTTAAATTTAAATCACATCGATACCGGTATAAAATAAAATCCAGGTTAATAATGGTGTTAAATCCTGATTAAATTTATCAATACTCCTGTTTCGACTGTTCTATTATTAAAAATAATTTGAAGGTATAATACTTCAGGTCATTCCATTAACGACAGATAATTGAACAGATAGTCAATAACAATTATATATTCATGATAAAAAAATATGTTCTTTTTGCGGGCCTATTCTCAGCAGTATCATTTTTAAATGCACAAACTTTTCACAAGGATCTCATGGTGAGTTTAGGATTTGTAAAAAATGAATATAATGGTGATTACGGAAATGGCATTTTAAACTTCAGCAAGCCCTGGAGTGATGCTGTCGGGGTATCGTTATACAAATACATTACCCCTTCTTTCGACCTGGGCATCCAGGGAAGCTACGGAAAATACGGGTATAAAGAGTCTGATATTGCCTGGTTCCGGGGATTGAAATATGATGCATCCCTGTTCCTGCATTATAAATTTGCCAATGGTTATTTTATGGATGTTGATTCGAAATTTTCCCCGTTTCTTTCCATAGGTGCAGGATTAGCCCTGTATAGTATTAATCCGGCACTGGATAATTCAAAATCCGACCCGTCCTTATATCCGACCATTATTGCTGCCGGAACAGATTATATCTTTCCGGTTGGTGCCGGGCTTACCTATCACTACAACCGTTCATTCTCCTTGCAGTACCAATACCTGTACAACATAACGAATAGTGATGTGCACGACCAGAACATTAGTGGAAGTGTAATTAACCGGTATTTTAATACTCCTTCCCATCCTTACAGCAAACCGGGCAATGATGTCTATGGCCAGCATATCCTGAGCCTGATTTATGTTATTTCAGAAGCTATTACCAGCACTAAATGCCGGTGTGACAACAAATAAAGCAATTCAGGCAATATCAGTCTTTCAATTTTAAACAAACTTTATTTAAAACTCCTTCTCATTCCTAAGGAGTTTGTTGTTTGTATGCCTCACTCCTGTTACATTACTTCCAACCAACTGAGTATAATTAAAAAAAAATCACAAAACGGTAATAATTTTTCAATAGAATTTCGCTTGCAGGCTTTCATCATCACATTACCATGATGATTACGTTCCCTCTTAGTTCCCTTATAGTTTGCTCATAGTTCCCTTATAGATACCTTATATCATTATAAGGTTAAGATATCTATAAGGCAGCTGAATAAGAAACTTGGGTACGGGGTATTGTTACAGCAACATGATGGTGATCACATCACAATGTCCAAGATCAGTAAGTCAAGATTACCGAAACACACATTAACGTTAGATAAATAAAATATTACACACTATAAGTTATGATAAATTAAAATAAAGAATTTATCTTTGGGGAAAATTTATATAAAAAATTAAGTTATTTACTATGATAAAAAAAATACTGTTTGCCGTTTATATTGTTTTAATTGTTTCGTTTTCATCATGCAGTACTGGAAATGACATTACTACAAGCAATACTTCAGATTATACTTGCGGTTTATATAACGGACATCAACTTTGGACTAGGCCTAAAGGTGGTTATTATTATAATAGTAATAACAGCAAAACTTACATTGACCGTTCTATTTGTAATTGTAAATAATTATGCCTTTTAGAATAAAGCTCTAATTTGGCAAAAAAACAAAGTATAAATAAACAAATATATTCTTGTTCCAAATTATGTTGAAGATCCTATTTCCAGATCCTCTTTACATTTCAAGGCAAAAATACTATTATGATTAATGTTTAAATAAATTAAATTAATATGAAGAAGCTACTCATTTTTATTGAATTATTACTAGTTACCGTATTATCATTTGGACAATTAAAAGTTACAACAACTAATATTAATTTTAGGTCAACTCCAGAAATATCGCACAATACAATATGCGTAATTCCCAAAGGAACAACAATCTCAATTTTAAAGAACATAATACAAAATGGAAATTGGATACAAGTAGAATTTAATGGTAAGATAGGATATATTCATCATAGCTTACTTAAAAGAAATCATCATACATCAAATAATTTAAACTCAAATGGCAATTCAGCGCATGGTAGAATTAAGTACTATTTAAATTCAAGTCATGAAACTGTTCAATCACCAACTTTTAGTAGTTCTGCACCAAGTGGTGCATGTGCCCAATGTAATGACGGTTCATACAGCTTTAGCAGGAGCCGTCGTGGAACATGTTCTCATCATGGTGGTGTAAAAAAATGGTTGAACTAAAATATATTTAGAAATCAAATAGTTTGTTTTATGTAGTAATCTGAAAACATAATTAGGGTTCAGATAATTTAAATGACTAATTTTTCAGTATTTAATTATTTATAATTGTAAAAATTCAAAAAACAAAATGATAAAAAATAGCCCTATAAATACAGTTGAGAATAAACAAGTAACATTCTTTGATATAGTTATTCTGATTTTATCTATTTATGTTTTAATTACGCTTATTATTGATAGCTTTTTTAAGTTAGCACCTGAAGTTTCTAGGTTGATTTATTTAATTGATGATGTAATATGTGTCATATTTCTTTATGATTTTACATATCGGTTTATCAAAGCACCTTCAAAATTGAAGTTTATGAAATGGGGCTGGATAGATTTTATTTCCAGTATCCCGACATTTGAATATCTCAGGATTGGAAGGCTAATCCGGCTGGTCAGGGTATTCAGGGTTTTAAGAGCATTCCGTTCCATCAGATACCTGACATCCCATATCTTTAAAACGCGTACTAGAGGTACTTTTGCAACTGTATCATTAGTTTCTTTCTTAATGATGATCTTTGGTTCAGTATCAATACTGCAATTTGAAACCGTACCCGAAAGTAATATCAAAACAGCCGAAGATGCAATATGGTGGGCATTCGTTACTATTACAACTGTGGGATATGGTGATAGATATCCGGTTACTACAGAAGGCAGAATTATTGCTGCATTTCTAATGATTACAGGAGTAGCTTTATTTGGTACATTTACAGGTTTTATTGCTGCCTGGTTCATGGGTGATAAATCAAATAAAGAAATAGAAAATAATTAATCTTACTAATAAAAAAATCAGAAACTAATACAACTTCAGTTTAAGTTAAATAAAGCCTGACAAAATAAATCTTGGGTCCTAAAGATATATTTGAAACCCGATCGTCATCAATTTCAAAACAAAAGATTATGAAAATGAGAGCAAGCATATATTTAAAATATGGACCGCCTGAAGTGGTTCAGATAATGGAAGTTGAAAGACCAATGCCAAAAGATCATGAGGTATTGATTAAAGTCTATGCCGGCACTGTAAACCGTACAGATTGCGGATTCCGAAGTGCAGAATATTTTGTGTCCAGGCTCTTTAGCGGATTAATCAGGCCACGGCTTATGACTCTTGGAAATGAATTCGCAGGAGTCATTGAAGCTATTGGCAGCAATGTGACCTCATTTACAGTTGGGGACAGGGTGTTTGGATACAACGACAAAACCTTTGGGGCACATGCCGAATATATGGTTATTGCTGAGAACAGTTCCATAGCCACCATGCCGCGAAACTTAAAGTTTGAAGAGGCAGCTCCGATCTGCGAAGGTGGACATTATGCACTTTGCGATATCAGGGCTGCAAAAGTGAAAAGGGGGCAAAACGTGCTGGTATATGGTGCAACGGGAGCCATTGGTTCAGCGGCAGTGCAATTAATGAAATACTTTGGGGCAAACGTAACGGCTGTATGCGGTACTAAACATGTGGAGCTGGTTAAATCCCTGGGTCCGGATGTGGTAATCGACTACCTGAAGCAAGACTTTACAGAAACAGATCAACGGTTTGACTTTATATTTGATGCCGTGGGTAAAAGCTCCTTTGCTGTATGCAAAAAAATACTAACCCCAAAAGGGATCTATATATCCACTGAACTGGGCAAACACTCCGTAAATATACTATTGGCACTGACTACTCCGTTGTTCGGTGGCAGAAAATTATTGTTCCCGATACCCACCATGTGCAAAAAAGATGTGATCTTCCTGAAAGAACTGGTTGAAAACGGCAGCTTTAAACCGATAATTGACAGGAAATACGGGTTGGAGCAGCTTGTGGAAGCATACTGGTATGTAGAGACGGGACAAAAGACCGGGAATGTACTTCTAATTATTGCAGAATGAAATAATAGATAACATTGGTTTCAAAACATTCAATTCAACGAGTTATTTATATTCAGGAAACTAAATTGAAATGATTCAATCATGCGCGACAAACGGTTTATAGCAGAACACCGGGGTGGACCCTTGAAAAAGGAACAGCATTACCAACTGATAAAACTGGCCTGCCTGTATGTCGAACACCTGTTACCACTATTGGGTGAAAAGGTGGATGAACGGCTTATTCATGCTTTGCGGGTGGCTAAAGACTGGACAGAAGGGAAAGCAACAGTGGGTGATGCCAGGAAAGCTTCCCTGGATGCTATCGCAGTTGCCCGAGAATCGACTGACCCAACAGAAATTGCAATAGCCCGTGCAATTGGCCATACTGTTGCTACGGCCCATATGGCGGATCATTCCCTGGGGGCAGGATACTATGGATTGAAGGCTGTAAAAAGTGCAGGAAAATCTGTTGAGGAAGAACGCAAATGGCAAGACGAACAGTTACCGGAAGAACTCAGGGAACTTTTTCTATCGGCCAAGATGCTAAGAAAGGTATAATCAGATTTTGATTCCTGTTCTATTAGTTTCCATCAGATTGTTAATAAGTATTGTTCTAAAATAGAATCCAGATACTATTTTTTGTGTAATTTTGTCTTTATTAAATAAGAATGTACCTTTTCCAACCAGACATCCATCCTATATGAAGAGTAAAGTAGCTATCGTTCAATGCAATTCGTACGAAACAAATGAAGTCAGTCAGGCAGTATCGCGTGGCCTGGAACTAATTGGCGGTGCCGGAAACTTTGTAAAAGCCGGAGAGAAAATAGTTTTGAAGGTAAACCTGCTGGTAGGCGAAGTACCTGAAAAGTGTGTCAATACCCATCCGGAAGTGTTCAGGGCAGTAGCCAAAGAGTTTGCTTCCTTTGGTGCTATCATGAGCTATGGTGATTCCCCGGGATTTGGCACCCCTCTGGCAGCTGCCAGGAAGTCGGGCATAGCTGATGTAGCCGAAGAACTGAAAATTGAACTGGCCGATTTCAAGGATGGCCGTGAAGTATTTTATGAAGAAGGAGTGCAAAACAAGAAATTCTTTATTGCAAACGGCATTCTTGATACGGATGGTGTCATCAGCCTGCCGAAACTAAAGACACATGCCCTGGAACGTTTTACAGGCAGTATTAAGAACCAGTTTGGTTGTGTGGTGGGTATGCGTAAAGGCGAGTTTCATGTCAAATTACCCGATCCAACCGACTTTGCAAGTATGCTGGTGGATTTAAACAACTATGTGAAACCAAGGCTGTATATCATGGATGGTATCGTTGCCATGGAGGGAAATGGTCCACGGGGAGGTACTGCCCGGGCGATGAATGTATTGTTATTCTCAACCGACCCGGTTGCCCTGGACGCAACGGCAAGCCGCCTGATCAACCTGAACCCGATCTTTGTACCTACCACGTTAAAAGGGGCAGAATCAGGTGCAGGAACCTTTCTGGAAGAGGAAATAGAAATTGCAGGCGATACCCTGAAGGATTTTATCTGCAAGGACTTCAACGTAGAACGTTCACCTGTAAAGGCTGTAAAAAAGAGCCGTGTCATAAGTTTTTTAAATAACCACCTGGTGGCAAAGCCGGTCATTATTCCTGAAAAGTGTACCCAATGCGGCACCTGTGTACAAAGCTGTCCGGTAGAAGGTAAAGCAATAAACTGGCAGGAAGGCGACCATACCAAAGTACCCGTATACGATTATTCGAAGTGCATACGCTGTTATTGTTGCCAGGAAATGTGTCCCGAAGGAGCCATAATATTAAAAATCCCTACCATTGTCAAGGTGGGCAAGCGATTCTAAAGATAGTCCATTTCACTGAAGGCTTTACATTAAAAAAGGAAGTCATTACGAATATCCGTACAGAAACTGATAACATCAAAACAAATGACTATTAAATATTTACTATTCTCACTTTGCTTTATCACTTTAACACTGCAAGGACAAACGAAATTGATACCAGGCATGATTATCAAACAAGATAACGATACGGTGTATGGCAACATTGAATTTAAAAATAACATTGCAATCGGTACTACCTGCCGTTTTCAATTAAAAGGTGATACTTTGTTCACGGAGTATACCGCCAATGATATCAAAGGATTTCAGTTCATTCAGGGTAAAACCTATGAAAGCAAACTTCTGCCTGATGGTTCCACAGTCTTTCTGGAACGGATCGGAAAGAAAGCACCACGGATATATTTCAGGCATGAATTGAAGGGGTATCATTACTACCTTGAAAATTCAAAGTCAGAATTAAAAGAAATACCTTATTATGTACATAAATATCCCGTTAAAGGAAAATTGGTTCTTATTCACTCCAATCAGAATTACGGATTTTCAAACACACTGGACATAGATGATCAAAACCCGGAAGGTTTACCTTTCCGGAAAGCGTATAACCTTGAAATCACAGGTGGAATGATTTTCAATCAACAGACTTCCCTAAGCGATGACGTGTTTCAATTAAATGCCATGGTAAACATGTGCAATCCCTATGTAAAAGGAAATTTTTATTTTAGGACAGGCATTCAGTTCCTGGATATTACCAGTCATCGGGATGATATGATATTCAGAATACCCCTGCAGGTTGAATTTCAAACGTATACTGACGTCATTAATGCAAGGTTTGCAGCCGGGGTCAATATTTATCGACCTTTTTACCTGACGGCTTGCATAATGGGTGGCCTGGATATCCGGATTAGCAAGACCTTCGGATGGACCATCACCTATGATGTGGATTATGATCAGATTAAATTCCCTTTCAATGCACCATTCGTGAATTCATTATCTACCGGATTTGTTATCGGGTTATAATGTAGTGAGGGCTTCACTTCGAGTGAAGCCCTCACTAACAGCACCCTGAATTAAAAGAGTACTATTTTTGGAACAAATACAAATGTAGATTGTTTTTCAATAAAAAACTTCAAACTCATGAAAAAGCGTATACTTGGAAAGACAGGATTTGAGATTTCAGAGATTAGCCTGGGAACCTGGCAGGTAGGTGGAAAATGGGGAGAGAAATTTGATCATTCGAATGCGGACCGTATTTTAAATACAGCAGTGGATCATGGTGTAAACTTTATAGATACCGCCGATGTGTATGGGAACGGTGAGAGTGAAAAAGCCGTGGGAAGACTGATTCAATCCCGGAGTGAGCGAATCTATGTAGCCACGAAATGCGGGAGGAAATTATCGCCTCATGTGGATGAAGCTTATCAACCGGATGCCTTACGTAAATTTGTAGAGCATAGCCTGAAGAGCATGAACCTGGAAACACTTGATCTGATACAGTTGCATTGTCCACCCACTGAAACTTATTACCGCCCGGAGATATTCGACTTATTCAGCACCTTGAAGCAAGAAGGCAAAATACAGAATCTGGGAGTAAGCGTTGAAAGAGTGGAAGAAGCCCTTCAAGCCATTGAATACGATAATGTGACAACGATCCAGATTATTTTCAATATGTTCAGGCAACGCCCGGCTACCGATTTCTTTGCAGCAGCTGCCAAAAAGAATGTAGGGATCATAGTCAGGGTGCCCTTGGCCAGCGGATTATTAACCGGTAAATTTACGCCTGATACTACTTTTAATGCTCACGACCATCGTGCTTTTAACCGTCACGGGGAAGCATTTGACAAGGGCGAGACATTCTCAGGCATTGATTACCTGAAAGGACTCCATACGGTGGATGAAATCAAAAAGCTATTCCCTGTAGATTCAAATCTGGCTGCCATTGCCCTGAAATGGATCTTAATGTTCCATGAAGTAAGCTGTATCATTCCCGGGGCATCACGACCCGAACAAATACTATCAAACCTGGGTGCTTCTGAATTACCTGATCTTTCGAAAGCACAAATGGTTGGAGTCAAACAACTTTACGAAGAATATATCTTGCCGGATCTGGCGAAAGAGAAATGGTGAATATTATCGACCCGCTTGCTATAATTATCGACCCGCTCGCTGATACAAAGATTGAAAATCTTAGCGAAGGGGTCGGTATAACATGCTCTTACCTGAACATTGACTATAAACTGAAATAAAAGATGAGACTATTTTTACTATTAATATTTTTCTCTTTTCAATTAAATGTAATTGGCCAACAGAAAAAAATATACAATATTTCGTTTGAAGAAAGTGAACGCTCCATTAGTTTTGCAAACCAGGCTATCAAATGTTTAAGTAATGGTCATGGTAGGGAATCATTACCATTCATTATTAAAGCGATCCAGAGTGATTCTACTATGCATAAATCGTATGAGTTGCTGTACAAAGCCTGTTTGCTGGATAAAGAATACCCGGATTCAATCTTGCAGAACTTCTATATTGCTAAACGAATTCATGAACAGGATGATGAGATCTGCTTTTATTTAGCTGAATTGTACCGGTTGAAAAAAGAATTTAATAAATCAATTCCTGAATTTACAAATGCAATTGAATTAAGTAAGAAAGCAGAAGAAAAGTCGATTCTGATTGTGCAGTATTATTCCGGAAGAGCTTATTGTTATCTGAAAACAAACAGGATAAGTGAAGCAATAGCCGATTACAGCATATACCTGGAGCAGAAACCTGATGATGACATCATATTGACAAACCGGGGTGTTTGTTATCAAAAGTTGGGAAAGAAGCAATTAGCTATAGCAGATTGGGAAAAGGCTTCTAAACTTGGGAATACTATTGCTAAAACATATTTTAAAAATATAACTCAGAAATAATGTTTTTATTGAACCGCTCGCATGATGCAAATATTATCGACCCGCTCGCTGTTACAAAGAATGAAGGTCTTAGCGAGCGGGTCGGTAAAGTTAGCGAGCGGGTCGGTATAACTGATATTACCTTTCAAACAATTTCTTCAGTAAATCAGGCCTCTTCAACCGTTGCAGGTCTTTAATAATAAGATTCTTGTATTCATTTTTATACCAAAAAAAGAACTTCCGTTGTTCCAGCTTCTCATCTTTACTTTTGGCAGTAAAGACAGGCTCCATAGTATAGGGATGATACCCTGAATAATAGATTTCTGTTGCCAGAGTCATGGGTGTCGGCGTAAAATCCTGTACCTGTTCCAGGCGGAAATCAAGCTTCTTGGTCAGTGCTGCCAGTTCTGCCATATCTTCGTTGGTACTTCCCGGATGGCTGGATATAAAGTAAGGAATCAGTTGTTGGTTCAATCCTGCTTCATGGTTTATACGATCGAATTGTGCCTTAAACTGACCGAAATAAGTAAATGTTGGCTTACGCATCAAGTTCAGCACTTTATCCGAGGTATGTTCTGGAGCAATCTTCAACCGTCCGGAGACATGGTTGGTGATCAACTCCCGGATATAGTCAGCATGGCTTTTATTTGCCTGTTGGTTTTTTGTATCGCTTAGTAACATGTCATAACGAACGCCACTGCCTATAAACGACTTCTTGATACCGGGGATTTTATCAACAGAACGATAAATATCCAGCAAGGAACTGTGGTCGGTATTCAGGTTGAAACACACTTTTGGATATATGCAGGATGGTTTGTTGCATTTGCGACAGATTTCCATATCAATACCATGCATTTGATACATATTGGCTGAAGGGCCTCCAAGATCGCTTAAATAGCCTTTAAAATCGGGCATAGCGGTAATCTGTTTCACTTCCTGTAGGATGGAATCTTTGGATCGTGATACAATATGTTTCCCCTGGTGGGCAGAAATAGTACAGAATGCACAACCTCCAAAACAACCCCGGTGCAGGTTGACCGAAAACTTGATCATTTCATAAGCCGGAATAGTCTTGTCCTTGTACTTAGGATGCGGCAACCGGGTATAGGGTAAATCGAAAGAGGCGTCCAGTTCTGCTTCAGTAAGTGGCTCATAGGGCGGATTGACAATCACCCACCGGTTGCCTGTTTGTTGGATTAATCTTGCTGCGTTGTACTTATTCGATTCTTCTTCAATATGTTTGAAGTTGGAAGCATATTTCTTTTTATCGGTCAGGCATATCTCATGAGATACCAGTGATATATCTTTCCATTCAGGATGGGTTGGTATTTCTTTCGAAAGGTAGGATGTTTGGGGAATGTCCTGAAGTTCCTTGAAAGTCTTGCCTGACTGCAAGTGATGCACCAATTCCACCAGGGGCTTCTCCCCCATTCCGTAAATCAATAAATCGGCTTTTGAATCCACAATAATGGAGGGCATCAATTTATCCGACCAGTAATCATAATGCGTGAAGCGGCGCAGGGAAGCTTCTATCCCACCGATCACAATCGGCACTTCCGGATACAGTTTCCGGATGATATTGCAATAGGTAATGGTCGCATAATCAGGTCGCATACCCGCTTTGCCATCCGGCGTATAGGCATCATCCGAACGAAGGCGCTTGTTGGCAGTATAATGGTTCACCATGGAATCCATATTCCCAGCTGAAACAGCAAAAAACATACGCGGACGACCCATTTTCTTGAAATCACGCAAATCATCCCGCCAGTTAGGTTGTGGCACGATGGCAACCTGCAATCCCTGTGCCTCGAGTATCCGCCCAATGACAGCTGCTCCAAACGAGGGATGGTCGATATAGGCATCGCCGCTGAAAAGCACCACATCAACTTCATTCCAGCCACGCAGTTCCAGTTCTTTTTTAGTAGTAGGAAGAAAATCGGTAAGTTTATATAGGTTGTCCTGCATATGTTTTTCTGTAAGATATACTGCTAAAACTTTCCGGTTCAGCAGCTCATTTTCAAGGATACAAAGATACTGAAATAATCTATTCCTTTAGAATACCCGTGAGTAATTGATTTTCAAGCATTCATATTTATATTAAATTTAATCATTCAACGAATTTAAATTTAAAAACAAAGTGTAATTTTGTAGTTGAAAAATGTTTTATTCATAAAGCTAACAGGGTATTAAATAAATGCAGGACAGCAATGTCATTTAAATTTATAAAAATGAGTAATTTAAAGACCCAGGTTGATGAGCTAGTTTCATTAAATACCCAGACGCGATTTATATTTTCAACCTCCGGGAGCCAATCTTCGATTGAGAAGCACAACAAGGCTCTACGGACTTTGGGAGTTAACATCATCTATTTTACCTTTGGATATCAAATAAACGCAGAAACCTACATTAACCTGCTAAGGGCACCTATTTCCAGAGGTGGTGCAGTGACCGGACAGGGACTAAAATCAGCTGTTATACCTTATCTGGATTGGGTTGAAGAATTAGCTAAAAAGACCGGTGCAGTCAATACCATCATCAATGAAAATGGCAGACTTCTTGGTTACAATACCGATGCTTTTGGTTTTGAAACAGCCCTACGCAGGCATATTGCAACTACCGGCATGAATATAAAAAGGGCTGTCATTTATGGCAATGGCGGGGTATCAGGTGTTGCCACCCATGTACTTAAAAGCTTAGGCATGAAAGTTACCATGACCGGCAGGAATAAAGATCGTGTTGAAACTAAAATGGAAGAACTAGGGTTAAATCATTTTGATGGACCATACGATTTAGTAGTAAATGCAACACAGGCATCTACAGCTAACTTGACAGAAGCCTTGAATCTAACGGATATCCTGGCAGGATGTAAAATGGTTTTCGATCATAATATGCCAGAAAAAGATGGAAAGAGTAACTACCTGCAGGAATATTGCATTGCCTCCGGGATTCATTTCATTCAGGGAAAAGATATGTATGTTCCTCAGATGATAAAGCAATGGAAATTGTTTTTGGATGGGATGGATTATGATGATACCCGATTCAGTATTTCTGAAGCTAAAATTGCTGAATGCTGGGAATTGGATGTAGATCATTCCCCTGAAAAAATCTGACAAGAATTAAAATTTTCTATGCTTTCAATAAATAAAAATACCATCCTTTCCTTTAAATTGCCTTTCAGCAATTATAAGGAAAGAATGATATCTTTACTTTAGATAAACTAATTAGAAAGCAACAAATCAATCAATTACTTTCCAGTCATATTTATTTCAAAATAACTGTCAACCCTTTCACACCATGTGCCCCGATGACCAGCGCCTGTTCAATATCAGCTGTCTTGGAGGGGCCTGAAATGAATATACCAAATCCGCTTTCATTGAATGTGATTTGTTGGTACGCTTCGTGCATATTATTTACCAGATTGTCTTTATCAAGCAACAACACCATTTCCTCGGCAATAAAATAGATGGCTTTATGTACCACATTCTGAGGAATCCATACGCAGGCATTCTCTGCAACCCCTAATTCACCATTTACTACTGCCAGGTCAATGCCGGTCAGTTTATGGGCATCATCCAACTTATCGGGATTAAGGTTGGCACAGTTTATCCCAGGGATATTTGAAGCAATCACTTTTGCATCGGGATAGATCGTTTTAATCACTTCATTGACATCTTCGCTTGGCTTGAGAATGTAAGCAACCCCTCCTACCGACTTTAGCACTTCTGAGAACCGTGCAATCTTATCGGGATATTGAATTGCATTCATTTTAAAATCAGGCATGTCGTACTGCGTGCCAATATTACTTTTTATATTGTTTAATATGGTTTCTTTGCTGGTCATATCTTTCAATTATTATTCTGTTTATAGTAAAAACCCTTTGGAATGGAACCGTTATTTTACTTTCCCTTTTTTCCAGAGATCTGTAAACGACTCTTTGGCAAATACAGGCAATTCACGGCCTTTCCCCCACTCGTTCAGGCCATTGTAGAGCATGAAACGAGGCATCACGTTTACAACAGGCGCCATTTTCAAGGAGGTATTGTACAACCCGGGCCTTGTAAACAGGAACTTAAGTCCACCCGAAATAAGTTTCTTGGTCGGATCGGCTACATGCAGGCTATCCAGGTCCTGACGCCACTTGTAGATTTGCTGGCCTAAATCGATCATGGAAGGACAAACATTGTTGCATGAAAAACATAACGAACAAGCCGAAACATTGTCGTAATAATCGGCAGGCGATTTCAGCATGCCCAGATTAATGCCTATCGGTCCAGGGATAAAGTAAGTATAGGAATAACCTCCAGTCCGACGATATACCGGGCAGGTATTCATACAGGCCCCACAACGGATACAATTCAGGGTCTTGACATGATCCTTATTGCCTAGTACCTTGCTCCTCCCATTATCGACAATCACAACATGCAATTCACCACCCTGGCGGGGTTTCCTGAAATGGGAAGTATAGGTTGTAACAGGCTGCCCTGTTGCCGAACGTGCCAGCAATCGGGTAAAGACACCCAACGATTTCAGGTCTGGAATTACTTTCTCCAACCCCATGGATACGATATGAAGCTTGGGAAGCGAAGTGCCCATATCGGCATTTCCTTCGTTGGTACAAACTACAATATCACCCGTTTCGGCAATGGCAAAATTGGCACCTGTCATACCTGCATCTGCAGTCAGAAACTCATTGCGCAGGTGTTTACGGGCAGCACGGGTCAGGTAAGTTGGATCACAATTCCCTTTTTCAGTACCCAGTTTATCTTCAAACAACTCGCCAACCTGCTGCCGTGTAATATGGATGGCGGGCAACACGATATGGCTGGGTGCAATATCCATTAATTGCAGGATCCGCTCACCCAGGTCACTCTCGACTACATCAATGCCATGCTCGATCAGGTATGGATTCAAATGGCACTCCTCGGTCAACATCGATTTGCTTTTTACCAGCTTCTTCACATTGTTCTGTTGAAGAATGCCGTATACAATCTCATTGTGCTCCTGAGCGTCGGCAGCCCAATGGACAATCAACCCATTCGCTTCTGCCTTTTTTGTAAACTCTTTCAGGTATTTATCCAGGTGGCTTACCGTATGCATTTTTATTTTACTCGATAGTTCGCGTAACTCTTCCCATTCAGGAATATCTTTACTGATCCTGTCCCTTTTTTCGCGTACAAACCAGAGTGCCTCGTTATGCCACGAAGCATGATTTCTGTCTTCCAGGAAGACTTCGCCTGCTTTTGAATGTTTTGTACTCATAATCCTGCTGATAAAATTTCGACTACATGAATAAATTTAATGGGAAGCTTATCCCGTTGAACTACGCCCTGCATGTGCATGAGACAGGAACTGTCAGCCCCTGTGATATAAGATGCTCCGGTAGAAATGTGATTTTTCACTTTATCCTGGCCCATACAAACAGATACTGCCTGTTCTTCGATAGAATACATTCCCCCGAAGCCACAGCATTCGTCCATTTTCTGCGGTTCAAATACTTCAACGCCCTCAACCAATGAAAGTAGCTTTTTGATTTTTGAATAATAAGGGATATTCAATTCACTGGCTGCCGACAGCTTGAGCTCCCTCAATCCATGGCAACTGTTATGAATGCTCACTTTGTGTGGAAAACGTCCTGAAAGCTTTTCAACTTTCAAAATATCATGCAGGAACTCACATATTTCATAAATCTTTTTGCTCGATTGGCTCATGTGGTTATTCCGTTCCATAATGGGCGGGTAATTGTCCTTTACAAAGCTGACGCAACTGGCTGAAGGTGCCACTATATAATCGTACTTTTCAAATAGTTTGTCAAACTGGATGGCCAAGGGTAATGCTTTTTCTTCAAATCCTCCATTCGCCATAGGTTGCCCACAACAGGTCTGATCGAGCGGATAATCCACTTCAACACCTAAACTGATTAATAGTTTGTACGTGGCTACTCCCACTTCCGGGTACAGAGCATTCACGTAACAAGGAATAAATAATCCTACTTTCATGTTTTTCAATTTTTATGATCGATATGATACTGATTAACCGAAGAAATAAACCATTAAGCCGCATATCACGATATACCCCAGGGCAAAAGGCATTGCTTTTTTCATGATTTCACCTTCTTTCCCTTGCTGGTTGCAAGCCGAAGTTGCTACTGCAATACTCTGAGGTGAAATGATCTTTCCACCGGTTGCGCCTGCAGTATTCGCTGCTGCCATCCAACTTGGATCGCCAGCATTACCCACAACACCCTGTGCGCTCAGCTGATGGGCAACATTCGCCTGAAGCTTTCCGAATAATATGTTTGAAGAAGTGTCGCTTCCGGTCAGGAAAGTACCTACACACCCAATCAAAGGTGCAAATAATGGATAAAAAGCTCCTGTAATAGCTACCAGTGCAGCTCCAATCTGGAATATCATACCCGACTCATCCATCAGCGAGGACATGGCTATCAGGGCACTAACGGTAATAATTGTTTTCTTCAATTGTTTCACGGTTTTCCAGAGTACCTGTAAAAGCTCCTTTAATTTTGCTCCCTGAATCAGGCCGCCAATCATTGACCCTATGAAAAGTAATATCCAGGCATCAGTCAGGAAAGCAATTTTTATGGTTTTTAATGCGTCTACATGTTTCACCGCATCAAAAAGATTGAATGGAATAACAAGTGTTGCAAAACTCAGAAGCTTTTTCAACGGGAAGAGTGGACTGGTAGCAACTATCAATAACAATATCAACCCATACACACTCCATGCTGCAAATATAGTCCGGGTTGTGAAGCCTGTTTTCTTAGTTTTAATTTCACTTTTTCCGGAGGTAAGCCTTCCGTAAACAATAGTGACAATGATGGAGCAAACACTACCAATTATAGCAGGAGTTTCAGCTCCAATGTACCTGGCTGCAATGTATTGCGATCCCAGGGAAACTGTACCAATCAGCAAACTCAGGAGTATATGTTTTGGAACGCTTTTAAACTGAGGGTCAGTCATAAAAGCCAACACAAATGGAATCAGGAACATAAGTGGTGAAAGTTGCCAGATTACATTGACACTTAAATGTTGGATATCGGTGATTCCGGCTTCACGTGCCAATACAATGACTGGAGTACCCACAGCACCGAAAGCTGTTGCAACACTGTTGGAAACAAGACTGGCCACAGCAGAGAACAAAGGTTTAAATCCAAGGCTTATCAGAATCGCTGCCGGTATGGCCACAGCAGTACCAAAACCTGCCATTCCTTCCAGTAGTCCACCTAATCCCCAGGTAATCAACAATACCTGGACGCATTTATCGGTTGAAACCGAGGTGAATTGTGCTCGGATAATGTCCATATTTTTAGTATATACCAATAGGTTATAACTAAAAATTGCCATCAGGATAATAAACAAAATGGGGAAAAAAGCTTTCATGACGCCATAACCTATCGTCAGTCCGGTATCCGCTAACGGATATTTAAACGCAAACACGACTAAGAGAATCGTAACTCCTAAAGTTATTAAAGCACTTTTATCGCCTGCCATTCGAAGGAATCCTAACAGTACAATGAGAAAGACTACGGGGGTTGCAGCAAACAGGACTTGTAATACTGTAAAATCAGAGACTGGAGCCAGCACTTTCAATGATGCTGATAGAATAATCATTAAATCCATATTCATTATTTAAACGGTTAACTGTTGTTGAGATTAATCACCTGTTTATTCTATAGTTAGTTATTCTAAATAACTGATTATATAATAAATAACAATTTAAATATGGAATTTAAATTATAGGTTGCATAACATTGTATTCATTTCAACATTACAAATGTATTAATTATTTCATTTAAAAGATTAATACGAAGAAGAAAATAGAATAAAAGAAAATAAAGAACTATAATTGGACAATATCATGACTTATATATCTGATTATATAGCAATTAAAATTAAACGTACGCTGATATGGAACGTGTTATATTTAAAAGAAGTGAAGTTATTATTGGAAATGTTTCAAATAAAATCAAATATAAATACTAAACAATTAAATAGTAAGCAAGGTTTAAGAAACAGAAAGAATATAATTTCGTGTTTTAGTTGCGTTTATAGTAATCACAAAGGTCCCGTAACTTGAAAAATTGTAATGAAGCATAGTTTCATGTTTATAACATCCGAATTTTTAAATTAAAAACAAGGATAGTAAATGCAAGTAGATGTCTTCATGATGTCTTCATGATGTTGCACTTTTTACGTGACAGATACGTATTAGTTATGTATATGTCTCGTATATATCCCGTACCTATTAAGGAGCGTAATATCTACGTTACTATAGCATAAGATTTCCATGTATTAAAGTTAAAACGTGCGACATCATGAAGACATCGTGGTGATATCGTGATAAACTGTGAGGTTGATGATTAAAATTATAAATTCTTATTCCTGTTCAAGATTTTCTGTCATTCCATGAAGCTGCTTACGTAACTTAATAAACTTATAAACAGTGTTCTGTACCTTGTAAATTAATGAAAAATGAAATTGTTTCACTTTCATAAATCGTTTATCTTAGTCTTTATTTGGTTCTATGTGAGTGATCTTTTAGTTTTTACTATGAGAAATATCACCCAACGATATTTTTAATTCAAACCGCTAATTAATTCATAATTCATTTCTAAATGACAACCAATCTAAACGGTATCTTCACTAACAATAAATAGTCAAGAAAAAACGTTAAGAAAGGGAATTTATATACTAAATTTTACGTATTTTTGCAACAAAATAATTAAATCAATAGCATTATGAATATTACCGACCGTTTTTTGAAATACGTCAGTTTTACGACCACTTCGGATGAGAACACCAATATGACTCCCAGTACTCCGGGTCAAATGGTTTTTGCAGTATATCTGGTTGAAGAACTGAATTCTATCGGCTTGCAGGAAGTGAATTTGGATAAAAACGGCTATATCATGGCTACTTTACCCGCAAATACCGACAAAGACATTCCAACCATTGGATTTATATCGCACATGGATACCAGCCCGGATATGAGCGGAAAACATGTCAAACCACGCATTGTAACAAATTATGATGGTGAAGATATTGTTCTCAACCAGGAAAAAGGAATTATTTTCGAAACAGCAAAATACCCCGAAATACTCCAGTATAAAGGCCAGGATATCATTGTAACGGATGGTACTACTTTACTGGGTGCCGATGATAAAGCCGGAATTGCAGAAATCGTAACTGCCATGGAATACCTAATAGCACATCCGGAGATTAAACATGGTAAGATTCGCGTAGGGTTTACTCCGGACGAAGAAATTGGCCAGGGAGCTGATCACTTTAATGTGAATTTGTTTGGTGCCGATTGGGCTTACACTATGGATGGTGGGGAGATCGGAGAGCTGGAGTACGAAAACTTTAATGCTGCAGGTGCAAAAGTACATTTCAAAGGTATCAATGTACATCCGGGATATGCCTACCATAAAATGATAAATTCCATGCGCATTGCCCAACAGTTCGTGGGAATGCTTCCACGTCATGAAACCCCGGAACATACACAGGGTTATGAAGGCTTTTTCCATTTGACCAATATGGAAGGTACTGTTGAAAAAACCACCCTCCACTATATCATCCGTGACCACGATCGTGACCGTTTCAATCGCCGTAAAAAAGAATTCGAACATTTGGTTCATAAAATCAATGCTGAGTTTGGGGACGATACTGCTACCATCGAGATGAAGGACCAGTATTACAACATGCGTGAGAAAATTGAACCGGTGATGCATATCATTGATCTGGCTTTTGAAGCAATGAACCAGGTGGGTGTAACTCCAAATGTAAAACCAATACGTGGAGGAACCGATGGTGCCCGCCTGTCATTCGATGGCCTGCCCTGCCCGAATATATTTGCCGGTGGACATAATTTTCACGGACGTTTTGAATATGTACCCGTTCAATCCATGGAAAAAGCCATGCAGGTAATTGTCAAAATAATAGAAAACTTAGCAAAAAAATAATTCAACAATAAAATATCTATACGAAATGAAAACAACCCCATTTACCATCCGGCATATTGAACTTGGTGCCAAAATGCACGAATTTGCAGGATATAATATGCCAATCGAATACAGTGGAATTACTGATGAGCACCTGACTGTTCGCAATGCGGTCGGTGTATTTGATGTATCCCACATGGGTGAATTCTGGGTAAAAGGACCTAATGCACTGGCTTTTCTTCAAAAAGTAACTTCCAATGATGTTTCAATTCTTTCGGTTGGTAAAATTCAATACTCTTGTTTCCCGAATGGTAAGGGAGGTATTGTTGATGATTTATTGGTCTATCATTTTGAAGAAGACAAATATCTGCTGGTAGTAAATGCATCCAATATTGAGAAAGACTGGAACTGGTGTGTTGAGAACAATACGGAAGGTGCAGAGCTTGAAAATGCTTCCGATTGGATGGCTCAACTGGCCGTGCAGGGACCAAAAGCTACTGAAATGATGCAGAAACTGACTGAAGTCAACTTGTCTGAGATTCCATATTATAGTTTCCAGGTGGGTAGGTTTGCAGGGGTTTCCGACGTAATCATTTCCAACACCGGATATACCGGTGCAGGAGGTTTTGAAATCTATTTCTACCCTGAAAATGCCAAAAAGATCTGGAATGCATTGTTTGATGCAGGCATTGAATATGGCATTAAACCTATCGGACTGGGAGCACGTGATACTTTGAGACTTGAAAAAGGCTTTTGTCTGTACGGAAATGATATTGATGATACCACTTCACCTATTGAAGCCGGACTTGGTTGGATTACCAAATTTGTAGACGGTAAGAATTTCATTGACCGCCCTCTATTGGAAAAACAAAAAACCTCAGGGGTAAGCCGTAAACTGGTTCGTTTTGAATTGACAGGAAGAGGCATTCCACGTCATGATTATGAAATAGTGAATGAGAAAGATGAAAAGATAGGCCATGTTACTTCAGGTACCATGCTTCCGGACAGTAAGAAAGGAATTGGAATGGGGTATGTTGAAACAGCTTATAGTAAACCGGGTTCAATTATCTACATCAAGATCCGGGCAAATAATATGGAAGCTACAGTTGTAAAGTAATCTGTCTTAAATCTAGACCAACATAAATTATTTGACAAATAACAGGTACTAAAAAAGGTCTTATCAGTACAATTTACGCATGTAAATCAACTGATAAGACCTTTTTAATATTCAAGTCTATTACAACTCTATTTTAACACCATTTTTATTTTTAATCTCTTCTACAATGGCATCAAGTACTGCAATGGCAGTCATATTGACAATGTCACGGACAGAGCTTTCAACATCCAAAATGTGAACAGGCTTGTTTAAACCCATTTGGATTGGTCCGATACTTTCGGCTAATCCCATTTCAATCATCATTTTATAAGCTGTATTGGCAGAGCTCAAATTAGGGAAAATCAATGTGTTTACATTGCGACCGCTTAATTTAGAGAATGGGTATTTTTTATCACGCAGATCTTTGTTCAATGCAAAGGTTACCTGCATTTCACCATCCACAATCATTTCTGGATACTTGGTGTGCAAAGTATCAACAACCTGGTGTACACTTGCAGGACTGCCCTGTTTGTCAGATCCAAAGTTTGAATACGATAACATAGCCATAACAGGTTCGTGGGCAAAGAACTTCACAGTATCATGTGTCAGTTTAGCAATATCAATCAGAGCCTCAGTAGTTGGGTGACGGTTGAAAAGTGTATCAGCTAAAAAGAATGTTCCTTTTTTGGTATTCATAATGTGCATGGCAGCAATATGTTTCAACCCATCACGAACTCCGATAACATCTTTGGCAGCCTGAACAGAATCGGCATACTTGGTATAAACCCCGGTAATTAAAGCATCAGCTTCACCGGTTTCAACCATCATCATACCAAAATAATTGCGTTCATACATTTTTTCATAAGCTTCATCAAAAGTCATACCTTCACGGCTACGTTTCTCTGACAGTTTATGTGCATAAGCAACCCTGCGTTTTTCCTCACGGTCATGACGCAGGTTGATAATTTCAATCCCGGTCAAGTCAATATCATTTTCCAATGCGATGCTTGCAATCTTTTCTTCATTACCAAGCAGAACAGGAAAACAAATACCTTCGGCCAAAGCTGATTCAGCTGCCTTGAGCATGTTTTTATGGTTCGATTCAGAGAATACCACTCTTTTAGGATTTTGACGTGCTGTATCGTAGAAACGACGCAACATTTTATTATCATTACCCATCAACTCATTTAGCTTATCGTTGTAGGCATTCCAATCCTTGATTTCAATACGGGCAACCCCCGATTCCATGGCAGCACGGGCAACAGCCGGAGCAACCGTGGTCAACAAACGAGGATCAAGTGGTTTTGGAATAATATAATCCCGGCCAAATGTAATGCGTTTCAAATCATAGGCAGCATTTACCACATCAGGAACAGGTTGTTTTGTCAGTTCTGCAATTGCATGAACGGCTGCCACTTTCATTTCTTCATTGATAGTCTTGGAACGAACATCCAATGCACCACGGAATATATAAGGGAATCCCAATACATTGTTGATCTGGTTTGGATAATCGGAACGTCCGGTAGCAAAAATAATATCTTTGCGGGCAGACATGGCATCTTCGTACGAGATTTCAGGATTAGGATTGGCCAGGGCAAAAACAATCGGATTAGGATTCATTGTAAGTACCATTTCCTTGGACAGGATACCTGCAACTGATAATCCTAAGAATACATCCGATCCTTTTACAGCTTCAGCCAGGGTAGTAATTTTACGAGAAGTGGCAAAAGGTTTTTTACGCGAATTCAAATCGGTACGTTCCTGGTTTATAACACCCTTTGAATCGACCATGACAATATTTTCCAGTTTTGCACCCAACTTCATATACAGTTTAGTACATGAATTCGCTGCAGCACCTGCACCATTCACAACAATGATTACATCTTCAATTTTCTTACCAACCAGTTCAAGGGCGTTAATCAATCCCGCAGATGAAATAATTGCAGTCCCGTGTTGATCATCATGCATCAATGGAATATCCAATTCTTCTTTCAGGCGTTCCTCTATTTCAAAACATTCAGGTGCTTTGATATCTTCCAGGTTAATACCACCAAAAGTTGGTGCAATCGCTTTTACTACCTGAATGAATTTTTCAGGATCTGTTTCGTTTACTTCAATATCGAATACATCAATACCGGCAAAAATCTTAAACAATAATCCTTTACCTTCCATAACAGGTTTTCCTGCCAGGGCACCAATATTTCCCAGACCAAGAACAGCAGTACCGTTTGAAATAACTGCCACTAAGTTTCCTTTCGAAGTGTAATCATAGGCAGTGTTAGGATCTTTTTCAATTTCTAAACAAGGCTCGGCTACTCCTGGAGAATAGGCAAGTGATAAATCGCGTTGGGAACTATAAGGTTTGGTTGGGATTACCTCAATTTTTCCTGGTTTTCCCTGAGAGTGATAGAGAAGAGCATCTTCTTTTGTTATTTTTGCCATAATAGATGAATATAAAATAAAATGTATTATAAATAGGTATGATTTATTGAATTTTGTCGCAAATGTACACAAAATAATATCAATATGAAATTATTTTACGTTAAATACATGTATAATTATCACATATCAAAATGATGATCATCATACTTTGCCGAAAAGTTATGCCCCCAATGAAAGCCAAGCTTCCTAAACTCCTGAACAACCGGATGGAAACTATAAAATGTACCCGGTATGGATGTGTCATGATGAGCTCCTACCGGTTTATTTATCCTGGTTTCATATCCAGCCTTCCAACGAACAGGATTAAAATAGGGATTGATATCAATGGCCATTCCAGTGGCATGTTTGGAAAATCCTTCATCCCGGTAGCAAAAACTATATGTGTTATTAGCCTGCATGGATAAATCATCATTCCAGTTATATTTTACTATTGGAATAGCATGAGCAATCGGAAATTTGTGATAGAACATATAGTGGAATAAGATTTCAATTTTATCCGCTATTTTGGTATTTGTTAGAATCTGACCCTGATGAATCTTCCTATCAGTTGAATAATACTTTACATTGATCAATTTCAGTTGGGCTATAATTTCTTCAGGTGCCCTTGTTCCTCTGGTTGCTTCTTCAAAAGTGTAATTACAATCAACTGTAATTGATTGTTTAAAAGTTTTTGTAGTTACCTTATTCGGTATCGTTGAATCACTTTTTTGACGGGTACATGAAAATAATAAAATCGGAATTATTAAAAAGGTATAATAACGCATTTTAGATATTAAATTACTTACCAGGTGCAACTGACTTAATGAAACTTTCCTTTCAAAACAGGTTGTAAATACTAACTGTCTTTCCCTCGCAAAGTTACATAATAAAGAACTATTTCTCTAATCAAAAGGCAATAATTTAATGGTAATTATTTTGTTTAACAGATAGAAACTAAAAAAATGACTTGAATTTGATCAAATAATATGTACATTTGCGAAAGAATAAAATCTTCCCATTCATGCAACTAACTTCCCTAACCATACTCAATTATAAAAATATCCGTGAAGCTGATTTGGTCTTCTCACCAAAAATCAATTGCTTCATAGGGAATAATGGGATGGGAAAAACCAATATTCTGGATGCTATTTACTTTTTATCCTTCTGTAAAAGCCATTCAAATTCCATTGACTCACAAAATATACTCCACAATACTGAATTTTGCTTCATACAGGGCAAGTATTTAGTCGGCGAAAAGACCGAAGATATTTATTGCGGGATTAAGCATCGTCAAAAGAAACAATTCAAGCGTAACAAGAAAGAATATGAACGTCTTTCCGACCATATTGGATTATTGCCACTGGTGCTTGTTTCACCCGATGATTCCGTATTGATATCCGAAGGAAGTGATGAACGACGGAAATTTGTGGATGGCGTCATCTCACAGTATAATAAAACCTACCTGAATCAACTGCTTCAGTATAACAATGCCTTAAAACAGCGCAATGCACTGATGAAATCGGAAACCCCTGTCGATGAGTCATTACTGGAGATCTGGGAAGACCAAATGGCAATGTTTGGCAGTTATATTTATGAACAGCGCAAACAATTCATTGATGAATTTATTCCTGTATTCCAAAACTTTTACTCCCATATCTCCGGAGGTAATGAACTGGTAAGCCTTATTTATCATTCCCAACACGAGGACCAGGATATCAAGGCCCGAATGGTAGCCACCCGGGACCGGGATAGAATCCTTGGTTATTCCACCCAGGGAATTCACAAAGATGATCTTGAAATGCTTCTGGAAGGTTACCCGATTAAACGCGTCGGTTCGCAGGGACAGAATAAAACTTATCTTATTTCCCTCAAGCTGGCACAATTTGATTTTCTGAAGCGAACACATAAACTTTCTCCTCTATTACTTCTCGATGACATTTTTGACAAGCTCGATTCCAACAGAGTTAAGAAAATAGTAGAACTGGTCTCAGGCGAAACATTCGGTCAAATATTTATTACCGACACCAACCGCGAGCATTTAGATTTAATTCTTCAACAATTAGGACAAGAAGCTACCATTTTCAGGGTCGAAAATGGTGAAATATCCTCCTAACACCTTTCTTATTGTAAATCTATTTTATTTTTGTTCGACAAATTTTCTATTGGGTAATTCTCAATATGAAATTTTGCTTCTAAATACAAAATTTCATTTTGGAAAATAATTTCCTAAAATTAAATTTTTATATAGCTGTATATAAGATAGATGAATTTTATTTTGGAAAACTTTATATTTCAGCAGCAAAATATACATATTTAATATTGGAAATTTAAAAATAAATGTCTAACATTGTAGTTCGATTTCATCGAGACATTTTATATATCAAAACACTTATACTAATCAAATTAAGAATTTTTTATCGTGGAAACAAAAACCTTTACCCCGGAAGAAATAAAAGAGTCTACTCTTAAGTATTTCAAAGGTGACGATCTGGCAACTAAAGTTTGGGCAACTAAATACGCCCTGAAAGACTCGTTTAACAATACCTATGAGTTGAACCCTGACGATATGCACCATCGGTTGGCCAGGGAAGTAGCCAGAGTTGAAAAGAAATATCCGAATCCATTATCAGAGGCTGAGCTATTTGAATTATTTCGTGATTTCAAGTACATCGTTCCTCAGGGAAGCCCGATGACCGGAATTGGAAATGATTTTCAGGTGGCTTCCTTATCCAATTGTTTTGTCATTGGATTTGACCGTGATTCTGATTCGTACGGTGCTATTATCAAAATTGATGAAGAACAGGTTCAGTTAATGAAACGCCGTGGAGGTGTCGGACATGACCTTTCACACATTCGTCCGAAAGGATCACCGGTAAAGAACTCAGCTTTGACCTCTACAGGCATTGTTCCTTTTATGGAACGATATTCCAATTCAACCCGTGAAGTTGCCCAGGATGGACGCCGGGGGGCCTTAATGCTTAGTGTTTCCATTAAGCATCCGGACTCTGAGACTTTCATCGATGCCAAACTGGAATCAGGCAAAGTGACCGGTGCTAATATCTCTGTAAAACTGCATGACGATTTTATGGATGCAGCCATCAACAACAAGCCTTATACCCAACAATACCCTATTCAATCATCCGAACCATGGTTCAAAAAAGAGGTTAATGCCAATGCAATCTGGAAAAAGATTGTTCACAATGCATGGCAATCGGCAGAACCGGGAATCCTGTTCTGGGATACAATCATCAGGGAATCAGTCCCAGACTGTTATGATGACCTGGGATATAAAACCGTTTCTACGAATCCTTGTGGAGAAATTCCATTGTGTCCATACGATAGCTGCCGTTTATTGGCTATCAATTTATATTCATATATCAATAATCCGTTCACCGATAAAGCAGAGTTTGACTTTGATTTATTCAAAAAACATGTAGGACTGGCACAACGGATTATGGATGACATTATTGATCTTGAAATGGAAAAGATTGATAAAATCATTTTAAAGATAGCTTCTGACCCGGAAGATGATGCCATCAAGAATACTGAATTCCAGTTGTGGGAAAAGATAAAAACCAAAACCAGCCAGGGACGCAGGACAGGTGTGGGTACCACCGGAGAAGGCGATATGCTTGCCGCCCTGGGCTTCAGGTATGGTACCGATGAAGCTACCGATTTTTCCGAGAAAGTACATAAGGCTGTTGCGTTAGCTGCTTACGGTTCATCGGTGAATATGGCTAAAGAACGTGGTGCGTTTACAGTCTATGATGCTAAACGGGAAGAAAACAATCCTTACATTCAACGGTTGCGTGAAGCAGATCCTGAAATGTATGCTGAAATGGTAAAATATGGCCGTAGGAATATTGCCTGTCTGACCATTGCTCCTACCGGGACTACCAGTATTATGACACAGACGACTTCGGGAGTTGAACCGGTATTTATGCCTGTCTATACACGTCGTCGCAAGGTAAACCCGAACGATAAGAATGTCCGTGTTGATTTTATAGATGAAAATGGTGATTCATGGGAAGAATACATTATTTTCCACCATAAGTTTGTAACCTGGATGGAAGCTAATAAATATTCTACGACCAAGAAATACACGAAAGAAGAAGTGGACGAAATGGTTGCAAAATCTCCATACTATAAAGCTACTGCCAATGACGTAGACTGGATGAAGAAAGTCCAGATGCAGGGACGTATTCAAAAGTGGGTTGATCATTCCATTAGTGTAACTATTAATTTACCGGCTGATGCAACTGAAGAACTTGTAGGAAGGTTGTATGAAGAAGCCTGGCGTTGTGGTTGCAAAGGTGTAACAGTTTATCGCGATGGTTCACGTGCCGGAGTCCTTATTGCAGTTGATGAAAAGAAAGAAGAAAAGAAAGAAGAGAAGAAAGAAAACTGTTTCTGCTACGACGAAAATCATGTAACACGCCCTAAAGAACTGGAATGTGATGTGGTTCGTTTCCAGAATGCGAAAGATAAATGGATTGCATTTGTTGGATTATACAACGGCCGTCCTTATGAAATCTTTACCGGGCTTGCCGATGATGAGGAAGGTATCCTGTTACCGAAGACAATTAATGATGGTAAAATTATCAAGACTGTCGACGAAATGGGGAATAAACGTTACGACTTCCAATTCGTAAATAAACGGGGTTATAAAACTACTGTAGAAGGATTATCCCATAAATTCGACAAAGAGTTCTGGAATTATGCCAAGCTCATATCGGGAGTATTACGTTATGGTATGCCTATCGATCAGGTAATTAAACTGGTTGCAGGCCTGCAATTAGACAGCGAATCAATCAATACATGGAAAGTTGGTGTTGAACGTGCCTTGAAGAAATACATTCCTGATGGCACCCAGATTAAGGAACAACCATGTCCTGAATGCGGTCAGAAAGCATTGGTCTATCAGGAAGGTTGCCTGAAATGCAACAACTGTGGATATTCACGTTGTGGTTGATTTTAAACTGTATGTATAAAAAAACGAGCTGTAAACAGCTCGTTTTTTTTATGCTCTCTTTTCAACAAAACAGAGTAGTCTGATCAATTACCGGTTTATTATTTTCCGGTCAACGATTGATACGTTTTCTTACCTTTCAGGTAATACTCCAGCACGATACTCTTTTGTAAAATATCCGCTTTATTATCGGAAGTAGAATAGTAAAGGTTTTCTTTCCTTTTATCTTCAAATGTAGGTTGAATCTGTTTATAATCACGGCGTGCTTTGAGAACGCTTTTGGCATTTTCTGACTTTCCGGTAATGAAAAACTGGAATGCTGCCATATAATCAAAAACTGAACGCCAATACATAGTATTGTCCAACAATTTGTTGGGTAAGTTCTTATATAACATCAACAGGTTGTTTCTGAAATTCAGGTAGGTCTTGTGCGGGCTTTCATAGCCCAATGCCCCACCGCCAACATGAAATACCGAACTTTCAGGGATACAGACAATCCGGTATCCTCTGCTTTTGAGGCGCCAACACAGGTCAATTTCCTCCATGTGGGCAAAGAATTCATCGTCCAACCCTCCTACTTTCCGGTACAGGCAGGAACGGATCATCAGGCAGGCACCGGTAGCCCAGAATACATCAACAATGCTGTCGTACTGACCATTGTCTGTTTCGGCAACTCCCAATATGCGGCCCCTGCAAAAAGGGAAACCAAATCGATCGATATAACCTCCGGCTGCACCGGCATGTTCAAAGTTAGAACGCTGGGAATACGACAGAATCTTAGGTTGGCAGGCTGCAATCTCATCGTGTGCATCCATGTACGTCAGCAAAGGCTCCAGCCAGTGAGGTGTTACTTCCACATCCGAATTCAACAATACAAAGTAATCGGCTTCTACCTGTGCCAACGCTTTGTTATATCCACCTGCAAATCCATAGTTTTTATCCAGTACAATAGTCCGGACAGTAGGGAAGTTCTCTTTTAATAGTTTTAAAGAAGAATCGGTTGATGCATTATCTGCCACGATGATTTCAACACCCGGGATTGAAGTGTTTTCAATTAATACCGGCAGAAACTGTTGTAAGAATTTTTCACCATTCCAATTCAGAATGACAATAGCTGTAGACATTAATTTTTTCTTTAATTAGTATTATTAGATATAAGAATGTAAATCTCTCTATATAAGACTCTTTTTAAATAACTTATTTCTTTACCTCATTATTCCGCTGGTATTTCCACCGTTTATGCGACCACAGCCAGAATTCAGGATGCGCTTCTATAGACTGTTGAAGCAACTTCATGTAATTATCGGTTATTTCAAACTCAGCAGTTTTGGTTGGTTCCAGAGATATTGGTATAAACTCACAATGGTAATACCCTCTTTTTACCCGGCTTATGTCAGCATAGAATACCGGAAAGTCGAATTTCTTTGCCAGTTGTTCAGTACCGGTTAAAGTTGGTGTATCCTGATGTAAAAACGGTGTCCAGTAATGAATATTCCGGGCATTGGGTGTCTGATCGGAGATCATCCAGAAATTACCAACCTGCTTCTCTTTCTGCAACCGGAACATTACCCGCAATAAATCATTCTTTTCAATCAACTTAGCACCATATCGGGCACGCAGCTTATAAATCAGTTTATCAAACCGTTCATTCCTCAACCGTTTATAGATTGGATTTGATGGATAATCTTCGGGTGAGAACAATGAAAATGCCAGCGTCCACTCCCAGTTTCCATAATGGGCTGTCATTATCATCACACTTTTATTTTTTGCATTTTGTTCCAGGATAGCTTCTAAATTCCCGAATGTCATTCGCCGATGAATCTCTTTTTCGCTGATATGCATTTCGTACATGGTCTCCACAAACAAATCACAAAAGAAACGATAGAAACGACGTTCTATCGTCCGTAATTCCTTTTCAGTTTTATCCGGAAAAGACTTAGCAAGATTTGTCCTGACTACTTGTCGCCGGTAACGAACGATATAATAAAGCACCGGATAGATAACATCCGAGACCAGATACAATAAGCGCAATGGAATCCAGGTGATAATCCAAATGAATGCGTATAAAATATAAAACATAAACTTTTGAAAATTACTACTATTTTATATCAAAGAAATTTTTCGGGTAAAGTATATTAATACCTGTGGTTACTGGATATTCGAAGAAAAAACACCAGGCATTAATATTTATGCCGGTGTTTTTTTATTCTGCTTCTTGGTCATCTGTTTAATTACTAGAATTATAGGACAATCCAATAAATGCATCTTTGTGTATTGAACCTACTCTTCGTCTTCCCTGTAAATACCCAGTGATTTTCCGTATTCGTATTCGCCATCCAAAATAAGTTGTATATCTTCTTCGCTCAACTTCATTTTGTCCTTCTTTGAACATTTTAAAATAAACTTAAACATATCTTCTTCGTCAATGCTGGCTTCTTCGGTCGAATCCTCGTCAATCAACCCATTCTCATCATAATAATCATAGACTACATCCAGCACGTATTCAATTTTATCGTTATCGATCCGATCCTTTGATTCGGCAGGAATTGAATCCAGAATGAATTTAACGGCTTCATCTTCGTCATATACCAGTAAATCTTCTTCTTCTTTTTTCATAATGTATGGTTTTAAAATTTGTATTTAATATTTGTTTTATTTCCGTTCAAAGATAGATTATTTTTTTACAAATCCTGTTTATATCCTTGTTTTTTTTGAGAAAATAAACATTTTAAGAACCGTTTAAATGAGGATGATCTATTTTTAAGGTTGTCAGTCTAGAATCTTTCAATGTCAAATCATAATTTATCATTATTTCAATTTTGTTTATGTATAAATAATCTTAAGTAAATGACAAAAATCATTTAGCAATATATTTTTTGTCATTTACTTAAATAGTATTTGCTAAATATTTGTGTTACAATCGAAAATCGACTAACAGTTTCCTGTTCCTAAATTAATTTTAATTAGAAATAAAAAAAAATAAGCAACCATGATATTTAGTTCGAAAAAATAAAACTACTTTTGCACCGCTTTGGTTCCACTTCTTGTATTCCGGGAAGAGGATTAAAAGGGAAACAGGTGAAAATCCTGTACAGTCCCGCTGCTGTAAGCTCCATTAACGTTTTGAACAACACTTTTGCCACTGGTTATTCGGGAAGGCGTTCAAAAACGGGAGTAAGTCAGAAGACCTGCCATTCATTATCAATTTTCAGAAGCTTTCGAGGAAAAAGCGACGAAACATCAGCAAAAATCAATTCATTTTTTGCCATTGTTCGGTCATTTTCGGAGGCTATTTGAACGGTTCATTCATCGTCAAATAGTTACTTAGTGTTTAAAAAGGTCATTCCGTGTCTGCACGTATTGCGTGCTGTTGTATTACTCAGTGTTTTGTTTTGTAGCTCTTTTGCCAGGGCTGAAGAACTTAAGACCGATTCTCTGTATCGTAAAAACCTGAACGAAGTCGTGGTAAATGGTTATCATCTTCAGGTTCTAAAAGCATCTTTGCCCGTACAAATTAGTTCAGGGAAGGAATTGACAATGTTGAACGCAGCCAGTGTTTCGGATATTGCCAGGTACTTTTCAGGTGTGACAATAAAAGATTATGGCGGCATTGGAGGTATGAAAACCGTTTCGTTGCGCGGAATGGATGCTCCATACACTGGAGTAAGCTACGATGGTGTAATAATGAGTGATATCCAGTCTGGACAAATTGATTTAGGGCGTTTTCCACTCGATAATATTTCTGAAGTTTCCTTAACTAACGGTCAGCCCAACGATATTTTCCAGTCTGCACGGTTATTTTCGTCAGGCGGTGTGCTCTGCCTGAAAACCAAATTCCTCAATTATAATAAAAACCAGTCATTTGACGGGAAAGTTACTTTTAAAACAGGTTCCTTCGGCTTATTGAATCCGGGTTTATTTCTGACAAAAAATATTGGTGAGAAATGGACATTTAATTTATCTGCTGATGCACTTACAGCGAATGGAGAATATACTTTTCGGCAGTACTATGGTTCTACGGATAACCTTTCAGAAGAATTAACCCGTACGAATTGTGATATAAAATCATTACGCACCGAAGTAAACGGAATGTTCCGAATCCGGGATAATGAAACCATTTCTTTGAAAGCAAATTTCTTTGATTCTGAACGTGGTTTGCCGGGTAACATTACATTTTATAATACCGACGATTCACAACAACGGTTAAAGGACAGAACTTTCTTTTCGCAAATCCACTACGAAAACCGGACATCAGATAAATTCCAACATCAATACTTCGCAAGAATCAATATCTCCGATAATCACTTCCAGGATGCAGATTCCAAATATGCAGAAACGGGAGGTATTTTAAATGATAATTATCTGCAAAAAGAATATTATCTGTCATCGTCTTTTCAGTATAAATTGCTCAATTCGCTGTTTATTTCCGCTTCTACCGACTGGTGGTATAACAATCTGAATATTAACTCCAATGTAGACTTTAAAGACTTTCAGTTTCCAACCCGACATACCGGGTTGGCCAATATTGCTGCAAAGTATTTTAATGAGAAACTAACCCTGGGTGCCAATTTGCTTTACACACTAACACGAGAAAACGTTCATACAGGAGTTCCTGCGCCGGATAGGGATAAACTATCACCCACAATAAATTTGTCGTACAAGTTATTGGGAGACAAAGAGCTAAGAATAAGAGCATTCTATAAAAACATCTACCGTTTGCCCACATTCAACGACTTATATTATCAGGATATGGGCAATCACAATCTACGGCCGGAAGATGCCAGTCAATACAATCTGGGATTTACCTATCAGGATGCTGAAATACCTTTTATATCCGATTTTACAGTTATGGCTGATGGCTATTACAACCGGGTAGCTGATAAAATTATTGCTGTTCCGCGCGATATGTTTCACTGGAGCATGATAAATAAATCCAAAGTGAATATTCTAGGATTAGACATAAGTGTGAAAGCAAGTACCAGCGTTGGAAAATCAGATATGGTTAAACTGAAAGGAAACTATTCTTTCCAAAGCGCTAAAGATGCTACTGTCGGGAGCGATAATTACGGCGAGCAAATTCCTTACACCCCGGTACATTCCGGTTCCGGTTCACTTTCATACCAACATGGGAAATGGGAAGCCGGCTATAACATGATATTCTCGGGTATAAGGTGGATAGGTCAAATGACTGACCAACGAAATAAAATGGACGGTTATATGATCCATTCGGTTTTTGTTTCAACAACTTATAAAAAATGGAATGTTAATGCTGAAATCATAGATTTATTCAATACTCAATATGAAGTGGTGAAATTTTATCCCATGCCCCGACGTAATTTCAGAATCACGCTGGTCATGAATTTCAAGAAATAAGACATTGATATAAAGTCCCCACAACAAACAAATAATAATCAATCATTTACAAATTATTTTATTTATGAAAGCTACAAAAATCTTTACTTCCCTCTTATTGACATCACTTTGTGCATCTGTATTTACATCCTGCGATACCAAAGAAAATATTGTTGAAAATCCGGTAATCAGTACTGGTGTTTATGTTCTTAACGAAGGAGAATATGCATCAAACAATGCTTCGTTGACTTATTATGATTTTGCAACCCAATTTGCATCGGCCGATTTATTTTTAGATAAAAACAATCGAGGTCTGGGAGATACCGGGCAGGATATGGTCAAATACGGATCAAAAATCTACATAGCTGTTTACAAATCAAGCATTATAGAGGTTATTGATGCCAAATCAGGTATCAGTACCAAATCAATACCTATGAAAAATGCATCCGGAGCTTCCAGTTCGCCTAGATCGCTGACCACTGCAAACGGTCAGGTATACATTGTGCTTTATGATGGACATGTTGCACAATTAGACACAGTAACGTTGACTATAGGCAGGACAATACCTGTAGGTTCAAATCCGGATGCAAGTGTGATTGCCAACAACAAACTGTATGTTGCCAATACAGGTGGGATGGCAGCTGTCATGGATAGTACTGTCTCAGTAATTAATCTTTCTACATTTACAGAAGAAAAAAAGATCACAGTAAATATGAATCCTGCCGGAATTAAAGCAGATAGTTATGGCGATGTATATGTAGCCTCCAACGGAAATTATGGTTCAATACCGGGTAAGTTCCAACGCATTGAAGCCGGAACCAATAAAGTAACCGATATAAATGTACCAGTCCGGAATTTTGACATTGAGGGCGATAATGCTTACATTTATAACTTTACATACGATGCCAACTGGCAGGCAACTAATAAAACTATTGCCGTATATGATGTAAAAAGCGAGAAATTAATCAGTGAAAATCTGGTAACCACTGACATCCAAAAAACTCCTTATTGCATTGATGTGGATCCTGTTTCAAAAGACATTTATTTAGGAGTAACCGATTATATCAATAACGGAAAAATGTATTGTTTTAGTCAGGAAGGGAAGTTGAAGTTTACATTCACAACCGGCATCAATCCAAGTAAATTGATCTTTATAAGCAAATAAAAACGAGACATTCAGTTAAGCAAAAATTCATTCCGGGAATAAATGAAACAAAGTTGCTATCGTATCCTGATTCAGTTATTCTTTCTATTTCCTTAAATTATCAAGATTATAAATTTAAAAGTAATTTACCCAATAATATTCCCTATGAAAAAACTAAAAGCCATAGTATGCTGGAGTGGTGGAAAAGATTCTGCTTTTTGTCTGCATAAAGTTCTTACCGAAGCTCAATACGAGGTCAGTTACTTACTGACAACCATGAACAATGACTTCAATGGAATATCCATGCATGGTTTGAGCGAAGAGTTGCTGGACAAGCAGGCAGAATCGATCGGAATTCCACTTATAAAAGTAAGAGTGGCCGAAGGTAGCAACATGGAATATGAAAAGCAAATGGGGAAAGCATATCTAAAAGCCAAATCGGAAGGAATCAGTCTGGTGATTTTTGGGGATATATTTTTAGAAGATTTGAGAATATACCGTGAGAATCAACTGGCGGCATTGGGAATGGAAGCAATCTTTCCATTATGGAAAATAAACACGAAAGAGATTGTGGCCGAATTTATCGCTTTAGGATTTAAAACGATGATTTGCTGTACTAATGATAAATACCTGGGTGAAGAATGGGCTGGCAAATTAATAAACCAATCGTTTCTAAATGAATTGCCGCCTCATATTGATCCATGCGGGGAAAATGGCGAATACCATTCCTTTTGTTTCGAAGGTCCGATATTCAAAAAGGAAATTGGATTTACAATGGGGCAAAAAGTATTCAAAAAACTTACAAAATCAAATATTACCGGCCATTATTGGTTTTGCGACTTAAAAGCAATGAACTAATGGTCTTTAGAACTAAATACAAATCAATATGAAAGGATACGTACAAGTATACACCGGAAATGGCAAAGGCAAAACTACAGCCGCTTTAGGACTGGCTTTGCGGGCAACCGGAGCAGGCAAAAAAGTATATATTGCCCAATATGCCAAGGGAATGCATTATTCGGAATTAGACGCCATTGCCCAATATTTGCCCAATATTACGTTAAAACAATATGGTCTGGGTTGTTTTATTTTCAACTCGCCCAAACAAGCTGATATTGAAGCAGCCTTGGCTGGCTTAAAAGAAGTAGAAGACATTATTACTGGCAACGAATACGATATCATTATTCTGGACGAAGCCAATATTGCGATCTTTTACAATTTATTCAACGTGGAAGAACTGATCAATATCCTGAATAAGCGGAACGAAAAGACTGAAATAATCATTACAGGTCGGTATGCATGTCCTGAAATTATTGAATATGCAGATTTAGTAACTGAAATGACAGAGATTAAGCATTATTACCAACAAGGCGTACAAGCCCGTGTTGGTATTGAGAAGTAGATTGTAGTTGAGTAGTTGATTGGTTGACTAGTTAATTGGTTAATTGGTTGACTGAGTTAATTCAGTTAATAAAATAAATTTAATCAAATAAGCAGTTGCCTAATCAATTAGTTAACGCAATCAACCAATCAACCAATTAACCAATCAACTTAATTAACTCAGTCAACCAATTAACAAGTCAACCAGTCAACCAATTAACCAGTCAACCAATTAACAAGTCAACCAATTAACCAATCAACCAATTAACCAAACAACCATGATCCATCTCTCCCCCATTATGTTTGCCGGAACAGGCAGCGACGTTGGTAAAAGTGTGATTGCAGCTGCCTTCTGCCGGATATTCAAACAGGACGGCTACACCCCTGCCCCATTCAAGGCACAGAATATGGCGTTGAATTCGTATGCTACTCCCGAGGGCCTGGAGATTGGGCGGGCACAGGCAGTACAGGCCGAAGCTGCCGGAGTGCCCTGTCATACGGATATGAATCCTTTGCTGTTAAAACCTACTACTGATACTATTTGCCAGGTAGTGTTAAATGGAAAGTCGATAGGTAATCAGCATGCCTTTGATTATTTCACTTCGAATAACAAAGCAAACCTACGCAAAGAAGTGTGTGCTGCTTTCGACAGGTTGGATGCTCGTTTCAATCCCATTGTTCTCGAAGGAGCCGGGAGTATTTCAGAAATAAATCTCCGCGAGGTTGATTTGGTAAATATGCCTATGGCTGCTCATGCCGGGGCTTCAGTGATTTTAGTTGCCGATATCGACCGGGGCGGCGTCTTTGCGTCAGTTTACGGGTCCATAATGCTTCTAACCGAAGATGAACGAAAACTGGTCAAAGGAATTTTAATCAATAAGTTCAGAGGTGATATACGCTTATTCGAATCAGGAATCAAAATGATTGAAGACTTGTGCAACATCCCGGTTGTTGGCGTTGTTCCGTATTTTCATGATATTTATATAGAAGAGGAAGACTCGGTTATGCTTCATTCAAAGAACAGGTTTTCGAAAGAAGGAAAAGTAAACGTAGCCGTGGTATTGTTGCAACACATGTCCAATTTTACAGACTTTAATCCTTTGGAACAGGACGAACGTATTCATTTATTTTATACAAATCAACCTAAAGAGTTAGCAAATGCAGATATCATAATTGTTCCCGGAACAAAAAGTACGTTAACCGATTTGCAAATCCTACGCAGTGATGGTATGGTCCGGGCCATTATTCAGGCAAAAAATAATGGAAAAACTATCTTAGGCATCTGCGGTGGGTATCAAATGCTGGGAACAGTTCTTTCAGATCCGAATGGTATTGAAAGCGACATACAACAACTTCCGGGATTAAATCTTCTTCCACTACGAACAACGCTGGAAGGTGAAAAGATTACAAAACAGGTGGAATTTACTTTTTATAAAGGAAAAACAGACTGCATAGGTTATGAAATCCACAATGGCCGTACTGAAGTTTTAGCATCCAATATCAAGCCATTGAATATACTTAAAAATGGTTCAGAAGATGGTTGTATAAAAGGCAACTGTTTAGGAACCTATATTCATGGCATACTGGATAATGCTGAATTTGTCGATTACCTGATTCAACCTTATTTAATCAATAAATCAGATGGAACAAGTTTTGATTACTTCAAATTCAAAGAAGAACAATATGATAAACTGGCCGCTCATGTACGCAAACACGTAAATATGGATCTGGTATATTCAATGATAATGCCCTAACTTTAATAGACATAATTGATCACAGACTTTTGTAATATACCATTTTTATATTTACAAATTACCATTAATGAAAGGTTAGTGAGGGTTTCGGATAAATATGGATTCATTTTATCTTTAAAATTTAATTCTGATCAATTCCAACTTGTTGGAATAAAAATCCGCTTTAAAATCCGCTAAATCTGCATAAATCAGCGTTCAAATCTCTTGAAATAAAAATACGACATTTAATTGTTCCATTTGCTCATACATCATTACAATCCATGAAAATTAAATACTTTTTTCAGTTCATTGTGTTCTGCTTCCTTGGTTGTAATCATACACCTCAAAAGCAAAACAGGCAGGCAGAAAGCCTGAATCAAAACCCTGAAATACGCTATGCCAGGGGTTTCAGGATAAATTACTTTAAAGAGTATACCCAACTAATCGTTCTGAATCCATGGGATTCGACAAAAGTATTGGACACTTACATATTGGTGAACCGATACAAGTCGCTTCCGAAAATATTACCTGAGGGAATCGTTGTACGAACACCTGTAGAGCGTGTTGCCTTTGCATCCTCAGTCCATGCCGGGATGTGGAACAGACTGAACAAAACACAATTAACCGTTGGAGTGTGCGAACCCAAGTACTTTGGAATTCAGGTAATCAAAGATGGACTTAAAAACGGTAAAATAGCAGACCTGGGCATGGCTACATCAATAAACGTTGAAAAACTGATAGCCGCTGCCCCAGAAATTTTAGTTGTTTCTCCCTTTGAGAATACAAAACGTACCGAATTCGGGAAAGTAAACCTTGTAGTTGTGAATGATGCTTCGTATATGGAGGAATCACCGCTTGGCAGGGCCGAATGGATAAAATTTGAAGCTGCTTTTACAAATGAAACTGCATTGGCTGGTAAGATTTTCTCAAAGATTGAAAAGAACTACAATGATCTTTGTCTGAAAGTATCCACCACTCAGGCCCGCCCAACCGTATTTACCGAAAAGAAATATGGTGACATCTGGTATATTGCCGGAGGTAAAAGCTTTATAGGCAGGTTTCTGAATGATGCGGGAGCCGATTATTTATGGAAAGATCTGAATCAATCCGGTTCGATGCCGTTTTCCTTTGAGAAAGTCTATGCAAAAGCAATAACGGCTGATTACTGGTTATTTAATTACAATGATGCCCGGGGGGATATCACTTACCTTTCATTGAAAAATGAGTATGAACTCTATACCAATTTCAAGGCCTTTAGCCAGAAGCATATTTTTGCAATCAATACGGGTAAAACTCCTTTTTATGAATCAGGACCCATGGAACCGGACAGGGTGTTGGCCGATCTGGTTCACATATTTCATCCCGAATTGCTGCCCGGATACAAACCTGAGTATTATTTCAATCTTGAAAAAGATAATCAAAACTAATTATGAATACAAAAAAAATCATACTGGTCACAGGTGGACAGCGTTCCGGGAAAAGCAGTTATGCCCAAAAGCTGGCTTTATCAATCAGTCCCAATCCGGTTTATCTGGCTACGTCGGCCGTGTGGGACGAAGAGCACAGCCAACGCATAGAAAGGCATAAACGGGACCGCGGAAAGGAATGGACAAATATCGAAGAGCTGAAAGACATTCAAAATGTCGATGTAAGCAATCGTGTTGTGGTGATTGATTGTGTAACACTTTGGTCAACAAACTTCTTTAGTGAGACAAATGGCGATGTGGAGCTTTCGTTAACATCGGTTATCGAACGCTTCGATGCATTTATTAAGCAGGATGCCACCTTTATTTTCGTTACCAACGAATTGGGATTAGGGGGCACTTCCGGCAATGACTTACAACGAAGATTTACAGATTTACTGGGTTGGGTAAACCAGCATATAGCTTCTAAATCAGACGAAGTTGTACTGATGGTTTCAGGAATTTCAATGAAAATAAAATAAACAAATGAATATCAAATACCTGTTAGTATGCTAAAAATGAATTTCAACATCACATCCCCTAAAAAGGATATTGTTCCTTATCTGATTGAGAAAATTGATAACCTGACCAAGCCGAAAGGTTCTTTGGGTCGACTGGAAGAACTGGCGGTGCAAATCGGTGCCATTCAACAAACTCTGTCCCCTTCCCTGACTCATCCACATCACATTGTTTTTGGAGGCGATCATGGAATTACTGCCGAAGGTGTTAGTTATTCACCACCTGAAGTAACTCCACAGATGGTTTTCAACTTTATGGAAGGTGGTGCCGGTATTAATTTCCTGGCTCGTCAACATAGTATTAAAATGAAAATCGTTGACTCCGGTATTAATTATGATTTTGAAAATATGGATCAACTTATCGACCTCAAAGTCCGTAAAGGAACACGCAATTACCTGCATGAAAAAGCTATCACACAATCAGAATTCGATAGTTGCATTGAAAGGGGTGCACAAGTTGTCAGGGATTGCCATAAAGAGGGTTGTAATGTAATTAGTTTCGGTGAGATGGGTATTGGCAATACTTCCTCTTCTTCCATTTGGATGAGTTTACTTACCGGAATCCCATTAGTTGAATGTGTTGGTGCCGGTAGCGGTTTCGACAACGAAGGTGTAAACCGAAAATACCGGATTCTGAAACAAGCACTTGATAATTATACCGGCGACGGCTCAGTCATTGATATTCTATGTCATTTTGGTGGCTATGAAATGCTTATGGCAGTAGGTGGAATGCTTCAGGCTGCTGAACTAAACATGGTGATTTTGATTGATGGTTTTATCATGACCAATTGCATTCTGGCCGCTTCCAAACTTTATCCCGAGGTACTGGAATATAGTATTTTCTGTCATCAGGGTGATGAGGCAGGACATAAATTAGTATTGGATTATCTGCAGGCTAAGCCGTTGCTACATTTCGGCATGCGTCTGGGTGAAGGAACCGGAGCACTTTGTGCGTATCCACTCATTGAGTCCTCCGTCAGGATGATTAACGAAATGAGCACATTCAAACATGCCAAAGTAACTAAATACTTCTAAGGACCCCTAATAAAAGCGACCGCGAAGATTAAATATGAAAAAAATACTATTTCAACTGGCAGCAGCTATCTCTTTCTTTTCCAGAATCCCTCTTTGGCGAATCATGGACATTCCTGTTGAACATTACTCCCGGATCATTTTTTTCTGGCCTCTTACCGGTTGGATTACAGGGGGAATAACAGCCGCAGCCTGGTTCTGCTTTTCAATATTCTTTCCTCCAATGCTGGCAATCATACTGGCATTGGTGGTTAGACTATTGCTAGCGGGTGGATTCCATGAAGATGGGTTGGGCGATTTCTTCGATGGCTTTGGTGGAGGTAGAACAAAAGAAGATATACTGCGGATTATGAAAGATTCACAGGTCGGAAGTTATGCGCTTATCGGGATGATTGCATATTATCTTTTACTTGTCAATACGCTGGTCTCTATTCCAAAACAGATAGTATTTGCAGTAATACTGGTGGCCGATCCTTTCTCAAAGCTATTGACTGCTTTGATGATGAATTTTCTGCCTTATGCCCGAACACAGACCGAAAGCAAGAGTAAAACCTTGTATGACAAACTGACTTTTAGTCGCCTCCTCGCATCCTGTTTGTTCGGTTTAATTTTGTTAATTATATTGCTAAAACCTCTTTTTTGGTTTGCATGTTTATTTCCAATAGTGTTGGTGCTGTTCTTATTTTTCTATGTCAGGAAACGAATAGGTGGCTATACAGGCGATATTTGTGGAGCAACAGCTTTACTTTGCGAATTGGGTTTTTACCTGTCTATATGCCTGATTAGCCGGAACTTTATTTAAATTATAATGATTATCTGTATGCTGTCCTCTTTGGGCTGATTTCCACAGATTATTCATTAAAGAAAGAAATTAAGATAGAGATTGTCCACAGATTACACAGATTTACACAGATTATTTAGATTGATAATCTTCAATGTGTCCATGAATAAAGTAGATTTTATATTGAAAATCAATACAAGGAGCATTAGCTCAGACATTTTGGTAGATATAAAATTGTATAGAGACTAAAGGAGCATTAGCTCCGACATTTTGGCAGAAAAGGTGTAATTGAACATTACTGCTGATGCAGTAAATTGTTAACGTATTTAACTAAAACAGCAATAATTGTTCTTTGACTTCTTGATTTTCCACGATTTGATTTTTTTCATTCACATTGAGCAATTTTAGCAATGGAGTTTTG
>JAQTUE010000075.1 GCA_028710415.1 Paludibacter sp. | reverse complement strand
AATCAGAAGTATTCCGCAAACAACCCATACAATTGCCAGCATTGAAATCCCAAAAGAAAGGCCAAACAGAGGCTTTAAATAGCCCAAAACGATTGGAGACATGGATCCTACCATGAAACCAGTCATAATCATGATCCCGGAAGCAGAAGAATGGTATTTCGCGGGAATAACATCATACAACACTGTATATGTATTTGCATCAAAAAAAGCACGGGCAAAACCGAAACCTGCAAATCCGATATAAATGGTCAATAATACGGTCGAATTCCCCATCAATACAATAAACGGAGCTGCAACCAACAAGCCGATGCCCTGCATCAGCATCCGTTTGGTTGGATCTTTCTTTGCCACTTTATCTGAAAACTTTCCTGCCAAAATCACCCCGAAAAAAGCAAATAAATGGGTATAAAACATGGAATGAAAACCTGCAGAGGAAAGATTCATATGGAAATTCTCATATAGGTATGTCGGCATCCAGGTCAAATAACCAGTTAAAACAAAAATTAACCCGCTAAAACCGATGGTAAGCATTAAAGCCGTTGGTGTCCTAAAAAGTATTTTAAAGCCTTCCAGCAGTTTCACTTTTTCTTTCTCCCCAATTTCGACCTCATCTTTTTTATCTTTAAGCCTGAAAATCAACACAATTCCATGAATTACTCCAACCGCTCCAAATACATAAAATGCGTTTCGCCATCCCCAGCGTTCTCCAATATATCCTGCGACATATCCACTAAGAATGATTCCCAGATAATACGAAGTCTGATGTATTGACATGGCAAAAGAGCGGGTGTCCTTGTGGTAACTGGCCAATAATGAGTAGTTCGCAGGAGCAAAAAAGGCCTCTCCTCCCCCTGTAGCAATGCTCCGCGTAAGGATGAGCATAAGAACACCATTACTCAAGCCGGTAAACATAGTGGCAATACTCCAAAAAAGAAGACTCAGCGCCACAATCCACTTCCGGCTATATAAGTCTCCGATATATCCTGCCAATGGCACCAGAAGCGCATAAACAAGATTTAATGCTGTTGCGATGGACCCAATCTCCATATCTGTCAGATGCAAATCTGCCTTGATTAATGGCAAGACGACGTTGAATACCTGGCGATCGGCCTGATTGAAGAAGAATGCAATCCATAATAAGATTAAAACTTCCCATTTGTAATTTTTGCTTATTTTCATCAGAATCAATTATTTTTTTCTCTCTTTTTCAGAAACGGCTGACAAGGCTGTCCATAATAATCTGAACAGCCTTATCATTGCTAATTAATTATCAAGAACGGAGTACGAAAGATCACTTTTAAGCTAACGTTTTTACAGCCAAATTGCCTCGAAGCATATCTTCTAGATATATCTTAAAGATATAATTAGTCCCGCTCAATAAATTCTCAATAAGTTTCTGACCCGCTTCCCTGTCAGATGCTGACAATGAAATAATGACGTCTGCAGTACCCACAGTTGAAACCACAATTTTTGAAACATTCTTAGTTTTATCCCATTTTAATAATACCGAATGAGAACTTATGTCACTGCTGGCAACACTATAAAAAATGTTTTCTGTTCCTGTAATAAACGTAATCTTTTTGTACTCAGAATCTTTAATGGTACTGTCTTTGCTCACAGCCTTGATACGCGCCGAATATCTTGACTGGCTCCACAAGTTATCCACCGTAAAAGTTGACACTCCGTCAAGAGAAAAAACCTGCAAATCATTTTGAAACAAAAGACTGTCTTTACTTATTTCCAATGAATAAGAGGCATTTGCGATTGGAACCCATGAGAATGTAATTTTATTGCCGTTAATGCCAGCTGTAAACATCACTGGTCGGAATAATTGGTCAACACCAGTAACGGTTGATGTATCTTCATTGCATGAAACAACAAACAAAAGAAGAAATGCATAAAAAATCTTCATTTTATTATATATAAACTTTTTCATCTCATTATTTTTTATTAATAGAACTTAAAATGAGTACACTTCTTATAACTTTATGGTATTTGATCATTACTCAACATACCATTACTGTCTGTTATTGTAGTGGCAGCAATTGGATATAAATAATTGTTCTTTGTTTCATTATAACCATTTGCAATTATATTCATATAATTATTAACAACACTGGTTATTCCCGCTGCAGATAAAAGCGGCAACCAATTACTACGTGTATAGCCTGTAATCGCTGTGCTTGGCAATCGATAATCAGGATTCAAAATATCCAGGGTTTCACCATCTTCCTTATATTTCCAGAAAATATATGTTGGAACGTTGGCATACTTTGGATCAGAAGAATATATCTTCATCCAATTCTCCTTCATTTCTCTTATTTTGGTTCCCAAGAGGTTCCACCTGACAAGATCATATTTTCTAAGCATCTCTCCACCAAATTCCCAAGCTCTTTCATCAACAATCGCATTAAAAAACTTATTCTTATCCTGAGACACCGAATCTACATAATTTGTCACTTTAGTTGCCCATGCTGTTTGAGCAAATGCTCTTTTTCTGACAGCAGATAATGCATCTTTCGCTGCTTGTGTCGGACCATTGTTTATTTCATTCTCTGTTTCTGCAAACATCAATACAATATCTGCATAACGCATAAATGGCCAGTTTACCCCAGTATTTGATACGCTGCCAAGGCTTCCTCCCATTGAGGGGTTTATCCAGGATTTACGCCATTTGCAAGGAGAAAAACCAATGCCATTATTTGAAATAAGCACTTGCTTGCTCAAATAAGTAGCACTACCATAATTATATAATTCAACAGAAACATTTCTCCGATTATCTTTACTATCGAAGGAGTAATAATAAGTGGGTGAAGTTCGTATGGCACTAGTCGCTCTTCCGTATTTTGGATCTACAGGGTTGGCACAAAAAGCCATTCCTATTGTCATTCCCAAAACACCATTGTACAATCGTCCATAGGCAACTTCATAAAGAACCTCCTTATAAGTCAAATCCTGACTGTAAGATTGAAGTGTTTTAAAAATATTTTCAAAACTAGGATTCAGCTGATGTTTTCCGCTTTCCATAATCTCGCGGCATTCTTGGTTCGCTATTACATAATAGTCCTGCCAATATCTTCCACGACGGGTTTCAAACGTTTTATTGCGGAGTGAATATCCGGCATAAGACAATGCCATTCTGGCCCTTAACCCTTTTACAAAGCCTTTTCTTACTCTTTCTGAAGTGGTACTCATCCAAGGCACATACTCCTCAACATTTTTCAAATCCTCAATTAAATATTCGTAGATGGAATCCCGATCTGTTTTGGGCAAGTAAAAGTTATCACCAGCCTGGGAAGATTTTATCTTGAAAGGGACATCACCCCAAATATTAATTAATTCATAATAACACAATGCTCTTAATGTGACAGCTTCACCGTATAAGATATGTGCTTTATCAGCATATGAACCTTCCCAAATAGGACTTACAGGCAAATGATCAATACAAATATTTGCTTGCTCAATAGTTTGATACAGACTCGTCCATACATTTGAAAGAGTACCTGTCCCATCATTCCCGGCATAATGAGATAATGAGTTTGATGAACCGTTATTTGCACTTTGTACCCATTCTATGTCGTTGTCACATCTGTAATAGATGCCCAGGTTCGTTCCATAGCTATACGTTGAAGTAAAATAACTATAAATACCGTTTACGGCTTTCGTTGCAAAATCGAGATTCTCAAAGGATGATTGCTCAGTAAATGTCGAATTCGATTTGGTTTCAAGATAGTCATCACATGAAACATTTATGCAAATGATCAATGCGAAAACTAAAATTTGTATGTATTTTTTCATAACTAGGTATTTTTAAAATTCTACATTTAGCCCAATATTAAAAGTACGGCTGCGTGGATATGCATTCCAATCAACACCAGGAGTTAAAGGGGTAGATCGTTGGGTATCTACCTCCGGATCGTATCCAGAATAATTCGTCCAGGTCCACACATTATATGCCGTTGCATAAAGCCTTAATTTCTCTAGCTTCAACTTATTTAACAGGCTTTTCGGCAATGAATATCCTATCGTTAAGGTGTTCAACCGTAAGAAAGAACCATCTTCAATAGCCCACGAATGTAAGGGTACCAGCGAATGAGCTGGGGACCACATCGTCGCATTTTTGTTCATTTCAGCTAATAGAGTTGGATCACTGACTACAGCACCCGTTTCTTTATCAATATAGGTAAATCGGTTATCCGAATTCATGATATCCAAAATATTCTTGTAGTATCTGGATGTAGAGAAACTTGAAAAATAAAGTTTATTCATATTGTAAATATCGTTCCCATATACCCAATTAAAAAATGCAGATAAATCAAATCCTTTATATTGGGCCATTAGGTTAAAACCACCCGTATGTTTCGGATTAGCATTACCTATTACTTTTTTATCTGCCGTATTCACCACAAAATCTCCATTTTGGTCTTTTAATTTTAATGCTCCTGGAGCAAACCGTCTCGCCTGAATTAAAGCACTGTTATCCGATACCCCTTGCTTCAAGGTGTATACTCCATTGGAGTAATTAAAATCGTCAAAGGAATACATTCCCTCTGTTTCATATCCATACATTTGTCCGATTTGTCCGCCTTCTTTAATTAAATAATCGCCAGTCGGCCCATTTGAATCATTAATAGATGATTGTTCCCACTGCTTCGTATCACCCAGTTTATCAATCCTATTTCTATTAAATCCAATATTAAATGATGTTGATAATTTAAAATCCTTGTTTTCATAAATGATCCCATTCAAAACAAATTCAAGTCCTTTATTGGATGTTTGTCCAATATTTTGCCATTGTCGTGAGTAACCAGAACTTGAAGGTATGGTCGCAGATATGAGTAAATCAGTCGTGGTATTTTTATAAATTTCAATCGATCCAGACAATCGTTGCTTAAACAAACTATAATCCAAACCTATATTTCGAGTTATTGTTGTTTCCCATTTTAAGTCTGGATTGGAAAGAACTGTATTTGGAAGAATATATGGCGTAGGCGTTGTTTCATTTCCATCAATATACAACCCCGAGGATAAGACACTAAAAGTCTTCTTCCATGCATTATCAGATATCCTGTTATTCCCTGATTCACCATAACTTACGCGTAATTTTAGATCTGATAACCACTGTTTTGTCATCAACATGAAAGGCTCATCCGAAATACGCCAGGCCAATGCAGCTGATGGGAAATATCCCCATTGGTTTCCTGGCGCAAATTTGCTTGAACCATCTGCACGAAAAGTTGCAGAAGCGAGATACCTTCCTTTGTAATCATAATTTAAACGCCCAAAAAAGGAGGAGACCTTATTTGCAGGATTGTCTGCAGTAACAATCGGATCTGCAATACCCAATTGCATCATGCTTAAAGCACTAAGCACATCAATATACTTTGGAAAGTATTTTGCAGAAGTCGTAATAACGTCAGACTTCGCACAATTCAATTCCTCTCCAACCATTACTGTCAGGTTATTACCGGGAAGAAAATCTTTTTTGGTATAATTTAAGATATTTGCCAACCTGTAATTCTTTGTATTTGTTTTCTCAATTGAAGCAAGAGGTTGTTCTCCATAACTTAAAGCATTTGATGTATGTATTCCGTAGAATCGTTTTAAAGTATTTTCTCCGTATTGGGTTCCATACTCTAAACGATAGTTTAAATTATTCGATAACTTAATTGTTGCCGCGCCATTAAAGTTAAATAGTAGATTCTTTGTGCGGCGATAATCATCATTAGTCTGATCAACCGGATTTAATATATAAGCACTGGTCGTCTCATAATCATTTGATGTCAAAGAATAATCTATGAATTCGCTTAACCCGTTAACCGGACGGTATTGTAATGCATGTGACAAACGACTATTGGATGTCGTTCCTCCCCCCTTCAGGTTATTATCTGACAATCGTGTATTTAAATCAAGATTAAGCCAATCGTTTATCTTATGGTATGTTTTAATGGTTAGATTGGTCCTTGTATAACCTGAACCGATCATGATTTCTTTTTCATCATTACGGGTAAGGCTGATGTTGTATTTTGAGGTTTTGGATCCTCCGGTTACTGCGATATTGTTATATTGACTTGTGCCTGTCTGGCCAAAGACTTCATCTTGCCAATTTGTTCCTTTCATCTTTTTGTACAATGAATAATCTTGAAAATCACCATAATAGCTTTCAAGGTTGGGATTTGTTGCATTTTGAAGTTCATATTGCCAGTATACATACTCGTAAGGATTAAGAACGTCAAGCATTTTTGTGATTTTCTTCACTCCATAATAGGTATTGTAACTTACTTTCCCCTTACCGTCAAATCCTCCCTTTGTCGTAATGAGAATAACTCCGTTCGCTCCACGTGCACCATAGATGGCTGTTGAAGATGCATCTTTCAGAACATCAATAGAAGTAATGTCAGTAGGAGCAATATCATTAATGTTGTCTACTGGAAACCCATCTACAATATACAGCGGTGAATTATCCTGGGTAAGAGAACCACCACCACGCACACGAATCTTAATATCGGCATCTGGTGATCCTTCCGTTCTGGTCACCTGCACCCCGGGCATTCTACCAACAATAGCTTCAGCAGCAGACGTTACTGGAATATCCCTCAGAGTGGCTCCGCTCACAGATGCCACTGAGCCGGTCAGGTCCTTCCGGCGGGATGTACCATAACCAACAGCTACAACTTCATCTAACCCAATCGCATCATCTTCCAATACAAGGTTAATTTTTGTTTTTCCATCAACCTTAATCTCTTGTTTTTTCATTCCAACAAAAGAGAAGACAAGAACCGCATCCGAAGAGACTTTACCCAACGAATAATTTCCATTAGCATCTGTCATCGTTCCCCTGTTTGTTCCTTTCACAACGATACTAGCACCTGGAACAGGTTCTCCCAAAGTGCTTTTCACACTTCCGGAGACAGTTAAATTCTGAGCCATTAAATTGATACTAAGCATACAAAAAAACAGCATCAAAAGCATTGCAGTCCATGCTTTTCTTTTGGGCTGCTTAGATTCATTTCTTTCATCAATGTTTTTCATAGAATTCAATTATGGTTATATTTGCACCTGAAACCACACTAGAATAAAGCAATGTCATGGTGTGGTGTAGTGTGGTGCAAACATATAACAATTTTATTTAAAATGCAAACAGATATTATTTATTTTTGCAAAAACATATTTTTTGAATACCAAACATTTGAACTCGATTAACTTTTAATTATGAAATCAAAAATAAAAATTGAACTTAGCGCCCAAATTCCAGTTTACAAACAACTCATTCAGGATATCCAAAACCTAGTGGATAAAGGGGTTTACAGAGATGGTGACTACATTCCTTCTATGAATGAACTAGCCAATGAATTGCAAATCTCAAAAGAAACAGTAAAAAAGGCCTATTCCATTCTTAGGGATAAAGGAATCATTGGATCATCCCAGGGAAAAGGCTTTTATATTACAAATAACGGTCAAAACAAAATAAAAATACTTCTCATTTTTGATAAGATAAGTACCTATAAACAGGTTCTGTATAGTTCGTTCATTGCGAATATCGGTGAAAATTCAGAAATAACAATCCGTTTACACAACCAAGATATTGATTTATTTGAACACTTTATTGAAGAAAATCTGGATAAGTTTGATTATTACTTGGTTACTCCTCATTTTCCTCTACGACCTGACACTCAAAAAAGAGTAATCAAAAACCTAAAAAGAATTCCTAACCGAAAACTGATCATACTTGACAGGTATATAGAAGGATTATCCGGCAACTTTGGCTCAGCATACCAGGATTTTGAGCAGGATATATATAATGGAATGATGGAAGACATTAATGCATTCAAAAGATTTAAAAAACTCAATGTAATATCAATGTCAGGTAGTTTGTATGCTCCCTTAATAGAAAAAGGGATATTAAAGTTTTGTACTGAAAACAAGATTAATGTTGAGGTACACAAAAACATAAATACGAATAACATACAAAAACAGGAAGCATTTCTAATTATAAACAGCCAACTTGATTCTGAACTGATCGAACTCATTCGAACTGCAAAAACGAAAGATTACAAAATTGGGAAGGATATTGGCATTATTTCATATAATGAATCTCCAATTAATGAAATTATTTTAAATGGATTAACAGCTCTTTCTACTGATTTTAAACAAATGGGTGAATTAGCCGCAAAAATGATTCTAGAAAAATCATTCAAAAAGACTAAATGTAATTTCCATTTAATAAGAAGAAGTACCTTTTAGTAAATTCATCTGAATTCTTTACAGAGGATATTCTTTAGAAAAATCATTTTCACCTTATATCTGATGGTTTTTGAGAGAATTACAAACTTCATAGCAAAGAGCAGACACTGAAAATTGTAGCCAAACCAATGCCATTCTTTTTGTCAGGTTGTTTTAAATCAAGAAAAAACTTGTCCAAATTCAACCTCTGAGTCGTATTATTACAGCGTCAGATTCAGGCGCTTTCTTTTTTTACATGATATCTTTGTATCCATAAGAAAAGATCATTACAACGAAAAATTTACAAATATGGCACTTACAATCAGCCCGCGTGCTTGTCCGCAAAACCACCGTTGCCCCATCATACCTGTTTGTCCGGTAGGCGCAATCTCTCAGAATGGTTATGGTTTACCAGTCATTGATGAAGATAAATGTATTGAATGCGGCAAATGTGCTAGGCAATGTCCCATGAGGGCAGTCGTTACAAAAAACTAGAGCAGTCCATCAAATAAAACGAAACCATGAGCTTGCTCATAAAAGGGAACAATTATTTGGCAAGTTTGCTCGAATGCCTAAATGTAAAATATAAAAAAGAATGAGATGAAAAAGAACATCGGAACCATTGACAAAGCTTTCAGGATACTGTTGGCTCTCGTCGCAATCGCACTCTATTTTTCACACGTCGTTTCAGGCATTCTGGCCATTGTGCTGCTCATTTTTTCAGGGGTTCTTATCCTTACGGCCCTGATCCGTTTCTGTCCGTTATACCTGCCTTTTGGCATCAATACTTGCAGAAAAAAGAAATAGTTGTATGATAAAAAATCCATATCAATAAACTCAATGAAGATTAAAACCATCCTTTCAATAACAATGCTCTTGCTCAGTTCCCTTTCAGCCATAAAAGCAGAATGTATTGAGGCAAACTCAAAAGAAGTGTATATGATGCTCCAGCAGCCCCGAAAATGGGTCATTATTGACGTACGTACTTTTGATGAATACCACCAGGGACACATCAAAGGGGCATTAAACATTGACATCAGGCAGCCTGATGCTTTACAAAAAATCAGCAAATTAGACCGCAACTCCAACTATATTGTGCACTGTCGCACAAACCATCGAAGCAAAGTTGCCGTAGACTATATGGTTCAGAACGGATTCAAAATTGTTTATCAAATGACAGATGGTATGAATGGATGGATTCTGAATAATTTCCCAAATGAAAAATAGGCTATCAAATGAAAAATATTAAGCAATTTCTGACTTCATGGTCCTTTCTGAAACCACTGATCGCTGTTGTGGCTGGAGGTGGTTTGGGTTTTCTGTATTATTATTTCATAGGCTGCA
>JAQTUE010000011.1 GCA_028710415.1 Paludibacter sp. | reverse complement strand
GGTGCTATTTCAACTCCACCGGCCGACAGACAGATTATCCTTTCCATTTTCAACTTCTTCATGGCCTGGATAATGTTGGTCACCCCTTGTGAATAAACGGTGGTGGCTTCCCTGCTTCGTGATCCCAGGCAAGAGATGACCATATCCATTCCAAAGAACGAATTTTCATAGCCCTGGAGATTCAATACATCGCCCTGAATGATCCTCAAGTGCTCATGACGGATAGGGAATTTGTCAGGATTACGAAGAATGGCGGTTACATTGTGGCCAGCTTCCAATGCCTGCTCCACTACTTCCAGGCCCGTACCACCCGATGCTCCAAATACTAAAATGTTTTTCATGTGTTTTTTAATTTATTTAAGGTGTTTTATTGTTTGATTTTAATGAGTAATATCTTGTGTTTATGTCTTTTATCTTGACTCTTGGTTCTTGACTCTTGAATCTTTTGTCTTGAATCTTTTGTCTTGACTCTTGATTCTCACAGCTTTTTCCTGATCTTCTCAGCTGTCTTCAGGTATTCTGGCAGGGCAGCCGATCCATACCATTCATAATATTCAGCCTCAAAAATCTTCTGTTTAATGGTCGGGTCTGCATCAAGCAATGCCATAGCTTCCTCCTTGGTGGTTACATCGAGTATAAAGATACCCCGGTACGATTGGTCATTGGTTTCCAACGGACCGGCTACAACCATTTTCTTTAATGCAACCAACCGGTTTATATTGGCAAAATGGCCTGCAAACAAACTGTCCCTGACTGCCTTGTCGGTCTCTTGATTACTTCCTGATTTAAGTATTACCAGGATATACATTTTCATCCCACGCTCGTCTGCATGCAACTCCTTAGCCAGCTTCTCATCATAGTTGGGATTGATATTTTGTCCAAAGATGGACATGGAACAAAGTAAAATTGTTGAAACTAGAATCAGTGCTTTCATAGATATGTTGATGAATGAAATTATTAATTTGTAAAGTGATATTTTCTTTATATCTTTTTATTGTTCAATTTGTCTTTCCTTAGGCTCAACCAAACCCGAATGCCCACATAGATGGCGAATATCACAAAAGCCGATAAAACAAATACTGAAATATCATCCGGTACATCCTGGGTGATATTATGAGGCATTCCAAAAGTTGCTTTACTGGGATATAAATTAGAATCCAGCAATAAAAATATATATAATAAATTCATTTCAAATTTTTTATTGTCTCCTTGCTTTCCCGGTTACCGATTCCATCACCATCTTAATCACAATCACTTTTTCATGCAGTTTATCAATATATTCCATTCCTTCCCGGTTGCATTCCCCGTAATACTTTACCATGAATTGCTTCAGGACTTCTAGTTTTGCACTTCCTTCAACTTCGGAGGTCGTTCCTGCCACAATCACACTTTCGTACAAGGTGCCAAAGTCATCAGGCAATACTTTTGTTTTTCCCACCACGCAAAACGATGCCTTGTTGTTATTTCTCAGCGTTTCAACCTTTAAACCTGCTGTGGCACAGTGAAAATATAGTTCATTGTTATACAAAATGTAATTCAAAGGAATCCCGTATCCTTCATTTGCAGGTGTGCTCATTGATAGCACCCCATATTCACCTTTTTCCAGTATCCCGATTGCTTCTTCGCGGGTTATTTCCCTGTCTTGTCGTCTCATATCGTTCAAAATTATTATTCTCAATTGTTTAATTTCAGTTTATTCTATAAAAAAGTGTCCATTCCATCATGCAAAATAACCGGTTTAGACAGTCTATAGCGCGGATATCCATGGTCTATTCAATGACCAGCTGGTTCTCGAAAAATGTTTTAAAGATTTCAAATGACTGATCATGAATATCTTCACAGGTATCCAGCAGTATAGTATAAAATATCCGTCCTTTAAACCTCGTCTTGCCTCCTGTTGCCGTAAAAAAATTTACTTTCCCTGTTTCCATGTGTGGTAAAGCAACCGGATTCTCCAGCATTAAACCCGGGTATTCGGGAGCAGTACGTTCAATGCCAATGGAATATAAATGCGATCCACCCCAATTCTTATAAATACTTTTATCTTTTATATCGTAGGCTATCAGGTCTTTATATTTTTCCGAAAATTGTATTTTGGTTTTATTCTGGTACTTACCGGAAATATTGTTGATATAGTCTTCCAGTTTATCCGAATCATTGGCCACTTTCATTAGGACGGCTATCGAAAAACCTATTTCCTTACCCTTTTTGCTTTTTACTGTTGGTGGTTCTATCGTAAACCCACAGGCATGATTTTTGTAATCAAAAGGTGAAACCTGCCAGGTAGAATCTATCAACAGTTTAATTCCCAAAGGCCTGCAAATGAAAGCCACCTTTTCACCTTTTGAGGCATACCAGAGTTCTTCCTTTTTGTAGTTGCTGTTCCTGTTGGCATCACCCAGTTGTTTCAGAATTCCTTCACCCAATACATTTTCTGTATTTCCTTCCCGTCCCAGGATACTCCGCGTTTTATCCATGCTGTAAATGGCATGGGAGGGCATGTTGGCAAATGCCATCGCTTTTACGTATTCCTCCCAGAAATCAGCCGGTTTAACTGTGGGCAGTATTTTTTCTGCTTTCAGGAACATTTCTACCCCCTTGATCGCATTATCGCTCAATGCATAATGATTGGCCAGAAACCAGTACCCACGGTAATCATCAGGACTCTTGCGAATGGCTGCCTGATAATTATCCAATGCAGTCTGATACTCACTGCTTACTTCCAGATTATATAAATAATGGGAAATATCAGCCATGAGCAACAGCAACTCAGTATTCTTGTCCGGTATCGAATTAAAAACTGTATAAGCCTCTTTTAATTGGGAAATCAACACCTCCTTTTTCAGTTCATATTTCCATTCCGGTGACCAGTGATCATAAAATGCCTGATTTTCTTTTACATACGAAAAAGAGGTAAGATATTTCTCTCCAGTATCAATTTTATGAATGTCAATGTAATTGATATTGCCAAATGCCAATGCGACATTCATAAGCAACATGCTAAAACAAATAAATGATGATTTGCTCATTGTCAATGATTTATTTTTAGAAACAGTCATTTAAGGTAGAAATACAACTCAAAAGGATCAAAAGCCACAAAATATTCTTAATTCAGCTCAAAACTACACATTCCTTTTTATATTTCAAACCATTTCTTTAACTTTATTTATCAACAGTCCAAAAAAGTAATCCAAACCCCTCAATCTTTTCGAGAATGGCCGTGACAATGGGGCAGGAGTGAACCCAGTTTGAATTGTACCGGCTCAATCTCACTAAGATTGGTTTAACGAATCTTATTTTTGTTGGCTGAATATGTCAACTTTCGTCCTGTTTGGGATGTTATTAATTGAACAGCAATTGATTTAATGGAATATTGCCTATAGGACTAAGGAAACTTTAATTTAAATAAGAAATGTAATGTTATACCTAAAAATATAATGTAATTTTACAGTGATTAATATTCATTTTAAACCAGTTTAATTCAGTATTCATCTAAAAAGAAGGGAGTTACTATGATCTATGTGTATGTCATTATTTTTCTGGTCCTCGTATTTTTTACCGGTATTAAAATTATCCGTCCCACCGAACGAGGCTTGATTGAACGGCTTGGCAAGTACATTAAATTTGCTAAACCCGGTTTCCACTGGATTATTCCGGTGATTGATAAAATGTATATCGTCAATGTCACTGAGCAAATGGTGAATGCCGATCCCCAGGAGATTATTACCAACGATAACCTGAATGCGAGTGTCGATGCACAGGTTTATTTCCGTGTCAAGGCCGAGGAGGAAAGCGTCAAAGGGGCAATCTACAATGTCAACAATTACAGGTACCAGATTGTCAACCTGGCCCGCACCACGCTGCGTAATATCATTGGTACGCTTACCCTCAAGTCAGCCAACAGCGAACGTGGCAAGATCAATGCAGAACTCTACAATACACTCCATCATGAGACTGAGAACTGGGGTATTGAAATAGTACGTACCGAACTCAAGGAGATTGATCCTCCCAAGGATGTGCAGGAAACCATGAATAAAGTGGTTAAAGCTGAAAATGAGAAGATAGCTGCTATCGATTCTGCCACAGCTGCCGAGACTGTTGCCGATGGTATCAAGCGTGCTTCCATCAAGGAGGCCGAAGGTTTCAAACAATCGAAGATCCTGCATGCTGAAGGGGAAGCCGAAGCCATTCGCCTGGTGAATGATGCTGCCAACAAATACTTCATAGGCAACGCCCAACTCCTGCGCAAACTGGAAGCAGTGGAAGTATCCCTTTCAAAGAATGCCAAGATTGTGATCCCTACAGGCAGTGAACTCATAAACATCATTGGGGATATGGCGGGTGGAATCCTTCCAATAGAAACTAAACCTAAGGAGAAAAAATAATCCATCAAAAGGATTTTTTTTAAATGAATAATCTCCAATTCGATTAATATTGAATTGGAGATTATTTGTTATTATCTATTTTTGAATATATTAATTAAATGTAAATTAGCTCTTATTGATCGAATTTATAGAAAATAATAATTATAGTTTAGTATATTTTTCAATCAATAAATAAGGCATTTCAGTGTTATATCCATTTTTCATCATTAGATTTTCTTGTTCCATTTTATAATCTCCCCATACTTCTTTAATAATACTGCCTATTAAATCTTTATAATTAATCAATTTGTTTTGATCTTCATCTTTTACAATGTTACTTATACCAAATCTGTGTTGTAATAGTATTAAACCTTCACATTCAGGGAGTCTTCCAGACGAAGTATGGCCTTCTATATAAAAATTAATTTCGGTTTTATTAATTAGAATCGATTTAAGCTGTTGAATTGATACATAGCTATACTTATTAGTTTTTTTTGATAATGCGATAGGTAACATATTATCGAACAGATTAAAAGTCATTAATAAACCAATATATGAAATAGAATATAAATCTTTAAGATTATTTATTTCTATCATATGTTTCTGCTTTATGGCCCATTTTTTTAATATTTCATACGGAATTAATTTTGTAAAAGAATCTCGTTTTATGGAAACAACATCATCTGTTATAACATAACCAAGCATACCTCCTATCTCATTTATTCTTATTCCTTTTGACAAAATTATTGCCAAAGAAGATATTCCAATATTTCCAATTTGAGGAAGCATTACTAATTTCCCATAAATTATATCATTATCGGAAATTTCAATTAAATCAATTTTTAAACTCTTATATATTTCTAATATTCCATTATAGGGATTATTTTGTTTAGGGAAATTCACATAATCGACAAAAGGAATTAATGTCAAAGAATATAAATAATTTGGTTGAATAGACTTTTCAATACCGTTTAATTCATTTATAGATATTTTCACATTAGATGATGGACAAAAATACTTTGTTAACGTAAAAAATGTATTATCAATAAATTGTGAATTTCCAATGAAGCCTTTTATTGAATAAGGATCTTCAAAAAGCTTTATTTTAATTGATGTTCCCCGATCTATAACACACCTTTTTTCATCAGAAGTAGGTTCTCTTAAAATTGGTATACTTTTTAAACCATCATAGAAATCAAGAGTTTTCATCATATTAATTCCTTCACCATATTTCCATGATGTGACGGTAATATTTTCACCAAGCATAAAAATAGAAAAGAATCCAATACCGAATTTACCTATTGATTTAAAACCTTTTGTCCAAGCTCCTTCATGTTCAATATTAAATCTATTACTTTTCCAATATGATCCACCGAAATCTAGTAATTCATTTGTCAGTAAAGTTTGACTCATTCCTATACCATTATCAGTAATTGTAAAATAATAGTCTTCATTCTTTTTCTCTATTGAAAGTTTTATTTCACCTACATTAATATTATCCTGACCTGTTTGAACTCTATAAAGATTAATAGCATCAATACTATTTTGGATTAATTCTCTTACAGCAAAATTTATATTGCCATATAATTTTACTCCCCCTAGTTCAGTGGCAATATGAATAGGGTCAGTAACTTTTACCTTAGTATCAACAGATGTCCAACCGAATGTCTTTATATAATTTTTGCCTAAATGTAAAGTATCATGAATTGACTTAACTCCTTTTGCTGAAAAAGATTCTTTTTTCTTTACTTCAAAATATTCGTTTGCATTTTTAAGTTCTTTATCTAATACCATTAATGAATCATGACAAAACCACCAAGCTTTTTGTTCGTTTGTTCTAAATGGTGTATTAGTCGTATAAATTAATAAGTTATCTTCTGATAATTGAGGAAAACCTAATTTTTTCTGAAAAGTCCAATGTTCTTTTGATTCTCCTGAAATTTCTTTAATCATTTTAAAAGATTTAGGAGTACGTAAATTATCAATATGAGCTGCATCTGATGTTCTTAATATAAAAGAAAGTTTTTGACAGTCAATTGCCCAGTCAGTAGGAAAATTAGGATTGCAATAGCTTATTCCAAATTCTCTTTCAATATAATTTATATTACAAGAATGACTTTTTGCTATTTTTCCAATAATCTCACCTAATTCTTCTCTTAAATTTATATCTTGTATTAAATATTCATCATCCCTTAGTTTATCAGTTGCTACTCTTAATGCAAAATCTCCATGTCGTTGTCTGACAGTATAAAATAAAGCAGCATTTTTTATTTCTATTGAATCCCCATTTTGTTTAATGAAATCAGTATAAAGAAAATCTTCTTCAATTTCTTTTTTATTGTTTAATATTGAAAAACACATGCCAGAATCATGAATTAAAAAAGCAATATGTAAAACAAAAGCCTCAATTGGATTTAAAAACTTTTTTTTATCACCTACAATAATATTTGCATAGTTCCACAACATTTTTGAATGTTTCAAAGAATGATCTGTTAATTGAGGAAAATCCTCAGAAATGCTTTTAAGATACTTTTCTGCTACAGCTTCAATCTTTTTTATATTGTCCTTTAAATAATTGATTTTTTCTTCATTTTTCCAAATAGTATTGTCAAAGGCTTTTTTGTACAAAAGTGTTTCCATTTTGATTAAAGTTTGTTTTAAAAATTAATTATTTGATCTGTTTCTCTCAATACTATTTTGGGATTATCATTTAACAAATTAAGTTTCATAACTCAATTTATTAAAGTAAAAAAACATTTTTATTTTGATCTACAAACATACATAAAATATTCTGCATTTTAACATATATAGTAATATAATTATAAATGAACCACAAGAATTTTAAAATAAAACAAATTAAAAACCGTGCAGAAACTACAGTCTGCACGGTTATCAATAAGTAGGTTGTTTTGCCATAAATAAAAATTAAGTTACTTCAACCAACCTATTTAGTAATTAACCAATCAACCCACCCTAACAATCTTCCCTGTCCCTGCATATTTCACTCCACAAGGGATATTAGCAACTCCCACTTTTCCAAATTCAATGCCCAGGCACAGTAGCAGGGTTACTTCATCAGGTATCGGGTTATCGGCAAGCGGGTATTTCAACAGGATGCTTCGGGCAGGTTGTACGCCCAGGGTAGGTATCCATTCCGATTCGAAGCTACCCAGCTTCTTGTCGCAATAGCCGTAGTAAGGGGCTTCGTACTTGGCTTTATTGTCCGGGATCGAAAGGTCGCACACCCCGCTCAGGTTGGCCACAATGCGGTAATAGGGCAGGTTCCGGAAATTGTAGAGGTACATCTCCGCATTCACCTCCGGAATTTCGATCGTTGCTTCACCGGTCATTCTGTTAAGTGATGTTTCAATGGGCACACGCAGCACACTCTCCAACACCTGCTTGTTGCTGAACGGGAAGCCCGAAATCATGTTTTTGTGTTGGGATAACCGGATGGCCCGTCTGCCGTGAGTGCCTGCGGTATCCAGCTTCTGAATCTCCTTGCAAATGGCATTCAGCGCACCTGTCACCGGATAATCCTCCAGGCGCTTCATTACTTCAAATGATTTGCGGATCTTGCTTCCCATGCGGGTACAGCCAGCCCATTCACTGTTGTTTTGCCGTACTTTCTTGAATTTTGGTTTCGTTTTAATCTGATCTTTGGTAGGACCGCCTTTAGCGCGGACAATTACTTTGTCACTGCCGTGCATCTTGTACATGCTTACGTTGGCCAGGGAGCCCTCCAGTTGCATAATGCTTTTTGAAATTGCCATACTTGTAAATTTTAAAGAAAGGTTAAACAATAATTGTTGCTAATTCTGGTAAATATTCTTTTTTAAAGGAGTTACCTGCTATTCGCTATCATATTTCTGTATAAATATAATTTTAGTATACTTATCATTTACATATACCTTAGATATCACTACTTATTAATGATATGGGATATCTATGGGATATCTAAGAGACATCTATGGGATATCTAAGGAATATCAGTTACATCATGAAGATATGATAGAATCAGGATAAAGATGATTCTCTGAAGCAAAACCAGCGAAAAATTATATTTTAACCACCCGGAATTCAAATCAACAAGTCGGGTAGGGGGTTGGCAATGAAAAAATATAAAATTAACACACCGGAGCAGGGTAAATAGCTAGATTCAGTAAAAATGTCCCGGAAAAATCTGAAAAGTGAATGCAAACTGGATAATTTTGAATTATTTCCCGTCTATTTCAGAAATAAATCAATTCCAAAAAGCATCAAGGATACTTTTAAATCTTTTAAAATCTGCTCTTTAGACTATATAACTTTAAATTTTAAGAATTATTGTTTTACCATGAAGTTTTCTTAAACTGAAATTTTAACCTGATATCTGTTTTAGGTTGATCGTGATCCTGATTCGTTGTGACAAATCCTGAGAATCCATTCATTAGAATTTGAATCATTCCATTAGAATCCAATGAGCTGAATGATTGTCTGTTGAACCCAAATTCATGCGATTCTCAGGGACTGGAAATACAGTATCAATGAGTCCTATAATTTATATTATGTAAAATAGAATATACCGATAATTGGAAACCCCTCTTTTTGAAGGCCTCTATCGCCATCCTGCCTTAAAACAACAGAGTCACTAACCCCGAAGAATTAGTGACTCTGTTTTATACTTAATTGAATACTATTTACTGTACCCGATTATGCTTTTTTCTCTTTAATATCCACTATCAGGTTCAATTCATCGAGTTGTGACTGATCGATTACCGATGGCGCATCAATCATAACATCACGTCCGGAGTTGTTTTTTGGGAATGCTATGCAATCGCGGATACTGTCGAGGCCGGCGAATAGCGAAACAAAGCGGTCCAGCCCGAAAGCAAGTCCCCCGTGAGGTGGCGCACCGTACTGGAAGGCACTCATCAGGAACCCAAACTGAGCCTGGGCCTTTTCTTCGGTAAATCCAAGCAACTTAAACATACGGTTTTGCAGCTCGCTGTTGTGGATACGGATAGATCCTCCACCCAACTCCACACCGTTCACCACCATATCGTATGCATTGGCACGAACCTCTCCCGGATTAGTATCCAGCAACGGAACATCTTCCAGTTTAGGAGATGTAAATGGGTGGTGCATAGCGAAATAACGTTGCAGTTCCTCATCGAATTCAAAGAGCGGAAAGTCAATGACCCACAGCGGTGCAAACACATCCTTATTACGAAGACCTAACCTGGCTCCCATTTCAAGGCGTAATTCGCATAAGGCCTTTTGAGTCTTGCGTTTATCCCCGCAAAGCATCAAAATCAAATCACCCGGTTGGGCATTGCATTTGGCAGCAATGACTTTTAAATCATCGTTGGTATAGAATTTATCCACCGAAGACTTGAAAGTTCCATCGGCTTCGCAACGGATATAGACCATCCCCTTCGCTCCTATCTGAGGGCGTTTTACAAAATCAGTCAATTCATCGAGCTGTTTTCGGGTATATCCGGCACAACCGGTGGCACAGATCCCTGCCACAAACGGTACGCTGTCGAAAACCACAAAATTATGCCCGGAAACTTCTTCTTTCAATTCCACGAACTTCATGTCGAATCGGATATCCGGTTTATCAGAACCATACTGGTTCATGGCATCATGCCACGTCATGCGTGGAAATGCATCTTCGAAGGAGATATTTTTTACAAATTTGAACAAATGCTTCACCATTCCCTCAAAAATCTGCAATACATCTTCCTGATCGACAAACGACATCTCACAATCGATCTGGGTAAACTCAGGCTGACGGTCGGCACGCAAGTCTTCGTCACGGAAACACTTCACAATCTGGAAGTAACGATCGAAACCGGACACCATCAGCAATTGCTTGAACAGCTGGGGAGATTGCGGCAAGGCATAGAACTCGCCCGGATTCATACGCGATGGGACCACGAAGTCACGGGCACCTTCGGGCGTAGAACCAATCAGGACGGGAGTTTCCACTTCCATAAAGTTCAATTCGTCCAGGTAACGGCGGGTTTCGAAGGCCATGCGGTGGCGCAGTTCCAGGTTATGACGCACCGTGTTACGACGCAAATCAAGATAGCGGTACTTCATGCGGATATCATCACCGCCATCGGTGTTGTCCTCGATGGTGAAAGGTGGTGTTTTTGATTCGTTCAGCACGGTCATTTCAGAAACCAGGATTTCAATATCCCCTGTTTCCATATTTGCATTCTTGTTGCTGCGCACTGCCACTTCGCCTGTCACCTGAATCACGTATTCGCGTCCCAGCGAATTGGCCAGTTCGAACAATCCGGCATTAACATCCTGATTGAAAACCAACTGGGTAATGCCATAACGGTCACGGATATCCACAAAGGTCATTCCACCCATCTTGCGTGTACGTTGCACCCAACCTGCCAGGGTTATTTTCTTTCCTACATTGAGAAGGCGAAGCTCGCCGCAATTGTTTGTTCTGAACATAATTGTAATAATTTATAATTCGCAATGCATCATTCGCAGTGCATCATTCATAATTTAGAATGCATAATTCGTAATTAAAGAGCTGAATAAGAACCTTAATCCGATTTATAGGGTAATAATTTAATTTTAATTTTGGAAAGCAAAAGTACTAAAAATTCTTTGTCAGTAAAAACTGTACATAAAAAAAGATGCAAAGAACTTGATATTAGAATCTTATATTTAGTATTTTAAAATATCATTAATTTTTATACAACCATATTCTTTGTTTGATTTACTACATTTAAATATCATTTCAAAGAATAAGGTTTGATATTAGGGGCCTGCTTTGCTACTAAGTTTAAAAAATAAAAAATAAGGTTTTTCTTTTATTTATTGTTGAGGAGTAGCTTTACTACTAAATCCCCAACAAACAGTGATTAAGAATCAATAAAGATAACTTTGAAAGAATGAATAATAAATTTTCTTATCGGCTTACTTTTAGCGATTTACAACTATTTCAATTATGTTTTATGTTGAATTTAATTTCTTACGTTTAAAACCTTATTTTTTTGTTCAACCTTAGTAGCCAGTTTGTCTCCCCTAAACACCAACCTTATTCTTTGATTGACTCCATTTAATTATCATTTCAAAGAATAAGGTTTAATATTAGAGATCTGATTTGCTACTAAGGTTAAAAAATAAAAATAAGGTTTTTCTTTTATTTTGTTTTGAGGTGCAGCTTAACTACTAAATCCCCAACGAACAGTGATCGAAAATCAATAAAGATAACTTTGAAGAAATGAAAAAACCAATTTATTAACTACTGATTCATAGCGATTTATAACTATTTCAATCATATTTTTTGTTGTATTTAATTTCTTACATTTAAAACCTTATTTTTTTGTTCAACCTTAGTAGCCAGTTTGTCTCCCCTAAACACCAACCTTATTCTTTGATTGACTACATTTAATTATCATTTCAAAGAATAAGGTTTAATATTAGAGATCTGATTTGCTACTAAGGTTAAAAAATAAAAATAAGTTTTTCTTTTATTTTGTTTTGAGGTGCAGCTTAACTACTAAATCCCCAACGAACAGTGATCGAAAATCAATAAAGATAACTTTGAAGAGATGAAAAAGCCAATTTATTAACTACTTATTCATAGCGATTTACAACTATTTCAATCATATTTTTTGTTGTATTTAATTTCTTACATTTAAAACCTTATTTTTTTGTTCAACCTTAGTAGCCAGATTATCTCCCCTAAACACCAACCTTATTCTTTGTTTGATAGACTACATTTTTATGAGATTGATAAATTATCTATGAAATTATATTATTTGTTTTATAAGATAAAAAAAGATGCAAAGAAATTAATCTTTACATCTTTTTTAATCCTCTGTTGAAGATTTTGAGAGTATTTATCCTTATACTGTTACCGGATTAATTTTTTTAATCAGACCTTTCAACACTTCACCTGGTCCAAGTTCAAAAAACTCAGTAGCACCATCGGTGACCATATTCTTAACGGTCTGGGTCCAACGTACCGGAGCAGTTAGCTGAGCGATCAGGTTTTCACGGATAGCAGCAGGATCGGTTTGTGGGTAAGCATTAACATTTTGATAAACAGGACATACCGGAGTGCTGAATTCAGTTGCTTTAATGGCAGCCTGTAATTCTTCGCTGGCAGGTTGCATTAACGGAGAATGGAATGCACCCCCTACGCTTAGCTTCAAGGCACGTTTTGCACCTTTTTCCTTCAACAATTCACATGCTTTATCGATACCTTCGATAGAACCAGAGATGACAATCTGTCCCGGACAGTTATAGTTGGCAGGAACCACTACGGCATCCTTGATCGATTCGCAAACTTCTTCCACGATTTCATCACTTAAGCCAAGAATAGCAGCCATGGTTGATTCTTCAGCTTCACAGGCCTTTTGCATGGCCATAGCACGCTTTGAAACCAATAACAGGCCATCTTCAAAGGTCAGGGCTTTAGAGGCTACCAACGCAGAGAATTCGCCTAAGGAGTGACCAGCAACCATATCGGGTTGGAAATCATCGCCCAAAACCAAAGCAGAGATCACTGAATGCAGAAAAATGGCAGGTTGGGTAACCTTTGTTTGCCTTAAATCTTCCGGAGTACCTTCAAACATTAAATCTGTGATACGAAATCCAAGGATATCATTCGCTTTTTCGAAATATTCTTTTGCCAACGGGGATTGATCGTATAAATCTTTGCCCATTCCTACAAATTGAGCTCCCTGACCGGGAAAAACATAAGCTTTCATAAATTTATATTTAGTTTTAATATCTAATTTTCGGGATTGAAATGAAATAATTGTCTGAATATAAGAACACTACTTGGAATGGTACCGTGTATTTTTATTCCAAATAGAGCGCAAAGATAATACAAAAAAAAGAAATAGCTAAACGTCCGGAACTAAACTTGATTTAATCATTTGGATGTACCATGATAATCATGCTGTTATAAAACGACTTAGCTAACTGAAATGAATTTTGATTTTATTTTCAGGAAAAAAACCCTTAACTTTGACGTCAAAATAAACGATATGGACCTGATATTAAAATATTTTCCCAATCTGACTGAGCATCAGATATCCCAGTTTGAAGCTTTGTACCCATTATATATCGACTGGAACGAAAAAATCAATGTCATTTCACGGAAAGACATTGAAAACCTGTACGAACATCATGTATTGCATTCCCTGGCCATCGCAGAAATCATTCGTTTCCAGCCGGGTACCACCATTCTTGACGTTGGTACCGGTGGAGGCTTTCCGGGGATACCGCTGGCTATCCTTTTCCCGGAATCAAAGTTCGTTTTGATTGATTCCATCGGCAAAAAGATTAAAGTAGGTACCGAAGTAGCAACAGCTATCGGGTTAAAAAACATCACCTTAAAGCATCAACGGGTCCAGGAAGAAAAGGATAAATACGATTTTGTAGTCAGCCGTGCCGTCATGCCATTGGAAGACCTGGTACTGCTGGTAAAGAAGAATATCAATAAAAAACAAATCAATGCCCTGCCAAACGGACTTATTTGCTTGAAAGGAGGTGAATTACAACACGAAATACTCCCTTTTAAGAAAGTAGCGGAACTGTTCGAAGTCAGGGATTTCTTTAAAGAAGAATATTTTGCAACGAAGAAGGCTGTGTACGTTCCTTTGTGAGCTAGTTGATTGGTATATTAAGTTGATTGAGTTGACTAAGTTAATTAAGTTGACTAAGTTGACTAAGTTAATTAAGTTGAATAAGTTGATTGAGTTGAATAAGTTGATTGAGTTGACTAAGTTGATTGAGTTGACTAAGTTAATTCGGCAATAGCATAAATAATGGAAAACTTAATCAACCAAACTACTCAATCAACCAATTACCATACTCAACCAATTAACTCAATCAACTTAATCAACTCAATCAACCAATTAACTTAATCAACTTACTCAACTTAATCTACTCAAAAATGAAAATAAAAACATTTACTTTCAATCCCATTCAGGAAAATACTTACCTGGTATACGATGAAACCAACGAAGCGGTAGTCATTGATGCCGGATGCATTTCAGAGATAGAAAAAAGGGCATTAAAGAATTATATTGAAAATAATAACCTGGTTTTGAAGCGGGTACTGAATACTCACCTGCATTTCGATCATCAGTTTGGGAATAAATTCCTGTATACGACCTATGGGATTAAGCCTGAAGCATGTAAAGAGGATGAATATTTGCTGGAAAATGTAGTTGCCCAAACCCGCTCATTTGGTATTGCTGCCGATGAAGAAGCACAACCGATTGGAGATTATATCACCGATAACCAGGAACTTAAATTTGGAAATACTACCTTGAAGGCATTGCACGTACCGGGTCATTCACCGGGCAGTATGGCTTTTTATGAAGAAAAGGAAGGGATTTTATTTGCCGGGGATGTACTCTTTCGAGGATCGATAGGCAGAACCGACTTACCCAAAGGGGATTATGCCACTCTGATCCTGTCCATTACAAATAAATTACTGCCTTTACCCGATTCCACCGTAGTATATAGCGGGCATGGACCCACCACTACCATTGGATTCGAGAGAAAGAACAACCCTTTCCTTTAAACTACCGATAGAGATTATTATCACTAATAAATTGACAGACAGAAGGATGTAACCATTGGCATACATCCTTTTTTTGTACGATGTATTCACGGATCTGTGTGGAAGAGATATCAAAATAAGGACTTTGCAGGAGTTGCATTTGTGGGTATTTCCCGGCTACAGAATCAAAATCATACCCATGGCGGGGATAAACCATTACCGGATATTCTTCTAAAAGTTGTGCATAATCTTTCCATTGATCGAATACCAGTGCATTATCGCTGCCTATAATCAGGGAGAATTGAAAAACAGGATATTGGGAAGTCAGTTCGTGCAAGGTGTCGATGGAATACGATGGTACCGGCATGGTAAATTCAATGTCGGAAGCCTTGAATCGAGGCTGATTACGGATTGCCAGTAATAACATCTCCAGACGAATATATTCATCAATCACCTCTTCCTGTTTCTTAAGCGGATTACAGGGTGAAACCACAAACCACACCTCATCAACAAGTTCATTGTCAACCAGATATTCAGCCAGCTTCTGATGTCCCAGATGAATGGGATTAAACGATCCTGAATAGATCCCTATCCGTTTACCGGGTTGAATTGTTGTTGATTGTTCCGATTTCATCGTATAGTATGAACACTTATTTGCTTAGAAACTGGCGGATTAGCTGTTCGGCTTCCTTTTTAGCTTTCTCCAGGTCATCATTGACAACCACCCGATCGAACTGTGGGGCAAAACTCAATTCAAATTCAGCTTTCCCTATCCTTTTGGCAATCATTTCAGGGGTATCTGTTCCCCTGCCTACCAGGCGTTGGTGCAATACTTCGATGCTTGGCGGGGCAACAAACAAAGCCAGTGCCTGTTCATCATACTGTTTCTTGATATTGATGCCACCCAGGACATCAATGTCGAAGACCACATTCTTTCCTTCGCCTGTTATACGGTCCACTTCACTGCGGAGGGTTCCATAAAAAGAGTCAGGATAGACTTCTTCGTATTCAAGGAATTCATTCTTACGGATCTTAGCACGGAATTCATCAGGTGTAAGATAATAATAATCAACACCATCCACTTCATTCCCCCTTGGAGCACGGCTGGTAGCCGATACGGAAAACTCCATATTGAATCCGCAAGTGAGAATATGATGAACAATGGTACTTTTGCCTGCACCCGAGGGTGCTGAGAATATAATTAGTTTGCCGGACATCTCTGTTTAGTAGGTAGTTAATAGTAGGTAGTAGGTAGTGGGTAGTGGGTAATTGGTAGTAGGTAGTTGGTAGCCAGAAAAGATCCTTAGTCTTTAGTTGTTATACTTTTGACTTTTGACCTTTGACGTTAGACCTTTTACAACACATTCAACACCTGTTCCTTAATTTGTTCCAGGTCATCTTTCATAAGAACAACTATCTTTTGCATCTCACTGTTGTTTGACTTCGAACCAAGCGTATTTACTTCACGGCCAATCTCCTGGGCGATGAAACCCAGTTTCTTACCCGGTGACTTTTCATGTTGCATGGTTTCGATAAAGTACTCCAGATGATTGCGTAAACGTACTTTTTCTTCGTTTACATCGAGCTTTTCAATGTAAAAGATCAATTCCTGCTCCAGACGGTTCTTATCGTAGTCGATTTTATCGGACAAAGCCATTAAGGTTTCTTCCAACCTTGCTTTGATCTTTTCAACACGTTCGGATTCAAAAGGTGCCACATCGTCCAATAACTGGCTAATATGGGCTATTTTATCATTGAATACTGCTTCGAGTGACTTGCCTTCCTGAATGCGAAAGATGGTAAGTTGTTCAATGGCGAGGGCAATCGTCTTACGAATCTCAATCCATTCATTCTCATCCAACTCGACAGCTTCCGTTCTCATGGTATCGGGCAAACGTAACAAAACATCAAACCAATTAGCCGGTACTTCAATGCCAATCTTATCAGAAATGGCTTTAATTTGCTGGTAATAGGATTCAACCACCGACTGATTGATCTGCGTTACCGACTCCTTTCCTGAATTGTCTACATAGAGCGACAGGTCAATCTTGCCACGTTCCAGTTTCTGGGAAAGCTCATTCCGTATTTCAATATCCTTTTCACGATACAAGCCCGAAATACGTGTTGAGACATCCAACTGTTTACTGTTTAGTGATTTGACTTCAACTACTATTTTTTTATTACCGTATTCACAAGTGGCTTTACCAAAGCCCGTCATCGATTGTATCATGATATGTTTCTGTTTTATAAAAATGAATGTGCAAAAATACAATTTTTATTTTAAAGAACCGATTAACTGCCTATTCTATAATTTTTATTGTCTGTTGAGCCTGATATACTCAAAATAGTAAAAAATAGAGCAAACTATTTCAATTCTTCAAAAATGTTCTTATCTTTGCCTTCGTTAAAATCTAAAAAACATGAACCATATTGCATCTCAATTTTGCTGGCGTTGGCTGGGCTATCGTTTTAAACAATGAGGTTGGGTGTGGTATTTGTATACAATAGAAATAATTAATCCTTCATAACAGCCTGTTGTTTAACTCAAACGACAGGCTGATTTTTTATAATCAGAATTCAATTCATTTTTTTACAGATAATATTTATATAACATGGAAAAAACTAAAAAATTTCTGTTGGCTGAAAAGGAATTACCTACAAAATGGTATAACATTGTTGCTGACATGCAAACCAAACCCTTGCCAATGCTGCATCCGGGCACAAAACAACCTATGAAAGAGGAAGATTTGTATCCTTTATTTGCCAAAGAACTTGCCCATCAGGAATTAAACCAAAAGGATCCCTGGATTGAAATTCCACAGGAAGTGCGCGAACAATACAAAATCTATCGTCCAACACCCCTGGTTCGTGCTTATAACCTTGAAAAAGCACTGGATACCCCGGCACATATTTATTTTAAGAATGAAAGTGTGAGTCCAGTTGGCTCGCATAAACTGAATTCTGCCCTGGCCCAGGCTTATTTCTGCAAAAAAGAAGGCGTAACCAACATTACCACTGAAACAGGTGCCGGACAATGGGGAACTGCCTTATCGTTTGCAGCCAAGGTTTTTGGACTGGAACTTGCTGTGTATATGGTAAAGATCAGCTATGAACAAAAACCTTACCGTCGTTCCTTGATGCAAACCTGGGGTGCCCAGGTGATTCCTTCGCCAAGTATGTCAACAAAGGCAGGCCGACAGATTCTGACTGCTCATCCCAATTACCAGGGAAGCTTGGGAACTGCCATCTCGGAAGCCATTGAACTGGCCATGCAGACTCCAAACTGTAAATATACCTTGGGCAGTGTGCTGAACCATGTAACACTGCATCAGACTATTATCGGACTGGAAGCTGAAAAGCAAATGGAGATGGCAGGTGAATATCCTGATATCATCATTGGTTGCTTTGGTGGTGGATCCAACTTTGGGGGAATATCCTTCCCATTTATGCGTCATTCAATCAAAGAAGGCAAAAAGACCCGTTTTATTGCTGCAGAGCCTGCCTCTTGTCCTAAATTAACCCGTGGTGTATTCGAGTATGATTTTGGTGATGAAGCCGGGTATACTCCTTTATTGCCCATGTTTACCCTGGGTCATAATTTCTCACCGGCTCATATCCATGCCGGCGGACTCCGTTACCACGGTGCAGGTACCATTGTAAGCCAGCTGATGAAAGATAACATGATGGAAGCAGTTGATATTGAACAGCTGGATTCATTCAAGGCAGGTGTTTTATTTGCCCAGACCGAAGGCATTGTTCCGGCTCCCGAATCATCACATGCCATTGCTGCAGCAATTAAAGAAGCTATTAAATGCAAGGAAGAAGGTACCCGTAAAACCATCCTGTTCAACCTCTCCGGTCATGGATTGGTGGATATGGCTGCTTACGACCAGTATCTGGCAGGTGACTTAGTGAATTATTCACTATCCAATGAGGAAATTGCCAACAATGTAAGTCAACTGGAACACCTGGTGTAACTGACTGATTTTAAACATAATTCTACTCCATAAAAAAAAAGGCTTCCAACACTGGAAGCCTTTTTTATGGAATTAATAATCGGTTACTTTTTCCTTTTTATAATTTATATTCGTAATGATTCGTAACGAAGTGTCCCTGGTGAGGTAACTCCAGGCCCAGTTGAAAAAGATAACGATTTTATTCCTCACACTCAGGATAAGCATCAGGTGTAAGAACATCCACACGTACCAGGCTATAGGTCCCTTGAATTTTATAAATGGCAATTCTACAACCGCCTTATGTTTTCCAATGGTAGCCATCATACCCATATCATTGTATTCATATTCAACGGGGATTGCATTTTCATTCTTAAGGGACTTTAGGATATTTTTGCCTAAGTTCTTGGCCTGGTTGATAGCCACATTCGCTACCTGGGGATGACCGTTCGGGTATTTCGGGGTAACCATATGCGCCACATCGCCCAGTGCATAGATATTCTTGAAGCTTTTCAGCTTATTGTACCTGTCGACAATGTATCTGTTTCGGATAATATCCTGTTCATAGAGGCCTTCGATGATATTTCCCTTGACCCCTGCAGCCCAGATTACATTTTTAGAAGGTATCTCTTCACCGGTATTCAATACAGCCACATTTCCATCGTAAGACACTAAAAATGTTTCAGTTTTTACAATGACAGACATTTCTTCCAGATACTTCCTGGAAGCTAACTTAGATTCTTCACTCATATTGTTCAGGGTATACTTACTACCTTCCAATAAAATGATGTTGAATTTTGAAAAATCAATGTTATGGTAATCCTTTGGCAGCACGTCCTTCTTCAATTCTGCGAATGCACCTGAAAGCTCAACTCCCGTAGGCCCTGCACCGACGATGATGATATTCATCCAGGCCTGTTTTTCTTCGGGACGGGCAAAGATTTCTTTCTCAAAACTAAAAAGCATTTTGTTTCGAATTTCAATGGCATCCTGGGTAGTCTTCATGGAGAAAGCATTTTCACTCATCTCCTGGTTACCAAAGAAGTTTGTACGGCAACCACTTGCAATCACCAAATGATCGTAGGTAATGGTCCTGTTATACGAAGTCATGATCTTTCGTTCGTTGGGATCAATGCTCGTGATATCCGCCATCCGGAAATCTACATTCTTACTGTCCTGAAATACTTTGCGAAATGGAAATGAAATGCTGGAAGGTTCAAGGCGTCCACTGGCTACCTGATAAAACAACGGTTGGAATTGATGATGATTCTGTTTATCTACTAATATTACTTTTAAATCTGCTTTCCGTAAAGTCTTTGCTAATGCTAAACCTGCAAACCCGCCTCCTATGATGACAACCTTTTCTCCTTTTTTAATTCCTAGATGACTCATTTATCTGATTTTTGATTTAAATTCGTTTTATTAATAAACAACAAAAGTAGATAATTGTTGGTGAATAAAGAAATTTTTCTTTAATTAAATTATGTATCCCAAGTAAGTGCTTGAAATCAAATAGAATATACATTTAAAACAAATATAAAATATTATATCTATCTTTGCAGGTAAATAGTAGGTCGGTTTGTCGCTGTTCCCTTGCGGAATGGAGGAAAGTCCGGGCAACGTAGAGCGCCATATTTCCTAACGGGAAGCTGTTTGTGAGAGCAGAGTAGCGTAACAGAGAATAACCGCTCCGGCACTTGTGCCGGAGTAAGGGTGAAAAGGTGAGGTAAGAGCTCACCGGTATGGGTGGTAACATTCATAGCCGTACGTCTTATGGGTTGCAAGATCACGTATACCGACGCATGTAGGGTTGCTCGCCCGATGTCGGGGGGTAGATTGCTAGAGGCAAATGGTGACATTTGTTCGAGATAAATGACAAACGTTTTACGCAAGTAGAATACAGAACCCGGCTTACAGACCTACTATTTTTTTTCTTCTTCATTCATTCCGTAACCTTTCATTCCACCCATATGTCAAAGCTAATAGAATTTATCAATCGGATGGTTAACTTTATTCGATTTGATATTTGGCGTATCACTGAATATGAATTAACCCGCAAGCGCCGCTTTGGTTACCGTTTTATAAAAACTATTATTCTAGGAGTCAGGGGCTTTATCGACGAAGACTTAAATGTAAAAGCCTCGGCACTGACTTATTCCATTCTGTTTGCCGTGATTCCAACATTTGCCATGATTATTGCCATTGCAAAAGGATTTGGCATTGAAAAACTAATCCGTAGCTCCCTCGAAGATACCTTTATCGGTCAGGCTGATTTAATCCCCCAGGTTATGCAGTTTGTTGAACGTTACCTGGAAACGACCCAGGGAGGTTTATTTATTGGTATAGGCCTGGCAGTACTGTTTTATTCTGTCCTGAATTTTTTCATGCAGGTGGAAAGTGCTTTTAACAGCATCTGGCAGGTAAAAAAATCCAGATCGATATTGCGGCAGTTCTCCACGTATTTTTCGTCAATATTGATCATCCCTATCTTAATCGTTTTATCCAGCGGACTTTCCATTTTTATCAATACCGCCATTGCTCAATCATTCCTGTATGAAGTTTTAAGCCCATTCCTGCGTTTTGGTTTTAAATTTGCACCGTATTTCATTAACTGGGTTGTTTTTACAGTGATGTATCTGGTTATCCCCAACACCAAGGTCCGTTTTATAAATGCATTGATTGCAGGGGTTGTTGCCGGTACGGCGTTTCAATTGTTCCAGTTCCTGTACATCCACGGGCAGGTCTATCTATCGCGTTACAATGTGGTGTACGGAAGTTTTGCTGCCATTCCGCTGTTGTTGCTCTGGCTGCAGATATCATGCCTCATTGTGTTGCTGGGTGCCGAAATATCGTATGCTTCTCAGAACATACAAAACTTCGAGTATGAGTTCGATGTAAAGAATATGAGCGTGCGATATAAGAACTTCCTGACGCTGTTTATCACCTACATTGTTATCAAGCAATTTGAAGAACAGAAACCACCGTTGTCGGCAAATGACATTTCGTCCACTTACAGGCTTCCAATCCGGGTAGTAACCAATATTATAAATAAATTGGTCGCTGTGTCCATCTTTATAGAGGTATTCAATGAGCAATCGATGATAAAAACCTATCAACCGGCCATTGACATCAATCAACTCACGGTTAATTTACTGTTCAATAAGCTCGATAACCATGGTTCCGAATTGTTCCTGACCAACAAGAATGACTTATTGGATTCATTCTGGCAGAAATCACTGGAGATTAAACGTCGCAGCGAAGAAAATATTGAGCATATCCTGGTAAAAGATATTTAGAACGCAAGAATCAAGAGCCAAGAGCCAAGAATCAAGACAGAAGATGCAGTACATTAATATTTTGCAGATTATTATCTCAGATTAATTAATTCGTTGTATATAAGTAATCAGTAATAATTATTGATAAGTTTGTAAAATATTTAATCAGACTATTTCTGCAACTATTTAATTCCTGACCCCCCAACCCCCAAAGGGGGCGTAAGAGTGCATCTTCAGGAGAGATTCAGTATTCGAAAGTTTTCAAATACTACGACTTTATGCCCCCTTTGAGGGTTAGGGGGTCAAAGCTCAAAATGTATAATTAAATACTTTGAATTACTTATATAGAAATTTATACGACATGACAGAGATGAAAAAAGCCGCTTCCAACTGAATGGAAGCGGCTTTTTTAGTGAGCCTCTTGTCGGATTCGAACCAACGACCCCGAGATTACAAATCACGTGCTCTGGCCAACTGAGCTAAAGAGGCAAGGTGGGTAAGCCCCCTACATCGCACCGCTACAACTTTTTACCCTTGCTGCCGTCAAGCCCTGGGGGAGTTCAAAAGGAGCTGGTCGTGTAGGACTTACCCGCGACAAAAGTAGTACTTTTTGGCTAATCTGCAAATCTTTTCATTCATATTTTTTGCTACAAGTCGCTACCCTATTCATTTTCAGAAAACTATTCACTAAAAATAATTGTAAATAAAAAAAACAGGGTCGTAAATGACCCTGTTTATAGTATGAAATGCGATTATTATGGCAGACAAAAGCTTTGTTTCATACTTTTTTTGTATCCATTCAATCCAGCAACTATGAATTGCAAGGATTTTTAAATGGTATTTTTATTACTTTACAGGGATCGTTTGGGTAAACTCGATATTATCGATGCAGGCATAGGCAGGTGTGTTCAGCCAACCTCCGGATTTATCGGTTGAATCGAATGTGAAAGTAACCATGTCAACAAGGCCAAGGGCACTTACATCAACTTTCGTCCAATTCTTAAGGATTATGTTTTTACCATTGCGGAAATCAGCCAAATAAATATCGACACTTGAAGTCAATACATTCGATTTATACCCTTTGAGGGTCACTTTAAACCAATCGCCGGCAGCAAATTTCTTACCAAATCCACCAATGCCATAATTGCCGTTTTTAAGTCCTAAATATGCCCAGGTGCTGTTGGTAATGTATAAACTTTTAATAGAATAGAAATCAGTAGTCTTAGGAATCGAAATGGCAGCCGAATCGTACGCCAAGGCATACTTTTTTGAGGATAATGCACCCGAACCTGCCATTACACTGTATTGATTTTCATAACCGGCTGATATGCTGTCTTTTTTAGAAGAACATGCAAAACCCGACCATGATGCCCAAAGAGGATTGTAACTGTTAGTGAAGGTTGAATTGCCGGAAATAAACTTTCCACTCAAGTCCGAACCATTCCAGATACTATCCGAAGTCAGGGTCACGTTTTCAAAATCGACCAGTGTTGTTTGTACGTTGGCTTCATCTTTACACGAAGTGAATGCCATTCCTAAAATACCAATTGCAAGAAATAATTTTGTTGTTTTCATTTTAAATTGTTGATAGTTATACATATAAATAATTGATGACAGTATACGATACGTCAAAGCCAGGGGTATAAAAATAACAACAATACAAAACGAAGAATATGTACGCACGGATGAGTCCAAACTCTTTTTGCTATTAATCCCGAGAGCAAAAACATAACAGTTGAAACTGGCAGGTCTTCTGACTTACTCCCGTTTATGAACGCCTTCCCGAATATTCAGTGGCAAAAGTGTTGTTCAAAACGTTGAATTGGAGCTTACAGCAGCGGGTACTGTTCCGGAATTTGACCGGATTCCCTTTTATCGATTCAATGAAGATTGTTTCGATACCAAAATCGGTTGCAAAAGTACAAAAAAATCTCAGGTTGTATGATCACATCAAAAATAAATATTCTCAAAATATTTTATCTACCTACAAATGTGATATTTATACATATAAAATAATTTTAATCTAAAAAAAATAAAAACAATTTCGAATAATACAATTTTTAGGCACAAAATTTGTTTATGCTTAAAAACTGAAATACATGCTCCAAAAAACAGTTATTTTAAATATACTGAGAATCTATAAAGGTTACTTGAAAGATTTAAAATACAATAGATTCAACGGGGAATTGCTTATTTTTATTCAAATTAAAAAATACATGCCTTTAGGCAAAGAAATATAAATTTAAATTCAATAATATTAAACTAAAAAAACTGTATCCATGAAAAAAACTCTTTTATTATTCGTGATTGCACTGCTAATCGTATCGTGTGATGATAAATCAAAAGATATTCAAATGACGAATGTCGATTTAAAGGCTACCAGCAGCGACTGGGTAGAAAATGTTGATGCAAACGGGCTGAATCGATTTTATTCCTGCCATTTCAATATGCCCGAAATTACTCCCGGAGTATTTAATAATGGAATGGTTACAGCGTACATCGTATTGGACAGTCCATCAGCCCAGGAAGCCCTGCCTTTTGTACGTCACTTCCAAAATACGGCAGGAAACCTTTGGACGCAAACCATTGATTTTGATTATGCTATAGGAGGAATCAATGTTTATGTAACCAATTCAGATTTTGCAGTTGATCCACCGGCAACATTGAAATTCAGGGTCGTGATTATGTAATAATAATTATCTATCTGGGTACAAAAAAAGTGTTTGATTTAAATTATCAAACACTTTTTTTGTACCCATACTTAAAATAATTTTTCCCTGTTTTTCGTGGAATAAATTAATTACTGTAATTTTGAAACAAATTGAGTAAAGATCCATGAATACAGAAACAAAACGTTTTATTGCCTACCACGAGAAGGATGATATTTTCACTCTTAAATTAAACTATAAAAGTGATTCGGGTGTTGATATTGACCTGGCAATAAGACAGATAAACGGAAAACAAAAAGTAAAATCCAAAATACCAACCTTTTATAACTCTGAGGATCTGTACTATCCGGTTCAATTATCCCTGGAGCAATCCTCTTCCGAATTAACTGCTGTGTATAAATCAACCATTTGCAACGGACAATCACTGGTTGACCTGACCGGAGGATTTGGCGTAGATTGCAACTTTATGTCTACACAATTTAAAAAAGTTTCGTATGTAGAACGTCAGGAAGAATTATGTGATCTTGCCAGGCATAATTTCAAGGCATTGGGCAAATCGCATATCACCATTTTTCACTCTGAGACAGAAGCATTCCTGGAAAAGATAGAACATGCTGACTGGATATACATCGATCCTGCCAGAAGAAGTGCCGGTGGGAACAAAGTGGTCATGTTATCCGATTGCGAGCCTGATGTGAGCCGTCTGTATCCACATTTGCTTGATAAGGCTACCCGGGTAATGATTAAATTATCCCCCATGATGGATATTACAGCTGCTGTCCGGGACTTACCAAACACTTCCGAAATTCATATCCTGAGTGTGGAAAATGAATGCAAGGAAGTATTACTGATTCTGGATCAACAGGTTCAGGGGAATATAAAGGTCAGTACCATAAACTTCGGAAAAAATAAGGAACAGCAGGAATTTAAGTATAACCTGGATGATGAAACCAATGCAGAAGTTTCATTTGCAAGTAAAGTTGATAAATATTTGTACGAACCCAATGCTGCCATCATGAAAAGCGGAGCCTTTAAACTGATTGGAAACAGATTCGGGTTACGTAAACTACACATAAATACCCATTTATATACATCGAATGAACTCTTTCCTGAATTTCCTGGAAGAGTATTTGAAGTAACCCAACAATGGGGAAATTCAAAGAAAGAACTTCATGACCTGGGTAATAAGACACCTAAAGCAAATATTACTACCCGGAATTATCCGATGCCCGTAGATGAATTACGTAAGAAACTAAAAATCAAGGATGGGGGCGATGTTTATTTGTTTGCTTGCACACTGAATGATGATCAAAAATCAATCATTGAATGTGCTAAAGTTAATAATATTCTATTTTAGAACCTTCCAAAATAAGTCAACTGTTTTTTCAATACAAAAAGTACCAATAAAAATAGAATCTAAAATTTTAATATCAAAAAGTAAAGTACTACAATCAAAATCCTCATTGTTTTTTAATAAACAAAAGCGTTTATTTGTAATGTTTTATCAATCAACTTAATATTAATTTTACAAATTAGATCCTATGAAAAAAACATTACTTTTTGTAATCATGCTTGCCAGCTTTATCAGTGTACAAGCAGTAGTCAAAGTTGCTTACATAACTTTTCAAAAAACTATGGACGCATCAGGAACCACAGTTCAAAATGACCCGATAATTCAGATGTTAAGTGCTGATCCGAATCTTGCTGTAACAGTGAAAGTCCTTACTACAGTGGCAGTAACTGATGTTATTTCGGACCTGACAACCTATGATGTGATTATTGTTCAGGAAAGTTTTGCAGGAGCTGCACCTATGCTTATGCCAGCCGGTGCTTTAGCATTGAAAACCATTCCTAAACCATTTATTTACAACAAGACTTATGCATTAAAATCAGGAAGAGCTCTTGGAACATCAACTGCAGCAGGTGGAAAAGAAGCCACAGCATGCCTGACAATCACTGTTCAACCTACAGCATTGACAAACGATTTATTTAAAGCCTGTACAATTGGAGCAAATAATGATATAACACTTTTTAATGCATTAATGACTGATACCTCCGTACCTACCGGTACAGTTACTACATTGAAAGCAATAAATTATTCAACTGGTAATATTGTATCTGGCGCTTCTTCAACAATTTTAGCAGTACCAACAATTTTAAATACTGACTTAAGTCCGGTTGCAATATGTATTAATGACATTCCTGCCGGAACTTCAATTGATTCAGAAACAACTCTTTCGAGAATGATTACTCTTAGTACGAATTTTGGCGCTATCTGTGGTAATGCAGGTAAAAATATTACTGATGATGGTTTGACTCTCTGGAGAAATGCAGTATATATCTTAGGGGGATTGACAGTGCCTGCTACGAAAGTAACTTTACCAGTTACTGAATTAAAGACTCTGAATAGCTCATCGGAAGTTATTTCAGTAGTTTATTACAATGTAAATGGTATTCAAGTTCTTCAGCCAAAAGATTTAACGAATGGCATTTTCGTGAAAAGAACTACTTATCAATCCGGATTAGTACAGTCTGAAAAAGTTGTATTTATAAAATAACAGGATGGTTAATTAGCCGAACAAAGAAAAAAAAGGTGTTTGATTGATTTCAAACACCTTTTTTGTTACAATAACTTTAGCTGTACCCGTTTACGTTCAATATCCAGTTCAAGTATCCGCACTTTTACATGCTGATGAACAGATACCACTTCGGCCGGATTGCTGATATAACGGTCGGCCATGTTCGAAACATGAACCAGCCCGTTTTCCTTGATGCCGATATCCACAAATGCTCCAAAATTAGTGATATTGGTGACTATCCCCGGTAATTCCATGCCAATTCGCAAATCACCAATGGTCTTTACATTCGCATCAAATTCAAAAACCTGAATTTCACTCCTGGGGTCACGACCTGGTTTTTCCAGTTCCTGCAGGATATCATTCAAGGTAGGCAAACCTACTGTTGGTGTAATATACTTTTGTAAATCAATGCTTTTCTTAAGTTCTTTATTCTGTATCAACTCTTTGATTTCCATTTTCAGGTCTTTGGCCATGGATTCCACAATGCCATAACTCTCAGGATGGACAGCCGAATTATCAAGCAAATTGTCACTATCCGGAATCCGTAGGAAGCCGGCACACTGTTCAAAGGTCTTAGCACCCATTTTAGGCACTTTCATAAGTTGTTTGCGACTCTTAAAGGCTCCGTTCTCAGCACGAAAATCCACAATGTTCTGTGCCAGTTGGGGACCAAGGCCCGAAATGTAGATTAGCAAATGTTTACTGGCGGTATTCAGGTTCACCCCGACACGGTTCACTGCATTTTCAACCGTTTGATCCAATGCCTTCTTTAATTGTGCCTGATCCACATCATGTTGGTATTGACCCACTCCAATTGATTTAGGGTCAATTTTTACCAGTTCAGCCAACGGATCCATTAATCTGCGGCCTATAGACACAGCACCACGTACCGTCACATCATAATCCGGAAACTCTTCGCGGGCTATCTTTGAGGCTGAATAAATGGAAGCACCGTTTTCGCTCACCACGAATAGTTTTACTTCCCGGTCAAAGCGTGTATTCTGAATAAACTGTTCCGTTTCACGTCCTGCAGTTCCATTCCCAATGGCCACAGCCTGAATATCATAGGCTTCAACCATCTTTTGCACCTTGCGCATAGCCTGTGCCGTCTCATTGACAGGAGGATGTGGATAAATAGTTTCATTATGAAGCAAATTACCCTGTGCATCCAGGCAAACGACCTTACATCCTGTACGGAAGCCGGGATCAATTCCCAGTACCCTTTTTTGTCCCAATGGGGGTGATAATAATAATTGACGAAGATTCTCTGCAAACACCCGTATTGCTTCGGTATCAGCCTTCGCCTTGCTCTCGGAGGCAAATTCTGTTTCAATACTGGGTTTCAAAAGGCGTTTATAGGCATCAGTCACTGCTTCAGCCACCTGTTGTGCTGACTGGGTTTCACCTTTTACAAATATCCGGTCCAACCGTTCCAGGCAATGATCATCTTCAGGAGATATGCTTACCCTCAGAAACCCTTCCGATTCACCCCGTCGCATTGCCAGCAGCCTGTGTGATGAACAACGGGCCAGTTTCTCGCTCATATCGAAATAATCCCTGTATTTCTGGGCTCCTTCTTCTTTTCCTTTGATTAATTTAGAACTGATAATTGCTTCACGGCTAAAAATAGTACGAATGCTGTTACGGGCTGCCTCACTTTCATTCATCCATTCGGCCATAATATCCCGTGCACCCTTCAAGGCATCGTCTGTATCGCTCACATCTCCCTTGACAAAGGATAGTGCCATTTGCTCCACATCATTCGACTGTTGTTTCATCAGCATCTTTGCCAGTGGTTCCAGACCCTTCTCACGGGCAATTTCAGCCCTTGTGCGGCGTTTTGGCTTGTACGGCAGGTAAATATCTTCAAGCTCGGTGATATTCCAGCAATTGTCAATTCTTGCCTTTAATTCCGGGGTAAGTTTTTCCTGCTCCTCAATAGATTTTAATACAGCCAGCTTACGTTTAGCCAGCTCGCACAATTTATCATACTGGTCCTTCGCATCACCAAGTTGAACTTCATCCATTCCATCGGTCATTTCTTTCCGGTAACGGCTTATAAAAGGAATAGTTGCCCCTTCATTGAATAATTGAATAGCGTTACGGACTTGTTTTTCTGAGAGTTGAAGGGAGGTTGCGATCAGTGATATGAATTTGGAGGGTATTGCCGTATTTTCAGTTGCCATGAATTGAAGTTTGAAGAGTTTGAGGTTTGAAAGGTTTGGTGTTTGAAAGGTTTGAAGAGTTTGAGGTTTGAAAGGTTTGAGGTTTGAAGTCCTGATATAGGAATCTTCACTTCGTTACGATTTGACCTGTTTGTTAGTGAAGAATCTTATAGATCAATTCAATTAATAAGTCAGCCTCATCGGTACTTGGGTTATCAATACCCTTGTATCTGGCATCAGTTTCCCGGATATACGAAATAATATTCATGGTTTTCCAGGCACCAAAAACCTGGGAAGCTTTCTGGTAATCTTTTACAAAATAAGGATTTATCTTTAATTCGGATGCTACAGCCCCCTGGCTTTTATCCGGTAAATAATGGTAAAGCATTAATTCACTGAAGAATTTAAACAATTGTGCAAGAACCAACACCATAGGATTGGCCTTTTTATTTTCTGAAAAGTATTGTATGATCCGGTTGGCTTTCAGCACATCACGGCTTATCAGGGCTGCCTGCAGTTCAAATACATTGTAATCCTTGCTGATACCAATATTTTTCTCAACCAGATCAGGGGTTATCCTTGGCATATCAGCCGGCTTGGTCAGGACCAGTTTATCCAGCTCATTCACAAGCTTGCTCAAGTCAGTACCCAGGAAGTCTTTCAACATGGCCACTGCCTTGTCATCAATGCCAACATTCTTTGACTTGCAAAACCTTGATATCCATGCTTCTATTTCGTAATCGCGTAATTTTACCGATTCATAGATAACTGCAGTTTTCTGAAGTTCCTGAAACCATTTTTTACGTTTATCAGGAGTGCCGTATTTATAACAAAATACTAGTATTGTGGATTTTAAGGGATTTGAAAGATAATGAACCAGATTATCCCAGTCTTTGATCAATTGGGCCTCCTTGATAATCAATACCTGGTAAGGACTCATCATGGGATACCTTTTGGCAGCATTGATGACGGTATTTATATCGACATCCTTGCCATACAGGATAGTCTGGTCAAATTCTTTCTCCGTTTCATTTAAGACGTTGTTTTGTATGAAATCAGACAGGTAATCAATGTAATAAGGCTCTTCTCCCATCAGAAAATAAACGGGGGAATAAGTTTTTTTACGTAGGTCGGTCAGTATTTGTTCGTAGGAAGTTTCTTGTTTAGCCACTTTGTCTATTATCTTGGATCAATTATCACTATTCAAAACGTAAGTGTTTGATAGTTTTACTATTATTTATCAATGATGAAAGCGATTTAACCCCAATTTTAATATGTTCCTCAACAAAACTGGCAGTAACTTTCTTATCGCTCTCCGAGGTTTTTATTCCTTCTTCCTGCAAAGGCATATCGGACACTAATAACAAAGCACCAATGGGAATGCTGTTGTAAAAGCCTGCAGAAAACAGAGTGGCAGTTTCCATATCTATGGCCAGTGCACGGGTAGCACGAAGATATTCCTTAAATTTCTCATCATGTTCCCAAACCCTTCTGTTGGTGGTATAAACGGTTCCGGTCCAGTAATCTTTCCCGAAGTCACGGATATTCGAAGATACGGCGCGTTGCAGGCTAAAAGCAGGCAAAGCAGGTATTTCCGGTGGAAAATAGTCATTCGAAGTACCTTCACCACGAATAGCAGCACTTGGCAGGATATAATCACCTAGTTTGTTTTTATCTTTCAACCCACCGCATTTTCCAAGAAACAAGACGGCATGTGGATGAATAGCGGAGAGTATGTCCATGATAATGGCAGCATTCGGACTTCCCATGCCAAAATTTATAATAGTGATCCCATTTGCAGAAGCATTGGGCATATTTCCATCACGACCTATTACAGGCACATTATTCCATTCGGCAAACAATTCAACATAATTGTTGAAATTGGTAAGCAGGATGTGGTCTGTAAATTCGTTTAAGGGACGTTTTGTATAACGGGGTAGCCAGTTTTCTACAATTTCTTTTTTTGTTTTCATCAGTATCAATATTAAATATTGTTTTAGTATCTTCGTCCTCAATTTCTAAGGCAATAAAAGCTACACCCTAAAAAGTGAAAACAAAAATACTAAAAAATGTTGCAATTAAATCTTCCGGAGTATAATTTTCGAATAAAAAAGCTGGATGATAAATTCCTTATCTTCGATTCCCAACGAAAACGATATGTTTCACTCACTCCCGAAGAATGGGTAAGGCAACATTTCATTCGTTTCCTGATTGAAGAAAAAGGCTATCCGGCTGCTTATTTGGCTGTGGAAAAGCAATTAAATATGAATGGCATGAAAAAACGCTGTGATGCCATTTTGTATAACGAACACGCCTTGCCCATCCTGATCATTGAACTCAAAGCCCCGACTGTTCCAATTACACAGGCTACTTTTGACCAGGTGGCAGTCTATAATGCCAAATTGAAGGTAGATTTCTTCATGATCAGCAATGGAATTGAACATTATTGCTGCAAAGTAGACACTTTAAACTCCCAATATAAGTTTTTTCCTGAATTACCCGAGTATTCAAAATTAATTTATTAATCAGTATACAAATGTACTTATACAGTTGTATATCAATTATTAATTACGTTTAATCACTTTATTTAAACTAAATACGTCCTGTTTTTAGTGTGTTTTTCAAATAAAAATATCCATTTCGGTTCTGTCAACGATTAATGTGACTATATAATTGTTTTTCAATCATATAGGCTATGTTTTGATATTACATTAATGTTAAACTTTAACTCTCTATAAAATATTTAACACAGAAAATGCTATTTATATGTTTTAAAACATGTATTTTTGCATCGTCATTTAAAACAGTTTTATATGACACAAATCTGATACAAAGAAATCCCAATAAACAAATCACTGGGGAATTCTTTGTTTTTTTTATATAGGTATAAAAAAGTGATTGTTTATTTAAAATTTTAAGTTATGAAAAAGATTTTAGTTTTAGTTATGATAATGGTTGCAACTTCAGCCACTACATTTGCGATTAATCCCAATGAATATGGAGCATTTAACCAATTGAATAAAAAATCGACTTTTAATAGTCTGATAATTTATTTAGGTGCCGACAAAGAACAAGCTGATTATCTCAAAGAAGTTTTCAATGTCACTACAGAAGAATTTAAAAATGCATCGAATACCGGCAATAATCAATTTGCCGAAAACGTATTGAATTATAATTTACACAATGCTAAATGTATTTTATCTGAAGATCAATACAGAATGTATTTAAAGGTTTTAAATTTAGCAGTGAATAATAAATTAAATGATTTGCTAAATGATGGTAAGCTAATTTCTGACATTAACAAATAAACCCATTCAAACAAGAATAGAAAGGTGCTTCAAAATACGAAGCACCTTTTTTTATCAATTAAATTATTTAATACGGCAACCAGAATCTAATTATATTCATTTTACAAGAAAAGAAATGAATGAACAGCAAATAAATGACCAGTTTTCAAGATACGAACACTATAAAAAGCGATGAAAGAGTTAAATAGCTTCAATACAAACTATTTTTAACTGTATTTATGCCGTAAATATGTTTTAAAACATGTATTTTTGTACTGTCATTTAAAACAGTTTTATATGACACAAATCTGATACAAAGAAATCCCAATAAATGAATCACCGGGGAATTCTTTGTATTTTATATTTTACAGGTATTAATAAAGCGTGATTCAAATTTATAGATATGAAAAAGGTATTAGTTTTAGTTATGGTTGCTTTTGCAACAAGCGCGTTTGCTTTGAATCCAGGTAATTACAAGGCAGTTTACAAATTAAATAATGAACCGACTTTTAACGCTTTAGTTCGTTATTTGGATGTAGATAATTCACAGGCAGACCAATTGAAGTATGTATTTGAATTAACTGAAAACAAAATGAAATCAGCATTGAAATCAGATAATGAAACTGCAGTAGATAACGCATTGCTATTCAATGTAGGTAATGCAAAATATATTTTGTCAGATAGTCAATACAGAAAGTATTTAGTTGTTTTGAATTTATCAATTAACAACAACAACGAAGAGCTTTTGACTCAAAAATAAGGATTTAAATAGTTAGTAATAAAAAAACGGAGGGTGCCCATGTATATGGAGCACCCTCTTTTTGAATGTTATTATAGCAATAATAGGATTTATTTTCGTTTTGTTTTAATACGGTGAATAACTGCTGTACTGTTTAACTCCCTTAAAGCATCGGTTGCAATCCAACGGGCTGATTTTGTTCCCTGTAGCATGATTCGCTCCCCGGTTTCAATGGCCATGATCCTCAATGTTTCGTTTCGCTTGCCTATCTGGCGCAAGGCCCAGTTAATAGCCTTTCTTACAAAATTGCGTTCATCCCATGCTTCCCGTTTAATGATCTGCAGGAATGGATAGAATTGTTCATTTTCTACTTTCTTATGATGCACAGCCTGTTCACACATCAATACAAATGCGGTTCGTTTCACATATTCCTCCGTTCGGGTTGAATACTCGTCTATCTTTTGGAGCGAAAACGGGGTTTGTCCCAGCAGACTGCAACTTTGATCACAGATATCCCAGGAATTAAAATCATTCACCCAGGCATCAAACTGGGTTTCAGTAATCATTTCCTTCTTTTCGATCATTGTTGCCAGCAATCGAGCTTCATGATTGCCCGTATTCCAGAGTTCCAATGCCAATTCATGATTCTTTCCGATTAGTTTAGACAATTGCCGGATATGCGGAACTTTTACACCATATGCGTTTGTATCGGTAATTCCGAAATGGGCTAATTTGGCAAAGTGATCCGGAGTCGATAAGGCTTTTAATTCTATAAGAACTTCGTTTGCTGTCATTGGATGCTAATTTTGATGATTGGTTTGGCAAATAAAGTTGCAGACTGATACGTCCGATAAATCATTAAATTTCTCCCAATGCTCCGATAATCTCGGATACTGATTTAAAATTATGGCGGTCCAGGTAGTCATTCATTCCATCAATTACTTTGATGGTAACAGTAGGATCAATGAAGTTGGCGGTACCAATCTGAATGGCCGAAGCACCGGCAAGCATGAACTCGATGGCATCGGCTGCGTTCATAATTCCGCCCAATCCAATGACCGGAATTTTGACTGCACGGGCAACCTGCCATACCATTCGAAGAGCTATCGGTTTAACGGCAGGACCCGAAAGACCACCGGTGATGGTGGACAAAACAGGCTTTCTTTTTTCCGAATCGATGGCCATTCCCAACAAGGTATTGATCAACGATACCGAATCGGCTCCTTCGGCCTCAACTGCCAGTGCAATCTCCGAAATATCGGTTACATTCGGCGAAAGTTTGACTATAAGTTCATTTTTATAGACTCTTCGCACTTCTCTAACTACCTGAGCAGCAGACAGACAACTAGTTCCAAAGGCCATTCCACCTTCTTTTACATTCGGGCAGGAGATATTTAGCTCGATTGCAGGGATATTTTCGAGTATATTTAGCTTTTCAGCGGTCTCAATGTACTCATCAATGGTCGATCCGGACACATTCACAATTATATTTGTATCGATGTCCTTCACAGTTGGATAGATGTGGCTAATAAAGTAGTCTACACCCTTATTCTGCAGTCCCACAGCGTTTAACATGCCTGCATGAGTCTCTGCCATGCGTGGATAGGGGTTTCCTTGACGTGCGCGAATAGTTGTACCTTTCACAATTATACCGCCTATTCTCGATATATCCATGAAGTCTGAATACTCTGATCCATAACCGAATGTCCCTGATGCTGTCATCACCGGATTTTTCAGTTGTAATTTGCCAATATTGATATTTAAATTTGCCATTTCAGCTTTGTAATATTAAAAACAGGTCCTTCAGTACATACACAAACATGCCCATCAATTGTGTCGGCCACGCAACACAAACAGGCACCGATTCCACAGGCCATTGTATTCTCAAGTGACACCTCACAATTTGCCTTTGTCTTCACAGCCTGGCGGGCGACAGCTTTCATCATGGGTGTCGGACCACAGGTATAATAATGATCAAACGGAGCATCAATTAAAACCGAATGTTGGGTCACAAATCCACGTTCACCGTGTGAACCATCTTCGGTAGTAGTGTATACATTCCCGAATCGTTCATATTCACAAAGCTCTATTAAATCTTCTTTTTTCCGGGCGCCGAGCAGGAAATTCACCTGATAGCCTTTATTTTTAAGATGCGATCCAAGGTACAACAAGGGGGCAACACCACAACCACCACCTACTAAAAGCACATTGGCATCCATGTTGGCGGGTTCGTTAAAGCTGTTACCGAGCGGGAAAAGTAAATTAAGGCTTTCACCTGCTTTCATGGCTGCCAGGTGCCTGGTGCCATCTCCTTTGATCTGTATCAACAACCACAGTTCATTCAGTTCATAATCAACATAATGAATGGATATTGGCCGTCTAAGGAAAGTGGAAGGTGATCCATCAACACGCACTTCGGCAAACTGACCCGGAAGTATATCCGGCATTTTCCCGTCAGAGGTAAGAATCAGTAGATTATATTGATCGCTTAATACTTTGTTTTCTTTCAGTATCAAGTCAAGCATGTATTTCTTCATTGATTATAACGTTTTATGTATCAATGTTTTAATATAATTGATACGGGGATTGAAATACAGAGATTATTGACTGCAAAATTACGAAATAATCCCGGTTTAGGCAAGTATATTACATCCGTACTTTAAATCGCTTAAAAAGGCCCTAAAATCGGTTTAAACGATAGTTTAGGTACCGATAACTTACAATTCAACCCATAAAAGTAAGATCAGCCTTACAAACTCCCTCAAAAAGGCCATTTTTAAAGCCCTGTAAGCCCGAATAAGGTGTAAACATGAATCTATAAAGCCTGCATCTTAAAGTTCAAATCATTAACCTTAAACCTTTCAAATCGGAATGAAGTGAAGATCCCGATTTATCGAAACACCAAACCTTTCAAACTTTTCAAACCTCAAACTCCAAACTCCAAACCTTTCAAACCTTTCAAACCTTTCAAACTTCAAACCTCAAACTTTTAACTTGGGACTTTCTTATTGAAATTCCTGAAAGGTATTATCGGTATAATAAACGATAATTTTTCGAACTGCTTTTGTAGATTGTTCCATCATGGGTATAAATGGAGAACGGGGAGCCTCAACAGTAGTTTGTAGAGGAATCTCCTGAACCGGCATTGTTTTTTGCTGGATGGGTGCCGGGGACGATATGTTTTTTTCGACTAAATTTGACACTAAAGTATCTGATTTAGTGATGTTTTCATCCAAAGAATCGAATAAAGTGGGCGCCTGAGATTGCTTTTCAACGCGATACATTGAACCAACCCCAAGAATAAGCCAGTCTGAGCTCACTGTGCGGAACCTGTTCAGGATTTTCTTCAGCACATCCAGGCTCGGATTATTTCGTCCATTCAGGATGTGGGAGAGAGTAGAACCCTGTATGCCAATTTCGGCTGCAAAAATGGCTGAATTCATTTCTTCCTTCAGCATGATCTTTTCAATTCTTTCTTTTTCGTCCATACTACACGGTATTTATGTGAAGTGTACATTTCTATTTAGTTTACAAAGATATGTGAATTGATTCACATATGCAAATCATTTACAATTGTATAATGATACATTTGTACATTTACATTTGTAATAATACACAAAAGGGAATGTTTACAGGTATATAGTACATTAAACCCTTTGTATAAAGGTTCTATGAACAATATCTAAACCAGTTGGTCAGTTAAAGCTAAAAAGCAGGTAAATACGGATAATATACCTTGTAATCAGTCATATATATGCCTTTATAAGCTATTTATAATCAATTTTGGCCCTTATTGTACCGTTGTAAAGATTAATATAAACATAAATATTATATTTAAGCATTATTTATCTGATTATGAAATATTTAAATGGTTTTAAATGGTTTACTTAGTCGTGTTCACAATGTTGTGATTCCAACTGTATAACAATATACATGTGTAAATACTTATATTAAACATTTGTAATACCTGTTCCATTTATTCTGTAATACTTTTGTAAAGTAGTGAATTATTTTTGTGAATTACATGTTATATTACATCTGTGAAGCACTCTATTTGTAATGTAGGGTTGCCGGGACACGATTTTATTATTTTGTCCTTTCTAATAATAAAGAGCTGTTTGTTTAAAGCCTATCCTTTCAAGAACCTTATCAGGATTTTCCCTGTGGGTATAAATTTTCAGGTTGAAAGAAGTGTTCTACCCTGTCAATAGTCCTATTTAGGCTTTAAAACTTAGATGGGAAGGAAAGCTGAATGTAAATATTAGTCTTAAAAGAATATTATCCAATAAGTTACATCCATTTTTAGCGGTTGAGAATTTAATATTTAAACCTATCAAGGATTCAGTACAGGTTTATTTCATTCTGAGGCATAAAAAAAGAGCCCGAAATAGTTCGGGCTCTTTTTTTATCATTAAAATTTGTTTGTCTTATTCTTCGGTTGCCGGAGCTACTCCTGCCAACTCCTGATCGACCAAAATACGTCCGCAATATTCGCAAACGATAATTTTCTTACGAAGGCGAATATCCAACTGACGTTGTGCCGGAATCTTGTTAAAGCAACCACCGCAAGCATCACGTTGTACGTAAACCACGGCTAACCCATTGCGGGCATTCTTGCGGATACGTTTAAAGGCTGTAACCAATCGCGGTTCAATCAACGATTCGATTTCCTTAGCGTGTTCGCGTAGTCTTTCTTCTTCCTGTTTGGTTTCCGATACGATTTCGTTCAGTTCGCCTTTTTTCAGGTCCAGGTCAAGTTTGCGTTCGGTCAATTGTTCGGCTGTTGTTTTCTGGTCTACCTGTTTTGTTTCAAGGGCAGCTGAAAATTCACGGATCCGTTTTTCACAAAGTTCAATTTCCAGAGTCTGGAATTCAATTTCTTTTGAAAGATTGTCGTATTCCCGGTTGTTGCGAACATTATCCTGTTGTTCTTTGTATTTTGCAATCTTGATTTTAGATTCTTCAATCTCGATTTTCTTGCTGGCAATGGTAGAAACGATATCAGCAATCTCGGTTTCGAAATTTTCCATACGGGTATTCAGTCCGATAATCTCGTCTTCTAAATCCTGAACTTCCAGGGGTAGTTCACCACGTAAAATCTTTATTTCGTCTATTTTAGAAACCGCTTTTTGAAGTTCATAGAGTGCTTTTAATTTTTCCTCTACGGTGATTTCTTTTTCTGCTTTTAATTCTGTAGCCATATTGATTACAAATAGTTTATGGGGTTGGTTTTACTGTCTGAAATTTGGACTGCAAATGTAGGCATTTTTTTTGTAATTATCTCAAAAAAAATCTCTTTTGTGAACTGTTCGCTCTCAAAATGTCCTATATCGGCTATCAAGATACGCTTTTCAGCGTCAAAGAATTCGTGATACTTAAAATCGCCTGAAATATACACATCTGCTTTTGCTTTCAGGGCATCATTTAAAAATGAACTTCCCGAGCCACCACACAGTGCAACCCGTTTAATTTTTTTACCTAAAAAGTCAGTATGCTTAATGGTTGGATTCCTGAAAATTGCCTTGATACGGGTTAAAAACGTAAGTTCATCTTCCGCTTCTTCCAATTCCCCTACAACCCCCGCTCCTACCTGATTCCAGGTATTCTGCACCGGAATTAAATCGTAAGCTGGTTCTTCATACGGATGTACTTTCAGCATGGCTTCGAGAACCTTATACTTCAGGTATTCCGGTAAAATAACCTCTATCCTGACTTCTGGTTCCGAATGCAATTCGTCTATGCTCCCGACAAACGGCCTGGCTTTTTCATTCGCCCTGAACGTGCCGGTACCTTCGGCATTAAAGCTGCAGGAATCGTAATTTCCGATCTGCCCTGCTCCTGCTTCGAATATTGCCTGACGGATGCCATACGAATACAGCTGAGGCACATAGGTCACCAGTTTAAGCAACGCATTTTGTTTAGGCTGAAGGATCTGAATGTTTTTTAATCCTATTTTTTCAGCCATCTTCCCGCTGACTCCTTCCAGTACATTGTCTAAATTGGTATGGGCCGCATAAATGGCAACATCATGTTTAATGGCTTTTGCCACACAACGTTGCACTTCATTCTGTCCGGTAAGCCTTTTTAAACCACTGAAAATAAGGGGATGATGCGAAACAATTAAATTACAGTTCTTACCTATTGCTTCATCAATAACTTCTTCGGTAATATCAATGGTAACGAGTATGGATTTAATTTCCATTTGTGAGTCCCCAACCAGAAGTCCGGCATTGTCATAGCTTTCCTGCAACGACAACGGGGCCACTTCTTCAATGAGTTCACAAATCGATTTTACATCCATACTGATCTGATATTCAAAATGTTATTTTATTCTGCAACGACTGCTTCCGGAGTAGTTTCTTCTTTTACTTCTTCAACAAAATCTGTAATTTTTGCATTGACCAACAGGTTATACCAGGCAATCATTTTGCGGATATCACTTGGATACACCCTGTCGCGATCGTATTCCGGAAGAACTTCCAGCATGTACTTGCGAAGTTTATCATTATCTGCTTTCGGGTCGATAGAACAAAGTCCACCATTTTCTTTTGTTTTTACACTTTCGAGCACCTGTCCCAGTGGAACTTCTGCATTTTCAGTAAAAATGGCAATATCACCCAGGGATACAACTTTATCTTTTGTATAGGCAGGAATTCGTTTTCCGTCAATTAACGACTCAACAATCAACATATTTTTACCTTGTGAAACAAGTTTGAAAAGTCCGGGTTTACCGGTAACGGATAAAATTTCTTTAAGCATAATTACTTTGGTATTTTAAGTTCTGACTGACAAATATAAGTTCTATATCCCGAATATCGGGTTTCAATTTTTAATTATTAAGAATTAAACGGGTTAATTCCTTAAGTTTTATTTTTCCTTCGTAAATGGCTTTCCCGATAATTACGGCAGGAATAGACGCTTCGTGCAGCATTTCAACATCTTTCATTTTGCTCACACCACCACTGGCAATGAGGTATAAATTGGGTTGCTGAGCCAGCATTTTTTTATACAGGTCAATGGCCGTTCCCTGCAACATGCCATCCTTGCTGATGTCCGTGCAAATTACTTTATTGATTCCCAACGTCATGTAATTTTCAATAAAAGGCATTAAGTCCAGCTCAGTTGTTTCCAACCAACCACCCACGGCTATTTTTTCATTTTTCACATCGGCGCCCAGGATTATTTTCTCCCCGCCAAATTTGGTAATCCACGAAGTGAAAATATCCGGATCTTTCACGGCAATGCTTCCGCCGGTCACCATGCTTGCCCCGCATTCAAAAGCTATTCGCAGATCCTCATCCGATTTCAATCCTCCTCCAAAATCAACTGTCAGATCGGTGGAACCTGTAATCATTTCCAACACCTTATGATTCACAATGTGGTGCGCCTTTGCTCCATCCAAATCCACTAAGTGCAATCTTCGGATTCCTGCATCGGCAAACATTTTCGCTACTTCCAGCGGATTTTCATTATAAACGATTTTCTGTGCATAATCGCCTTGTGACAGGCGAACACACTTTCCATCTATCAAATCGATGGCCGGAATTATTTCAATCACGTTATTGCTACAAGTTAAGGGTTACTTTCAATTTCCGGAATCTGCCCTTTCGGGAATGAAATGCAAAAGTACTAAAAATTGAAGGATTCAACAAATAGGACCCGGGAATAAAAGTTTCCTTTTCAGATAGTCTCCATGAAATTTTAATGTAGTAAGCATTTTCCTCTCAATAAGTAATTGGATAACTAAAATGTTGCGTTTTTTAATATCCTTGCAATCATACATAATTTAATTTTAATCACATAGCACCACATAGCATGAACACATAGAACCATATAGTTATAATCCTTGAAATTTGAATATGTATCATTGTAAATAAAAGACATAGAAATACATAGCCAAATATCTACAAATTACAAATGTTGAAAGTTCAAATTCAAGCTATGTTTTCTTTGTTTTCGATTAGTGTTAGACTTTGTGATTCTATGTGTTCTTGCTATGTGGTACTATGTGTTAAATAAAATAAGACTCTAATTTATTCCACCTACTTAGTATCAATTGAAATGGAAAAATGAAATAAAATTACACAATAGAAAACGTAATTTTTAGTTTTTAGTATATCTTCGCGAAATAATTTTTCCAACGAAACAACAATCTATTAATTTGCTGTGTTTTATCAAACAAAATTTCTCCTATTTTTAGGATTATAGGGCTCCATTTCAAGATTTAACAAACAATGATTTTGATCGTAATCCGGACTTTTCCGATTTTTTATGGGTCAACCACGATAATGCCATGATGTCTTCATGATGTCGCATATAATCCATATATAATCCATATATAATCCATATATGATCCATATATAATCCATACTTATATAGATATGGATTATATATGGATTATTACTGGTTTATTATTTTGTTATTTAAAGATTACCGGCGACATCATGGCGATATCGTGAAGACAATAAAAAGGTTAGATGTTTGATGTCCCGAAAAATCGGGATCTACACTACGTTACGATTTGAAGGGTTTGAAGTTCCGGGGTATCGGGATTGGCACTACGTTTCAATTTAAAAGGGTTAAAGTCAGGCGTACAATGTTTTGGATTCCATGTTTGAGCTTCATTTACTGTTAACAAAAAACAACTGCTAAATTCAAATGTGAAATAAAGGATGCCCGTTTTTTACGATAATTAATTCAAAGTATTTAATGAACTATTTTGAGTTTTGACTCCCAAATCCCGAAAGTGGGCTTTCAGACACAGTATTCGAATAGATGCCAATACTAAATCCCTCCTGAAAACGCACTCTTGCTCCCCTTATGGTGGTTGGACGATCAGGAATAAAATGGATGAAGAAACAGTCATACTATTTGATAAACAAACAAATCAAAATTCATTAATTTTTATTTTAAATACGTCTCAAAGTGCTTTCAATTATTTACATTTCTATCTAAAGGCAAAATAAACCATTTTAAAAATATATTATAAGCCAAATTGGAGAATTAAAATACTGAAACTATGAATTGATAGGAATAAAATGAATACTTTTGTGGAAAATAAAGCATACAATTAACAATACCTGAGGAGAATGGATGTAATTGAATCATTAAAAATAATACCGGCTGCCGTAATCGGACTGACGGTGCATGAGTTTTCGCATGCATTCGCGGCTTATAAACTGGGGGATAATACAGCAAAACTGGATGGACGGTTAACACTTAACCCGTTGAAACACATTGACTGGATGGGGTTTTTCCTGATTGTCATTGCAGGATTCGGGTGGGCAAAACCGGTGGTCTTTAACCCTGATAACCTGAAACATAAACACAGGGATGAGATCCTGATCTCCATTGCGGGACCCATCTCAAATTTAATACTGGCACTGTTGTTTTTTGTCATTGCCAGGTTGCTGTATTTTTCCGATTTCTTTAGAACCACCCCATTCGGGCTTGAAATAATTAACCTGATCATGATCTGGGGAGTGATCAATTTCAGCTTGTTTGTGTTCAACCTGATCCCCATCCCTCCGCTCGATGGATCGCACCTGTACCTGACATTCCTTAAAGATGAGCATCCAAAGCTGATGATGAATATCTACAAGTACGGCACCCTGGGACTGCTGGCCATCATTATTGCAGAGAGCCAGTTCAAGTGGAACATATTACACATGTCGGAATTGATCGGTTACTTTACTTCGTTTGTCATTCAACTGTTGTCTTTTCATTAAGAAGTGCACCTGAACGAGTTTTTTCAAATCCAAGGATTGTACTTTTGATAATTTCCACACATTCCATCAGTTGTGTTTCCGTAATGACCAAAGGCGGAGCAAAACGAATGATGTTGGTATGGGTAGGCTTGGCAAGCAATCCATTGTCCAGCAACTTCATGCAAATATCCCAGGCCAGGTTGGTATGTCCTTCATTATTAATTACCAATGCATTCAGCAATCCTTTGCCACGAACAAACGATGCAATACCGGATGATTCACAAAGCTTCCGCATCTCATTCCTGAATAATTCACCCAGCACAAATGCTTTTTCGGCAAGGTTTTCATCACGAATCACTTCCAGGGCTGAAATGGCAACGGCTGCTGCAATTGGATTTCCGCCAAAAGTAGATCCATGCTGGCCCGGAAGAAAGACTTCCATGATTTCGTTAGAAGCCAGCACGGCCGAAACAGGATACACTCCTCCGGATAATGCTTTTCCCAGGATCAGGATATCGGGATGAACCTCCTCATAATCGCAGGCAAGTAATTTGCCCGTACGGGCAATTCCGGTCTGCACTTCATCGGCGATAAACAACACATTGTGCCGGTGGCACAACTCAAAGCATTTTTTCAGGTAGCCTTCATCGGGCACATAAGCACCCGCTTCACCCTGGATCGGTTCAACCAAAAAGCCTGCAATATTCTGATTTTCAATTAATACTTTTTCAAGGGCTGCCGCATCATTGTAAGGAATCACGATGAACCCGGGAGTGTATGGACCATAATGGTTGTAGGCATCGTGATCGACCGAAAAGGAAATAATGGTGGTGGTGCGGCCATGGAAATTATTTTCACAAACTACAATCTGCGCAGAATTATCGGGCAGGCATTTCTTTTCGTAGCCCCATTTGCGGCATAACTTGATGGCGGTCTCCACGGCTTCGGCCCCCGTATTCATTGGCAGGACTTTATCATATCCAAAGAATCCGGTCACGAATTCCTCATACCGACCCAGCTGGCTGTTGTAAAAAGCACGCGATGTCAACGTAAGTTTTTTGGCCTGTTCAACAAGTGCATTCACTATTTTAGGATGGCAATGTCCCTGGTTTACTGCCGAATAGGCTGACAGGAAATCGTAATACTTTTTACCGTTCACATCCCACACAAATACACCTTCACCCCTGTCGAGAACCACCGGAAGTGGATGGTAATTATGGGCACCAAATTTATTTTCAAGTTCCATTAATCCGGAAGCAGTAAGTTTTGAGTTATCCATATAAAAATTATTGTTTTGGTTCGTAGCTTAGTAATCAGTAATAATTATTGATAAGTTTATTAAATATTTAATCTGACTATTTCTGCAACTATTTAATTCCTGACCCCCCAACCCCCAAAGGGGGCGTAAGAGTGCATCTTCAGGAGAGATTCAGTATTCGAAAGTTTTAAAATACTGCGTCTTTATGCCTCCTTTGGGGGTTAGGGGGTTAAAGCTCAAAATGGTTCATTAAATACTTTGAATTACTTATAATAAGTAAATCAATTTTTTATTTTATAAACAAAGTTACAAAGATCCACTTAGCCTTTTAATTAGTTGACATAGAAGTAGTCTCTTAATAAATGTAAAAAAACCTACTAAAGATAATTGGTTTATTTATTGAAAACTTCTCTTCAACTGCTCCAAGACCCTTCCGTCAAGTAGGAATAAATTGCGGGGATGTGAATTACTTTTGTCTCCTAAGGCAATCACATAATTAGGAGACGATACTATTATACATCCCCTTTAGTATCTAATCTCTCAAATTCGTGTATTTTTTGGCACAATATTGCCTAATTTACTTCTAACTATCTTATTTATAATAGACAATGATCAGTCTTAAAATCAAAATACGTAGTATTTTTCTAATCCGTTTTTAATCCGCCAAATCAGCGTTGATCCGCGTTCCAATCTTAATTCTGGCTTGTCCAGGTTAGGGGCTTGGGGCGATTTATGTTGAATTACTTATATTGATTTATTGCGCCTTATTATCTTCCGGGCAACTTCGTCAATGATGTGGAATTAGATCAGCCAATTCAGTAAACCATAAAAACGATCACAATCCACACTGATTCAAGTATCTCATTAACAATTTATCACATCAAAATATCTCCGCCATCATACACCGGACACTGCCTCCTCCTACCCGTTCTATGGTTGGGATGGAAACAACGATCAGTTCATTGTACGAAGATAAGAGATTTATTTGTTTTTGATCCAACGAATCGAAAGCAGTCTGCGAAAGTACCAAATATTGCTTTCCATCGGCATTTTCCACCTGCAACATATTTCCGGCAAAACAATTCATCTGATGCTCGGTAATGGAAATAATATCTTTTCCCGTATCTTCCAATGAATTTACCACATGATTTCTTTCCGTTTGATTATCAATGGCATCCAGGCAAATTATCGCGTATTCATCGGCAATAGTCAACATCACATTGGTATGATAAACAGGCAAGCGTTTTCCATTGACCGATTGGTTGGCATAGAAATAAACAGGTTTATAGCCAAAGACCGTACAGAATTGCAGGAACAGGGTTCTGCTGGTTCGTTCGGACAAAGCAGCATACGCTATCTTGTTGGGACGATCCAGAATCATGCTTCCGGTTCCTTCCAGGAATAAGCACTGATCTTCCCAGGAAGCAAAATCATCGATATTATTAATGACTACTCCTTGTTCAGAAAGAGACTGAAAAATATCGTTCCTGCGTTCAGCCCGGCGGTTTTCTGCAAACATTGGGTACAATACTACCTGACCACCTTCATGAAAGGAAACCCAGTTATTGGGGAATATTGAATCGGGAGTCAGGGGTTCGGCAGTATCCTTCACCACCAATACCTTCACTCCTTTTGATTGCAACAAACCAACCATCTCCCTGAATTCTTCCAGTGCCTGACTTTGAATATCTGTATCCGGATCAATACTTTTTTGCTGAAAATAATTATTGACGGCTGTCTGTTCGTTATACCCAAATGCTACGGGTTCAATCATCAGGATGGTATGTGTGGTTTGTGATTCAGAAACTCCTGATGGTTGCTTTTGAGGTATTTGATTTAATTGGTTCATCGTTTTGATCGTATTAATTCTACAAAACTATTCAGACACAAGATTAACTTAATTCACTGTAAACTTAAAGATTAAGCTTTTTCACGCATTAATGGCAAGGTTGAACAACGTAACAGTCCACCCATTTTAGAGATTTCATAATAGGGTATGCGTTCCACGGTTAATCCCCATTCATTTTCCATATGATCGTTCAACCGGGTAAACCGTTTTTCGGAGACAACGACTGTGGGCGAAATGGAAAAGACATTGGCATTCATGGAATACATCTCTTCCTGTGTTAGTTCAAAAACATTCCGGGAACCGAAAAGTTCCATCAACATGTGATAATCCTTCGGGTTTAAGAATCCATCCTTGTAGATAATTGCTTTGTTGTAAGACACAGGCATAAATGTACAATCCAGATGCAACACTCCCTGTCGGGGATCGGTATTGTGCTTCTTAAGTTCAAAGGGGAAAAATGTCTTTTCAGGAAATATTTCTTTCAGGAAATTATAGGCATACAGGTTGGTGCGGGCTGTCTTCAACTGCGGATAATCGGACCCTGAATAGAGGCCCACAAAGACCTTGTCATTCAACAATACCACATCACCCCCTTCCACATGGGCTTTCTCGGGCAGGTTATAAATTTTATTGTAGGGAATCAGGTCGTAGATCACCTCATACGCTTCCTTCTCATCCTCCCGATCGGGGATAATGTTGGAATTAATGATCTTATCATCAATGACAAAAGCCACATCACGGGCAAAAACCTGATTGCAGTTTTCGAGTGTCCAGGGGCGAAAGACCTGCACATTGTACTTCAACAACACATTCTCGAAGGCACTCATTTCCTTGTAGATAGCTTCTTCAGTAGGATAAACGCCATTCAACACGGATTCATAAGACTTGGCATCAAATGTTTTATCCGGAGCGGGAACCTTGCCTATTGAACCGGGTTGCCCCAATACAACAGCACGCAGCGTGGAAGTTTCGTTTTTTATGTTCAGTTGCATAGATCTGATTTTGGACAAAGATACAATTCCCCTTTTGAATTTAAAACAGTGAGAGGCTAAATTTGTTGAAATATTGCATAAATATTTAATTACCGGTTTTAAATTTCTCACCACAATATGAATTAACCATTTTATTTAAGCAAATACCGACATTTATTTGTCGAAGTATTAAAAATCAAATCTATAAATTGTAAATTTGCAGCCTGACACCCACACTTTAAATTTTCATACCCAATGATGCGTAAAAATAAGTTTATTTCGTTGTTCTTATTCCTTTCGATAGCCTTCAGCTATGGAAGTATCTTCGTTCCTTTCAATAACCAGAACCTGACGTATATGGGCAGGGTTGAAAAAGTTGAGAACCAGTATGCTAAAATCTATTGGCCGGGAACTTCGGTAACCCTTAACTTTCAGGGAACTGAGCTTAAAGCAGTGCTGAAAAACGGAAAAGAAACAACATATTTCTACGCTATCGTAGACGGAAACGACCAGGAAGCTTTAAAAATAAAAGCGGATACCATTCAATCATCCATCGTGTTAGCCACCGGTTTGAAAAATGCCAACCATACCGTTCAACTATTCAAACTCTCAAATAACACTTCATTTACCTACTTTTATGGTTTTGAGCTGGGAGATGGATCGACTGTTTTGGCAGCGAATCCACTTCCCCAACGAAAGATCGAATTTTACGGGAATTCAATTACAGCCGGCCATGGCGTGGACGTATTGCCCGGACATGATGATTCAGGAAGCCCGGAGTATTTCAATAACTACTGGACTTATGCAGCACGGACCGCCCGTCATTTTAATGCCCAATACTCCTGCATTTCCCGAAGTGGCATTGGTGTGATGGTAAGCTGGTTCCCGATTATCATGCCTGAAATGTACGACCGGTTAAACCCTGAGGATCCTGCCAGCAAGTGGGATTTTGCGGCTTATACACCGGATGTAGTGGTTATCAACCTGTTTCAGAATGACATGTGGCTGACGGCAAGTCCCAATCACCCTCAGTTTAAAGCCCGCTTTGGAATTACCCCACCCGATGTACCTACCATTATCCAATCGTATCAAAACTTTGTAAAAAGCATACGGTCAAAATATCCCGATGCTTCGATTATCTGCGTTTTGGGGAGCATGAATGCCACTCAAAAAGGTTCACCCTGGCCGGGATATATTGAAACGGCTGTCAAAGGATTGTCAGATTCAAAGATTCTTACCCATTTCTTTCCTTATAAAGATACCCCGGGTCATCCAAAAGCCGCAGAACAAAAAGTTATGGCGGATGATTTAATAGACTTTATCGACAAAAACATTACATGGTAATATTAATTCTGACTCATTTTTAAAACATCAATGAATTTGAAAAAGAATGCATTATCACATTGATTAACAATAAGATTTCCTGTAACTAATTAGAAAAATCAATGACAGTTTGAGTCAGGTGAGTCTGGAAAGAACAAACGCTGTTATATTCCTGAAGGCATAATGTTAATACCTGCAAAATAGATAGTCAGAATTCTGGAATAGCTATTTTAAATATTTTAAACGAATAGTGTTTATTGGTGTAAAACAATTACATTTGCAACGAACAGAATCCGGGCATAAAGTGTATTTAGAATAATAGTACTTGTTAATCTATCCTCTATGGTTGATCACAATAAAAGTCACAAAGAACTTGCAGTAGAATCGATACTATCCGGGAATGAAAATGTACAAGAGTCCGGTACTCCTGACAGAGATGTTTTGTTCCAAAAAACCGGACGTGAAAGTCGTGCCCAGGACTTAGTGAATGCTTACCAGGCACTAAAAAATACAGACCAAAAACTTGTAAATCAACAGGCAGAGAAAGAGCAACGGGCGGCAGAATTACATATTGCCAATATAGAACTGGCCTTTCAGAACGGAGAGAAAGAAAAAAGAGCTGCAGAACTAAATATCGCCAATAAGGAACTGGTTTTCCAAAATGAAGAGAAAGAAAAGCGGGCAGCTGAATTACATCTTGCCAACATAGAACTGGCCTTTCAGAACGAAGAAAAGGAAAAAAGAGCTGCAGAACTAAATGTCGCCAATAAGGAACTGGTTTTCCAAAACGAAGAGAAAGAAAAGCGGGCAGCAGAATTGATAAAGTCACAGTTGCAGTTGAGAAACTTTGCAACACATCTTCAAAATGTCCGGGAAGAAGAAAAAGTAGCTATAGTCCGTGAAATACATGATGACCTGGGACAGATATTAGTGGCTTTGAAAATAGACCTGGGCCTTTTTAAACACAAGTTCTCGAAAGGAAACGGAAGAATTGATCCGGAAGAAATCATGGTTACGTTTGATAATCTGTCGGTCCTGGTTGACAAGACCATACAGACCACCCGCAGGATTATGACCGGGCTGCGACCTGAAATAATTGATTCACTGGGATTTATTGAAGCAGCAAAATCGTATATGCTTGAATTTGAAGTAAGGCATCACCTGCCCTGCCAGTTCAATTGTTCTATTCCGGAACTGAATACAACCCCACAGCAATCGGTAGCCTTGTTCCGTATACTGCAGGAGGCATTGAACAATATCGTTAAACATGCCAAAGCAACAGCTGTAAAAATCAGGGTGAGTATCCATGGGAAAAAATTAATCCTGGAAGTGAAGGATAACGGTATCGGAATTGAAGAAAACCAAACATTCAGGCAAGACTCCTATGGGATGATCGGGATGAAAGAAAGGGTCACTTTGCTGGACGGTGAATTGTTTATTACCGGCGAAGCCGGTAAAGGAATCAGCGTCAGGGTTGAAATGCCCTATACCAGCTGATGCATAAAAGTTGCTTCTAACTATTACGTTTAACCAGCAACCAAAGGACTTTGCCACTATTTTTTTTAAATATTGTAAATTAATAATTAAACCATCAGCATTCATTCCAGGATGCTGATTTTATTTATCATGACCCTTATTTCTTTAACTACCAATCACTTTCAGAAACAGGAAAAGAAATAAAAGACAAATTATATGAAACAACCAAAAAGTATAGGACTCTATTTATCGAATTCATCGAACAAAAACCATATACTGGAACAAATTCTGGCAAATAAGTTTTTGCATGGGATTGTTGATTTAAGTTCAATGAGGGGAGTCTTATTCTCAACGATAACCATTAACCGCTTTATTGAGGAAGAGATCCGCCATGACCGGTTTATTATACAAACCAATGAGAATTCAAGCCTGGGATCCATGTCCAGTGGCCAACAGAAAAAGGCATTGCTCCTGTACCAGATTGCACAAAAACCTGAATTTATGGTACTGGATGATGTGTACAGCAATGTAGATAAAGAAACCCAACAAATCATCACTGCCACATTGGGAAAGTTGGCTGAATCAACCCTAATGATCCAGGTCTTCTTCCGCAAAAGGGATATTCTGCCTTGCATACAACGAGTTATTTCAATAGATGAAAATAATAAAATCGTAAGCGAACAGGATGCAGGGACTTTCCATACAGCGCAGCATTCGCAGGAAGTAAAAGCACATTTATTCTCGCTTCCAACGGGGTATGACGAACAACACCAGGATATCAACCCGTTGGTGCAACTGAACTCAGTATCGGTAAAGTACCTTGAAAAACAGGTGGTTGAAAACATCAACTGGACCATACAAAAGGGTGAATTCTGGCAACTTATCGGGCCAAACGGTTCCGGGAAAAGTACCTTGCTGTCGATGATCATTGGTGACAATCCCAAGGGATATGGCCAGGACATGATCCTGTTCGGAAAAAAGAAAGGTACCGGTGAAACGATTTGGGATATTAAAAGGCAGATAGGCTACTTTACTCCTGCCATGATCCTGCAATTTACCAGGGATGACACTGTGGAAAACATGATTATATCCGGGTTAATGGATTCGGTAGGACTGTACACGAAACCGAGTGATATTCAAAGGGATATTGCCAAAAGCTGGATAAACATGCTGGGACCTTTCTACCGGAACAAATCATTCCAAAGCCTTTCCATCGGTCAACAACGCATGGTCATGGTGGCCCGGGCGATGGTGAAACACCCTCCCTTGCTGATACTGGACGAGCCAACCATTGAGCTTGACGATGAGAACAGCCGCTTGTTTATTGACATGGTGAATGCCATTGCCGTGGATAAGAAGATTGCCATTGTATATGTTTCGCACCGGGATGAACCTGACCTGAAACCGGATAAGATTTTTGAACTGATACCATCCACAAAAGGGTATACGGGGATAGTGAGTGAACCCAGATTAAGCCCTGATTAAGCTGATTGAAGGATTTATAAGATTTAAGAGCTTTTTGTTTGGAGAGCTATTTACCAGCAAACTTTTCCAAAGTCTCGAACTTTGGAAAAGTGAAGTGTAGAAAGACAAGTTATTATAAAGGCCGGAAAGAATAGTTCTTTCCGGCCTTTGTATTATGTATGCTTTATCTAAAGCTTATTCCGATACTACGATGCTCAGGATTTTATCACCGGCACGTATCAGATCGATTACTTCCAGGCCTTCAACTACCTTGCCAAAACAAGTGTGCTGGCGATCCAAATGGGAAGTATTTTTCCTTGAATGGCAAATAAAGAACTGGGAACCACCGGTATTGCGTCCGGCATGCGCCATGGACAAAACTCCTCTGTCGTGGAACTGATTGCCACCATCCAACTCACAAGGGATTGTATAACCGGGTCCGCCGGCACCGTTGCCATTAGGACAACCACCCTGGATAACGAAATCAGGAATCACCCTGTGGAAAGTTAAGCCGTTGTAGAAGCCACTTTCGGCCAGTTTAATAAAGTTAGCCACTGTTTTTGGAGCATCCTGTTCAAAGAACTCAACCTGCATGTCGCCTTTTTCGGTACTGATTTTTGCTGTTTTCATACTTATATGTTTCTGTTTATTTTATTCGTAATGGAGCGCAAAGGTCGTGATGTTTTTCTTATTTTCCAAATATCCGGGTTTAGTTTCATTTTATTTAATTGGTAATGACCTATTATTAAGTACTGGAAAGGATATAATTTCCTATTTTTTATAAGAATAGAACGCTGATTTTCGCTGATCAAGCGGATGTATACGGATTCTTTTAATAAATAGATTTTATTCTGATTAAACTCCAACAAGTTGGAGTTGATCAATATAGAAAAATCGATTTCAACTTGTTGAAATAAGATCCGTTTTTAATCCGCCAAATCAGCGTGTATCCGCGTTCTATTCTTATAAATTCAATATGGGACATTTAATTGTTCCACCTACTTAGCTTTTCAGATAATAAATAAAGCAAATTAAAGTAATATTGTTTTTACCTTTAAGATGTCACAGTCCTATGAAAAAATGATAAACTTTAAACCGTTTGAAATGTTTTAAATGGAAATATCTAAAATCAATAATTATATAAGTTGTGATAGCAGTAATTGTAAAGCGACTGTTCAGACAATCAAACCTACAGTTAAAATTAATTTTTAGGAACAATAAATACTATGAGCAAAATCATCTTTGACAGCGCAATATCCCTTGACGGGTTTTTCGCAGGTGACAACAGAGGTCCAGGCAACGCAATGGGCGGTGTATCAGAAAAAATTCACAGGTGGATGCTTATTCAAAAAGCATTTTGGGAATACTTAGGATTGGAAGATGGTAATGAAGACGGACCTGATGGTAAATTTATCAGAGAGACCATTGCAAGAACAGGTTCATTTATTATGGGAAAACGAATGTTTGAAGAAGGCGAAGTCAGTTGGCCGGAAGATTTATACAAAGCGGATGTTTATGTGCTGACACACGAAAAACGGGATCCCTGGATACAAAAAGGGACAACCACTTTTTATTTCATCAATGACGGAATACAAAGTGCATTGGAAAAAGCAAGACAATCAGCCAACGGAAAGGACATAAGAATACAAGGTGGTGCGAATACTATTCAACAATTTCTCAATGCAGGACTTGTTGACGAATTTTTCATTCACATTGCACCTGTTTTTTTAGGAAGTGGCATCCGGCTGTTTGACGGTATTGATAAAAATATTTATGATATTGAAATTGTAGAAGTTATACCTTCAAACCTGACAACACATTTAAGATACAAACTGACGAAGAAATGAAAATAATTATCGCTAACAAACGTCAATGTTCACCTGCTGGATGAAGTGCATTTGGTAGGTTTACGCCTGCATGCACTGTTTCACTTTTAGGCAGTGATGCTCCTGCAAACCACAGGATGCCTATAATCCCGGTCGTGAGTTGAACAAGAATAAATTAAGGACTATTTAAAATAAAATTTCAAAATTATGAACAAGCAACTAGAATATTATCAGAATAAGCTTGATTACGAGATGGATTCGTACGACTTATTTTATGCCCTGGAAAAAGGGGAAAATGTTGTGGCAATAGATACCAGGCAACGTGCTACCTTTGAAAAGGAGCACATTCCGGGAGCCATAAACATTCCTCACCGGGAAATGAATGAAGAGACTACCAGGCAACTGGCAAAATCGAAAACCTATGTTTGCTACTGTTCGGGCATTGGATGCAATGCTTCCACACATGGTGCCCTGAACATGACGAAACTGGGTTTTAAAGTAAAAGAGTTAATCGGAGGAATAGAATGGTGGAAATTTGATGGGCATGCCACAGAAGGAAGTGCAATCAATGAAGGTAAGAAATACCAACTATATGCTGATGAAGTCGGGCATTCCTGATCTCGGATACATACTGCGGGTAAACCTTTAAAAGCGCGAAAGCATTGCGTAACGATTAGACCCCTGTAAATTTATACGCTGAAAATCAGCATTCAATGATGAGTTGAATGCTGATTTTTGTTTTATTTACCACAAGCTTTTTTTGAATCCGCTGAAAATATAGCTAAAGAATAAATTATTGAAATCGAGCCGGGACTTTAGGAAGCTTTTAGTAATTAGTATCTTACTATCAATAATCTATAATTAAGTAACGGAATGTTTTAATCCTGGTTTCTTTGCTTCTTCTTTTCTTGTTCCTGCCACTCCAACCGATCCTGGTATGCTTCTGTTTTAGGTATAGAAGGGAATCAGAGAGACTTTCGTAAGGGTTCTGATAGGGTTCAGATAGGTCTACCTATCCGAACCCTATCTCAACCCTATACCAACCCTATACCAACCCTATCTCAACCCTATCTCAACCCCCTCCATACTAAAACCACATGACGAAGTAATCCATACATTGAACCATTCAGATACAAAGCTCCCACCGGCATTAAAATTTTACAATTGGATGCAGTCCCAAACACTTTCCCGACAGAGGGGAATGATTGAAATAAGCGAGCCACCTCATGAAAAAGAAACAATAAAGTTGTTTATTTATTGTAAATTCAATTCTTTTTATATTTGTTTAAAATAAATCCACAAAATGTTGAATAGTTAATAAATAGTTTGTACTTTTGGGGCGGAAAAAGCTTTTATCTGCAAATGAATAGGATACTGATTAAAGCTGGACAAGAAAGGATAATAACCTTACAAATCAATCTTTCAATAAAGTATTTAAATTAATCAAGACAAACATATTAAAACATCATTATAAGGTGGAAGTATGGGAAACTGAATTAGTTTAACATAGGGAATCGTTATGGGAAAGCTAAAAAAGAAAAATGAAAACAAGAACTGAAAATAATGGACTTCATATATTCGACAGAATCAATGGTCTTCACATTTTAATGGACGAATATAATTTTCCTAAAGAAATTATTTCAATTGCACCTAGAACACTCAGTATTGCTTTAACAAATCAATGTAATCTAAAATGCCATTATTGCTATGCACCTAAAAATAACAATCTACTACCAATTGATTTTGTAAAACAAATTGCAAAAAAATTTGACGAACTAGGTACACTCGAATTAACTTTTGGCGGTGGTGAACCATTCATGTATCCCGAAATAACTAATTTAATTGAATGGATATGGGAAAATACTAAGTTGGGTATTAACATAACGACTAATGGACATTTGATAAACACAGATATTATTGAGAAGATTAAAGGTAATATTTCGTCGCTTAGATTTTCAATTGATGGATTAGAACCTAAATATAGTAGAGTTAAAAAAGTTGCTCTTGACAAACTTGTTCAAAATATTCATAAGGTCAAAGGAATTATACCATTTGGAGTAAATGTAATAATTAATTCAGGCTTGACTAAAGATGCGGAAGATGTTATAGAATTAGCAATAAAACTTGGAGCAATAGATGTTTTGCTTATTCCAGAACACCAAAATGGAGAATTTCTTTTAGAGAAAAATGATTGGAAAAAGGTTGAAAACTTAATTTTAAAATACAAGAATGAAATACAAATAAATGTGACTTATGATGCAAGCATTTTTATTCATTCAAATTATTTAGAAACAGAGGTGAATAAAGAATTCTTATTTGCTCATATTTCAGCAGACAGAAAATTGAAACTGCATTCTTATGAAAATGAGGGTACATTCATTGACAACTTTTATGAAATAGAAAAACAGTTACAAACTATTAATCAATACTAAAAAGTAATTATTATGAAAATCTGGAAATCTTTCTCAAGTGAACATTCTGCAAAACTTCGTATAACTGGAACATTTAAAACAGTCGAAAATGCAAACCAAGCAGCTACAGCTTTTAATGAACTCCTAGAAAAAAGAGAGGTGGGAGATGAAAGCTATCCATTCCCTGAAGAAATTAGAGAAGTCATGAATAAATATCAAGTATATCTCAACCGAAATGCTGCAGAAGATCTTGACTATATTTATCCATTAGATGTTGAAGGAAAGAAAATAGTTGTAGAAACTGATGACTTTGCTATTCAAGCTCTTTCACAGGTTTTTATTCGGTATGGTGCGAAAATTGAAATATATAGCAGACATGATTACTAATATGAAGTCCTGGTTGAAAAGTGAAGTTGATAACTGTACAAAACAGTTTTGAACCAAAAAATGTATCATTAATAGAGTGTTCATACACAGATGTTAACCGTAATATTAGATAGAGAATATCAACATGACAGAAAGAATCTACAAACATTTAAGAGATATTTTTAAAGAATCAGTTGTTGATGGTCTTAAAGAATTCTTAGACTCATTTTCAAAGTTAAGAACTTATCTATTTGGTTCGATAGGAGCATTTTATTCAACTAAAGAAAAACTATTTAGAGATATTAATAATGAATTTACGATTTTTTTAAACGACTCTCCATGGATTAAAGCAGTAATGTTTTTCTTTATGATACTTTTTCTTCTTTTTGTTTATTATCAATTAAAACAGTTTTTTGTGCAAGCTTGGCGTAAATGGATTTTAATAAAAAGAGAAAGCATATATGGTAATGCTATTGTTTTACTAAGTAAAGGCTATTCAAAAGTCAATAAAAATAGGCATGAAGAAATTTCAATAGATGAAGTGAAAGGAATACTTGTAGATTTTTGTGATAGAATAAGAGATATTTATGAGTTCAAAACGAAATCAAAATGTTCTGTTTCTATTAAAACCATAATTGATTTAAACGAGGAACAGAATGGTATAAACTTTAATACTCGTGTAGTAAATCTTTGTAGAGACAGCAAGTCAAAAAAAAGATATGATAATGAATATAACGAGATTGAACATACTATTGCTAATAATAGTTGTTATCAAAAGATTATAAGTAAATTCTTTTCTCACAAACATGAGGATATGTATTTCATGTGTAATGATATTATTGCATTGCAAGACTATGAAAATTCAAGTTTTTTGCTATATCCTGAATTTAATTATGAAATTAGAGAAAATGAATCAACAAGAAGAAGTAAATGGCCTCTAAATTATAGAAGTGAGTTGGTTGTTAGTATTTCACCATTAGAGAAAGAATCTAAATCCAAACACCCAATAGTTGGTTTCTTATGTGTTGATTGTGAACTAGAAAAAAAGGAAGTGTTTAACTCTTACTATGATGTTCCACTTTTGCTTGGTGTGGCCGATGGACTTTACGACTTTATAAAATTAAACCTATATAAAACTCAAAAAGTATGACTGATAGAATAATTATTAAAAAAGAAAAAGGTCAAACTATTGCGCTTAATGTCGAACAAGTTGATGACAATATAGTTTTGACAAAATTTGGGGACAAAACCTCTGAACTAGTTAAAAGAAAAATAATTATTGAAACAATGGACTTCGAAATTTACAAAAAGTTTCAGCAAATAGAAGAGAAGCAATCTCTAAGGGTACAAGTTTGTGAATTCTTAAAGAGTAAAATCTAAAAAACTACTGCCAAGTCCTATAAGCTTCTTATTCTGTATTTGATTAATATGAAAAAATATTATAGAATGAAGAAAGCTAAAGCATATAGATCGTTAATAAAATGTTCATAAATAAATTAGGAACAAAAAAATCAAAAATGACAGAGAAAATAGATAAGCTAAAAAAGAAACTTGAAGACGCAGGGATAGAATATAAAGAAAAGATATTCGATGACCCCGATTTGTATTCTAGAATTATTTTTGAAATTACAGCAGGAAGAGAAAAGCATGAATGCTTTGTTGTTTATAGGGATGAAACACTTCAATCTGCATTAGACCTTCCCTTTGAACAATTTCGATTTATAAAAGGCAATGAGGCAATTTGGTCAAAAGATTTAAAAGTAATTGAGGCTGAAATAAGTTATACAGATATTACTGGACGGTTCTTTTTTGAACGGTTACATAGACTTATTTGTAAACCAGACAAAAATGAAGATGAAGAAACGGAAGTTGAAATAACAAATATCCCTTTACCAGGTGTTGACGACCTCGAAATTTCAATTGGATATTGTTCTCCTGAGTTTGCATTTTTGATTGGAAGTAGAGAAAGAGGACCAAGAGGTAGATATGCAAAAAGACTTACACTAAAAATAACCAATACAAAAACTCAATCACACGATAATGCAAAGGATGTCTTAGATAAAATTGCCAATTCAATTTTTTTTCAGATTGATTTAACTTTTGAATTACCTATAAATTTACAAACAAAAAGAGAAAGTTATATCGAACGAAGGGAGAAAAAACTACGAAAACAAATGTTCATTGATGAAACTGCTACAATTAAAGAGCCTAAGTATGAATATGACTCAGAACCTATTTCTCTCTATTGGTATGCAAAAGAATCTGTCAATATGCCAATATTTCAATACTTAGCTTTTTATCAATCTATAGAGTTCTACTTCCCAATTTTCTCTAGTTACGAAGCAAAACAAAAAATTCAAAGTCTTATAAAAGATCCAAGATTTAATCCGAATAAAGATTCTGATATCTCAAAAATCATTTCTACGATTAAAGTATCAAGTGGTGGTAAATCTTTTGGAAATGAAAGAGAGCAATTAAAATCAACACTTTCAGCTTGCACAAATAATAGCGAACTTTCTGATTTCTTCAAGTCAGATGAAAATCGTTTCAAATTCTATGCTGAAGATAAAGGGAAGTTGATTTCGAAGCAAAAAATATCAGTAAAGACAGATAATTCCGACTTATTAGCGGAGGTTTCAGAGCGAATTTATGAAATTAGATGCCGAATTGTACATACCAAAGCCACTGAAGGGAATTATGATGTACTTTTACCATATTCTAATGAAGTTAAGAGTCTAAATTATGACATTGAACTCATAGAATATATTTCAAGGAAGGTTTTAATTGCAAGTAGTAGACCAATGAAAATATAATTACTGAACCTCAAATAAAGACTTTAGTACTGTTATATACTATCATGCAGTCGGTAAAACTCAGCATGAAAAACAGGTTGAACTTAATTTTCACTCTGCAGGAACTTCAATAAACATGCGTTAAGAAGATAAATGTATTTATCAGAAAACCCTGTTTTGTCCAGGTATGATTCTTTGTAAGCATTACAGGATAGTTCAAGTTCTTAGCGAAATGTAGACCTTTACTGCAATAAAAACAGCATTCAAAATAAGCCTTGAATGCTGTTTTCTATTATCAGCTCCTTAACTTTTCCAAAGTTCCAAACTTTGGAAAAGTTATAAAGAAAAGTTAGTTTAAAAATAACTTCATATCTTCACCCACACTTCCGATAGGTGCGATTCCGAAGTTATCAACCAGTACTTTGGCTACATTTGGTGACAGGAATGCAGGCAATGTTGGCCCCAGGTGAATGTTTTTTACGCCCACTGAAAGTATTGCCAACAGTACAATTATTGCTTTTTGTTCGTACCAGGCAATGTTATAGGCAATTGGCAACTCATTGATATCGTTTATCCAGGATGATATTTCATACATAGTTAAGCTATTTGGTGTACTCTTCTATAGCTACAGTGGCGACTTTGGCCTAAACTCTGCTGTAAGTTTTCTTCGTGATTTTATGACAACAATATTACAATTTCTTCAATTAAATTGCTCTTTGATTTTGGAATGTAACAAAAAAGCAGTATTTTTGGCTGATTTATCAGAAAAATGATAAAAATATGCAACAATAAGAGGAGTCATTTTATACTATGAAGAAAGAAAATAAGCTTACCACAATGAAAATGATGAATGGTAACGAAGCAGTTGCCAGAGGCGCCTTTGAAGCAGGGGTGAAAGTTGCTTCCGGTTTCCCGGGTACACCTTCCACAGAAGTAATGGATTATACCCAACAAAAATACCCTGACATCTATTGTGAATGGTCGACGAATGAGAAAGTAGGTTTAGAAGTAGCCATTGGAGCTTCCTTTGCAGGTTATCGTAGCCTGGCAGTAATGAAAACAGTGGGTTTACATGTGGCAGCGGATGCTTTGGGTGGAGCTGCCGGCAGTCAGATTAACGGTGGTCTGGTATTAGTAGTTGGCGATGATGTTGGCCGTATTGCGGGCGACGACTATAATGATGTTCGTCATTATGGAAATATGTTCAACATCCCGGTATTGGAGCCAAGTGACAGTCAGGAAGCCAAAGACTTAATGGTTAGAGCATTCGAAATTAGCGAAGAATATAGTACTCCGGTTATTCTTAAAATTACATCAGTAATATGCAAAACAACCAGTGTAGTTGCCTTTGATGAAGACTACATGTACGAAGCAAAATGCAGAAAAAAATACACCGTAAGTTTCAGCAAAGTTATCATGACCACCATGATGATGAATGCAAAAGGCTCTGAGCATCCAAAGTTGACCAAATGCTTTAATGATTTTCCGGCACATATGAAGCAGCTGGCCAGCGACTGCAATGACTTCGACATTAACAAACTGGAGTTGAATGGTAAAAAGATTGGAATAATTACTGCAGGCACTCCTTACTTTTACGCAAAAGAAGTTTTACCCGATGCCTCGATTTTAAAACTGGGTCTTGTTATGCCGCTTCCGGAAAAGTTGATCCGTGAATTGGCCGGACACGTAGAGAAACTCTATGTGATTGAAGATGGTCATGATATTATGGAAAAGAATATCAAGGATCTGGGAATTGCGGTTATTGGAAAAGAATTATTCCCTAAATTCCCCGATATGATGCGTTTTACTCCGGATATTATTGAGGAAAGACTCATTCCGGACGCACCAAAAAGAACGCTTATGGAAGGTATTCCTTTCAGGTTGCCGGTTAGTTGTGCCGGCTGCTCTCACCTCTTCATATCACAAATACTACGAAAACATAAAATCAAGGCAGCTTCCGATGTTACCTGTGGTTTAATCGGATGCTTTCCTCATATGGAAGCTTATCAACTACAAAAATGCATGGGGTCGAGCATTGCGCTGGCCCATGGTTTCAACGTGGCAACAGATCACAAAGAAAAATTTGTGGGTATGATAGGCGATGGTGGATTTTGGGCAACCGGAATCAATGGGCTGATGAATCTGATTTTCAACGACAGTCAGTCAACCACGATTATTGTCGACAATAGCTGTCTGGCAATGACCGGCGGACAGCATGTGGCCTCCAGTGAGTTTGGGTTTAATTACAAACCGGAAAATAAACTGGAAATTGCCAAAGTATGCGAAGCCATTGGTGTAAAAGATATTGTAACCGTAGATGCATACGAATTTGAAAAACTGGAAAAAGCGATTCTGAATGCAGTAAATGCAGATACTAATTCGGTAGTTATTGTACAAAAACCGTGTGTAACGAGATTTAAGCTGCCTAAAGGTGACGCTTATTCTATTGATCAGGATCTCTGTACGCAATGTAGGAAGTGTATCAATATCGGATGTTTAGCTATCGAGAGTAAAAAAACAAAAAACGGTAAAGTTGAAATAGTTATTAACGAAGATCTTTGTGTGGGCTGTGGATTATGTTCTACAGCATGTCAGTTTGAAGCCATAAAATCATAAAAAAATGCAGGACACAGGAAAAAATATTATCATAGCTGGTGTGGGAGGACAAGGAATTCTCCTTTTCAGCAACCTCTTAAGCAAGTATTACATGAAACTTGGTTACGAGTTAAAAATATCAGACGTAATTGGATTAGGACAACGTGGTGGAGGTGTCGAAAGTCATTTCCGGTATTCAAACAAACCGGTGTTATCTCCTTTTATCAAAGCAGGTGATGTGGATTACCTGTTGTCTTTTGAACAAACCGAAACACTCCGGTATTTGCATTGCCTGAAAGACGATGGCTTCGTTTTCTCAAGCACCTTTGAGTTAACCACTTCCAGCGTAAACACCCGACTGGAAAAAGATATGCCTGAATCTAAAACAGAGCTGATAAAGAGATCGGGAAAGAAGACATTTATTATTGATCCCGATGAGAATAAGAGTCAGGATTTTGATATCAGCAAAATGATGAATATTGTCATGCTTGCCATCTATGCTGAGTTTAGAGGCTATTCGCATGACGAGATGATTCTGATAGTAAAAGAAAACGTTCCTGAAAAATTTGTTGAAGGAAATATAAAAGCATACGAAAGGGGAATATCGATTGCCCGCGCTAAACCCCCAACCCCTAAAGGGGAGTAAAGAGTTCGTATAAGAGATTGTTCTCGTTTTACAAAAATTCATAAAACCTTCTTATTCCCCCTTTAGGGGGTTAGGGGGTAAGTATAAAAAGGAAACAAAATGGAATTACCTGTAGGTGTAATACTCCTGGATAGTTTAGGTGATTTACAAGCTGACAATACAAGTCCGATTCTTGTGTGCGCATCACATTGCGGTGACAATGGGACTTTTGCCAGAAAGGTAAAAAACTGTCGTGTTAAAGCTGTTTTTCTCAACAATGCCGGTATAGGCAAAAATCAGGCAGGTATCAGTGGTCTCGCACATTATGAGGCTGAGAATATTCTGGCCTGTGCTGTTGATCACAATAGCGCTGAAATTGGTGTTGCCCGATATACCTGGGAAAACGGAATTATAAGTCACACCAATACTCAGGCAGAAGAACTCGGAATCCAAACCGGTGATTCAGTGCAAGAAGCCGTTGCCAGAATAATCAATCTGATTGATCTCTCTTCTTCGGGTCAAAAAAGTAAGAATTCTGAATCTCTTATGAATGAAGAGAAAGAAAATAGTAGCAAAGTTGACCTGAAAAAACAAACCCAAACTCAAATTGATGGAGTGAGCATTACAGTAACCGATAGTATAACTTTCTTAAACGGGAATAATTCAGGAGATATTGTTGTGTGTGGATCACATGGTGGTGTAAGTGCAGGGCATTATGCACAGAAACATCGTGTTAAAGCCGTGTTTTTTAATGATGCCGGAATCGGTAAAAACAACGCAGGTATAAAAAGTCTTGACTCTTTAAATGATGCCGGAATCCTTGCATGCACAGTTGACTGCATGAGTGCTGAGATTTTTAACGGGCAGGACGTACTTGATAATGGCATTATCACTGTTTGTAACCAACTGGCAAAGACCAGAAACATCAATGAAAAAATGACGGTGAAAGAGGCTATTAAATATATTTAGCCTGGTGCTTGTTTTTGTATCCAACCGCAAAACGTGATCGTAACGTTTTATAATTTTATCAACAATAATGCCAGCGCTCACGTGCGATAGTATCGCTTGAGATAATAGAAATGGCATTTTAAATCCACCACACGATGTAATCCTGCGGCAGCAAGGGTGTAAAAAGGTCATTCTTTTTTCTTTTCAGCGGGCATTAAGAAGAAAAATGTATCTATGGAAAAACCTTATTTCGTCCAGGTAAGATTTTTTATACGAACGTACCGGATAGTTCAGGTTCTCAGCGAAGTGGAGACCTTTACTGCAAACAAAAACAGCATTCAAGATAAACATTGAATGCTGTTTTTTTAATTATCAGTGCCTTAACTTTTCCAAAGTTCCAAACTTTGGAAAAGTTATAAAGTATTAGTTCAGAAACAATTTCATATCTTCATCCACACTTCCGATTGGTGCTATTCCGAAGTTATCAACCAGTACTTTGGCGACATTTGGCGATAGGAAAGCCGGCAATGTTGGCCCTAAATGAATGTTCTTTACACCCAATGAAAGCAATGCCAACAGTACAATCACTGCTTTTTGTTCGTACCAGGCGATGTTATAGGCAATTGGCAACTCATTGATATCATTGAGTTCAAACACTTCTTTTAATTTTAAGGCAATCATGACCAGTGAAAAACTGTCGTTGCACTGACCTGCATCCAGCACACGTGGAATGCCACCGATATCACCCAATGGCAACTTGTTGTAACGGTATTTGGCACAACCTGCTGTCAGGATAACGGTATCTTTCGGCAGTTTAGTAGCAAAATCAGTGTAATAGCTACGTCCTTTCATGCGTCCATCACATCCTGCCATTACAAAGAACTTACGAATAGCACCCGATTTAACGGCATCAACAATCTTATCAGCCAGCGCAAATACCTGGGCATGGGCAAATCCACCAACAATTTCACCGGTTTCAATTTCTGTTGGGGAAGCAAATGATTGGGCATGTTGTATCAGGCCTGAGAAATCCTTTGGTTTCCCCTCCCCTTCTGCAATGTGTTTGAAGCCGGGGAATCCGGAAGCTCCTGTTGTATAAACACGATCGACATAAGTTGCAGTTTTACGTGGTGGGACAATGCAATTGGTAGTAAACAGGACCACCCCGTTGAATGTTTCGAAATCAGTCACCTGACTCCACCAGGCACCACCGTAATTCCCTACGAAATGGGAGTATTTCTTGAAGGCTGGGTAATAATTGGCCGGAAGCATCTCGCTGTGCGTATACACGTCAACGCCTGTACCTTCTGTTTGTTTGAGCAATTCCTCCATGTCTTTCAGGTCGTGGCCGCTGATCAGGATACCCGGATTCTTGCGAACGCCCAGGTTTACTTTGGTAATCTCCGGGTTGCCGTACGACGTGGTGTTGGCTTTATCCAGCAATGCCATGACCTGTACCCCCATTTTGCCTGTTTCGAGGACCAGGGCGGTCAGTTCATCTGCTGTAAGGCTGTCATCAGTGGTAGCTACCAATGCCCGTTGGGTAAAGGCATGTATTTCAGTATCGAAGTATCCGAGGTTGGAAGCATGTTCCAGGTAGGCAGCCATTCCCTTGAGGCCATAGATCACTAATTCGCGCAGGGAACGTACATCTTCATTTTCAGTGGCAAGAACACCGACGTATTCGGCTATTTCCTCCATTTCTCCGGCAGTAATGGCCGACCAGGTGAGTAATTCGGTTTGTGGAAGGACAACATTCTTTTCATGTAATGCTGCTTTAAGTTGGGAACGGAGTTTAAAACCTTCACGGATTCGTAATACGAATCGGGAATGGTCGAAATTCGCGTTTGTAATGGTCATAAAGAGACTTTCGGTAATAAAACGGTTGGCAGTATCATTTTCTATGTTTAGTGCGCGTAACGCCGTTGTATAGTGCGACAACCCTTTAATCTGATAAATAAGCAAATCCTGTAAAGCTGATACTTCGGGAGTTTTTCCGCAAACTCCCTTAACCTCGCACCCCAACCCTTTGGATGCTTCCTGACATTGATAACAAAACATATTCATATTCTTAATTTTTAAATGTAACTAATTGACCTAATTTATTGTAATTGATTTATTTGTTTTTATTTAAATTCGGACTTCTACCAATCCAGCAGTTTCCTTTCGCCCTCAATCTGTTGAATCCCGGAGATCTCCTGGGATACTTCCAGAACACCCCTATAGTCCAGGTTTGGATCGCGAAGTGCATAATACTGGATCAGAATAAACCTCGGACCCATGTGAAACCAGAATGAGGCAACGCTTTTTTCACCTGATTTAAAGGAAGCGATGATCCGGTTGACCACATCCACACTTTCAGGGGGATGGCAGTTTTGAACCTTTCGTCCGATAATGGCCGGTGTCCGTGGGAAGATCCGGTGAGGCGGATTGGAATAAAACTTTACGGTATCATTCTCATCCACATAGGTAATATCAACGGGCAGAAAATTGAAAATCATATTGAACTGTTCGACCGTTAATACCCCTGTTGGAAGGTGGACCAGGTCACCTTCGGCAAATACAGTAGTTGCAGATGGTTTTCCGTTATTTGTTACTGTTGCAACCGGCAAAGTGATTGTTGCAAATGGCAAGCCTATTTCCTGTGTTTGCAACAACATATCCTGCATGATTTCCACTGATAATGTTTCCAGCAGGATAGGGAATATAATCTTCTCCTCCCTTAAAATGATCGTGTTGATATTGAAAAACAGCAACCCGCTTAAGGTATTAAATTCCTTCAGGTCGAACGTACCGGCTTTCAACAAGCTGATCATTCTGGATAAATTCCTGCGAATGTCATCATGGAACGACCACATGATTTTTACACATTGGTGGTGTTTCATGCCGGATTCCATGAATGGGAAAACAACATTTTCAATAACCGTGTAATGCAACATGAATTTTTCAATATCAACAAAGCGTTCAGCCAGTTCAACCAACAAAGAGGAATCAACTTTTTTATTGATAGCCTTGATTAACTCACGTGAATCTTTCAGTTTTTGAAGTGCAATGGCATTGTCTGTTGTCAACAGGCTCAGGATACTGTTCTCCGGAGGAGTTAAAGCCGGATATTCAAGAATCGTATGAAAAAGTATATTAATGAGCTTGTTGGATACGTATTTCAAATCATCAACCGGGATATTTTTCTCCATCAGGATATCAAATGCATTAATGATATCATGCGGAATGAATTTACTGGTTTTAATGGCATGTTTCTCGATTAATTCCAACCCATTTCCACCTTTTAACAGGCCCAGCATATAATCTGCCAGTTCAACAGACCTGAGATCCGAAGTATTCGTAAATTCAGACATAAGTTTTTAATTTTTGAGTAAATTGCCGGGTCAACAGACAATAGAGAATTTAAATATGTTTTAATGACCCTTCTTGATTTAAGTATTAGGACAAATTAAATGTCGTATTTCACATTGGTTCATGCACTCATAAAGAATTCAATTTTATCACATAGGTTCACATAGTACCACATAAGTACTACACGCTAATTAGTTTATATTATTGTTTTACGTTTACTATTTGAAATACAACAACTTAATGCATTATCAAAGTATAAACTAATTTCGAGCATGTACTTAGTTGTAATTACTGTGATCTGATTTTTTTTTATAAATCGAAGACATAGAAACACATAGAATTGTATCTGTAAAATTTAAAAGTGTTAATGCTCAAATTGGAACTATGTTTTCTATGTTCTTTTTTAGTATTAAACTATGTGTTTCTATGTGTTTTGGCTATGTGGAACTATGTGATTAAAAAATATGACATTAATTTATTCCACCTACTTAATTCAGCATGAAGGCAAGAACTCCGTTATTTCGAAAAATAGATATTGAACAGGTTATCCTCTTTCTGGTCAATCCAATGTGCAAAATTCAATCCTGTGGCTTTATCAATTAAAGGAACGGGCAGGAACGGAGCAATCATGTGATAGATCTGACCTTCAGGAAGTGCCTTGAGATCGGCCAATACCTGATTGACCGGATGTTCACCCTTCGAGAGCATTTCCCTGACATCGAACTGTACCGTTACATTCGATTCGTTAAACCATTCAGGTTTTGTATAGTTGTATTGTTGGTTTTCTGCTGTTTCCATTGTCGTATCTTGTCCTATTTCATTTCGTAACACATTGATTAAATTACTGATATCCACATTGCCTATGATAGCAGCCTGCTGTAAGGTAGCCACTTTTGCAACGGTACGCCGGAGCAGTGGATTCTTCAGTTTCTCAAATGCAGGCACATATGCCAACAACAGGTCTTCAAGCTCAGGATACGTATCAATCAGGTCCAATACTTTGGTTTTTGGGGTGATAATTAAATTATTATTGATCATGGTATCAAATTATTTAAATAGATTTGTAGGAGAGAATACGTTGTTCACCTTCCAGCTCCCGGTATGGGGCGATATTTTGAGAGACTTCGAGTGTACCCAGGTATTCCCCGTTATCATTGCGAAGGGCGAAATACTCAATATGAATCATTTTGCCACCCATATTGATCCAGAATGGAGCACTTTCCTGACGTCCACTCTTAAAATCATCCAGGATTTTATCAACAATATGCGCACTTGCAGGTGGATGGCAATGGCGGACATCCCGGTTTAGAATGGCACGGTTACGTTGGAATATACGTTCTGCACCCTGGGAGAAATACTTAACCTTGTCATCCTTATCCACAAAGGTCATGTCAATTGGCAACGTATTCAATATGGCCATTAATTCCTCTGCAGAGAAACTTCCTGATGGCAGTTGGATATTGCTGCCATTCTTTTGCGACTCGTTGATTGACAGTTTCTCAGCCCATTCAGGTTGCCATTCTACTTTAGGATCGTACAGGCAATAACCGATTTCAAGGGATTGCTTGTGAATCTCATACCAATCCTCTTCAGTCAGGTTATCCAAAGACATGGGAAGCAGGATTTCTTCTTCTTTTGTAATCATTTCGTCTGCATTGCGGGCAGCTGGCTTTAGAATAATATCAGCACTTGCCAACAGTTCATCTTTGGTAATGTCCTGCATTAGCAATATTTCGATACTGCCTTTGATGAGTTCACGAATTTCGTCATGCTTGCCCCACATAACCTTTGGGGGTCCTGTTATGCCTAATTTCTCCAGGTATGGGAAGAGCAGGTATTCTTTACGTTGATAGTGCTTATCCACATCATACAGGTTATTGAATAAACCTCTTAATTTCATGATCATGCCTTCAACGTTTTCCCCGGTTGCCTGGTTAATCCCTGAAATAACTTCAAAGATTTCATGTGCCACTTTCCGTATTTCAGCATTTTCTTTACGAAAGACATCTACCGGATGGCCTTCGGTTACTACTTTCAGGGCTGACAAATCGACATGTCCTTCGAGCACTGCCGAATGTGCATCACACAGATCAAGAATTTCAGCTTCGGGAAGCCCCTCGCTAATCAGCTCCTGCTCTACTTCTACTACTTCACCGTAAGGAATCTGGCTCAGGGACAGCAAAAGCTCGTTACGTACCAATTCCTGCGATTCTCCATGATGTAACTTCAGAATAAGTTCTTTCAGCTTTTCTTTTCTGATTTGTGAATTATTAATTAGTTCGCTCATTGTGTTGGTTGATTTGTTGATTGGTTAATTAAGTTGACTAAGTTGATTAAGTTTATTGGTTAATTGGTTAATTAAGTTGAGTAAGTTGAGTAAGTTGATTAAGTTAATTGGTTAATTGGTTAATTAAGTTGATTAAGTTGAGTAAGTTGAGTAAGTTGATTAGGTTTATTAGCTTACTGGTTTATTTGCTTACTGGTAAAACTGCAAAAAGGACTTCTTCATCCAATTGACTTAATTAACCAGCAACTTAATTAACCAGTTAACCTAATAAACCTAATCAACTTTAACAACCAGTTAACCTAATAAACCTAATCAACTTAATTAACCAATTAACTTAATCAACTTAGTCAACTCAGTCAACCAATTACACCCACTCTTCCTTCAATACATCTCCCCTGGTACCTATCACGACCAGTTTCAATGGTATTTTACGGCCGGACTCGGATACTGCTTTGGCGGCCAGTTGAAGAAGGCCACCACAACATGGTACTTCCATGATAATGACCGTGAGTGTGTTGATAGCCGAACGTGCAATCATTGCTTTAATCTTTTCTATATACGATTCCTTGTTGCTATCCAGCTTGGGACAGGCAATGGCAAGAATTTTACCGGTCAGGAAACGGTTGTGGAAATCGGCAATGCTGTAGGCTACACAATCTGCTGCCAGTACAACATCGGCACCATGGAAATAACCGGCCTCAGGATTCAACAAGTGTAACTGGACAGGCCATTGTCGTAGCTGGGAGGCTGACCCTGCATTGGCAACAGGTGCCATTTTAAAGGACGGGGCAGCTACCGGTGCAAAAGACATTTCGCGGCTTCCAGGGCATCCACCACCTGAATGGCTGTGTTGTGCCGGGTCAGGTGCATTGTGTACCGATGAGAAATCCACAGCAACATTGTTTTGCTTCAACCACATGACTCCTTGTTTTAGCAGGTCAAACTCACCGTGGTCTTTCAAATGTTTGAGGTGTGCCAGGATGGTTTTCTCCCCTTTTGGAACCATGCGTTGCATGGTAGCTATTTCATCATAAGGTTCTGCTTCCCGTTCTTCCAGGGTGATAGCACCTACCGGGCAATCCCCGATACAGGCACCCAGGCCGTCACAAAATAATTCACTCACCATACGCGCTTTCCCTTCAATCATTTGAAGTGCCCCTTCATGGCAACCGGTTACACAAGCTCCACAACCATTGCAAAGCACTTCGTCTATTTTTATAATTGTTCTTTTCATGTTTACTTCGTGATATGACTTCGTGATATTATTTTATGATATTATTTCATGATATTATTTCATGATATTATTTCATGATATTATTTCATGATATTATTTCATGATATTATTTTGTGATATTAGCCTTTGGTGATATTACCATGTGATAGTATTCGCAGACTTATTAAATGGTAAATAGTAAATGATAAAATAGTAAATGATGTTGGTAAATTGTAAATGTCCTTATCCTTTAATCATGATCAGCAGCATTTTGAATTTCTCGAGTGCTGTCACTGCATGAGGTATATTTGCCGGCATAATGATGCTTTCGCCTGTTACCAGGATATGAGGTTTGTGGTCAATCTCCACTTCCACAGATCCATCCAATACCTGCACAATGGCATCAAAAGGGGCTGTATGCTCGCTTAGCATCTCTCCTTTATCGAATGCAAAAAGCGTTACATTACCCTTGTCATTGCGTAATAATATCTTGCTTACTATCGAATCGTCTGCATACGTTACACTATCTGTAAAGCTGAATTTCTCTGCTTTTGGGAATTCTTTCTTTTCCATTTTTCTATTGGTTTTATGTTTATGGTGCAAAAGTACAACCTGTAAAACAATAAAAGTGTAACAGTTGTTACACTCTCAAATTTTGTTTGTATTTTTGTAGTGTATAACAATTCCGGAAGTAAATAGATTATTAGGAAATGAAAAAAGAAGATTTAGCTGCCTGTCCTATTTGCAGTAAGATTCAAATTGATGATGCAGATCAATTCCTGTTGGATTTGAAGTGCTCAATTAAAGTATATGAAAAAAATGAACTGATTGTCAGGCAGGGGGATGTGTGCGATAGCTTATACATGCTCACTGAGGGATCGGTAAAGACAGAAATGATCACCGAGAACGGGAATATACTGGGGATTGAAATTATTAAGGCACCTCGTCCACTGGCACCTGCCTTTTTATTCTCTGACAACAATCATTTCCCGGTGGATGTTACCGCACTGGAGGAAGTGGAGATCATGAAAATACCCAAAGAGGAGATTATGCGCCTGATGATGACCAATCCTGATTTCATGAAACAATTCCTGACCCACAATTCCAACCGGACTCAATTCCTGACTAACCGGTTGCAAATGCTATCCATCAAGACCATAAAAGGAAAGGTTGCCCATTTCCTGATGGAACAGGAAACTGAATCGCAGAAAAGCTTCAGTATTAGCAGGAATCAAACGGAGCTGGCCGATTTCTTTGGCATTGCCCGTCCATCCCTGGCCAGGAGCTTATCGGAAATGGTGCAGGACGGGATTATCGATATCAACAAAAAGGAATATACTATTCTGGACATGAAACGATTGAGGGAACTACTGGTCTGAAATAATTTACAATTTAGTCATTTACTATTTATTCATTTACAATTTACGATTGGATTAAATGCATAGATTAAAAGTTTAAACCAATAAGGTTTAGTAAATAAAAAAGGCACGCGTATTGCGTGCCTTTTTTTAGTTATTTACAACGAACAAATTAATTTGACATAATAAGTGCAAGATACTAATATATTGCGTATTATTCTTTGTTCTATGTTCTTGAATCTTGTATCTTAATTCTTGAGTCTTGGTTCTTGGTTCTTGACTCTTGGTTCTTGACTCTTACAGAAAATCAGCCCGTACAGGACTAAAAGTATCAATCAAAATACCTTCTTCCAGGCAGACAACTCCATGCGGAATGTTTGGTTCCATGTAGAGTCCGTCACCTGTCTTTACGACTTTCTTTTCTCCGTTAATTTCAAATTCAAAAACTCCACTGACCACATAGGTACACTGACGGTGAATATGGGTATGGACAGTGCCTACTCCACCAGCCTTAAATTCTATTTTTACCAGCATCATTTGGTCATCATATCCTAAAATCTGACGACGCATGCCCTCATTGATCTGAACCCACTCAGTCTCCGCATCAAAGATAAAATTCTTACTATTACTCATACTTGTTAGTATTATGAATTAATTTTGGTCTCTTCCTTCGTAATAATTGATATAGGCTTGGTTAACCAGCCTGTTTCCACCGGGTGTTGGGTAATTGCCTGAGAAATACCAATCGCCGGAATGATTCGGACAGGCCAGATGAAGCCCTTCCAGGGTTTGATACACCAGTTCCACGGGACAGTCCACATCAGCCGGGGTAAGCATTTCAGCTATTTTCTTTGATACTTCATCCTGCGTAAAGGGTTTGTATATTTCCGTCACATAATTGACAACCTGTTCTTTTGGCAGATGTTCCTGTTCTTTGGCTTTGCGGTATACATCATCAATGATCGATTGCCTGCCTGACTCCTTCAACAATTCAATGGCTGCCCTGAAAGCACAAAACTCATTCATCCGGGCCATGTCAATGCCATAATAATCGGGGAAACGCACCTGGGGTGAAGAAGAGACTATGACAATCTTCTTTGGTTCCAGCCTGTTCAGAATAGTCAGGATACTTTGTTTAAGCGTTGTACCCCGTACAATAGAATCATCAATTGCTACCAGGTTATCTACTTTCCCACGGCGGATAGAACCGTAAGTAATATCGTAAACATGGGTTGCAAGGTCATTCCGCTCATTATTATTCGAAATAAATGTACGTAATTTAATATCTTTAATCAATACCTTCTCTGCACGGATAGGTTTCCCTGTAGAAGTTTTGATACCATCTTTCATTCCAAAGAATGCAACTTCGGCAGTATTGGGTATGAACGAGAAAACGGTGTTTTCCATATCATTATCAATGGCTTTCAGAATTGGTGCACTTAATGATTCACCCAGTTTCTTCCGTTCCTTGTAGATATCCAAATCACTTCCCCTGGAAAAATAGATACGCTCAAACGAACAAGGTGTTATATTTGCATCTGCCTCACGGATTGTTTCAAACTGAATTTTACCATTCTTTTTGATAATCATCGCTTGCCCCGGTTTCAGTTCATGAATATCCTCTTCTTTCACATTCATGGCTGTCTGAATAACAGGTCGTTCAGAAGCCGTCACCACTACTTCATCATCGGCATAATAGAATGCAGTCCTGATTCCTTTTGGATCACGGAACACAAACGAATCACCATGACCGAGCATACCACAAATTACATATCCACCATCCCAATGGCGTTCAGATTTACGTATAAAGGAAGCAATATCCAGCTGGTCTTCAATCTTTTTGGTAATAACAACATCATTCGTATATCGTTGTTTAATCAGGTCATATTCATGTTGGACTTCACGGTCTAATTTATTCCCAAGTGATTCAAGCATTAAAAATGTATCTGCTTTTTCCCTTGGGTGTTGTCCCTGTGAAGTTAGATGGTCAAAAATCTCATCCACATTCGTCAGGTTAAAGTTCCCGGCAAGCAGCATGGTGCGGGCTTTCCAGTTATGACGTCTCAGAAATGGATGTATGTAGGACAAACCGCTTTTCCCGGTGGTACTGTATCGCAAATGACCTAGGTAGAGTTCCCCGGCAAAAGGATTATCGGCTTTGCAATCCATTGGATTTGTAAAATCGGATAGGGCTGACTGTGCCATATCCTTGTTGATCTTGGCGAAAATATCCTGGATAGCATTCTTGCCTTCCATGCGTTCGCGCCAGATATATTCTTCACCCGGAGGCATGTCAAGCTTCACAGTAGCCAGGCCGGCACCTTCCTGCCCCCGGTTATGTTGCTTTTCCATGAGCAGGTACATTTTCTGTAATCCATACTGCCAGGTTCCATATTTTTCCTGATAATAATCCAATGGCTTTAACAGCCTAATCATTGCTATACCACACATAAAAAAAAGAATTTGAAAAATGAACTAATAATCCTAATCAACCTTACTTATTCAACTCAATCAACTTAATCGACCAATTAACTCAATCAACTTAATCAACCAATCAACTTAATCAACTTAATCAACTTAGTCAACTTAATCAACTAACTAACAAACAAAAAGCCCCAACGTTTCAAGTCAGGGGCTATTTTATACTTTATTCAACAGTTACCGATTTGGCAAGGTTTCGCGGTTGATCGACGTCACAACCTTTAACCACTGCTATGTGGTAGGCTAACAACTGCAACGGAATGGCTGCCAGCAAAGGCACCAGACACTCTACAGTATCAGGTATGAAGATACTGTAATCCGACAAATTGCTTACCACCACATCCCCTTCGGTGACGATGGATATAATTTTCCCCTTGCGGGCTTTTATTTCCTGGATATTGCTTACCACCTTTTCGTACATACCCACACTTGGTGCAATCACTACAACAGGCATTTCCTGGCTTATCAGGGCGATAGGACCGTGTTTCATTTCTGCAGCCGGATATCCTTCTGCATGGATATACGATATTTCCTTTAATTTAAGCGCTCCTTCGAGGGCTACCGGGAAATTATATCCACGGCCTAAATAAATAAAGTTCTGTGCATAGGTGAATGTTTTCGAAAACTCTGCTATCACTTTATCCTGTTTCAGGATTTCCTTGATCTTTTCAGGGATACGGGCCAGTTCATAGACTATTTTCAGGTAATCTTCCTGGCTGATGGTACCTTTTTCTTTTCCTATGATCAATGCCAGCATGGTCAGTACTGTAACCTGGGCAGTAAATGCTTTTGTTGAGGCAACCCCGATTTCAGGACCTGCATGGGTATAACAACCTGAATGAGTATTCCTTGGAATGGAAGATCCAACCACGTTACAGATACCAAAGATAAAGGCGCCCTTTGATTTAGCCAGTTCAACGGCTGCCAGGGTATCGGCGGTTTCACCGGATTGTGATATGGCAATAACGATATCGTCCGGATTGATAACCGGTTTGCGATACCTGAATTCTGAAGAGTATTCTACTTCTACCGGTATTCTTGCAAATTCCTCAATGGCATATTTTCCGATTAATCCGGCATGCCAGGATGTTCCGCAAGCAGTAATGATAATACGTTTTGCTTTCAGGAATTTTTCTTTGTTGTCAATGAATCCGGCTAATGTGATGTTATTCTCATCAATATTCACACGGCCTCTCATACTGTCACTCAAAGTCTTAGGCTGTTCGTTGATTTCCTTGATCATGAAGTGCGGGTATCCACCCTTTTCCAACTGGCTCAGGGTCATCTCCAGCTGCATTACTTCAGGAGTTTTTTCAACATTCCCGATGGTACGTATTTTCAATCCTTTGCCACGTTCCAATGTAACGATTTCCTCTTCTCCAATATAGACTACCTTATTGGTATATTCAATGATCGGGGTTGCATCAGAGGCCAAAAAATATTCATCCTCGCCAATACCTACTACCAATGGGCTTCCTTTACGGGCTGCCACGATCAAATCAGGTTGTCCTTTTTCAATGACTGCGATGGCATAGGCTCCAACAACCTGGTTAAGGGCCAATTGAACGGCTGTAGTTAAATCTACTTTATTCGATTTTTTTATAAACTCAATAAGTTGTATCAGTACTTCGGTATCGGTATCACTGCTGAAAGTATAACCGTGTTTTTTCAACCCTTCTTTTAAAACAGCATAGTTTTCAATGATCCCGTTATGGATGATGGCCAGTTCTTCCGACTGTGAAAAATGTGGGTGTGCATTTACCTGATTGGGTTCACCATGGGTTGCCCAACGGGTATGTGCAATTCCAATTGTCCCTTCAATATCTTTTTGTTCTGCAAATTGAACCAGGTCTGATACCTTGCCTTTTGCTTTATATACATTCAGGTTGTCATTATGCAACAATGCAATTCCGGCACTGTCGTATCCCCTGTATTCCAGTCTGCGAAGTCCTTTTATAAGTATAGGATAAGCCTGTTTAGTTCCAATATAACCTACAATTCCACACATAATCTACTTTTGTTTATATATTAATTATATTATTTTTCTTAGTCTCTCTAAAGAAATTAATGTGTCTTCACGGCTTCCAAAACCTGTAAAACGCATATATCCTTCCCCGGAAGGCCCAAATACATCACCCGGTGTTCCTACAATGTGATTTTCATAAAGCAATTGATGGAAAAACTTCCAGGAAGGTTGGTTATCGGGTGTTTTAAACCATACATAGGGTGAACTCACCCCGCCATAGACCTCGAGTCCTAAAGAGAGTAATTCCTTTCTGATCAGGGATGCATTCGTCAGGTAATAGTTCACCAATTCTTGAGTTTCTGCCTTGCCTTTTCGGGTATAAACAGCTTCTGCTCCCCGTTGTACCACATAGGATACACCATTGGTATAATTTGCATTCCTTCGGCTCCAGAGTTTGATCAGGGGTACCTGTTCTCCCATTTTGGTATACACCAGTAATTCCTGTGGAAATACCGAATAACCACACCGAAGGCCTGTGAAACCGGCAGTTTTAGAGTAACTTCGTATTTCAATGGCTACCTTTTTGGCTCCTTTTATTTCATAGATGCTCCTGGGAACATCCGGTTCGTTCACATAAGCCTGATAGGCTCCATCGTAGATAATAATACTTTGATGTTCAATGGCATAATCAACCCAACCTTTCAATTCCGCTTTGGTCATAACCGTACCGGTCGGGTTGTTGGGATTGCATAAATAAATCACATCCACCTTTTCTGTCGGCAATTCAGGTATAAATCCAGTTTCTTCAGTACAACGCAAGTAAACGATATTGCTCCATTTCTGATCATCGTTCAACACTCCTGCCCTGCCACTCATGATAGTTGCATTTTCATAAACGGGATACACCGGGTCGGAAATGGCTATGATATTATCCCTCCCCAACACATGGCCAATATTGCCAATGTCGGATTTAGCCCCATCATTGACAAATATGCTGTCCTTGTCCAGGAAAACACCGATAGACCGGTACTCCTTTAGTATTTTTTCAATCAGGAAATCATAACCCTGGGGTGGACTGTAGCCTCTAAAAGTCTCAACCTGACTCATTTCGTCAATGGCTTTATGCATGGCCTGAACTACTTCAGAAGGCAGAGGGCGGGTAACGTCCCCTACACCTAAACGGATTATTTTTGCGTTGGGATGCAGTATTTTAAACGCGTTAACACGCTTCTCTATTTCGTCAAAACAATAGATTTCGGGAGTCTTTAAATAATTCTCGTTTGCTAATGCCATTCAAAGAAGGGTTCTAATTTTGAGGTTAAATTACGACCAGAAATAAAGTGCAAAATTGCGCTTTTTTTTCCATTAATAAAAGCGTTTTGATTAAAAAGATTTGAACATTGACAGATATTGATTGAATTTTCGTTAATCTGCTATCGAATTAACCTCCTGTATACATTCTTTGATAATCTTTATACCAATTGACGGTCAATTATTTAATCCGGAACCATTAAATCAATTCTGCATCCAAAACAATTCATCAATCCAGCATATTCACTATTGTTCTTCCCTTTAATTTACCACCCAGTATCTGTTCAATCTGACTTTTCAGGTCAGTGAGCTTTATTTCAGTATAGAGATCCAGTAAATTACTTGGTTTCCATGCTGTTGCTAGCTTTTCCCACAGGTTTTTCCGCAATGGTGTGGGATAATTCTGGGCCGAAATGCCTATGAGTGTGTTACCTCTCAAAATAAACGGGAAAACTGTGGTGTTCAGTTGGGTTGATGACACGCTGCCGCAGGTGGTTACTGCTCCCAATGGCCTTAATGCTTTTAATATATTTTCAAGTACCGGCCCTCCCACGGTATCGATTGCCCCGGCATACTGGGCCGAAAGCAAGGGCCGCTTGTCAGGCAGCAGGAATTCATCCCTCGAAATGATTTCCGTTGACCCCAGGCTTTTCAGGAATTCATGCTCCGATTCCTTTCCAGTTATAGAAACTGTTTGGTATCCAAGCTTTGTCAGTAAAGCCAGTGATACCGACCCTACTCCGCCAGTAGCACCCGAAACGAGTATTTTACCATCGGCAGGCTTAACCAGTTCACTCAGTCTTAAAACTGAAATCCCTGCTGTAAACCCGGCAGTGCCAATAATCATGGATTCTTTCAGGGACAGTCCTTCAGGCAACCTGACCACCCATTCTGCGGGTACCCGGATGTATTGTCCATAACCACCTGCTGTATTCATTCCCAAATCAAAACCTGTCACAATAACCTCATCACCCGGTTGAAACAAACCGGATTCAGAATATTCTATCGTGCCTGCTGCATCTATTCCCGGGGTATGTGGATAGTTTTTGGTAACTCCTTTATTTCCGGTTGAAGAAAGTGCATCTTTGTAGTTAATCGAAGAGTAGTGCACTTTGACAAGTACGTCTCCGGCAGGTAATTGATCTGTCGACAATGTTTGAATGGATTGTGTAAAACCTCCGTCTACTTCTTCCACCACCAGTGCCTTGAATTGTATTGCTTTCATATAATCTTGTTTAATAAACCTGAAATAAAAACGTTGAAGTAGGATTTACTTCAACGTTGTATTTATATTCTTCAAAACAGTAATACTGCTTAATTGTTTTATCTGTAACTGTTTTTTATTCTGATGCTAATGCGGAGTCCTTCATAGAGCAAGTCCCATCGAATACTGCGTTTGGCTCTACCATTAATGTCCTTGTCCTTACTTCTCCCCGGATTACTGCGGTACTTCGTAATGACAGAGTCTCCGTCACCACAATATCCCCTTCGACAGTACCAATGATTTCAGCATTCACACAGGATATTGAACCTTTGAGATAACCTTTTTGACCAATGACTACTTTTCCGTTACAGGTTATTGTTCCTTCTACATCTCCATCAATCCGGAAATCACTGTCTGCAACTATCTTACCTACAATCTTACTTCCGTTTGTCAATGCATTATACATTGCTCCTGTATTCGTTACTACTTCTTTAGCCATATGTATTTAGTTAACTTTATTTTGAACGTTCAAAATTACAGATTTCTTTCTGAATAACAAAATAAATCCCGGAAAAATATTTTACATTTGTTACAGAATGCGTTGAAAGCCTTGTATCCTGAGAAGCAAAATGATTTTCATTCCGCCTGAAAAATCTGTATCCGATTACCCACCAGTGCTACTTCACCTCCAGACTCCCAAACTTTTCAAACTCTTCAAACCTTTCAAACTCTTCAAACCTTTCAAACTCTTCAAACCTTTCAAACTCTTCAAACATTGAACTTGTGACGATGTCGCTATGATGTCACCACGATGTCGCTGATAACTTTTTAATAACAAAATAGTAATCCAATAATAATCCATATATATTCCATCTTTATATAAGTATGGATTATATATGGATCATATATGGATTATTATTGGATTATATATGGATTATCAGCGACATCATGACGACATCATGGTAGTATCAAAGTGAACATTTAGTTAGTATCTTAACTCTCAATTTCGTGTATTTTTTGGCACAATATTACAGAATTATCTTCTAACTATTTTATTCACACTATTCCATATAAGGTCTTAAAATCAAAATACGTAGTATTTTTATAATCCGTTTTTAATTCCGAAAACCGGAATGTTCCATCCGCCAAATCTGCGTATATTCCGAAAACCGGAATGTACCATCCGCGTTCTAATCTTAATTATGGCTTGACCAAGTTAGGGACTCAACAAATAATGTCGAACTTTCCGTCTGATATTTCAGTTCAACCCAAAGCTGGCTGTCTGGATTGAAGCTTCACGCCCACCCTGTTTGCTTAAAACGCAGAAAATAAATCCGCAGTATGTTTGTAGGAATATAAAAGGCATCATTTAAAGGTTCCGGGTACGACTAAATAAATTAACAGCTCAATCATGCTGTTTTAATGTAAAAATCAATTACTTTTGTGTTGATGTTTGTTAAACCCTACCAATGCAGATAATTCATCTACGAAACAAAACAATTGACTATAACCGCTGGGATACCTGTATCGCACAGGCGCACAATCACTTGACGTATGCATTTTCGTGGTATCTGGACATTGTTTCGCCTGAATGGGAAGCATTGGTAAGCGAGGATTATGAATACATCATGCCCTTGCCGGTGAAAAGCCGCTATGGGATTCCCTATCTGGTACAACCCGTTCTAACCCAGCAATTGGGCATTTTCTCAAAAAAAACCATTAATGAGAAGATTGTAGAAGAGTTTATCAAACAAATTCCCTATTTCAGTTATGAGTTGAACCTAAACGAGGCCAACTTCTACGTGAAAGCCCTTATTTTCCCTAATTTCATTCTGAGCCTGTTGCATCCGTATGATTTGTTGCGAAAAGCCTTTTCCAAAAACACGAAGCGGAACCTGGATAAAGCTTTAAAATCAAAGCTTACGGTGGAGTCTGATTTAAGTGTTGAAACCTTTTTATCGTTTTATTTCTCCGTCGAAAAAAACTTTTTGTCACCCAAGGAACCTGTCCTGGAAAAGCTCATCCATAAAGGGATTGACGAAAAAGCATTAACCTTATACGGCGTTTATGATGAAAAGCAAGAACTGATAGCCGGACTGTGTGTACTCAATACGGGCAATCGTATTACCTACCTGCTGCCGGTCTCAAATCCACACGGGAAGGAAGCATCAGCCATGTTTTTACTGATTGACACCATTATCCGGAACGAAGCGGGCAAGGATAAACTGCTCGATTTCGAAGGATCAAGAATTGAAGGTGTTGCCCGCCTGTACAAGGGCTTTGGTGCAAAATATCATCCATACTATATACTAAAAAAGTTCAGGCCTTCGTTTTTAATAGGCCGATCATCCCGATAATTATGTCAAAAAAAATAGTCCTTCTGAATACCTGGCACAATTCATACGATGATAGAGTTTTTTATCATCAGGCTAAAAGTTTAGCTGAGCATGGGTATACCATACAAATCATTTCCACCAAGGAAGCATGTTATAAAGAACTTGACAACATCACCATCAATTCCTTTAATGACAGCAACCTGGATCGTATTGAAAAAGTCAATAAGATTACAGCCTACCTCAAAGCTTTTTCACCTGATATCATCATCTGTGATTCACCGTTAGCCGTATTGTCAACAAATACTTACAGGGCAACCCACCGGGTCAAAATAATTTATGATGTCACCGAATGGTACCCCTCAAAAATACATTTACAACGTTTCAAAGGGTATCAAAAACTGGTCCGCTATTTTGTACTGCTGATGGCCAACCTGTCAGCAGGTTTGGCAGCCGATAGTTTTATTTTTGGAGAGTATTATAAATCGCTTGAATACAGGAGTATATATTTCTGGAAGAGGGTTTGCAAACTACCCTATTACCCGGACCTGGAATATATTGAAAATTACCCGCTTCGGGAAATCACGTCAGAAATGAACCTGTTGTATACCGGCAAGATAAATCAGGACAAAGGGATTGATGCTGTGATGGGAGCCATTAAAACAGCCGGAATAAGAAGTCCTGAGATTAAGTTTAAATTGAAAATCATAGGTAATTTCCAAAATAAGGAAAACCGTTACCGTTTCAACAATTTACAATCCGGATTGCCTGCGAATGTGCAGGTCACTGTGATAAAGACTTTGCCATTCTCTGAATATTGCAAGGCCATCGGGAATACCGACCTGTTTCTGGATTTACGCATTATTGATTTTGAAAATACGCATTGCCTGCCTATCAAACTGTTTTATTACCTGGCATGCGGCAGGCCTGTACTGTATTCAAACCTGAAGGCCATCCGCAGGGAAATAAAAAACATAGACTTCGGATATTTGTGCGATCCGACCGATGTTGAATCCATTGCCGGGCACATTAAGGAATATATCGATAATCCAAATTTATATGCTGAACATGCTGCAAATGCATTGGCCATCTCAAAATCAACCTATAACTGGAAAGCCGTTGAACAAAATTTCATTTCGTTTATTGAATCACATTTCAGAAAATAATAGAATCTGATTATTCAACAGGCAATTAGACATTTAATACATACAATACCCTTATTACCAACCAACAAATAAGTTAAAATGTTTAAGAACATTGCTGTAAAAAACACAATCAGGAATATAAATAATAAAGGGTTTTTCCATTTATTATCGGCTAATTTGCTTATCCAGGTTGTTGCTTTTGGATCACAACTTTTTGTAGCAGGGATATTATCACCGGGGGATATTGGGCGCATAAAAATCGTACAAACCTACCTGACCATTTTTTCCATAGTAGCAGGTATGGGCTTTAATTCTTCAACCCTTAAACTCTGTTCCGAAAACAGGACTGAGGAAGAAAAAAAATCTTTTCTTCAATCTGCTTTATTGCTTACCATTATTTCTACAATTAGCCTGTATATTATTATCCTGATTTTAAACTTTTACGGGCTGTTTTCATCAGATAAACTAATTCAATGGCTCATCCCACTTGGACTATTTCCGATTATAAGCAATTCTGTATTTATGGTTTTTGTTTCTTACTTTCAGGCTATTAAGAAAATAAAACTATTGTCAAACTTAACAATATCGAACAAAATCATATCCATAATTGCAATAGTATTATTAACCTACTGGGCGGGAATAAAAGGATATTATGTGGCTTATAACTTAAGTTTCATTCTCATGTTATTTGTCTGTTTCAGGCATTATAGTTCTTTTTCAGCTATCAAGACTTTCTCAATTAAAAACTTGTCTCAATTTTCTATTCACTGGAAATATGCCAAAACATCCATGTTAGCCTATTTATTATCAGACATATCGGCTTATGTTGACATTTTATTGATCAGCTTTTTTATTCGGGATATGAATCAAATCGGATTTTACAGTTTCGCATTAACAATTACTGTTGTTTTAAAAATAATTCCAAGTACCGTACAGCAAATTACAATTCCCTATTTTTCTTCGTTATCACAACAAAAAAGTGAATTCTTACAAGCATTCAAACAATACAACAAACTACTGTACATTATCATTGCAATTTCTTTACTGGGGGTTTTACTATTCATTCCCTTTTTTCTTCACTTTATTTTTAATGGGAAATATGATCCTTCATTGCAATATTTCCCATACTTAGCAATCGGTTGGAGTCTTCGTTTGTTGTCACAGCTTCAGAATGGTGCAATATTTGGATTAGGAAAAATACAGTACAATGTCTATACAAGTTTAATTACCCTCGTATTTAATCTTATCGTCATAAGTATTTCGCTTTATTTCTTTGGATTAATGGGTGCTGCCTATTCTTCTGTTTTGGGAGGTTTTGTTTATATTTTATGTTCCAGGTATTTTTTCAGGAAAGCAAGAAATGAAATGTAAGCTGAAATTCTTAAACAGATTTTAAATTCCACGAATAATAGTATCGTGAATTAGTATTTCTTTATTTTAATTTCCAGTCTGATAAGGCAAGAGTTATTATCAAGTCATTCCACATTTCTATTCCTGTCAATTTCGCCCTGACAGGATATACATTTGTTTCAATCCATTTATCATGACCAAGAATATACATCAGTGCCTTGTACTCAATATCTTTTTTAAATGGATTCACGATTTCCAACTTCATGTATTCATTTTTTCTGTTGCTGATAGACTGAGTAAAATCAATTTTGATAGTTTTTTCAGGATTAAGATTCTCTTTCACAACTTTCATGGAGGTTATTTTATTTTTAGTTATCTCAACTTCAATAAATAGTTTTTCTTCCGGATACAGTTGAAGTATATTTTCTTTCACAAAATAGGGTGATTTCTCGAGTTTCTGTTCATAGAATTGTTTTCCATCTACAGGGAGTCTTAAAGTGTATGCATCTCTATAAGGCTTTTCGTTTTGTGCTAAAACAAAAGTAAAGCTTAGGCAAAGTAAAATCGTCAATAATGTTTTTGTTCTCATATTCTTTTTAGATTGAATGATAACAAGTGAAGCTATGAGCATTTTGTTATGAAAGGTATCAGAAGCAAATACTGCTTAGTATGATTCAACAGCCAGTTAAAATAAGCCTATTAGGACCATGTTTTCATTGTCGGACATTTTCAATTTTTTCTCATAAACTCAAATGCTCCTTTACGAAGTTGTATTCCATATTCCAGATAGGCCTTCATACAAGAAAGGAAATTTGCCCAACCTTCAGTATTTCCAATAACCCATTTCAGGTTATCTTCATTGAATACTTTTCCATCTTCAGTTACTTTTACGACTGTACTTTTGTCGGGTTGTGTTTCCAATTCGATTTTCACAATGGTTTCCGGGTCCCAAACAAATGAAACGGAACAATTGGTTTCAATCTTAATTTCCTTGACAATACATTCGTCAGAAAATTCTGGAAACTTCCATATTAATTCTTTTCCTGTTTCCAATCGTCCACTGCTTTCCGAGATAAAATACATTTTCATCTTTTCTGGATTCACAATGGCTTCAAAAACATCTTCAATCGGTTTTTGAATCTGGATAGTTGCTTTGGCTATAAGTTTCATAAGTATTTTAATTTTTAGTTTAAATCAATCTCTTTTATTTTTTAAATCTACGAATTGCAATGCACCTGCTCTTGTTAAAGAAGAAGTATTATCAAACGGGTTTATTCTTTTTTGTCTTTCACTTCATCCTTTCTTTATTAAACATTTTATCTTGACTGTCTATTAAAATAAATCAGAGCATTGTTTGTTCAAATCTCAATAGATTTAAATTTACAACCGAATTATATGTAACTTGTTGACTGCATATAATATATTTGAGATATTTTGATTTCTTTTTTAAATGTTATTTGATTATTTAAGTTTAGAATTAATGTATCTCACAGCTTGCAATATACTCCGTCATCTCATCCAAATCAAGGTCCGGATTACGAACGATCCACTTGTGCGATATGTTTTTTTCGTTTAATGCCAGTTCCAAATGCGATATGGCAATACCCATGTCCACCCGTTGCAGATCAGAATGCAGTATGGTTTTATTGTAATTAGGCGTTCGTTTGAGGAAGAAATGCAGCACCTTTTCGATCACTACAACCCTCCAGGGTTGTTTATTGGATGCAGAAGGTGCCAAACGAACCATTTCAAGGAAGTACCCATAGGTTTCCTTCTCTTTTTGGGAAAGTTGCTGTAAGAATGTTCCGGAGAAGAACAATTCCTCAAAGGGTTTGCGGTTATCCGATCCGGCAAAATGCCTGAACATTTTATCAATCGTTCGTTTCCTGGTTCCAAAATAACCGATTGGAGTAACTGCCGGAATAAGTTCATCATCCTTTAAATCGACGGCAGTTGAAAAAGCAGTTTTCTTGTACGTACCACCCATCCAGCAGGTCCCTATATTTAACTGGGCACAATACAGCACCAGTTTTTCCATGCAATACCCGAAATCCTCAAAGTTTTTATCCGAATCCCTGACTTTCCCGACTATAAAACATTTAGTCCCGGAAATAACACCATACGTTCCGAGCTTTACATCTTTAAATTTATCGGAACTGCCATCTATCCAGTAAAAATCGACTTTATTGCCAAATATACCCACTGAGTTATCCTTCATAAAATCCAGGATCAACTGCTTCTTTTCTGGTTCAATATCGATATTCGTAAATGTCCGTATTGATTTACGTAATCTGATTACTTTTTCTATGTCTTTTATCATTTTTTCTTCTATTTCTAATTGAAAAGTCCGCACTCATTATTTTTTAATGAAGAACATATCCGTTATAAACTGGTATTACTATGCATTCATTCACTTACCAGCTTAAATTCTTTCTACCTACTACTTACTAATGACTACCTACTGTTTCAACGCCGTCCTCACAGCCTCTAACAGCGGTTCTGCTGAAATATCCTTACCCACGCTGTTATTCATCCAAATTTGGGGAATTATACGCCCCTGGGTATACATTCTCTGCATCTCATCAGCCATTGATTTTCCTTTCATACGACCTTCTACCTGAAAACTGATCAGATATCCGATTGGATAATTCGACAAATAAAGGGGTGCATCAATCATGTGGGAATAAATCGCCAGGATGGTCTCATCTTTTCCTCCCAATACTCCGGCATAATAGGTATTCCAGATTTCTTTTGATTTGGATAATACAGCTTCTTTCAATTCCTGTGGTGTAGCATTCGGGTGGGCATACATCCATTCCCAGGTGGCTATATCAAGCAATGCTACACCCATAATTTCGTAGCACGACCAGAAATCATCCAGGGCAAGGTTGTTTTCCGTATCAGCATTAGTATTGGTAAAACCGAGCAATTCAAGGTCCCGTTTCTGGAACATGAAAGCAACTGCTTCGGTAAAAGCAGTATTCGGCACACCGCTCAACATCCAGTAATCCACATCGTTCATGGTAATGGTTTGTTCCGTGTTGTGACCGAACTCATGGACTGCAATATTGTAACCTTTGTAATCCATTCCGGTTGCAGCAATACGGGTACGCAGGTGGGCATAATCATTCTTCATTACAGCCCCAGTTGCATGACCTGAACCACGTGCCGGGTCTACTTTGACCAATGATGCTATTTGTTTTGCTTTTTCACTTGACCAACCCAGCTTTATAAGTATCTCAGGCAAATCAGTTTCCAGTGCTTTGGGATTCGGATATTTTTTAGAAGTAATCTGATTCAATTCAGCTTCCGATAAGTCAGGTTTTGATTTAAAACCGTTGTACCAGATATCATATGGACGAAGATTACGACCCACTTTCTTTTGAATTAATGCAGCCACTCTTTTTACTTCAGGAGATGTTAGCAGCCCCTTGAACAATGTTTCCACATCCTGTTGGAGAATCTCCATGTTACCGTCAAAATTCCGTGCCAATGCATTAGGTAATTGTGGGGTGTATGCATCCAGATCCTTATTTGCCCTGAAACTGGCAAGCAACATCTCATAACGTTTGTTGTCCTCAGGTTTTACAGTTACCTGCTTTCCTGCTGAATAAAGATCATTGGTTACAGGATTCCAGGTGTATTTATCACTGTTAATAGCATCAGCCGGAATAGACTGGTCGATAATCCGCTTCATCACCGAATAAATCAGTTCCTGTTTCTCTTTACCATGCTTTTTATCCGAATAATCCGATTTGAGCTCATCACGCAAACCCCAGTGACTGATCAACTTCATGTCTGCAGGGAAAAGTTTCTCACCCTTCGCATTTTGCAGGCTGCCCATACAGATATTGTAACCTGAAATATACGAATCGGCCGAAGCAAGCACCTGCGACAGGTTTTGCAGGACATTCGCAGGTATTCGTATCGTAAACCTGTCACCCATACGGGCATACGCCCATTGTTTGCGTGTCCATTGTTTGCCTTCTTTTGTTTTCTCTTCCAGTGAGTAATACGGGAAATTAAGTGCAGCAATAAATGCTATTTTATTAGCAAACAGGTCTTCATCCAGATGCGAACTAATGTCATACCCTCCGAAAAGCTCATCTAAAGGTGTTATTTCAGAACCCGTAAGCTGTACAGGTTCTTTCAGCTGCAAATCAATCTTATGAAAATAACCGCTGATAATTTCAAGGTTCCGCTGAAGTTTTAAGAACAAGGTATCCAGTTGTGCATCATCAGTTATAAAACCGGTTTTGCAAAATGCTTTGAATTCCTCTGGTGTTCCATCTTCCTTTCGCCACAACCCGGCTACCTGTGCTACTCCACGTTCCACACGAAAGCGTGACTTCTCTCCCACTGTACCAATAATGGATTTGGCTACTGACTCTGCCAAAGTTGATTCAATATAGATATTCTTTTTCATGGTTCCCGGAGTATTTTCTTTGTTTTGAACTGCATAAAGCGATAAGGAAAAACAGATTAATATCAACGCTGAAATCAGTTTTGTCTTCATATACAATGTATTTTTGATGTTTTATATTATTATTTATGGAAATTATCATAGAAACAATATAGCCAACTCCATACCAGTTTATTTGATTTTGGAAGGTTCATACACAATGGCAATCCCATTATCTGTAGCAATCATAGGGTTAGGACCTCCAATACCGGGAATTCTTGTTGGAAATACCTTCGGATCCTTCACTGTTCCATTTTGAATAGCTTCTGCCAATATTCGCATGTTTCTTATATATTGAATGTCAAGAGCTTTCTTTACGTATGGATAATGTCCACAATAAATTTTACTAATACCTTCGTCCATCAGCTGCTCCATCTTTTTGCACGATTGAATATAAGTTTCCATAGTTGAAAATGGCCATAGTTGCAACCATACCTGCCCTGAACCAAAGGCATCACCCGAAAAACAATTCCCTGCTGCCCTGTCAATAAGTACAATGGATCCCGGAGTATGTGCCGGCATATGCTTTACCTCAATCTTTTCATCACCCAGATCGAAAATATCTCCATCTTTCACAAAATGAGTGTTTCCCTTGTAAGGTTTAAGCATGCTCAACAATAGTGTGTCAGCGGCATGATAATAAATGTCAGCAAATGCATCAAGGTTTCCGGCATGGTCACTGTGTATATGAGTCAGCACAACAAGGAGCGGCTTTTTTGTGATATTACGCACAATTTCGTCAAGCTTTTCACATTTCGTACCGGTATCTATCAACAAAGCCTTCTCACTTCCTTCAATAATATACATGGTAGTTTTATCAGTCGTTTCTACCACCCATAATTTATCCTCGAGTTTCGTAATTGTCAGATCGGAATTGGTAAATACCTGCGCCGAAACAGTTGTATGAAGTGCAATGAATAACGTGATTGTAATGAAACAGTGTTTTAGATTCATTTTTATTAGTATTAAATTAGTCTTTAAATTTATCCATGTGAGAAACAGAAACTTCCAGTTAAGCTTTCCTTTTTACTTTACAACAACCGACTCCCAGTTTGGTGGTGAAATACCCATCAGGTTCTTCACAAAGAAATCGAAACGTTTATGTTCGCCATAATCACCTCCCATAGTATGGTTGGAACCTGGTAAAACTACAAGTTCAAAGTCTTTGCCTGCTTTTATCAGTGCGTTGCAAACCTGGTAAGTGCTCGATGGATCTACATTGTCATCCAATTCGCCAACCACCAACATCAAAGGCCGGGTAAGTAAATGGGCGTTTACCACATTGGAACTTTCTTCGTACGACTTATCAACCGGATAACCCATCCACTGCTCATTCCACCACATTTTATCCATACGGTTATCGTGGCACCCACAGGCGGAATAGGCAGCTTTATAGTGTTCAGGGTGAAATAGTACCGCCCCCATGGATTCCTGCCCACCAGCTGAACTACCGGCAATACCTACACGACCGATGTCCATATACGGATAGGTGGCAGCAGCTACCTTTGTCCAGGCTATGCGGTCTAAAAATCCTGCATCTTTCAGGTTTTTATAACAAATATCCTCGAATGACTTGGAACGAAACGAAGTTCCCATGCCATCCACTTGAATGACTATAAAGCCCAACTCGGCAATTGCTGATATATTACGGTTAAATGGAATAAATATTTTTGGTACATATTGGTTTCCCGGACCTGCATAAATATATTCAATCACAGGATACTTTTTTGTTGGGTCAAAGTTTGTAGGACGCTGGATAATACCCCAGATATCGGTCTTGCCATCACGACCTTTTGCTACAAAAGGTAGTGGAGCACTCCACCCCGATTGTACCAATTTTGAAATATCCGCTTTTTCAAGTTCCATAACAATTTTGCCATCCAAGGCAGAACGTAAAACGGCTACCGGGGCTTTGTTGACCAGAGAATATACATCTACCAAATACTTTTTATCTTCCGAAAACCAGGCTTGATGCATACCTTCTTCAGGAGTCAGGCAGGTAAGCCCGGAGCCATCAAAACGGATGCGGTAGTAACGCACCAGATAAGGATCTTCGTTGTGTACCATGCCGTTAGCGGAGAAAATAATTTCTCGTTTCTTTTCGTCCACATTAACAATATCGCGTACATACCATTCGCCTTTGGTGATTTGATTTTTTACTTTTCCCGTCAGGTGGTTGTACAGGTACAAATGATTCCAGTTATCGCGCTCGCTCATCCAGATAATTTCGTTTGTATTGTTGATGTTTTGGCGGAAATAACGATTGTAATTTACAAAAGTATTTGAAGTTTCTTCAATGAGTGTCTTTACAACGCCTGTTTGAACCGACATTTCCAATACCCTGTATACTTTATGGCCTCGTTCATTGTATTCAAATATCACCGATTTGCTGTCCGGCAACCATTCAAAAGCTTTTAAATCCATCTGTTGTTTGAATAAATCGGTTGAGGCGGTTTTAATATCCCCTGTTTCAATATCAAAAATCACCGGAGTTCGTTGTGGCAATACATCACCTGGTTTAACGTAATTGCGGGTATGCAATCTTGGTTGCAACTGGTCAGATGGCGAGGATTCAATCAGATACAACTGGCGGGTATCAGCTGCGTGAATGCACATTACTGCTATCTTTTTAGAGTCGGGCGACCAATAAAGATAAGCTGAATAATAATCGTCCCGGGTACCATTGGTGCTGAGAGATTTTATGGTTCCTGTCAAACTGTCTTTGATGTATAGGTTGTTATCCTTTACAAATGCCACCAGCTTTTTATCGGGTGAAATAACCGGTTCTCCTGTTCGTTCTGTATCTACTGTTCCCCAGTATTCAGGTTTTGCAGAAACCGGGATTCCATCATTTTTCAACGTATCAGTATTTTTAATATAAGTCCATCTTGAACCATTGGCTATAAATCGAAGGGTATCCAGATTCGTTGAAACCTGTAAGGATTGTAATGAAAGTTGCTCTATATCAATATTGGTTTTTGTTGCTTTCGAAAGTGATTCAGCCAGTTTCATATGATCGAAAAGCACGGTTCGCCACTTCTTTTTTGCATCTGTCAACAGGTATGTTTTACCCTGAGGTGTATTTCGCACGTACCAGAAACTGTTTGTATGATCTATCCAGGTTGGAACAACATTGGAGTAATAGACTTTATCTTTCAATTTTGCCTGAAGTGAAAAAGCACGTTTGTAGTCTTCGGATGTACCTTGGGCTGTAAGGGAGTGTACGGTTAATAAAAGAACAAATGCCAGGAGAGTTAATTTTTTCATTAAATATGCTAATCAGTTGTATTTACAATTCTTTCTAATTTAACCACAAATATATTAATTTTTACTTAAACATTTACAGCCTATTATAAATACAGACCTAAACAATCATATTCCTGGATTCTATATCGAGTTTAATTAGTGATATTAAGTCCTGTTTATTTGAAAATATATAGACTTAAAGTGATCATTTAAAACTGAATGATAAATATTTTCCTTTTTTTCAATTAAACCTGCTTTGTTGAAATAAAAAAAGGTCAGATGATGAGTCTAACCTATTTTAAACAGTAAGAGGGTGTCTTTTACAACACCCTCTCTGAACATAAAATTTAATGTGACTATCTTTGAATACTGATGAAACACCATGAGTTTGATTTGGATCCGTTTTAGTATGCCGGGTTTTACCTTGCTTACTGCTGCCGTATCTTTCCGCTTCAGATTAATTTTACAGACTGTTTTACCAATTTGTCCTTTTTCTCCTTTTTCGCGGATAGCCTGTTGCAGCCATCTCTGTCTTTGATTCGTTTTTACTCTGCTTAATCCGGCTGATTGTATGCAGTTTTTTATAAAACTACTTGTTTACAATTTCCGGATTCTCTCTGGGCTTAATCTCAAATGTTTTAGCATGTAAGATTCAAACTTGTTCGTGCAAAGTATGTGTTTCAATTTATCATCCTTTTACGGATTTACCTGAAATCACTATTTTCAAAGAACTCAAATCACCGGTCAATAGAAATTGAAATTCTGTATAGTTAGTTTCATTGTTTTGCAATGAAACTATTTTTAGATGAAATTTGTATATAATCATTCTGGTGTTCACGGGTTACGGCTACTTTCATAGTTTCGAGTCCTGGGATTGACACATCTTGGCAGATTTGTCATTCGGATAGAACTACCTTGAATACCGTCGAAATCTTAGTTGCTTTTTACGTAATCACAAATGAGAATGTTTACCATTCGCAATTGTTTACCGGCAATTTTTCCCTTTTCACGCTTGTCAAACTTGATCCCGTATTACGTGGATTTCGGTTCTTCCTGTTTCAGGTTCAAATTATTAGCTATCAGATTTGCTGATTTTTTTAATTTCACCGCTATAGTACAATCCTGATATTGCTATCAGGTTTATACTTACACAGTTTTTTTACTCTTGACTGTTTTACTCTGTTGGTATTTTTACCAAAAAATAAAATTCGTACAATTATAAACTCATTTATAAATAAATACCGAACTGCCGCGACTTTTAATTTTTTTGTACTGCTCGCCTGGAACTGTTAGTCACAAGTTCAAAACATTGCTGATTATTCTTTGTGGCCGGAAATGAATAGAAGTAACGAATTACTTTTTACAGATTCCCATCCCGACTACCCGGCTTTCCTGTCTGCAAGAGACAGGGTTACGTTTTATTCAAACGCACCATAATTATATTTAGTGAGTCTGACTCAGCGGGAAGTCTATTTTTGCCAGAGACCGTAAAACTATTCTCTTTGTTATGCATCTCATTGCAAACTTGCGTAAACAATAACGGAGATAACTTGTCTGAACAGTCAGTTCGTTCTTTACATAAAACAAACCTGCACCCCTGTAGTTGGGTTCGGCATTTAACTATTGACTTTTTTTGATGTTTCAGTATTTCAAAGAGCGTTTCAACATATCATTTCATGTTTTGAGTCGAAACTCATGATGCAAATATACTGCATTGAATATGCGTTTTGCAAGTATTTTACCTTGTATTTGCAAACAACATTTCAACAGAGTTATGAACAGGGTAATGGCCTGATTATCATTACACATGAAACGAGATTGTTGATAACTATTCAACGGGATTGAAGTTGGTCACCATTAATTCCTAAAAACAGTGCTCCATATGACAGGTATAAAATGAACTAAATCACATTCCATGATCGCATTTTAATCCTGTTTTCCAGGAAATACTTTTATAGGTTCAAATAATATGACTGTACAGTACAAAGATCACTATATTTCACCAAATTATCCTGAACTATTCTGTCAATACCAGTTTTTGTTTAAATGCTTTATCTTTGAATTGCACTTCTACAAAATAAATATTGGCGGGATAATCCGATAAATCAATCTGTTGAATTCGATCTGTTGTTTTTTGTTCGTAAACAAGCTCTCCCAGGATACTGTATATTTTTACATTCGCAGGTTGTTCACCAGTCATTTCGAGCATAAACTTACCCTGGCTTGGATTAGGGTATAGTTTAAACAGTTCTGATGCTGTTACTGTTGAAATGCCTGAATTTAAAGCACTACGCGTGTTAGAACGTGAAACTCTGCTTACAGTCGTGCTACCTTTTACTCTCATTGGTTCTCCACAACTGATACCCCAAAGTGTTTCCACCCTCCATCGGGCTGTATTTTTAAAGTTCAGGTATGCAGGGTCGGTTACAGTATATTGTGTGCCGGTAACGCTGTTAATGGCATGCCAGGTACCATCACTGTTATCATCACGCATTAACACATAGGCGTTTACAGGGTTATCTGTTCCTTCAATACTGTACAATTTTATCCAGGAGAAAGTCCCATTGTTATTATTCATGTAAATGGTATTGTGGTATCCACTCAATGCGCTGTAATTCCCACAGGTATCCCTGACCTGAAGTTTATACCGGTACGTTCCTGCATTCGGGTTTCCGGTATTAGGAAAGTATTTCGCGCGTACCGTATCGGTGAATAGTCCTGCTGCACCTTTGTAAGGCACTGCTCCCACCTGTTGGTAGTTATCGGTTGTGGTCTCACGGTAAACAATAAAACTATCAACAATGGAGAGGTTCGTTTTGTCCCAGCTGATAATATTATTTTGTGAAAGTGAATCAACCGATACATAGCAAATAGGAACGGAAACGGGTTGTTTGCCGCTAATATCTATTGAGTTAGTTGCTGAAGTACCATTCATATAAACAACACTGACGGAATACTTTCCGGAATGGTGAACAGTAATAGTTTGAGTTGTTTCACCGGTCGACCACAGGTACGAATAACATTTAAGCACGCTCAACGTTGCTGTTTCTCCCTGGCAGAAATTCACGGCTCCGCTGTAATTAATGGTTACGGGTGATGCTGCTGTTGTAAAATTCCATACAAATGATTTGCCGGTACTGTCCTTCAAGAAGTCATAAACGTATTCCCTGCATGCAAATGAACCGGAATCAATCAGTACATAATATTGGGTATCGCTTTCCAGTTTTTTGCTGATCACAAATTCAAATGAACCGTCAACATTTCCATAACTTCCAACAGGATAAACGCTGGCAATTGCAATTGTTTCAATCAAACTGTCATTCGAAGCTTTGTACAGGTGGATATTGCCTCCAACTACCTGCTGTGTTCCGGAGCCGGCTACAAAGGTAAAAGATATTTTATTGTCCGGTAAAAGGAATGAACCTGCTGCAGGAACTGTCTTTTTCATCCAGGCAGGACCACATCCTGCCAGAATATGTTGTAGAGGAAGTAAGTTTAGCAAAACGACCATTAATAAGTAAACATAGAATTTTTTCATACATGATAATTTATTGGTTTATATAGTTGATAGTTAAAGTTTTTCGATTGTATACTAATTTATCTGACTTACCCCTGGAAACAATTCACGTAATTATTATTTACATACAGCCTTGCTTATATCATAAGCTTTTACAAAACCCAGTTCACCCGCTTTATTCAAATCAGCGCATCCTCCCGCTTTGTCACCGGCATTAATTTTTGCTATTCCACGTTGTACATAAGCTTCCGTACTTTTGGGGTTTATTTCTATCACTTTGCCGAAGTCTGCAATAGCGCCGGCATAATCTCTTACTTTGTCTTTAACCAATCCCATGTAATAATAAGCTTCTGCATACTCAGGATTAATTTCGACAGTCCTGGTATAGTCAGCTATGGCTCCCGGATAGTCTTTGAGTTGATCTTTTGATGTTCCCCGGTTGTAATAAACAACAGCGAAGCCAGGATGAATTTCTATCCCTTTGGTGTAATCTGAAATGGCTGATTTATGATCTCCCAAATTCTGCAGTGCTATAGCTCTGTTGATATAATAATCTGCATCATTAGGATTTATCGCTATAGCTCTTGTATAATCAACTACTGCCCCCTTAAAGTTCTGCAACCCGTTTTTGGCAAGACCAATCTTATAATAGGTGTCTGCATTTTTAGGGTCAATGCGGATAGCTTTATCAAAGTCTTCGATCGATCCATTGCGTTCTCCCAAATTCCCATTTGCAATTCCCCTGTTGATATAACCTTCAACTGCATCCGGCTTAAACTTCAGAAAACTTGTATAATCTGCTATGGCTCCCTGAAAGTCTTTTAAATTCATTTTTGCGTCTGCCCTGTTGAAATAAGTATCATAAAAATCAGGCATAATTTTCATTACGCTTGTAAAGTCTTCAATTGCTCCTGCATAGTCATGAATATGCATTTTTGTATTTCCCCTGTTCGAATAGGCTGCAGAATTATCCGGCTTAAGAGCTATGGTCTTGGTATAGTCGGCAATAGCATCCCCGTATTTAAACAACTGGTCTTTTGAAATTCCCCTGGCACAATAGGCATCCGCGTAATCCGGTTTCAGTTCAATGGCTTTTGTGTAGTCAGCAATGGCACCTGTATGGTCCTGACGATTCGCTTTCTCCCTGCCACTTTTATAATATGCTTCACTGAATTGTGCCTGGCAATGGACTATGGATAGTATTACCAGGATGATAATTAGTTTCGTTTTCATGTTACTTTTTTAGAAATATCTTTTCCATCACAACCCCAAATCCTATTCCCACCGCATAGCATACCAAATCACTCCATAGAAAGCCGAAACCAAGTACCAACCCTCCCAGCCTATTGGCACGCACGGCATCAATCCAGGGTGCACGGTAGAGTTGGCTGATCTCAATACAGTACGAAAATACTAATGCAACCAGGGCTATCCATCGGGTGCTTTTACTCTGAAATAAGAAGCCGGCCATCAGAAATACCATCAGTGCCCACAGCGCATCACCCACATACGATTCTACCCAAGTAGGCAAACTACCGGTATAATGCCTCGATGCAAGTCCTGAAAAGATGGTTATGACTATAAATAGTAAATAGTAAAATCGGTTTCTTTTGATTGTCATATAATAAAACACTCTTCTGAATCAGAATTTACAGAATTATAAAATTTACAGAATTAAGACTTGAGTGATTCACATTGCAAGTTTCTTACTTTCTTTTCCTCTCTTATTCTGCAAATTCTTTCATTCTGTAAATTCTGATCCTTATTCTGTAAATTCTTTAATCCTGTAAATTCTGATCCTTATTCTGTAAATTCTGATTAAAGATAAGTTTATATTGTAAGCTTGTTGCTCCAAAGTTGATTAATAATCCTCTTTCAAATTTATAAGCAACAACATAGTTTTTCGCTTGTGCCAAATGCACGTCTTCAAGATTTATCAATGCTTTTAATTCTACAACCACTTTATTTTCAACTACAAAGTCGGCTCTACGAGTGCCCACATGAATACCTTCATAATAAATCGTTTGTTCTACTTCCCTTTTAAACTCTAAACCCGAACGTTCCAGTTCAATAGCCAAACAACGTTGATAGATAACTTCCTGAAAACCATTTCCCAGAGTTTTGTGTACTTTCATAGCACAACCAATAATTTGATAGGTAAGCGGATCCTTTTCCATAGTCTGTGATTTTTTAGTTTGTGATTTTTCTTATTCTGTAAATTCTATAATTCTGTAAATTCTGATCCTTATTCTTTAATTCTGTAAATTCTGATCACCAAACACCTGGAATAATCTTAAACCGTGTTTTATTAGTATATTCCGGATACCCTTTCAATTCAGCCCTCAACGTTTTATCTTCCAGGCTTGTTCGGATCACAATCAGGATAATCGACAGGCTAATGGGAATAATGCTCCAGAGTGAACCAAAGAGCAATGGGAAACCCAAGGATTGGATAATCATGCCTAAATACGCAGGGTGTCTAACCACTTTATAAAGTCCTGTATCACAAACCGTATGTTCCCTGTCAGTTTGAATGCGGACAGTACTGGAGAAAAACTTATTCTGCTTCTGGGCAATCAGGAACAGCAGTTGTCCGGTTATAGTCAGGAGTATACCCACGACGCACAGGCTCCAGTGAAAATCAGGTGACCAGTGGTACCGCCCCGAATCAAGGCCTGCCGTAACATACATGGAAATGGTGATCAGGAACGACAATCCTAAAATGGTCTTATCCCACTGCTTGGCACCCTCCCCGGCCTTCCCACGTTCGTCCAATAGCTCCTGATCAATACTGAATACCGTGTAGCTCAACACAGACATGATTACGCCTATGGCCACATAAACCAGCCCTTGCCAATAATCGATCCTGCCGGCACTGATAAACAGGATTGCAAAAAACACAAACGTGCCAATAAAATGCTTCACCACATAACTTGTTTTCATAAGTTTATCATTTTATCTAAGTTCAATAAATCTCATTGAATCCTACTTCCCCTTTCTCAAACAGTTCAATCATCTCACCGGCAATACTGATGGTAGGAGGATGATTGGGAAGATTCCTCCGGCTATACCAGTTAGCTTCGGTTATTTCTATGTTATCGGGACAAACAGGTTGCGTGTCGTCGGCTTGTGCAAAGAAACCTATCATCATGGAACCTGAAAATGGCCAGGGTTGACTTTTATAATAACGGATATTTTTCACATCCAGACCTACCTCTTCCTTCACCTCACGCCGCACGGTTTCTTCAAGCGACTCCCCGATTTCAACATACCCTGCTATCAGCGAATACCAGTTTTCCATAAAATTAGAATTGTGCGCCAAAAGAATCTTATCGTTACATAAAATAGCTACTATGATTGCCGGTGTTATTTCAGGAAAAACTACGGCATGGCATGAAGGGCATTCGATAGCCCTTTCTTCCGGTTTTTCTTTTGTTTTGGAGCCGCACTTCCCACAAAACTTGTTTCTTAAATACCAGTTTCTGAGTTGAAAGCCTACAATGCCGGCCCAGGCTATTTCAGGCGGGCTCAAGGTACGGAAGAAACTAATCTCTTTGTAACTAAATTGATCATCCCGTATCGTTGGATCTTCCCAGACGAGGAAACAACGCACCTCATTCAGCGAAAACAAATAAGTACTTTCGGTAGTGTTTGAAATCTCTGAAATCTCTTTTTTCCTTGGAAATTCAAATCCGTCACCAGTTGTTTTTACTAATAAGGTATTCTCCTTGTAATAAAGTACATAATCATCTTCTCCAATCACGGTAGCGATTACAAACTGATTATTGAACCTGTGTGGTAAAATTTCATGAAGCATGCGAATATAAACTTAAATTGGATTTCTTTTTATAGGATAATAATGGCTTCAGGATTCCTGGATTTATACTTTCTTCTCATAACTCCCTGAAATTGGCTTTTTATTTTCTAATTAATATCAGGCTTCAAATGGCACATTTGATTCCGTGACTTTTCTTATTTCCAGCACAAGTTAAGCTTCGCTAAACTTGAACTATCCAAATTAAGCAAACTTGGACTATATATGGAAGTTTGTTAGGGAATATAACTATTTGTTTTTCATAAACCAGCCGGTTGATTTATATTAATAGGCAATGCCCTTTGTAAAATACTTTCCAACTTTCGAATATTTTTCCTATTCAGTTCATCGGGTGTAAACATCACACAAAAGAAAATAAAGTCCTTAAAGTCAACAAATCCAGTATATTCTTTTGTCGGGTATGTACTAATATCAATTACTCTAAGTTTAATTGTAGCATCATCTCGTTTGACTGTCGGCAAGAAAGATATTTTTGCTTTTGGAAATTCCCTGAGTGTATTTTTTTCTTGGAATTTTAGAAAATCATCTATTGTTTTTATTTCATCGTCTTTACTTCTAAGATTTACATACATCCATTCTTTATTTGCTCCCGCTTTTTCAAGTGTCAATCCACGCTGGTAGAGTGTAGCTAACATACCATTCCTTCTGGTTGCGTCTATTATCCATCCAAATGGTGCAGGTAATAATACTCCATGCTTTCCACTATACGGTATTCCCCCAGAACCTTGAAATTGATATAAGTCTTTGAAATTTAGAATATCTAATTCTATGTCAATTGGGTCATGATATGCTCGATTTATTGCTGCTTTTGAAAACCCTTCTTGGGTTATTAAAAGTCCTTTGTTTGCTTCGCAATCATTAAGCATTCCAATAAACATTTCAACATCTTTTACATCAATTTTTTCAGAGAAAAGTTTACCATCAATAACAATTCTCATTCGACAACCAGCAATATAATCTTCAATTAAAATATCAATTTGTCTTTCAACTTTTGAATATCGTCCCAAAACAGTTACGTTATGAGAAATATCAGCATTAGGAAACATTTCTTTGAAATAGTTGTGAATTTCTTTTTCGTAATCTTTCCAATTCATGATGCTTTTATTTAAAATTTAAATTTCTTTCGTTCAAAGTTAGTTTCTGACATCTAATATGGTTAGCAGTGGCCATCTATTTTATTATTAACAACGTTGTTTGACAATTTAATCATTTCATTTCTGTACCATAAGTCATTAAGTTTAGGATTCGTTTTAAAGAACGGCTCATAATGCCCTTTAATTTTCACTTTGTCAAACGGTTTTACATTGACAACTATTTTTTCACCTTTTCCTAATGAGTTAGATTCAACAACTATCAGTTCATTTACAATTATCTTATCAATGTATGTAATTTCATCTTCTAATTCTCTAATTACTATTTGGTAAATATCCTTTGGAACAACGAATGAATCCGAACCTTTTTTAAATGAAGATGAAACTAAAAGTTCTCTACTATATCTTTGTTGACCAGAATTGTCTACTAAAAATAAATGAGGACAAGAACCACATTCCCAATAACTATTTATTGAATAGATATTATTAAAGTCGAATTCGTGAATCTCAATTTCATATTCACCTTCATTGTCGTTAAAAATGATAGTCCGAGGGTTGATTTTCTTTTCAAAGAATTTCACATACTTGTCATTAAAGTTATATGAATTTAGTATCCTGGAAAAATCTTGCCCTCTGTCACCATCTATATGATTAATTACAATTCCGTTATTGTCTATGCTACTTAAATTTATTGCTGTTGAAATTGGCATTAAAACCATTTCGTAAGGAAGTAAATTGAATTTAGGTAAATTGAATATACCTCCAGCATCAGAAGTTGTCAAACTATTAAGTTTTAATGGTTCTTTCGATGCATTAGTAATTCCTAGGAAAATAAAACTAATAGGTGCAATCTCCAAGTATTCAGTAAAAGCCAGAGTTGGTACCGCATCTCCACAAGTAACCCCATTTTCTTTAAGTACCGAAGTACAAAAGTATTTTGGTTCAATCCCTGATTTACTTATTTCTCGCAGAAAACTGTTTGGCAAAATTGAATCAATTTCCGTCCATTTAATTTCTCTTTTAGCAATGTAGTATGGATAATCTACTCCAGCTCTATCAATGATTTGGACATTATCATATTTTTGGCAATAATCATTTAATGTAGAAAATTGTCCTAATTCTATAATAACGTTTTGGTCAATATTATATTCGTAATCTAATTCGTGAGTTTTTAACAGATTAATCCATTGATTTGAAATGGCATTACTTGATAAATATACTATATTTCTATATTTATTTACGGATGAAAAATCATTTTTAATAACTGATTCCAATATTTCAAAAGAATGTAGAACAAAATAACTTGCATGTATTTTGTTTGAAACTATCAGTTTTTCAATTGAAGGTTTGCTTTTAATTGTTTCATACCAAATATCTCTAGCTACAATCAATTCTTTCTTTGAAAATTTAGTTCCTCTGGGATGTCTGTCGTTAAAGTGACCTGCATCTGAATGACAGTCAAAACACAATGCTATTGCATTTTCAAATGTATTAGGTCCACCGTCAGCTTCTTGTTTAATGTGATGAACTTCAATTTTCACACCCTTATATCTATGACACACACAACAGTGTCTTGCTGATGCAAGCATAACTTTTTGTCTTATTTCCAGTGAAAATCCCATATATTTTATTTATCAGTTAATCTGTTTTCTTGGTTTTTTATGCTTGCCCCTAACATCAATCTATACGCTATTCAAAATCATATATGCTCAACACAGTTGGGTATGTATTTACCTTAATTACTACTTCTAAAATTATTAATGTAATGATTAGTAGAATAATATAATGATTAGTAATTCTAAAGTAGTTGCGCTTACAGAACTTTGTGAAGTGTTTAAATATTAATTATTTAAATTGATTGTTTACAAAAAAAAATGATTGTTTGGATAAGTATTGTTCATTTTTATTTTATTTCTAATTTATCCAACGATCTTTTTAATAGGTTGAATCCTAAGGTGGTAATATTGTATATTTATCTATTATTTTACAAATACCTTGTTCAGGTATTTGTAAACAGTCTTATAGATATACCAAATTACAACAAATAAGTGAAGCAAAGTGTATACAGTTATCCGTTTTAACACCAACTTTTGCTTCTTATTTTGTAATATCCACTTCCTATCGGATGTATCCAATTTAGTTGCAAAATCGTTGATATTGATGTTTGGATTTATAATCCAAACTCATATATTCTATAAATTTGCAATCCTTTATCTGTAATTCCGTCCAAAAGTACGAACTCTTATTAACATACCCAACATTATCCGCATTTATTTTAAATAAACACAAAAAGTATTGAATTTAAGAAATAAAGAGTCATTCCACTTTCCCCTCATTTACAGCCTTAAATAAAAAAAAGCGTAACCCATTATTGGTTTACACGCCTTTTAATTCGCTATATTGTGGAGGAAAAGCTAATTTATAGAAAGTGTTTTATCAGACTCTCCTCAAAGGCTTTTTGTGTCCAGACTATTTTTCGCTCTTAGCGTAGTGGAAACTTCTCGATAAATCGGTACAGGTACTAACTGTCTTTACTATTCAGCTAATAACTGTACTTTTATATAACCGCTTAGGAATTCACTTCCATAAACACCGAATTCGAAGTCTTCTTCCCGTCCCCGCTTCGCACAAACAGATAGCAGCATTCCACATCCCCGGCTTGCAGGTTAGGATAATTCAAATGGATCGTTCCCGTGGCTTTAAACCCCAGCACTTGCCGGACAATAAGCAATACGCCGCTTTCAAGACGGGCACTGGCTATCAGTTCATCGGCGGCCGTCACATTAGGAAACAATGCTGAAGCATCAAACTGTATCTTAATTCCTTCTGCATCGATGACGGATTCTGTCACAGTCACTACAGGCAAGGATCCTTTGGCAACTACCATCAGGGGATAACTAAAGACCGGCTTGTCGTCAATCAGTTCAAAGGCAGTTGAGTAATTGGCTTTAACATACATGTTTTGAGGTGATTTGTATTCACTGTCTTCAGGAAATCCCAGGCCAATGACACTCTTAAAGAAACGGTATTTTTCACCCAGAGCGGCCATACGTGCCCGTACATTGAGTTGCTTTTCACTTTTGGCATCCTTGACTTTAAATGCCTTCGAACGAACGATGTTCATGCCATTGTATGTGTACATCGTAAAATTACCCATAGAATTTGTCATGGGACCCAGCAAGGGATTTTGTGCGATACTCATGTTGTTAAAATTTTAAATGAATAAATGGATTACGGCTTTTCATACACTCCGTCAGGAAAGTATACTGATATAACGTTGTAAAGATAAATATATTTTAATTAATCTGATATACTTAAATAGAGTGTTAATCAGTTGTTTTTTATTTTTTGCAGCTCCTGACATGTCCTGACATCTCCTGACATCATTACCATCTAAATATTTATTGATTATTATACATTACTTTCCTTATATTTAACACACTATCTATTATTTTTATACCCGTTTTGGCTTCATATTTTCTGACTCCCAACAAGAAATGGATAGTTGAAGACTTAAAATCAGGTTTAGTCCATCATCTTATTTATTCAATCACCGTTCATCCGGCATCTTGTCTCCATCCATTCTTTCTATAAAAAGGATTCAGAAGGACTTTAGTAAGGGTTCAGATAGGGTTCAGATAGATTTACCTATCCTAACCCTATCTCAACCCTATCCCAACCCTATCTCAACCCTAACTCAACCCTATCTATAGTAAAAATGAGATACGAATATACAAAGGAGCAGAGGCAGCTCGAAACACTACATAAACAGGAAAGGGAATATAAGAAAGTAACACTTTTTTATCACCCTTCTTATTTCGTTGGAGATAGAAATATTGATCTGTATTTTATAAAAAACTTAGAACGCGAATGGACGCTGAAATAGTGTATTTTAAATCCAAAAAGTCGGAATGATTTTCAGATATCTTTTTATTCATATCAGTCAAGCTTGCATGACTATCATAAGTTATATTATGATCAGCAAATATGCTCCAAATCAGCGTCTATCCGCGTTCTAATCTCAAGGCTGTACAAATTGAATGACTCAACATTATTTATTTCCATTTACTAAATGAAGCGGGATTGACATATCTGCCACAGAAAAAGACAAGACAAATAAAATAAACGTTAAAATAAAAAGGGTGTATCTTTTCGTAAAAAAATTAGATTACCTTTGCACGAAATCAAAAAAACATCAATCCACAATGGACGACGACCCTGCGATACGAAAATTAGTAAAAATCATCCTGATTTAAAAGTTCGCCTGATCGCATCGTTCCTTCAGCCGTCCTTCTAAGTCTACAAAAAAAGGAGGTGGCAAATGACATCACAAATCACATTTTACTTAAGCCAGGTAACCGGCTGTAAGATCTATGACCTGAACGGAAACCGTCTAGGCAAAGTTATTGACATCATAGTCAATACCGCACAACACGGAAAGCACAAGGAAGAAGCGTTCCGACCGGTTATTATTGGACTGAAAACCAGGATCAACGGGGAAGTCCGGTACCTGAACTTTGAGCACATCAAAATTGAAAAGAATAACCGGACTTTTTCGTTCAGATGTTCTAAGATTGAACAATTACCCGATTCCACCATTGAAAACTGTTTGCCACTGGTAAAGAACATCCTCGACCGTCAGATTGTGGATATCAACGGCCGTAAACTGGTGCGGGTGAACGACATCCGGTTGGTCTCCATTGATCCCGAGATCTATGCCCTGGCTGTGGATATCAGCACCGAAGGCCTGTTGCGACGTTTGGGTGTAGCCTATATCATCAACAAATTGCTGTATTTGTTCAAGCTAAGCCTGCCTACCCAGTTTATACTGTGGGATGACGTGGAAGCCTTCGACACCACCAACTTCAACATCAAACTCTCGCATTCATCGAGTAAACTACAACTGTTACACCCTTCGGACCTGGCGGACATCATTGAAGAAATGGGTTCACTCTCACGTACCAAGGTGTTTGAATCACTCGATGAAGAACGTGCTGCCGACGTACTGGAAGAAATGGAACCTTACGCACAGGCACAGATTATCGAGAGCCTCTCGATAAGCAAGGCTGCCGACGTACTGGAAAAGATGCCTGCCGACGAGGTAGCCGACTTGATGGACGAGCTGGAAGACGAAAAGGTGGAAGAGCTGCTGAACGAAATGGAAAAAGAATCGTCAGAGGATGTCCGCGAATTGCTGGAATATGATGATAAGGAAGTGGGTAGTCTCATGACCACCGATTACCTCTCGTTCCGTGAGTCGATGTCCATTGAGGATACCCTGAAGGAATTGAGGCTGCAGAAACCGGAAGCAGATATGATTTATTCGTTGTTCATTACGGATAACGACGAGAAACTGGTAGCCACCGTTTCATTGAGAGACCTGGTGATCTCATCACCAGAGTTGAGCCTGGCCGATATCATGGACAAACAGGTTATCAGCGTACAGGATGAGGATAAGATTGACAAGTTGGCTTCGATTATTTTGAAATACGACTTGCTGGCAATTCCGGTGACCGATGCACAAAACACCCTGGTGGGTATGGTTGTCATCGATGATATTATTGAAGATTTAATGGATAAAGGTAAAACAAGGAAAAGCAGTCGTTCATGGCGTTAATTAAATACAGCGAATTCAACAAAAGACGTAAGAATATCTGGCGGAATATCATTGTATTCCTTGCCATTCTGGGTCCGGGAATCATCACCGGAAGCGTTGACAATGATGCCGGGGGCATCACTACCTATTCGGTAGCCGGCGCCCTGTACGGTTATAACCTGCTCTGGACTATGTTCCCGGCCTTTCTGGTACTGGTAGTGGTGCAGGAAATGAATGCCCGCATGGGGATTGTAACCGGCAAAGGGCTGGCGGACCTGATCAGGGAATATGCAGGTGTAAAAATAACCTTCTTTATATTTGTGGGCCTGTTGATTGCCGATATAGGCAACACGACCACTGAATTTGCGGGGGTTGCAGGCAGTATGCAGGTTTTTGATATCAGCAAATATATTTCAGTACCCATCTCCGCGGTGCTGGTATGGTGGCTGGTGGTAAAGGGAACGTATAAATTCAGCGAAAGGGTTTTCCTGATATTCAGTGCCTTCCTGTTAGTGTATGTCTTTTCAGCATTGTTGGGCAAACCACACTGGCATGATATCGGTCAGGCAATGATTAAACCGGACATCAAGTATACCAAGGATTACCTGACTATCGTGATCGGGATCATAGGTACCACCATTGCCCCGTGGATGCAGTTCTACATGCAGTCGGCGGTGATTGAGAAAGGGCTGACCATATCGGATTATAAATACACCTTGGCAGATGTGATCTTCGGGAGTATCATTACGGTGGTAGTGGCATTCTTTATCATTGTTGCCTGTGCCTCTACCCTGCACATGAGCGGGATTAAAATTGAGGAAGCCAAGGATGCTGCCTTTGCACTGAAACCTCTGGCAGGGGATTTAGCTTCTGCGACCTTTGCATTCGGGCTGTTTATAGCGTCCATCTTCTCAGCAACCATCCTACCGGTTGCCACCGCATTCTATGTGTGCGAGGCTTTCGGATTTGAGGCAGGGATTGATAAGAAATGGAAGGAAGCACCCCAGTTCTATTGGTTGTTTACATTTATCATCATCATTGGCGCTGCCATTATATTAATACCGAATGCTCCGCTTATCCTGATCACCTTGTGGTCTCAGGTTGCCAACGGGTTGCTGCTGCCGGTAGTATTGATTTGCATGATATTGATTGTAAACAACAAGGAAGTAATGGGGGTGCATGTGAATAACCGGTACCAGAACATATTCGGATGGTTTACCATTTCGGTATTGATTGGGCTAACCATGACATTGTTTGTAGCTTCGTTCTTTTAATAGAAACTGGAATTATAGTAAATACAGAAAAGAGATTCTGACTTCGGTTAGGGTCTCTTTTTTTTATGGTTAAGCGGGAGTAATTGATACCGGATATAATAAACAAAATAATCTGTACTGAGGAAGATGGCTGGTTTTTGAAATGAATGACCGATAAATTAACCCATAGTAAATTATATGAGGTCCAATTATAATCTGATTGGACAGTTTGAAAACTTTCAGGATTGATTTATGGACCTTATATGCTGCCCTTTCAGGGCGAAGATCTGGTGGGTGGTTAATTACCCAAGGCTTCACCCTTTCAGGGCTTTGCCTTGGGCTAGTGTATGGCAGACTTTCAGTCTTAAGAAACATAGCAATCATTTGGAATCAGAAGATGCGAAGTGGCGACAGTTTGGAAGAATAATATAAACCGTAGGAATCTTAAGCTGCGTAGCGGAGACAGTTTGGTAGAATAACATATAAGGTAGGAATCTTAAGCCGCGTAGCGGAGACAATTTGGTAGAATATCATATATCGTAGGAATCTTAAGCCGCGTAGCGGAGACAGTTTGGTAGAATAATTTTTAAGCCGCATAGCGGAGACAGTTTGGTAGAAAGACATCAACCGTAGGATTCTTAAGCCGCGTAGCGGAGACAGTTTGGTGAATTGGTAGATTAATTAGAATGATTAGATCCTGGCCGCGTAACAATGTAAGAACTGGAAATGATATAATGTCCTATTTTTTATAAGAATAGAACGCTGATTTTCGCTGATCAAGCGGATGTTTACGGATTCTTTTAATAAATAGATTTTATTCGGATTAAAACTCCTACAAGTTGAAGTTGATCAATATAGAAAAATCGATTCCAACTTGTTGGAATAAGATCCGTTATTAATCCGCCAAATCTGCGTATATCCGCGTTCTATTCTTATAAATTCAAGATGGGACATTTAATTGATCCTATTACTTATTTGCAAATAGAATTTCTTAAACAGAATGCAGTCTTTATGATGCAAAAAAAGAGACTCTAACCGAAGTCAGAATCTCTTTTTATGGAGCGAAAGACGGGACTCAAACCCGCGACCCTCAGCTTGGAAGGCTAATGCTCTATCAACTGAGCTACTTTCGCAAAATACAATTTGAAGATTTTAAAATTTGGATATTTGAAAATGTTTATTGCATTTTCAGATCTTCAAATGGATTCATTTTCAAATTGGCAATGTGGGCAGTGAAGGATTCGAACCTCCGAAGTCGAAAGACAGCTGAGTTACAGTCAGCCCCAGTTGGCCACTTTGGTAACTGCCCATGTCCTTTTCAAAAGCAGTGCAAAGATACGTTTAAAATTTTAAACTACCAAACAATATTTGCCATTTTTATGGCTGTTATAGCGCCTTCCACGCCTTTATTGCCATGAATTCCACCCGCACGATCGAGTGCCTGCTGTAAGGTATTGGTTGTGAGAACACCAAAAATTACGGGGCATCCTTCAGACTTCATATTAAGACTGGAAATTCCGTTGGTTACTCCCTGGCAGACGTAGTCAAAATGGGGGGTATCGCCCTGAATGACGCAGCCCAGGACAATGATTGCAGCGAATTTATGGACCTTTACATTATCGATGACACATTCGGAGCAGTCCAGCAATTGTTTCGCAGCATAGATTAATTCAAAGGTACCCGGTACATGGACTACCTTAATCTGATCTTCTTTAACACCGTTATCAATTAATGAAGAATAGGCACCCTCTAATAAAGCATGGGTGATATTGGGATTCCAGTCAGCTACCGCAATGGCATACTGCTGTTCCGAGACCTTTTCTTTATCGGGCATAAGGTCTTCATCATAATCAGAGAGGTTTTGATATTTAGTTGCCATAAGATTTAGTATTGAGCGTTGAGCGTTAAGCGTTAAGCATTGAGGAATGAGGAATGAGAAATGAGTAGAGTATTAAAAAAGCTACCTCTTATTCAGAAGTAGCTTTTTTTGTATTTTCAGTTTAAAAATTACTTTTGAACGCGTGCGATATATTTATCTATATCCGACGCTTCAGGGCTTTTTGGATAGTTATCTTTAATCTTTGTATATTCTTTTTCTGCCTTTTCAGGTTGATTCAACGATTCGTATACTAATCCTGCTTTTTTCAAATAAACTGGACTCATAACAGTATTGTCTTTATCAGCAGCTTTTTCGAAATAACTGATTGCCTTTGAAGTCTCACCCATTTCAACATAACTGTCACCGGTCAATCCAATAACTGAAGCAGCGAAATAAGTATCATCCCCGTCGAACTGTGACAGATATTTGATGGCATTGTCGTATTGACCTAATTTGTAGTAGCAAATACCGGCATAAGCTGCAGCCAGTTTACCGGAAGCGGTGATACCATAGTCGGAAACGATTTCTTTAAAACCGATCGATTCAGATCCTGTACCTTCGAGGGCCAAACGGAAAGAATCCTTGGCAAAATAACCCTGTGCTTTGTACATTTCATTCTGAGCAGCCACTTCACGGGGTTCCAGATAGAAATTACGAAATGAAAGAGCAATTAAAACCACTAAAACGACAGCACCAACCCCATAAATAATTTGTTTCTGGTATTTTTCAATAAACACTTCCGTTGAAGTTAAAGCATGTTCAACATTTACTAATTCGTCGTGTTTTGTATCCTCTTTTTTCGACATAAGATTATGTTATTAATTTCTTTTTGTTAATACGTTTTTACAATAGAGTTGCAAAAGTAGATATTTTCTTTTAGATAACGAAATTTTTGGAAGTGTTTTTTTTGAGGCACTTTAAATAGTATCTATGAATGAGGCTGTAAAGCTAAAAGGCGCATATTTAACTATATATTTTGCTTATTTTCGAATACAATTAAAAATAATACTATATATTTGCATCAACAAAAACTAACCGCATTGTCCTGAGATTGGAAAACTCAACGTTTAAAAAAATTAAACGAGACATGTCTGGTTTCTAATGGCGGGCTGCGCCTCAGGGTATCCTTTATGGACGGCAGATTACAAAAGAAACCAACACCTCAAATCCTAATTATAGGAGTTTTCTCAACTAACGGCAATGCGGTTTTTTTTCATCTTTCCCACCACCCAACTCCTCACGATAGCCACCATAAATTCTGATCCTGGTTTGACATTTTATCCCTTTGTCTTTCTTCTTAATTACATTTAAATCAAAATAAAATAAATTAGTTTAGACCGATAATATTTTTCACAAGATAAATGTTATATTGATGATTTTCAATTATCTTTGTTATTCAAATAAAAACTATTTAGTATGATCACAATACATTTGAATAGTAAATCATTAAATATTTTCTTTGGATTTCTTTATAAAATGGATAATAGCACTAAGAAGAAACTTATTATTAAATTAACAGAATCAATTAAGGACACCGAAACTGACAAAAAAAGTATTGCTCCTTTGTTTGGTTCATGGGATGATACCCGTGATACAGAATTAATTATAAAAGAAATACGTGATTCCAGAACAAGTAATCGTGATAATAGACAAAATAAATTATGACCTTAATAGATAGAAATATAGAAACGATTCGCACTTTGTGTAAAAAGCATAAAGTAGCAAAATTATTTATTTTTGGGTCTATTCTTACCAATAGATTCAAGGAAAATAGTGATATTGACTTTATTGTTGATTTTCAAGGTGTTGAATTATATGATTACGCCGATAATTATTTTGAATTAAAAGATTCATTGGAGCGAATTTTCAAACGTAAGGTCGATTTATTAGAGAACCAAGCCATCAACAACCCCTATTTACGCCAATCGATTGATTCACAAAAACAAATTGTATATGGATAGCGAGATTAAAACATGGCTTTATGATATATTACAATCAATCAGCGAGATAGAAAGTTATTTTGAAGATAGACCAAAACACTTTGACGAATATACAACGGATATAAGAACCAAACGTGCTGTAGAAAGAGATATTGAAATAATTGGTGAAGCTGTCAATCGAATTTTAAAGAAAGACAATAATTTTGAAATAGTAAATGCTCAAAAAATCATTGGAACTCGCAATCGGATTGCACATGGATATGATAAAATTTCGGATGACTTAATTTGGAGCATCGTGATTAATCATTTACCAAAATTAAAAGAAGAAATTTTAGGATTAATGTAGCAGAATACATCAAAAGTACTTATCACTTTTTGAAGTTTTTTTTATTAATAAATAGCTTATAACTGATACAAACCCACGCAAGAATTTCACCTCCTGTATGGGTTTTCTCTTTTCCTTAACCCGCTTTATACCAACAATAGTGAGTTGATATTTACTTACCTCATACTGCTTACCTACCCACTTCTGATAATATCTCCCATGCCTTTTCTACTGACTTGACTTCTGAAAACACCACCGATCGCCGCATATTTTTTTCACGAAGCTGGCATTTACGGGGATGCGTGGTCATATATTTCAAAAGTGCTCCGAAAGGTTCGGATTGATAGTAAGGGGATTGTGGATTTGAAACTAAGAAGGCAGTCATGGTTTCATTCTTGAGTACCAGTTTCTCGATGCCCAGTTTCATGGCCAGCCAGCGTAACTTCACTACCAGGATAAGGCTATGGCCTTCGGCAGGGATTTTCCCAAAGCGGTCTTCCAGGCGCTTTTCAAACTCAAGCAATTCAGCTTCACTATCAATACTATCCAGTTCGCGGTACAGGCTGATACGTTCCGATACATTTTCGATATAATCCCCGGAGAACAATACTTCCAGGTCGGAATCTATCTGACAGTCGGTAACAAAGGTAGTAGAGGATGCATTTGCTGCACGTTCATCGGCATACAAATCGGCAAATTCCTCATCTTTCAACTCATGGACTGCTTCGTTCAATATCTTCTGGTACGTTTCGTATCCCAAGTCAGCAATAAACCCGCTTTGTTCGGCACCAAGCATATTTCCGGCACCACGGATATCCAGGTCCTGCATGGCAATATTAAACCCACTGCCCAATTCGGCAAATGTTTCAATGGCCTGGAGACGTCTTTTGGCTTCCGGTGTCAACAGGCTGATTTCAGGAGCCATCAGATAACAGAATGCTTTCCGGTTGCTACGCCCTACCCTGCCCCGTAACTGATGCAAATCACTCAGTCCGAAATTATTGGCATTATTGATAATGATCGTATTGACATTCGGGATGTCGATTCCTGATTCAATAATGGTAGTTGCAACCAACACATCGTATTCATAATCAATGAAATCGACAATTATTTCCTCCAGTTTATCAGCAGGCATCTGTCCGTGGCCTACAGCTACACGGCAGCCCGGGATCAACCTGCGGATCATGTTTTCTATGACGTATATGTTCTGGATGCGGTTATTGACAAAGAAAACCTGTCCGTTACGGTTCATTTCAATCTGGATGGCTTCCCGGATCACATCTTCATCGAAGACATGGATTTCTGTCTGTACCGGATACCGGTTAGGCGGCGGTGTATTAATAATGGACAGGTCACGGGCTCCCATTAACGAGAACTGAAGGGTCCGTGGGATAGGCGTGGCAGTCATGGTCAGTGTATCCACATTGATCTTCATCTCTTTCAGCTTTTCTTTGACCGTAACACCGAATTTCTGCTCCTCATCAATAATGAGCAATCCAAGTTCCTTGAACTTTACTGATTTACTGACAAGTTTGTGCGTACCGATAACAATATCAACCTGCCCTTTGGAAAGGCGGTCAAGCACATCAGCGGTTTGCTTGCTGGTCCTGGCTCGGCTCAGGTATTCAATGGTGCATGGAAAGTCCTTCAGACGATCTTTAAAGGTGTTGTAATGCTGCAAAGCCAGTACGGTAGTAGGAACAAGTATGGCGACCTGTTTGCTGTCGGTAACAGCTTTAAAAGCAGCCCGGATGGCAACTTCAGTCTTGCCGAAGCCCACATCACCACATACCAGGCGGTCCATGGGCAGAATGGATTCCATATCCTTCTTTACATCAGCAGTAGCTTTAACCTGATCGGGGGTATCTTCATAGATAAACGAAGCCTCCAGTTCCTGCTGCAAATAGCTATCGGGGGAGAACTGGAAACCCTGTTCCGCTTTACGCTTGGCATACAGCTTAATCAGTTCGCGGGCAATATCCTTCACCTTCGTTTTGGTACGTTCCTTTAAACGTTCCCAGGTACCGGATCCAAGTTTATTGATACGGGGAGCTTCCCCTTCTTTGCCTTTGTATTTTGAAATGCGGTGCAGGGCATGGATGCTGACAAAAATGATATCATCATCCTTGTAGACGAGCTTCACCATTTCCTGCATCTTCCCGTTCACATTGGTACGAACCAATCCGCCAAAGGTACCTACCCCATGGTCGACATGCACCATGTAATCTCCAACCTGAAACTGGTTCAATTCCTTGAGGGTCATTACAACCTTTCCCAGCCGCGTCTTATCGGTCTTAAGCTGGAACTTATGGAAACGGTCAAAGATCTGGTGGTCGGTATAGCATAGTAACGACAAATCATGATCGATAAATCCTTCGTGCAGGGTATTCTTTACAGGTTGAAAAACAATTGAGTCACCCCGATCCGCAAAGATAGCCGCAATACGATCGGTTTGTTTTGAACTGTCACTCAGAATATACAGTTTATAATCTTCATTCAGCCAGTGCTTTAAATTTTCACTTACCAGATCGAAGTTCTTATGGAATATAGGTTGTGGAGAAGTATTAAAGTTAATGGTAGTTTTGGAAGGAAAATGAGCCTTGGTCCCCCACTCCATTTTGCGGAACTTTTGAACCTGCTCCATAAATTGATCTCCGGTAATCTGTGTCTTAGCCAAATGAGGTGTCTTATGCTCCACCTCGTTCGCTTTCACCAATGCTTCATTATAGTGTTGGTTTAACCGTTCACGTACAAACACGACATTTGAAAAACTAAACCAACAGGCGGCAGGGATAAATTCAAGGAAGGATACATGGGGTGAAGTAGTATCGAGTTGCAGGTCAGGAATAATGATGATTTCGGTTTTCTTTTCCTGCGATAATTGAGTCTCAATATCAAATACCCGGATGGATTCCACTTCATCACCAAAGAAATCACACCGGTAAGGCAATTCATTCGCAAAGGAGAAAATATCCACAATACCACCACGGACAGAAAACTGGCCTGGTTCATAGACAAAATCAACCCGCTCGAACTTATATTCCAACAACATTTCAACAATGAAATCAATGCCATGGCTTTCTCCGACATGAATCTTCAGCATTCGGGACTTCATACTATTGGCAGAAACCACCTTTTGCATCAAGGACTCCGGGTAAGTAACCACAACGCAGGGCGCAGTGACATTTGCCAGCCGGTTCATTACTTCAGTACGCAGGATTTCATTGGCAGTATCCAACTGGGAAAGTTTAATAGCCCTTTTAAAAGATGATGGAAAGAAAAATACATCATCGAGGGAGATCATTTGCTTCAGGTCATTGTACATGTAAGCCGCCTCATCGGCATCCTCCATGACCAGAATATGAGTATGGGGGGTTGCTTTAAACAGGGAAGCTACAACAAGGGCTGATGAAGATCCACTCAAACCCGATATTTTTAAATTCGGTTCGAGTGAAGAAGCCCAGGTTACAAGCGCTTTTACCTGCGGATGTTGGGCGTATAGATGTTGAAAATCAGAAAGAATCAATTGGTTGATTGGTTAATTGGTTGATTGAGTTGATTAGGTTGATTGGTTGATTGGTTGATTAAGTTAATTTGTTGATTGAGTTGATTGAGTTGATTGAGTTGATTGAGTTAATTCAGTTGATTGAGTTAATTAGGTTGATTAAGTTGATTAAGTTGATTAAGTTGAATAAATTAATTGGGTAGATTAAGTTGATACAATGTAAATTCGAACATAGATTAATTTGATTAAAGCTAAATCTACTTAAAACCTATTCTACTGGATTAACTTATTCAACTTATTCAACTTATTCAACTTAATCAACTTAATCAACTTAATCAACTTAATTAACTAATTAACCAACACCTAATACTCCACCTTATCCACCGCCAGAGTCCAGGTTCTGAAAGCGACGATAGCTTCCTCGGGTAATAACTGTGTGGTTTTTACCCTGCGGTTCTCAGGTCGTAAATCAATTTCATCGTAAATGAAAGAATCATCAAAACCAATGTTTTTGGCATCAGCTTTCGTATTTCCGTAAAACATTTTATCCAGGTGCGCCCAATAAACAGCTCCCAAACACATTGGACAGGGTTCACAGGAAGTATAGATATCACATCCTGCCAGATCAAAAGTTCCTAATTTTTTTGCGGCCTTGCGTATTGCATTTACTTCGGCATGCGCTGTGGGATCGGTATTGGCTGTAACACGGTTTACGCCGGTTGCAACAACTTTGCCCTCTTTTACAATCACAGCTCCAAAGGGGCCTCCCCCATTCTTGATATTTTCTACCGACAAAGCAATCGCTTTGCGCATAAATTTATTGTTGTAATCCATTAAAACTAATTTCATGTTTTAAAAACAGCACAAAGATAGTCTTTTTTTGAGATAGTCTTTTTTTGAATAAAAATTAAGTGATAAGATGAAACTTCTTTTCTCTGTTTGGGATTGACTTAAGAATTCAGATGAGTCGAAAATAAAGATTAATGTCACATTTCTGTAATTTTATGTTACACAACATAGAATCTTAACTAAACAATTTCAGGACTCTTGAAATATCAATTAAAAATAATCTCACCGTCAATTAACTTTATTCCTAGTTAATTGTGTAAAATTAATTGCAATTTGTAACTTGAGAGTAAATAAGCATATGGAAAAATAAAAATATGTCATATTCCAGGGTTCAATTGTTGATAAATATTATCTCCATGAAATAGTTTTTAACAGGAAATATCTTATATTTGCGCATATTAGTAACAAATATAAAACTACGTTTAATTAATTCAACATCTTTATGAAGAAAGTTTTTTCTTTTTTAATTGTAATTATGATTGCTCAGCTTTCATTTTCGCAAGGATTGGTAAAGGGAACAGTGGTCGACAAAGCCACCAATGAAGCTCTTGTAGGAGTAAATGTTTTAGCATCCTCGGGTGCCGGTGTCAGTACAGGGCTTGATGGCAGTTTTGCAATCAAAGTACCGGCAGGTAAACAGGAGCTTAAAATTACTTACATTGGGTATTTCTCTAAAACAATTGAAGTATCAATGAAAAATCCGAATTTAGGAAATATCGCTATTGAAAGCGAAGCTATCGGATTAAATGACGTTACAGTGACTTCTTCGGTTGCTATTCGCCGCAAGACTCCGGTTGCCCTTTCCGTTATCGATCCAATTATGATTGAAACAAAGTTGGGAACTCAGGAATTTCCTGAAATATTAAAATCTACACCGGGTATCTATGCTACCAAACAAGGTGGTGGTTACGGTGACTCACGTGTAAACTTACGCGGATTTGAGGCTCCAAATATTGCTGTGATGATTAACGGCGTTCCAATGAATGATATGGAATGGGGTGGAATTTACTGGTCTAACTGGGGCGCATTAAGCGATGTTACCCGTTCAATGCAGGTTCAACGCGGATTAGGAGCTTCGAAAGTAGCTGCACCTTCATTAGGAGGTTCTATCAATGTGGTTACCCGTTCAACGGATGCTATTAAAGGTGGTTCCGTTTCTTATGGTATCGGAAATGACGGTTATTCTAAAATCGGATTTGCCGTTTCAACTGGATTAACTGCAAACAACTGGGCAATCACCATGTTGGGTTCTAAAACTGTAAGTAATGGTTATATCCAGGGCACTGAATACGAAGCTTATTCTTATTTTCTGAACATTTCTAAAAGGATCAGTGATTCACAACAATTGTCGTTTACTGCTTTTTCTGCTCCACAATGGCACAATCAACGTAATAGCGGCGACAAATTAACTATTGCTCAATGGCAATTACAACCTTTGAAATATAAATACAATGCTTCGTATGGTTTTGACATGAATGGCCAACGTAAACAATCTTCATACAACTATTATAACAAACCTCAGATTTCGTTGAACCACTCCTGGACTATCGATGAAAAATCAAGTCTGTCAACAGCTGTTTACCTTTCGTTAGGTAATGGCGGTGGTTGGGGAGGCCAAGGCTACACAAGCGGTGACAGAACAAACTGGTATGGTTCGACAGGTGGAGTGCCAAACGGTTACGATCAGAACGGAGATATCATTCCAAATGGCTTCAGAAATGCTGATGGAACATTTAATTTCGGACATGTATACGATTTAAACAAAGCAAGTGTTTCTAATCCTAGTGGATCTAAAATGATTATGTCGGATGCCATCAACAAACACGTTTGGGTTGGTGCATTGTCAACATACAATACAAAAATCGGACAGGATATTGATTTTTACGGTGGATTGGATTTACGTTATTATAAAGGAACACATACCAATGTAATTACAGATTTATACGGTGGTGACTTTTTTATTGATGCCACTTCAGTTCGTCCGTTAGTAACTGATATGTCTTATAAAACCAAAAAATTAGGTGTTGGTGATATCGTTTATCGTGACTACGATGGATTTGTAGCCAGTGAAGGACTTTTCGGACAAGCTGAATACAACAAAGATGGTTTAAGCGCATTCGTTGCAGCTTCTGCTTCGAACACTTCAGACTGGCGTTATGACCGTTTTTATTATGACAAAGCAAATGCAATGTCTAAAACGGCTAACTTTATGGGATATTCTGTAAAAGGTGGTGCAAATTATAACATCAATACTAATCACAATGTATTTGCCAATATCGGTATTATATCCCGTGCTCCTTTCTTCTCAGGTGGTGCCTTCTTACAATCAACTACCAGCAATGAATTAAATCCAAATGCATTGAATGAAAAAGCATTTTCGGCAGAACTTGGATATGGTTTCCGTTCTAAGTATTTTACAGCAAATGTCAATGTATACCGCACCAATTGGATTGATAAAACGTTAGTACGTTCTATCAATGCTAATTTACAAAACAGTCTGGTTGCTAATATGCAAGGAGTAAATGCACTTCACCAGGGAGTAGAACTTGATTTTGTCGCAAAACCTGTAAAAGACCTTGAAATTAGAGGTATGGCTTCAATCGGCGACTGGAACTGGCAAAACAATGCAACAGGTTATCTTTACGACAGCCAGGGACAACCGGTTGATGCAAGTGGTAACGTAGTAGCAATGCTCAGCCCACAACAAGGAGTAGTGAAAGTCAACCTTCAGGGTATTCATGTTGGTAACTCAGCCCAAACCACTGCAGCTCTTGATATTGATTATCAAATCCTGAAAGGTTTCCGTGTTGGATTAGGTGGAAATTATTTTGGACGTAACTATTCTTATTTCAACATATCTTCAGTTGGAACAAGTCTTGCTGCTTCAGATTTTTCTCAACCATGGATGATTCCGGATGCAATGACCATGGATTTCTCGGCTAACTATCGTTTCAAGATTGGAACTTATGATGCCACTTTAGTTGGAAATATATTTAACTTGTTAGATACAGAATATATTACTGATGCTACAGATGGTTCAGACCATACTTATAAAACTGCTTCAGTATTCTATGGTTTTGGACGTACCTGGTCAATGAATTTGAAAATCAGATTTTAATTAGAATCATTCAATAAAAAAGATAAAACAATGAAAAAAATATATTTTATAGTAAGTTTTGCTGTATTGGCTTTATTTACTGCATGTAATGATTACAATGCAACAAACTTCCCTGATATAAAGTCAGTACCTACTAATGTTGTTCAATACAATTATACATTAACTGATGCTGATTATGGTACAATTGCAACTGCAATTAAGAAACCGGTGAATGATTCTATCAGCCTTTTAAAAGCGCAATTAAAAACTGCCAGTAAAGCAGATTCAGTAACGATTAATACCAGCCTCACCCGCTTGAACACGAAACTTACTACCGATTCAGTGTATATTAAAGCTTCATATATTGCAAGCAATAAATTTTTCACTCCGTGGTTGAAAGCTAAGGATTATATCCCTTATCTTTTAAATTCTGCATATCAGTTTACTGACAATGGTTCTACGTTTAAAGCAACTTACAATAGTGTTAACATTGGTGATACTACTGCTATTTTGCCTGCAAACAGATTTACTATTGCCGATGCGGATTACATTCAAATGGGTATTCCTCTTAAGGATTTCTCATCTACATCCAATGTCATGCAATATTTGAATACTTATTTGAGATTGAAAGCACCTTATGCAGCTGCAAACGATGTGAAGGTGGTAAGTTATTTGTATTATGACACAAATAAAGTAGCAAAAAAACAATATCGGATATTGAAATTTGATGGTACTGTATGGGCAGCAATTCCAGACCAATACATTAACAATGGTCAAATGTGGCTTTATGATCCTACTTTATATGTACCATTGGTTAAAGGAGCTCCTAACAATCTTTATGTTATGGCATTCTTAAACTATTTATTATTACATAAAGATGATGCCGTTAATCCAACACCATGGTTCCCTAAATTGGCATATGTTAATGAAGAACATTATTATGGATTCAGTGCTTATTATCCTGAAATAATCTGTACAGCCGATCGTACCACTTATGGTGATGCTGCAATCAAAGCTTTGACAACAAACGATGCGAAATATGCTCTTTTTGCTCAACGTGTAAAGGAAGCTATGCCTTTATTCACTCAGGTGAACTTCCCGTTATTGCAATCGACCGTATCAGGATTACAACAATATGTTGTATTCACTATACCTAGTTATTACAGTTCAAGCAAAGCTGGCTTATACACAATTAAAATGAAATGTACTGTTTCAGGAACTACAACATCTCCTGCAGTATTTGTTGTTGAAAGTATTGTTGAAACGTTCTAATACTTAAATGAAATTGTGATCCTGGGTCACAATAATTAAAGCTGTCATCGATAATCGGTGGCAGCTTTTTTTTTATAGTTAATTGGTTGATTAAGTTGACTATGTTAATTAAGTTAATTGATTAGTATATTATCGAACCTTTACATAGAGTTTTTCCAAAGTAATAGGTAAACATTAGTACGTAAAAAGTAAACTGTAATGTCATTTTCCAATTTAAATCATAACAACTAATCAAATGGAAACAACTGATTACTCTATCCCCAATTAAACCTATCAACAGATAACCATTTCCTTACAAACCAATCAACTTGGTCAACTAAATCTACTGAATCTACTGAATCAACCATTCAACTCAATCAACTCAATCAACCAATCAACTTATTCAACTCAGTCAACTTAATTAACCATTCAACTTAATCAACTTAATCAACTTAATCAACTCATCCAACCAATACAAACACAACAGAGGCTATCCGGATTCCCGGATAGCCTCTGTATTATAAATCGAATTATCAGTGATTACATAGCGTCAATTTCCTTTTTAATGGCATCAAACTCAGTATTCATCTGCATACGATAATACAAGGTCTTAAGAGTTTTCTTGTATTCAATTTCTTTCGGATTCACTTCCGAAGCTTTTTTGAAGAAAGGCAGGGATTGTTTGAACAGATCTTCTGCTTTTTTAGCTTCAGCATTGTAAAGCTTCATATCTTTAATCTTGGCACTTGCTTCCAGAATCTTTACGGCTTTATTGTAATAGATACGACCAATTCCGGCATACGATTCAGCCTGTGTTGGATCCAATTCAATGGCCTTATCGAATGCAGCACGGGCATCATCATAGTTTCCCAGTGATTCCTCCAGGTTACCCTTTACGTAACGGTATTGAGCCAAAGTTGGTTCCCTTTCAATGGCTTTATCCAGATAAGTCAAGGCTTCTTTAATTTTACCTGAATAAATATAGTAATTAATCAGGTTTTGCATAAACCAGGCATCCTTTGGAAACTGTACTAATCCTTCCTTCAAAGTATTCACGAAACTGGCAGTATCTTTTTTAATCACATATTCTTCATAAAGTGATTGGTACACTGATTTTGTTTCGTATTTCTTATCTTTCAGGCTTTCATAAATTGCAATTGCTTTATCATGCATTTTTGCATTGGCGGCAGAAGCAGCTGTATAAAAGGAAATCATATAATACGTAGAATCCATTTTGATCTCATTATTCATGATAGGCATCTTTGGAATTTCAAGAAATGCTTCAAATGTTTTTACGGCACCTTCATAGTTTTTCTTTTCGTATTGGAAAGCACCATAGGCAATCAGATTCTGTTGTGTCGTGTAATAATCCTTCAGATAAGTTTTTATATCCTTAGAATAACGGGCTTTCACTTTTCCTTTTGCATCAGGCAGTTGGTCTAATTTAACGGCCTGTACAAAATAATCGTACGATTCCATCAAAGCTTTCCCTTTGGCCAGGGTATCAAAAGGCTGTTTCAATATCGCTTTATTATACAAAACTTCATTTTCCTTATTACCAATCAAACCGGCAACATACCATGTTTCAGCTAGATTTTTAGTAGTTGAGTCTTTTAAAGCTAATTTGATAGCTTCACGCGCGCCGGCAAAATCCGGATTTTCCATTAAAGCCTTATTCTTCGCTTTTGATACATTTGCCTTTTGGGCAAAAGAAAGTGTAAAGCTTATCACTAAAAATAGGGATAAAATAATTTTTTTCATGACGTGTAATAGTTTTTTTATTATTAATAATTAAATGAAAGAACTGATATCATGGCACCAGTTCTTTCAATTGGGATTTATTCTTCTATGTCTTCTTCAATTTCAGTATCTATTTCATCTGATTCTTCATCTTCATCGATTTCAGTAGGTTCAGATTTGATAAAATCTTTAGCTTCTGAATGATCAGTTGATCCTTCCTTGATGATTTCTTCCAGCAACTCATCAATAGCTTCTTCTTCAATTGTTTCAGACATTACTTTACAAACTGAAGCTATTTCATCGTTCCGTTTCTCAAGATTGATCAAACGAACACCCTGAGTGGCACGGCCCATAACACGGAAATCGGCACATTTCAAACGAATGGTGATACCTGATTTATTGATAATCATTAAATCACTGTCATCTGTAACGTTTTTAATGGCAACAAGTTTCCCGGTCTTTTCAGTGATATTGATGGTTTTCACACCCTTTCCACCACGATTGGTAACACGGTAAACCGCTTCGCCGTTTTCGTCATCCAGCAAGGTACGTTTACCATACCCTTGTTGTGAAACGACCATGATGTTTTCATTGTCTTCTTTGTTTACACAAATCATACCAATTACTTCATCCTGTCCATCGTCATCCAGAGTCATGCCACGTACTCCGGTTGCAGTACGTCCCATTTGACGAACTTTAGACTCATGGAATCGTATTGCACGGCCATTGCGGTTAGCCATCAACACTTCCGAGTTTCCGTCCGTTAATCGAACCTGAATTACTGTATCGTCTTCACGGATGGTAATAGCATTCACCCCATTCTGACGTGGACGCGAGTAAGCTTCCAGGGAAGTTTTCTTGATCACACCATTCTTGGTTCCAAAGATCAGGTAATGCGAGTTGATATATTCAGCATCATTCAATCCTTTCACACGGATAAATGCGTTCACTTTATCATCACCATCAATATTCAACATATTCTGGATGGCACGACCTTTCGAGTTTTTACTTCCTTCAGGGATATCATATACTTTCAACCAATAGCACTTACCTTTCTGGGTAAAGAACAACATGGTATTATGCATGGAAGCCGGATAGATGTATTCAATAAAGTCTTCGTCACGTGAATCACTGCCTTTCGATCCTACTCCTCCACGGTTCTGGGATCTAAACTCACTTAATGCAGTACGTTTGATATAACCTAAGTGCGAAATGGTAATAATCATTTCATCATCGGCATAGAAATCTTCAGGATTGAATTCTTCGGAAGAATATACAATCTGGGTACGGCGTGCATCACCATATTTAGCTTTAACTTCAAGAAGTTCGTCTTTAATGATCTGCATACGAAGCTCCACCTTTTCAAGTATTTCATTCAACCTGGCAATCAATGCCATGATTTCTTCGTATTCAGCACGAAGTTTATCTTGCTCCATACCTGTAAGTTGACGCAAACGCATTTCAACTATAGCACGGGACTGGATATCCGACAAGCCAAAGCGTTCCATTAAACGGGTACGGGCTTCTTCCGGGGTTTTTGAGTCACGAATGATCTTAATCGCTTCATCCAGGTTATCCAGGATAATCATAAAACCTTCCAGCAAATGAGCACGCTTTTCTGCTTCACCCAATTCAAAGCGGGTACGGCGGATCACTACTTCATGACGGTGTTCCACGAAATAATGGATCAAATCCTTTACGTTCAACATGCGTGGACGGCCATGTACCAATGCGATATTATTCACACTGAATGATGATTGCAGGGCAGTATACTTGAATAATTTATTCAATACCACGCTTGAATTAGCATCACGTTTAATATCCACAACAATTCGCATACCTTCACGGTCGGACTCATCGTTGATGTGGGCAATGCCTTCTACCTTTTTATCTTCTACTAAAGCCACTACAGCTTTGATCAGTTCAACTTTGTTTACCTGGTAAGGTATTTCATTGATAATGATTTTTTCACGTCCCTGTGCGTCGGTTTCAATCTCAACTTTCGAACGTACAACGATTCTTCCACGTCCTGTTTCCAATGCTTCTTTCACTCCGGCATACCCGTAGATAATTCCACCGGTTGGAAAATCAGGTGCTTTGATATATTTTAATATCTCTGACATTTCAATGTTGTTGTCATCGATATAGGCAATGGTAGCATCCACTACTTCACTTAAATTGTGAGGTGCCATGTTGGTAGCCATCCCTACAGCAATACCCGATGAACCGTTTACCAGCAAATTCGGTATACGGCTAGGCAATACTGTTGGTTCTTTCAGAGTATCATCAAAGTTCAGTTGGAAATCAACGGTATCTTTGTTTATATCAATCAACATATCTTCCGACAACTTGCGTAACCGGGCTTCGGTATAACGCATGGCAGCAGGACTGTCACCGTCTATCGAACCAAAGTTACCCTGTCCATCCACCAAAGGATAGCGCATAGACCAATGCTGGGCCATACGAACCAGGGTGCCGTATATGGAGGAATCACCATGCGGGTGATACTTACCCATTACTTCCCCAACAATTCTGGCAGATTTTTTATAGGGTTTATCGGAATTATTTCCTAATTCGTTCATTCCGAATAATACCCTGCGGTGTACCGGCTTAAAACCGTCACGCACATCGGGTAATGCACGCGAAACAATCACCGACATGGAATAATCGATATACGAAGATTTCATTTCTTCGTCAATGTTTACCTTAATAATTCTGTCTTGATCAATCATCTATTTCTATTTTTGTTATAATCTAAAAATTCGCACTAAAGTACTGCTTTTTCTTCGATTAGGCAAGCAAAACGGCAATTAATTACGAACAATAAACATGCTTATTATTTAGTTAATGTCTTGGAAAAACATCTTTAAATACTGCCTTTGGGGAATATAAAAGAAATGGAAAATCTAATCTAAATTTCCACCTGCTACAAAACACCCTTCAAATAATTTATTTTCAGGAATTACAGTATCAAATATCCCATACACCGAGGATCCGGAACCTGACATGGAAGCATACACTGCACCCAGTTCATACAGGTTATTTTTTATAGTCTCAATGGCTGGATATTTCGTAAATACCGATTTCTCAAAATCATTTTTAATTACATTTTTCCACTCTGCCATTGGCTGCAGTATCAACTCAAGAAGCGAAACCTGGGGTATTTCAGGTACTACCAATGAATAGGCTTCGGGGGTAGACACATGGATATCCGGTTTTACCAATACTAAGAATTTACCTTTCAGGGAGATTTTTATGGGAGTAAACACATTCCCGATACCGGTAGCGAATACCGGTTTATTTTTGATAAATACCGGGCAGTCAGCGCCTAACAGAGCAGCATATTTCTCCAGCTTCTTAGGGGTAATTTTCAATTCGAACAGTTCATTCAAAGCTTTCAGCATAAAGGCGGCATCCGCAGAACCACCACCAAGTCCAGCCCCAAAAGGGATTTGTTTTATTAATGAAATGTCTATGGCAGGAAATTGATGCTCCGAGCGCAGCAACCGGTAGGCTTTTACAATTAAATTATCTTCCGGGTCACCCCCCAATTCAATCCCTGCGGAGGAAAAACTATAATCCATGCAATTTTCAGAAGCTTCCACTTCCAGGACATCGCTCAATCCGATTGGGTAAAAAACTGTTTCGATATTGTGATATCCATCCGGACGACGTTCTGTAACGTTCAGTCCAAGATTAATTTTTGCATTGGGGAAAACAACCATATTTCAATTTTGCTTTTGTATTAAAAATCAAAAGTAATGTTTTTTTTTCAATTCTAAAACTATGGGATAGTTGCTTTGAAATCACACCACTATACCAGTTATCAACAACGATCTGTTTATAAATTTAATTTGAGCATTCGGAAATGTTTCGTACTTTTGAAATCCGCAAAACAGTAAATAAGTAAATTGAAACTATAAGAATGGCTGAAAAACGTAATTACTCTAAGAAACCTACCGGTCCGGTACCTGTTCCCGCCAATGAGTTTGGCAAACTTCCACCTCAGGCCCCTGAACTGGAAGAAGCTGTTTTAGGAGCTATCATGATCGAAAAGGATGCATATTCACTCATTTCTGAAATCCTGAAACCGGAATGTTTTTACAAGGTTGCACATCAAAAGATCTTTGAATCTATCATGCACCTTGCCATGCACCAGGAACCGGTGGACATGCATACGGTAACCGAGCAATTACGCAAAATGGGTACTATCGACGATGTCGGGGGCCCGTATTACATTACATTGCTTACTGCCAAGGTATCTTCGGCTGCCCACCTGGAATACCATGCCCGCATTATTGTCCAGAAATTCCTGGCCCGTGAGCTGATACGTATTTCGAGTGAAATACAAACCAAGGCTTTCGATGATAAGTCTGACGTGGATGATCTGATGCAGGAAGCCGAAGGTCTGCTCTTTGAAGTATCTCAACGAAACCTGAAAAAGGACGTGACCCAAATCAGCCCGGTGATCGATGAGGCCATTAAGCGTATGCAGATTGCAGCTACCAAGTCGGGATCCAGTGGAGTATCAACCGGTTTCCACAGCCTGGACAAGATAACTTCAGGATGGCAAAAGTCCGATTTAATCATTATTGCTGCCCGTCCTGCCATGGGTAAAACCGCCTTTGTACTTTCCATGGCTAAGAACATGGGGCTTGATTATAACCAACCTGTAGCCATTTTCTCACTCGAAATGTCCAATGTCCAGTTGGTGAATCGTCTGATCATGAATGTGTGCGAGCTTGAAGGTGAAAAGGTGAAAAATGGACAGTTAACCAGCGAAGAATGGACCAAGCTGGATAAAGATATTAAAGAATTGATCGATGCACCCATCTATGTGGATGATACTCCCAGCCTTTCGGTTTTTGAATTGCGTAGTAAAGCACGCCGGTTGGTAAAAGAGCATGGCGTCCAGTGTCTGATTATTGACTACCTTCAGTTAATGAATGCCAGCGGGATGAGCTTCGGTAGCCGTGAGCAGGAAGTAAGTATCATTTCCCGGTCACTCAAAGGGCTTGCCAAGGAACTGGATATTCCGATCATTGCACTCTCCCAGTTGAATCGTGGTGTTGAAGGCCGTACAGGACTGGAAGGCAAGCGTCCGCAGTTGTCCGATTTACGTGAATCGGGTGCCATTGAGCAGGATGCCGATATGGTATGTTTTATTCACCGCCCGGAGTATTATCACCTGACCGAAGATGCCGAAGGAAATTCATTGATCGGTATTGCCGAGATTATCATTGCTAAACACCGTAATGGTGCCACAGGTGATGTGCAGTTGAAGTTCAAGAATACCTATGCCAAGTTTATGAACAAGGACGACAGGGACAAAGACGATAATCCTTTTAACTCCGGTTATCAGGTTATTTCTTCAAAAATGAACGAAGGTGGTGGTGATTTTTATAACGATGCAGCCTCGTTGACACCTCAAAGCTCAAACCCTTTAAGCGGGTTTAGCAAGAATGATGATGTTCCTTTTTAAATATAAGATTTCACTGTAAAATAAAAGCGGAGGGTTTAATACTCTCCGCTTTTATTTTTTACTTTTTCAGTTAATGTTTTATGATTATTCGCATAATGTATTAAAACGTAATTTTTGCCTTTATCTTTCAGTGCTCTGCACCTTTTTATTAGTTCCTGATATTTAATTCTACCAAACTGTCGGGACTATGTCCCTTTTCATTGCCAACACCAGGAGCATAGCTCCGGTATTTTGGTAGATAGGATTGAATATGAAAAGTTTTACGAGGTGCAGAGCACTGAAACCGATTTTTGTCACTTTAGGACACATTGCGTATAATCATTATCTTTAAAATAAATAATCTGTGTAAATCAGTGTAATCAGTGGACAATATTTTACATCCAACTCTTATATTTTAGTTCTTTTATTAAATAATTAATCTGTGTTTTTTAATTAGTGTTTGATAGTGGTCAATGCTGCCGGATCATGTTTGTGTTTAAAGAAAAACATAAACAGGATAGCAACTACGAATGAGTAGGCGGCAAAAGTATACCAGATGCCATGCCATTGGAAATCACCATTCGCCGATTTAAAGAAATTATCAATCAGCAATCCGCTTAATGAACTGCCCAAAATAGCACCCACCCCATTGGTCATCATCATGAATACCCCTTGTGCGCTGGCGCGAATACTCGAATCGGTCTGTGTTTCCACATACAACGAACCGGATATATTGAAGAAATCGAATGCCATGCCGTAAATAATACACGAAAGTATAATCATCCACAATCCATCGGCTGGGTTGCCAAGGCCAAACAGTGCAAAACGCAACACCCAGGCAAACATGCTGAATATCATTACTTTTTTAATTCCGAATTTGCGTAAGAAAAATGGTATGGTCAGAATAAACAGTGTTTCCGACATTTGAGAGATCGACATGATAATGGCAGGATACCGGATCGCTACCAGGTCTTTGTAAATATCTACTTTTTTAAAGTCGTGCAGGAAAGTATCCCCGTAGGCATTGGTAAGTTGCAAGGCTGCTCCCAGCAACATGGAGAATACAAAGAACAAAGCCATCTTACGGTCTTTGAACAACGTAAATGCTTTTAATCCAAGGGTATCCACCAGGGTCTTTTTATCCGTTTGTTTGCTCACCTCGCAGGTAGGGAGTGTGAAAGCATACATTCCAAGGATCACGGACGCAATGGAAGCAACATAGAATTGCATCGAAGTGGTTTCAAATTTCAACAGGCTCACCGTCCACATGGCCACAATAAACCCAATGGTTCCAAAAACGCGAATGGGGGGATATTCTTTAACAATATCCATATTCGCTTTCTTCATTGCCGAATAGGAAACGGTGATTGATAATGAGATTGTAGGCATGTAAAACATCATGTTCACCAGCATCAGCCAGAACATCTGGGTAGGGGTTGCCATCAGCGGTACCATAAATAAACAGATAGCACCCATCAAATGAAATGAGCCCAGCAGTTTTTCAGCTGTAATCCACCTGTCGGCAATCACACCTGCCAATGCAGGCATAAACAAAGAAGCAATACCCATGGTAGAAAAAATCGCCCCGAATTCTGTCCCCGTCCATCCTTTATTCTGAAACCAATAACCACCGATAGTAATAAGCCATGAACCCCAAATAAAGAACTGCAGAAAATTCATTAACGTAAGACGATATTTTAATCCCATGATTTTTTAGATTTAATATTTAGTAAGTGATTTTTTTGTGAGTTGATTATATTGTCTTGTGTTTTCGTTTGATGGCATCACGAATGGTCACAGCCAGTTCATATTTTTCATTGCTCAGGGCAAGGTCCAGCATTCCTTCCAATGTTTCCATGGACAGTAAATCCAGGTCATCCTCTGTTAGATCTTCATCATTCTCAGGCAATACGGTCTTGGGTTCCTCTACTTCAAGCGGTTCTATTTCAGTACCCACAATTTCAAGGATCTCGGACTTGATATAGATCGGGCACTCCGACCTGACCGCCAAAGCAACCGCATCCGACGTGCGGGCATCAATCACAAAAGGGGTTGAATCTTTTTGAATATGCAATTCAGAAAAGAATACATCATTGACCATATCGTAAATCACCACTTTTTGAAGTGTTGCATCAAAGGAATTTAAAATGCTGTTTATCAAATCGTGAGTCAATGGCCTGGGCGATTTTTTATTGTTCATTTTCAGGGCAATTGATTGGGCCTCGGGCTCACCTATCATCACTGAGAACCGTCGGTTCCCGTTTTCTTCACTCAACACCAGTCCATAGGTCCCCACAACAGTCTGGTTATAAACCAACCCTGTGATCGTTAATTTTATTTCTGAATCCATTTTCATATCGGTATATTGGTGGTTCTTTAGTTATTTTCAATCCCTTCCGAAATACACAACCGGGGCCTGTATTCTTAAAAGGACAGCAAATATACTTATATTTTTAAAAGTAAAAATCATATTTAAAAAAAACTTGAAAATATGTACTTAAAATTCTTTTAGCACGTTATAATTAATGCCATGCAAATTGGTCCCGGCACACTATCCGTGTAACGTATGATTATAACATTTTTAAGACCGAAAATATTTTAAAGCACTATCATTTTTCTTTAGTTGTATGTTTAGTGCCCAAATTCAAATAAGTCTTTATGCATCATTATTTATCTAAAAATGTCGAATCTGACTATATTTGCAACTATCTTATTCCTGAGCTCCCAATCCCCAAAGGGTGTGTAAGAGTGCATCATCAGGAGATATTTAGTATTAGCAATTTTTCAAATGCTACGTCTTTAAGCTCACTTTGGGGTTTGAGGGCTCAAAACTCAAAATAATTCATTAAATGCTTTGAATTAGTTCCTTTTACTCCTTATTTTTAAAATTTCACTTTCTCCTTCCGGTTTGTTTCTTCCGGATTTTCATCTGTTTTTTTCTGATTTTTCATTGGCTGGTTATTTGCTAGATGTCACCATGATGTTTTCGTTGTATCTTAGATGTATCTTAGATGTATCTTAGATATAACTTAGATGTCTCATATCATTAAAAGGTTATGATATCTAAATTATATCCTTGTTAGAAATAAGTTTTATTCAAATTAAAACGAAAACAGGATGAAGATAGCATGAAGACACCATGAAGCTATCGGTTTCAACATGTAAAATTCAAACTCCTTATTACCGGTTAGGTGATTCAAAGACTGATACATACAATACACTTTCAGTCATTTAGAGAAATTTATGCATCATAAGATAGTTAGTTTAGACAGGAAATGTAGGGTCAAAAAGTGACCATGTAAAACAATTTTTCAAATCAAACGATCGATTCAAAGGGGATGGATTCAAAGTTTATACAAAGTATAGCCAGAAACGAAAAATATACTTACTTTTGCTGAAGAATAAAAAATGACATCATGTTTAAGAAATCGAATATATCAATCCGCAATAAGAAAGCAACTTTCAACTACGAAATTCTGGAACGGTTTGTTGCCGGGATTCAGCTTTACGGCACCGAAATCAAGTCGATCAGGGATGGAAAGGCAGGATTGACGGAAACTTATTGTACGTTTGTTAATAACGAGTTGTTTGTAAGAAACATGCACATTGCTACCTATTTCTTTGGTACTTACAACAACCATGATGTCAGGCGTGACAGGAAACTGCTGCTTACTAAAAGGGAATTGAACAAACTGATTCGTGGAACCAAAGAAACCGGGAATACGATAGTGCCCACCAAACTTTTTATCAATGACAAAGGGTTGGCTAAGCTGGAAATTGGATTGGCAAAGGGGAAGAAAACCTACGATAAACGCCAGACGCTGAAGGAAAAGGAAGACAAGAGAAGTATTGACAGGGCAATGAAACAGTAATTGGGGATTGGTTGATTGGTTGATTGGTTAATTAAGTTGATTAAGTTGAATAGTTGGTTAAGGTAATTGATTTCAGGAAAGTAAGTAATAGTACATTCCAAATCGATTAAGATAATTTGTTTTAGTATCTTATGTTTAAATTTAACACATTTTTTGGCATATTATTTATTTACAAACATAGCAATATTTTTAAACCCGAAGGGTTAACATGATTGTAGAAAAAATGAATAACAAATAATATTAACCCCGCAGGGGTGATATAGAAATGCGTACAATAAAAATTTATTTCCTATCTATAAATCTATCCAAGCCATCGACCGGAACAACAAATGCCGTAAATACATAATTGAAAGAAATCTGGAACTGATTATAAATAATACCACCCCTACGGTGTTTTTAGATAGTCTGATATGTAGCTTATTACAATCATTGCACCCCTACGGGGTTAAAATTAGTTTTTCAATAACAAATAAAAAAAAGGTGTAAATAGATCATTCTACTTTATTTATTGCTCTGCCTTGTCCAGGTTAGGAGAATAAGAATAACTCAATTGTAATTAGTAAATGGATTAATTAATTGGTAGAAAAAAATTATAGTGTCTTGGGTTTAATACAGAAGAATTAATATGATTTCTTATCCGTTGTCTTTTTATGTTTCTGTTGTTTTTCATATAAAAAACGCTTTATCTTCTGGGAAGCAGTTTTTTCGAATGGAGCATCCATGATATCAACCCGCTTAATCTGAGACAGGCGGTTTAATTTGGCATTCAGCTCTTTTACAAAATGCTGGCTCCACAGACTATATTTTTCATCAATCTCACGCATAGCCTGCCTCCCTTTTTCCTTCTTGACTTCAATGACCGATTTGATATGCTCAATGTTCTTTTCGAGTTCATCCAGATCCAGCAATACTTTTGCAACCAAAAAACCATCTTCCTCAATCACCAGCGATTCCACAACATACTGTGTATTGTTTATGATTGTTTCTATGTCCTCGGGATATATGTTTTCACCGCTCGCACCAATGATGGTACTCTTCATCCTGCCTTTAATATACAACCTTTTAGAAGAGTCGAATTTCCCAAAATCACCGGTACGAAACCAACCATCAGCAGTAAGTACTTCGCTCGTTGCTTCCGGATTCTTATAATAACCTTTCATGACATTCGGACCTTTGGCCCAGATCTCTCCTACCCCTTTCTTATCAGGATTATTAATCTTTAAATCAACGCCCTGGACAGCAAATCCGGTGGATTGCAGCTTCGTCTGATGCACCCCGGCACCGGCAAGCAGTGGTGATGTTTCGGTCAATCCATACCCGATAGCATACGGAAAACGGGCTTCCTGAAGGAAACGCTCTACACGCGAGTCCAGCTTGGCACCTCCAATGCCAAAGAATGCCAGCCTGCCGCCAAAGGTTTGAATCAGCCTTTTTCCGGCAATGCGATGAATAATTTTCCTAAAAACCAGATTTTTATAAATCATGCGTTTAAACCTGTTTCCGGCAAATTTACTCTGGATCTGGGACTTGTACAGTTTTTCCATAATAAGTGGCACAGAGAGCATCATAGTAGGCCGTATCTTAGCCAGGGCGGGCAATAAGGCTGCCGCGGTAGGAGGTTTTTCCATATAAAAAATCGACGATCCGTACATGATGGGATACAGCAAGCCGATGGTATTTTCGTAGGTATGTGACAATGGCAGCAAGGACAAGAAAACATCGGAACTTGCAATCTGATGAAAAGAATACGATTGCATGGCCGTAAATGTCAGGTTTCTATGTGAAAGTACTACTCCTTTTGACCGTCCGGTAGTTCCGGAAGTATAGATAATGGCTGCCGTATCATCTTCTTCAACGGTCAGTTGTGGGTTTTTAAGATCATTGTTTTGAGTTCCAGAAACCAGGGTAAGGGTATCGAGTGAAATCCGGGATACCAAAAGAGGTAAATCAAGCCCTTCGATCCGTGAGGATAAGCGGTCACTGATAAATAAACATTTGGATTCGGAATGGGATAATACATTTTCTATTTCTTCGCGTGTAAAATCAGGCAATATGGGAATAATAATCATTCCATTGGATACCACTGAAAAATACGCCACCACCCAGTTAGGCATGTTGTTGCTTAACAAAGCTACCTTATCGCCTTTTTGAAGTCCGAGCGAGAATAACAAATCAGAAATCTGTTGTATTTTAATCCCCAGTTCAGCGTATGTGACGGGCGTACCTCCAACAAAAGAAACTGAAGGCTGGCTTGCAAAGTGTGTTGTTGAATAATTCAGCAGCGATTGAAGGGTAAGGGGCTTAGGAACAATTTTTTTATTCATCATATGCTTTTATCAAAACGAACCATCCGTAATTAAAACAGATGTAAAGATAAGCAATGCCAAATAAATATTTAATATTTTATAATTAATAATGCATAATTTAAGATTACTCACCGGGTGATTTATTAATTTTAAAAGCTGTACAGGTAGTTCAGGTAATAAACCTACGATTTATACAGTAAAAAGATACAAGGACGCTTGTTCAGATCAGGCAATTGGGATTTCCATTCCTTCACCGTTTTGGTTTTAATAAACTCTGTTTCCAGGGTAATATCAACCGCAATGCAAAGCCGGGTATTGGATTGGCAGGTTTGAAGGATCTCATCAAGCATTTTCATATTCCGGTAAGGAGTTTCAATAAAGATCTGTGACTGGTCCTCGGAATAAGCCCTTGATTCGAGTTTCTTCAGGGCTTTAGACCTTTCACCACGTTCGATAGGCAGATAGCCTACAAAGGCAAAACTTTGCCCGTTAAAACCGGAAGCCATTAATGAGAGTAAAATAGAAGAAGGGCCAACCAGTGGAATCACTTTAAAATTATTCTTTTGAGCCATGGCAACTACATCAGCACCCGGATCGGCAATGGCAGGACAACCGGCTTCGGATAGTACCCCCATATCGTTTCCATCGAACATTGGACGAAGGAAACTGCTTAATTCTTCAGGAGTTGTATGCTGGTTGAGAATAAAAAAGGTAAGGGTATCAATGTCAATCGCAGGATTAGTTTTTTTAAGAAAACGTCGGGCAGTACGGACATCCTCAACAATAAAATAACGCAAGGCAGTAACTACTCCGGTATTGTAAGCAGGCAAAATACGGTCGAAACCGGTATCCCCCAAAGAGGTAGGGATTAAATATAATGTTGGCATTGGATTAAGTATGAGTTTTGTTTTTTCTGAAAATTCTATAGAAGAATCTATCTTTAAAAAATTATTTTACTGATCTGAAATTAGTATTTCAATTCACATTATGTAAGTAGTTGAAACAATATATTGTCCTGTTTTATTTCTTGAAAGATACGACTAAACAGCTTTTCTAAATAAGGGAATAAGGGTTTTAATATGGGGGAGTTTGGTTTTCTACGAAGGTTTAATATCTAAAAATAAGGGATTTGAATTAAAAACCTTTCCGACAAACCGGAATGTGCCATATTTTTGTTTTTACCCCTTAGTAGAAATGTTAAGCAAAAAGATCTAACCCTTATTCCCTTATCTAAATTAAAATAAAACTATATTATTTAGTTTAGGTCACTTACAACACCATAAACGATAATTTTACAAAATGACATTAGTCAGTCAGTAGGACTTTTAAAGCTTCTAAATCCTCATTCAGGATTTCCCACTCATAGATTTTCTGATCCAATTCGCGTTGTTTTTTCTGATAGGATAAAATAAAGTTATTATCGGCAGCATTCGCGGGAAGTTCAAGCAGTTTTTCAATTTCTGCAAGTTCAGCCTCAAGACCGGATACCTCCTTTTCAATTTCTTCAACGGCTTTCTCTGCTTTACGCACTTTACGGTTGTGTTCCTTGCGTGCTTCGTAACTCATTTTATTTTCGGAAACAGCTTTCTCAGGAGATTCTGATGTTGTTTTCAGGGATGTTGCAACTTCCAGTTCACGCAATGAATCCATCTTTTTATATTGAAGAAATTCATAGATTCCACCTAAATGTTCACGTACCCTTTTATTACCAAACTCATAGACTTTGGTTACCAGCCCGTTCAGGAACTCACGGTCGTGCGATACAAGGATCACAGTGCCATCAAAAGCTTTGATAGCTTCCTTGAGCACATCTTTCGATTGCATATCCAGGTGATTGGTTGGCTCATCGAGAATAAGCAGGTTGACAGGTTCCAATAACAAACGAATCATGGCCAACCGGCTGCGTTCACCCCCTGAGAGTACTTTTACCTTTTTATCGGAAGCTTCACCCCCAAACATAAAAGCCCCCAGGATATCGCGTATTTTGGTACGGATATCACCGACAGCCACATAATCAATGGTTTCGAAAACAGTCTTATTTTCATCCAACAGGGATGCCTGGTTCTGGGCAAAATAGCCGATCTTGACATTATGCCCCAATTTCATGATACCGGCATATTCAATCTGATCCATGATACACTTCACCAGTGTACTCTTCCCTTCACCGTTTTTACCGACAAAAGCCACTTTCTCACCCCGGTTAATAATCATCCCGATATTATCGAGAATCAAATGATCGCCATAGGCCTTCGACAAATGCTCTATTTCGACAGGAATACTTCCGGACCGTGGTGCCGGTGGAAACTTAAGGCTGAGCCGTGAATTGTCCTCCAGGTCGACTTCAATACGTTCAATCTTATCCAGATGTTTGATTCGCGATTGCACCTGTATTGCCTTCGTGGCTTTTGAGCGGAAACGATCGATAAAATCTTCGGTTTCCTGGATTAGTTTCTGCTGGTTTTCGTAAGCCCTGACCTGTTGTTCATGGCGTTCTTTACGAAGTTCAACGTATTTTGAATAATGAACGTTATAATCGTATATTTTGCCCAACGATATTTCTATCGTACGGGTAGTTACTGCATCGATAAAGGCACGGTCATGGGAAACTAACAGAATGGCACTGTTTGTGGTGGTCAGGAAGTTTTCAAGCCATTGAATGGATTCAATATCGAGGTGATTGGTAGGCTCATCAAGTAACAACACATCGGGACGTTGTAACAGGATTTTGGCTAACTCAATGCGCATGCGCCAACCTCCGCTAAATTCAGAACATTGTCGTTCGAAATCAGTACGCATAAATCCAAGCCCTAATAAAGTCTTTTCTATTTCACCATAAAAATTACCGTTCCCAATAATCTGGAGGTGTTCGTTGGAATGAGTTAATCTTTCGAGGAGCAGGTGGTAATCTTCGCTGTCATAGTCGGTACGCTCTGCCAGGTCAATATTCATTTGTTCTATCTCTGCCTGCAGACCTGTAATATGTTCAAAAGCCTTTTCAGCCTCTTGCATGACCGTGGTGCCCTCATTGTGAATCATATGTTGAGGCAGGTACCCGATAGTCAGGTCCCTGGGTATGGTAACCTTGCCTTTAGTGGGAGCCTGCTTACCGGAGAAAATCCGTAACAGGGTGGTTTTACCCGCCCCATTTTTGCCTACTAAAGCTATTTTGTCTTTGGGGTTAACCAAAAAACTAATTTCATCAAAAAGTGGTGATCCACCAAATTCAACAGTAAGTTGTTCAACAGAAATCATATATTTACCTTACGAAAAACCTTAAAAACAAATTAAATACAATTCAACACTGGAATCAAATTTTCTTTTTGATTTTAGAAAATATTTTAGTGTCAACCTGCCGCCATAAAACATAGGTCAGAAAGGTTGCAATTGAAAAAGCAATTAAAATCAACACTCCGATTTTCCATTGCCGTCCAATAATTCCCAATGCAATAAAGCACAAAGATACGATTATTAAAACGAAAGTAACCTGCCGATGTTTTAAACCTGTTTTGAGAAGTAAATGATGAATGTGGTTTTTATCAGGATGGAAAGGTGAAACTCCTTTTTTCATACGGGTAAGCATCACCCGCATAGTGTCAAATAAAGGGACGGAAAGGACACAGATGGCTACTGCCGGGGCAGCAGACATTTTGTACAGCGGAGGAATACACCCATAAGCATTGATTTCGCAGAATTCAAATACATAGAGCGTTATCATATACCCCAAAAGCAAGGACCCTGAATCGCCCATAAATATTTTACGTTTACCTCCAAAGACATTGTATAAAAAGAATACGAATAAAGACCCTGCCATGGCAAAAGCCGAGATAGCCAGATTGATATTGCCGGTTAAATTAAAATAAATGCCAAAGAACAGGCAATAAAGTATTCCTAAGCCGGATGCCAGTCCATCGACACCATCTATCAAATTCAGGGCGTTTATGATTACTACAAAGACAAAGAAAGAGAGCAGATAACTCGTTATCAATGATAGTTCATTTATACCTAAAAAACCATGCAAATGGGATAACCGAACATCGGAAACCACGATCAGGAAAAAAGCAGCAGCCAGTTCACCCAATAGTTTCCAGGTAGGTTTAATTGCTATCAGATCGTCAACAAAGCCAATAATTAAAATAATAAAGACTCCGACAATGGTAAATTGCAGGTCACTTATAATTCCGTAACTAAACAGAAACACCGTTGAAAGAAAAGAAATAAAGATATTGATCCCCCCAATGTTTGGGATGACTCCTTCGTGTGATGTCCGTTTATTTGGCTTTACAACAAAATTCCTTTTTTTGGCAATGTCAATGACCATGGGCATAAAACAGAGACCAATAATAAATGAAAATAAAGTTGAAAAAGCCGGGAAATTATGTATGAAGTTATTTAAATAAAGCATTATTAAAAAAAATTATTGTTTATACATCCAAACGTTCATATTGAGAATTTTTGCTTAAAAATTCAGGTACAATCTTTTTCATGAGTGATACGGTCAGGAAATTCTTGCACATAAAACTGTACTGTATTAATTCATCAATCTGAACGGTTACTTTATCATAATCATATTCCTGTACTTTTGCAATCATTATCTTAGGGTTATGAGTTTTTGTTGTGATTTCTTTCTGATTCAAGAGTTCCTCATACAATTTTTCCCCCGGACGTAAGCCTGTGAATTCAATCTTTATATCCACTTCCGGAATATAACCTGCCAGGCGAATCATCTTTTTGGCTAAATTCACTATCTTAACCGGACTACCCATATCGAAGATAAATATCTCACCCCCATGGCCCATGGAACCTGCTTCCAATACGAGCATACAGGCTTCCGGAATCGTCATAAAATACCGGATGATCTCGGGATGAGTCACCGTTACAGGGCCACCTTTTTCAATCTGGTTTTTAAAATGCGGGATTACCGAGCCGTTGGATCCTAATACATTCCCGAAACGTGTTGTAATGAATTTTGTCGACACATTCTCTTCTGCCTGGAGCTTGCGAAATAAAGACTGTACATAGATCTCCGCAATACGTTTCGAGGCTCCCATGACATTGGTCGGATTCACGGCTTTATCGGTAGAGATCATCACAAAATACTGGACTTTATACTTTACGGCTAAATCAGCTAAATTTTTAGTTCCCCTTACATTTACCTGTATACTTTCCACCGGGTTATCTTCCATAAGCGGAACATGTTTATAAGCTGCAGCATGATAGATGTAATCGGGCCTGAACATTTCTATCAGGTATTCCATACGTTCTTTATTCCTGACATCTCCCAGGAAAGTACAGAAATTCTGATTTGGAAATTGTTCTTCCATTTCCAGTTTTAAGGAATGCATTGGCGACTCGGCCTGATCGAGCAAAATAATTAAATTTGGTTCGAACCTAACAACCTGCCTTACAATTTCACTACCAATAGATCCGGCAGCACCGGTTATAAGTACAACTTTAGACTTTAACTGTTTAGCAATTTTATCGCATGAGATATCAATCTTGGGCCTGTCAAGCAAGTCTTCTATTTGGATGGATTTGATTTGTTTTATAGTGGGCATATCATTTTGCCATATGCTCATGGGAGGAGAAGTTAAAACGGCAAGGTTATTATTAAAGAAAATATCCAAATCGGTATTTGGGTTTATCTGGTTCATTTTATTGGGTGAAACAATGATTGCCTTTGCTTTATTGACAACATGTTTCCTGACGGTTTTTTCATCTAAATGGTAGACTGCTACACCCATGATAAGTCGTTGGGAAGCATTCTTATCATCATCAATAAACCCTACAAGCTTGTATTTATTATCTTCTGCCGACCGGATCATTTTAGCAATCCCAATGGCAGCAGACTGAGTACCAAAAATCATAACCGGGGTGATCTGGCCTGAATTCTGTGTAAAATAATCATACATTGATTTCACTACTAATCGTAAAACAAACAGCAGAAGGAACGATAATACTGCGTAAATTAATAAGGTGGAATAATAGAACATCTTTTGGGAAGATGCTAAGAAATAAATAAAATTTGAAAGTGAGATAATGCCAATATTCAGGAACACTGCCAATAAAATTTTTGTAGCATCTACAAAACTGGAATACCTTAATACGCCAGAATAAGTATGAAAGACCCAAAAGAAAACAAATTGCAATGAGATAATTATTCCGAATCTTTGAAAGACATTAAAAATCCGATCATCCATTGTGCTGTTATATATTCTTGAAGAAATATAAAAAGCAATATAATAAGACACCACACATAGAAAAAAGTCAATGATAAGTACCACCCAGCGGGGTATATATTTTAGATTTGTAAGGTGCGAAAAAACATCCGAACTCCACAAAAAAGTAAATCTGTCTTTCATGTCGATTTTTGTATAATAGTCGGTACTGTTCATTTTATTAGTCTGCAAAGATAAGTTTAAAAAGCGAAAAATAATACCTTATAATTTTATTTATAGATTTAAAAAATAACGATTATTTGTAAACGGTTCATTTTCTGCTACAAAGTATTTTAGGCATCAGAAAATGATTATAATATTGCAGAATGAAAAGAGATTATATCTATCTTTGTGGACTTTAATTTAAATCATAAAGCCATGTCAAAACATAGTGAGGATTCAAGAAAGGTAACTACTCAAAGGTTGTTGGAAATGAAACAACGGAATGAAAAGATTAGTATGCTTACTGCCTATGATTATACAATGGGAACTATTGTTGATCAGGCAGGTGTGGACATTATTTTAGTTGGTGATTCAGCTTCAAATGTTATGTGTGGAAATCTAACGACCTTACCGATAACGTTGGATCAAATGATTTTCCTGGCTAAATCAGTTGTTCGAGGAGTTAAACGCGCCTTGGTAGTAATTGATATGCCTTTTGGCAGTTATCAGGGGAACTCCAGAGAAGCACTGGCATCGGCAATTCGCATCATGAAGGAAACTCACGGTGATTGCCTGAAGGTAGAAGGCGGTGAAGAAATCATCGAATCAGTAAAGCGGATTTTAAGTGCCGGAATTCCTGTCATGGGCCATTTGGGATTGATGCCTCAATCAATAAATAAATACGGTTCGTATGCAGTGCGTGCCAAAGAAGATTTAGAAGCAGAAAAACTAATCAGGGATGCTCATTTGCTTGAAGAAGCTGGTTGTTTTGCTATCGTACTCGAAAAAATACCCGCTAAATTAGCAAAACAGGTTGCTTCCGAGTTAACAATACCTATCATTGGCATTGGTGCAGGAGGTGGTGTTGACGGCCAGGTACTGGTCATTCATGATATGCTGGGACTTACGCAAGATTTTTCACCACGCTTCTTACGTCGGTATGCCAATCTTCAAGGTATTATGCATGAAGCTATTGAGCATTATGTAGAAGATGTTAAATCTTGCGATTTCCCCAACGAAAAAGAACAGTATTAAATCTCTAAGGAAATTATTCCCTTATAAAAAAGCCCCTGAATTTTATAAATTCAGGGGCTTTTTTATAAGGGAATTCCGAAACTAAGATTTCTTATTCCACCATATTGTGAAATACATTCTGAACATCTTCATCGTCTTCAATTTTATCAAGTAATTTCATTACCTGTGCTTTTTGTTCTTCATTAAGCTCCTTCATATCATTCGGGATACGCTCGAATTCAGCACTTAATATCTCAAAACCATTTTCTTCGAGATATTTTTGAATGATTGAATAGGATTGAAAGTCACCATACAGTAAGATACCTTCTTCATCCTGCACTAATTCATCCACCCCAAAATCAATTAACTCCAATTCAAGGTCTTCAAGTGAGACACCTTCCTTTGGGGTTATTCTGAAGACACATTTATGATCGAATATAAACTGCAATGATCCGGTAATGCCTAATGAACCGCCATTCCGGTTGAAATAACTACGAACATTTGCTACTGTACGGGTTGGATTATCGGTTGCTGTTTCCACCACAATGGCAATACCATTCGGACCGTATCCTTCATAAACCACTTCTTTATATGCAGATTCATCCCTTGAAATCGCTTTTTTGATAGCACGTTCAACGTTTTCCTTAGGCATATTCTCCTTCTTGGAAGTTTGAATCACCATTCGTAAGCGTGGATTGGTAGTTGGGTCAGGACCTCCTTCAAGTACTGCAATGGTAATTTGTTTGCCTAATTTTGTAAAAACACGGGCCATATTACCCCAGCGTTTCATTTTGGTAGCTTTTCTATATTCGTACGCTCGTCCCATAGTTTAATTTATCTAAGTATTCTCTTAAAATGATTATGTTACAATATTTGTTACCCGGATTATTTTCGGTGCACAAAAGTATTAAAACAGATGGATAATTCCATCGTTTGTTTCAATTTTTTTTATATTTATTTTCCTGTTTTACCTGATTAGATTCATTTCCACTCACAATTGCAATCTTTTTTGTTCTTGGAAGAATGCAACCCTCTAAATAATTTTTGTTTTTTATCTACTACCAGGTTCAATCCTGCTGAGACATTAAAACTTGAGGAATTATAAGGTACTGGAATTCTAATATTGGGATAAGCGGATCCAAAATCGGATAAATTCAGTGTCTTCTTTTGAAACGGGATATAATCTGAAGCTATAAACCAATGGAAAATGCCTGTTTTTATGCCTACACCAACACCTATAGAACTAAATCGGCTATTTATGAGCGAGTAACTCATAGTTGCATCCAACCATTTAGTTGGTCTGGTGTTGACAGAAGCTGTAATTTCTTCAGCAATAACATTTTTGAATATTTGGGAAAATGAAAGTAAACCTAAACTGATTTTATCCTTTATCACTTCATACTCAAATCCCAGGTTTATTTTGGCGGTCGTGGTTGTAGTGTATTGATTTGAAGTTAACTTTGTGCTGGAAGCTTTTTTAAATTCTGTTTTAATAGAATCTGTCAAATCATTTTGTAAAATCAGTTTATTGTAAATGTCTTGAAATGTAATAATCGTTGAACTGTTATCGAATAATTTTATTCCATTAAAAGAGTAATCAATCGCATACTGATTATTCTGTACATTTTTTGACCAATGTATAAATCCCAGATCAGTTATAGCTGCAGATAGTTTTATTTTTTTATTTAAACGATATTCAAAGCCTGCATCAATTCCGGCACCAATTCCTGACGGGGTAAACCAGCCGGGTAAACTTGAAGGTGTTGTGTATGAAAACGTTTGATAATCCGTACCAATATTTAACTGAATAGGTCCTGAGTAATTTGCATTGCCACTTCCATTTAATGTCCACTTATCTACACCTGCCTCCAATAACAGCTTATTGTTTGTATTAGAAACATTGGCTGAACCAAGCAGTATTTTCAGCTTGCCACCAATGAGCCAATTATCATTAATCTGTTTTGAATAGCCCAGTGCAGCTTCTGTATATACGCTTAAATTACTTTCAGCTTTTGAAAAATCAAAAGTATTATTTTGAAGGTTAGGGGTCCCAAATAATGAAAGTTGAAATATACTTTTAGGTAAATTCAATACACCATCTGCTTTTTCGGTCAGGGAGAATGTCCAATAAGCAGATTTATGCCTGAACCCAAATGACAGAAGGTTAGTTTGTAAGTCTGTGCGAATCAGCGTATTCGATTTTAAAGTATTATAAAATCGTTGTTCATTTTGAAGGTTATTTAAAAATGAAACCGTATTCCCATTCTCTTTAAAGATAATATCTTTGAATGTAACCGAATTATTGCCAATACCGAACTGTGTAAATCCTATTACAGGCAAGCTCAGATAATAATCAGTTTCAGGTTGGAATGATGGGTTTAGGAAATGGCGCACCGGAACATCTTTCATGAAATAAAGCGTACTCACTTGCTGTGCCTTGATGAAAAGAGTTGCATTACTTATCATCAACAAAAGAAACAGGTTTAATTTAAGTCTCATTTACAAATAGCTCATTTTTGAGTTTTCGTGCCTATTGTTGTATTTATTTCTCCTTTTACAAACAATCCGACCTTTAAATCAAATGTATTTAATTTTGTAAAATGAATATTTGAATTTATATCTGCACCTTCAATCCTGACTTTATAAGCTATGGATTTGGCCTTTTTAAGTGTTGACAATTGTTCTTTGCTCACTGCTATCTGCAAGGTCTGCTTTGTTTCTTTTCCGGGTTGTACCAATCCATTTGCATCCACTTTACCGGCTTCAATTACATATTTTTTTTCAAAGGTGGTTGGCAATACTTTTCCAACTGAATCAATCAAATCAAATGTAAATGTTGTTTTTACAGGAAGTCCATTACTAATATTCAATATTAATGCCGTATAAGTTATATCAGTGTAGAGATTTTGATTCAATGCATTCGATAACAATAAAAATACATTTGTAATTGAATCCTTAAATTCATAATAACTGCCTTTGGTAAAATTTAATGGAACAACAGTTTTAACATCTACTTTAATCTTAGCATCTGAGGTCAGAAAGTCTGGTGTTTTATCATCAATTCTGATTGTTGGATCAATTTTTGCAGAAAATTGATACTCCAACATATCTGGTTTTGACTCATTTTCAAATAACAAATTTGTATCGCCCCAGTCTTTATCAAGGGTACGTAAAGGAATTCTAATGGTATCTCCAGGAATTTTAGGTTTTCTTCCTAATCCAATATCAGTAGATTGTTTTCCATTAAAATTAGCATAAACAGGAGTAAGATTCTGATTAGTACTTAAGAAAGCTTTAATGTAATCAATCTGAAAATTTAAATACGCACCTACATTGCTTGTAGCTGTAATAAAGACCTGAGGATTAGCAAACTTTATTAATCCATTAGGTAAATCTTTATCAAGATCAATTCGTTGTTCAAGTGGTATTGGTATATTTAAACTGGATTTAAAACTTCCATAAACAACTGAATAATCCAATTTTGTGAAATTGATTTTGCAGGTAATGGCCGTAGTCGGTGTTAAAATTATAGGCAGTGCACCTGTTTTTGCTTCAATCAGGATTTGAATGGGGATTCCACTTTCTGCACCTGATGTATTCAACATAAAATCAGAGATTGGAATATTATTAATCATTCCATAGCCACCTGGCGTACAGGTTACTATATTTGATTTTCCATTTAGCATTCTTATTTGTCCATTTGGGAAAACGATGGAGAAATTCAGATTTGATGGACTAATACTTCTTAAATCAGAGCTTACATCAACAATCATGCTGATAGTGGCAGATTTTACAAGCAAACTGTCAATTCGATTCTCATTATTTGAGTTGATTCCTAAGTTAACTATAACATTATCGGTAATTGGAGGCAATGTAAAATAGGGAGGTATTGGTGCACCAACGGGAGTTAAATTGATATTTCTGGTTAATTCCTGTGAATTTTTAAGAAAATTAAAAGCCGGTATTGGGTATTCATAACTTTCAAAACGTAAATAACTAATCTCTGAATTATCTCCTATTAAAAATTGTTTTGTAGGATCATTATTTGAAATAATCTGACCTAAAGTTAAACTGGCAGAGCCGATTGGGACTATCAAATCAGGGTGCAAACTTACTTCATTGGAAATGTTTTGTAGATCAATATCGGCCTCACAGGAAACTAAAAAGACAGAAAAGGAAATAAAAACGAGAATAAAGAATCTTAAATTCATGCAGTTACAGAGTGATTTTTTTAGGAAGATTAAGGGCATTTAAGTTCTTGCCTGCCATAGCTTGCCAAAGATAAACAGTTTTGACAAGTTAGTTATCAGTTGATAGTTATTTTTTCTGTTTCAAATGCTTTATTAGGAAAATTTACCAAAAATACAGTTTCAGTGGCTCTGGTTAACGCAGTATAAATCCAACGGTAAAAATCACTGTTTATCTGATCCTCTGCAACCTGACCCGGATCTATAAATACTTTCTTCCATTGTCCCCCTTGGGCTTTATGACAAGTAACTGCATAGGCAAATTTTACCTGTAAAGCATTATAATACTCATTTTCAAATATCTTTTTAAACTTCTCACGTTTCGTTGTAATCTCAGGATAGTCTTCCCCGACAGCTTCAAATAATTTGTTTGTCATTTCATTCATTTGGGTGGGTGACTCCGATTGTAATGAATCGAGCCAAATGCGGGCATCGATTTCCCAGTCAAAATCCAACGATCGCAAGGTCAAATCAACAAACCTGAAATCATAAATGTCATGGTATCTTTTCACCCTGACAACCTGAAGAATATCACCGTTGGCAATAAAATCAATTTCTTTATACGGCTTGTTCCAAAAATAATTATTCCGGGTTACCATCAACAAATCTCCGTTTGTCAGTTCTTCTTCCTTCATCATGACCCGGGCCCGTATGCCATTATTATATATATTCGCCCTTTTATTTGAACGGGTAACAACAATAGTATCCTCCACTCCTACTCCATCATAGGCTTTCTGTATTTCATCAATTAAATCCATGCCGTTCAGTTTCCGGATATCGTCAAAACCCGTCAGGTCAAAACTTGGGAATTCTGTTGTTCGTTCCTCCGTAAGTTGCTGGCGAAGGAAGGTCGCATTATGCAAAATGCCGCTTTCCAACGCCTGGCGTACCACTTGGGTTAAAGTAAATTCAAATACTTTTAATCCATAACCCAATAAGTTCTCTTTTTCCAGCGCCGGGCTATAAGGCTGCATGACTGGAGGGAGCTGCGCTGTATCACCCAATAGTAACAGACTGCAACCATCAGAGCCATAAACAAATTGGATTAAATCATCCAGTAACCGGCCTGATCCAAAGGTAGTTTCCGTTCCTGAATTGGAAATCATGGAGGCCTCATCAACAATAAAAAGTGTATGGGTGCTCAGGTTATCGGCCAGTTGGAAACGAAACTCCGACATGGACTTTTGACGGTATATTTTCTTATGAATCGTAAATGCCGGGTAGCCGGAATAACCCGAGATAACCTTTGCCGCCCTTCCGGTAGGAGCCATCAGTATTGTTTTCTGTTTCAGTTCGTTCAATGCCCTTACCAATGCACTGATTACCGATGTTTTTCCCGTTCCGGCGTATCCTTTTAACAGGAACAGTTTCTCTTTATCTGTCGACATAAGGAAACTGCCTAAAGCGTCCAACAGTTGAATCTGTTGTTCGTTTGCTTCAAACGGAAGTTGAGCCTTTATACGTTCGGCAATAAAATTCTGTAACATCCTGCAAAGGTAATCATAAGCAATTAATAATTAATAATGAACAATTAATAATTGTGATTTGTAAAATGAATTGAAATTATATCTATTTTTGCTCTTAATTCGTGCAATTCGCGTTCTAATTCGTGCAATTCATACCTTATGAAAAAAGTAATTCTAATTATTATGACAGGTATTCTAATGTCTTGTGGTGCTGAAAAAGTAACTACACCTCGTATGGAGGATTTCAGGTATTCGGTTGATAAATTTGCCGATATCGAAATACTGCGTTATCGTGTTCCCGATTTTGAGAAGTTGAGTCTGAAACAAAAAGAGCTGGTGTATTATTTGAATCAGGCTGCTCTCGAAGGCAGGGACATATTATATGATCAAAACAACAAACACAATTTATGTGTACGTCGAACCCTGGAAGCAGTCTATTTAAATTATAAAGGAGACCGTAAATCAACGGATTTCAATCATCTGACAACTTATTTAAAACGTGTCTGGATGGGTAATGGCATTCATCACCACTATTCCGAAGATAAATTCATTCCCGAATTTTCTTCTGCCTATTTTGCGAAAGTGGTGAAAAGCATTGCTTCAACGAAATTACCCCTTTCAAAAGGAGAATCAGTGGATATGCTCCTCACTAAGCTTACTCCTATCCTTTTTGACCCGAAAGTTTATCCAAAACGTACCAATCAGGCTGAAGGAGTTGATCTGATTAAAACTTCTGCAAATAATTATTACGAAGGCGTTACGCAACAGGAAGTGGAAGCATTTTATGGAAAGATGAAAGATCCAAACGACAGCACCCCGGTTTCTTATGGTTTAAATAGCAAACTGGTCAAGGAAAAAGGAATATTAGTTGAGAAAACATACAAGGTTGGAGGCCTCTATAGTACTGCAATCTCCCGAATTGTTGGTTGGTTGGAGAAAGCTGCTAAAGTAACTGAAAATGATAAACAGCTCGATGTGATTAGTTCGTTGATTGAGTTTTATCGTACCGGTGATCTTAAAAAATACGATGAGTATTCAATCAATTGGGTTGAAGACCTTAATTCACAGGTTGATTTCGTAAATGGATTTACAGAAACCTACGGTGACCCGCTGGGTATGAAAGCAAGCTGGGAATCAATTGTCAACTTTAAGAATATAGAAGCAACCAAACGTACTGAAATAATCAGTGCCAATGCCCAATGGTTTGAGGATAACTCCCCGGTAGATACCCGCTTCAAAAAAGAAACTGTGAAGGGTGTTTCTGCTAAAGTGATTACAGCCGCCATATTAGCCGGAGATTGTTATCCGGCAACTCCAATAGGTGTAAACTTGCCTAATTCGAACTGGATACGCCATGAACATGGTTCAAAATCAGTGACCATTGAAAACATTACCGAAGCTTATGACCAGGCATCCCTGGGGAATGGATTTACAGAAGAGTTTATGTGGAGTGATGTAGAACGTAAACGTGCTAAGGACTTTGCTTCCCTGACTAACAATTTGCATACCGACCTGCATGAATGCCTGGGTCATGGTTCAGGAAAATTACTTCCGGGTATTGATCCCGATGCCCTGAAAGCATATGGTTCCACCATTGAGGAAGCCCGTGCCGATTTGTTCGGATTGTATTATATGGGCGATCCTAAAATGACTGAGTTAGGTTTACTTCCGGATAAAGAAGCTTACAAGGCGGAGTATTATTCGTTCATAATGAATGGCCTGATGACTCAGCTAACACGTATACAACCTGATAAAAACATTGAAGAAGCTCATATGCGCAACCGTCAACTCATAGCTTCCTGGGTTTTTGAAAAGGGGAAAGCCGATAAAGTAATTGAAATGGTAAAACGGGATAGTAAAACCTATGTCGTAATCAATGATTATAAAAAACTGCGTACTTTGTTTGGAGAATTACTGGCAGAAATACAACGTATTAAATCAACCGGTGATTTTGAAGGAGGTAAAACTTTAGTAGAAAAATATGGTGTTAAAGTCAATCAAACCTTGCATGCAGAAGTATTGGAGCGTTACAAAAAACTTCATTTAGCACCCTACCGGGGATTTGTAAACCCGGTTTATACGTTGGTAAAAAATGAGAAGGGTGAAATTATTGATGTTTCTATATCGTATACCGAAGGATATGTTGATCAACATTTACGGTATTCGAAGGATTATTCAACTTTGCCTACCTATAATTAAGGATTGGAAAAGCACTTCAATAAACGAGGTTATCTCCGGAAGAGATAGCCTCGTTTATTTTTTGAGTTCTTATTTCCAAAAGTTCCACTATTATTTTCCGTATCTTCCCTAATAAAGGTTGATTATCATCTGAATGAATCACAAAGTCAGCCCGGAGCATTTTCTCAGCTTCCGGCAATTGATGGGACATCCGTGCTCGAACATGATCAGGGGTTATTCCATCTCTTTTTACTACCCGTTCAATGCGAACATCTTCATCAGCAGTAATTAAGATAACCTTATCAACCAGTTTATTAAATCCACTTTCATATAATATAGCTGACTCGATAAATAACATCTTCTTGGGAAATCTATTCACAACCCAATTATTAAAGTCTTCCATCACCATAGGATGGACGATTGAATTTAATTTCACTAGTAATTCAGGCTTCGCAAAAACTATTTTTCCTAAAGCTGAACGGTTTAATCCTTGCTCTGTATATATATCTTTTCCAAACAAATCCACAATTTTTTTCCTCATGGTCGAATGTTCATTTTGGAGTCTGCGGGCTTCTAAATCCGTATCGTAGACAGAATAACCTTCTGCACGAAGCAATCCTGACAGTGTTGATTTGCCACTGCCTATTCCACCGGTTATCCCTATGATGAGAGGTCTTTGCATTGAATGTAATTAGTGTAAAAGTTGGAATAGAGATTAATTCTTTTAAAAATGAAACAACAAAACTCTTTCTACGGTTCAACAGTTTGCCAAAATTAGTATTTTTTGGGTATTTTAGAACCCAAAACTGAATCCTACTGTGACAGTCGTATTCTTACCCTGCAGGTATGCAGGGGTAAATAAATTCAAATAACCCTGTGCAGTTTCCCGTACTTCCCCGATAATTGGAGTGGAGCTTAAATCATAACCACGTATATCAGAATATGCCACATTGATAATAGCATAGGCATTATTCGTAACTTCATACTGGGCATTGAATCCAACAGTTTTATTACTCCACGTAATTTCACCCATCACCGGTTGACTGATAATATTTTCAATGGCATGCCCATTACGGACATAATTATATTCATTCCCATGTTTTGCATCCACATACGACAGGCTTAGGTCTAATCCACGTATTGGTTTATATTTCAAGGCAAGGTAAATTTCCTGTGAATTATCATCCAGATAACTTCCCAGGTTGTATCCATTTGAAGCCCAGGTAATGGCAGGAATCGAATGCTTGTAATTGATGATATTTGTTCGTGTGAATTCTCCTGTCACCGATAAATTTTCAATTAGGAAGTTGCTCAGGCTTGCTCCTGCTTTTACTGAAACCGGATTCTTTTCCTTACTGGATGGCAGGAACCGGCTCCAGCTTATCTCATCCGAATAAATGGAAGTAAACAAATGCAGATGTTTAATATTACGGGAACTGAGATTCATAAATACCTGCGAATTTTGATTTTCCAGATTTAAGCCTTTTGTCAGGGTATGATCTATGGATTTATAAAATGCAATTGGAATATAATAAGCCGGCTGATCATTCTCTTCCGCATAGATAATTGAATTCCCAATGGATAAATTTAAATTACGAACAGGAATAAAGGTAAACATATTCGCTGAAATAAACTTGTTTGACATGCGGAAATGCTTTCCTCCAAGATTATCCATATAGTATCGTGTTGAATCGATCTCATTCGATACCAGCCACCCATGGAAATATTGCATTTCGAACCATTTCGCAGGTTTCAGATGCAATGTCAACATTGGAAAGGAAGGTGTCCTTCCTGAAAGGATATTCGATCCATGAAAGTTATCACCCCAGATAACATTATCTTTTACCAACCCAATTGAACCCCAGTTCCAGGAGTATTTAATGCCACCACGTGAATCGCTAAAATCACCTCCGGCAGTTGATTCCTTGTATTCATACCCCGGATAATCATTTAAATAAGTTGGTCTGGCTAATAATGGTCCATCAACCGAAATATCCCGCAGACTGCCATAGATACTCAAATGTTTCCCGATCATAGTCTGTAAATCCGCCCCATACCAACGTTTAATCAAGGTACCGTTTCTATTTCCGGTGATAGTCATTCCCAGGATTGGCGTTATCCGTGCACGAAACAATGTATCCCGATACGTAAATGCAGGTTGTACTAAACCCAGGGTGAGTTGGTTGTTCTTAGCAAGGTTCAGTTTGGAGTCAGGAAGTTTATCCTGTTCCAATGCAAATTCATTCAGGAAAAAGGTAAGGTCATCCTGTTGGCGATTATTCAGTTGTTTCTTTTGCGCCTGCGCCTCTAATAGCTTCCCGGCTATAAAAGTCCTTGAAAAAGGCTTTGCTACCGAATTCAGGTCTATTAACCCGTCCGTCGCCAGTTCATCCAGGTAATCATAAATCCGCGTATATGAAATATGCTCAGGAATATCCTGAGCATAAGTTGATAGCATTGCAAAAGTAAAAAATACTGTTATGAGGGTTTGCTTCATTTCCAAATTCTTATGGTTTATTGTCTAAGGTCAAAGGTCGAAGGTCGAGAGTCGAAAGTCTAATGTCAAAGGACTTGTGTCTACATTCTTTGTCTTTTGTCTTTTGTCCTTTGTCTTTTGTCTTGATTCTTGGTTCTTGATTCTTGGCTCTTGCCTCTTGGTTCTATTTAACAAACATAATACTGGCCGAAGAAGCCGGGATTATGAAATTAGTATTTTTCACAAGCGATATACCACTAAGATTAATGATACCATCATGACATACAAGCTCCCATTCGCCTTCCGGAATTTCTACCTCGGCTGGTCTTCTGTTCCCGTTGAATATTACCAGGATATCTTTCCATACTTCATCATTCACATGGTTGGTGAGCATATACGCTACAACATTTGGTATCCCTGTATTGATAAACTTCAGATGTTGTTGTACCAATTCCTGGGTGGGCAATCTAAATGCTGAGTGGGCTTTCCGCAAAGCTATCAATCCCTTGTAATAACTGAATACATCTGCTTGTGTTGCCTTGGCATTCCAGTCAATACGGTTCACTGAATCAGGCGACTGATACGTATTGTGGATTCCTTTTTTATTGCGGTATAATTCTTCACCGGCATAGATAAACGGCACTCCCTGCGAAGTAAACACAATTGTCTGGGCCAGTTTATTAAATCGTACTAATTCCTCATCAGTAGCATCCGCTGGTTTCGAATTGGCCAGTTTATCCACCAAACACATATCATCATGGCACGATACATAATTGATAGTCTGGGTCGGATTATTGACATAAGGTTCCTTCGAATATATCAACTTTGAGTAATCAATGCTGTCATGCTGTGTTCCACCTACAACTCCGAATTTCACGCTTTCTTCCAGGCTGTCTATTCCGGATACAAATCCCGGTATTTGTGCGTGCATCCAGCTTCCCCTGAGGGCATCACGGATATCATCACTAAATACGGCTATATTATCCAGTTGTTTTGCATTCTTCTTGACTGCCCTCTTTTCCTCTGCCAAGGGTGAATTTCCTGCCGTCCAGCCTTCTCCGTACATAAACAGGCTTGGATCAATTTTATCAAGTGCTGCCCTGATTTCATTCATGGTTGCAATGTCATGAATTCCCATTAAGTCAAACCTGAATCCATCCACATGGTATTCTGTCACCCAGTATACCACCGATTCAATCATAAATTTACGCATCATGGCCCGTTCTGAGGCGGTTTCATTGCCGCAACCCGAAGCATTCGACCAGGTGCTGTCGGCATTCATCCTATAAAAATAACCCGGTGCCAATAAATTCAAATGCGAATTCTTACCTGCAGCAGTATGATTATACACCACATCCATGATAACCCGTATTCCGGATTGATGCAGCGATTGTACCATTTGTTTGAATTCCTTTATGCGTGTTACCGGATTATATGGATTGGTTGAATAACTTCCTTCCGGAACATTGTAATTTAGTGGGTCATATCCCCAGTTATACTTATTTTCATTCAGTTTTGTTTCGTCAATGGAAGCAAAATCAAATACCGGTAATAAATGAACATGCGTAATTCCCAATTCTTTCAAATGATCTATACCGGTAGACTCACCGGTTGAATTTTTAGTACCATGTTCGGTAAAAGCAAGGAACTTGCCCTTGTTTTTCATCCCTGAGTTCGAAGCCATTGAAAAATCGCGCACATGTACTTCATACAATGAAATATCTGTAAAGGTCTTCAGGGGTGGACGTACATCATTTTCCCAACCTACCGGGTTCGTATCGGCAAAATCAATGATGGCAGCCCGTTTTCCGTTTACTCCGGTTGCTTTTACCCACATACCGGGAGTTTCTTCCAGCCATTTTTCATTAATCTTTACCTGGAAAGTATAGAATTTACCTTTCAGGTTTTCATCCATCTTAAACGTCCAGGTTCCTTTCTCCGAACGCTTCATATCATGAGTCTGATAAGCACCGCCTTCACTCCCGTTATCATACAGCAAGATCTTCACTTCCGATGCGGTGGGTGCCCACACCCTGAACTTTGATTCCTGTGGGGTATAACTAAGTTCCAGGTCCGATCCTTCGTACACCGGGTAGTCATCAAAAGTAGCATAGTGAGGTGTGGAACTACATCCGCTTAATATTCCGGAAATCAGTAACATAAACAATGAATGTATTTTCATGATTAATTTGAATGATTTTTATATTGCTTTGTAAACTAAATACAGATTAAAATGTTCAGATAAATTGTGCCAAATTATTAATTTTATACAACGAACAAACTAATATGACAGAATAAGTAGTTGGAAAAATGTATTGTCCTGTTTTATTTCTTTATAAACATGACTAAACAGCTTTTTAAATAAGGGAATAAGGTTTTAATATAGAGGAATTCGGTTTTCTACGAAGGGTTAATATCTATAAATAAGGGCTTTAAATTAAAAACCTTATTTTTTTACCCCTTAGTAGAAATGTTAAGCAAAATGATCTAACCCTTATTCCCTTATTTAAAATAAAATAAAACGACATTATTTAGTTTCTATTACTTAAATTGCGAATTATGCATTGCCTCTTATCTCTTGGCTCTTGGCTCTTGGTTCTTGGTTCTTAGTTCTTGACTGTCTATCTACTACCTACTACCCACTACCTACTACCTACTCCCGAAATGCCGTCCCGTTTCAATATCGCATCAATGGTTGGTTCCTGTCCGCGGAATCGTTTATATAACACCATTGGATGTTCAGTTCCTCCTTTTACCAGGATATTTTGACGGAATGAATCGGCTGTTTTCTTATCAAAGATCCCGTTCTTCGAAAATACCGAGAATGCATCGGCATCCAGTACTTCGGCCCATTTGTAACTGTAATAGCCTGCTGCGTATCCTCCCGAGAATATGTGGCTAAAGGTAGGACTCATGCTGGTATTAGGAACCATTGGCAATACTTGCGTGGATGCCATTAATTCTTTCTCATTGCTGATTAGGTCTCCTTCAAAAGGTTTCTCGATGGTATGCCATCCCATGTCCAGGTAACAAAAACTAAGTTGACGCAAGCACAAGTAAGCATTATTGAAGTTCTCCGAGTCTTTAATCTTTTGGATCAATTCGGCAGGTATCTTTTCACCTGTTTTGTAATGTTTTGCAAAACCATCTAAAAACTCTTTCTCCGATGCCCAGTTTTCCATGATCTGTGAAGGTAATTCCACAAAATCACGGTATACATTGGTACCTGATAACGACTCATAAGTACATTTAGTCAGCATGCCATGAAGCGAATGACCGAATTCATGCAGGAATGTTTTTAGCTCATCATAGGTCAACAAAGCGGGTTTGGTATCCGTTGGACGGGTAAAGTTCATTACAACTGTAATCTGCGGACGGCTATCTGTCTTTCCAACCATGCTCTGGGCCTTAAAGTCATTCATCCAGGCACCGGCACGTTTTCCATCACGGGGGTGGAAATCGGTATACAACACAGCCAGGAACTTTCCATTTTCATCCGTGACGTCATAGGCATCCACTTCCGGATTGTAAACAGGGATCTTTGTGTTTTTGGTAAAATGAATCCCATACAGGCGTGTTGCCAGTCCGAAAACACCTTTCTTTACATTTTCCAGTTCAAAATACGGTTTCAGCATTTCATCATTCACAGCGTATTTTTCATCCTTGAGCTTTTCGGAATAATACGACCAATCCCAGGGTTGAACCGTGAAATAAGCACCCTTTTTATTGGCGTATTCCTGCACTTCGTTATATTCCTTTACTGCTTCGGGCTTGTAGGCTTTCAACAGCTTGTCCAGCAAATTATATACATTGGCTTTATTTTCGGCCATACGGTCAACCAGTTCATAATCGGCATACGATTTATAACCAAGCAGGTTGGCTATTTTCAGTCTTGCATTGACTATCTTTTTTACATTTTCACGGTTATCAAATTCACCGCCCAGCATGCATTTTGAAGTATTGGCCATATAGAGTTCACGACGTAAATCGCGGTTATCGGCATATTTCATAAAAGGCACATAACAGGTTGCTTTTAAATTAAGCATCCAACCTTCTTTACCGGCTTTTCTGGCATTCGACGCCAGGGCATCCATAAAGTCGGCAGGCAATCCGCTCAACAAAGCCTTGTTGGTGATCAACAGGCTGTATTTATTGGTTTCCTTCAATACATTCTGTCCATATTGAAGTGTCAACATATTCAATTCTTTCGACAATTCGCGGTATATGGCTTTATCGGCTTCCGACAGGTTGGCCCCGCTCTTGGTAAATCCTTCGTAGGTATCTTTCAACAACATTTGTTGCTCAGGATTCAATTTCAGCTTATCTTTCTGTTGATATACTGCTTTTACACGGGCAAACAACTTTTCATTGAGATTAATTGAATTGGCATGTTCGGTTACAATAGGTGATATTTTTTCAGCAAATTTCTGTAAATCATCAGTTGTCTCCGAGCTTAAAAGATTATGGAACGGTGAACTGACCTTGGTCAAAAGCTCTCCCGAATGTTCCAGGGCAACGATTGTATTTTCAAATGTTGGTGCCTGCGGATTATTTACGATAGCATCCACGTTGATGATGTGTTGCTTCATTGCCTCCTCAAAGGCAGGAAAATAATGCTCTGTTTTAATTTCGTTGAAGGGAATAGTCTGATGCGGGGTTTTATACGTTTCTAATAACGGATTTCCGGCCATAGCTGTTACTGCTACTGCTAAAGTTGACATAAGCAAAGTAATTTTTAGTGTACTCATTTTGGTAAATAATAAATTTTGATCTTTAAACAGGTTCAATCTAAGGTGTTTTATTCGAATGCTAATTTACAAATAAAGTAAATGATCATGGGTCAGGCTCTTATGCCTCACTCAAATATCTTATTTCAAGTCAGTGGGTTTTATTCCTGACACTTTATTTCGCCAAAAAGCTTAGATACACAGAGTTTTTATCCTTGTGAACCTAAGTATATTTCAATTCTTATTTACAGTATTCAAAAATTCAGTACCTGAAATTTTGAATTCCAGTATCAAAAACAACATGTATTAAAACTATGTTTTCGTGGTTAACTTATTTTTAAACTTTGAACATCTATCTATGTCTATGATAATATGGATCTTAAAAGCTAATCACCAATTTACATGATAGACTTCTGAATTTATTCTTTTATTAATTTCTGAATCAATTGCTCTGTATCAGTGGTAGCTTTCAGGATATACACTCCTTTGGGCAGTTCGGTTAAATCAATAACTCCCGACTTGAACGATTGCACTTCCTGTTTCAGTACCTGCCCGTTTATGTTTGAAACAGTCCAGGATTTTAATGCGTATTTCTGGGTATTCACGTAGAAAATACCTACTGATGGATTCGGATAAACCGGTATGAAATGATAACCATAATTTTCTACCGGAGTAAACAATGCAGTATCTTTCACTGGTACATAACTGATTCCAATGCTTCTTCCTTTTTGTACTGCCTGTTCATTATTAAACATAAACGGTATGTATGAGGTGGTTAATTGTCCGGTTGTACCTCCCCAAAATTCATATTTCGAATCAATATCATTCGCCTTTTGGTTTGTAAAATTGGAATAATTAATGGAGATTAATCCGCGCCAATCAGTATAAATCGGTTTCGAAAGTGTCTTTTTTAATAATCGTTTTGCATTATCGTACTGGTAATCGTACCGGATATCATTTTCCCAAAACATGGTTTTCCACCGCTGATAGGTTTCAGATGCCAGTTCATCACCATTAATATACTCATAATCTATACGTTGTGTATTTTCCCATCGGGAGGTAGTCGATATCCATTTTTTATTACGGACTGATACCAGCATGGTTGAATTCGGATCGTATAACCAGTTAATTTTCTCAGTGTTATTCCAACCGGTATCCGACTTTTCCTGAAGAATCTGTGATTGCAGGCTCGAATCTGCGTTATATGCAAATGTCGACAGGAGTTTCGTAACGATATTTCCCGATGTGTAATTCGTTGTGATGATGGAATCTGTCTTACCATCAGCCAAATACCTGAATTCATTTTCAAGGTTTAATGTCCAGGCGTTCAACATCCTGACATATTCCTTTTTCGAAGTCAATCTTGCATTATCATACTGATAATCAACTTTTTTAAGTAAGTTGGCCAGGCCGTTACTGTAAGCGTTATGTGTTTCAGTATTCAATTGGTCATTTACGAATTCGTAATCAATGGCATAAGTTATCAGCCATTGATTGTCTTTCCAGCTTCTTTCCCGTTGAGCGGTACAATTGGTTCCCGTATAAATCCATTCATTCATTGTTTTCCGGATCCAGGTACTATCCTGCTGATAATATTTGGTCTCCAACACTTTGTTACCCAAATCATCGTACAAGTACAAATACCGGAATGATGAGTCATTATCAATGACCCTTATTTCGGTAATCAATTGATTATCATTAGCTGATATTCCAACAACCGGCAAACATACCGAATGCAGAATCATTAAAATCAGGGTTGTAAAGAGATACTTCATTCCGAAAAACAGATGTTTAAAATTTTTCAAAAATACATATAATTATTCAATAGTACAATAGTGAAATAATCTATTTTAATCTGAAAAATAAGTCATCAAATTCTTCGTTATTTAAATGGTTTTGATGAATTAATAACAGTGCAATAAGACAAAAAAGGCTGAATTTCTTTTGTGAAGTGAAATTTCCAATTAATTTATATATAATCAATAACAGTTCTGTCTCCTTGATTTGGTATATTTAGCTAACAGGTTTATTAGTCAATCTCAGAAAAGGGGCTTGAATTCTATCCTCTCTCAATTGAATTTATCAACAGAATGAAGTGACGTCCTTTTACTCAATTAACTCAATCAACTTAATTAACTTAATCAACTCATTACACCTTTTATCAAACTGAATACAGATTGCCGGAAAGTAAAAAAGCACCGCAGGATATTTCCGCAGTGCTTTATACTTTAAAACGATAAGTTATCGGTTGAACTTGATATATCGTGGCTCGCTCGGGGTATAATCTTCTTTATCCCAAAGCGTACTGGTGATCATTAAGTCGGCACTGTAGCGATTACAGGCAATAGGAACATTATGAACGCGGCATTGGCGCAAGAGCATTTGAATATCTGCTTCGTGAGGCTGGGGGTTCAGGTCATCGATCAAAAAAACGGCCAGATTTATTTTCTTGCGGACAACTAATGCCGCGATTTCAGCATCTCCTCCCATAGGGCCGGAATTCATGCAGGTAATGTCTACTTCCACCCCTTTATTTTCGAGTGCTTTTTGAATTAGCTTTCCGGTGGTTCCGGTGCAAATCAACTTGTGTTTTGAAAGCATGTCAGCATTAAAAACTGCCCAATCCACCATGTCAGATTTCCTGTTATCGTGTGCAACAAGGGCTATTGTCAATTGTTTGTCCATACGTTGTTTGTTTTCATTATTCATTTTGCAAAGTTACGAATTATTCAGGTTAAACAATGTTAAGCAATAAAAGTTCATGAAAAAGTAACAATCAAATTGCTTCATTTAGAAAATTTAGTTACTTTTGCCAATCAATGCAAACGTTTGCAGAACTTTATTTTTAATACATCAATATGAAAAAAATCATTCTTTTACTGGCTGTAGTTACCTGTGCGGGCTTGATACAGGCCAGGCAGGTTAAAACGGGAATTGAAGTATTGCGCGATCAAAACTTTAAAATTCTGGAAGGGAAAAAGGTAGGATTAATCACCAACCCCACAGGTGTGGACAGGACCTTGAAATCGACCGTTGATATCCTATTCGAAGCAAAAAATGTAAAGCTGGTGGCACTCTTCGGACCTGAACATGGTGTTCGGGGTGATGCTCATGCCGGCGATAAAGTGGATAATATCACGGATAGCAAAACCGGGCTTCCGGTGTATTCGCTGTATGGCAAGTCCAGGAAAGCCAATCCTGATATGCTGAAGGGGATTGATGTACTGGTGTATGACATTCAGGATATTGGGTGCCGTTCGTATACCTTTATCAGTACCATGGGACTGGCTATGGAGGTTGCTGCCGAAAACAATATAGAATTTGTTGTACTCGACAGGCCAAATCCACTGGGAGGTGAAAAGATAGAAGGAAACCTGACTGATGCACCCTTTATTTCGTTTGTGAGTCAATTTAAAATTCCGTATATTTACGGTCAGACTTGCGGTGAGCTGGCGACCATGCTGAATGAGGAAAACATGCTGAAAAAGAAGTGTAAACTCACCGTGATCAAAATGAAAGGCTGGCACCGAAGCATGAACTGGGAGCAAACGGGCCTGGAATGGGTGATCGCATCCCCGCATATACCGAATAAGGTTTCCTCGTATTATTACCCGGCCACCGGCATCCTTGGAGAATTGGGTTATGTTTCGATTGGCGTGGGGTATACTTTACCATTCGAAATGATTGGGGCACCCTGGATTGATGCTGAGAAATTTGCAGCTTCCATGAATCATCTTAAACTGGCGGGATTGGAATTCAGGCCTATCTATTTTAAACCTTTCTATTCCAACTTCAAGGACGAAAATTGCCAGGGAGTTCAGATTCATATCATGGATTACCGGAAGGCCAACCTGTCGGAAGTACAGTTTTACCTGATGCAGGAATTGAACAAACTTTATCCTGACAGAGCAGTGTTTGACCATGCCAATAAGGACCGGTTCAACATGTTTGACAAGGTGAGTGGCAGCGACCAGATCAGGTTGAGATTTGCTAAAAACAATTCTGTGGCCGATATCATGGACTATTGGAACAAGGATGTGGATAGTTATCGGAAATTATCGAAAAAGTATTACCTGTACAGATAAACGTTAAGCATCGAGCATTGAGCATCGAGCATTGAGCATCAAGGTTTGAGAGTTTGGGTTTTGAGGTTTGAGGTTTGAGGTTTGAAGTTTGGGGTTGGTAAGAGCATCAGATTCAGTGATAATAGTCAGGATTCTAATTTCACGTAATTCATATTAAATTAGCGTAATTGGGACTCAAAGAAATACGAACATACTGTAATTCGTGTTTAATTCGTATTTAATTCGTATAATTTGTACATAACAATGAAGTCATTCTTAAAAGACATTGAAAGGCATATCCCTGTCGATCGTATTTTCACAGACGAAATGCGTTTATTGGCCTGGGGAACAGATGCAGGGTTTTATCGCCTGATACCGCAGGTAGTCATTCAATCAGCCAATGAAAAGGAGATTATTGAGATCCTTAAAACGGCGAATAAATTCAAGCTTCCCGTTACGTTCCGGGGTGCCGGAACCAGTTTATCCGGCCAGGCTATCAGCAATTCAATACTGGTCATTGCCGGCAAGAACTGGGAAAAGTACGAAGTAGCACCTGATCATAATTCTATCCGCCTGCAACCCGGGATCATTGGACAGCGGGTAAATGATATCCTGAAACCTTTTGGGAAGAAGTTTCCGCCCGATCCGGCTTCCATTAAATCGGCCATGGTGGGTGGAATTATCCAGAACAATGCTTCCGGCATGAGCTGTGGCACCCGTCAGAACAGCTATAAAATGTTGCTCAATGCACGGATTATCCTGGCAGATGGCACCTTACTCGACACATCCAGTGAAGTGAGCAGGCAGGAATTCAGGCAAACCCATCCGGCATTCATACGCCGTATCTGCGATTTGCGCGACCAGGTACAAAAGAATGCAAAACTCAGCGAATTGATCCGCAGGAAATACAGCATTAAGAATGTAACCGGACTGTCCATCAATCCCTTTGTTGATTTCCACGATCCTTTTCATATTATAGCTAACCTGATAGTAGGCTCCGAAGGCACACTGGCTTTCCTGGCAGAGGCTACCATGCAAACTGTGGAAGACTTTAAATACAAGGCGAGCGCCATGCTTTATTTCGGCGATACCCGTACTGCCTGTGAAACTGTAATTGCCATAAAAAACAGTCCGGTTACAGCTGTAGAATTCTTCGACCGGAAAGCAATCCATTCTGTAGAAGACAAACCCAATGCATTAAAAGAGCTCAAGACTTTACCCGAAACAGGGTCGGCATTACTGATCAAGACTGAAGCCGAAGATGAGAAAACACTCAAGGAGAACATTGACAAGATAACTGCCATACTGACAGGTTTTGATACCCTCTACCCTACCCGTTTTACAGATGTAGAATCGGAATATAATGCCTATTGGGAAATGAGATCCGGGATATTCCCTTCTGTGGGCAGCATGCGCCCTGTCGGCACTACCTGTCTGATTGAAGATGTAGCATTCCAGGTGGAAGACCTGCCGCAGGCTACAGAGGATTTACAGCAAATACTGGCCCTTCACAAGTATGATGATGCCGTTATCTACGGCCATGCACTCGAAGGAAATTACCACTTTATCATTAACCAGCGTTTTGATACCCAACAAGCTGTGGCACAGTACGAAAACATGATGAATGATGTGGTCAAAATGGTTGTTGACAAATACCACGGTTCCCTGAAAGCAGAGCATGGTACAGGAAGGAACATGGCGCCATTTGTAAAAAGGGAATGGGGAGAAGAAGCCTTTAACCTGATGCGTGAAGTAAAGAACCTGTTCGACCCTATGGGATTGCTTAACCCTGGAGTGATATTCAATGACGACCCAACCTGCCACATTAAGAACTTTAAGCCACTACCCATCACGCATCCGTTGATTGACAAGTGTATTGAATGCGGGTTCTGTGAGGTAAACTGCATCAGTTGTGGCTTTACCCTGTCATCACGGCAAAGGATTGTGATCCAGCGGGAGATTGCCCGCCTTAAAGGCTCTGGAGAAAATCCGGCAAGGCTTACTACCCTGGTTGAGAGTTTCCGGTATGCAGGCGATGAAAGTTGTGCCGGTGATGGACTCTGCTCAACCTCCTGCCCTGTTGGGATTAATGTGGGTTATTATATTCATGTTATCAGGGAAGATAATATCCGCGATAATAAACGCGCCCAACAAATCGGTGCATGGTCAGCCACCCACTTCAGCACCCTGGAGAAAGGACTAAAAACAACTTTGTGGGCTGCCAATGCAACCAGGTCAATCATAGGCAATACCGCCATGGGTGGTTTTACCAAAGGATTAAGGTATATCAGCGGGAACAGGATTCCACTGTGGACACCTTCATTGCCTAAACGTGGAAAAAGAATCCGGAAACAGGCAGTAACGGATAATCCGTTGAAAGTGGTCTATTTCCCCAGTTGCCTGAATCAAATGATGGGTACCAGTCCAAAAGACCCTGACCAGACACCTCTTGTACAAAAGACTATTGAATTCCTGAATAAAGCAGGATATGAAGTCATTTTTCCTAAAAGCATGGATAACCTGTGTTGTGGAACGATCTGGGAAAGTAAGGGAATGCCGGAGATTGCCGATCAGAAATCCTCAGAGCTGGAAAAAGAACTCTACCTGGCTTCCGGGAATGGCGAGTACCCGGTATTGTGCGACCAGAGCCCTTGCCTGAAACGCATGCGGCATACTATGAGCAGCCTGAAACTGTATGAACCTGTAGAATTCATTGATCAGTTTTTACTTGATAAGCTGGATTTTAAGCCAACCGATGAATCCATTACGGTACACGCTACCTGCTCCACCATTCATATGGGATTAAAACCTACTTTGGTAAAGATAGCCAAACTGTGCAGCACGAATGTATTGGTTCCCGAAGAAGTAGGATGTTGTGGCTTTGCAGGTGATAAGGGATTTACATTGCCTGAATTGAATGAATATGGCTTACGAAAACTTAGAACACAGGTTGAAAGCGCACATGCCAAAACAGGGTATTGCAACAGCAGGACCTGTGAGATTGGGTTAAATACCCATGGCGGCATTCCGTACATGTCTATTGTTTATCTGGTGGATAAGTGTACGGAGAAGAAGGGTTGAAGAGTTTGAAGTTTGAAGTTTGAAGTTTGAAGTTTGAAAGGTTTGAGAGTTTGAAAGGTTTGAGGTTTGGGGTTTGGGGTTTGGGGTTTGAGAGTTTGGAGTTTGTTGCAAGATAGAATAAATCAGCAACAAAAAAGTAAATAATATAAGACAATAACAAATAATAAGTTACTAATAAATTGATAATAAATCGTTTAATTTGCATCTATGAAAAAAATTATTTCTTTGCTGATTGCCATTTTAATTTTTAATACTCTACTATCAGCTCAACAATTAAAACGTGAAATGCGTGCTGTATGGGTAGCCACTGTTGCAAACATTGACTGGCCCAGCCAAAAGAACCTGACTTCAAAAGCACAGCGTGATGAAATGAGGCAAATGCTGGATCAACTGGCTAAAAACAATATCAATGCCATTGTTTTGCAAATCAGGCCTACAGCTGATGCTTTCTATCCTTCAGCCCTTGAACCGTGGTCGAACTGGCTTACCGGTAAGCAAGGTGTAAAACCAAATCCGTATTATGATCCGCTGCAATTTATTATTGAGGAGGCTCACAAACGCTGTATCGAAGTACATGTGTGGCTGAATCCTTACCGGGTTACCAATTCCGACAGGACTGACCAGTTGAGCAAGGACAACTTGTATTTTAAAAACAAAGACATTTATGTCAAATATGGTGGAAAAACCTATTTTGATCCCGGCATGGACGAAACAAGGGCATTCCTGAACCGTGTAGTAGAAGATGTAGTTGAACGGTATGATATTGACGCCATTCACTTTGATGATTATTTTTATCCATACCGGGTTGCTAATGAGGAATTCCCTGATGAAGCTACTTTCAGGAAATACCCACGTGGCTTTGCTCCCGATCAGAAGAACGACTGGAGGCGCAACAATGTAAACATGGTGATTGCTGAATTGCAACAAACCATTAAATCACTGAAGCCCTGGGTGGAATTTGGTGTATCACCTTTCGGGGTTTGGAGGAATGACAATGTGGATCCGAAAGGCTCAGCAACTCGTGCGGGGGTACAAAACTACGACGATTTGTATGCCGATATCCTGAAATGGCTTAGGGAGGGTACTATCGATTATGTAGTTCCACAGCTTTATTGGGAAATTGGCAAGAAAGTAGCTGACTACGAAGTACTGGTTAAATGGTGGAGTGAAAACTCGTATGGTAAAAACCTGTATACCGGTCTGTACAATTCACAGTTAGGTGCCCATGAAGCCAACCAGGCCTGGCGCAATGGCAATGAACTGGTTCGTCAGCTGCACCTGAATAAACGTTTTCCTCAGATTGATGGAGCGGTCTATTTCAGTGCCAAGACTTTTATAAAGAATAAACAAGGTTTGAATGACAGCCTGCAAAACAGTTTTTATAAATACCCTGCACTTTGTCCCGTGAACCGCAATATCCCCGGTGAAGCATCGGCACAACCTCAAAACATTCGTGTTTTAAAAGATGGCAAGGACTCATTCCTGCTTTGGGATGAAGTAAACGAAGAAGGGGGCTGTCAGATTGCCTATTATGTTGTTTATGCTTTCAAGGGTAAAAAGGTTGGCGATATGGCTGATCCTGCTAATATCCTGATCCGTACGACTGATAATTGCATTGATTTACGCGACATGGATCAAAAGTTCAGGGGAAACTACACTTTTGTTGTTACTGCCATCAACCGGTATAAACATGAAAGTACGCCTACATTTGGAGTAACGCGAAGAATGTAATGTAATTCATGTTTTATTTTACTTCTGTTATTATAGATAAAACCCCCGCTACATGAACTGTAACGGGGATTTTTTTATATTCTGAGTTCTCAAAGTTTATAGATCAAGCCCTTTGCTGATTTTAGCTTTATCTTCCCTACTTCATGGGATTTCAGATCACTAAACGCTTCAGCTAAATCTGCAACCTGCTGACTTTTTGCTTCTCTTTTACCTCCTAAAACGCTTTAAAAGATCGAAGGCTTCTAAGCATTTCCATTAAAAATGGTGTTCATCCGATAATCGTTGGCAAACAAATTTACTTGAATTTTGTTATCAATTCAATTTCAAGGTTGTATATTTGCATCGTGTTTACATTATAAACACTTACAATTAACTATGAGACAACGATTTTATTTTGATACATCTGTTTTTGGAGGTGTATTTGATAAAGAGTTTGAAGAGGTTACTTTACAACTCTTTGAAAGAGTCAAGCTTGAAGAAATAATATGTGTTTTCTCTGATTTAACTGAAACAGAACTTGTTAATGCTCCGGAAAATGTAAGGGATTATTTCAAGTCTTTACCAAATGAATCTACTGAAAGAGCAGAAGTAAATGATGAAATATTGACTCTTGCATCAAAATATATAGAAGAAAAAGTTGTTGGACTGACAAGTTTTGATGATTGTGTTCACATAGCAACAGCAACTATTTGTAAAGTTGACATTTTAGTAAGTTGGAATTTCAAACATATTGTGAATGTGTACAGAATCCGAGGTTATAATTCAATCAACTTACGCATGAATTATCCTACATTAGAAATAAGGTCACCTAAAGAAATAATAGAATATGAAGACTAAAGTGATAGAAAAAGATTTTGATACAGTAAAAACTTTTAGAGAAATTAAAGAGAAAATCTCTTTAGAAATATCAGGAATGACTTTTGATCAAATTAAGGAATACCTGAAAGTTAATAGTATAAAACTACAAAAGAAAAAATGAATATTTCTGTATACACCCTTTATTAGTCGTAGCAAATTCATTCTTTTGTTTACCTATGAATCCAAACCACATCTGGTTATAAGCAAGTCTGCAGACTTGCTTATAAAAAAATCCCCATTACATAATATGTAACGGGGATTTTGATTTATTTAAATGAATAGTATTATTATATTAATCTACAGCAAGAATATCAATAAGCATCTTCAATTCTTTATCAGTAATATTTGATTGTTCAGATTTATCATAAATATCCAGTAAGTACACAGTAGTGCTGACTATTCGAACATACGTAATTAATCTGACACCTCCACTTTTACCTCTTCCCTTACTAGTAATAGCGATACGAATTTTGTAACAATCTTTACTAATTTGGGTTCCCATTAAAGGATTTTCAGATAATACTTCAATCACATTAGCTAAGTCACTTGCAAAAGTTTTATACTTCTTTGCCAACCGTTTTACTTTTCGTTCAAACGGCTTAGTAGCAATTACATCAAAGCTCATTTAACAAGTCTTTTGCTGATTTCAGCTTTATCTTCCCTTCTTCATGGGATTTTACATCACGAAACGCTTCTGCTAAATCTGCAATCTGTTGACTTTTGTGTTTATCTTTCACTTCCTTGACAACTTTAATTGATCTTAGACTTCTAAGCATTTCCATTAAAAATGGTGTTCGGCTGTCTTCCTTGATATCCAGAATGACTTTCATATTCCGTTTATTTTATAGCTATGAAATTTTATTCATTAAAGGCCTCTGATTTAGCTTTTCAATTCAACTGTTGGTTTTACAATTTTAGCAAAGATAGTCTTAGTTTCAGGTTCCAGATCCATCAAAATGGTATCACCCTCTAACAATTCACCACCTAAGACTACATCAGCCAATCCATCTTCCAGGTTCTTTTGAATAGCACGTTTCAACGGACGGGCACCAAACTGTACATCATATCCCTTTTCAGCAATGAAGTCTTTGGCTTCCTGGGTCAGTTCAAGTTTATATCCCATTGTGACAACACGTCCAAAGAGTCCTTTCAGTTCCAGGTCTATGATTGACGATATGGAAGCACGGCTCAATTGTTCGAACATGATCACATCATCCACACGATTCAGGAATTCAGGAGCAAAGGTACGGTTCAATGCTTTTTGAATCACTCCGCGTGAAAATTCAGAATCACCTTCAACAGTACTAGGGGTACTGAATCCAACACCTTTACCAAAGTCCTTTAACTGACGGGTACCAATGTTGGAGGTCATGATGATAATGGTATTCTTAAAATCAATTCTTCGTCCAAGGCTATCGGTCAAACGGCCTTCATCCATCACCTGAAGCAACAGATTAAACACATCGGGATGTGCCTTTTCAATTTCATCCAGCAGGATGATCGAATACGGTTTCCTACGAACTTTTTCAGTCAATTGTCCGCCTTCTTCATAACCAACATATCCCGGAGGTGCTCCGATTAAACGGGATACACTGAATTTCTCCATGTATTCGCTCATATCCACCCTGATCAGTGCATCAGAACTGTCGAACATAAATTCTGCCAGCATCTTGGCCAGATGAGTCTTACCAACTCCTGTCGGGCCTAAGAAGATAAATGAACCTATTGGTTTGCTCGGATCTTTCAAACCAATGCGGTTACGTTGAATGGCTTTTACTATCTTATTTACGGCATCATCCTGTCCAATGATCTTTTGTTGCAGCCAGTCTTTCATCTGACGCAGTTTGAGTCCTTCAGCCTGTGCAATTCGTTGTACCGGAATACCTGACATCATGGCAACTACTTCAGCCACCTGTTCTTCATCTACCGTTTCAGGATGCAATTGTGCTTCATCTTCCCAACGCTTCACAGCATCTTCAAGTTGGTATTGCAATTGTTTTTCCTGATCACGTATCGGACCAGCCAGTTCGTATTTCTGTTCTGAGAGTACTTTCAGCTTATCTTTGCGTAAATCTTCAATCTTCTTTTCCAGTTCTTCAATCTCAGCAGGTACCGAAACTGTACCGATATGAACACGGGATCCGGCTTCGTCCAACGCATCAATTGCTTTATCAGGAAAACACCGGTCGGTGATATACCTTTCTGTCAATCGTACACAAGCCTTGATAGCTTCAGGGGTATAGCGTACATTGTGATGGTACTCATACCGGTCCTGAATGTTTTCAAGGATCAGCTGGGTTTCTTCGGCAGTAGTCGGATCGACCATTACTTTCTGGAATCGACGTTCAAGGGCACCATCCTTTTCAATACTCTGACGGTATTCGTCGAGGGTTGTTGCCCCGACGCACTGTATTTCACCACGCGCTAATGCAGGCTTCAGCATATTGGCAGCATCCAGGGAACCCGGCGCACCACCCGCCCCTACAATAGTATGTATTTCATCGATAAACAGGATGACATCAGGATTCTTGGACAATTCATTTAGAATTGCTTTAATCCTTTCTTCAAACTGTCCACGATATTTCGTTCCTGCCACAATGGATGCCATATCCAACGATACCACCCGTTTATCAAACAGCACACGTGAAACACGACGTTGAATGATTCTCAGTGCCAGTCCTTCAACAATCGCTGACTTACCAACACCCGGATCACCAATCAATACCGGGTTATTTTTCTTACGACGGCTCAGGATCTGTGCCAGCCGTTCAATCTCACGGTTACGGCCTACTATCGGATCAAGTCGGTTTTCAAGGGCAGCTTTCGTAATATCCGTTCCAAAAGTATCCAACGCAGGCGTATCGCTTTGTTTGGTACCTGAAGAGGATGGATTCGATTTCTTCTTGTTGCGTGGATCTTCATCTTCATCATCATCATCCGAGAAACTCGAACCCATTCGAATATCATTCGGTTGTTCAATCAGGGCTTTTGCCTGATCGTATGTCAAATGTTCGGCTAATAATATATCACCGGCCAGGTTGTTTTTTTCTTTTAATATGGCCAGCAATAAATGCTCGGTATCAGCTGTTTCTGCTGACAGGGAACGTGTTTCAAGCTCCATAATTTTTTTAATCCGTTCCGTGCTTTTTAAGTTTGGAATTTCTGTCCCACTGGGATCAAGGTCAGTACGAATCTGACTTTCTATGGTTTGTTTAATTTTCAACAAATTGACATGCGATACATTCAATATATCGATGGCTTTTCCATTCCCGTTACGTAAAATGCCCAATAACAGGTGTTCAGGACCTACGTAATTGTTGCCTAAACGCTCTGCTTCTTGTGAGCTATAAAGTAGCACATTGTGCAATTGTTCCGAATAGTTGACTGTCATATATTTGGTTCTCCTAAATGATTAGTTTACAAAAATAGTAAATAAAGAGTAATTACGAAGGGTTCTTTAAAGTTTTATTAATCGTTTGTTTATGTTTTATGAAATTTAGTTTGTTCCCTCATAAGTTGTGCCAAACTTTGCTCAAAAATAGTACCGAATGCGAAAAGTATAATAGAATCGGTAATTATGGCAGTTAGGCGAAGTTTAAAATTACCGGTTTTTTACTGAAAAATTCGATTTAAATGAATTAAAGTCACCTTTATTTTACAGGTTTATCTATTTAACAACAAATAAATTCAACAACTTATTACTTTTTTCAGTAGATTTGCGGGCTAAAATTCCTTGGTACCGTTTATTATACAAACACCTTTAAATACAAATAGTTTATGACTGAAAAAGTTTCTTCTTCGCTTCGGGAATCATCTACTGCCCGTTGGACCGCACTGGCCATCGTTTCATTCACCATGTTCTGTGGTTATTTTATTGCCGATGCCATGAGTCCGTTAAAGCCCATGCTCGAAAGCCAGCTTAAATGGGACAACATGGATTACGGTATTTTCACCAGTGCCTACGGGTGGTTCAATGTATTTTTGCTAATGCTTATATTTGGTGGTATCCTACTGGATAAGACCGGAGTACGGTTCACAGGAATACTTTCAACGGCAATTATGATCCTTGGGGCTGGAATGAAATTTTTTGCCATCTCCCGTTTCTTTCCCGAAGGAATGGCACCTATTTTTGGTATCAAGGCACAGGTAATGTTTGCGGCCCTGGGGTATGCAATATTTGCGGTGGGTGTGGAAACTGCGGGTATTACCGTATCTCGAATTATTGTAAAATGGTTCAAAGGTAAAGAAATGGCATTAGCCATGGGTATGCAAGTCTCGTTTGCCCGCCTGGGTACCCTACTTGCAATTGCTATTCCCCTTCCAATAGCCCATTATTTCGGTGATGTATCCATTCCTATCCTGTTTGGAGCATTGTTGCTTTGCATCGGATTGATAGCCTACATCGTCTATGTACGCATGGATGTGAAACTGGAAGCTTCCGAAGCACATATTGAAAAAGAAGACGAAGAACCGTTTAAAATGGCTGATGTAGTGATGATTATTACCAATAAAGGTTTCTGGTTAATTGCCCTGCTGTGTGTATTATTCTATTCGGCTGTATTCCCCTGGATTAAATTTGCCACCGACCTGGTGATCAATAAATATCAGGTAGATCCTGACCTGGCCGGTTTAATTCCAAGTGTATTGCCATTAGGGACGCTTTTCCTAACTCCGTTTTTCGGAAACATGTATGACAAAAAAGGTAAAGGTGCCACCATTATGATTGTAGGGGCGGTATTACTGATTTTTGTACATGCCATTTTTTCAATTCCATTCCTGAATAACTGGATCCTGGCCATGGCGGTAACCGTCGTGTTGGGAATCGCTTTATCATTGGTTCCATCGGCGATGTGGCCTTCAGTGCCAAAAATCATTCCTGAAAAACAATTGGGAACAGCGTATGCATTGATTTTCTGGATTCAAAACATCGGTTTAATGTGTGTTCCTTTGTTAATCGGTTTCGTATTAAGTTCTTCGAATCCTACCGTATCGAAAGCAAAAGTAGTGGTCAAAGATGCCATCACGGATACCTATACCCAAATGCAACCACAATTGAACCTGAACAAAATTGATTTTGAAAAGGCTGTGGATGTCACCACGACGCGCCTGATCAATGAAGTATTGGTAAACACCGAATACGAAGGAGTTCAGGACACCACCGGTTTTGCAGGTTTCAAAAACCAACTGGTCAGTGTGAACCTGGCAGCTGTAAAATTGTTGCCTGCCGTTCAGGGCAAGGATAAAATGCAGAAACAGGTGGAGGATGCATGTGTGAAAGCAGGCTACGCCGAGATTGACAAGCAAAAGATTGCCTTGCGCTATGATTATACCAAAGCCAACATGATCTTCATGATCTTTGGTGTACTGGCATTCCTGGTTGCCTTCATGCTGAAAGCAGAGGACAAGAAAAAGGGCTATGGCCTTGAATTGCCGAATATGAAAAAATAAAAACTTACCTTTTGAATTAAGCACTTCAATCATGACCGGTTGAAGTGTTTTTTTATGCAATGTTGCCAACCAATTATACCCAAAGGAGCCGTTCTTCATCATATTTATGCTTTATTTCAACTTAGTCTTAATTGTTATTTACATATAACTTAGATATCATAACCTATTAATGATATGGGATATCTAAGGGATATCTAAGAGATATCTAAGAGATATCTAAGATACCACTAAAATATCATAGAGATATAATGTTGATGGCGAACATCTTGGGAATTGGTTAAAAGGGAATAAAATGAATGTATATAGGAAAGAAAAAGGGTAAATTAATTTAAAGTTATATCGAATTTGAAGGCTCTATTTTTTAATTTCTAAATTAATAACGTAAGTTTAGTTATTATATTTTAAACTATACGCCCCTTGAATTGTTTTCATATTCAAAAAAAAGAAGTATTTTAGCACTTCAATTAACACTGAAAAATCAAACTTCAAACAATATGGAAACCAATACATTACTAACCGAAGTGCTGGCAAAAGCGCAAACCTGGCTGGATGGCAATTACAACGAAGAAACCAAAAACGACATTCGCCGGATGATAGATGCTGATGATAAGTCAGAATTAATTGAATCGTTTTACAGGGATCTGGAATTTGGAACCGGTGGCTTGCGTGGGATTATGGGTGCAGGTACAAACAGGATGAACATTTATACCGTGGGTGCTGCCACACAAGGGTTGAGCAATTACCTGAAAGATCAGTTTCCAAACATACCACAAATCAGCGTAGTGATTGGTCACGACTGCCGCAATAACAGCCGCAAGTTTGCTGAGATCTCAGCAAATATATTTTCGGCCAACGGTATCATGGTGTATTTGTTCGAAGACCTTCGTCCTACCCCGGAAGCCTCTTTTGCAATCCGTAAACTGGGATGCCAGAGTGGTATTATCCTTACTGCTTCGCATAATCCGAAAGAATACAACGGTTACAAAGCATATTGGGATGATGGTGCACAAATGATTGCCCCTCATGATGAGAATGTAATTACCGAAGTTACTAAAATTACGAACGTAGACGATATCAAATTTAAGGGTAACCCTGAACTGATTGAGATTATCGGCGAAGAAATAGACAAGGCATTTATCAACAGTATAAAAACACTTTCCCTTTCACCGGAAGCTATTAAACGCAACAGCGACCTGAAAATTGTGTATACTCCGATTCATGGAACCGGCGTTAAATTAATCCCTTGGGCATTGACAGAATATGGTTTCAGCAACATTATCCATGTACCCGAACAGGATGTTACCAGTGGTGATTTTCCAACTGTAGTATCCCCGAACCCGGAAGAACCTGCTGCACTGGATATGGCAGTAAAAAAAGCCATCGAAACAGATGCTGATATCGTGATGGCATCAGACCCTGATGCTGACAGGCTGGGGATTGCCGTTAAAAACGACAAAGGCGAATGGATATTGGTGAATGGCAACCAGACTGCCCTTCTCTTTATCTATTATTTGATCCGTCGCTGGAAAGAACTGGGCAAAATAAAGGGCAATGAATATATCGTAAAAACCATTGTTACCACCGAAATTATCAAACAGATTGCTGATCGCAACGATGTTGAATGTTTCGATTGTTTCACAGGATTTAAATGGATTGCTGCTGTAATTCGTGAAAACGAAGGCAAGAAACAATATATTGGCGGTGGTGAAGAAAGCTACGGTTTCTTACCTGAAGAATTTGCCCGTGACAAAGACGCTGTGTCCTCCTGCGCTATGATGGCGGAGATTGCTGCCTGGGCAAAAGATAACGGCAAAACGCTGTTTGAATTGTTGCAGGATATTTACATTGAATACGGTTATGGAAAAGAAAAAGGCATTTCCGTAGTACGTAAAGGAAAATCAGGAGCGGAAGAAATCATCCAGATGATGAAGAATTTCAGTACCAATCCACCAAAAGAAATAGCCGGATCGAAAGTCAGGATTATCAAAGACTACGAAGCGTTGAAAATGACCAATATGGACACAAACGTTGTGACAGACCTGATCATGCCTGCAACATCCAATGTACTGCAATACTTTACCGAAGACGGCACCAAGATATCCGTACGCCCTTCGGGAACAGAACCAAAGATCAAGTTTTACATTGAAGTACGTGGTGAAATGAAATCACGTGCAGAATATGATGCAGCCGATGCGTCAGCGAATAAGAAAATTGATGCAGTCCGTGCCTCATTGGGAATCTAATCCTTTGATAAACAGTATAAATTAATTTTTTCTTGTTAAAGGTTTCTAAGTTAAAATATGCTTTCATGTACTGAAAGGTACTTTGAATAACAAATCAACCAACAGAAACAAAAAAGGTTTATTGAAATTCGTTTCAATAAACCTTTTTTGTATTTAGGTAAGTAATCAAATTAAGTATTTTAAATCAACTTAGATTCGATATTCGATTCTCATTTTAAAGCTTTTTAAGGGGCACTCCTATCCTGGATAATCCATCATGAACATCTTTTGCTTCTATAGCCTCAAAAGCTTTTAAAGCAATCATGGCACATACTTCCGCATCATCACCTGCCCGGTGGTGGTTAAAATGGATATTGTGGAACTGGCTTACCGAACCCAGCGAATGGCTTGACAACTGTTTCCATACTTTCCTGGAAACGCTTACAGTGCAGAAATAATCAACATGGGGTAATGCCAGATCGTAATAAGCCAATGCAGCCCGTAATACCCTCATATCGAAAGCTGCATTGTGGGCTACCAGGATGGTATCTTCCATCCAGGGCTTGAGTTCACCCCAGAGTTCTTCGAAAGTATGGGCGGTAGATACATCCCGGGTAGAAATGCCGTGCACCTTTTGATTCCAGGGGTTCATATAGGGATAGCAAGCCGGCTTAATCAACCAGGATTTAGATTCAATAATCTTTCCATCCTGTACCCGGGTAAGTCCTATTTCGCAGGGATAACTGTCATGTGCAGTTTCAAAGTCTATTGCAGTAAAAGTCATATCTTGTAAGTTCATTGTTTTGGATTCTGATTTCAAAGATAGTATGTTTTGGGATATTTTCCTAATTCTTGAAATTATTGAATTTGGGCAGTGTAAAAACCAATTCGAACCTAAAATTGAGAATTTCTTTCATATTTACACAAAAACACGCTGAGAAAGCCGTGAATACTGTTAAATGTAGGTTAGATAGTTTAAACTTTTCATCTTATTCGCCTATTAATTTGTACATTTGCACAATAAATATCAAAATGTGCAATATGAATAACTTAAAAATTGGAAATCTGATAGCCCGCATACCAATAATACAAGGAGGTATGGGTGTTGGAATTTCTTTATCTGGTTTAGCGTCTGCCGTTGCAAATGAGGGGGGTGTAGGCGTTATTTCGTGTGCGGGAATCGGTTTAATATATCGTAATTCAGCGAAAGATTATATGGAAGCTTGTATAATAGGCCTCAGGGAGGAAATTAGAAAAGCAAAAGAAAAATCATCAGGAATCATTGGTGTAAATATCATGATGGCGCTGACGAATTTCAGTGATATGGTTAAAACAGCAATTGCTGAAAAAGCTGATGTAATCTTTGCAGGTGCAGGACTTCCAATGGATTTGCCAAAATACCGGACTCCGGGATGTACCACTAAACTGGTGCCCATTGTTTCGTCTGCCAGAGCAGCACGGATCATTTGTGAAAAGTGGAAAACACTGTACGATTATTTACCTGACCTGGTAGTAGTTGAAGGACCTAAAGCCGGAGGACATCTTGGTTTTAAGACCAGTCAGATTGAAGATGAGAATTTCTCGATTCAAAAACTGGTTCCTGAAGTAGTAAAAGAAGTAGCAGTATTCGAGGAAAAATACAACCAGGAAATACCTGTTATTGCAGCCGGTGGAATTTATACCGGTGAAGACATCTATGAGATTATGAAGTTAGGTGCAAAAGGCGTTCAGATTGCCAGCCGCTTTGTAACCACTACGGAATGTGATGCGGATATCAAGTTTAAGGAATCGTATATCAAAGCAAAAGACCATGACGTTGAAATTATTCAAAGTCCGGTAGGAATGCCTGGTCGTGCCTTGAAAGGTGAGTTCCTTGAAAAAGTAAAACTTGGCCTGACAAAACCGAAATCATGTCCTTACAATTGTTTGCATACCTGTGATTACACAAAGGTGCCTTATTGCATCATTGTAACGTTGTACAACGCTTACCTTGGTAAGATGGATAAAGGATATGCCTTCGCTGGCAGCAATGCTTACCTGGCCACCAAGATCACTACTGTAAAGGAAATTATTGACGAACTCGTTTTAGGATATAAAGTTGCTGAAAATGCAGTTGTTGCTTAAATAAACTACCTTGTTTATTAAGGACTTAATTAAAAAGGACAAATCAACCAGTTTGGAGGTTTTGTCCTTTTTTGTATTCGTATCCTGAATCAAATTTATAATGTGTAATTTCAACACACTGATTTAATTACATTAACATCGATTTGGTTATAATATCACAAAAAAAAACTGATAAAAATCAAGAGATTGTCAGAATTATTCGTTAATATTGCAGAAAATTACTTACACCTAAAAATATGAAAAGCTTAATAATACGATATATCGAAGCTTTAGATAATATTGACATTGAATCAGCCAGGGATATCCTGGATGATTTTGGAGTTTTGGATACCATTGAAATACTAAACTGGGCGAAAGAGTATCCTTACCGCCCGATTACCCAATTCAATATCGCACGTTCCAAAGAAAGCATTTTTATCAAATACTCAGTACGTGGAAGCATGCTCCGGGCCATTTATTCCAATGACCAGGACCCTGTGCATGAGGACAGTTGTGTAGAATTCTTTTGCATGCCGGTGGGTGCAGACAAATATACCAATTTTGAATTTAACTGTATCGGTACCTGTTCAGCAGCTACCCGTAAAAGCAGATACGAAGATGTGGTTCCATTCACTCAGGAAGAATTGCTCACTATAAAACGAGCTCCCTCCATTGGTCGCCGTGCATTCAATGAAATGGAAGGTTCGTTTGAATGGGAGCTGACTGTTGAAATACCATTTAAACTCATAGGGATTGATCCTGAAAACCTGCCCGAGAAACTATTGGGAAATTTCTATAAATGTGCCGATGGTACCGATTCCAGGCATTTCGTGACCTGGAGTCCGGTAAAGACTGAAAAACCTGATTTTCACTGCCCGGAATACTTTGGGGAACTGATTTTTGGAAATTAGAATTAATAGATTATGCGCATCAGGTCCTAACGATTCTGATTTACACAGATTAATTCTTTAATAAAAGAAATAAAATAGAAGAGATGAATGTGAAAGATTGTCCACTGATGACACAGATTTACACAGATAATTAATTTTTAAAGATTATCGCATTATCTCCTTCAATAATAATTAGTCATGCTATCCTCCCAGAGGGCAGCATGACTTTTTTTATGCGGTTACTTTATGTATTCAACAATGTCCATACATTTTATTCATAGCTTTCCTAAAATACTTTTTATTCAACAAAGATGTGCATTAAAAGAACAAAATGACTGTTTTAACTGTTTTGAATACTTAACGTAGCTGATTAACCGACTGTAATTAATAGTTTTATAAACCATAAAATTCAGACAGTCAATTAATACACCTTTAAATTGACTTTCTATTTAGAACAAAGCAAATAAATTTCTAAACAAAAAAAACAAAACAAACAATTATGAAAAAGATTAGTCTATCAATTGTACTTTTGCTATTGGCAGGTACTACATTCTCCCAAACATGGGTCAGTGATCCTCCTCATTCCAGGTTGGGATTTACAATCTCCCATCTGATGATCTCACATGTAAGTGGTAATTTTAAACAGTTTGAAATTAAGGCAGTCACTACGAAACCAGATTACAGTGATGCTAAAATTGAAGTAACCGCACAGATTGCAAGCATTAATACTGATGTAGAACAACGTGACACTCATTTGAAAAGCCCGGACTTTTTTGATGCCCAGAAATACCAGACCCTCGTATTCAAGAGTACTTCGTTTAAAAAAGTAAAAGGGAAAGACTATAAGCTTACCGGCAACCTGACGATGCACGGGATTACCAA
>JAQTUE010000074.1 GCA_028710415.1 Paludibacter sp. | reverse complement strand
AAAATAAGGAGCTCACAATAAAATGCAAACTCCTTTAAAGTATTCAGTCGGGATGACAAGATTCGAACTTGCGACCACCGGTCCCCCAGACCGGTACTCTAAACCGGGCTGAGCTACATCCCGCTCACTTGGTTAGGTGGTACAAAAATAAACAAAAATATTATTTGGTGAAAATATTACTACCCGATTTTAGTAGAAAAACTGCTAAAACGTATTTTCAGTTACATGAGAGGGCTGAATAACCGGGCAAAAGATTCTTTCAGTTTTTGCCTTCTTTTTCGGTTCGTCCAGCCTTCCAGGCTTAATTCCTCGCAATTCAGGGTATCCTTCATGAAAAGATCTTTTAAGTGCGATGCTGTAACAGGGTCGTAAATAAAAGCATTTGCTTCGAAGTTTTGGACAAAACTACGTTCGTCCAGGTTACAGGATCCGACGATTGAAATGAAATCATCAATGACAATTGCTTTGCTATGCAGAAAACCATTATTATATCGATAAACCCGCGCTCCAGCCTCCAGGACAGGACCCAGATAGCTATTGGTGCTGGCATCTGAAAGCCTGGAATCTGATCTTTCAGGAATCATCAGACGGACATCAACACCACTCAATGCTGCCATTTGCATGCAGGTATCAATGACATCGGTAGGCATATAATACGGAGAATGGATATAAACATATTTCGTGGCAGACGAAATAGCTGATGCAATGCCCTGCATGATGGCTTGCCAATCGGAATCGGGGCCACTGTTGACCAGTTGAATCATATTTTGTTCATACTTTTTAGGTTCCGGAAAGTATTCAGGGCCATCGATCAACTTACGATCAACAAAAAACCAATCGACCATAAACAGCAATTGAAGGCCATGGACTACCGATCCTTCGAGCCGTACAAAAGTATCGCGCCATTTACCCAACGAATTTCCATAAATATACCGGTCGGCAACATTCAAACCACCAGTAAAGCCCGTTTTGCCATCTATAATGATGAGCTTGCGGTGATTGCGGTAATTGATTTTACTGCTTCGCGATATGCGCCAACGGAATGGTAAGAAAGGGCGATAATAGACACCTGCTTCCTTCAATGAGCGAAGGTATTTCTTCGACAGATTAAAACTTCCCCAGTAATCGTAAATCATTCGGACACGAACACCCTCCAGGGATTTAAGTATGAGCAATTCACGTAATTGATTTGATATTTTATCGTCATCGAAAATAAAAAATTCAATATGAATGTGATCTTTCGCCTGGCGGATTGCTTCAAAGACAGCCTGAAAAGTACTTTCACCATCGGATAGCACATCGATTTTGTTGAATGCATATCCGGCTGCCTCACTGTTCTTGTATAACATTTTAACCAGATTCAACTGATTATCATTCATCAATGACCTGTCCAGTTTATTCAGGTCAAAGGAAGCAATTGGCCGATCGATGACCGACCGGATACTTTTTTTAGAAATAATCTTTTTCTTACGGTAATCCTGACCTAACAACAAATAAAAGAACACTCCAATTATAGGTATAAATAACAAAACCAACACCCACGATAATGATTTTGCAGGATTACGATTTTCAAGAAGCAATACCGATATGATACTGATAAGTGTATATCCATAAAATGCTAAAACAATTACTGTAATAAAGTGATTCATAGACTATTTAGAATTAGTTTTATTTTTTGAAAAACAGCCATTCATGACCCTCGTACGATTTTCGGGATACAGGTTGAAGAGACAAAATGGGTGCAGCCACACCAGTTGCTATGCGTTGTTGCGATACTTCAATATTGGCTTCGTCCCACAGACCCGCTTCAATAAAACTGTTTAATATGCTTGCTCCCCCTTCTATCAGAACAGAATGGATATTACGTTCGTATATTTTATGCAATATGGTTTTTAGGCAGTTGGCATCAAAATCAACATTAACAAACTCAACATTGTGCCTATTGATCTGTTCTTTTTCCGTAAAAACAATTGTTGGGATACTTCCATCCAACAAATTGAAATTTTGGGGAATACGTCCTTGCCTGTCAATGGCAATACGGATGGGGGATTTACCCGACCAGTTACGAACCGTTAAGGACGGATTATCCAGCAACACGGTATTGGCACCTACCAATATGGCCTGATTTTCAGAACGCATCCTATGGGTCAGTTGTTTGGTGATATTATTGGAGATAAGCAAAGGGGTTTCAGAGGAATCTTTTCGTAACCGGTCAATAAAACCATCCTGGGTTTGTGCCCATTTGAGCAAGATATACGGACGTTTTTGTTCCTGAAAAATAAAAAAACGTTTGTTCAATTCCCGGCAATCATCTTCCAGGACACCCACTATAACTTCAATTCCTGCTTTACGAAGTATCTCTACTCCCCTACCCGACACCTTTGGATTAGGGTCGAGCGTGCCGATGACTACCCTTGGTATTTTGCTTAACACGATCAGATCGGCACATGGTGGGGTCTTGCCATAATGTGAACAAGGCTCCAGGCTGACATACATAGTGGCACGTTTGAGTAATGCAGGATCTTTTACGGACCGTATGGCATTGGGTTCGGCATGTTCTTCACCAAAATGACGGTGATACCCTTCGCCTATAATTTTATCATCACATACCAACACAGAGCCAACCATGGGATTGGGTGCTACGTGCCCACCGGCAAGTTCAGCCAGTTGCAGGCAACGGGACATATAAAGATCCCTATCCCCTAAATGGGGAAACGGATTGTTAGTATCGTTTTGTATTTTATTCATAAATCAATTTCTTTTCCCCTTTTTGGGGGTTAGGGGGCTTTTATTTATCTTTGTATCATGCAAACCACCTTTGAACATTTACAATCGGAGCTAAAGGGGCTTTATCCCGAAACAGAAATCAAGAGTTTCAGCTATCTGATCATAGAAAAACTGACAGGCTATACACGCACTGAAGTTTACGTTAACAAAAATACACTTTTTTCTAACGAACAATACCATGAAATAGAAAGTTTTATCAAAAAACTAAAGAAATTTATCCCAATACAGTATATTTTGGGCGAAACAGAGTTTTATGGACTCCCATTTACAGTGAATGAGTCAGTTTTAATACCCCGGCCTGAAACGGAAGAACTGGTGGACTGGATTTGCAGGGAGAACAATAAAAATCAGGAATTACGGATATTGGATATTGGTACAGGCAGCGGGTGTATTGCTATTGCATTGAAACATGAATTTACAAATTCGGGCGTAGAGGCCTTTGATATTTCCGAAAAAGCACTCGAGACAGCTCAAGGGAATGCCATCCGAAACAATCTGAATGTGAATTTTAGGATAGTCGACATCCTGAATACACCGGATATTAATTCGAAATGGGACATTATTGTCAGCAATCCACCGTATATTACAGAGAATGAAAAGGATGACATGTTACCCAATGTATTGGAATATGAACCTCATTTGGCTCTGTTTGTTCCCGATAACGACCCGCTGCTGTTTTACCGTAAGATAGCCCTCTTTGCCCGGCAACATTTACAACCTAATGGAAAACTTTACTTTGAAATTAACCGTTCTACTGGAAATCAATGTGTTGATTTGCTCACCGGTATGGGTTTTCAAAACATAGTTCTAAGAAAAGACATCTCTGGAAATGATCGGATGGTGAGAGCAATTTTATAAATATGATTTTTAATCACTTTTTATATAATACTGAAAAATATTGAAATAATTCTATTTTTTGGAATTTAATATCTTATTTTGAAATTATGTAGTATTTTTGTAACCTAAAACTTAAGCAATGAGAGTTGTAACATTCGCTGCCATCAAGGAGTATGTAAAAAAACATGCAAATGCAGACGTAGCTCTAAGGGATTGGTATAAAAAAACAGAACGCAGTGAATGGACATGTTTAGCAGACATTAAACAAACCTTTAACAGTGTTGATTATGTCGGGAATTATCGGTATGTATTTAACATAAAAGGGAATGATTACAGGCTGGTTGCAATTATTATTTTCAACTCAAGAAAAGTTTATATTCGTTTTATTGGGACACATAATGAATATGATAAAATAAACTGCTCTAACATTTAATATTATGGCAAAGATTAAAACAGAAAAACAATATAGAGGGGCAACTGAAAGAATTGAAGAACTATTGAAAGTAGTTGGCAATGATACGCCAATTGATGACAAAAACTATATTGAATTAGACTTACTTTCAGATTTAGTTGCTGATTATGAAGAAGAATATTATCCAATAACCGCACCAACGTTAGTAGAGACAATCAAGCTTCGAATGTATGAGATGAATCTGACTCAACTCAAACTATCTGAAATTCTAGGTATTAGTCCATCCCGTGTCAGCGAATATCTATCGGGGAAAAGCGAACCCACATTAAAAGTGGCCCGTGAAATGAGTAAAAAATTAAACATTGATGCAAATATTGTATTGGGTGTTTAAATTTGAAGATATTTCCGATCTTCAAATCTTAGTTCTTGGGTCATCTGTCTTGGTTCTTGGTTCTTAATTCTTGATTCTAAATTATGATTAAACTGCACAAAGACCATCCGTGGGTTCATTATTTACTGTTGTTGTTTGGTATCCTGTGCATTTCGTGGTCGGCTATATTAGTAAAGATCGCAAATATCAGCGGATTTGGATCCGGGTTTTACAGGTTGCTGATTGGTACAATCGGTATCATACCAGTTTGGCTTTATTTCAGGAAACCGATTACTGATCGCAATGGGGTTAAAATAGCCATCATCTGTGGTGTGTTATTTGCTTGCGATATAGCCTTGTGGAATACCTCCATCATGCTTTCCAAAGCCACCATATCAACTTTGCTTGCTAATCTGGCACCTGTATGGGTAGGCATTGGGGCATTGCTTTTCATGAAAGAAAAACCAACCGGGATATTCTGGATTGGTACTGTTATTTCCATTCTGGGAGTAACTATCATCATTGGTGTTAATCAGGTACTTCAGGCTAATTTAAATTTCGGGAATGTATTGGCCATTATCGCCAGCATGTTCTATGGAGCCTATCTGATTACAGTAAGGAAAGGCAGGAATTCATTGGATACTTTTTCGTTTACTACCATCTCAATGATTGCCAGTACTGTGGTACTTGGTCTGATTTGTCTTTTCACCTCCACTCCACTCTGGGGTTTCAGCACTACCACCTGGCTGGCACTGGGCACCCTGGGTATTGTACCACAACTGCTGGGCTGGCTTGCCATCAATCAGGCTTTGGGTCATATCCGGCCTACGGTTGCATCTGTCAGCCTGTTGAGCCAGACAGTGTTTACAGCCATCTTCTCCGTACTTATCTTAAGTGAAATACTGACCTTCCATGAAATTGGGGGAGCCGTTGTAGTGTTGGTGGGTATTTACCTGGTAAACAAACGGAAATAATTCTATATTTTCATTTTCCCACCTTACGTTTTCATTGAAAATAGGATTAGTAACATCAATTTTATAAGTTGATGACTTACTCATCATCCCTGAAATAAATAAAACAAAATTATTATAAAATAAACATTCGTTTTATACGTTAATTTAATTGATGAATACCTATATTTGCATAGTTATTTTAATAGTTGAAGCAATGATCCAAAAAAACAGATACCAATCAATAAGCTTTTATGTAGTCATTATCCTTTCTGCCATTGGATTCACTTCCTGCCACCACAAAATTAAAGAAAGCGATCAACAGAATCTAATTACCGAAATGCCTTTACCTAATCCGAATAAGAACTATTATTCTCCTGAATCATACGAGAAGGAAGTTCTGGTGGATAATGAAACTATATATCAGGTTATAGAACAAATGCCGCAATTCCCTGGAGGAGATAAAGAGTTAATGTATATTATTTCAAAAAGGCTGAAATATCCTATCAATGCCTCAAGATACGGCATCCGGGGAAAAGTAATATTACGTTTTGTGGTAACAAGAACAGGTAGTATTGCAAACCCGGAAGTTGTCAGATCACTTGATCCTTATTGCGATAAAGAAGCGTTGCGGGTTTTAAAAACATTACCCAGGTTTATTCCCGGCAAGCAGAATGGAGTAAATGTAAACGTTTATTATACACTTCCAGTTGAATTTCGACTTAAATAAAAACACATTTAATTATTTCAGATTATCTAATATTCACCTCCTATTTAATACATAAAATCATGAAAAAATCATCTTATTTATTGTTAGTTGTTTTAATATTATTTGCTTGCACAAAAAAGCAGAATGTGAATAATGTTGATGTCATGGCCTTCAGTTCTTTAAAAAAATCAGAAATGAAAAATGATAAGGCTATTTCCGTTGCCGATGTAAAAAGTAATGAAGAAATAAACGGCAAGGATATTGCCGATGTAAAAGAAGGCATTACACAGGAAGTCACTCACAAAATAAAAGTTGAACCTGAAAAGGTAAGGCCCGAAGTCATTAATAAGAAAATCATTAAAGACGGACGGTTAGGCTTGCAGGTTGACAATTTGGAAAGTGCAAAACAAAAAATAGATTCACTGGTTAAATCGGCAGGTGGATATTACGCCAACGAAAACCTGAAAAACTCAGATAACCAGTCGGGGTATGAACTGGTTATCCGTATTCCGGTAGTGAACTTTGAACGATTTGTGGGTTCTGCCGAAAAAGGCAGCAGCAAAATACTATACAAGGAGATTCAGGCACGCGACGTTACCGAAGAATTCGTAGATTTGGAAAGCCGTCTTAACAGCAAGCGAAATTCACTGGCGCGTTACAATGAAATCATGAAGAAAGCCAATTCGGTAAAAGATATCATTGAAATTGAAGAATCCATTCGGGTATTGCAGGAAGAAATTGAAAGCACCCAAGGCAGGTTACGCTATTTGAACGATTGTGTAGATTTCAGCACGCTGAATATGACCCTATCCACCCAAAAAGATTTTACGTTCAAACCTGTAAAGCGTGATAGTTTCTGGGAAAAGCTCAAAGAATCCATGGCTGATGGTTGGTACGGATTGGTAGACTTCATTTTGGAATTCTTCGGTTTATGGCCATACTTAATTCTGATTATCCCGCTTGGCTTCTTTATAAGGAGAATGATAAAGAAATGGAAATTGAGGAAACAAAAACAAAATAATTAATTAATTTCCAGCTGATTAAGCTGATAAACTATGAAACAAACTTCAATAAAATGAAAGAATGGCGTAGATCAACTTAATCAGTTGGAAATAATACTATTTTACTTTGCTTGGTTAACTTTGACAATAGCCTTTGAACTAAAATAATAAAAGTACTACTTAACGATAGTCACCATATATAAACCATTTTATTCTAAAACGTTATGAAAAGAACAATATTTTTGGTGCTGATAGGTTTAGCGGTAATAGGTTGTACTTTTAAAACAAAGAATCCGCAAACAGCAATATCTGAAACAACAATCAAAAAAAACGATTCATCTCCTTTACCCAACACTTATAACGAATCGGAGTTTGAAGAACATGAAGTGAATCCCGGCAGAATAGATACAGCAACTTATATTTTTGATACTGTTGATCAAATGCCTGAATTTCCGGGTGGCAATCAGAAGCTTTTAGAGTTCATATCAAAGTATTTGAAATATCCAGTCACTGCACAGGACATTGACATTCAAGGCAAAGTAATTTGCCGTATAATCATATCGAAAACAGGAAAAGTTGAAAAATGTGAAGTTGTACGTTCACTTGAACGGACATGTGACAATGAAGCCTTACGTGTATTAAAAACTCTTCCTAGATTTATTCCTGGTAAACTAAAAGGTAAAAAGGTAAATGTTTGGTATACTATTCCTGTTACCTTTAAACTCGAATAACTAATTATTAAAAACGTAGAGACGCATGACCATGCGTCTCTACTAATATTAGACTTATTATTTCAACTTACCCAGATTAAAATAGCTTGCCGAAATCGGAGTATCCAGTTTTATTTCCTGAATAGTCATTTTTGTTCCGGGTCCTTCTTTCAGCATATCTTTATACACCATGGCCATTGGGAACCACCGGCCCTCTACTTTTTGTACATTCGTAAATGTAATCCGTTTCAACAACTTACCGCTTTTAGCAAACATATCAGCTTTCAGGGGTACATACCGTTCGGCATCAACCCACATTTTCCGGGTATAATAACTGGCATCAGGAATTATTGCGGTGAGTGTTACAACCCAGCATTTGCGTCCATCAATAGTTTCCGTGCTTGTCACTTCTGCTTTATACTGCTCCAGTAAAGGCTTATCATTCATCATGTCTTCATACGACATATCACTACCCATCACCGATTGGCGTAGCATATGCCCGGATATCTGAATGGTACGGTCGGTAGAAGGAGAATAGATCCATAGTTGGTTTTCAAGTTTCAACATCTTGGTTCCTTTCTCACGTGCCGGTGCCAGGTATTCGGTATAGCCTTTATGGTCGCCTTCACCGTAGGTTTTAGAAACCATGGTCCGTTTGGTACGTTCAGTACCAACTTCCATAGAGGCAGTTAATATCCTTGTTTTGGCGGACATATTATTGTCTACTTTATCAAGAACGGTTTTACCCGATGGGTAATTTTGAGAAAAAGAGGTAATTGAAAGAAACAAAAGAAAAAGAACCCCCTTACCCCTAAAGGGGAGATTAGTTAGTTTATTCATTGATTTCATATTTTTTTGTTTTATATGTTCTACTTGTATGATAATTAATGATATAATATGTATTTAAACAATCAGTTATATTATTTTCTTGCTCCCCTTTAGGGGTTGGGGGTTCTTTTTATTAAGATTCCAACTCCTTAAACAAATTAGCTGTTTGTCGTTTGTAAATCCCAATACCGGCAAGCGCTGATCCAATCACCGTAGAGAATATGCCCGGTACAAACCCAATATAATAGGTAGTAAAATTAATATGAGCACGCATGATGGATGGCATCAGGAATGTGGAATCTTTCATCATTTCACCATAATTGATCCCTACCACCTGAAAATACCAGGACAATAGCAAACCGAGAATGACACCAATTACCGATCCCAGTATTCCGACCAGGAAAGATTCAGCAATCAGGGTCTGATAAATTTCACGCTTGCTTTCTCCTATGGCCAGTCTTAATCCGAATTCACCATAGCGGCGCAACCCTCCAATCAACCCGGCATTCCACAACACAATAGCCATCGCGATAATAAATATCATGACAATGAAAGTCTGGATACTCTCAGAATAAGCTACCAGAAAGCCCATATCATTCATTTCAGCCAATGGCAACATCAGGGGAGCAAATTTATCCTTGCTGGTTGCATAACGGGCATTGAAAGTTTTGGCGGTTGCCTTTGCCAATTTGTTATCGTAGCGTTCACCGGTAAAGAATCCAAGTATTTCCCCTGCTGCATTTTCCATATTCAGTGCTGTACGGACATCATTGATATCGGCAATCATCATGCCCCTGTCGAGTACATTGATGCCAAAATGCAGTGTTCCGGAAACATAAAAATTATACATGGCCATATCGCCATACATGCCACTCGATATCAAAGTGACTTTATCTCCCAGCTTCAGGTTCATTTTATGGAAAAGGACATCGCTCAATAATATCTCCCCTGGTTTAGACGGGAACTTTCCACTTACCAGGCGAGGTCTCAGATCAATACGGTTTATTTCTTCATCTGTTTTCAGCAAACTGATTCCCATGCCCGATACATTTCCCTGTGAACGGGTACGACCTAAGCTATCGGGTGCATCAAGCAAACCTCCAAATTTGATTCGTTCGGCCCAGGTAATGTCCGGAAACTGTT
>JAQTUE010000104.1 GCA_028710415.1 Paludibacter sp. | reverse complement strand
CTGGGTGCAAATAACGGATCATGGCAAACAATCTGAATGGCATATAGAGGAAATAAACAAATTGGTTCGATATACAGACAACTATTCCTGTGATGTAGAGGTATATCCAGCACCAACGGCTGAGGAATTTTCCTTTGAGGATTATATTTCAAAAGATGGGGCATTGGCAATATTTAAGATAACCAAAGCCGAACACCATTGGAGAGTAAATTATTATGATTATTTAGGGTGGGCGTTAATTGATTACGATAAGCTAGGGGAGTTATTCCCTGTTAATGACCATAAACTATGTGAAGTCATGGCAAGTGTCAAGCTGTGGCTTAAAAAGAAGGGTTATACAGAAAGCGGGGGTTGATATGGAATCAAAAGAGATAGTTAGCGACATAGCAAGGTTTGAAAAAGGGCTAATGGGCATTATCAAAAAAATGCAAGCAATGAGCGTGACAACACAAGAAACAAGGTTGAGCATGTATCGGCAAGGGCGGGTATTAAATGAGTTAAAAACTAAAAAAACGAAAGGCTAAAAATGTCTGAATCATCTGCATTGAAATCAATATTGGATTATCTTACCTTAATGCGCAATCAAGGCAAGTGTTGGTATGTTCGGGTTGGTTCGGGAAAGATTAGAACTGCCAATGGTGGCTTTTTCCACACAGGCGGAGTAGGGTGTCCTGATTTGATCGTATTGACTCGGCGTGGTTTTATTGCGTTAGAAGTTAAGGCTGAGAAGGGCAAGCTGTCTGAAGGGCAGGTAGGTGTCAAGAATGAGATTGAACTGCTCGGTGGTAGCTATCATGTCGTTAGAAGCGTTGATGATGTGATAGCGGTGTTTAACTCAAAAGGATGGCATGATGAGTAATATGTGGTATTATACAATGGCAGTAATTGTCATAACAATAATTGAGTGTTTTCTTATAATTTATCTTTCAGAGCAAAATAAATGCCTCAGAAAAGAAATCCAAGCACTGCGTGATCAGTTAGCGAAGTTCCAATACAATCCGCAAACGCCAAAAAGGGTTAGGTAAATAATTTTCTTGACAATTAACATCAGCTATGATAATATAGGATTGTAATGACTTAAAAACCTGTAACAAGGTGTCAATTATGAAATTAAACCAAACATTACTTTCCCCCTCACTAACGAACCCATAGGGATTAGTTTCTCTATGGGTTTTTTTATTTATGAACAAAACTAGAAAAAGTGCAGAATTAATACTCGTTAGAAAACCGATTAGCGAATTACTGCCACATCCGCAGAACCCACGTCAACATGATGATAGACAGATAGGCAAGCTACGGCATTCTATCAAGACGCATGGATTCGCTAAAGGGTCAGTCGTTATCCAGAAATCAACAGGGTATATCTTAGCTGGGCATGGCATTATAGAAGCGTTACGCAAAGAAGGCTATGACAGCGTTGACGTGGTAGAGGTTGACTTGCCAGATGATAAGGCGTTGGCGTTCCTGATAGCTGATAACCATATAGCAGAGCAAAGCACGTGGGACGACATAGGCTTGCAGAACCTTATCAACGAGTTATCTGACCTAAACGTTCCAGCGTTAGATTTTGGGCATGATGATACTGACTTGCAAGCATTGGCTGATAGGATATTGGAAGGCACTGGCGGGGCTGGCGAAGTAGTAGAGGACGACTTTGATACTGAGCAAGAAATAGAACCGATTAGCAAAACAGGCGATTTATGGCTACTAGGCAAGCACAGAGTCTTATGCGGTGATTCCACCAACAAAGATGATGTTGCGAGGCTGATGGGTGGAGAGAAAGCGGATATGGTGTTCGTGGATCCGCCTTATGCTGTCAATTATGGGGCAGATCAAGATTTGTTGAATAAAAAGTCTGGCAATAAGTTTCGACTTATTGCCAGACCTATAATCGGGGACAACTTAACAACAGAAGAATGTGCCGAACAATTATGGAAGCCTGCTTTTAAGAATTTATATGATTTCGCTGAAGATGACTGCTCTTTTTATATGACAATGTGTCAGGGCGGAGATCAGATGATGATGATGATGATGATGAGCCAAAACTGGCAAATCAAGCATGAGCTAATATGGGTAAAATCATCACCTGTATTTTCAATGGGGCGTCTTGATTACGATTATAAACACGAACCCATTTTATTTGGATGGAAAAAGAAGCATAATTTTTATGGAAATGGGGAGTTCAAAAACAGTATATGGGAAATCCCAAAACCAAGTAAAAGCGATTTACACCCAACCATGAAACCTATTGCATTAGTTTCAAATGCCCTGCTTAACAGCTCGCTTGAAAACCAAATAATCCTCGACCTCTTTCTCGGCAGTGGGACGACCTTGATAGCCTGTGAGCAACTAGGGCGTGTTTGTTATGGCATTGAGATAGACGCACATTACACTGACGTTATCGTCAAGCGATATATAGACTTCAAGCACTCGGCTGATGATGTATTTTTAGAACGCAACGGCGTTAAGATGGGATATAGTGAGATGGTGAATGATGGCGAAAATTGATTGGACGCAAGCTAAAAGGTGGTATAGTTTAGGTGGAGAGAGTCCTAAGTCTATCGGCAAGCCTA
>JAQTUE010000073.1 GCA_028710415.1 Paludibacter sp. | reverse complement strand
ACTTGTAACAGGGCAAGTATGGGCGGACGGAATGGCGGTACCGACATCGAGCAGTGGGTCGATGAGCCAGACTGGAACAGTTACATGGAGCGGAGGGACTACCACACAAGGTGCAGGGGGGACTGGATCAGCATTAGCACCTACGTCATAACTGGAACAGTTACATGGAGCGGAGGGACTACCACACAAGGTGCAGGGGGGACTGGATCAGCATTAGCACCTACGTCATACTTTGCTGACTATAACACTTTAGTCGCAGGGTTGTATGGCATTACCGGCAATATTGCGACATCCGGTTCTTGGACCGTATCAGACGGTGTTACAAGAATTAGCGTCGTCGCCGTCGGCGGCGGCGGAAACGGAACTGGGAATAACGGCACTTCTTATGGTGGTGCGGGCGGTGGCGCAGGTTATGTAAAAACTGCTACTGTTTATGTCACTGCAGGTCAGCAATTTACATGGAGGGTCGGGCTTGCCGGAGGGCAAACATGTCTCGATGGTGTTATCTGCGCAAATGGTGGCCAAAATGCTTCAGGCGGCGCAGGCGGTTCAGGTGGTGGTGGAATGGGCAAAACCTTGTCCACTGGACCGGGAACGGGTGGAACGAATGGAACTAATGGTGGAGATGGATTCACAGTAGGAAATGGAGGAATAGGACAGGGGGTTTACACAACTGATGTGAGTTTGCCTTTATATGTGAAGCTTCTTACTAATGGAAGTTTCCAAACGCTTGCTTTTACAAGTGGTAATAGCGGCTCCGTAGGAGGTTGTGGGAGCGCTGTAAGCCGGGGAGGAAATGGCGGAGGCGGAGGCGGCGGACATCAATGTGGTGCGACAGGCGGTACCGGTGGTGCAGGGGCGTTGCTGATCTGGACAGAATAAACGGGGTGCTAATCCCCAACAAAAGCAGATTCGCCGCGAAAGCGGCGAAAGTTAATCAAAATTTTCATAATCTTCTATACTGACTCTTTAATCAATTCCAAAAAGATTATTTTTCCGAATTATTTGCTACATAGAAAAATCCTCGATTTAACATATCAAGATGAGAACTGTATAATTCAGTACCAATAATTTTATGTTGAAAATAAGAACCTGCATGTTCGGATTGTTGTCCAACTAATATGCGATTAAATCGGTATTTTCGTATATTATTTATACCTCGGTAGAACATGCTCCTAAAACTTTGTATAGCGACTGCAAAATTGCTATACCCAGCATCAAGCACCTCATCAAGCATTTCCATTAAAAACCTGTTTTCATCAATAAAGATGTGGTACCCGTGCTTCATGGCCGACTGAAGTACATTGGAAATTATTGAATATTCCATATTATTGGCCAAAGCGAATACTGCGGATCTCTGCCCTATAACATAATGTTCTATCAACGCGATCCGAGCTTGAACATCTCCTGATGCATCGTATATTCTATAATTGCCATTTTCGTTCTTAATAAAATGATCTTGTTTGAGGAAGTACACGAACGGCATTGATTTATGATGTCTAAGAATATGATCTGCCCAATGAAGCATCTGATAGGTTTTCCCGCTGCCGGTTATCCCAAAGAGAGCAGTTGACTGCATAGGTATAAAATCAATACTCGGAGATCTATGCCTCATGGATTCTTCCCACAAAGTATGCTGGCCTGATTCCTTATATCTTGACGGCATATAATGATACTTCGGCGGAGTTGGAGCTTGTATACCATACAGAAGAATGTTTAATTTGTTTTCTTCTTCAATAAGGAGACTTTCCGCTGCTGTATAACTATCATATCCAAATGAGTATGCGGCGATATCGTTCACTGTTTCATCTGATAAGGCTATTGGAGGGCTATTAAAGCTTTTTATATAATTGCCTACCAGTTTCGCGTAGTGTTTCAGTTGATTCAATGTGTACTTTGGGTGTACGGCACCCGATGTATTACAGACATTAGCCATGATTTTTACTCTTGCAATATTGTAATTATCATATTCTATGCCGTTTGATGCAATGTCAAGTGCAGTTGAATTGGTTAACTCGATTCCGATGGTTTTGAAATATTTTCGGATAAGTTTGGCACTGTGTTTTAGTTGTTCGAGTGTGAATTGTGGTACGAGAGATTCTTGCATCTCCATGCTCCTTAAAATGTTAGTAGCAAAAACTTACGATCAAAATTTTGATCGCCATAAAGCGTGTCCCCGTTGCACTCTATTGTCTTTGCGATAACGCTTTAAGCAACACAGAGTAATTCGAAATAGATTTACCATACCTCATCAGTGAGGTGGGGACGGAAAGGTGAACTATCGACCAAAAAAATTATAACAAAAAATAGTAGGAAATAAAGAAGAAATAGCCGAAAAACAAATGTTGATCGGCATGAAGAAAAGAAGCTGTTTATCTTTTAGTGCGATTCTGATCGCTATGATTGGATTTATATTGATCAATGCCATAGTCGATCGCTTTTCCTGCAGCATGACCTATTGCAAACCCGGTGCCTATCAACATTGCATGTCTGACAAATCCGCCTGCATTGGCAACAGTTGAAACTATCAATAAACCAGCCAGAACCGCCTTGAGCGGTGATACAATAACATTCTTTTTCATTTTAAACTCCATATTTGTATTTAATGCTTCATTCCATGAGAATGGTTGAAATATCCTGCATTTGGGGCGCTTTCAGGAAAAAAATTCCTTTTTTTATCGACGATCTTGTCCGATATCTTCGCTATTACGCTGACCATATCATATTTATTTTGTACGGTATGGAAAGGGGTGTTTGTTTGCATCAGAATATCTTTGATTTCTTGATCTTTTTGGATAGCATCATCCACATTTCCCATTCGACCGCGCGGATCAAACTCTCGACCAATCCGCTCTACAAAAAAATTAATATTTTCGACATCTTCTCTTGCATAGAGGGAATCAATAATTTCTTTTGTCTCATGGAAATGCTCTTCCGACGAATACGCGAGACCAAGAAGCACAGGGGAATCAGTCACAACTATGTCGACGTTACCTATCAGTATTTCAATGCGTCGACATTGTTCTGTTGTAACATGCGGCTGATTGGCCAATAAATCAAACCGCTTTTGCAGCACCAATTCTTTCGCATATTCCTGAACATAGAAAGGTTCCCCAAAGGGCTTTGTAATATTTAATTCCGAAAACAGTCGGGAGGCAAGAGAAGTTTTCCCGGCTGATGGACCTGCAAACAGATTAACGACAAGTGTTTTCATAAATTCCGCCTTTAATGAGGTGATCTCCATGAGATTGTAACCGTTGTTAAATAACCGAATTGAACTTTTTTTATAAAAACATTTTTTTTCTTATTCTTGTGTTTTGCTATCGTTAAAATATCGTAACAACATGCCATTTGCAAGGAAATTCAAGATGTCCACCCGAAGCGAAATACAAGAGCTGAAACGGCAAATAAAAAGTGTCATATTTGTTTCGGGCGCATTTGGCATCATTATCACGGAAGAGGGTGATAAGCTAAAAGGCAGTTTCCTTACTGATCCATATTCATTGGTCGGACAAGAATTGGTATTTAGCGGTAAATGGGAAGAACATCCTAAATATGGGAAAAGTTTTTCATTCAGTAATTATTCCGAACCGCCCATGGACAACGGAACATTTGTTTTTTACTTTCTCAGCAATATGGTCAAAGGGATCGGTGAAAAAATTGCCAAAGAAATAATTAAAAAGTTTGGAGATTCTACATCGTCGGTTTTAGAAAACGCACCGGAGAAACTTTTGACGATATCTGGGATTAAACACCAGAAACTCGAAACGATCATACAGTCATGGCAAGAGCAAAAACATCTGCGTCAGTTATCTGAGAAATATTCATCAACCGGCATTAGTAACGCCATGATTCAGAAAGTTTATGAATCGTGGGGGGCAAATGCGATATCTATTTTAGAGAATAACCCATATCGTTTAACGGATATACCAGGGATCGGGTTCAAGAAAGCAGATGAGGTTGCCCGATTGATTGGTATTAAATCTGACGCTCCGGAACGTATTGCTTCATGTATCGTTTATTGTTTTGAAAAATATATGGCGGATTCCGGTCATTCGGCTATATTAAAAAGCGACGTCTACAAATTTTTTGCAAGCGAGATAACAATAGAGGAGGGCGACGCGTACACCCCCGACGAGATGACGTTCACGTCTGCGATAGATAAAATGTGCAAACAAAAGATTCTCGTTGAATATCAAGACGGGAGCATGTCTACAGCAAAATATGACAAGATGGAACGTTATATCCATGAAAAACTTTCTATGGCCGGTGAAGATAGAGGCGAAATCCTTGATCGTGGCATCGATGATTCTTTAGAAAGGGAAGAAATAAAACTTGGAGAAAAACAGAAGCTTGCTATTCAAATTGCCAATGTGCATCCAAAATGTTTTGTTGTAACAGGCGGTGCCGGTTCTGGAAAAACTACCGTATCGAAATACATTCTTAAACTTTTTGAGAAAAACTACGGTTACGATACGATTGCATGCTGTGCATTATCGGGAGTCGCGGCGAATCGGATCAAGAATCAATCAGGGTATGCTTCTCAGACCATACACTCATTACTTGGTGCGAACGGGACCGGGTTTGAACACAATGAAGGCAATCCTCTCGCAAAGAAAGTCATTTTGCTCGATGAAGCAGCTATGGTAGGTGTCGATATCTTCTATGCGCTTATAAAAGCGATCGACTTTCACAATACAACATTGGTTTTACTTGGCGATCATGCACAACTACCACCTATTGGAGCTGGAAACGTTTTCTCTGACCTTATCCGCCATAATATTGTACCTGCAGTTACACTGGATAAGATTTATCGACAGGATGAAAAGAAGGGAGTCGCGATCGTTGCGAACCAAATTCGAGAAGGTGTTATACCAAACGTAGAGAAAGACGAATATGATGACTTCTATTTCCTCGATCAGAGCATAACGGATTACTGGAAAAAAAGAAATTCGTTAACTGCAACCGATTTTGATTTACTGAAACAGCAAAATGCCGACATGATCGCTAAAGTCATAACACTTGCCGCTAAGAAAATTGCACCGCAAATTCATGCTATCGGCAGCAGTGCTGAGAAAATCGCGTTTTTTCAAATACTATCTCCGATGAAAGATGGGACTCTCGGGGTTAACCGATTGAATAAAAACGTTCAGAACGCAATAAACCCATTAACTGCAGGGCATCCTTTCATCACCGTTCGTGATACAGATTTTAGAATGGGCGATAAGGTCATCCATTTAGCAAATAAACCAATGAAAATAGTAAGAGAAGAACGTTTCGCCGAATACTTACGAACTCAAAATAATGATTTGGTATCAGAGCAAAGGGTTTTTAATGGACAAATTGGAATCATAAAATCTGTCGACATCGAAGATGGATCGTTTTTTGTCGAATATCCATCTGAAAAATACTATACGCTATACACCAGAAAAGAGATCGAAGCAGGTGTATTAGATTTGGCATACGCAATTTCAGTACATAAATCACAAGGAAGCGAGTTTAAGAACGTAGTTATTCCTGTATCTTTAAGCCATTACATAATGCTGTCGCCTCAATTGATGTATACGGCGATTACACGGGCAAAAGAAAAATTATTCCTTGTCGGTGATTCAAATGCGCTATCAATGGCATGCAAGAAACGTGAAGGCATGGAACGAAAAACAGTTATCGGAGTAATTCAAGACATGAAATCATCCGGGACAACGTATTTTGCCGCACCAAAAAAAGGTGAACAGCTTGAATTTTCCATGAAAAGTAATCCAACAAAAATTAGATGATGAGGTAGAGCATGAAAAACGCATATAAAGAATTTTTGCGAAAATGTAGATTTTCGCAAAAAAACAAGCTATAATTTTTTGACCCCAATTTTTAGGAATCACATGCGGCCGGAACTTTTAGTTTTTTCACGAAGTCAATTTGAAGATTTCATACGAAAACAGCATAATGAATTTGTCGCCGTGCGTATAATCAACCCAAATAGCAAGAAGCATTTGGAAGGCACAAGATTTATAGATGAAATTCGTCTTGAATTTTGGGACATTGAAGATGCGATCGGACACTATGAACCGATTCTATTAGCACAGGCGAAAGATATCGTGCAGTTTTTGTTGAAAAATAAAGAGCAAAAGCGCTTCGTATTCCATTGTGAAGCCGGTGAAAGCCGAAGTCACACTTGCGCCCTATTCCTCGCCGATAAGATCCTTGGGGATGACATTCTCGTCGGGCTTTTAAGCTCAAACCAAAAAAATTCCATTAATTTTGCATTGTGGAATACATTGTGTGAAGCACTTAGAGAAACATCATGAAAAAGAAAGCACCCAACGCCCCCCTATCAAGAAACATACTCCGATCTCTTGCTGTGATTTTTGCAGCCAATCAAATACTTCATATCCAAGAAAATGGTTTAGCAAAACGTCCAGATTCCGAAAAGAATGTTCCGGACAAAAAAAGCGAAGCCATCGTCGAATTCAATCAGGATATATTACTTGATATCAGTAATAATGATTTGAGCGATGTGAAGAAACGCATAGATCATATCGAATCCCTTTCCATGGAAATTATTAAGTCGGCAAAACTCGGAAAGAATGACCTTCCATTTTTTGAGGAGAAATTCGATCAGATCATCGTTTCATTCCTAAACAGTGGGATACTCGAAAAAGGCGTTACGCCGCATCTGTCATTTGTTTTGATGCTTTTCACTTATTTTGTGGATGGCAAAGCAAAAAAACATCACGAGATGTTTGATGCTTTAAAATCTGCGGATTTGTATGATGATATTTTTGTCAAATTTGAAGACAGCAAGGTGTTTGATTGGAAAGCACACGCCGATGCTGTTCTTTTTGCTTTAAACAGAGGGGTTGGGTTATCAATCGCAGAGTACCCCGTAAAAGAAGACACAGATACAGAACCACAAAAGGAAACATCCAATGAATAAAACAATTGTAATCCCTGAAGAAAATATGGTCACCGTAAAAGAGATGACAAAACGGGTTAAAACGGTGCTTGAACGTCATATTAAAGATCGACGTGTTAATGATTCTGATGTTGCAGATATTCTCAGGATCAAACAGGGTACATTTGGTGTGATGAAATCAAAAAATAATATGCCTGTTGATGCTGTAATAAACTTTTGCGAGAGAACAGGTCTTTATCCTGAATCGATTTTGTGTAGAGCGTCTTGAATCTTGCAAATGTTTCATCGCCGCTTTCGCGGCGAGTTTTCTCGCTTATTTTATGAAGTTAAAAAATTAGACCATCCAGAAATTTGTTTAGATATAACTTCTACTTTTCTATATGTTTCCAGATAAAATCCATTTGATATTTGCTTGTGTTTAAATAGAAACGTTAAATTACTTTTTAATAATTCAAGTTCTATCTTTATTTTATCAGCTATTTCACTGATATCATCTTTTGACAATCTTTTTTTTGAAAAATGCAATTTTAATGTTTTGTCCATGAGCAGTAACATTCTTGGATAAACCTGTTGTTCCAAAATCACAATCCTATACGTTTTTGATATTTTGATATGCTTTGACATTAGTAACCAATAGAGAGACTCAAGATCTCCATAAATTTTTGGATTTGAGTATGCTTTCATTTTATTCTTTGTTTTGATTTGGGGATGCAGCCCTATGCTGCATATATATTTGTTTGCCTGACGCAACGAACAGCATAACTATTATTGTCATTGTTGTTGTTGCTCGCAGTCCCTGCCCACACATAATGATTGTTGTTGTTGGCGGTACTGGTACGAGTATACGTGAGTTATTGCTTTTTAACTTAAACACTTTTAAAGAAATCATCTAAAAAAGCAGGTGATGCTCTATTTATTTAATATGAGCGTAAAAAGCCGTAAACAAAAAAATCCATCGATCAATTTATGAATTGAATCGCCCCTCGGTGAGGACATCTTCTTTTATAGAAAATGCCCTGCAGAGATCTTTTGGGGCAAAAAATCTCTGCAGGGCACCAAAATGGTTTTCATACAAACTAATGCGAAGATTATATGAATTTGCAAAACCAAAAATCCCATAATAACTATTGATTGTTTGCAGGATAGTTTTTAAAATATACGGAGATGGAGAGCAAGAAATTTCCATTAACCCCTTCTTGTAAAAATGAGATATTTTTAGAGTTTCATAAGAAGTTTGAATTTTCTTTTTATTCATATCCTCTCCGAGTAATAAATTAAAAAAAGCAAGCTTGTTTTTAAAATTCGATACTGTTCTCCGTCTCACCAAAAGCGACCACGGTCTTACAATATAACCCAAAAAATTCAATCCTTTTGTTGATTGTTGAATCTTTATCTTATTCGGGTGAAGACTTAATGATAAATTGTTTTGAAGAAAATGCCCAATTTCATCTATGTAGTAACTAAACTTAAGGGGATCTTCTTCAATAATGACAAAGTCATCAACGTATCTAACATACTGTTTTATTTTAAGTCGATGTTTCACAAATTGATCTAATTCATTCAAATAAATTAATGAAAAAAATTGGCTCGTTAGGCTTCCTATCGGGAGTCCAATACCATTTTTCTGTCCAAAAAGACTTTTATGTTTTGGTATTTGTTTTAATAACGTTTTATCTCCAGTAAACACCGGGTTATGCGTTACATTTTGCCAAATTATTTTTTCCAAAAGGTATTCAACAAATTTTCTTTTTTGCACCGAAAAAGCAAGGCTATCCAAATGTTTCATGACAATATTGAACAATATTTTTTTGTTTATAGATACAAAGTAGCTTTGTATATCACACTGAAGGTACCATCCTCCATTTTTAAATTTTCTCATCATATCTTGCGTGCGATAAATCGCTTTATGAGTACCTTTTCCCTTACGATTTGCGTAACTATCATAAATAAAACGCCGATCAATTGGAGACAGAATATCAACCAAAAGGTGATGTACAATCCGATCGTCAAAATTTGGCGCAAATATTTCTCGTGGCTTTGGATCTTTCACAAAAAAACAATTATACGGCATTGGCTGCCATGTGCCAGTTGACAATTTATTAAATAAATCATCATAAAAAGTTACCAAAAATGCTACTTTTGATTTTTTCTTTTCCGAAGAAGTGGTAGCTTTGAAATATGTAATAAATTTTTCAAATGTAAATAATTCATCAACTACAGATCTAAAATCATTTGGGGTATTGTCAAAATTAATTTCCAGTTGTTTAGCCAAGGGTACACTTTTTTTGATTTTTTCGCCGCAAAGCGGCGATAGATAAAGGGTTAAGAGTTAAGAGCTAATTACCTGACGCAACGAACAGCATAACTATAAATGTCATAGCCGGTGCCGCTGTAGCTCGCAGTCCCTGCCCACACATAATGATAGCCGAAGTAGGTGGCGGTACTGGTACGAGTATTGGTTGACCCGCAACTTGGAACATACCCTCCCGTGGCACCTCCCGTAGTCTCAGCCAATGTTGGCAATCGGTATCCAATACTTGCACATCTATTGACTGCATTTGTATAAGTGTATAGTCCTGTTTCGCAGGCTTTTTTGTAGTTCAAGGTGCTTATTACGGAACCGTCCGCAATATTAAACTGTGTCACAATGATATTATCTGTATCTTCTGTTGTCGAAACCGCTGTGCCCGTTGGCGAAATAGTAGCACTGCTAATTGTTGTTGTCGCGGAACCGGCACTTTGTGTCGTTGCGCTTCCGCTCCATGTAACTGTTCCAGTCTGGCTCATCGACCCACTGCTCGATGTCGGTACCGCCATTCCGTCCGCCCATACTTGCCCTGTTACAAGTTTTGAACAACATGCCGGCGTTGCGCCAGTCTTGAGCCCCTGTAAATCCCTTACATCGCTCCCCCATATACTTGTTATGAGGCTTAGGGCTATTAACCCAACTCTTATTACTCTTCTCATAGTTATTCTCCTCTCTTCTCTTTTTTCTCTTCTATCGTTATCATCGGCATAGCTGCTTGTACTCAACTGTCATGTAGCTCGTCCCTGAACTGTTCGCTACTGATGTAAAATACGGAAATGCCCGTATATTCACATTCCCCTGATAACTGTAATTCAATGTGCTCCCCGCTACGCTCATATTAAACTGATCAAACGTTATACCCCCGTACGCAGCCCCGCAAATGTTGTACGAAGTTCCTGCGTCCTCGACGCGTATATCAGTGTTGTAGATATTGAGAGATTCATTTGATGTAGGGTCGCGCAAACTGACCTCTGAAACGTTAGCAAATACCGCAATTGATGATGAACTGCGACATGTAATCTTCGGTACTTGGAG
>JAQTUE010000072.1 GCA_028710415.1 Paludibacter sp. | reverse complement strand
AATAGGAATATACCTTCACCCTGGTTTGAATGTCTTATTTTTGACGTTTTGAGGTTTCGCCCGTCAATCACGGCTTTTCATTCCCCCTGGGTAAACTTACCCCCCCCCCTTCCCCTGGGTCCCCCTGATTTCGTTAAAGAGCTACTATAACTTACGAAATTAATACGACAGAATACTAAATTAACGAATTCATTCCTTTGGCCCTTTCACCTTGCCCTGAATTTAAGGTGTACACTCCACCTGCATTCCCCTCTATTCCCCAGTCCCCCACTATCCATCCTCTCGACAGTACTTGCCCCATTCTCGTTTGGGTGACCCAAGGGGGGGCCCAAAGTACTGTAAATTTCTCTGCCCGGTGGGACCATGTGGGACTTCCTGTATACGAAATGGGACCTTCCTATATACATCCTTAATCCATTATATAATTTTCATCATTTTCTGTATATAATTTTCCCGGATTATTGTAAATATTTTGTGCTCCAGCTGGGCGGGACCTTTTTCGTCAATGATTTTCCCCCCTTCGTTTTTTCATGGGGACCCCTGTACATCCCTGTACATCCCTGTACATCCCTGTACATATCTCCCCTTTTGTGCCTAAAAACAAAATAACTGTAAGTTTACAATACCCAATTATGATGTTATGTATCAGATAATCAATATACTAATATTTTACTATGGTAAGTTTACAATACAGTATAAATGAATCTTGTGCTTGACCAGTCCTGAAATAATATTATTTTGCCTCTTTTGCACAGGATATTTACTTTCCGCTATTGCCGAGGGTTCCCTAGCTTTAGTGGAATATTTTTGGAATATTTTTTACCGTTTTTGGAGGGTCCTTGGCCGGGTGCCCAGTGGAAGACTCATGATATCCCCACCTGGTGTAAATATCTTCTACCTTGTCAAGATTCCTGGTCAACTGTTTCCAAAAAATTGTTCCACTCCCACCCCTCCCCCAAAAAATTAATCCCGGCTACCGAATGGACACGGCGCCGGGATTTTTTAATGCATGAGTTGGGGTTTCCAATCATCACGCGGTTGTTTTTACTATGCCGGGGTTTCCGGACATCTTATCATGACAAATATAATTCATTTTAGTGGAAAAGAAAAACCCGGGTAGTTTGAGCAGGTACCCGGGCTCTCATCATGGAAACGAAAAAGGAGGAAATGGATGAAGAATAATTTGCTCTACAAAGATAATATTTTTTGCGGAAAAACCCGGGATCTAACCAGAAAGATCACCGGGTTCATTTATCTATGGCCAACTTATCGCGCATATCCCCATGCCAGCCATTCATCCCAGGACCGGAGCCCATTTAACCTCGCTACCCGGGGGAACGGATCAAAACAAGGCGGGAAACACGATGATCCAAATATAATCTTTTCCTTGTAAAAAGAAAAACCCGGCTGCCGTATGGGACCGGTGCCGGGATTTTGAAAGACGTGAGACTACCTGGGTACGTATTGCTGGGTCAAATATAATATATTTTTTTTCATAAAAACAAATCGCCGGGATCTGTCTGGGGTGCCATCCAGATACAAATCTGGTCCCTCCAAAGGGAACTGACACACCCGGGATCCCGGCTGATTAGTCTAACATTCTCGCGGCCATCGAGAGGGCCACTCGCGTAATTAATTACCCGGCAAATATACTATTTTTTCAAGGATCCCACGAAAGTTTGTCACAGTCCTAACGGTCAAAAGCATGTAATTGTGCGTTCTTTTTTTGTTCTTTTTGTCGTTCTCAACAATACCTGAAATATAATATCAATGGGACATATAGCGTTCTTTTTGTCGTTCTCTTTTTGTTCTCCTTTACAGCATTCGCCACCGGTCACCCCTTTATGTTGTCAAAATCTTACCTCATTTCGTCATCAATTTTTACACTTTCGTCAATTATCGTTTGCAAATCACAACCTTATATCCCATATTTCGTAAAACTCGCTAAACATTAATACTAAATCACATGAAAACAACATTAATTTTAGCAACTTTGGTTCTGGCCTCACTTTCAGGAGTATGTAAGGCACAGAATGTTGATCTTCCTGCCGAGGTTTATAATACCGTTTCTCATGACTTGGGCCTGGATACCGTGGACATTAATATAAAGGTACGCGAAGCCTTCTTTTTAAAGAATATGCCCGCTAAGGATCAGCCAGCCGCCGCTACCCAGAAGGTAGGCAAGAAAACATACGTAATTGATATTTATTACAACCTGGATACAGCCAGATTAAGAATGGCATTGATCCATGAACTTGTTCATGTCAGCCAGATGCAAGCTGGTCGAATGATTGTAGGGAACAAGTATATTATGTTCGACGGTGAAAAAATAATGAAAGAAATGCCGTATCAGGTCAGGCCCTTTGAAGTTGAGGCAATGACCATAGCAGACGAACTGTTTAACAAGTACTTCCTATAATTTGTAGCTGTCTGGTTTTACCCCTGCTCCTTTCGAGGTCAGGGGTTTTGCCAGTAGAAAGAGTAACCAAAACAACTTTGCATCATGAAAACACTAGCACAATTAACTGAAGAGAGGAAATTCACGGTTTTCGTGACCCCCTCAAAGGCCTGTCCTGGAAAATTTTGGAACATAACCGTCACTTTCGGTAGCGGTTATATATCTGAATGGGACTGGATGCCTGAAAAACAGCATAATGAAGAGGGTATAAGCAAATACGTGGCCCAAGCAAAAAACATGAATGAACACCAGATTCATCAGGGCTGCTATGAAGATCTTTGCGAAGAATGTCTGGCCAGGATAGAAGCCGCCCTTACTTCACCCAATTACGCATATTCCCGGGAGCGTAACTACGGCACCACAATTTACCATCTGGATCTTAAATCACCGACCGGCGTATCCGCTGCATGTGGAATGCCCAATAAAATTGCTGATGCAATGCTCAGGAAATTTGGCCATACATCCAGCCTGAGCCCTACCGAAGATCTGAGATCTTTACGTAATAAATCCATATAATCATAAATAAAATAATTGAAACCATGAAATCATTATACTTTGATGCTATCAGATTAGAGATTACCCGTCAGGGTAAGGTAGGTATTGATCCCCGTCATGTAGAAGCATACATGAGGTTAGAACATTCAACGCTTGATGGCCTTACGGCCAAGCAATTCAATGAAGAGGTTAAAATATGCATTGCCTGTGTGGAAGCTGATGGAATTACCAATGCGGAATCATGCGCTAAATCATTTGGGTTATAGCCATGAGCGATATCCGCATATCCCAAAAGATTGTTCAACCCACGGCAAATGGTCAGTATGAACCAAAGCTTTTCAGCCGGGGTGACTTCGGATATTCATTCCGATATGACTTGTACACGTCAAAGAGAGATCCCGGTCCCCCGGTAATGGACATGATCTTATGCAATGATCAGAATGATCTTTCACCGGTTTACACCGGGCCATATGATGCCAAATGTTCCTGCTGCTGGCTCGGATACGGCCACACAGAAGCTCATCACAATAAATCTATAAATAACCATGAATAAGACACTCGGAGAAATCACAAGGGACAAGGAAATTACCCTAGCAGTAATAAATTTTGCCTATTTTACAGCTAATTTTCCACCGAACTTCATTGAAAAGTGCTGGGAAGATCAGCCAGAATATATGATTAAGCATATTAAGGCTAAACTAAAGAGCTCATCTGGGTGCATCTACATACAGGACTTTATCAAGTTCTTTTTTGATTTGGACCGTGGAAATCAGGTGAAGCTTGTGGAATGGATCGATAAAAATTACAAAGGGATCACTAGGTAATGATTTATTTCAAGATAACATATTTGAATGCTATAACAGGCGTAAGAGCTACGTACATGAATTGCGTATTTACGAGCTACAAAAAGGCCAAGAATGAACTGGATTGCATTCAAAGAAATGAAGCAGAGGTAAAGGACCGTTACACTCCGGATGTTGTCTTAAACTGTATAAAAAACAATATTTACATACCCAGTTTTGTAATAGGAAGCGACTGGAAAATTGAGCCAATAAATATTAAAACCAAATTAGATCATGAAATATAGAATTACCACCAATACCAGGCCAGGACAACCTACGGCAATTATAGTAAGACCTTTGAATATATTGATAATTAAGTTTTTGGAAGGGCCTTTATTAAATTTCAAATTCTGTAACTTTCCAAAATTCTGGGTACTAGTTCTGGGCCGGATCGTGATTGCATCGAACCCGCTTGAAGTTCATAAAGCATTCGTGAAAGCTGCAGCAGCAAAACAGAAGAGCCAGGGCGAAGATAATATACCTGCTAACCTTTTTTACACCGATAAAAAATTGAAACCTATATGATCATTATTGATAAAAAGTAAGTAACCTATTTATATTAAAAACATTACAGTCATGAATAAAAACGATTTTTTAATTAACAAGTCATCTGAAAATGATTCAGTTGAGATAACGAAGCTCCCAATTAACGTTGCAGTGGACACGAAAGCAGGGTGCCTAAGGTTATATTGCCGGCAGTATCCATCTGCATTTGTTCTGCAGCTGAGAACGATTGATAAAAAAGGAAAGACCATTTACGCCAGTATGAACATTTCAGATAAAGAGATCCTAGCAATGGCCGAATATGTCAAAAACGAAAGTGACTTGTCAGAACACATAAAAAAATGATTGAAAATATGAAAATAATTCACATACCATTAATATTGGCTATTCTCGTCTGGGTCTTGATATTATCTAAGGCAGCAACAATAGTGATAGAATCCTGGTACCTCAACAGAAAAATACGACATCATTGCGAGGAAATCAGGAAAAGCCTGGATAATACCATTGTGACCGTAAAGAGGACTAAGGAAACGTTTCAACAATTTGTTAGTACACATAAAAAATAATTGAAAAGATGGAAAATATTGCAGCATTTTTAGTCGGAGTGATAATAACCGTTATAGTCGGTTATTTCTTATCAAGACATCTCCTAGTAGAGCTTAAATCCCTGAAAAAAGGCAAGGCTATTAATAGCAAGTGGCACCTGATCAAGCAGGGGCAAACAACTTTGTATGGAGATAACGGGCTTAATAATCCCTTGCTGTCCTATCACTTAGAATCATGGGATTCCGGTAAGAACTGGTACGTTATCGATCAGGACGATAATGAATTTAAAATAAGGGGAGAGGTTGAAAGCATTTATCCCGGATTAATTGCCAGACTTCAAGGATTTGATGCCCTGACTGAACATATCAAAAGAAAAGGATCTTTGGATTTATCCGTTACCGGTGATCTGAATGCTCTGAAAGCAGCCGGGTTTACCATTGTACAAATTGGAAACGAAAATTGTGAACCCACCCATAAAGAATTTAAAGCTGAATTAGCTGACAACTATCGTGCAAATGGTTATTCGGATTATTATAACAGGATAGATTGTGAGAACATAGCTGAATCAAAATGCAAATGTGGCGGTCAACCAATATATATTGGCTTGAAGAAAGACAGATCGCACGTTGCCATTTCCTTTTGCCCGGAATGCGGTGAAGAATTCGAATTCTGATCAATCACGGAATATAAAAAAGAGGCCCGCAGGTCCCCAGTGTAAGTACATTAAAAATCAAATAATCATGGAATTAAGATTCACATTAAAAAAACGAGTCCCTTATCCCAAGGAAGTTTTACATTTTTACCTTAGTAACAAGAACAGGATAATAGCCCGCTCATCTTCCGGCAAAATTGCTATTATATCATATAGTTACAAGGGTATCTGGGTCCATGAGGGTGAAGACTGGCTGTGCGAAATCATTGAGGAAGAAGAAAAAAAGGTGATTATCATACCTGTTAGAATGATTAAGTCCTCCCAGGATAACATCGCGGAATCCATTGAAAAGATTAAAAAGCTTAAAGATCAAGGATTCAGGAAGGAATATTTTAAGCCAAAGAATTCCACATTGTATAAATCATCATAAGCATAACATGAGAAAATCAACATTATTATTCAGAAAAATATCCTTTGACGGGAAATTTGTAACCCAAATCAGCATACCTCCCATTACTGATGGCCGGAAACAGAAACCAAAAGACTTAGATTTTCATATTACGCCTAGCATTGTCTATTCGTATAATACTGAACTTGCTGAGGGTAAGTTCTATGGTATTGGCCTTACCTGGGGATTCTGGGTCCTTGCTATCGGCTTATTCATAATATATCTCAATCCCCAGGAAGCCGGGGGAAGCCCGGATTTATCAGTAAATAAAGATCTATCCGCTTCGCTAATCAGGGTCCGGGATATCCTAAATAATCAAATAATTTCGTGTAATGAATTTCTTTTAAGACGGAATGATAATGGGGAAACCGGCAGGAAAGATGATCCTTATGAGTTTATTTCATTTAACAGGGGGAAATGCATCGGGTTACTGATGGCCCGGGATATGATTGATGTAGTATTAAAACAGGTGGTTTAAAAAATTACAGGAATGAAAGATACTTTTTATTCAATCCTGGCTGGCGCAGTAAGCTCATATTTTGCCATTCGCCTGCTGCAGGCCATAAATATTCCTGATTTTGTCCAGGGTTGGATAAGTTGTATGGTATTCTTTGCCGGCCAGAGGGGCTTCAAGCGTGCGATAAATAACCTCAACAATAGAGCGTAGTCATGAGAAACACGGATTTTATATTAATAGCGATCGGCTTCTACCTGGGATTTTATGCCGCCAGAATTATCGACTTCTTTAGAAAGCTGAAAAATGCTGAAAAAGAAACATTGAATGGAACCACTGATCATAACATAAATTCAAAATAACCATGGATAAAAAACCTTTTGATAATAAAGAGCGTCACCGGTATTACGGTGTACGTGTAGGGGATACAGTAAAGCTCCTATTTAGCAACCAAAATCCAGAACCTATTGCCGAAGTGGTGGAATACGGATTCCTGGACAATAACCGGGTCGTTGTCCAGCTCGAGGACGGAACCATGAAAGGCTGGGTAGCCGAATGGTGCGAAATCATAACGAAAGTTGAAGATAAGGACCCCAAAACATTATAACTATGATAACATCTAGGAAAAACCATGAAATTGCAAAATTCATGGGCGCCAAGGAAACCGGTGGATGCATACTTTGTCCTGATGGTAGCGATAATTGCGAATATGAGCTTAGAATAGGTAATAAAATTGACTTTACCTATTTCGAACAGGAAGATTATCGTTCCCAATACGTTGATTCACTGGAACTGAAGTTTGATAAGGACTGGAATTGGTTAATGCTGGTAATTGAAAAACTTGAAAAGGACTATATCATAGAAATAATAGGTAAGGAATGCCGGATCCGGAAAAAACATGGTCCCGGGGGTGGTCATAATCCTACAATCATTCTGCAGCAGCAAAGCACGAAAATTAAATCCGTATATAATGCTGTCCTCAAATGTATTATGTTGAAAAATAAATCATAATCAGAATGTCCATGGTAACCTTATTATTCTATTTCTTATTTGGGCCTGGCCAGCTCAATGAAATGCAGGAAGCGAACATTCGCTTAAAAAAACGACTGGACCAACGCTACTCAAAGGCGCTTAAATACTTGATAATAATTGACATAATTCTATTAATCATCATAATGAACATTAACCATGAATAGCACAAAAGTAAATTTCAGATTGCTTTCTGACCAGAAATGTGTCATCGAAGACTGCCGTGTTTTAATAAAACAGAACGTTGTTAACAGGCACCCAGGCAAACGCTTGATGTGTTTTAAGCATTACCAGGCCAGGGTTTGTAAGAACCCGGATCCCCGTTATAATAACTTCCGCGCTAAATCAACATCGGATCCCTCAGTGAAGGAAATTGATTTCAAGGAAATTGATTTCGTGGAAGGTGATAGGAAACAAATGATCGATAGGACAAAAAGAAAATAGCTATGAATCAACTACAAGGTATCTTATTTACAATTGGCATGATTCTACTGCTGGCAATTTATTGCTGGTTTCTTTTAATCGTCAGTAAAAAGAAAGAGCGCATGTATTACATAATCCTTTTGCCACCTACATCCCATTATCTTTACTTTTGGTGTCAGTTTTCAGGATATACGAATGACATTGAATCTGCCGGGAAGTACACAGAATCCCAGGTAAAATCAAACCCGGCGCACTATAATAACGGTATGAATTCTCTTGCCATTCCTTGTGATGAGATTAAAAATTGCTTTCAAACGCGGACCAGGTTTGAATACGATAGAGAAATTCTACATGAGCTTGCCGAAGGGGCCAGGAAAAAACATAGTAAAGATGTCATTCATGGACTGATCAAAGAGATTAACGATATGTGAACAGAGCAATATTTTGAGATTTAATAACAAATCAAAACCAGATAAACCCATGAGCTATTATGTAATAACCCAGGGCCGGGGCAATATAACATTGTTCCTGGTCGATCGGCACAAAACTAAAAGACAGTGGTGGTGTACCGATTTATCATTGGCGATGGCCTTTGACAAATATTCTGCAGCACAATATTCCGCGGACCGGTTGAGGTATAAACATCCCGACGTAGTTGACTTTGAAACGGCCAGGGAATTGGAAAGAGAAAACATGCATAACGAAGTGATTAATTCAGAACATCCATTCTCCAGTGAAGCTTTGGGGCAGTGGGATGATTAAAATCGATATACAATGAATAATAAAGTGAAAGAAGCCGTAAAGAAATACCAGTGCCAAGGCTGCATAAATTCCAAATTAAAAATGACATGTTTTCGTGAGAGCATGGCCGGTGGCGTTGGTTGCGGCAGACATCATGCGGGTACTTATACCCCTGATGATGAAGTTATTTATCCAAATCTTCCAAAGTACTTTAACAACTTGGGGCCGTATGAGGACATGAAACCACTAATTTTTGAGGATATCAGAGACTGGCATAAAGTAAATGGTGGTTATGGTACCCATACAGAACATGTATCAATATGGAAGACACTCACCAAGGATAATCATACGATCATTCGAGGTATGATCCCCAGCCGTAATGAGCCTTTCCTTCATATTTTTCTGCAAAACTGCATCGAGTGCATTCATTGCAGGGAAATTAAACAATGTGACATGGATAAGATGGATCAATAAATAATTTTATTTCATCAATCACTTGCATTAATAATACAATAACAATATATTTGTTATATAATATAAATATACTATATTAGCAGTACGTTTTTTTTATTAATTTAAATCTCTAATATCATGGAAACAAATGTTGTAAAGGTTGTACAGATTAAGGCTCCGAATTTTCAGGTAGCAGTTTTTGATGTTAAAGGTATAGCGCCTTTAGTAATTCATCGTTTTAGTGAAAAAACTAAAAACCAGATGAAACTAAAAATGGAAACGGGGAAATCTGCTTCCAGTAAAAAAGATCGTGAACCTAAATCTACTGATGATATTTATGCTGAAGCAAAATATCAGTCCAGGGAGGGTTGGGATGGATTTCACGCCGCAGCGATCCGTAATGCAATGATTTCTGCCTGCAGGCTGGTCAGTTTCAAAATGACTCTTGCAAAGCTATCCATTTTTATATTACAAGATGGGTGGGATGAAAAAGAACCACAGATCCCGCTTGTGAGAATATATGGTGACGCTATTAAGCAGGAAGATATTGCCCATGTCGAAACCGGTCAGCCTTATGTTTGTGTGAGGGCTGCGTATCATGATTGGACGGCAAAGATCAAGATCAGATGGGATGCCGATCAGTTTTCTGTTGAGGATGTTTACAACTTGCTTACTCGCGTTGGTATGCAGTGTGGAATCTGTGAAGGAAGACCCGATAGTAAGAAATCAGCCGGAATGGGCTGGGGGTTATTTGAAGTAGCAACGTTAGGTAATGTTGAAAAACCTAATCCTAAAAAAATAAAAGTATAAAATGAAGAGGAAAAGGAAAGAATTTAAATCAGTTCAGGAGGAATTAATCTATATCAAAGAACAAAATGGTGGGTTGTGTCCTCCGGCAAAAGTTGTAGAGTACGCGGAAGATCCAGGTACTTTACTACATTCCAGGTTTACCTGGGATGACACTAAGGCTGCTCATGAATATCGCTTGTATCAGGCTCGTTATTTGATACGTTTGGAACTAACGATAATCGAGAATGAAACAATGAATGAGCCGATTTCATTAAGATTGTTCTATTCTTTGCCTAATGATCGTAATAAAGACGGTGGATATCGTTTAGTTACTGATATATTGAGCGATCCTGTTCACAGGAAAGCCCTACTTGATAACGCGTTGAAAGAACTTCTGCATTTTAAGCAGAAATATGAAATGTTATCTGAATTAGCCAAGGTTTTCGAAGCGATTGATGATATTCTGCCTGAAGAAAGTACAAAAATTGAATTTCAACAAATAAGGCAAAATCAAAAGAAAAAAGAATCTAATAGCATCGGCATAATTCATAACGAGTAGCAAAGGTAAGGTTTTGCAGGCATGGTTAGATAAAAGCCTAGGAGGTTAATTGTCTCCTGGGCTTTTTTCTTGAATTATAAGACAAAATTTTATTTAATCTAAAGATATCATGAAAAAATTGAAATTTAAAATAAAAGGAATTTC
>JAQTUE010000010.1 GCA_028710415.1 Paludibacter sp. | reverse complement strand
GACAAAACTCCATTGCTAAAATTGCTCAATGTGAATGAAAAAAATCAAATCGTGGAAAATCAAGAAGTCAAAGAACAATTATTGCTGTTTTAGTTAAATACGTTAACAATTTACTGCATCAGCAGTAGTATTTATGATTAAATTTGTTTTTGCAATAAACCTTTAAGGTCAATTTTAAACCCTAGAGTAAATCCAATGCCAACCAGCATTCCTAAATCGGTAGTTGAAACAGTACTCACATAACTCGATTTTATCAGGTTGAGTGTTGGCCCGGCAAATAGCTTATAACTGGATCCAATGGTGTAATTCAATGTCGGGATTACTTGCGTATTTGATGCCCTTACCTGTAACAAATAGGTCTTGCCGGCAATCAGGGAATTCCGCAACAGGTCAAAGTTCAGTCCAAAATGCTTATCAATCCGTACCTGGGTTCCTGCCCCTATGCCAAGTAAGTAGGACCGGTTATAATCGGACCCGATCGATACAATGGCATAGACATTATAAAGTCCGGCATGCAGGGAAATGGCGCCAATCTGTTTGTTTAAGGACAATCCCGTTTCCAGGTAACCATTCTTTCTCATAAAACCTGCAAAACCGGGCTTTACGTTCCTGGACGTTGTATCAACAAGATTAACAGGTTGCTTTATCCCACCAATTGCCTGCGGTTCAACTGTTGGAACCTTTATCTTCTGAACAGTATCTTCCTTTAAAGCAATTGCCTTTGTTGAATCTATCAGTTCAATTGGCACAGCCTCCTGATGAATCTCGGCTAAAACAATCTCTTGTTTTTCTATACTGTCAACTTTCTGCACCGGCACGATGGCTTCCGGTTCGCGGTATAATGGAGGCAATACCAGCCGCTCCTCACTTGGACTTTTACCAATCTTACCTTCAATCTTTGTATTCTGGCTGGTTGACTTATAGTGCGAAGGTGGTTTTATGGCTGTTGTTTCTGCAGGCAGGACGTTCTTGCCTGCTATTTCCTGAAGTACAATATATTTACCGTTCAGCTTATAATGAACGTTTTTGGGTAAAATATCAGAGAGGGATGCACGAAGGCTTTGGCTTCCTTTTGCAGGGATATTCACCCATTGTTTATCAACAATCTTTACCGGATCATATGAAAATACGCAACCGGTCTGGTCACTGATTGTTTTTAATGCTGTCTTCAACGTTACCTGTCCGGCTGGCAGGGTTACTTTTTTGGAAAGGTACGTGTTTTGTCCGTTCACTATCATGGCAAACAGGCAGCCCACGCACAACAAAAAACAACGATTCAACCTGATCATTCTTAGTTTTTATTTTTTTTAGTACTCAACAGATAGGCATTATCCACTTTCTGCAAATCTAAATCCAGGGTCTGGGCAATGATCTGAAGGACCACATTCACATCTTCCCCATCAAAATTGACGGTGATCTTTCTATTGTTGATGGATTTATCTGCCAGTTTAATGTTTACCTTATACGCATTGCTGATGATATCAATTGCATCCTTCAACACCATGGCCTGAAAATCCACATGCATGGATCCGGCTACCTGTTTATCCAGTTTTTGGGCCAATACTTTAAATGTCTTTGTTTGTTTGTTATAGACTCCTGTTTCACTGGAATTGATAATCAATCCTTTATTTTCTTTGGTATAGAAATGAACCTGCCCTTCGCGGACCTTCACACTGATATAATTGCTGTCCGGATAGGCTGTAACTGCAAAGACAGTACCAATATCTTCAATAAATGTTTCATTGGCAACCACCTGAAGTTTACCGGTTCCTTTATGACCTACTTTAAAATTAGCTTCCCCTTCTAATTTAATGATTTTGTTATTCTTAGAGTAACCGGAACTATAGGTAATTTTGCTATTTTTGGATAAATCCACCTGCGTTTGGTCGTTTAAGATCTCCTGCTTAACATCCTGCCGGGCAGCCAGTACTATTTCACGATCCGACAAATAGATTTTCCATACTGAGAATGACAGCATAAAGAACAGCGTTATGCTTGCTGCCTGAAACAACCGGGTTTTATAAAACGGATTACGTCTTATTTCGATCGTTGGTTTTGGCTGTTTGTTCTTTTGTGCGGAGATATAGGCTTTGAATTTCTCTTTTGCAGTTTCTGTATTTATGTCTGGCATCGTGGCATCCAATCCACCCATTTTCTCATACAGGCTGGTCATCTTATCAAATTCCAACTGATTTTCAGGGGTCAGGGATATCCATTGTTCCAGTTCCAGCATATCCTTATCGGATGCATTACCCCCAAAATAGCGCGCCAGCAAATTATCTGTTTCTATTTTCATGGCTTTTCTATTTTAGGAGTTCTAGTATTATACAAACTGATAAGAATTCTTTTAACTCTACCCGGAGTATCTTTAATGCTTTTGAAACATGATTCTCAACGGTATTCGTTGAGATATTTAATTCCTTAGCAATTTCTGCATACGACAATTGTTCCATCCTGCTCATTTCAAAAACCTTCCTGCATTGCGGAGGCAACACCGCCAGGGCAGTATCGATTGCCTGTTGTAATTCTGTTACCGCCACGTGGTCTGAAACCGTTTCGACCGCATCATCCATTGTTGCCAAATAATTCAGGTTATGTTCCTTATGGCTTATTTGTTGTTGTAACGCATTCAAGCAATCGTTATGGACAATCCGGTATAAATATGAATTAATTGAACTCTGTATGTTCAATGTTTCCCGATGGTCCCACAATTTGCAAAAGGTCTTTTGAACCACCTCTTCGGCATTTCCCGGATCCCTTACTATAGAATAAGCATACCTGCATAAAGGTTCGTACATGCTGTCGAACAACTGCTCGTATGCCAAATGATTACCCTCACTCAATGCCTTTATTGTCCCTGTCATTTCTTATAAATAAAATTTCCTCCACCGTCAAGTGGAACGACAAAGATAAAAATTATATTGTAATACGAACTCTCTGAATTTAGGTTTTCATTTCTATGACATTTAAAAATGGAGTTACCACTAGTGGACAATTGAATTTAGTATGAGAAAAAATTCTTTGACGTACATCTTCATTGATCCGCGATTTCATTTTATGAGGGAAGGGGTATGGGAAATGATGAAAAAAAGGTCATATGCTGAAAGTGTTCATCCTTCCTCAATTGACCTTTTGATTTATCTTACACTCTTATGATTAAGTGTAATCCTGATTTATTTTAAACAGTTACCTGGACCCATTGCCTTTTCAGCATTTGTCGGATCAGGCGCATTATGAAACCCAGGCAGCAATTTCAGTAATCTTTAATTTAGTCTTATCAATGATCTCTAGTTTGAAAGTTGATCCATGTCCACCGAATGATCCATATTGACAACCTAAAACCAGATATGCTATTTTATTATTAACAAGCAGATACTTCCAGCATTTTTTATCATTATCAAAGCCAGCAGCCATTATTTTTAAAATGTGGATGCTTGAAAAGTCCATTTCAGCTATTGAATTGTATTCCTTGTCGAGAATTGCAACCTTAGGAACATAATCTAAATTGGGGTCATCAAATCTTATTCTATCTCTATTTTGCTTCCAGTTCCATAGTCTCAAATAATGATCGTTTAATTTCGTTTCATCAAAATACTTGCTTTGAAGTTTTCCTAAAGTCCACATGAGCTCATAGCAATTGAGTTGTACGCTATAATATCCTTTTACAGCAGGATGCGCACCACCATAGTTAAATGAATCGATAAACCTTGAAACAGCCGAAGGAAAAATCTTCTTATATCCGTTTGCTAATTCGATACAATGGAGATAACAATTCATAATTTGCAGATCGATGGAGTCAGGATTCTTTTTAATCAAACTAAAAAGTAATTCATCATCCAGTGAATGTATTTTACATTCCGTATTTATTGAGTCAGCCATCAACATTTTCAGGTTCTCAATTGCATTTTCAACCGTTTTTTTCTTTATTGGTTCAATCAACCAATTTTGATCCATCGATCTGAAGAGATCTTCATACTTGTTGGGGTGACACACAGTAGGAACAAAATCAGAAAAATCAAGTGCTACATTTGAATCAATCTTATAGATTGGAAGTCCGCCTGAAACATAAAAAACAGAGTCAATCCCATACTCCTTTGCAATCGGAATAAAATCTCTTGTAAACACTTTCCTTATTCCCTGAGCATTTGCTAAAGTTGTCAAAAAAGCAAAAAATAAGATCAGTGTGTTTTTCATTTATGTTTGATAAGATCAGATATGTTTCTTTTGTCTGTTTGTCTTAAATTGATATTTTGCATACGAAGCCGGATAAGCGGATATACCATCGGATGCTCCTACCCTCTCTAATGAGAGGGAGCGTGGCGATGTCACCCAAACATTTCAATATCTTCCTGCGTAATGCTGCTACCACCCAGGATAATCAACCGCTCCACCATATTGCGCAACTCACGGATATTTCCGGTCCAGGATCGTCCTTTCAGGATCTCAATAGCCGATTCTTCAAATGTCTTAGGCTGTATCCCCTGTTCGCTGCATATCAATTCACAGAAATGGGTTACCAGCAGGGGAATATCTTCGGTCCGTTCATTTAGGCTGGGTACGTGGATCGGGATGACATTCAACCGGTGGAACAAGTCTTCCCTGAAATTCCCGTTTTCAATTTCCTTCTTCAGGTTTTTATTGGTCGCTGCGAGCACCCGTACATTCACTTTAATGCTTTTATCACTCCCTACCCGTGTCAATTCATTTTCCTGCAATACCCTTAGCACTTTGGTTTGTGCCGACAGGCTCATATCCCCGATTTCGTCCAGGAAAATGGTTCCACCATCCGCCTGTTCAAATTTTCCGATACGTTGCTTGATGGCCGAAGTAAACGATCCTTTTTCATGTCCGAACAATTCACTTTCAATCAATTCGGAAGGTATGGCAGCACAGTTCACTTCCACATAAGGTGCATCCGACCGGTGGCTTTGTTCATACAACAACCTGGCTACTACTTCTTTTCCGGTACCATTATCGCCTGTAATCAACACACGGGCATCAGTAGGCGCCACGCGTTCTATCATCATCCTTACTTTCTCAATGGCAGGCGAGACACCTATCATTTGATGTCTTTTGGCAACTTTCTTTTTGAGAGTCTTCGATTCTGTCACCAGGTTATTGCGTTCCAGGGCATTGCGTACCGTTACCAGCAACCGGTTCAGGTCGATGGGTTTCTCTATGAAATCAAAAGCTCCTTTTTTAATACATTCTACAGCAGTTTCTATATTCCCATGTCCTGAAATCATGATGATCGGTACATCAATATCCTTCTCCGTTAAATGCCCCAGCAATTCAATGCCATCCATTTCAGGCATCTTAATGTCCGAGAATATCAGGTCAAAGACACTGTTCAAAGCCGCTTCAAGTCCCTGCTTGCCGTTCTCAGCCAGTGTGACCTGATGTTTTTCAAACTCCAGGATATCTTTCAGCGTATTGCGAATACTGCGCTCATCATCGATTACTAATATCTTTGCCATTTAACTACGAATTATAAATCAAACCCAATATCGCTTCTGAAATACTTTTTATCGTATCGTATCTTTTGTGCATTTGCAAACGACAATGCCAAGGCTTCTGCTTTGTTAGCTCCATACGAACTGACAGCAATTACCCTGCCTCCGTTGGTTACCACTTTACCATCTTTCGTGGCTGTGCCTGCATGGAAAACGATACTGCCTTCCACGGTATCCAACCCGGTGATTTCCTTTCCTTTTTCATACTCTTCCGGGTATCCGCCTGACACGAGCATCACGGTTACTGCAGCACGATCGTCAATTTCAACTATTCGCTTATCCAGGTCTCCCTGAGCAACCCCTTCCAGCAAGTCAACAAAATCACTCTTCAGGCGAAGCATCACCACTTCAGTTTCAGGATCACCCATCCGGGCATTGTATTCAATAGTGTAAGGTTCGCCATTTACCTTGATCAGGCCAAAGAAAATAAATCCTTTGTAAACGATTCCTTCACTGTTCAGTCCGTCTACGGTTGGCTTAATGATGCGTTCTTCCACCTTTTGCATAAACTCCTCATTGGCAAACGGCACCGGTGATACAGCTCCCATACCACCGGTATTCAGTCCTTTGTCCCCTTCTCCGATTCGTTTGTAATCCTTTGCTTCAGGAAGTATTTTATAATGTTTTCCGTCGGTAATCACGAATACCGAGCATTCTATCCCGGCTAGGAATTCTTCTATCACCACGGTCTTGCTGGCTGCCCCGAATTTACCTTCGAGCATGGCTTTTAATTCACCAATGGTTTCATCCAGGTCGTTCAAAATCAACACCCCTTTTCCGGCTGCCAATCCATCCGCCTTCAACACATACGGTGCCTGCAGGCTTTTCAGGAAGTCAATACCCTCGGTAAAGTTTTCACTCGTTACACTCAGGTAGCCTGCCGTAGGGATATTGTGCCGGAACATGAATTGTTTCGAAAAGTCTTTGCTTCCCTCCAGCTGTGCCCCAACTCTGTCAGGACCAACAACCGTAATATCTTTTAGTTCATCATCCCCGGCAAAGAAATTCACAATGCCTTTTACCAACGGATCTTCCGGTCCTACAACCACCAGATCGATCTTATTTTCAAGTACCGCTTTTTTGATTGAGGCAAAATCATCAGTGGCAATTGGCAGGTTTACTCCCAATGAAGCTGTACCGGGATTGCCGGGTGCAATATAAAGGGTCGATAGTTTCTGACTTTGCGCTATTTTCCAGGCCATTGCATGTTCGCGTCCGCCCGATCCGAGGAGAAGAATATTCATAATTGTATAAATAGATTTTGATTGCAAAAGTAGTTGTTTTTTGTCTTTCAGGCAAATACATTCCGTGAGAAATAAACAGTACTTTAAATAGAGCCTGCTGAGAAACTCAGGCCACATTTAAATAAATAAATTAGCGAGAGTATGTATTTGATTAATAAAAAATATTATTTTAAGAATATATTTAGATTTTAAAATGTTGTTTTCAACAACCTTGCTGAAAAACTCAGTCAATATGTGATAAATAAGTACAGGAGTGCAACTCCCGCCAATTTGACTGAGTTCAATACCAATACTTCATTTCTCATTCCTTAGTCCTTGCCTCTTATTCATTACTTACTCGCTATCTTAATACTGTATTTGAATAAATGACGAATAAATCATCCATAAATGTTCCATATATATTCCATATCTCTATAATGTTGGAATATATATGGAACATATATGGAACACATATGGAATATATATGGAATACCACCGATATGGTAGTGATAAGATGGCGGAACCTTCATGCTGGTGTAACAGCTAAAAATAGCTGAACATATTCATTAAAATCCCATTTAACATCATTTCCCTAATATGTAAAATAAAGCGTAATATTTTAATGTGTTACTTTGTGTACCTCTGCTGACGGATTGAGACTCAGAGTATCCCGATACCCGGAATGTCCCTTTTGTGGCAAGAAAAATAAAAATACAAAGTCATAAAACAGTTAGTTCGATTTCATTCAATATAAATCGTTAACTAAACAACATTGGTTAAAGATTGCAGATTTCATCCCGGGGAATAAGATGGGCAAAAAAAAACAACATTTGTTGGCTTCAGTTTTTGATTAAATGGTGACTCAAAACCAGCCAAAATTAATTGATTTGGACTGACATAATCAGGTGTTTGTACATGCTTTAAAGGGGCCTTATCATATATCCTTGCATTTAATTCTATGAAAGAATATTGAATAACAAATGGTTTATTGTTTTTCAGCAGACCACAAATAAACAGAAAAGGTCATCCCGGATAGTTCCGATTGACCTTTTCTGTTTATAACATTTATGCTTGATTTTACTAAATTGATTAAAACAAAACAAAGAATTGGAGCCACAATAGGACGCAAAAACAAATTAAGAAAGAACACAATAGAAACAAACCTGGCAGTATTTTAAAATTAATTATCAGGACTATAGCTGAAAAAAATATTTTAAGTGTGACCTATTGTGTGGATCGTTGTTTATTTCAATACGTCAGAAACAACTAATATCCAATGGTAAACCTTTCCTTGTGATGCTGTGGTTTCTCCAGTTCGTCCAGCATGGCTACCGCATAATCCTCTGCCGAAATATTGCTGTTCCCATCGTTGTCCACAATCAGGTCATCTTTTCCCAACCTGAATTTCCCGGTCCGTTCACCCGGTTCTATATTTCCTGCCGGAGAAAAAAATACCCAGTCCAGTTCTTTTTCTTCCTTTTGAAGATTGTAATACACTCCTGCCAATGCCTCAACAGCCGGTAAATAAGAATCTGGAATCACCCCGGTATCAACAACCCGTTTACCGGGAGCTACAAACAGGCTTCCTGCCCCGCCTACAATCAGCAACCGGGGAATCTTCTCTTTTTTCACAGCCTTGACTATCGACTGATAGGCTTTGGTAGTCTCTTCAGCAATATTGGGATTCGTCCAACCCGGATTATAGGCACTGATCACGGCATCTGCCCCACGAATCAGTTCAGGAACCGATTCTTCCAATAATACATCACCACGCATAATTTGCAAATTTGGATAGTTCAATGTTATTTTTTCAGGATGACGCACTATGGCCGTCACGTCATGTCCCCGTTCGAGCGATTCCTTCAGTATCGCTGAACCTACCATTCCACTGGCACCAACAAGAATAATCTTTTTCATTTTCAACTGGGATAACTGGTTAATATTCTATTCAACTCTTATAATGCAGCAAAATATAATTCATAGAATTATTCCAGTTTATAACATTCCTGTTGGAAGTTAGTTCAGTTGAAATTCGATAATTTGTGTTGGGTAAGAACTTGAAGGAGAATGATAAAAGAGGAAAGAAAGCGGATAAAAAACGTCCAGGCTACCGGACATAAAAAAAGATTGCCCGATGACAACCTCTCTAAAAGACGAAAGGTAGCTTGCCTCACGGCATACTACCAATCTTTGTTAACCTTAAATCTAATACTATGAAAAAATCACTATGCAAAGATACGGCAGATTTCATTATCCTCCAAGCATTTTAGTGATTAATTGCACGAAAAGCATGTTTTATAACATGTATTTAGAATTGACGATATTTTTTTAAATCTTATGAAGATATAAATGTCGTAATTTTTCTTTTTCTAGTGTAGACCTAACACCATACAAGGGTTTTACCTGTTCTTTTATTTCTTTATTGAACGGTTGCTAAATGGATTCCAATGGCTTTTGCTTTAAAATACAGTCCATTTAAAACCAAAAACCGGGATGAGAATTGAAATTCGTAGTTGCAGGAAGAATAGTGTATAATTCGAAGTAGCTTTGATGACTTTAAATCAGATAAAGTATAGTATTAGCAGGATTAGTACATAATAGCTTGTAAAACCGTCCTTTAGATGCCGGATCAGAACTGCCGGCCGGATTAGAGCTTATGTTGTTTAATTTCAAGCGGATGAATGATAAGCTTAAGCCGATTGTAGTATCTCAATCCAGAGAATCCGGAGAAGGACTGCTAAACAGCTGATTCAGAATGACTGTCAAGATGAGTTCACCAGTTATAATTTGCAAAAAGTCAATTAAAGCGGCTTTCGGCAAAGTTCCGGTATAGTGTGGATATTGAACTTTGAAATACCTACTCTCCGGGGATAAACAATACCGGCATGGGTTTCAAACCAGATGATTTAGTTAAAATAACGACAAAATCATATTATTAAACATGTTATCCGAAATAAAGTCCTTTCGGCTTATCAATAGTATTCAAATTATATTATATTTGCAACAACAACATTATAATTACAATTTTTATACCCTGGTATTGATATACTACCATTATATTACCATACCAACCCATTCCAATCTATTTTTTGTCCCATCGAATCATTTTCCACGAAAATATGAAAGACACACCCGATAAAAAGAATACCGCAAACAACCTGCGGGAACAGGCAGAAAACAAGATAACGAATGATCCTACTCACATTGAATTAATGTTCGCAAATGCTGAAGCATTGAAACTGGCACATGAACTGGAAATACATAAGATCGAGCTGGAAATGCAGAATGAAGAACTTATAAATACCAGGCTTGCAACTCAGCGGGCCATTGATTTATACGATTTAGCACCTGCCGGTTATTTTACACTTTCGAAGGAAAGTAAGATCATCCGTGTAAACATTAACGGCTCCAACCTGCTTAACAAAGATCAAAAGACGTTGATAGACAGCATGTTTCTTTTTTTCGTAACAGAAGAAACGAAACCGGTCTTTACTGACTTTATTGAGCGTATTTATGACCATACCGACACACAGTCCTGTGAAATCAAACTTTCTATTTCTGAAAACACGGAATTATACGTCTATTTAACGGGGAAAAGGGATAAAAAGGAAGAACTGTGCCTGATCACCGCTATCGATATTACCGAACGCAAACTGAACGAGGAAATGCTCAGACACGAACGCGAGATATTCCTGGATATAGTAAACAACCAGCCTGCGGGAATTTACCGCATACGGGTATTTCGCCCTGACAAGTGGTTGAAAGATGCCTGGAACAGTTCGGAAAACCCGCCTTATAAAATGGAACTGGCCAGTGACAGGTTTTGTGAGATCATAGGAAAATCCCGCGAGGAGTTTGAAGATAACCCGGCTATTATCATCGATTTGATCCATCCGGAGGACAAAGCGGATTTTGTGAGTAAAAACGAAATAGCGAATAACACTGTCATCCCGTTTAATTGGAATGGACGGCTGATTATCCATGAAAAAATCAGTTGGGTGCATTTGGAATCCATCCCAAGGCTTTTAGCAAGTGGGGATATCTTGTGGACAGGGATCTTGTATGACATTAACGATCAGAAACAAAAGGAAAGGGAATTAACCGAAAGCGAAAACAAATACCGCGAATTAGTTGATAACTCGCCGGATGCCATCGGTATCTACTCAGATGGAAAGATTGTATTCATGAATAATGAATGCCTCCATTTGATGGGTGCTACCACCGCAGAAGAATTAATGGGGAAGCAGGTTATCGAATTTGTACATCCCGATTACCGCGAGTTTGCCCTGGAACGGATGATGAGCGTTATCAACGGGGGAAAGGCTTTGCCCCTGGAAGAAGAGAAATTTATCCGGCTCGATGGGACAACGATTGATGTAGAAGTAAAATCGATGCCCATTATCTTCCAGGATAAAAAATCGATTCAAATTATTGTGCGGGATATTACCGAAAGGAAAAGAGCCGAATGGTTGTTGATTCAGAGTGAAGAAAGATTTCAGCAATTGTTTAACAAAGCTCCCCTGGGGTATCAGTCGCTGGATTATGATGGAAATCTAATTGATGTAAACCAGCAATGGCTGGACATGCTGGGATATGAACGGGAGGAAGTTCTAGGAAGAAAGTTTGAAAGCATTATTTCAGGGGAATATCAGGCGGGTATCCATAATTGTTTTTCCATCATGGAAAGTCAAGGGAGGATTTACAAGGAATTAGAAATTATCCACAAAAATGGGACAAAACTTTTCATAGCCATTGATGGAAGGGTGGGGTATGATGTGCAGGGCAATTTTAAACAAACGCATTGTATCCTTCAGGATATTACCTTGCGAAGAATCGCTGAAAATGAACTTAAAAAGAGCCGGCAGGATTTTAAAGACCTGTTTGAGTTTGCACCGGTAGGGTATCATGAAATTGATGCCGAAGGCAGGATTGTACGAATAAATAAGACAGAACTCACCATGCTGGGATATTCCCTCGAAGAGCTTAAAGGGCAATTTGTATGGAAAATCAGTGCGGATGAGGAGCAGTCGTTCAAGGCAGCTAAAGAGAAATTGCAAGGCAAAAACATACCACTAAAATCATTCAACAGGGAATTCCGCCGAAAAGATGGGAGCACTTTCCCGGTGCAGATCCAGGACAGGGCAATCCGGGACAAAGAAGGCAAAGTAACAGGCATTCGTTCGACCATCCAGGATATTACGGAACGTGTTAAGGCCGAAAACGAACTCACCAGGAGCCGCGAAGATTTTAAGACGTTGTTTGAATACGCCCCTGTAGGCTATCATGAGATAGACTCCGAAGGCCGGATTGTGAGGATGAACCAGACTGAACTGGCCATGCTGGGGTATACTCATGAAGAAGTTAAAGGGCAATATATCTGGAATTTCTTTGAGAATGAAGCCTATTCACATAAAAGGACAAAAGAAAAACTGGAAGGGAAACTGATTTCATCAAAACCCTATGAACGGGTTATCATACATAAAAACAAATCAACCATTACAGTTCTATTACAGGATAAAATAATTAAGTCACCCGATGGAATCATTTTAGGTACCCGTAGCTCGGTACAGGACATCAGTGAGCGGAAACAGGCTGAAGTGAATTTACAGGTGAGCGAAGTGAAATTCAGGAATATATTCGAGAATTCAATTGTAGGGAAATCAATGACTTCCCTTGATGGGAACATGAATGTAAATAAAGCTTTCAGCCAAATTGTAGGATATACGGAAGAAGAATTGTTTCAATTAAATTGGGAAGATATAACCCATCAGGACGATCTGGAATACAACAAGAACGAAACCAGGTTAATGTTAGATGGTAAAAAAACTTTTTCACATTGGGAAAAAAGATACATTCACAAGAACGGCCACATTGTCTGGGTGGATATAAGCATTTTTTTATTGCGGGACATTCAGGGAAAGCCTACCCACTTTATCACAGAAATATACGATATTACGGACCGGAAAAAAGCGGAAACAGACTTACGTCAAAGTGAGGATAAATTCAAGAAAGCCTTTATGACCAGTCCTGATTCGGTGACCATCAACAATCTGGAAGAGGGTATATATGTATCCATCAATAGCGGGTTTACCCGCATTATGGGCTACCAGCCAGAGGAAGTCCTGGGAAGATCGTCCATTGAAATTAATATGTGGGCTGATATAAATGACCGGGATCGATTTGTTGCAGTATTAAAAGAAAATGGAATTGTTGAAAATTTCATTACACAATTCAGGAACAAATCAGGCGGAACAGTATATGGCATGGTATCAGCCTCATTGATTGAACTGGCAGGAAGCTTGCACATAATTAGCATAACCCGCGACATCACCGAGTTAAAAAACACGGAATTAGCCTTGCAACAGAGCGAGGAACGTTTCAAGGTATTGTTTGAAGATGCCCCGGACAGTATGTTCCTGGCTGATCCTGAAACGGGAAAAATCATCGATGCAAACGCTGCTGCCTGCCGGTTATTCAAAAAGCAGAAACAGGAACTTGTAGGGGTTAACCAATACGAACTCCACCCTGCTGAAGATACCGATATGTCAATTGAAAATTTTAAAAACCATATAACTCAATCACAAACACTGGATACAACTATCCCTGTAGAAAATACAATTCTCTGTTCGGATGGAACTGTAATACCGGTTGAGATACTGGCACATTCCATTACTATTGACGGGAATACATTTATATTGGGTACTTTCAGGGATATCTCCGAACGCAAAAAAGCAGAACAGCTGATATTGGAAAATGAAGAGCGTTACCGGTTGATTTCATCGGTTGTTTCGGATTACATCTTTACAACTAAATTAGATGAAAATGGCAACCTGAGCCTAACTTGGGTTACCGGAGCTTTTCAGGACATTACCGGGTATACTTTTGAAGAATATATTGCTGCGGGTGGCTGGATAGGCACCCTACATCCGGATGATTTGGAAAAGGACCAGCAGGATCTGGAAGAGCTTAAAAAGAATCATACAGTAGTTTCAGATATTCGTACAATTGCAAAAAATGGTGATTGTGTCTGGGTACGGATTTATGCACATCCTATCTGGGACTATCAAGCGAATAAATTAACCAGTATTTATGGTGGAGTAAAAGACATCACCAAAAGTAAGCTTACTGAAATAGCCTTGCAGGAAAGTGAAAAACTGTACCACAATTTAGTATTACGCATTCCGGATGGAGTCTATAAGAGTACAGCCGGGGGTAAGTTTATCGATGTTAACCCGGCTATGGTAAAAATGCTCGGGTATGGGAGCAAGGAAGAATTGTTGGCCGTCGATATAAAATCGCAATTGTATTTTGAATCTTCCGACCGCGATTATATTGTATTAAACAGCAAAAATGAAGAATTATCGGTCTTTCCTTTAAAAAAGAAAGATGGTTCTGAAATATGGATTGAGGACCATGGTTGGTACAATTCGGACAGAGAGGGAAACATTGTTACCCACGAAGGGGTATTGCGTGATATTACCGATCGCAAACTGGCTCAGGATGCCTTGCAGGAGAGAGAGAAGATGCTCAAAAAGACACTTGTTGAAAGTTCCGGATTGATTGATAATTCGTCGGAAGGAATGGATTATAATAAAATGTCAGATACCATCCGGGAAATATCTGGGGCTAAATATGTTGGATTAAATATATTTTCAGAAAACGGGTTAGATTTTACAACGGTAGCATTATCGGGAATAAAAGATCACATTTTAAATGCCAGTAAGTATTTAGGATTCGAGGTCCTCCACAAAAAATGGAAATACGACCCTTTACGGGAAGGAAAAACGCAGGGTAAAGCTATTACCAGGTTTGATTCCATAAAAGAACTTGCCAGTTTTGTTCTCCCCAAAAAAGCCTCAACCTTGCTTGAAAAGATTTTTAATTTAGGTGAACTTTATGTTGTGAAAATAAGCAAGAAAAATCATGTTATCGGTGATTTTACATTAGTTTTTTCCAAAGGGGATACTCTTCAGAACAGCGAACTGGTATTATTATATGCCAATCAGTTAGCATTGTATATTGACCGGGACAAAGCAGATAAAGAATTGCGTGTCAACGAAGAGAAATACAGGTATTTATTTGAGAATAATCCTCAACCCATGTGGATATACGACCAGGAAACCCTTGATTTTATTGAAGTCAACCTGGCCGCTACCAATCATTACGGATATACCCGGGAAGAGTTTCTGTTGATGAAAATCACCGATATCCGTCCACCGGAAGACATACCTGCCCTCATAATGGATGTATCAAACCGGGAAGTCAATATGTTATTTGCAGGTGAATGGAGGCATACCAAGAAAAACGGGGAAAATATTATTGTGGATATTTCTTCCGTCTCAGTGATTTCAAACGGGAGGAATGCCCGGCATGTTATGGTTCAGGACATTACCGAACGCAAACTGGCCGAAAATGCCTTAAAGGAAAGTGAAGATAAATACCGAACGATGATAGAGAATTCGAACGACCTGATCTGGACCCTGGATAAGGCCGGATTATTCACCTTTATGAATGGGATAGCTTTAAAAACAACAGGCCTGAAACAGGATGACTGGATCGGGAAATCGTTTGAGCCCCTGGTTCCGGAAGAAGACCAGCCTATGCTGAAAGACATATTCAGCCGAACCCTGAATGGGGAGAGTTGTACCTATGAATTACGGTTTAAAAAAACAGAAGAACAGATCCTTACCATTTTAGTAAATACATCTGCAGTGTATATAGCCGGTAAGATTGAAGGCGTGGTTAGTTTTGGACAGGACATCACAGAAAGTAAAAAATCACTCATCATGCTTCGGGAAAGTGAAGAAAAATTCCGTTCGATAGCTGAGCAAACCAGTGATTTGATCACCATTACAGATGATAAGGGTATTTTGATCTATGCATCGACAGCATCAAAATCGATATTCAATTATCTTCCTGAAGAAATGTGTGGCCACAATTTCATCAATTATCTGGATGAAAGCTCCATTAAAAAAGCAAAAGCTATATTCTGGAAAAACATTGAATCGAAAGAAAGCATTAATAATCTGGAATTAAAGATGAAACGAAAAGACGGTTCGCTGTTCTACGGAGAGTTAAACGGATCGAGTTTTAAGTATGGGGATAATTACGGTACCTTGGTGGTGATCCGTGATATGACCGAGCGGAAAAAAGCACAGGAAGAGATAGAACAGAAAATGAATGAGTTGGTGCGTTTTCATAACCTGACTGTGGACCGGGAAATGACCATGATAGAATTAAAGAAAGAGATTAATGAACTTTTAAAAAAGACCGGTCAGGAAGAAAAATATACGATTGTAACATAATATATGGTCCGATAAAGATTGTCACGCAGATGAAACGAATTGTAGGACGCGGATGAAGACAAATATGAGAAAATAAAATCAACGAAGATCTGCTTTTGTAAATTAGCGTAGTTCGCGTTCAAAGAAATTCAGAGGGATAAGAAAGAATAAAATAAAAAAATCAGCGAGTATCAGTGGTTGAGAAACTGCGTTATCCGCGTTCAAAAAGAAATGAAGAACAATAGCAAAACAATTTCAGAACTTATTTTACAGACACAAGGGATAGATCTCTCAAAATATGAAGAAACATTTTTGAACAAGGCGGTTCAAAAAAGGATGAAAGAAACTTTCTGCCAATCAGAAACTGCTTACTATACCTATCTGGAGCAAAGTCATATTGAAAGTGAAATATTCATTCATTCCCTGGAGATCAGTTATACGGAGTTTTTTCGCAATACACTGACGTTTTCGGTATTGGAGAAAATACTCATCCCATCCCTTGTGTTGAGAAAAGCCAAATCGAAAAGGAATGAGATCCGGATTTGGTCGGCGGCTTGTGCTGCCGGACAGGAAACCTACAGCCTGGCTATGTTATTCAAAGAATATTCAACCTTTCATGGTGAGAGGATTAATTTTCGTATTTTTGCGACCGATCAATCGGAGACACAAATCGAGGATGCACAATCAGGGGAATATCCCGAATCAGCCTTAAACAACCTGAATTTAAGAAGAGTGAAGCACTGGTTTACAAGGCATGGCGATACCTATAGTGTGAAACCTGAGATAAAAGAGTCTATCGATTTTTCAGTTTTCGATTTATTGAGTGATCAATTTAGTTGCCCACCCACCAGTATATTTGGTGATTTTGATTTGATAGTCTGTGCGAACCTGTTGTTTTACTATAAACATGAATACCAGCAGAAGATTATTCAAAAGGGCATCAATTGCCTGTCGGAGAACGGCTATCTGATAACCGGGGAAACGGAAAGGGAAATACTGACTAAAACGGGACTGCATGAAGTATACCCACATACCGGGATATTTCAGGTTTAAATTTGGATGATTAGCACGCGGATGACACGGATTAGAAAACGCGGATTAAGACAGATAAAAGAAAATAAAAAAACAGCGAAGATCAGGGGGAGTATATCCGCTTTATCCGCGTTCAAATAAATATAGATTTAAAATTAGCGAATATCAGCGGGAGTGAACCTGCGTTATCCGCGTTGAAACATTGAAAATATGAAATATAAGGATTTAAAGATCGGATCGCAACTGGTTTTAGGTTTTACTGTCATGCTGATATTTGTCATTATTTTAGGTGTCGTTGCAAACCGGCAAGCCGATAAAATGCACCAACAAACCGAAGCCATTTACAACAGGCCTTTACAACTTAGAAGAGCAGTAAGCAATATCAAAATTGACATTTTGAAAATGCGACTGAGTACAAGGGATTTGATGCTTGCAAGTACGGATAATGAAAGCCAGTCGGCTATTCAAGTAATGGAAATTGCATCGGCTGATGTACAGGAACAATTTAATGTTTTAAATAAGCTGTATACTGGTCCAAAATCAGATCTGGACCAGGTAGAAAATGCTTTTTTAAACTGGAAAATTGCACGGGAAGCGAATACAAAATTAGCACTCGAAGGAAAAATCCAGGAAGTTAAGAAAAATATACTTCCGCAAAGCTTAGTAGGCAGATACCGGGATCAAATGTTAGTTTCCATCAATCGGATTGATACCTATGAGCTTAAAAAGGGTGAGGCTTTATTTGCAAATGCAAATAAATTAAAGGACTCATTAAATATCCAACTGCTGGTATTGGTATGCCTGATAATAACCCTTTCGGTGATTCTGATCTCACTAATGCTTCGAAATATCAGGAGGCCGATTTTAGAATTGACAGATGTGGCTAAACGCTTCCAGGAGGGGGATATGAGCACCCGGAGCCGGATTGAAACAAAAAATGAGTATGGCACTTTGGCTGATACATTTAACACGATGGTTGAAAATATCCAGATAAATACCGAACTTAGCCAACATACTACAGAATTATCGCAAGTCATGTTGCTTGAGGAGGAACCGCATAAATTCTTCAATTCAGTCTTGCCGGTACTTGCCTCCCTTACAAACTCCCAACTGGCAGCCGTGTATCTATTATCCGAAAACAAAAAACAATTCGAACATTTTGAGTCTTTCGGTATGTCGGATAATTCAAAACTTACTTTTAAAGTTGATAAACTGGAAGGAGAATTCGGGCCAGTAATAACTACCAGAAAGATACATATAGTCAAACGAATACCGAAAGATACCCGATTTTTATTTCATACAGTGAGCGGAAAAATTGTTCCCCGTGAGATCATAACGATTCCTATCATATCGGGAAAAGAAATTATAGCCATCATTTCGTTGGCAAGTATCCGAACCTATAGCAAAGAAAGCCCTTTGTTACTGAAAAATGTACTCGACACATTGACCGCCCGGATAGAAGGAGTACTGGCATACCAGAAAATGCAGGTGTTTACCAGGCAACTGGAATACCAAAACATCGAACTGGAAGCTCAAAAAATTGAGATGTCGGCACAGTCGTCTGAACTAATGGAACAAAACCGGGAGTTGGAAATGCAAAAAATTCAGCTAAGCGAAGCCAGCCAGCTAAAAACTAACTTCCTGTCGAATATGAGCCATGAACTCAGGACCCCATTGAATTCGGTAATTGCACTTTCCGGGGTATTAAATCGAAAGCTGGCAGATAAAATCCCGGCTGATGAATACAGTTACCTGGAAGTGATAGAACGGAACGGTAAACATTTGTTATCACTCATTAACGACATCCTGGATATTTCACGCATAGAATCGGGCAAGGAAGAAATAGAAATTACTAAGTTTAGCACCAATAACCTGATCTCGGAAGTGATCAGTATGATAGACCCACAGGCCCGGCAGAAAAAGATAAAACTGTATATGACGGATACTGAGAAAGATTTAATTGTTCGGGGAGATGTTGATAAATGCAGGCATATTCTTCAGAACCTGATCGGCAATGCTGTAAAATTCACCGAAAAAGGAAAGGTTGCTATTTCATGTGTTCATCATGGAGAAAAAGTAGAAATAGAAGTGGCAGATACCGGAATCGGAATCTCCGAAGACCATTTAGACCATATCTTTGATGAATTCAGGCAAGCTGATGCTGGTACATCCCGCAGGTTTGGAGGAACCGGACTGGGTTTGGCCATAGCAAAAAAATACGCCAACCTGCTTGGAGGAACTATTACTGTAAAAAGCAAACCGGGTGAAGGATCTGCCTTTACGCTGTCATTACCATTGAATTATGCGGCCGAAAACAGAATTGAAGAAACAACAACCGATTTCAAAATTATCAATCCGGTATTACCTACTGTACCTCGTACCACGGATTCTCAAAAAACAATCTTATTAGTTGAAGATAGTGAACCTGCTATTATTCAGTTGAAAGACTTTATGGAAGAAAGCGGTTACAAGATTCTGACAGCTCATGATGGTCCTGAAGCCCTGGGGATTATATCACAAGTAGTACCGGATGCCATGATATTAGACTTAATGATGCCGGGGATGGATGGATTTGAAGTCCTTCAGACCATCCGGGATGCGGAACCTACAGCCAATATCCCTGTATTAATACTGACAGCTAAACATATAACAAAAGAGGATCTCCGGCTATTGAAGCGCAACAATGTCCATCAATTGATTCAAAAAGGAGATGTAAACCGCGTAGAACTCTTAAGTTCGGTAGCGAGTTTGGTACATGCAGAGAAAATAGACCCTGAATACCTAAGGAAAGAAATAAAACCCATTGTTGGAAAACCTGTTATCCTGATTGTGGAAGACAATTCTGACAACATGTTGACTGTAAAAGCAATACTGGAAGATTCATATACCCTGCTCGAGGCGGCAGATGGAGCCCAGGGGATAGTAATGGCCAAGGCACATACCCCACATTTGATTTTAATGGATATTGCCTTACCGGGCGTTGATGGCATTGCAGCTTTTAATGAGATCCGCAATGACGGGCATTTGGCCCATATTCCAATTGTAGCCCTTACTGCCAGCGCCATGACCATGGATCGGGAGACCATATTGGCCTATGGTTTTGATGGATATATTGCCAAACCAATTGATGATAAAGCATTTTATAGCACGATAAACAAAGTCCTTTATGGAGAGTAGATTAATAAAAATTCTAGCCATTGATGATAACCCGGACAACCTGATTACAATCCAGGCACTGGTAAATGAAGTATATCCTAAAGTTGTTGTTTTTAAAGCCTTGAGTGGAAGACAAGGGATAAGCATTGCTACCAGGGAGAATCCGGATGTTATCCTGCTTGATATCGTCATGCCTGATATGGATGGATTCGAAGTTTGTACCAGATTAAAAGCAGACAAAAATTTATGCGATATTCCTGTCATTTTCGTTACTGCCATTAAGGGTGACAAAGCGAGCAGGATCAAGGCCCTGGAATGTGGGGCAGAGGCATTCCTGGCAAAACCGATCGATGAGAGTGAACTCATAGCACAGATACGTGCCATGGTCAAAATTAAAAATGCCTCTATAGAAAGACAGGATGAAAACAAGCGTCTTGCCGCTTTGGTACAAGAACAAACCAATGAACTAAAAAAGACCTATTCAGCAACATTGAATTTGCTGGAAGATTTAAAAAATGAAAATGCAGCCAGAAAGAAAACAGAAGAGTCACTCCGGGAGAGTGAAGAGAAATTTCGGGACATGGCTAATTTACTACCGCAAATAGTTTTTGAAATAGATTTGAAAGGTACTATTACTTATGTCAATAAGCAAGCATATTCGATATTTGGTTATAAAGAAGATGATTTAATTGGATTAAATTCCCTGATATTCCATGATCCTGAAGAAAGATCCTTAGTCATGGAAAATATCAAATTAAAGGTATCCGGCCAGGACATAGAACGAAAAGAATATAACATGGTCCGAAATGATGGATCAATATTCCCTGCGTTAATCTATACAAGCCTGGTAACAAATTCAAATAAAACAGTTGGCTTAAGGGGGATCGTGATTGATATTACCGAACAAAAACTGACAGAAGAAAAAATCACCCACTCAGCCAGGCTATATGCCCTGCTAAGCCAAATAAACCAGGCCATTGTACGCACACAAAGCGTTGAAGAGTTATATCAGACAATATGTGAAGTTGCCATTGAATATGGTCAGTTTCACATGGCGTGGGTAGGGTTAAACGATGAATTTGAAAAACGGATTAAACCAGTCAATTGGGCCGGTCATAACGATGGATATCTTGATAAGATTATAATTCAGTCAGGATTTGAAGTCTTTGGAAGTGGACCAACAGGGAGTGCCTTCCGGGAAGGAAAGATTTATTATAGCAATAATATTGCTACCGATCCAATGATGCGTCCCTGGAAAGATGAGGCTCTAATCAGGGGGTATAAATCCTTAATAGCCGTCCCGTTCCAGCAAAAGGGGAGAATTTTAGGCACCTTGACTTTATATGCCAAGGAAGCTGACTTTTTCAGTGACGACGAGTTAAGGCTACTTAAGGAAATTGGGGATGATATCTCCTTTGCCATCAATGCCATTGATACCGAAATCCTGCGCAACAAAACAGAAAAAGCCCTGGAACAAAGTCGAAATGAACTTAAGACCATTTATGACCATGCACCGGTGATGATGTGCGTAGTGGATAAGGATCGAAGGATTTTATATGCCAACCAATCCTTCACTGCATTGACAGGAATTTTAGAAGAAGAAATGATTGGTGGTGCCGTAGGGAACGTGATTGGGTGCATCAGTTCGTTGGATGATCCTCATGGATGCGGACTTGGTTTAAATTGCTGGAATTGCAGCCTGCGTGTTGCCATGGAACAAACTTTCGATACAGGAGAAGGCACACGGAACGTAGAATATCAGTCGACCCTGAATATTGGCGGTGAAAGGCATGATATCTCATTATTAGGATCGACAGCCATTATCAGTAACGATGATACAGACAGCCTTTTATTATGCCTACACGACATAACAGACCGGAAGCTTGCGGAAGATGCACTGCAAAAAAGCGAGATGTTGCTTCGAACTTTTATTGATAATTCACCTTTTGATATCTGGGCCAGAGACATTGATAATGTCGGGATTCTTGAAAACAAGAAGTTTGTGGATCATTATGGATCAATTATCGGGCATACACCAAACGTGAATACAAAAATTGATAAGGAAACCATGCTGCATTGGCTCAATATCAATGAAAGGGTATTAGCAGGTGATATCATTGATGAAGAATATGAATTTGAAATAAACAATGAAATCAGGTTGTTCCAACAAACTGTCTTCCCGATCACCAATAATCATAAAATTATCGGTTTGGCCGGTTTTAATATTGACATAACTGAAAGAAAGCAAGCAGAAGAAGCTTTGTTTCGTAATAATTCGAGGCTGGAACTAGCCATGCAGGTGGGAAATATGGCTTGGTGGGAAATGGACATTGAGACTGGGAATGTTTTATTCGGGAAAAGAAAAACGGATATGCTAGGCTACAAGGCTGAAGATTTCGTTCATTTCAAAGATTTTATGGACATAGTGCATCCTGATGACCATGATATCACTATGAATGCGTTGCGCGAACATTTGTATGGGCATGCTGATAAATACGAAACAGAATACCGCATATTGACCAGCAAAGGTGACTATAAATGGTTTTATGAACTTGGGAATATATCAATAAAAGACAGCACCGGCAATCCATTGACCATGTCGGGATTAGTACTTGACGTAACAGCCAGGAAAAACACAGAGAAGGAACTGTATGATCAAAAACAATTCTTTGAACAAATGTTTATGCAATCCTCACTAAGTACCCAAATCCTGGACCGGGAAGGTTGGTGCGAGCGGGTAAATCCAAAACTGAGTGAGATATTTGGGGTTGAAGCAAAAGATATGGAAGGAAAGGTCTACAATATATTTGATGACAAAGAAATCATACAAAAAGGCATCCTTAAAAAACTGAAGAATGTTTTCAACAACGGTAACACTGCTGAATGGGATGTATTCTTTGACATTGGTGAAGCTGCCGACTCGCAGAATATAACTGTAAAAGAAAAAAAGAAAGTCTGGTATAATAACTGGGCCTACCCTATTTTTGGACAGAATGGTGAAATAAGCCATGTTATTATCCAGCATAACGACATAACCGACCGTAAAATTGCAGAAGAAGCATTGGGAGAATCCCAGGAACAATTGAAAAAGTTTGCTGCCCATCTTCAAAACGTACGTGAGGAAGAAAGGGTGTTGCTGGCACGTGAAATACACGATGAACTTGGCCAGATATTAATAGCCATCAAAATCGACATGGGGATGCTGAAACAAAATGTATTAAAGGGAATCGACTTAAAACATTCGGAACAGGTGTTGTTAAAATTCGATGGATTATTCACCTTGGTTGACAATACCATTAAGACAGCCCGAAAAATCATGACTGACTTAAGACCGGAAGTACTTGATCTTCTTGGCTTTGTAGATACTATAAAACAACATCTCAACGGTTTTCAGGAAAGACATAAAATCAAATGCATTTTTAACAATACCATTACTAATTTAGAACTGGATTCACAACAATCTGTTGCTTTGTTCCGTATTATTCAGGAAGCATTAAACAATGTTGCAAAACATTCCAAAGCAACAGAATTACGTGTTATCCTTGATCTGAAGGATGAAAAATTGACTTTAGAGGTGGTGGATAATGGAATTGGATTTGATGAAAATCATAAAAAGAATTCTGATTCGTATGGATTAATCGGCATGCGGGAAAGAGTATTCCTGTTGGATGGTGAACTGATCATATTGGGGCAAAAGAATATTGGAACAAGCATAAAAGTGGTCATGCCCTATATCACAGGGAAATGAAAAACTAAACTACCTGATGATAGTGATGCATTAAACTAAAATTATCGTTATCATTTTATTGTTCGTAATGTGCAATTCAACCATAAAATCTATAAAATATTATTTATTTAGTAAAAACCGTATAGTAAATCGAACTTAAAACGCTATCTCAGAGGGTTTAAAGAATTGAGCCTTCAAATCATAGATGCTAAAATCACCTTAAGCTAATATCAAAAAAGCACATGAATACTGATAATGAATTAAATTTTTCGTTTGATGTGAATGAGTCCAACATTCAGTTTAACGATATTATTAAACTGGAAGATATTCAACGCATGCAGGATTTGTTTTCCAATGCCACGGGAGTCGCATCGTTAATTACAAATCCAAAAGGAATTGCAATTACCAATCCCAGTAATTTCTGTAAATTTTGTGAAATCATACGGAATACTGAGAAAGGAAAGGCAAATTGCATTAAATCGGACTCGTTAAATTGCAGCAGTATCTCTTCAGAATTCAAATTACAACCTTGTTTAAGTTCTGGGTTGTGGGACAGTGGAGTAAAAATATCCGTAAACGGAATTCATATTGCAAATTGGCTAATTGGGCAGGTACGAAGTAAAGAAATTAACATGCAAAAGATTACTGACTACGGGGTTGAGATTGGTGCGAATATGGAAGAATACCTTGAAGCATTTAAGCAGGTTCCTGTTATGTCGGAAGAAAAGTTTCATTCAGTATTCGAAATGATGTTTGTCATTGCAAATGATATTTCTGAAAAAGCTTATAATAATTTGCAATTGAAAAAACAAATTAGTGAGAGCGAGAGAATGAATGAACTCTTGCAAAAAAACGAGAAAACACTCTCAATTACGCTCCATTCCATTGGTGATGGGGTAATTTCGACCGATAAAAGCGGACAAATAGTAAACATGAATCCCATAGCTGAGAATATGTGCGGTTGGAAAATAAATGCAGCACTTGGAAAACCATTAACAGATATATTCAAGATCATAAATTCCCACACCAGATTGCCTGTGGAGAACCCTGTACATAAGGTTCTCGAAAAGGGTAAGATCATAGGTCTTGCCAATCATACGGTTTTAATTTCGAAAGATGGCACTGAGTACCATATTGCAGACAGTGCAGCACCCATTAAAAATAATGACGGTGAAATTACCGGTGTTGTACTTGTTTTTTCGGATGTTACTGAGAATTATAAAGCAGAAGAAAGATTACGTGAAAGTGAACGAAGCAAATCAGTGCTATTATCAAATCTACCGGGAATAGCCTACCGTTGCAAATATGACCCTCAATGGACCATGGAGTTTGTTTCAGATGGATTCCTTGCCTTAACCGGATATCGTACTGAAGAAATTATTGATAACCACACCATATCATTTAACGACATGATACTTCCTGAGTATCACGAGTATTTATGGAAAGTCTGGGAGAAAGCAGTAAAATATCATAAAAATATATATGTAGAATACCAGATTCTGACTGCAGATAATCAGGTTAAATGGTTATTGGAACAAGGTATCCCTATCTACAACCATGCCGGGAAAGTGGAAGCCCTGGAAGGGTTTATCATGGATATTACCGAACGTAAAAATATTGAAACAACACTTCAAAATGAGCGTTTATTGCTGCGAACCTTAATAGATAATATTCCGGATACAATTTATGCCAAAGATTTATCTGGCAGAAAGATCCTTGCGAATAAAGCAGAAGTCGAATTACTGGGAGCAAAATCAGAAACAGATGTATTGGGGAAGAATGATTTTGATTTTTATTCCAAGGAATATGCAGATAATTTCCTGGCAGACGATCAACAAGTGATAAAAACCGGAATCCCTGATTTGAAAAGAGAAGGCTTTATATTCGATTCAAAAGGTGAAAAGCATTGGCTAATATCATCAAAACTACCTTTAAGGGACAAGGACGGAGTCATATTCGGAGTAATGGGCATTTCCCGGGATATCACCATACGTAAACAAGCAGAGGAAGCTTTAAGAAAAAGCGAGGCGTTTTTGAAAGAAACACAGGTCATTGCAAAACTTGGAACTTATACTACGGACTTAATAAAAAACTGCTGGTCCAGTTCAGAAATATTGGATGCCATTTTCGGTATAACACCGGATTTTGATAAATCATTCGAAGGATGGACTTCCCTCATTCATCCCGATTGGCAAGATATTATGAGCGATTATGTCATCAACCATGTAAACGGCAAGAGAAATAAATTTGATAAAAGATATAAAATAATCAGGCAGGATACGAAAGAAGAACGATGGGTTCATGGATTAGGGGAACTGATTTTTGATGATGACCAACAGCCGGTTTTGATGATCGGAACCATACAGGATATTACTGACCGGGTAAATGATGAAATTGCACTTCGCGAGAGCGAAGAAAAATACAGGAATATCTTTGAGAATGTTCAGGATGTTTTTTATCAGATAGATATGAAAGGAATTATTACTGAAATCAGTCCTTCAGTAAAATACTTTTCTGAATTCAGGCCGGATGAAATCGTCGGGAAAATGGCTGACAATCTTTATGTTGATGCTGAAAAAAGAGTCATCATGATGCATGAATTGTCTAAAAAAGGGGAATTACGTGATTATGAACTGGTTTTAAGAACCAAATCAGGAGTCATCCGGAATGTATCCATGAATGCCCGGTTGATATACGATTCGAAGGGGAAACCAAACCATATTGATGGAGCATTACGTGATATTACAACACGTAAAATGACTGAGCAAGCCTTGCGTGAAAGTGAAAAGAAGTTTCACGATTATATTGAATATGCACCTCATGGAGTTTTTATAGCCGATGAATCTGGTAAATACATCGAGGTAAATGCTGCCGCCTCAAGGATCACCGGATATAGCAAAGAAGAATTGATGTCAATGAATCAGATTGACCTGATTTCAGATGAATCAAAAGAAACTTTTGTAAACCATTTTAAAACTGCTGTGGAGAATGGCTTTGCTACTGATGAATTTGGACTCTTACGAAAGGATACTTCAAAGGGATATATTAGCGTTGACACCGTTAAATTGTCGGAAAAATTGTATCTTGGGTTTGTTGTAGATATAACCTACCGTAAATTAGCAGAAGTTGAATTAAAAGAGAATGAGGATTTCTTAAAGAAAACACAGTTAATAGCAAACCTTGGAAATTGCATTCTTGACCTTACATCGGGATCGTGGATAAGTTCAGAAATCATGGATTCAATCGTTGGGATTGAACCAAATTTTGAGAAAACATTTCAAAGTTTAGCCTCTATTGTTCACCCTGAATGGATAGAACTATTAAAAACTCATTTTATAGATTCTGTTGTTGAAAAACAGACAAAATTCAACACAAAATTTAAGATTATTCGTCCCGTCGATCTTGAAGAAAGATGGGTACATACTATTGGTGAGCTAAAATTAGATGCAGACGATAAACCTGTCAAACTCATAGCAACTGTTCAGGATATAACAGAGAGGAAACTGGCAGCAGAAGCATTGTCACTAAGTGATGAGTTGCATAGATCCATCCTGAATGCTTCACCTGACGCCATTATTGTTGTTGAAATGAGCGGGCAGATTCGAATGGTTTCACCTGCAGCCAACATTTTATATGGTTGTAAAAGTTCCGAACAACTTATCGGACGAAATATGTTTGATTTTATAACACCTGAAGATCGGGATCGGGCTCATTCAAACAGGTCACTTATGTTCAACGGGTATATGGGATCGATTGAATACAGGATTATCAGGAATGATGGATCGGAGTTTTTTGCAGAGGTGAACGGGGATATAATATGGAATTCTGTGGAAGAACCAAATGGGATGGTATTCATTATCAGGGATGTTTCCGATCGAAAAAAAGCGGAAGATGCCTTGAAAACTTCCCAGGTTGAACTTAAAGAATTTGCATCGCATCTTCAAAATGTACGCGAAGAAGAGAAGTTGCAATTGGCACGTGAAATACATGATGAACTTGGCCAGATTTTGATAGCGATTAAAATTGACCTGGGAATGATGAAACAAAATGTATTAAAAAGCATCAAAAGCATTGATGCTGAAAATATTTTGACTAAATTTGACAATCTTTTCGGATTAGTGGATAATACGTTAAACACAACCCGTAAAATAATGACCGATTTAAGGCCGGAAGTACTCTTTTTAATTGGATTTTCGGAAGCTGTAAAACTTTATGTGAATAATTTTAAAGAAAGGCATAAGATTATCTGTCTATTTGACAATACGGTGTCTAAACTTGAATTAAATTCACAACAATCGGTAGCATTATACAGGATTCTTCAGGAATCACTTACGAATATTGCAAAACATGCCAAGGCCACCAGGGTAAAAATACATTTGGATATATTGGATGGCAAATTGATAATGAAAGTAAAGGATAATGGAATCGGTTTTAAAACAAACCAAAAGAATAAACCAAACTCCTATGGATTGCTTGGAATGAAAGAAAGGGTTTATTTGCTGGATGGGGATTTGCATATTATGAGCCTGCCCGGTGAAGGAACTACCATTCAGGTTGAGATTCCATATGTGGGTTAAGAAAATGGACAAAGGTCGAAAGACAAAGGACAAAAGAACCAAGAACCAAGAACCAAGAGCCAAGACAAAGGACACAAGACTTTTGACATTAGACATTAGACTTTATAATACAAACAATAGACAATAAAATATATTTGTTAACAAGTAAAACAGCCGATATGATAAAGGTATTCATAGTAGACGATCATGAAATTATTCGTGAAGGATTAAAAAAAATTTTAAGAGAAGAAACTGATTTAATGGTAGTAGGCGAAGCCCAGAGTGGGGACGAGGTGCTGCAAAACATGAATGATATTGATTGCGATATCATGTTACTGGATATGAACATGCCCGGTAGAAGTGGACTTGAATTAATTGCTGACCTTAAGAAATTAAAACCACAACTCCACATTTTAGTGCTGAGCATTCATCCGGAAGATAAATTTGCATTACGTACCCTGAAAGCCGGTGCTTCAGGCTATCTGTGTAAGGACACTGCCCTCGAAGAACTGGTAGTTGCCATCCGGAAAGTCTATACCCGCGGACGCTATTTGAGCAATACCCTGGCAGAGCAACTTGCCTTTGACTTTTTACCCGAAAAAGACCAGATGCCACACGAACAATTATCGAACCGTGAACAGGAAATCATGTTCATGCTCGTCACCGGCAAAAAGGTAAAAGACATTGCCTCTGAATTGAATCTAAGTATCAGTACCGTTTTCACTTACCGTGTTCGGATTTTTGAGAAATTAAAGATCAAAAGCAATGTTGAACTGACACACTATGCCATACAAAATAAGCTTGTTGATTAAGAAACAACTTGAATTACAGTTTTAATAAAAATACCGCTTAGTTTAAATGGAACGCTGATTTTACGGATTTCAAAACGCAGATGGAGACAAATAAGAGAAAATAAAATCAATGTGATTTTATTCAAACCAGAATGTCCCATCGCGTTCAAATTCTCAACCACATTGAATTTCATAATGATATTTTCAACCAAATGTAACAAATCTATAACGAATCCAATTATTTGTAGCATAAATTACAAATAATTGTAGCAATCCTTAACAATTTCAGTATTTTTATATATATTTGCACTCATATTACAGTTTACATTTCAAACCCTAAATATCTTAGTTATATGGTGAGACTTTTCACTGATAACCCTTCAAAAAAATACACTTTCAATGCTGTAGTCAAGAGATTGGCTATGGCACTTTTTGTGTCTGGAAATACGGAAAGAGTGGATTTAAGAGCTGAATTTAAAGCTGGGAAGAGTCTGATATTTTGTCTTCTGGTGTTTGTAGTTGGAGTAGTGAATGCCACTAACTATTATTCAGCTGGTAATAATGACCCAAATACAAATACAAACTGGTGGACAGGTACAAATGGTACAGGCTCGCATCCAGCAAATTTCACTACAAATGGAAATGTGTTCATTATTCAAAATGGACATACCATGACAACTACCGCCAATTGGACAGTATCTGGAACCAGTTCAACAATTCAGATAAACACCGGAGGAACACTTATCGCTTCAAATGCTGTAACTGCTACAATTATGACAGTTGCAAGTGGTGCAACTTACCAACATAACATAAATGGAGGTACCATTCCGACTGCTACCTGGGATGCTGCTTCAAATTGTAATATTACAGGTGTGGTTGGAAATATTCCAACTGGTATAGATCAAATTTTTGGTAATTTCTTATATAATTGTCCGAATCAATCTGGTACAGAAAATTTTGCACCAACCGAGATTGATGGTAATTTGCAGATTATTAATACTGGTGGTCAACAATTACGATTAACCATCAATTCATTAACAATTTATGGAAATTGTAGTATTAGTGATAATTTTCGAGTTGCTTCTAATACTTCAAGAACACTAAATATTTTAGGAAGTTTTACCTTAAATAGCGGAACTTTAGATCTGAGTTCTGGTTCTGGTATTGGAACATTAAATGTAACTGGTGATTTCAATATTTATGGTGGTTCTTTAACAGAATCAGGTAGTGCTTCTGGTAATATTGTTTTCAACAAAACTGGTGCTCAATCTTTTGCAAAGACAGCTGGTACGATTTCTCAAATTATTAATTTCACTGTTAACAATGGTGCAATACTTGATGTTGGAACAAGTATTATTAACGGAAGTACAGGCACTTTTACACTTAGTTCAGGAGCCGGGATTATCACTGCACATGCACAAGGACTTTCTACAACTACCAATACTGGGAGTATTCAGGTTACCGGTACAAAAACATATAACAATGGGGCAAATTACACCTACAATGGAATAGCCAATCAAGTAACCGGCAATGGATTAACCGGGGCTAATAATCTTACTCTCAATAACAGTGCAGGCCTAACACTCTCCCAAAATGTTACCATAAATGGTATACTAACATTTACTAACGGGAAAATTACTACAGGAAGTAGCACGCTCATCATGGGAAATTCTGCTTCTGTAAGTGGAGCGGGAACTGGTAAATATATTTTTGGAAATTTACAAAAAGGAATAGCATCTAGCACTGTATCAAAGAATTTTGAAATAGGTGACAATTCAAATTATACACCTGTTTCACTCAATTTTTCAGGAACTGCAACAAACGGAACTGGTAGTATAACTATCAGCACAACAGCTTTAGATCATCCAAATATTGGATCATCGACAATACCAGCTGCATTAAGCGTTAACCGTTACTGGACACTTGTAAATACAGGTGTAACATTTGGCACTTACGCTGCGACATTTAATTTTGTGTCAGGTGATCTTGATTCAGGAATAGATTATAACTCTTTTTATGTTGGAAGATACACTCCATCAACATGGACTTATCCAGCCGTTGGAACCAAGGCATCAACCAGTACACAAATTACAGGATTAACACAAACACTATTCGGAGATTTCCAACTTGGACAAGCTTGTGTCAACCCAACTCTATTTTCATTAACAGGGGGAGGAATTTATTGTTCAGGTGGTATTGGTATGCCAGTTGGTTTGAGCAGTTCAGAAAATGGAGTTACTTATCAATTATATCTGGCTGGAAACCCGGTTGGTTCGGCTGTTTCGGGAACTGGTTCTTCTATAAGTTTTGGCAATCAAACTACTGCTGGGACTTATACAGTAGTAGGCACACGTACAATTGGCGGCTGTTCAACAACTATGACAGGAAGTGCTATAGTTAGCATTAACGTGTCAGTCCCGGATTTTACAGGTACAATCACAAATACAACCTGTCCATCATCAACAAACGGGGCAGTAAATATATCTATACAAACCCCTATTGAATTTGCAAGTACTAATAATAATTACATAGACTTAGGTCGTACATTGTTATCAAACCGTGCTATGTTTACAATTGAAGGGTGGGTGAAATTCAACAAATCTGATATTGGATCAAGGATGAGCTTGTTTGGACAAAACGATGCCATAGAATTTGGATTTTCGGATGCAAATACCATACAATGTTGGACTTCATCGGGCGGTAGTGTTTCAACCAGCATAACAAATTATCCGAATGATAATGGTTGGCATCATATTGCGGTTGTGGGAAATGGAACAAACCTTCTGATTTACATTGATGGTGTTCAAGTAGGAACAGGTGGATCAACAACTGTAAATTATAGTAATAATACTAGTTATACTACAAAAATTGGTGGTGCAGTGTGGGATGCAACCGGAGGTTCATTTACAGGACAAATCAAAAAAATTGGAATTTACAATACAGCACTAACTTCAGGTCAGTTATTTACTCTCGCATCGAGTTCAAGTGTTTATACCGGTTCTGAAACTGGTATTTTAGCAGGGTATAATTTTCTTGAAGGTTCAGGATCTACTCTTTCATGTTTACCGGTAGGAACTGGAGGATCATTCACAAATGCACCTTTATGGAAAGATGGAATGACTTATAGCTGGACTAAAACAGGTGATGGTACATTTAATCAATCAATAAAGAACATCAATAGTCTTACTCCCGGAATCTACAATCTCTCAGTTGCAAATGGAACATGTACTAAAAATAATAGTTTTACAGTTAACTCTATAAATTCAATTATTTCAATAAGCAGTCAATCTACAGGTGGACAAACACAAATAATTGGTTCTTCATTTACACCTATTACTGTATCTGCATCCGGATCCGGAATAAGTTACCAATGGTATAGCAATGCTGTTGCTGTAAATACCGGAGGAACTTCATTAGGATCGACTAATGGTGCATTAACGAACAGCTATTCACCTCAATCAACAACTGTTGGAACATTATATTACTACTGTATTGTTTCAGGGACATGTTCATCAGTAACAAGTAACGTTTCTGGAGCGTTTGTTGTAAATCCTTTAACTCCTACAATCACAACTTCAACAGGTACATTATCCGGTTTTACCTACGTAGAAGGGTTAGGTCCTTCTTCTGAACAATCATTTACAGTAAGTGGAAATAATCTTACTACCAATATTATAGTTACACCTTCTGCTGATTTTGAGATATCAACCGGTAGTGGCCTCTCATTTATTCCAGTAAGCCAGATCACTTTAAACGTGTCAAATGCTACTGTTAGTGCAACCACCATTTACACCCGTATGAAAGCAGGTATATTAATATCTGCATTAGTTGGTCCTGAAGATATAACAGCTACTTCGTCTGGGGCATCATCAAAAACTGTTGCCTGTAGTGGATCAGTGATTATTGCTCCGACAATATTACCGGATCAAACTGCATTAGCGTTCAATTATAATTTTGGTTCTGGTCCATCAGCAAATCAATCTTTTAATGTATCTGGGTCCAATCTGACCGGGAATATCGTAATCACACCTCCGGCAAATTACCAGATTAGCTTAGCTTCCGGCAGCGGCTTTGCCTCGTCCCCGATAACATTGACTCAATCGGGAGGAAATGTAGTTTCAACACCTGTTTATGTTCGATTAATTGCCGATTTGGTAGTGAATACTTACTCAGGGAACATTGCACTGTCATCTTCCAATGCCATCACCCAAAACGTGCTCTGTACAGGAACAGTAACATCACCGATAGTCACAGTATCTACTTTTAATTTAGCGGGATTTATTTACACTTTTGGTTCAGGACCATCGGCCTCCCAATTCGTCTCAGTCTCCGGGACTAATCTCACTGGTAACATTACTGTAACAGCTCCTGCTAATTTTGAAATTTCAACCGATAAAACAACCTGGTCTTCATCCATTCCGCTTTCTCCAACAAACGGGATTGTAAATGTAACTAAAATTTATGTTCGACTTATTACAGGAAAGGCAGTAGGGACTTATGGACCATTGAATCTTACTGCTGTTTCAGCCGGGGCAATCCAACAAAATGTATCGTGTAGTGGCCAGGTGGTAAATTCTGCTACCGTTATCAGTTCTGTTTCTGTCTTAAACGGGTTTATGTATTTAGTTGGTACTGGCCCTTCTGATTCACAAACTTTCACAGTAAGTGGAGCTTCATTGACGACTGGCATCACAATTACCCCTTCTGGAAATTTTGAGATTTCTAACGATTTTGGGCTTACTTATTCTACCGGGCCTTTAACAGTTCCTAAACCAGCCGGTACTACCATAAATCCAACTATCATTTATGTCCGCTTAAAAGATTTGCTTTCAGTAACCTCGTATTCCGGGAACCTGGGAATAACATCCGGTACAGCTGCTCCAGTTAATATTGCCTGCAACGGACAAGTCTTGGATGTCCCCGGAATAATAGCAGGGGCGACACCTGGCACCTCACTTTGCATTGGAAATACTGCAACCTTAAACAGCACTCCATCAGCAGGGGTCACTAATTTATTCTGGACGGGCCCAAACTCATATTATTCACAAGCAGCCAATCCCCCTTTACCTCTTACGGGTGTATTATCAGCAGCAAATGCTGGAATATATACAGTAACAGGAAATGTTTTAAGCGGAGTAAACCTGCTCACCAATGGTGATTTCGAATCGGGGAATGTCGGTTTCGGAAGTAGTTATGGGTATGTTGTACCTTCAACGAATGCCCTGGGACCTGAAGGTTTATATACTATAATTGGTGATTCTCCTTTTACTACTCCAAATAATGTCCATAACAACGATGGCGGTTTTGGTAATTGTCAGGACCATACTCACATCGCTGTACCTGCGGCTAAGCATCAAATGGTAATCAATGGTGCTCCAACTGCAGGAGTGATCGTTTGGTCGGAGTCAGTTTCGGTTGTATCAGGAGCAGATTATGAATTTTCATATTTTATTCAAAGCGTTAATCCAACGGCACCTTCCATATTACAGCTATATGTAAACGGAGTGCCAGCCGGACCAATGTACACAGCTTCAAGCTCTACCTGTACCTGGTCCAGGTTTGTTTACGACACCAACGCCGGAACAAATAAAATTTTACAGTTGACATTGATCAATCAAAATACGGCTGCCGGAGGAAATGATTTTGCCTTGGATGACTTGATGTTTCAACGTGTATTTTCGGTTCAGGCATCAGTAAACATGATTGTTAATCCTGTTTTAGCACCCAGTCTTCTAGTTACAGCATCCACAGGAAATACTGTATTTACAGGAACTAACGTAACTTTTACTGCTACACCAACCAATGGGGGAACGACTCCTACCTATCAATGGTCAGTAGGGGGTGTAACTGTTCTTGGTGCAACGAGTTCAACTTATTCTTTCATACCAACAAATGGCCAGGTGGTTAGTTGTGTGATGACTTCATCCCTTCCTTGTGCTTCACCTTCAACGGCGACTTCATCAGTTACTATGACCGTTAATCAACGTTCCAATTTTTGGATTGGCTCAATTGGAGTTAATGGTACTGATTGGGGCAATGTAACCAACTGGTCGGGAGGATTTATTCCTATCCCGGGGAATGATGTGGAATATGCAACTGCTGCAAATAATTCTGGCAATCCAGCTTTAAGGGATCTTGTGTTGGATCAGGACAGAACGATTGGGAGCCTCGTGAATGCCAGTAATAAAAGATTAATTATTCCCGCCGGAAAGGGTCTTATTGTAAACAACAACATTTTAACAAATAATGCGGATTCCCTGATACATATAGTATCTAATTCAACAACTGCGAATGGTTCTCTCATATTTCACAATTCAGCCGGGTTCCCCGTCCATGCAACTGTGGAAATGTATTCAAAAGCTTTTTATAATGCAAATGGAGGATTGAATAATAAATATCACTGGCAATATTTTGGAATCCCGTTAAATAGTATAAAAGCCAGTCCTACATTTGATGGTTCCTACGTTCGAAGATGGGATGAATCAGGTGATTCAATTACCAATCACTGGAAAGCTTTAAATAATGAATCTATTTTACAACCGTTCCTTGGGTATGAAATTACTCAGAAAGTGGATGTTGGAAAAACGATTTATTTTGAAGGTCAATTAGTAAATACTGATTTTAGTTCCGGGCAATTAGCTGTAACACCTACTGCATTATATCCGGGACAACATATTTTTGCAAATCCCTATGCTGCTGCAATTGATATTCGGCAATTAACTTTTGGGCCTCAAACGGAGGCAACCGTTTATATTTATAATACCGGTTCCTTTGATGATTGGTCTCAAATAGGTGGTGCCGACAACAGGGGAAATAATGCAGGTCAATATACCGCAGTGCCTAAAAACACAGCGGGAGATCTTGGCGTTCCTCGTCAGGTCCCATCCATGCAGGCAATGCTTATAAAAGCAATGAACAATTCAAGTGATGCAACTTTCGGCATTTCATATAACTCCGTTGTTATGAATAATTTTGATCAACAGCGGGTAAAAGTATTTTATAATGACAAAACTGACAAGGTGTGCACCATGATTGATGTAACTGGTGCACATTATTCCGATAGAATGTGGTTATTCTCACAACCGGGTTGTACACGCAACTTCGATAACGGCTGGGATGGCAGTAAAATGCCTGGCATTGCGTTAACACCTCAGATATTTGCCATAGAATCGGATGGAAATTACCAGGTGAATGCCGTGGATGATATTAATAATTCACAAATAGGATTTCAGCCCGGACAAGATACAGAATATACACTTACCTTTACACATCAGAATATTAAAAGCAGGTATGAAAGTGTATACTTATACGATATATTCGTGAACAAAATTGTTGATATAACTGAGAGTGGATCAACCTATTCGTTTACCGCTGAATCTTCACCAGCATCACAAAAAAGATTTATCATTGTTGCCCGTAACATTGAAAACAATCCAATTGGGAATGAAACTCAATTGAAAGCATTCACTTCCGGGAATACTGTATTCGTGCAAAATTCAAGTAAACTGAATGGAGAAATGTCATTATATGATATGATGGGTCATCGAGTAAGAAAAGTAACCTTTGGTCCGTATGGAGTTACTGCAATGCAAGTTGGTACCATTTGCGGTGCTTACATTGTAAAGGCAAGTACCGCAAATGAAAAAGTAAGTAAAAAATTTATAATAGGAAAATAAAAGTGACTAAAAAGCAAAAAGGGATAATGGTATGGTTGATAATATGGGCAGGATTGCTCATAGTGGTGCTGTATTCCCCTATTGGTAGTCCTGATTTATACTCTTCTTCTCAAAATTATTATCATGAAAACAGGAGTATTGCTGTTAATGCCGGAATAATTCAAAATGCACCAAAATCAAGTTACTCATCAGATAACAGTTCAAATGAACTGGACATTCCTCAAGTTAGTACATTATCTAAATCCAACTATTCGGTTGGAAATTATCAATCATCATCCGAACCATCACATGGCTCCTCTTACTCTGTAGAAAGTCAATCCTATCAAAGTAACAACTCATCGGGTATGGGCGGCCTTAATAATGGAGGAAATTCCTTTATAGCCAGCGGCAGTTCCAGAAAAAATGCCGGGTCTTCTGGAGTTGTTATGACAAATGGGATAACAACTTTATCTTTAACAACAGATTTAAGTAATACTATGACAAAACAAAGTGTGACCAATTATACAGCTGGAACTGGAGGAACTGACCCTGGAGGAGATCCGACAGGGGATCCAATACCGGTAGGTGATGGTTGGGAGTTATTAGCTTTTTTAGGGGTCATATATGCCTTATTCAAAAAGAAAATACTTCATTTTTAGATTTGTCAAAATTACTTTTAAAAATAACATATCAAAGTATCGTGTATTTAACAAAAAATACAATCATCAAATACAACTATAATTAAACAGATTTTTATAAAAAAATAAGAACATCACAATTCAATGTAATATCTTAATTCAATGTCATCCAGTTAGTGCTTTTTTGTAAAACTTTGTAAATTAGAGTCTTTGTGGCAAAACAATTATAGCCACAAAGGCATAAAAATACTAAGTTTCACTAAGAGTGTACCTTATCAAAATTCTTAACTAAACGACATTGTATCTTAATTATATAGTAAAATTCTCTGAAACTTCCATTATTTTATAACCACCTTTAAATTCTAACTATTTATTTATATAATTATGAATAAAACTTCTACCCTATTCATTAGTACAATTCTTATTTTTGTAATTATTAGTTCATCGTCAATACTAATTGCACAGAAAAAAACAAGTCTTTCACCACAGGTTTCTTCGAACAATTTTTCATTAACGGTACAGAACATGACTCAAACGGCACCTAACAAACTTGAGTTTGATGTTTATCTTTTGAATACTCTACCGGCCGGCACAGCTTTTCAACTTGCTCAAATTCAACTTGGCTTTTTGATTAATGCTTCCATTCATGAAGGTGGTACTCTTTCACTGTCTGTTAGCAATGTGGGGTCAGGCCTTACTTCAGCACAACAATTTAATTCTTCAGGAACAGGGGTCACAACTATGCTGGAAATTTATCCTTACAAAACTCTTCTCCAACAGTCCGGACGAAACCTACCTGGAGCAGGTTTTGGAACCATTATCTCAGCGGTTTCACCCGGAACAAAACTTGCCCATTATATCTTAACAAACTCAGTGAACTTTGTTTCGAATACAGTTCCTGATCTTTTGTTTATTTCAACCAACAATCCAGACCCATACCAGGAATTGTTTTTATCGGGCATTTCCTACTATGCAAATAACATTGTGACTAATTTAACGGTGAACTCGGGGGTGAATGCCATTGTGAATGGAAATCCTGTCCTAAATCCAGCACCTACAGCATATGATGTTACCGGAACAGCTTCTACATGTTCAGGATTAGGGGGTTTACCTGTTGGCCTTGCAGGCTCAGAATCAGGTGTTACCTATACCTTATATAAAAATGCCGTTGCCCAGACCCCAACTGTAGCAGGAACGGGCTCTGCCATAACATTCGGGAATCAACTTGAAGGCACCTACTCAGTTCAGGGAACTTTAAACAGCATATCAACTGAAATGACAGGGAATGCAGTGATCACTGAAACACCTTCAGTGGCAGCAGGAGTAAATATTTCAGCGGATAATAATCCGGTAAATACAGGAACATCTGTTACATTCACAGCAACCCCAACTGGAGGTGGAACAACTCCTTCTTACCAATGGTACAATGGAGCCGTTAAAGTTGGAACAGATTCATCGGTATATTCGTACACTCCGACTAACGGGGATGTAATCAGCGTTATAATGACTTCCAATGCACCCTGTGTGACCGGCAGCCCTGCTACCTCAAATTTAGTAAGCATGACAATTACTCAAGCCACTTCCATCGATCAAAACAAAATGACGATGGATATATATTCAAAGGATAAAAACATCATTGTTAATTGCACACAAAATACGAAACAGGTATTGATTTACAATTCTCTTGGGTCACTGCTTGAAAAGGAAAATAATATTCATGGATTGAAAACATTCAATATGGATAAATCACCAAATGGATATTATTTTGTGAAGTTAATTACTGACTATGAAGTATTCACTCAAAAAGTATTACTCAAATAACTTTGTACTTTTCAAGCAAGTGTTAAATTATTGACTTGTAATCAAATATCAAACTTTCAACGCCTATAGAAACAGGCTGCCTCAACTATAGGCAGCCTGTTTTTTATTATTTCCTGCTTTCATCGAGAATTATCTCCCATAATCTCAGACTTGGTAACCTGCCAATCAATCTACCTGTCAAATAACTCCATTGTCTACAAAATTCCTCCGACACATCTCGTAAAAATTATTTTCGTAGACCAATATTCTTAATTATTGTCTCCCTTTTCTTGCTGAAAATCCATTTACAAGTTTAAATATTATCAATAAAATATCATTTTACATTAATCATTATTAATTATTTACCCTTTTAACAGAATAAACAGGCAGACATTTGTTCTTTCAAAACTTTATTCACGTAGTTAGTTTATTAGTGTTGTAATAATAAGTCTACACAGTGTAATTAATAACACTATATATTACGACAAACTAATTTTTCAAGTTATAACTTCCTGATCAATCTACTCATTTAGAAGAATCATTTTCATTTCATTTACTTTTTGTGTTTCATTCCGATCGCCTAAACAAATTGTAATTATTGCTACACAATTAAACAGAATACTACATGTATCTATATATCAATGTATTACAAAATATTGATTATGTTTGCAATGTATTATTTATGTCTGCATAATTTTCACTGAACTGTGGTTATTGTTTACATAAAAAATCAATATTATGAAAACATCTACTCTTAAATCGTTACTTCTAAAGCTCACCCTGATTCTGATCGTAGCGCAGGTTTCTGCCCAGAATTTAGTGGGTACCCGCATCGATGTACAAGGTGCTCGATTTTCGGATCAAATGTGGCTATTTTCAGTTGCTTCGTGTACATACAAATTTGACAATGGCTGGGATGGATATAAAATATTTGGTACATCTATCGCACCTCAGATATTTGGCATTGAATTGGATGGATATTATCAGGTTGCCTCAATTCCGAATGTCAACAATATGTACCTGGGCTTTGCAGCTGGTGTTGACAGCATTTATACTTTTACTTTTACTCATCAAAACTTATCAGTAGAATACAATCAACTTTACATGATAGATTCGGTTTCAAATAAAACCATTGACATTTATCAAACAGGAACTACCTACACTTTTAAAGCTTCTAAAACGTTAGCCCCTGTTAAGCGATTTAAAATTGTTACTTCAAAGCCAATAGATATTAATCCGGTAAATACGCTAACCACTGATATTCAACAACAAAATTCAATCTCCAATTTAAGGATCTATAGTACCGACAAAAACATTCATATTGAGAATCCAAATCAACAACAAGGAAAGATTAAATTAAGTAATGCAGGAACAGGGCAAGTTGTTTTATCTGAAGATTTCTCGTCACAAAAGAATTCCATCATTAATGTCAATGTACCCACCGGGACTTATATTGTGAATGGTGTTACCCTTGCTGAAAATGTCTCTGCGAAAATTGTAATACGATAAAATGGTTTTGAATTATTAAATTAGGGTTTAGGTTTTTGTTTATTAAGGTTGCATGAAATGCAGGGAGTATTTTCCCTGCATTTTTTTTGACTCTATTTCGATTAATATTATTATGTTGATACGCTGCCAAATTCTTAATTTTTTACTACAAAAACAAGTTCCAGGACTAAATCGTCAAAACAAAACATATGACACATACACGAAACTTTGACAATATGACTCTTTTTAGCATCACTTGCATTTTCAGCTAGAATGTGAAATAGTGAAATTGAGCGTTTTTTCATTTTTCTCTTCAGTACTTTCCATTCCTATTGTTCTGTATTAATTGGCATTCTCACTTTAATTCCATCAGATAAATGACCTAAGTTAGGCTTTGCATGTTATAATTTATTTATAGTGCAAAAATGTTGTTTAATAACATATAATCTAGAACAACATTTGTATTGTAAAATTAAAAATTGAATGTATATTTGACTTTATATTTATTACAATAAAATTAAACTTTGGGGATTATAATTTTCAAGTATAAACAATCTTAATAATTAAAGAAATGATAAGAAATCTGGTAATAATCTTTGTAATGCATTTTGTTGCAGGATATTTTCTACAAACTAAAAAGATAAGCAAATTAAAACGTGATAAAAAACAATTTCTATTTCTTCATGTAGGATATTACACCTTGTTTTTCATTGTATTTAGCCCTATTCTACTTGATTTGACTTTTATGCAAGGGGTAGTTTTCAGTTTGTTTAATGGGGTTTTGCATTTGATTATCGATTATTATACCGGACAATTAAAGAAAAAGTATCATGAAAATGATGAATTAAAATACAAATTCACTGTCGGGATTGATTATACATTGCATTTGTCGATATTAATGGTGAGCTATATAACTTTAATGAATCAGATTACAGCACATTAAAATGCAATTTATCAGGTTTTAATTCATTTCACAATTAATTCATATTTTAAAAAAACCCATTTTCATATCGATATTGCATTGTTCAGTATAATTATAAAGTACTTACTACTTGTCCGGTGTAAAATGACTGACTAATTTCAAAATTAAAAATCATTGTTTTGTAACTTTTAAATTCCAATTTCAAACTTAAAAAATATAGTTAGCCCTGAGATCAGAAAAAATGAATATTTCGGAATGATTGTCTATAAATAATTTACTATTATTCACCCTTAAATCTAAAAGTTATGTATAAATCATTTTTTATCATTTTTATACTACACATCTTTGGAGGTTTTTTTCTTCAAAGTAATAGAATCAGTAAATTGAAACGTGATAACATGTTCTATCTTTTGCAACATGTGGCCCTGTATACATTGATTTTTATTGTCTTTAGTCCAATATTACTCGGTATAACTTTTTGGCAAGGAATTGTATATAGTCTGATTAATGGAGTTTTGCATTTTATAGTTGATTTTTTTACCGGTAAAATCAAATCTAAGATGATAGTGAAAGATGAAGTAAAATATAATTTGACAGTTGTAATGGATTATTCTATTCACCTTGCATTACTATTTATTACATTTATTTGGTTATACCCTAATGCTATCCATGTTGTGACATTTTGGGACAAGTATTAGCTTTATTTCAATTATCACAATACAGCGTTGACATTTAGCTATATTTTAAATTAAAGTGTCTAATCCTGAAATAGTTTTACAATAATGTAAACAAAATTCAGGATTAGACACTTTTTTTATTTGCCCTTCGTCTATTGTACTAAGTCTTTCTAAATAACAATCTTATTCACCACCCCGTTTACCCTAAGAAGATACACACCATGTACTAATTCTTTTTCAAAAGTTCCTTTACATAGTTTCTTTTCAATCATCACACCATTGATGGAATAAATCTCAACAGTTGAAGAATTATCAAGCTGAATAAACAGTTTATTATTGCTGACACTATATTTAATATTACTAAATACATTTTCAAGTGAGGTAGAAACATATGCCGGTGTAAACTCATTGCCATACCGGTCCATTGCCCCAACAGCAAAAGTGTTTGTTGCAAAAAGTCCTGTATACCGTGACAGATCAAACTGATTGGAATACGAAACTCCCAAGAGGTTTAAGACATTCGTGAATGATGACGCCACCCCTACCTGGTCGTTGGGAACAGCATAGATTGTAAAGCGGATATTGCTGTCGGTAGAACTCCAGCTCAGCAGGTTTCCATTTAAACGGATGTTAGTGGGTGTAGGCAATGTTGGATGTGTCTTCCAATTTACAGCCGGAGTCAGAGCCGGGGAAGTGAATTTTTGTTTCCGCAGGTATTTTGTAAACTTTCCGTTCGTTACAAGATTTTTTATGCTATAGAGCACGGTACCGGGAGCTTCATTCTTGGTGGAAGTTCGGTTCCAGTCTATTTCAAGGCCGACTTCCGAATCTGCAAATTCCAGCGCCTGAGATACCCGCTGCTCGGTACGGGTCAGACCAGTTGGCAGTCCGCCGTTTCCGGTATAAAGCTTTAATTCGCCCAGATCGGCCGGGAAAACTCTTTCAGGAATAGCAGTTTTAGCGGATGGCGCCTGATAGGTTGAGATCAACGAGCTTACACTCATACTCGAGTAAAAATACTTGTTGAATTTATAAGCAACATCCGACCACCAGGGACATAACTTTTTATAATCCTGTCCCGTACTGGTGGTTGTCCAGTATAACTGAGGTGAAATATAGTCTACTTTGCCCTGTTGAAGCCATGCTACCGGGTCGCAATATATTTGTTCGTACATATCCGAACCTGTTATGCCCGAGGGTAAGGTCAGTCCTCTGGCAGTAGCTACTGCCGTTTGGGTAGTCCAGATGCCAAAAGGGGAGACCCCAAAGATAACCTGAGGCTTTACTGCCTGAATGGTATCGTACACATCAGCCACCATTTTATTTACATTATCCCGTCGCCAGTTGCTCAGGGTCATTCCGGCAGGTTTATACAATCCCTGAGAATAACTATCCAGCGTGGTGCTTGTCCCGGCATAAGCATAAAAGTAATCATCGAAAATGACACCGTCCAGATCGTACTTGCTCAGCAGGTCGCCTACTACATTTTTAATGAGTTTTCGAACCCCCGGATTCCCCGGGTCAAGAATGGTTATCCCATCGGTCTTTTTGCTGCCATCGACATTGTAAATGGTATAATCAAGTATCCATCCGGGTTGCAAGGCTTTGTTATCGCATACAGCCCCTGCATATTTTTTTGCTGAAGTCTCAAAACGGTATGGGTTCAACCATGCATGAAGTTCAATTCCCCGTTTATGCGATTCATCAATAGTAAAAGCCAGTGGATCATACCCCGGATTGGTACCCCTTACTCCACCTAAATGCGCTGACCAGGGTTCATAGGCTGAATTATAGAAAGCATCCGTCTCCGGGCGGACCTGAAAGAATACTGCATTCATATTGGCAGCCTTTACCGAATCGAGGATCGTGATAAATTCTATCTTTTGTTTCGCAATATTCCCTGCTGTAACATTTGTCATGGCAGTCTTAGGCCGAAGACTTACGATAAATGCTATCAACGGTTCATGAAAGATACAGATTCCCGAAGGGGCTTACTGAATAATTATTTTGATTGAACTATTCGTTATAAGTCATATATCAAAATGTCTCCACGATGTCTTCATGATATCACTACTATGTCACTTATTATCCAAAAATAATTAAATAGTGATCCAGTAATATTCCATATATATTCCATCTCTTTATAATAATGGAATATATATGGATCATATATGGAATACATATGGAACATATATGGAATATCAGTATCATCATAGTGACATCATGAAGACATCATGGCATCATCTCCCCATTCGGGGTTTGAAGAGTTTGAAAAGTTTGGAGTTTGAGGTTTGGAGGTTGAAAGGTTTGAAGGTTGAAAGGTGGGAACTGATCAACTTAAATTATTATGGATCAGCAGACAGGGATAGTAGTCAATAATCAATTCTGTGAACTATAACGCAAATAAAAACACGCAAACCTGTTCTGTTACAGATTTGCGTGCCTTGTACGAAATAAAATATTTTACAATTTCCTCACTCCTATTCCGGGTTCATTATTTAAAACTATCCGGCCATCGACGAGCTTCACACCACTGAACTGGTCGTTGCTGATGAGCAGGTTGCCATCCAGGTCGGCATAATCCATTTGAGGTGAAAACTGGGCAGCTGCGGATATGGCACAGGAAGTTTCGGTCATGCAGCCAACCATTAGTTTCAGGTCACAGGCCCGGGCAAGAGTGATCATCTTATTGGCCTCGCGCATGCCGGTACATTTCATCAGTTTGATATTGATGCCGTTGAAGACACCTTTTAGCCGGGTAATATCTTCCAGACGCTGACAGGATTCATCGGCAATGGTCAACAACGGGCTTTGTTCGGTAAGCCAGGCCATGTCGTCCAGGTTATGTTTTGGCATGGGCTGTTCCACAAATTCTACATTCTTATCCGAAAGCCATTCTATCATTTTCAAGGCATAATGTTTATCCTTCCATCCCTGGTTGGCATCTACCCGGATTGGTTTATCGGTCACGGAACGGACTGTATTTATAAGCTTTTTATCAGTCGCCTCGTCCATTCCTAGCTTGATTTTAAGCACTTTGAAAGGAGCAGTTTCAAGTGTCTTCTCACGCACCTCTTTTTCAGTACCCATACCTATGGTAAAGGTTGTAACCGGCACTTTGGTAGCGTTGTAACCCCACAGGGCATGCCACGGTTTGCCGATCAGCTTGCCCACCAAATCATGCAGGGCGATATCTACCGAAGCCTTGGCGGCAGTATTATTAATGGTAATGCTGTCCACATACGCCAATATATCTTCCAACTCAAAGGGATTGCTGAACTGATTCAGGTTTACCCGTTGCAGGAAAGCGATCACCGATGCCTGCGATTCCCCCAGATAGGGAGGCATGGCTGCCTCGCCATAACCCGTGAATCCGCCATATTTGATTTCAGTAAGCACGATGGGCGTTGTGGTGCGCGTATACCCGGATACCGCAAATGGATGCCTGAGTTGTGCTTCAAAATCATGGAAAGAGAGTTGCATGCGCTCACTTCCACCGGGAGCAACCACACTATTTTTTTGTGAAAACATGGAAGTTGGATTTATGAGGGAACCCGCTGTAACCAGTGCGGAGGTTTTGAGGAAATTTCGTCGTGTAAACATATTGAAGAATTTACTATTTATTCATTTACTATTAGACTATTTACTATTTAGCTTTACTACCTACTACCTACTACCCACTACCTACTACCCACTACCTTCTACTTTGTAATTTATAGTAAGGGTGTTTTTTTACAGAAACAATAGATGAGTCAAGATCAACACGGGTTAATAACCGTTGGGCACGCAAGAGCCGTTTAGTATTGAAAGAATCAAAATTCAGAGTGCCGGGTACCAGACTGCTGATATGTACGGTTCCCGAGGAGTGAATGAACTCACCATTTCCAATATAGATTCCAACATGTGAGACATGCTGTTTGTTTTCTTTCATGGAACCGAAAAATAATAAATCGGCAGGTTGCAGACTATTAAAGTCTTTTGTAATATCAATATTTTCACCCGTTAATGCCTGCTGGGAAGCATCACGAGGAAGGATTACTCCATTCAGATAAAAGCATGTTTTTGTAAATCCACTGCAGTCCATGCCTTTAATGGAAGTTCCACCCCACAGGTATGGAAAACCAATAAATTGATTTGCAGTTGAAATGATAGCTGCAGCTTTGGGTTTTGCCCTTGACTCCCACTTATTAAAAGACAGTGTCGATTGTTTAAGCAAATAGCCCTTACGACCATCGGGAAACAAGACCTTAACATACTTTCCATTGAGTCCCTGATAACGCAGGATATCACCCCAAACAACATCTGACACCACAGTTGCATTCACTGATGGCCGTGATCTTACTATGGCGAAATAGGTGTTTACAATCACTTTCGGGGCAGCATTCCAGGCTGCATAATCAACAGGATTCATTTTCTGGATACCTTCTTCGGTAGTCCAGGCTTTATATCCTTCAGGGGTTATCACATTGCTCCAGCCATGAACGGTTTCAAGAATACGTACTGGGGTACCCATAAGTACCTGGGTTCCCATCTCAGCAGCAAAGGCAGGTGACTGACGAAGATTGATGACCGATTGGGTTGCAATACCACAATTGAGTTCCTGTTGGGCAGAAAGTGAAGGTGTTATTAAAAAAAACAGGAGGGAATATATCGATATCCTTATACTTAGATTGTTCATACTGTAAATTTTCAATTTGTAAAAAGGGCTTTACCTAAAACAAGAATTAGTCTTTTATGAAGCACGTTAGAAGTTAGTTCACTGCTGATCCGGTAAACATTTAATATGGATGTAAAGCATTAGAGACCAACTCAAATGTACACCAACAAATCACCTTTATCGGGCAAAGATTCAATAATACAATTACATTTAAAATAAAAACTTCCGGAAATTCAAATTCAAAATTGCATAGAATAAATCAAATGTTTTATTTCAAAGCAGGTACTATGAATATGAATTCCCGGAAGTTCTGACATATCAATTACATAAATTACAAAGGAAGATACGAACCCAATCGAATAAACTGATCAGTATTGTTCGTTGTACCCTCTTTACCATTTATATAAATCACATAAGCACGCCCCTTACCCAAACTCCATAACGTATTGGAATACGCTCCCTTAGCAGAAGTTGTAGCTGAGCTAAATTGCTGATACTGTACACCATTACTATCAAAAAGAGCAAAGGTAATATTAGTCTCAGTACCTGACCATGGTTTAACATTTCCTGTATTTTTTAGTTTATACAGGTAATAATCTGCAGATTGAGTACCAAAATCAATATTCGAAGCAACGGTTTCCCAAACGGTACTTTTATTCTTTTGAGCTTTCAGCGTTAATTTCCCAAAAGGAGTCACGCCATCAGCTTTATAAAAGAAATTTGCCACTTTGACAAAACAAACTGTATCCGCCCAGGCATCAGTAACCGGAACATTGTCGGCATCCTGCAATAAAACAGGACTTTGCGACGCATTGGTTATATATGCAGACCATTTCCCTTTCACCAGTGTCATACTCTGGGCATAATTGAAAGCAGCTACAGCCGGAGCAGTTGTTTTTGCCGTAAAACGCAATGAAATATTGGCAATACCAAAAGGTACAGAAAAGTATTTTGGTGAACTTCCCGGATAAAAACTTCCAAGAGCTGTTGAAACGGAAGAATAATTCGTCCCATTAATCAACAGGGTATCACTGCTACCTGTTACCGGAATAGCATTTACCACCCTGACTTCTGAGAATTTATTTACATCCAGTGTGCTCATTGGAAATGTAATCTCATTCGTCTGGCAGGACATACATATCAGTCCAAGTATCGCAGATAATATAAAATTTATTTTTTTCATATCGTAGAATATTTAGTAGTTATTATTGTGGTATACAAAACCATATCATGGAAGTGTTATAGTTCGGATCCAAACCTGATATAGGCGTCAATCCTGCTAAAGCAGTACGATTCCATATATATTCGGAATTGTACCTTGGAAGAATCCTGTAAGAAGGAGAGCCCAAATTGGTTGAAGCAAAGGTACCTCTTCTGTTGTCAACATTGGCGGTTCTTAAATAAAACCCTTTATAGATTCGTTTAGGGTCAGTATCTGCTTTATGAAATGTATAGAGGGCAGACCAGGATCCAGCTGCTTCACTCGGAAGTCCGTTTGCTCCAACTTTCAGGTCATACTGGTAACGACGCAAATCATTCCAGGTATCCAATCCCCAAGGATAAAGAGCCACATATTTTTGCATCATAATGTGCGAAAGCTCAAAATCACTCAATGCCAGATTGTTTACATAGGTACTGTTCAAATAGGCAGTTGACAAAGTATTAAACACAGCTGTGCTGATCTTGTCGCCAATCACCGAGGTTTGTTTATTGCCTGCTCCTTTGACAGGTGTGCCCTGAACAATATAAGCAGCAGTTGTCTGCATACTTGCTGCAACAGCACCTTTAAAGGTTGCCAAAGCATCAGCTTTCAAATCCTGACGGTATTGAGCCTCTGCCTTGATAAATTGCAATTCTGCATAAGTCATTGCAATATAAGGTGCATTATCCCTGAACAACCATCTTCCTGTTCCTGACGTGGCAGCTGTAGGAGTCGATGTGGTACCATAAAGAGTTACCTGGCTTGCTGAGGCTGGCAATGTTCCCTTAAAGGTATACGTCTTGCGGTTTATCTTTGTTAAGTCAGTTGGAAGCGAGTCAGTTGTACCAAAGAAACAAATTGATCTAGGATCAAGTGTCAACGTATCTGTGACATATTGTTTATCCATAAGTTTGGTAACTTTTCCTGTTGTAACCGTATTTCCGGTATTTGGGTCGTAATACTTCACCTTTCCGGTCATGACATCCACCATATAGTCGGATTGATTCAAAGTAGTAACTAAATTACCCCTGAGTACTCCAAAAAAGTTACATTGTGCTGAAGCTGCTCCACCATTCACCATAACTGTTGCATCATCGTTAAAACTGGTCATAGACTTATTCACCGCATTAATCGCAGAATCCAGATAAGCAGGGTTTTTCATGGACATTGTCATGTAGTTCTTGGCAAGAGCCCCCCAGGCAAACTTTAACCATTTTGTCCTGTCACCCTTATACATAAGATCAGTCGGAGTAGCACCGGAAGAAAGGGAAGTCGGATAAGTAGTAGCATCAGGAGCACTTAAAATTTCAATTGCCTGTTTTGCCCACATCCTGGATTGACCTAAAATATATTCCTGGGAATCATAATCAAAAACCGTTCTTCCCGGATCCAGGAATTCTTTACAAGGCGCCTCACCATGCAGGGAGGTTAACTCATACCAACCGTATGACTTTAACGCTAACCCAATGCCGGCATAAATCGGCAGATTCATTGTTTTACCTTCATTAATCATATCTTCGAGGTTCTGTCCCCATTCATAATACACCATTTTCCATACTTCTGCATAATCAGATGTCGGAGCATAGTACATGGAAGCCCCATAAGTAGATCCTCCAACTGAAGTTCCGTTAAAGTACTGGCTCATAGAACCTGCCGTTCTCATATCGTAATAATTCGATACAAATCCGGATAATATCGGAGCCAACAGTAAGTTAGGATGAACACGTTCCGGAGTATCAACATTCGAATTGACATCTAAATAGTCACTACAAGATGTGGCTATAAATAGTGGAAATATTATTGCTAATGATATTAATATCTTTTTCATATTATTTCAAAATTAAAAAGTTATGTTTAATCCACAAGAGATTCCGCGTGGAGCACCTATACTTAACATATCAAATCCAACGCCTCCGGTTCCACCGACAGCCGATGAAGTTCCATTACCTGCAGGATCAATACCTGAATAATTTGTAAGGATAAACAAATCAGTTCCGGCTGCATATAAACTAAGTGCCGATACAAGATTGTTGGATAGTCTGGAAAGAAGTTTTTTATCAAAGTTGTATGACAATCTAACTTCGGACATATTTAAATAATTGACACCCTTTTCAATCCAATCTGGATCAGCTCCTGTATACCCATTCACCAAGCTTCCAAGATTTACTGCTATGGTATTCATTGTCGGGTTTGCACTATCCTGCTTCGTATCTTTAATAACTCCGTTAAATACCACAACTCCCATATTCCGTTGAGCCACCGATTGTGCACTTGTTCCGTTAGCCAGCATAAGTCTTTGAGTTCCGTTTACTACCTGAGTACCTAACTTGCCACTCATCAAACATGACAATGCAAAATTCTTATACTTCAGGTTTGCAGTAAATCCGAAATTCAATTTTGCTTCCCGGTCACCCAAAACAGTCCAGGTACTGTTTACTAAAGGCATTCCACTTGTCGGATCAATTAAAACCTGACCCTTTGCATTTCGTTGATAGTCATTTCCAGTGATGGTTGTTATGGGACTTCCCACCATAATACCGTTTCTAAGGTTACCCGAAACCCAGGTGGCAGAGTTATAATATTCAGTTACTCCAGGAGGCAGAGATAACACCTCGCTCCAGTTCTTGCTACCGTTTACACCAAGATTAAACACCCAATCCCTGTTTTTAATAAAATCATAATTTACCAAAAATTCAGTTCCATTTGTTTTAAAAGATCCCATGTTTCTGTTATTCAAGACAAAACCTGTAGCATATGACATACGGAACCCGGTAATAATCTGATCCTTCGATTCTGTGCTATAATAAGCCCAGTCAAAATTTAATCTGTTATCAAACATACGTCCTTCGACACCAACTTCCCATGAATTATCCATTTCCGGTTTCAAATCTGGGTTTGGGCCGGTAAACCCATAGGCATATCCTGCACCGGTTGTCGCTTGCAAGGCAAGGGCAGGTAGTATGGAAAGCGGAGGAGCATCTTTACCAACCTGAGCTACAGAGCCTCTTAATTTAAGATAGTTCCAGGTATCTGAATACTTTTTCATAAAAGGAAGTTCGGATACCATAAAGCTTAAGTCGGCAGCAGGGTAGAAATAAGAATTATTGGCTACCGGGAGGGTAGAAGACCAATCATTCCTGCCTCTTATCGTTAAGAAGGCCAAATTGTTGTAAGAAGCCATGAATGAACCGAAAACAGCCTGAATTCTACGAGTCCTTGTTGCGTCAATATTGACAAGGGTTGTTGGATCGCAATTGTTAATCGATTGAAAATCCTGAACAAAGAAGTTCGCACCATGAACAGCTAATGTTTTTGTACCTGTTTCCTGTTGGTTATAACCTCCCGTCAATGAAAAATCAAATTTGTTGATTTTCTTTGAGTAAGTTGCCAATAAATTTATTGTTGGATCCGATTCAATTACATTCGATTGGTCATAGCTTCCACTTTTAATAGCCGAACCTGTGAATTGAGGGTTAATCGATGTGATATAGGTACTTGCTGAAGTATCCCATCCAACTAATGCCCTGATATCAAAATCTTTTACCGGGGTTATCGTTACATTCATAACCGAAATAAAACGATCGGTAACGTCATACCGTTTGTTCCTGTACATATCAAAATAAGGATTCAAAATATCAATATCCTGGTAATTCGTTGGATACTTCATAGATATACCATCGGCAGGAGACAAATAGGTTTTCATATTGTCGGTTATAGGCCAAATCATCGCCATATCCAGAATACCACCTGCCCCTTTAGCCAATTTATTATTGGTACTGTTTACGTATTGCATGGAAGCACTCAGGCTTAACCATTTGGCAACCTTTAAAGTTCCTGACAATGAAACATTCTTACGTTTGTAGTCCTGAACGGCAAGTACCCCTGTTTGATCGATCAAACCGGCTGAAGCACGGATAGTCATCATGTCGTTGCCGGCATCAAATGAGACATTGTGCTGTTGACTCACACCTGTTTGGAAAAGGCCGCCAACATTATCATACAGGGTGGTCCCTGCAGGATAGAGAGCACCAAATTTTCTGAAATTATCATAATTGGTTGTTCCATAAGATCCCTGATCATACATAGTCTGAATAACTGGAATTCTGCTTACCTGGTCAAATTTAACATTGTTGCTATAGGTAACCCTGGATTGTCCTGATTTTCCTTTTTTGGTAGTAATAATGATAGCCCCGTTGGAAGCATCCGATCCATAAAGAGCAGCAGCAGCGGCACCTTTCAGAATTGACACATTTTCAATGTCATTTGGATTAATATCCGATCCACGGTTGGTAAAGTCATTTTGCGCACCTGTTGTAGAAGTTGCAGGCGGCACAGCCCATTGGCTGTTCATATCGAAAGTGGAATTACTCATAGGAACACCATCAATAACATACAAAGGATTGTTGTTCCCGGAGATAGAGGTAGGTGCCCTAAAAACAACAGTTGATGAAGCACCTGGAGAGCCGGAGGATGCGGTGACATTTACACCTGCAACACGTCCTTGCAGTGCATCTATAAAATTTTCACGTCCTGACTCTGAAATATCCGAACCTTTTACGTTTTGAATCGAAGATCCGACAGAACGCGCAGCCCTTTTTACTCCAAATTCCCCAATGACCACAGTTTCCTGCAGCATCATTGCATCTTCCAAAAGAGAAACATTTATAACGGTCCTGTTACCAATCACTTCCTCAACCGGTTTATAACCTATAAAAGAAATTTGTAATTTATTTTTTGTCGATGTGGATAATGAGAAAAATCCATTGACATCAGTAATTGTTCCCTGGTTTGTGCCAACAACTTTTATGGATGCACCAATAATAGGAACACCACTAATATCGGCCACTTTACCGGTAATGGTTTTGTTTTGAGCAAACATAGGGAGTAATATTATACAAAACCCTAATGTGAGTAGCCATCTGCTCAAATAATTTAAATTTACTTTTGTTTCATTTTTCATATTCTTACTTTTAAAGTTTTAAAAATATTTTGATTAATAATTAGCGTTCTTGTGATTTTTCTATAAAAACTCATTTAATCATAGGCAATTCCTTTTTTATTTATTAATAATTCCGTTAGTTGTTATTCTATCTTTATACGAGCAATCTTTCAGGCACTTCATGCAACTTAAAAAACAGGAGTTAACCCACTTGCCCGTTCAATTTTATTTTCCCTCTTTAATAAAAACCACTGAATTGATCAACATATATTTATATTATTTTCAAAAATACTATAAAATATTTGTTGTTGGTAACGTTTGCATGTTTTTAAAATGAGCAATTGATTGCCTTATGTTTTACTGTTTTAATCCGCAATATTTTATTTGTTTACTTCTTTTATACCAAAATTACTATCAATACGAATAAATTTTGTCAGAACAATTCCAGGGATAGTACAAACCAGTACCCAGATAAAGAAATTTTGATAACCGTAATGTTCCTGAAACCAACCTGAAAGCATCCCCGGTAACATCATGCCCAGAGCCATGATTCCGGTACTAAAAGCATAATTCGAAGTTTTATGGAGTCCCATCGAAATTGACAACATATAAAGGGAAAAGGCTGTAAACCCGAAGCCATATCCTAATTGCTCGAAAATTACCGAGCTGCCAATTATCCAAAGAGATGTGGTTTGGGTGAAAGCCAGATAAATATAGACTGCCCCGGGAAGATTCATGGTTAACACGAATACCCAAAGCAACCTTTTTAAACCATACACGGAGGCAAGCCACCCACCTGACAAACCTCCCACTATAAGTGCGATTAAGCCAAATGTCCCATAAATTAATCCGACCTGCGAGGTTGATAATGCCAGGCCACCGGACTGATGAGAATCGAGTAGAAAGGGTGTAGCCATCTTTAAAAGCTGCGCTTTTCCGAACCTGAAAAACATTAAATATGCCAGGATAATCCAGATTTCTTTTTTATTAAAAAAGACAATCAGGGTCTCCTTAAAACCTTTCAGAATTGATCTTATATCCAGCACTGTTGTTTCAAGATCCTCCTTTGCTTTTGGAAGTATGAATTTATGGTAGACCGCAAAAGACAAAAATAAAGCGGTTAAAATGACAAATGTAGTAGACCAGGCAGCAGAAATCGGATTAGAAGAAGTAATTTTACTTAGACTTAGAGATATTGATGAGTTTTCTAAATATCCGGCAGCAATTACCAGTAACCCCTGTCCGGTAATCATGGCAATTCGGTAGAAAGTAGTTCTGAAACCAACAAAGAATGCCTGTTGGTTTTCATTTAAACCCATCATATAAAATCCATCAGCAGCTATATCGTGGGTGGCTGAGCTAAATGCCAGCAACCAAAAAAAAGCCAATGTTCCTTTTATAAAAAAGGAAGTCTGTAATGTCAGGGCAACACCAGCTAATCCTGCTCCAATTAAGAGTTGCATCGTTACAATCCACCATCTCCGTGTTTTCAACAAATCAACCAATGGACTCCAGAATGGTTTAATCACCCATGGCAGGTACAGCCAGCTGGTGTACAAAGCAATGTCAGTATTTGAAAGCCCGAGCCTCTTATACATGATCACCGACACAGACATAACAACAATATATGGCATACCTTCAGCAAAATAGAGCGTCGGTATCCATGACCATGGATTTACAGTTGCAGGTTTATTCTCTTTCATTTTATTGAAGCCCAAATAAATCAGGCTAAAGGCATTTCAAAATACGGAAACAATGGTTCACTGAATCCATTCGAGCGGTATAACTTTTCCCCATCTTTTGAGGTATGCAATGCTAGTTTTGTTATTCCCATTGTTTTTGCTTCGAGCAACAGTTGTTTCAGGATAAGGGTAGAAATACCCTTCCTGCGCGCTGCCGGAATGGTATACATATTTAGTATATCACCTTCCAGATAGGTAGAACGGTTGAAATCGCCGGGAATCTCTCTTAAAACAATAGCACCATACCCTACTGCAATACCATCATATTCTGCCACTAATGCAAAAAAGTTTCCATTTAAAATGCCCTTTTTAATAAAATCATTCATATCAATTTTCAGCTGCTTAATAAAAGCATCATCTCTTTTCCCCTGCATCTCTGCCAGATAATCAATTCGATATTGTACCATCAAAGAAATATCTTCCAGATCTACATTACGAATATTTATTTTATTGATATCAATGTCCATAAAAAATACATTTAGAAATTTTAATTTAGAAAAACGATTATGTCTGAGTTCGAAATGGAGTTTATAAGCAATGCTAAAGCGGCCTTGCCACCATGATACCTGTTATTGCTTTGTAATTTTTCAGGTACTGTTCCAATGTTTCAGTAGAAATAATGACCTTTTTATGTTTTAAACTGGCATGTATAATATGGATCCGCCCTTCCTTGTGAATGGCAATAACTACATGCGAAATATCCATGCCGGGCATGGATGTCGTAATCCCAAGAATATCACCATCATGCAGTAAATGTTCAAATTCTGTAAACCTGTTTTTGGGGTTATACCAGGATTTTCGGTTTGAGATTTCATCTTCCTGTTTTGAAATGGTACGAACGAATTCCGGGTTGTTTTTTAAGGCAGGATATAGTTCCGGATGTTTTGACATAAAACTCACCCTGACATTCAGCGGAATATTTCCGAATTCAGATGAAATACTTTTTACAGTCTTTTTCTTGTCATTATTAAAAATCCAGTCACTGAAATAATGCAACCGTGACGGATATTCATTTAATAGTCCATCCCGATAGCGGATATACTTTAGTTCATCAACAAATTTATAGAAGGTTGGATTGTCGTTTTGAATAGTGCGGGCTAACGCCAGGCAATTCTCAGCAAAAGTAGTACAGTCAAGTTCCCTGAGATTTATGACCATTTTTTCGTTTCCTCCTTTTTCAAGCGTATTTGCGACATAAGGGGTTTCAAGAAGTAGCTTACCAACTTTAATAATCAATGAACCTGTTTCGAGCTTTTGATCTTTTTTAAGTTTCCATAATAAAGTATCCACAATTTCTTTATCCCTCGAAGTTAACACCAGTTCATCCGGTTTATCCTGAGTCAAAAGTTGAGCGCCCAGGGATAGAGAAAATATCAAAAGAGTTAAAACCAGAACTAATACATGTTTCATACGGATTCTATTTACAGTTTTTGAGTCAATCTAATTTAACGTTACCCATTTTCATCTTCTTACAAGAATTTTTCAATAAATTATGGATAGTATTAATAATTTTTGTTTTATAATATCCCGTTAAAAAAAATGTTTCTTAATGATATTCAAAGGAATAAAAAAGAAATAATTGATAAAAATCAAATATCTGTTATACTGAAAAATATGTTTGATTGCTATTGGTAAAATTAGCAATTATTTTTATCAATGCAAACGTTTGCAATCACTATTATTATGTTTAATAACATATATTTGGACTATTTCATACTCTATTTCACGAAAGGGAAGGCAAGCACATGCCCGTTTAAGTTAAAACAAAAAAGTGTACTCCGCAGACTATACTGTCTGCGAAATACACTTCGTTTAAAATTTATAAAAAAATTAGCTGCTATTTTACATTGACAAAGAAAGTCAACACTTCGTTCATTAACTGATCTCTTTCTTCCACTGATTTAATGGATTCAAATGGAAAACCGAGGACACAGGTCTTATAGTCACCCTGATAAACGACCCCGGCACTCAGGTTATTCTCCGAATACCTGAATACCGTAAAGGCATTATCTTCTGCCGGTTCAATGCCATCCGGTGATTCAACAACATAGGATTCTTCATTCAGGGTGTTATAATAACTGTATTTTCCCAGAAACATACTAAATGGCGACGCTACGGTCTTTACTTTTCCTTCGGTAGCAGCCTGCCCTACCCGCCACTGGTATTTCAGTACCTGTTTTGCAAAATCCTTATCTGCCTGCTGCACATTCCCGTTATCCCATAAATCAGTGGCAACATAGGCTCCGCTTACGAAGATATTGCCTCCCTGATCGCAATATTTACTAATTGCCTGTTGCAGCTTCGCAGGAAAGGTTTTAAACTCCGGAGCATGAACGCCACGTCCAATTTTGGTTTGCTTTTGTTTTCCAAGTATCAAATCCAGCAACTTGTAGTCTTTCAGATTCACCAGGCTGTCCATGACCGATTCATTGCTTGCCGAAACATAAGAATAACCCGCCTTTGCAATAGACTTGCCATGAAGGAACGGATAGTCGAAGGTATTGCCTGCAATCACTTTCGATTCATAATTGCTGTTACTGGCTCCAAAACCGGCTGCATCATCGTCCATCCAGGGAATGCTCCTGCGGTATTCATTCTGGCTTCCGATAAAATTAGCCGCTTGCTTGTCCGGAACACCATGATCGAGGGCATCATTGAATCCTGCCATGCCACAGGAAACAAAATCAGCCGGTCCGCTGATCCTGTCAAAACCGTTTACAATCAGGACAACCCCTTTCTCGTCAATGGCCTTATACGCCGAGAGTATTTCAGAAGGGAAACCTGCACCACCCTGATTCACCGCAACAACCTTGTAACTGTACGCAACACCTGTTTGCTGGGTTAACACACATGAATTCTTCGCTACCACGACTCCATTATCAAAACCTGCATTGCCAATCCGCGTATAAACAACATATTTATCAGGCATGGCGGTAGATTCCAGGGAATCAACAACAGCTTTCCATTTTAATTCAACCTTATTCCCTTTAACAAAGCGAACACTAAAATGATCGACAGGCAGAGGCTGAACAACATATTTCTGTTTGTACTGGGAAGATAGGAACTGAAGCATGCCTTTATAGATAGCCCGGCTCACCGTGAAACGGAAACGTGGGTCAAGCCCATAGCGCATATCAGCAAAATTCTGGTGGGATAACAGTTCCAGCAACATAGTTGGAACATTCGGTTCATTGGCCTCGGAATACGATTTATTCCACATCCCACGGCGTGCCCATTCAGGTTCATAACAACGCCTTACATCATTGACAATCTGGGATTGAATCAAATCGGTCAGGTCATGGCTGGCATACCTGGATACTCCGTTATTGAAAACACCCGTGTCTGACCGGGTGTAGAAAATCCCCAACGTGCCAATAATAGAATCGTTCAAGGTAGTCCCGGCATCTGTATGAAAAGCAAAAGCCATATCCACAGGAATATTAAGGCCCGCCTTACCAGGTGCTACCGAAGAACCTCCTGAAATATAATTTACCCATTTCCCGCGGCAACGGTAATCATCTGTGTAATCATTCTTACCTTTACCAGGGCTGTAAATGCTATCGGGCATACCCGCCCATTGCAACCAGTAGCGGGCCGCCTCGGTATAACGGGGATAGCCGCTCAGCTCATACTGATAAGGTATTGCCGGCAATAGTTTGGCAACGACAGCCTTCGTACTATCGGAACTCTTTTTGTTTTCACTAAACACCAATGCATCATTCACCTTACGGGCAATATTACCAAAACCTCCTCCTATTTTCACAGCATCTGCCGTTACAATTTCATCCGCTTTACCTGCCAGATTGCTCAATACAATCTTAGCTCCCGATTCACCGGCATTAAAATCAAAGTAATCCAGGAATATCCAGGTTCCACCTCCCATTCGCTGGTTCACCTTAAAACTGGTGGAACCCCCTTTGTGGTAAACAGTATAAAGGGCATCATCCACACTCTTCGGGAGGGTTTTATAAGATACATACACGGCATACTTTCCGGATACAGGGATTTCAGCCATCCAGGTTGCAGAACTTTCCTTTCCTTTACGTACTGACTTTATCTGGCGATAGGTTCCTTCAGTGAATGGATTATCAGTTCCGGTATATTGTTCTTTGCGGTTTGCAAATCCGGCTGAACTGCCTTGTTCCCATTCTACGTCATTATTATCCTCGAGATACAGGGAGTTTCCACGATTAGCATCATTATCAACGATGACTTCATTCGTCTGAATATCCCGTTCCCTTGGCAACAATACATTGGCACCTGCATTCTCAAGCATCGGAACCAGGTACGGCACTACATAACTCTGGGGATACAAGTCCTCAACGGTCTGGAATATCCGGGCACGTTGCCACTCCCACCGGTTCAGCTTTTGTTCAAAGTAGAAACCATGGCTTTGCCACATGGCAATATGCCTGTTTTGCAGTCCTTTCTCAATTTTGTAGGGGATTGAAATTCGTGTCACCAAAGGTTTGTCCACCTTATTGGTAAAAGTGTGCGCTTTTTTATCCGCCTTAGTCTTCATGGCAAGAGGAATCAGATCCTCAATGGCATGATGGTCGGTAATCAGTTTCAAATGACAGGCTGCAAACTCTGCCGGCAACAGTGTCCGGATCCCTTCATACAGGCTTTTTACGTTCGATTCACGGAAAGGTATGTAGGAACAGTTATAATTGGCATACAATGTCAGGTTTTCCCCCTGAGCTTTGGCAGAATCAATCCTCACAGGTCCTATGGCGAGCGACGGTTTGGCAATTGAGGTAACATACCCTCCAATGGACTTCATAGCCGCTACGGGTAGCTTCTGTGTTGTATCCTGGGCATTGGCCCGGGCAGTAAAAGAACAGAAACCCAACAATAAGAATAAATGCAGGTAATTAAATTTCATACTATACGAATTACACAAATTAAAACTAAGTATACGAATTGAGACGAATTACACGAATTAAGAAAATACAACCTCATTCATGTTCTTTTATCATTAGATAATTGGGAAAGAGTATTATTAGTTGTTTTTTGACTTTCTTTTACTGAAACAACAACAATCACTTTAACAACCCTCTTATTCCCCTTTAGGGGCTAGGGGTTCTTATATTACTCCCCTTTAGAGGTTGGGGGTTGTTCTTTTTTCTTCGCTATCACCATCAATCCTCCAAAAGTAAACAATGCATTCATGATCAATAATTCATAGCTGAATGTATACCCGTTGAACCAGTGAACCGAATTCTTTTGCAGGATAAAACAAAGAACCGGGGATAGCAATGCTATCAGAGGCACGTACTTATCAATTACCTGCTTTTTGGTAAATATACCAAAGGCAAACAACCCAAGTATCGGACCATAGGTATAACTTGCCAAAATATAGACTGCATCAATCACACTGGTATTATTCAAGAGGTTAATGGCTAATATCACCAACCCCATGACTACCGACATGCCTATGTGAACCTGTTTACGCACCCTGACAGTCTTCAGTTCATTCTTCATCTTATTGCTTCCCAGGATATCAACCGTAAAAGAAGTGGTCAAGGCAGTAAGGGCGGAACCCGCTGCTGAATATGCCGCTGAAATAAGGCCGACAATGAACAAAATGCCCACTACTGTCGGGAAGAATCCCTGGGTAGCAATAAGCGGAAAGAGTTCATCGCTCTTTGCAGGATTCGTTATACCAGATTTTGCCGTATAGATATAAAGCAGTACTCCCAATACGAGAAACAGGAAAACTACCAGGAACTGAAAGATCCCGCTGGTTATCATATTCTTTTGGGAATCTTTAAAGTTCTTGCAGCTCAGGTTACGTTGCATCATATCCTGATCCAGTCCCGACATTGCAATCATGGTAAAAATACCGGCCAGGAATTGTTTAAAGAAATACCGTTTATCATTCACATCATCAAAGAAGAACATCTTTGAGTAGCTGTTATCGGCAATGGCAGTTACCATCCCGCCAAACCCCATGTTAAGCTCCGTAGCGATATAATAAATGCAAAGCACCACAGAGGATATCAGGCAAAACGTTTTCAGGGTATCGGTCCATATCAGTGATTTTACTCCTCCGCGGAAAGTATATAACCAGACCAGGGAAACGGTAAATACAACGTTTAAAAGAAACGGAAGATGCAAGGGTTTAAACACCAGCAATTGCAGCACCACACAAACCAGGAATAAACGCACTGCTGCACCCAGCATCTTGGACAGAAAGAAGAACCAGGCGCCTGTCTTATACGAAGAGACTCCAAAACGTTGTTCCAGATACTCATAAATAGATACCAGGTTCATCTTGTAGAAAAGCGGTATCAGCACAAAGGCTATAATCAGCTGCCCGACAACAAACCCCAATACCATTTGCAGGTATGCGAAATTACTGACTGCCACCATGCCCGGAACCGATATAAAGGTTACTCCCGATATGGTTGAACCAATCATAGCAAAGGCAACTACAAACCAGGGTGATTTCCGGTTTCCGATAAAGAAACCCTGGTTATCGGCTTTCCTGCCTGCAATGTATGAGATGGTAAATAAAACAATGAAATAACAAATGATCGTGGTTAATACCAGGAATGGACTCATAGTGGTGATGGATATTATTATTCTGCGTAAAGTAAATAGGGAGCACGTTGCTTTTTAAATTTAATGACATCTTCCTGCCAGGCTGCCTTTATTTCGCTTGCTGACTTGCCGGCTATGATCATTTTGCGGACATAATCCCTGCCCACCAACAATTCAAAGAACGGCCTGAAAAAATGATCCCCCATATTTAAATTGTTGTACGCATCGATTAAATAACTCAAATCAACCCCGTTCTTCCAGATCACTTCATCGGGGAGATTACTCAGGTTTTTCCCGTAACAAAGCTTGTCCATCTGAGGAGGGGTCTTTGCACCCGGCATACTCCGCGGGGTAAAACTGTAGGAATATCCTAACATATTGGGATGACCGTAAACCTGAAAAGGAAGTGCAGTTCCCCGGCCAAGGCTCACAGGGGTTGCTTCAAAGAAACATGTGGAAGGATACAGATAAACGGCTTTCATATCCGGGAGATTCGGTGATGGAGCTATCGGCAGTTTGTACCTGGTCTGGTGCGTATAATTTTTACATTTGATCACAGTCACATCACAGGTCCGGCCTTTGTCCAGCCATTTCTCCCCGTTTGCCATCAATGCAAGTTCCCCGAGGGTCATGCCATGAACAATGGGTATAGGCAGCCAACCAACACCCGATTTATATTTCATATCCAGGATTGGTCCATCTACATAGAACCCGTTCGGGTTCGGACGATCCAGGATCAGCACTTTCTTGTGATACTCCGCACAGGCATCCATCATTTTAATCATGGTTGCATAATAGGTATAAAAGCGAAGCCCTACATCCTGCATATCCACAATGAGCAGGTCGAATGAATTCATGACCTGTTCGCCGGGATTGGATGTCTTTCCATCATACAACGATTTGATTGGAATACCGGTTTTTTCGTCTATCGAACTTGACACATGTTCACCTGCATCGGCATTCCCCCTGAAACCATGCTCCGGGGAAAAAAGGGCAATAATATTAAAACCCTTCCGGTGAAGCAGGTCCACCAAATGTTCTTTTCCCACCATGCCTGTCTGATTCGAAAGAATCGCAATTCTCTTATTCGCCAGCAAAGGAAAATACTCAGCGGTATTCTCGGCTCCTGTTTTTACAGGGGCATCCTGTGCTTTCAACGGAAAGAAAGACACCAGTACTAAAAAGACCATCCAAATTTGTTTCATGTTCAATGTCATTATTTTTACATCAATATTTGATAAATCGCTTCTTGAATTTTCTTTCTGATTTGCATCTTTGAAAGTTTGTTGCTGGCATCATTCGGATACACGCGGTTACTTAAAAACACAAAAACCAATTTATTGACGGGATCAACCCAGCAACAGGTCCCGGTGTAACCGGTATGTCCAAACACCGTAGTTGGTGCCAGGTCGCAACACGGATTGATTCTCGGATTGGTTGGTACGGGCTTGTCATACCCCAAACCACGCCTTCCGCTTGCAGATAATGTTGTGGTAAACACCCTGCAGGTTTCCTGGCTTATGTAGCGGATACCATCAATTTCGCCTCCATTGAGTATCATCTGATATACTTTTGATACATCGGCAGCATCAGCAAACAACCCGGCATTCCCGGATATTCCACCCATAAAGGCGGCAGAATCATCGTGAACATATCCCTGCAATGTTTTACCGCGTAATACATCATCGACAATGGTCGGTGCTATTTCATCCTTTTTGTGCGTTTCCAATGGCAAATAAGTCAGGTAATCCAGCTTCATTGATTTGTAGAATCCTTCGTTCAGGAATACATCCAGGGTCTTACCACTGATCGTTTCCACTATTTCCTTTAATAACATGAAGTTTACATCACTGTAATTGTAAACCTTGGCATTCAGCCTGGACTTGGCTATCTTTTGCATGGCTTCATCATGGAAACGATTGGCTACATAGAAATTTTCAGCCACATGAATTTTATAATCATCCGAATACGTTTTGGATACCCAACCGTCCTTAAATATCACCTTAACGCCGGCATCAGAATTATCCACTTTAGGATGTTTCCGCGAAGAGGATTTCCTTTTATGTTTCGTCCTGATTTCTTCTATCACCATCTTGTAAAATGGCAGGGATGCAGCCAGTCCCGACTCATGGAACAACAGTTCGGTAATCGTGATATTTTCCTTGTCGGTACCCCTCAGGAACGGAAGATACATGGACGCTTTATCAGTAAGGCTGAGCTTTTTGTCATCATACAGTTTCATAATGGCTATCAGGGTCCCTGTTGTCTTTGACAGCGACGCCAGATCATACATGGTGGTCGGCATCACCTTTTCAGTTTTTTTATAAGTCAGGTAGCCAAAGCATTTATTATACACCGGTTTCCCATCCTTCAGAACCAATACCTGGCATCCCGGATAGACTTTATTTTCAATGCCGTCATTAGCAATGGAATCGATCGTTGCATAGGTTACAGTCTTCACCCTGCTGACAACAGGTAAATTAGGCTCTTTTGCTGTGACAGTAGAATGACTTTTTGTTTTAGGTTTGTCAATGGTAGCCGGCACAACCTGAGCTGCCATGGCTATGGAGAACAAAAAGAATAAAAATGTTGATACTTGCTTTTTCATCGTTTATCTTGCAATTTCAAATAAAACTATATTTTCTTCCATGAAAGGAACCTATACTAACTAACGGATAAAAACCATTTTTGTGCGTTTAATTCCTAACAGTTCAGGAAAAGTAAGCAATATATTTATAAGTTGAAACTTTTTTAAGCATTGTTGATAATATTAGTTTCTTTTTCTTTAAAACCTTATTTTTCTTTATTTTTTCCCTCAGTAGAATATTCTATCACCCCAGAACGTGCCCTTATTTCCTAATTTAAACATCTACTATACAGCGATATAATGAATGTATAAGGGTAGGGCCTTATTTACTTTCAAATTACTATTGCAAGCTGATTTCTTTTTCATTTATCAATTCACTCAACCTGAATTAAGAACTGGAGTTGAGGTCATAACTCAAAATACAAGAGAATACAGAAATTAACTTAGGATATCTTTGGCAAAAATTCAATACTTGTAACCTGGCTGTTCCATCACACCTGCCTCAGCACTCAACAACATATAAAGCTCCGGGTCTTTCAGCACTTGCTGAACAGTTGCCGGTTTTCCATCCAGCATAACCAACGAATTAACCAGCCTCACACCATGGCTGTAATCCATATACCAATGCACGTGCCCCAGATACAATTGTTGTATAAAAGTGCCATCGGGCTTATACCATCCGTAAATGGCAACCTTCCCGGGTTCCGTCATCAGCCTGTTGGTAATGACAATGTCTTTTTTCAATCCGTCAACGATGTTTTTAGTCCTGCCCCAGCCTGTTCCTACTGCAGCCAGTGCTTTTTCTATTTCCTGGTTATGCAGTACAAACATCTCCACCAACTCGTTGGCATTCCCGACAGGTTTATGCGGAATGGGTGCAATCCTGTAGGTTGCAGCTTTTGATATCGTATCGACCATGCGGGTAGTGGGCAGGGAGCATCCAACGTAATCTGCAATTTTCTGGGCTGTCTCCGGGCTAACAGGTATCCTGCAAAAATCTTCATTGGAGCCTATTGCCAGATAATCGGGCAGCACCTGAATCGTACAGACATGACCATTGCTTCGAAAAGTCACCTCCACAAATGATTTGCAGAAATCAGGGGTATTCCCTCTTTCTATTTCCTGAATTATCAGGGGCTCACGTTCCAGGTACGTCATATTTTTAATTTTCTCCATAAAAACAGAACCCTTAACTGCCTTTGATGGTCTTGGCAGGAACTGTGCCCGGGCATAGGTAAGGTTTGCCTGAATCAATGAGGCATAAGCTCTTTTAGGTTCTGTAGCAGGATAATATTTATATCCCTTTTCTTCGGATTTAGTCCCCGACAGCATGGATTGTATAAACCCGTTGCGCTCAACCTGGAGAGTATGCAGGATTGCTTTTTCCTTGTTAGTCTTCAGGATAAACTCAATGCGGTTATTCAAAGCCGTGTATTTCCAGAAACCGGTATCGATGGACGTGGCAAACTTAAAGTCTTTTCTTAAATAGTCTATCATCCTTTTGGTGCGGTACCAGGTTCCGCCCGTAGCACTGACTACCGGCTTGCCGTTATACAACGCTACACTGTCATTGTAGGCCAATACACAGAGCCTGTTTGAAGCTGATGCCTTTAACCACTTCGATAGTTTCTTGCCGTAATTGAATGTTTCATCGTACCCGTAATTGCTATCCAGGAACGATATACGATCCACATACGAAGGGATCTCAGCAACGCTGTTCAGGTAACCCAGTATAAAATATCCACCCCCGCTGTGGGAGTTTAACGTCACACTGGTTTTGAAGGGTCTGAACATCCCCCTGACCGAATCCACCAAGGTCTTTATCGTCGAATCGGAGTGACTGCCCCGCCATCGGTTCCATGCTTTTTGATTGGACTCTACATAGCACACCACCACATTGGCATTCGTAATTTTACTGCGTAGGTAGCGCGTCTGGGCTCCAATATGCTGAATATCGTAATGCCAGTCGACGCCTTTCAATTCTTTGTTCCCGATGGTATTTTCAATGGTATTCCCGTTTGGCAGGGCAAAGATAATGAGCTGAACTTTCTTTTTCCGGTCGAAGGTAGCCGCCGAGGGTGCATTGATGTGGAATTTCACATCGGGAGCCCATGCCGGTGATTCAAACACCTTGACCTGTTCGTCGTAGTTAATGCTTTTCTGGAATCCTCCAAGCACGGTGGGTTGAGCCAGTACACTGATGATAATAAAAAACTGTACTAAAAAACTTAGGATTGTTTTCAATGTAAAAGGATTTATCTGTATGATTGAAAATGCCTAATGAATTGGAATCGTTGGAACTTTTTCAATTAGAACTGCCGTACTTCGATTACTTAAAATCAGATTATTTAAATAATTGTGTCTTTGTATTTTACAACAAGTTTCTCACCAGACAGAATATTATAAGAGTGACTTAATATAAGATTTCGGGGGTAAAAGTACAGATTTATTTTTAAATTGCAAACGTTTGCATAAGCTTTTTATCTTTTTACCAACATTTTTTTTCAATCCACCCGCACTCACGTACTTCCGGATTTGATTTACCCTGTTGTTGCTTTATTTTCAGGGCCTGACACCCCGGAATAGAATCGCAGGCAGGCAAGGCACGGATTGACCCGATCCTTTATCCGGCAACAGGTTTTACGAATGCAAGGTTGTCGAAATGGCTAAAAATAATGCCTGTCTGATCCAACTTAAGTAATCAGTAATAAATATTGATGTGTTTATTAAATATATAAGCTGACTATTATTGCAACTATTTAATTCCTGACCCCCCAATCCGTCCGCTGACGGAGGAGTAAGAGTGAATCTTCAGGAGAGACTCATTATTAGCAATTATTCAAATACTGAGTTTTAAATCCTCCGTCATCTGACGGATTAGGGGGTAATAACTCAGAAACACTTCATTAAATTCTTTGTCTTACTTAAATAGTTGGAACAATATAGTGTCCTGTTTTATTCCTTGAAAAATCCAACTTTATAGTTTTTCTAAATAAGGGAATTAGGGTTTTAATATAGTGGAGTTTGTTTTTCTAAGAAGGGTTAAAGTCTATATATAAGTGCTTTATATTAAAAACCTTTCCGATAAACCGGAATGTACCATATTTTTGTTTTTTAACCCTTAGTAGAAATATTAAGAAAAAATATCTAACCCTTATTCCCTTATTTAAATTAAAATAATACGACATTATTTAGTTTCTGTTACTTAGTTGTATTTCTTGGGGTAATTTTTCATAATTCAATTTTTGCCTCCTTCTTCTTCCGGTCTTTACCCTATTTGGACTAATTCGCTGTATCGAGGGGGTTTCGTAAGCCTTCAGTGGGCCTTTCGAGGGGGTTCGGAGGGCTGGGGCCCTCGAAACCCCCTCGAAAGGCCCTCGATACCCCCTCGATACCCCCTCGGAAGTAAGACCAGGACAAAACCAGATAAAGACCAGAAACAAACCCGATTTCCTTGTTTTGGAGAAGCGGGTCGTTAACAATTAGCTGGATACCGGGCGGAAACGAAAATAAGTGTCAATTGTTAGGATTTAAGATAAATTATCGGTAGTTTTGTGAACGAAAATAAAAGAAAATCAGGTTCTATGATGAACCATTAAAACGAAAAAAGTGTGAAAACGAAATTATTAATTGTCATTTGCATATTAGCGACAACAGTTATTTTTGGGGCTTCAATTAAAAAGCGAAATTACTACCTTAAAGCACAATCAGGATATATTCCAAAAGACGGTTTTGTTCCGGATAAAATTACTGCAATAAGAATAGCTATTGCTGTTTGGTTGCCAATTTATGGTGATGCAATTTATAAAGAAAAACCATTTGATGCAGTTCTAAAAAATGGCATTTGGATCGTTGAAGGAAGTCTACCAAAAGGATTCTTAGGAGGAGTAGCTGTAATCAAAATACAAAAAAAGGACGGAAAAGTACTAAGCGTTTTTCATGGAAAATGATTTCATCTTGTCCAATATCCCCATTTCGGCGTATTGTATAATTTAGAGTGTGAAGTTCGGCGATGCCACGACGAGGGATTAGTTATTATTTTAGTAAGATTGTTTAAAAACTATATGTATATGAATAAAGAACTTGAAAGCATCATTCTATCTATCATTTTAATAACCGTAGGTATCCTATTGAAAAAAGACCTGATACCAAACACCAGGAATATTGGTAAAATGTGGTTGGTTCCTGTTGTTGTAGGAAGCATGGGTGTATTAGTTTCAGTTCTTGCGCTTCTCATCAGGAATTAAAGAGGCATTTTGGCTAAAGCCAATACAATTACTAAATTCATTTTCTCCAGCTAAAGCTGGAGTCTATTGATACCAGAAGCGACAATCGAAATCAATAGGATTGGGCTTTAGCCCATTCTTGAAAAGGAGGACTAGGAATTGGCTTTAGCCAAAAGAGTTTGTATTTGAATTTTGGATAAGAATCTAACATTATTAATATTTCAATCATGAACAAAAAACATATTTTATTCTCAATAGCAATCATCATGTGTTTGAATATTAATGCTCAATTTATTCTTTCAATAAAGAATATAAAAGTTTCAAAAATAAATGTTCCCATTTCGAAAAATTATTTTAGAGAAGGTGATAATGATGGTCCATTTGTAGAATTGTATTTTGTATTAAAAAACAATACGGATTCTGTAATAATACTTCATCCACGTAAATCTGAAATGATAATCCAGTTTCAATACAAAAATAGATATGGTTCTCAAAATGGATTTTCCATTTCTTTCATGGAAAATGATTCGTTGATAATCTTGCCACATCAACAATATGAAAATTCTGTTGGTGTGAATTTACTATTAGGGACTCTCTTCTTAAAGTCAAATAATAACGATTATAGGACTGATTTAATTGAAATTCTCCCAACAATAAAATTGTTTTATAAGGAGAAAAAAATAAGAATTAAGTCAAGTGAGAAATTAAATGTTGAAGTAATAGATAAAGAAATGATCAAATCAAAAGTGAAAAATAAACATTGAATTTGCATAAGTTTACAACGTAAATATCAGTACATCTGAATTTGTACTTGACAAATGAGAAAAATAGCAACTGATTGCAAGGATAACTGCTACTCATTATAGGCAGTCGGTTTTGAACAACTAACTAAGATTGTATACTCGCAGTAACTGGACATTATAGATAAAGCCAATATAATTGTTAAATTAATTTCTCCAGCTAAAGCTGGAGTCTATTGATTCAAGAAGCGGCAATCGGAATCAATAGGATTGGGCTTTAGCCCATTCTTTAAAAGGAGAAAACGGTATTGGCTTTAGCCAAAAGAGCGCACACGATCCCAAAGGCAGTAAAAAAACCAAAAAAGACGGAGATCCTAAAAGAAAAACTGAACCTAAATAAAATGGATATGAGTGATTACAGAAGATTCATATGTTATTATGATAAAAAAACAGAGTTATTAGTGAATAAGTTTTCTTTTGAGATAGACATAAATTTATTACACGAAATTTTTATTCACTATCAAAATGATGAGGACTACTTATACATGTGCTATGAGATTGGATTTAAAGAAGCTCTAGAAATAAATAAAATAATAGATGTAAACTTCGATTTTGAGAAATACGATTATTTTATGGAGGTTTTGTCATTCGAATAATTCGTTTTTCCGGATATGTCCCTTACTAAATAAAAATGGAATGCTGGTTACATGTATAACTATACTCAACGAAAGGAATTATCCTTTGCACAACATAATAAGATAGAAAAACCTATGGGAAAGGAAAAGTACACTATAGAAAATAAAGACTTATGATATAAATTTATAATATGAATAAGATTTTTAAAAAAGTATTATTGATCCTAATCGCTGTATTAGTCATTATTGTTTTGCTTTTTATGACTTCTGAATGGTGGTGTCCGAGTATGTGGGGAAGTCATAGTTTAGGAAACAATCTTTATGCAATGGATTGGGACGGTGGAGTACAGATTATAGTTTATAATGACCGTCCAAGCGGACGAACAGTTTATAGTGGTGCTTATATAATACCTTCAAGCGATAATATGTATCATGTAAAGATCGAAGATATAAAATTCAACAAAGAATGGATAATAGTTCAAGCAAATCACACAACTGAACATAAGGAATGTTACTTTTTAATACACAAAAACTTTAGTCTCAAAGGGCTTGATTGGCAAAAAGATAATTGTGATAGTATTATCAGAAGTCACATTAAAGTGTATTATGATTTACCAGTATTCTATAGAGAATTAAAAGGGGAAAAAATTGATTTAAAATTCCCCTCTGTCCTTTCGAATACGTCCAATATCAAATAAGGAAATGGGGTGCTGGTTGCAGAGATAGCTATTCTCAACGAAAGGGATTAACCTCTGTACAACTAAATCAGATTGCAAATCCATGGAACGGACAAACAATTGATCAATCAAAAAAAAATAAAAAGCAATGAATAAATTTCTTATAGTATTTCTTTTAATTACAATGATATGTTGTACTCCAAAAAAAGATAATCTTAAATATATAATTTGTAGGGATAGCGCCCAATATTGGGAATCAAATCAAATGTGGAGCGATGGTAAAAAGTATTTGAACATAAAACGATTTGATAATCATAGGAACTTTAAATCTTATTGGGTTGATAAATTAGGGAATATAAGATCAGTAACAGATAAATATGATAATGAAGATATTAATAGTTGGTCATTAACCAATGATTCAATATTGATTATAAATAAAATTCCCAGTTATAAAATTATTAAATGTAATTTAGATACCATTTTATTGGAAACAATTATCGGAGAAAAAACAATTGATACACTTCAGCGATTGGATGTAGGTTTAAAAGTAATTAATAAAGGTGATCCTGGTGACACATTAAATAAGGTAAAGCTCCTTGCACCTATTTAAGCTGAATAAGATTGCCTATATCCGGATGGTCGGGTAAAAAATACTGCTCATGAAGGTTTTGGGCATGGTTATATGTATGAACAAACGAGAGATGCTAATAAAGCTAGTCATCAACCTCGGACTGCTACAAATGTTTATTCACCAACTTTAAATTTTGCAACAAAAATGCAGGGAGATTATATTCAATCTTATAGTTATCCAATGATTGATTACGAAACAATAACGATTGATGCAAATATCTTGCTTCATATACAAATTAACAATGTTCAAAATGAAACAGAAAAAAATTATGAATCAAATCATTAATACTATTATATTTTTTATATTTCTTAATAATTTAAGTTATTCACAGAATATCTTAAAAAGTAATGACTCTTTGTTTATTGTTAATCCTATTTCAAAAAACAAAACAATAACTAAAATTGATACAATATCTTGGTCTAATGAAAAAATAATTATTGAATTACCTAAGTTGAAATATAAACATTCGAGTTCTTATGAAGAAGGGTTTTTCCAATATTTCATTATTCCCTTGGATTCAGTAACTGTAACAATTCATTGTGGCTCCATGGTTAAACTTCCACTTACTGATTTAACAAAATACACTCTAACAGGAAAATTTATACTTGATAAAGATATTAGAATATTAAGGGGTTACAATGATTCAAAGAAAAACGAATTCAAAGGGAAAAGATATTTCCGAGAAGATAATTATTTTAAATATGGAATAACTATTATATATGAGAATGTTACAGAAGAAAAAATATCATTTTATGAAAATATTTTTAATAATATCAAAATACTTAGGCCAGAAAAAATCATGTAATGTATTACATTTAGTGTTACAAAAATAAACAACATAAAGTCAAATACGATTAAAATTGGTGAATGTATGCTCACAATTTTACAGATATGGACAAGTGAGTATCCACACGCTGAAAATAATTATTCAATACCACCTTATGTGGTAATAACCCGTCCTTCCGGATATGTCTTTAATTAAATGAAAAAATGGTAATGCATGTGGCTGGGATTTATAAATCCCAGCCTCTTGTATTATAAGGATCTTTGAGTCGCTAAAATAAAGATTTAGAACGAGAGATTTCCCCCTGTCTTATCGGATATATCCTTATTTTGAATGAAAAGATCGGTACGATTATTAGTATATGTGGAATAAGTTTGCTTAGATCCGGAGGGACTTAAGAACAAAAAGAGAAACGAAACGTTCTTTGAACTATTGTTTTACACATAATTGAAAAATAAGTATTATTTTTACATGGAATAAATAAAACAACAATTATGACAGCTATCGAATTGAATACACAGAAAGTAAATCTTATAAAAGATATTCTGGATGAAACCAACGAAGTTGTCATCCTGGAACTTGTTACTTATTTTCGTCAGGTTAGAAAAAAGAAATCTCCTTGCAGTTTTACCGATACAGAAAAGAAAGAACGTATTGAACAATCGGTGAGAGTTGCCGGAGTAGGTTTGGGTATTACACAAGAAACCATGATTAACCGGCATCACGAATGGATATAATCTAATACCTTATGAGTGAACAAAAAATAATTACTGGAATCAAAGTTATTGACCAAATGGCAAAGGAAAGGGAAATTTTGAACAAACAAATTCTCCCGCAAGAAACTTTGTTTCAGGACAGGAAAAAGAAAGGACAATTGAGCAAAGAACTACTTAATGCAATCCATGCAAATGCCCGTTTTAATAATTCTTGTCCTCCCGGTAATGAACTCCATTAAATGAGTAAATGGTGTTGCTGATGGGATGTTGGTGAAAAAAATTGGCTCTTACTTTCGCGATATGGAAATCGCGAGTCCCCATAAATCCTAATAAAACCAGATATCCTATCACAATCATATTTCTTAATAAACCCATATTCATTAATAGACCAATTCAATCTTTCCTTACGGATAGTACCATCATTATATAAGAAAATGGGATTACTTGTTGCAGGGATACTTGTAGCTCAACAACAGACATGTTCCTTTGTATATATGAATAGTATTGTAGCTCCGTTGGGAAGCAGTATTTATTTTCATGCTTTTACAACCTAAGTACTACACGCTAATTAGTTTATATTATTGTTTTACGTTTACTATTTGAAATACAACAACTTAATGCATTATCAAAGTATAAACTAATTTCGAGCATGTACTTATCCGGATAAATCTTAAAACTAATTGATTATTTTTGCTTCAAAGAATCAAACTATGGAAAAGTTGGAGAAAGTTGTGTGGGGTATCATAGGGGCCGGGGATGTGTGCGAGGTGAAAAGCGCACCGGCGATGTCTGAAATACCGCATTCGGAAGTAAAGATGGTGATGCGCAGGAATGCAGCAAAGGCGGCTGATTTTGCATTGCGGCACGGCATTGGGCAATGGACTACCGACCTGGACGAACTATTGAATGACGATGAAATAAATGCCGTGTACATAGCCACCCCGCCGGATACTCATGCCGCACTGACCCTGAAATGTGCAAAAGCAGGGAAAGCAGTCTACGTGGAAAAACCCATGGCCAACACCTATGCAGAATGCCTGACCATGATAAATGCCTGCCAACAAGCCAACGTGCCACTCTTCACTGCCTATTACCGGAGGACATTGCCCGGGTTCCTGAAAGTAAAGGAATTGATAGAAAACGGGAAATTGGGGAACATAAGGTTTGTGAACATTGAAATGTACCAGCCCCTGCAGACTGAGATCATTGCCAACCTTGCAACTAACTGGCGGGTAATCCCTGAAATTGCCGGAGGAGGATACTTCCATGACCTGGCTTCCCATCAGCTGGATTACCTTGATTTCCTGTTCGGACCCATTACTGAATCAAAAGGAATAAGTGCTAACCAGGCGGGAATGTATCCTGCCGATGACATTGTGACGGCATCGTTCCTGTTTGAAAACGGAGTGCTGGGTACCGGGATGTGGTGCTTTACAACTGAAAAAGTCTCAGAAAGGGATAGTACAAGGATTGTGGGATCTAAAGGAGAACTGACTTTCAACACGTTCGGGAGCCCCATGATTATTCAGGTGAACACTGCAGAAGGTGGAAACGAAGAGTTTATCATTACCCATACCCAACCGATCCAGGAGCCTCTTATCCGGATAATAGTGGATGAATTAAGGGGTGACGGAATATCGCCCAGTACGGGTATAAGCGGTGCCCGAACAACAAAGGTGCTCGATACGATCACACACCCTAAGGATTGAATTAATTTCTTTTGAGGTAAGCAGAACCTAATAAATAGGAGACAGTAAACGATATGCCACCAAAAACATCATTGCTTTTTGAGACCATTTTTGTACCATTGTTTAAATCAATAGTAGGAGGCTTAAAACCATCGATATAATCGGAAAAGGCATATTTGAAATTAAACTCAGCACCAATTACAAAATTATTATTGAAATTATATTGATATCCAAGCCCAAAATGAACAAAAGGGGAAATATCAAAAGGAATATACGGGGAAATATTCTTTGACCTGTAAATGTAATTATCCCTGTAATCACTGCCTATATAGAGGTTGGCATTGCTTCTCAACATCCCTGCACCTGCAAACCCATAGATTGAATTCGGTGTCGGACGATAATAATAATGACGTCCGATTTTAAGAGAGTATTCACCCTGAAGACTCAGTTGCATGACATTTGAAGAATAGGAATAACGTCTTGCATATTTGGAACCGGTATCATTCCCTGTAAAATTGCTATTATTGAATGTCACCTTATACCCTAAATTATTTGAATAGGTTGTCCGGTAACCAATGGACATGTCATTATTCTTAAAGCTCATCTGATACCATAAATCTCCCTGGGTATCCGAGTAACAATATTCAGGGCCGATTGATACAACAAGATAGCTCAAACTCTCATGACTTCGGTCCACCAAGCCTCTACCTCCCCGCCTCTGTGCGCTAAGTCCGCCATAAGAAAACAAAACAATTAAAACAGATAAGAGTAATCTTTTCATTATTAATTTGGCAGTATTATTTTAACTATACAAATATTGTAACAAAAATACGAAATATTTTTTAATTGAAATGATTACAAGGAGATTCAAGCGTTAATTTAATTAATATTAATTAATACCTAAAACTGCTACCCCCTACAAATTCACGCAACAGGGAGGTTGGCGGTATTTCACGGTCATGAATCGGCACAAAATAATTCAGGAATTTTATCAACCGGTGAGTCTCGGTGTATTCGTCGCAATACTTGGGGACTTCAGCCAGAATAGGTTCTGCATGCCTTTTGAGCACTGCCAGTTCGAACAACAGGGCGGAGTTAAACAACACATCCGCATTTTCCTGATAGGGGAAAATCCATTTTTCTTCTCCCCTGCGTACACTTGGCCATCGGGCAATGGTTTCGCGGGCAGAATAATTGCGGTAGCGGTAATCGCGAATGATGCGTCGAAGCAACCGTGTATCGGTTGTAGGTATCCAGTTATGGTTATCAATAGAGATGGTGGTCAGGGCTGATACATATATTTTAAAAGTAGTTTCAACAGGGATATCGGGTATTAAATCGGGGTTCAGGGCATGAATCCCTTCCATGATTAATATGCTGTCTTCCTGAAGTTTCAGCTTTTCCCCTTTGTAATAACGCTTGCCGTCTTCAAAATTAAAGAACGGGATTTCAATTTCCTCTCCATTCAGTAATTGTTTGAGATGCTGGTTGAACAGATTTAAATCCAGTGAATGCAGGTGCTCAAAGTCCCAGTCACCATTCTCATCAAGGGGTGTATCTTCACGGTTTACGAAATAGTTATCCAGGGACAGGACTACCGGTTTGAGTCCGCAGACAATCAACTGAATAGAAAGCCGCATGCTGAAAGTAGTCTTGCCTGATGACGAGGGGCCTGACACCAGCACAAAACGCACCTTTTCGGAACGTTGGGAGACCATATCGGCAATGGAAGCCACCTTCTTTTCATGGAGGGCTTCCGAGACCTTGATCAGGTTAAACGACTGGTTGTTGCGACAGGCGATATTGAAATCGGCAACATTGTTCAGGTTCAAAATCTTATTCCAGCCGACATATTCCTTAAAGATATCGTACATCTTAGGCAACAGAATCACTTCTTCCAGTTCTACAGGGAATTCCCGGTTTGGAATACGGATCAGCAGGCCATCATAGTATTCAACTAAATCATAAATGGTCAGGTAATCGGTGGATGGCAACAGAACCCCGTTGTAATAATCAATAAAATCATCGATCCGAAAGAAGCGGAAATAAGGATTGCCCAGGGTTTCGAAAAGAGCGATCTTATCCTGTTGGTGTACCTGGTTGATGAATAACTCCTTTACTTCCCGGGTCTGCTTTTCTTCACAGACAATGCGTTTGCCCTGAGCGATAATCTTGTTGACGCGTTCCTTAATCCGTGCAATCACTTCACGGGTGACAGGTTGCCCCAGGTTATCCAGCTTGCAATAATATCCTTTTGAAATAGGATGCTCAATGCGCAGTGTAGCTTGTGGATAAAGTTCGGATACCGCCTTGGCCATTACCATACTAAGGCTGCGTACATAAACACGCATACCCGAAGGGGTGCTTAAGTCTATAAACTCAATATCCTTGGGTTTATAAATCAAAAAGTTCAAATCCTCCACCTTATAATTCACCCGTGCAGCCATGACGGGATACTTTAACCGGATGTTGAGATCATTGTATATTTCTATGACAGAAGTGCCTAAAGGATAAATGTGGTATGATTTTGTGTTTTTACAATAAATAGTGACTTGTTTATCCATTGGGCAGAGATTGTTAATATTGAGTTTTGCATAAATCCGGTGTAAAATTACATTATTTTTTTTAATTGTATTTATTTGAAGGTATCTAAATTTTGAATTACATTTGCATTCAACTTATGAAGAATCACGTTTTAGCTTATCAATTCACATTTATTTTACTGACCATTTAACAAACCTTAGAATATATGAATTTATTTAATGTTTACCCGCTTTTTGATATCGACATTGCCAAAGGCATTGGATGTCGCATTTATGATAACCACGGGATTGAATATCTCGATTTATACGGGGGCCATGCTGTTATTTCAGTAGGCCATTCCCATCCATACTATGTTCAAAAACTGACCCAGCAATTAGAGAAATTAGTCTTCTACTCGAACTCTGTTGTCAATCCGTTACAAAAAGAACTGGCTGAAAAGCTTGGTAAAATATCGGGGTACGAAGATTACTCCTTGTTCCTGGTCAATTCGGGTGCAGAAGCCAATGAGAATGCATTAAAGCTGGCATCCTTCCATACAGGACGCCGTAAAGTCATAGCTTTCAATAAGAGTTTCCATGGCAGGACTTCGGCAGCCGTGCGTGTCACCGACAATCCAAAGATCGTAGCTCCCATCAACGAAGGCTTTGATGTGGAATTCCCGGCACTGAACGACATGGAAGCGGTACGGAATTCGCTGCGCAACCACGATGTCTGTGCTGTGATTATAGAAGGCATACAGGGCGTAGGTGGTATCAGGGTACCTGATGCAACATTCCTGCAAGCCCTGAGTGAGGAATGTAAAGCGACCGGAACCATGCTGATCCTGGACGAAGTACAATCAGGCTATGGACGAAGCGGAAAATTCTTTGCCCATCAACATGCCGATATCCGTCCTGACTTAATTACGATTGCCAAAGGCATGGGTAATGGATTCCCAATTGGAGGCGTGCTGATAAGCCCGGCTTTTGAAGCATCCTTTGGCCTGCTGGGCACTACTTTTGGAGGAAGCCACCTGGCCTGTACTGCTGCCATAGCTGTACTGGACATTATGAAAGTGGAACACCTGCTTGAAAATGCCCTAAAAACAGGGAACTACCTGATGGAAGAACTGAATAAACTCCCACAGATTAAAGAAGTCCGTGGATTAGGATTGATGATTGGCATTGAATTTGACCAACCGGTAAAAGAAATACGCAGCCGCTTATTATTCGAGAAAAAGATTTTCACAGGAGCCAGCAGCACAAACATTATCCGACTGCTACCTCCTTTATGCCTTTCCAAATCGGATGCAGATGCATTCCTGGCTGGGTTTAAGCAAGTGATTGAAACGGGGGAATAAAGGTTATATCTTTTTGCTTAATATTCCTACTAAGACCCACGATCAGAAGATCGAACAACACTAAAGATAACAAGGAAAAGTTGAAGATGTAAATACTGATTATTTTCGCTCGTTTCATTTCATTTCTTACATTAAAACCTTATTTTTTTGTTCAACCTCAGTAGCCGGATTGTCCCTCTGAAACAAAACCTTATTCTTTGATTGATTGACTATGGATAATATTCCATTCAAAGAATAAGGTTTAATATTAGGGGTTAGCCTGGCTACTAAGGTTCAAACAAACAAAAATAAGGTTTTTAATTCAAAGCCCTTATTTATAAATATTATCCCTTCGTAGAAAACCAAACTCCCCCATATTAAAACCCTTATTACCTTCATTTAGAAAAGCTGCTTAGTTGTGTTTTTCAATAAATAAAACAGGACAATACATTGTTCCAACTACTTCTATGTTATTTTTTCAACATGAAATGACAGATCTCCCGAATTGACTTTTCGATAGGCACAAATTTAAAACCGAGTGCTTTTTCAACTTTCAGGCTGGAATAGTATTCACGATGGGTAGCCGTACGTGCTGTACTACGATCGATCAGGGGGCGGAAATGAAATGCTTTACCGATTATTTCGGAGAGTAAGCCGACTACCCAGAATGTTTGTCTCCCAATGGAGATAATGGGCCGGCGTTTGCCAAAGCCATCAGCCATCCAACAGAGGATATCTTTGTTGGAACAGTTTTCACTGACCAGAATAAACCGTTCAGAGGAGATATTGCTATTCGTCAACAGAATCATCACTTTGACCACATCCTGCACATCGACATACCCACTGCCACCATGAGTATAAAACATCAATCCTTTTTGTACCTGATTAAATAGCTGTGAACTGCCTGAATTGGATCCCGAGACTCCTAAAATTACACCCGGATTGACAATGACTGCATTCAACCCTTTCTGGATGCCTTTCCAGACTTCCTGTTCGGAGAGGTATTTGCTTTGGGAGTACAGGGACCGGCTGGTAGAATCGGCATATAGAGAGTCTTCAATGATAAGCTCGTTTTTGAATGCCCTTCCGCAGGCAGCAATGGAACTGACAAAACAGAGTTTGTCGATACGGTTTTCCAGGGCAGCACGGATTATATTTCTGGTTCCGGTTACATTCACATCAAGAATGGAGCTTGTTGATTTGTCGAATGAAACCACTGCCGCACAATGGTAAACCACCAAGATACCTTCCATTGCCTGATGAATGGAGTGCTCATCGAGAACATCGGCAATTCTCCAGTCAATGCGACTTAAATAGTCATCCGGATTGGCGGTATAAAAACTAAAGATAACACGCAAAGGCTCCGGATCACTTGTGGGACGGCGGATAGCTGCCACGCGGTCATTTTCCTGCAGCAAATGCCATATTAAATTTCCGCCCACTAAACCCGTAGCGCCAGTTACCAGTATCATTTCTTCATTTTTTGAATTGTTGTCCAAAAATACGGAAAGAAAACTGTATTTTTGCATTTAATTTTCTGAAAAGGTAAAATCGTATTCCAATTCACCATGAAGACCATATGTGTATATTGCGCATCGAGCTCGCAGGTTAAACCGAGTTATTTTGATGCAACAATCCGTCTTAGCAGGATACTGGCTGAATCAAACCTTTCCGTGGTATACGGGGGAGGTTCTATGGGCCTAATGGGACAGTTGGCAGACAGCATGCTGGAAGCAGGCGGTCAGATTACGGGAGTTATTCCCCGGTTTATGTGCGAAGTAGAATGGAACCACACCATGCTCACCGAATTGATTCTGGTTGACACTATGCATGAACGAAAGGAAAAAATGGCTATGATGGCTGATGCTGTGGTAGCCCTGCCCGGGGGTTGCGGAACACTGGAAGAATTACTGGAAGTAATAACCTGGAAACGGTTGGGCATTTTTACCAAGCCAATTGTTATAGTCAATCTGGAAGGATATTTTGATTCCCTGGTCACTATGCTGAACAGGGCAGTGGACGAACATTTCATGCGGGATGAACACCGCAGGATGTGGGAAGTTGTTGAAACCCCGGAAGAGGTACTGGGAGCAATTGAAAATTCAGTGAACTGGGATACAAACGCCCGCAGCTTTGCAGCACTCTAATAAACATTATGATTCAGCCAGATACCATACATGCACTCAGTGATAGCGCGAAAGTAATACCGGACACCCTGGTAAAGCTAGACTCGATTGCCAGAATGGATTCGATTGCCCGAATGGATTCGATACAGGCTGTTGCTGACTCATTGAAAGCTCTCGCTTTAATACCGAAAGGATTCCTGGGCATTCCACACCCGTCGTTGCCTCAAACTGAAGGTTGGGTATTTGTCATTCTAACATTGCTGTTTTTTCTGTTGATTTATTCCATATCCCGGTCCGCAGGCTTAATTGCAGAAACGGTGAAATCATTTTTACAGGTCAAGGAACGTTCCAGCATATTCAGCAAAGCCACTGTCAATGATTTCAGGCTACGCTTTTTATTAACCATATTTTCAATCGGGGTATTGAGTCTATATGCGTATTTGTTGATGTTCAAGCCAGGCACACCCTTTTCTATCAAAACATACAGCTTTGTATTATTAGCCACCGGAGCCTTTTTTGGCATAAAATCGTTGCTTTTCGATGTGCTTGGATATGTATTTCTTTCGCCTTCAACCCGTAAAATGGGAACTGAGAGTTATTTTAATATCATATCTGTTTTAGGAGTCAGCCTGTTTCCGCTTTTGATATTAAGGATCTACATGCCCACCCATCTGTACAATATTCCCGAAACAATAAGCCTGATAATGTGTGTGGGTGCATCTATACTCGTCATAATTAAACTATTTCAAATATTTTTCCATAAAATAGTAGCTTCTTTTTATATATTGTTGTATCTTTGCACCCTCGAAATTTTACCCCTAATTGTTTTATTCAGGGTGTATAATTTGATTATATAGTGCGATCTAAATTAAAACTTTATTACTTTGAAAATTAAGAAGATACTAGTATCACAACCAAAGCCGACTACTGAAAAGTCGCCTTACTTTGACATAAGTGAGAAGTACAATGTCAAAATAGATTTTCGGCCGTTTATCAAAGTTGAACCCATTTTAGCGAAAGAGTTCAGGACACAACGTGTAAACATCCCGGAACATACCGCCATTATTTTTAATGCGCGACATGGCATTGATCATTTTTTCAGGTTGTGTGAAGAAATGCGTATTACGATTCCTGAAACCATGAAGTATTTTTGCGTTTCCGAATCGGTGGCTTTGTATTTGCAACGTTACATTCATTATCGCAAACGGAAAGTGTTCTACGGAGCAGGTGGGAAATTAGCTGAATTAGTGGTAATTATGAATAAACACCCGGAGGAAAAATATCTTTTTATCACTTCGGATGTTCAGAATGAAGATACCATTTCAACCCTTGAGAAATCAAAGATCACTTACAACAAAGCAGTAATGTATAAAACTGTAAGCAATGATTTTGGTCCTGATGAAGAATTTAATTATGACATGTTGGTGTTTTTCAGCCCTATCGGAATAGCTTCACTACTAAAGAACTTTCCTAACTTTGTACAGGGAGATATTCAGATTGGTTGTTTTGGAGCAACCACCGTTCAGGCAGTGCGCGATGCAGGGTTACGCCTTGACGTTGAAGCACCACTACCGGGTGTGCCATCAATGACCATGGCATTGGAAAACTACTTAAAGGAAAGCAACAAGAAAGTAAGGAAATAATTCAATTTATATATAATTTTACTATCCCAAAAGTATCGAAGAATTTCCGTACTTTTGGGATAGTTTATTTTTAAGCCATGGACCACCAGAATACATTTTCAAAATCGGAGCATTTATGTGGTGAAAAACGCATAACGCGACTTTTTACACAGGGTGATGCATTTATTGCCTACCCCTTGCGTGTGGTATTCATGATAGAGCCTAAAAAAGATGTTGAACCTGCAAGTGTATTGGTAAGTGTTCCTAAGAAACGGTTCAAGCGTGCAGTAAAGAGAAACCGCTTAAAACGGTTGATGCGTGAAGCTTTCCGGCTAAACAAAGGAATGATTATCGACGCATTAAATGACAAGCAATTACAGATCCATGTCGCATTCAACTATGTGTCGGATGATGAACTGGATTTTGCAACGGTAGAGAAGAAAATGAAAACATCGCTTCAAAGGCTGATAGATAAAATTGAATCAGTATGAAAAGAGTACTCCAATTCATTGTTTTGCTTCCTGTTTATTTTTACCGGTACAGCATTTCACCTTTGATACCTCCACGATGCAGGTATACACCCACCTGTTCGGAATACACCATTGAAGCTGTAAAAAAATATGGTATCCTGAAAGGTGGCTTGCTGGCTATAAAACGTATCGGTAGTTGCCATCCCTGGGGAGGCAGCGGATATGACCCGGTTCCCTGACCTACATAAATTTCCGGTCTGTTTATAGCATTAAGTTTAAGGTTTGGCAATAACAATAAAGAAAAATTGTATCTTTGCCATCCGCATTAATTTTATGTGACCCTAAGCTGCTTGAATAAAACGATAAAACATACAATCCTTTTCCCTTTTGCGTTACTATACGGAATAGTGACAGGCATTCGCAATTGGTTGTTCGACCAGGGCATTCTTCCTTCCACATCGTTCAACATTCCAACCATCTCTGTCGGGAACCTGGCAGTAGGAGGTACCGGCAAGACACCGCATACCGAATTTTTACTATCTATCTTACAAACGGAATGGAAAACTGCAGTATTAAGCCGTGGCTATAAACGGAAAACAAAAGGCTTTTACCTGGCAGATACCAAATCAACCAGTCAAACAATCGGTGATGAACCTTATCAAATTTACCAAAAATTTCCAAATGTTACTGTTTCGGTGGATGAAAAGCGTGTTCATGGAGTAAAAAAACTTCTGGAACTGCTACCCGGTTTACAGGCTATAGTGCTCGATGATGCTTTTCAACACCGGTATATCCAGCCAGGATTATCCATCTTACTGACCGACTATTCCAACTTATACAGCCAGGACATGTTACTGCCTGCCGGAAGATTACGGGAATGGAAAAGTGGAAGTACACGGGCGAATATCATAGTAGTTACAAAATGTCCCGTAGACATGAGACCAATTGATATGCGTTTGTTTGAAACAGATTTAAAACCTGAAACTAACCAGTCATTATTTTTCTCCTGTTTTAAATACGATGATTTAATTCCTGTCTTTCCGGATTCAATACCGGATAGCTGGACATATGAAAAGATAAAAGAAACAAATGCAGGGATATTGCTGGTTGCCGGAATTGTTTCACCAAAACCTATATTAGAACAGTTAGGCAGGTATTCCACAAAAATAAGCACTCTGTTTTTCGGGGATCATCATGCTTTCCAATCAAAAGATTTCATAGCAATAAACAAACAATTTGAGGCCCTTACAAGTGCTGAGAAAATAATTATAGTTACTGAGAAAGATGCTGCAAGACTGGTATCCAATTCCGGGTTCCCTGAGGCATTAAAAGCAGTGACTTTTGCAATCCCCATCAGGGTTAAAATATTACACGATCAAGAATCATTATTCATTCAAAAAATCAAAAATTATGTTGTTGAAAATTCAAGAAACCGCTGATTTCCTTCGTTCCAGAATACCTTCAAATCCTAAAACCGGTATTATACTTGGTACTGGATTAGGGAACTTAGTGACACAGATTACAGACAAGACTGAAATCCCATACGAAATAATACCTAATTTCCCGGTATCGACCGTTGAAGGCCATAGTGGCAAACTTATCATTGGCAAACTGGGTGATGTGGAAGTATTGGCCATGCAGGGCAGGTTTCATTATTACGAGGGTTATGACATGAAGGCGGTTACTTTTCCGGTACGCGTTATGAAAGCCCTGGGAATTGAAACATTGCTGGTATCGAATGCTTCGGGAGGAGTAAATCCTGAGTTTGAAATCGGCGACCTCATGATCATTACCGATCATATCAACCTTTTCCCTGAACACCCGCTTCGTGGCAAGAACATACCTGAACTGGGTACCCGATTCCCGGATATGAGTGAAGCGTATTCAAAGGAATTAATTGCAAAAGCAAAATTTATTGCAGCTAAAAACAATATCAAGGTTGTGGAGGGAGTGTATGTAGGCACCACAGGACCAACCTTTGAAACACCTGCCGAATACAAGTATTTCAGGACAATCGGTGCCGATGCAGTAGGCATGAGCACCGTACCGGAAGTGATTGTAGCCAACCATGCAGGAATGCGTTGCTTTGGAATTTCCATTATTACCGACCTGGGAGTTCCGGGAAAAATAGTAGAGGTTAGCCATGAAGAAGTACAGGAAATAGGCAATTCGGTGCAGCCACTTATGACTTTAATTATGAAAGAACTGATTCATGAAGTATAGTAACTATTGAATACCTGTTTTGGAAACAGAAGAGGATAAAAAAAAGGAATTGCTTGATTGCAATTCCTTTTTTTATTCAGTTGGATTATTGAATTACTCCCACTTTCTTTAGAAACGCCATTGTGGCTTTGCTGATTTCAGAATTCTTGTCTTTCTCAAAATTACCATGCTTGCCACCTTCGACAGTAATAAATTCATTATAAACCCCAGCCTGATCCAGTTTCTGGTGTAACCTGACCGATTGTTCATAAGGCACTATCGGATCGGCATTGCCATGAACAATGAATACCGGAGGATTATTCTTGTTGATATAGGTTACCGGCGAAATGGAAGCCCTGAATGAAGCATCCTCTGCTTTATCATCCATCCAGTTTAATAAAGATTTGTATGTATAAAACTTATCGGTCTTTTCCACAAAATCAGAAGGTGCATATTTGCTGATAATGGCTGCCACTTTCATATTTTCCTTCCCCTTGCAATAAGTATCGAACCTGCGGTCATTCTCAAGGAAACCGGCCATCAATGCTAAATGGGCACCTGCTGAACCACCCATTAATACAATCCGTTTGGGATCAATATTCAATTCCGCTGCATGCAAAATCAGATAATCCATTGCACTGCGGATATCTTCAATGGCTCCCGGCGCTTTCGCTTCATCCACCATGCGGTATTCCACATTGGCGACCGCAAAACCTGCCTTAAAAAAGGTATTGAAACCACTCTGGCTTTCCTTGGTACCATGATTCCAACCACCACCGTGTATATTGATCACCACAGGGGTTGCCGTTGAGCTTACCGGATTAAAATAGACGTCCAACCTTCCATCCCAATCCTTTACCTTTGTATAGACTACATCAATTTTCGATTCATATCCTGCCGGATATTCTACTTTTTTTACTGCTGCCTCCTGTGCCATCAAGCTCAATCCTGCAACAAACAACGAAAGGGTAATTAAAATTCCTTTTTTCATGCTGTAAATTAATTTATAATTTTCAAAGTTTATTTATAGTTGAACAAGTCGAATTGGTTGACCAATAACTCACGTGCCAAAAGTAGATATAGCAATCCGAATCATCAAAGCCAGAAAACTGTTATACAGCACAAAAACCAAGAAAGTGCCGGTAAAACCCTTTTTAGATAATTTTCAATTTCAATTGAATCCATTCACTTTTCAGAGACCCTTCAAAGGGGGCAAAGAGAGGGTTGGTTGAGGGTTCATTGAGGTTTACCTCAATGAACCCTCAATAAACCCTCAATGAACCCTCAATCAACCCCCTCGGAAGGCAGAACTAGTCAAACGTAAATTCCAAATATTTTTCCCCGAAAAAGGACTGCAATTTCAGGCTTTTTTCCTTCCATCCTGAAAATTCAGATAGGGTTTTCAACAGACGGACTTTTAGTCAGGAATGAATTGAACTGGAAATAAAAACCGGAAGGATCATATAAAAAAAGAACGCTGGTGAAACATTCCATTTTGGTGAAATGATCCATCAGCGTTTTAATTTAATAAATATTAAATGGGAGATTGAATCGGTCCTTGTGATTTAGTACAAATCCTACATCCTGTCATTCAATCAGGCTACATCAACAACTTCGTAACCAATAGCATCAACGGCACTTTTCAATGTTTCATCACTCACTTCATGGGTCAGTTTTACCTTAGCCGAGTTAGATTCCAAATCCACCTGGGCTTCTACACCTTCAATCGAATTCAAAACTTTTTCTACACGCATTGAGCAATGAGGACAGCTCATACCTTTTATTTGCAACGTTTTTTCTATCATAATATTATTTTTATTAATTGATTCTTGTTTTTGTATTATCTCCTGATTGTTATTTAAAATCGTTGCAGCTGTTGGTTTAAAACGTAATAACCGTAACGCATTTAACACAACAGTTACAGAACTGAAACTCATGGCAGCCGCAGCAAACATGGGATTCAACTTCCAGCCCAGCGCACTGTAGAACACACCGGCTGCCAACGGAATGCCAATAATGTTATAAAAGAAAGCCCAGAACAGGTTTTGTTTGATATTCACCATGACAGCCTTACTCAGTCGGAGGGTTGTCACGGCGTCCAACAAATCACTCCGCATCAGGACCACATCGGCTGACTCAATGGCAATATCGGTACCTGCACCAATGGCTATACCCAGGTTGGAACGCATTAAAGCCGGGGCATCATTGATTCCATCACCCACCATGGCGACCGTCTTGCCGGCAGCCTGCAGTTTGGCAATCTCTTTGTCTTTGTCCTGTGGCAGCACTTCGGCAACATAGGAAGAAATCCCCAGTTGCGATTGAATGGCAGCCGCCGTTTTAGCATGGTCGCCGGTAAGCATGACCACTTCCATTCCCAACGCTTCGAATTGCCTGATAGCCTCCTTGCTGGAAGACTTCACAACATCAGCAACAGCTATAATTCCAAGAATCTCTACTTCATTTGAAATAAAAAGAGGTGTTTTCCCTTCGTCGGCCAGCTTATCAGACAAACCTGCAAATTCATTGAGTGTGATCTTACGGTCAGTCATCAGTTTCAGATTCCCTGCCAGGTAGTTTTTCCCATCCATCGTTGCTTCAATTCCTTGCCCGGGTATCGCCTGAAAGTTTTCGACTTCACGGATAGTCAACTTACGGGATAGAGCCGCCTGCATGATAGCTTCCGACAAGGGGTGCTCGGATGGTTTTTCAAGAGCAACAGCTATTTCCAACAGCTCAGTTTGAGAGAGTGTTTTCAATGTAAAAATATCAGTGACCCGGGGTTTACCTTCCGTAATGGTGCCAGTTTTATCCAGGACAACCGTATCAATTTTATGAGCCATCTCGAGTGACTCGGCAGACTTAATTAAAATGCCATATTCGGCACCTTTACCGGTTCCCACCATAATAGCCACCGGAGTAGCAAGTCCCAGGGCACATGGACAGGAAATTACCAACACGGCAATACCAATGGAAAGTGCAAAATCGAACGGATAGCCCAGTAACAGCCAAACCACGATTGACAAAAACGAAATGCCAATCACCACCGGCACGAAGACGGCACTGATTTTATCGGCAAGTTTCGAAATGGGTGCCTTTGAAGAGGAAGCATCTTCAACCAATTGTATGATGTGGGCCAGGGTAGTATCGTTCCCAACCTTGGTAGCCAGCATGGTAAAATAACCTGATTTATTTATGCTGGCTGACAGTATCCCATCCCCTTTTTCTTTGTATACAGGCAGGCTTTCACCGGTTAATGCTGATTCATCCAGCGATGAATTGCCGCTTTCAACAATCCCATCAACAGGCACCCGTTGTCCGGGCCGCACCACTACCACATCACCAACCAAAACCTGTTCAACAGGAATTTCAAGTTCGATGTTGTCACGAATGACAGTTGCCGTTTTAGGCGCCAGGTCCATTAAGCGGGTAATGGCATCCGAAGTACGGCTTTTAGATTTGGCTTCGAGGTATTTCCCTAATGTAATAAGAGTCAGAATAGTCGCCCCGGATTCAAAATATAAATCCTGCGAGAACTGAGTGACGGTTTGCATATCCCCATGACCCATTGCATACCCAATACGGTAAATGGCAAAAATACCATAGACAATGGCTGCAGATGAACCGATAGCAATCAGTGAATCCATATTCGGTGCAGCCCTGAACAATGTTTTAAATCCTACCTGGAAATACTTTTTGTTGACAAAAACAATCGGCAACGTAAGTAAGAATTGCGTAAATGCAACTATGAGTGCATTTTCTGTCAAGTGGAACGCATGAGGGTATGGCAGGCCTATCATGTGCCCCATGGAAATATAAAGCAGGGGAATTAAAAATACCAGTGACACCCACCAGCGAATTTTCATTTCAGCCTGTTCCAATTGTACATAGTCCACTTTGGGGGTTGAACTAACCTGTGCAGTAGAAACTATTTCGCGTACATGTGCTTCGTACCCGGCATCGACCACTGCATTTTCAATAGATTGGGTATTTAAGTCCTGTTCATCATAACTTACAGACATACTGTTTGTGAGTAAATTTACATTGACAGACTTGATTCCTGTTAATTTACTGACACTTTTTTCAACATGTGCCACACACGAAGAGCAGGTCATACCCGTTACATCGAATTTCTCAGTCTTCATTCATTAAAATTATTGTTTAACACAGAAACAGCATTAGTCCGGGAATGTTCACTCCCAACTTGCATGCTTGTGCAAAATTAGTATAAATAAAGGATTTGTCTTTAAAAGAACTTCAATTTTCTTTACCTTTGCACACGATTTTACATTTGAAAACTTTTCTTTCAACATGAGCGAGAACCCGGTCTATATAGAACCAACTATCGAACAAACAGCAGTATTATTAATTGATATCGCTTCAGCACTAATGTCCTCGGGTGCGCATACGATGCGCATCATTCAAAATGTGTCCCGAATGGCTGAAACTTTTGGCTATGAGCTGGATTTGTCTGTTTTCCAAATGAGCATCATGATGACTATCATCAATAAAAAGGACCCGGGGAAACTGCTTACTCAAATCAGAAAGATCAAACCATTGCATTTGAACTTCACCATTGTATCCGAATTAAGTGCATTGAGCTGGGACACGTATGACAAGCAACTCCCGTTCGATGAGGTTACTTCCAATTACCATAAGATTCTTCATCAAAAAAGGATGAACAGTTCGCTGGTATTGTTGCTGGTAGCAGCTGCAAATGCTTCATTCTGCGGATTATTCAAAGGGGACTTTACTGCTATGATCTTTGTATTTTTTGCAACCCTGGCCGGATTCTTTGTACGGCAAGCGTTAATGAAAAAACACATAAACCATTTAGTGACATTTACCACGAGCGCATTTGTTGCTTCCCTACTTGCCGGCATAGGCTATATCATTCATGTTGGGCATACCCCTGAAATTGCACTGGCATCGAGCGTGCTGTTTCTTATTCCGGGTGTTCCGATGATAAATTCAATACTCGATATTTTACAAGGCCATATTCTGACCGGAATTGCCCGCCTGGTGAATGCTACCAGTTTAATTGTCTGCATTGCGATCGGTTTATTTACATCTATGTTAATTTTAGGGCTGGAGAAATTATGACTAATGAAATGATACGTTTGGTTCTTGTTGATGGTTTATTAGCTGCAATTGCCGCTATTGGCTTTGCCGTAATATCCAATCCACCCCGCAAAGCAATTTTTGTTTCGGCTATATTGGCAGCATTGGGCCATTCCCTGAGGTTTTTCCTGATTAAATCCGGATTAGATATTTCATTGTCGACCTTTGTAGCAGCTACTTTTATTGGGTTATTAAGCATCTTGTTTGCACGGATTATTCATTGTCCGGCAGAGGTATTTTCTTTTCCATCACTACTTCCGATGATCCCGGGGATGTTTGCCTACCGGACCATCTTAAGCGTTATCCGCTTCATGCAGAATTCAGACGTCATAAAATCCCAGCAATTTATGATGGATTTCTTTCACAATGGAATGACCACTCTGTTTATATTGTTGGCGTTAGTTGTGGGCGTTTCACTACCCATTTTGTTTTTTCCTAAACTTTCTTTTTCAGTTACCAGAAAATATTAGTACGTTTGCATTTAATATTTCATTGACATCCAGTCATTTCAGGAAATAAACGTTCTTTTAAAAGTTAAATCTCAGTTTTTTTTATTTGTTTTAAATCCAAAAGCAATGTTTGTTCCGTCTAACTAGAAAACAAACATGATTCTTTACCCTTTAAAATTTACAATTATGAAACGACTAGGATTATTTTTATTGGCTTTGACTTTATTTGTCGGGGCCAATGCAGCAAAACCCACTACAATTCACAAAGACAGCGTGAAAGAAGTGAGAATTATTCATACTGAAAAAGGTGAAAATTCTGCCAAGGATTCAATGCTGATGCAACGGCTTTCACCCGACCAGTTAATGGAACTTGAAAAAGAACGCCTGAGTGTCGAACGCCAGAAAATTGAAGCTGACAATGGCAACCATCTTCCCATGGGTCCTTTCGCCATCTTTATGATCTGCCTGTTACCTTTTCTTTTTGTTGCAATCATCATTACGCTAAACGTCAGATCCAAGAATGCTGAATCCAAACGCCGTTACGATCTGTATTCCAAATCACTTGAAATGGGACAAACAGTACCTGAACACTTCTTTGATGAACCTAAAAGATCAAATCCTTCCTCGAATCTGAAAAGGGGAATCTTGTGGTTGGTTATCGGATTAGGTATAACGATCTCTTTTATCGTCATGCACAAACAAAATGACATGATTGTTGGCATTGTCCCTACCTTCGTTGGTATAGGTTATTTGTTGGTTCATTTCCTGGAAAAACCAAAACCTGACACAAAGGGATATAACGATGAGCAACACGGATGATATCCGCTGGGTTACACAGGTTGCTTTATTTGGCGACAAAAGAGCATTCGACAAACTAACCGGTAAATACCAGTCGCCCATACGTCGGTTCTTTCTGAACCTGACCGTGGGCGATGGTCCGTTGAGTGATGACCTGGCACAGGAGACCTTTATAAAAGCATACCTGAACATAACAGCTTTCAAAGGTTTATCAGGCTTCTCAACCTGGTTGTACCGGATTGCTTACAATGTCTATTATGACTCGGTCAGGGCTCAGAAGCATTATGAAGATATTGACGAACAGGTTATAGACAGTCAGTTTCATACGCTCAATGAATTCTCGGCTGAGAAGATGGATATTTATAAAGCGTTAAAAATGCTGCGTAAAGAAGAACAAACTGCCGTATTATTGTTTTATATGGAAGATAAGACCCATCAGGAAATTTCTAAAATAATGAATTGCCCCCTTGGAACTGCCAAGACTTACATTTTAAAGGGAAAAGAAAGATTAACTGTTTACTTAACAAAAGCAGGATATGGAAACTAACGATAAAGACAAATTACTGAAAGATTTTTTCAGTGGACACAAACAGGAAATTGCCGATAACGGCTTTACCCAACGTGTTATGCGCAGGCTCCCTGAACAAACCGATAAAGGTTGGATCGTCTGGATCTTTGCGGCAATCGGAATGGCTATTTCCATTTATCTGGGAATCACTTTCGGGTTGGTCGAAAACATTCTGACACTCATGAAACAGGTTTCCATTTACTATATTTTGGCAGGCATTTTCTGCTTACCATTATTGGGGACTGCAGGATTCTTTTTTACTCAGAATAAGGATTACAGGGTGATTTAAGTTTCAATCATCCTAACCTGGACAAGCCAGAATTAAGATTAGAACGCGGATATACGCAGATTTGGCGGATGGTACATTCCGGTTTTCGGAATTAAAAACGGATTATAAAAATACTACGTATTTTGATTTTAAGACCTTATATGGAATAGTGTGACTAAAATAGTTAGAAGTTAATTCTGTAATATTGTGCCAAAAAATACACGAAATTGAGAGTTAAGATACTAAACAAACACAGAAAGAGACGCTTATGAGCGTCTCTTTCTGTGTTTGATATTATCAACCAATGTGAAATTATAACTTCTGATTGCATACACTATTCAGAACTTGTATGGTTTGGCATTATATGTTTAATATAAACTGCATTGTTAGTTTCATCATAATCGTAAATAATGTACCAGGTCGTATTTTTATTTCGACGATAGTTATAAACTTTGTTGCCAAATTGTTTATGTAATTGGAATTGTGTTTTGGTATGATATTTCAGCTTATCCAGTTTATTGCAAACATCATATATGTCATCTAAATAAGTTGTAACATGATTATATTCTAAAGGATGCTTATCCCAGGTTAATAATCCCCAAAATATTTCAACAAGATCATTTTGAGCTATTTTGCTGTAATAAACCATTCTCTAAACACCTTTTTTGAAGTTCTTTTTTAATTCCCGTAAAAAACTCTTCGCCAGTCAAATACCCTTCAGGTATAACTACTTTAGTGCTATTCTCTTTTGAATAAGTGGTTATATTTTCATTCACTTTGTTTTCAAACTCATCACATGTCACATAACCCTCAGGGACACCTACGGTTACTTCAGGATTAACAAATTTCACTATTTTGGGATACTTCAGCAATTCATTTATAATGCTTTTCCCTTTGGGTGTTTTATCGTCAATTTTCACTGTGTGTATCATTGTGAATTCTTATTTAATAATACTTTATAAATATTCTACTGCAAATATACATACTTCAAATTATATTATACACAAATCCGGTTGAACTTCTATAACGATGTTCAACCGGATTTGTTTTTGAAAATGTCCTCTATTCTTTATAAACTCACACCAACTTTCTGGTCCTGTTTAAATTGATTGTATGTCTATGTCATATATTAGTTCAAATTCTAATAGATAATATCAAGAGCTTTTTATTTCACTCCGTCTACCCTAAACCAATCCACATCGGCATACCCCGAATCGTTGAGGGCTTTCGGGCGGGAACAATACAGGCCTACTTTAGCCCCTATCCACAGTCCTTCACGGGCAGTAAAAGATTCACCAATCGGGATAAATACCTTGCCATCTATGCTGTAGCTAAAAGTACACAGTGCTTTAGGTTCATTGATCTTTTCCTTATTAACCGTTTTACTTTCCCGTATTTCAACCCGTAAAAAGACAGTACTTTGAGTCAATGGTATTGAAGCATTCACTTTTTCAGGAGAACCTTTATCCGCTTTCAGGCAGGTAATCTGATTCAATGTAAATCCATTTTCGCTGTTCTCAATAGTAAGGGAGGCATAATTCATTCCCATAATTACCAAACCGGCCCGTTCTCCTTTTACCATTGGTGTGAAGGTTAGTTTTGTAGTAGCACTGAAAAAGGGAGCAGGGAATTTTTGCAACAACAGATTAGGAGCATCCCACAGGTTTTTAGCTTCACCTATCAGCTGCCAGGCAAACAATCGCAAATAACCCTTGTCGCCGGCACAAAAAGCCCACAGCGGATTGCTATTCGCGTGCCATTGCCATTGCAGCCCGAGGGTCTGGCTATTAAACTCATCACTTTCAGCAGGAGTAGCTACCGGATAGGTTTTACCCACATTCGGTTTTTTATAGGTTGAAACGGGTGTACCGCAACCTGTATTCTCCGGATCAATGCCCATAACCGGCCAGTCGTTCACCCACTTCATTGGTTGCAACAAGACAGCACGCCCATATGCATACAAATCCTGGAAGTGTAAAAACCAGTCCTGTTTTCCATCAGGAGTATCTACCCAGGCTCCCTGGTGAGGTCCGTTGATATCGGATTTTCCTTGTGCCAACACACGCTTTTCTTCATATGGACCATACACATTCTTTGAACGTAGAGCCAGCTGCCAACCGGGCTTAACACCACCGGCGGGACAAAAGATATAGTAATACCCATTGCGTTTGTAAAATTTAGGGCCTTCCACGGTGGTATTAACAGGATGTCCATCAAATACCAGGCGGCTCTCGGTCAATGCTTTGGTGCCATCAGGAGTCATTTCAAAGATCCCAAGGACCGTCTTCATACCGGCACGACTACCAGCAAAGCCATGAACCACAAAGGCTTTTCCATCTTCATCCCAGAAAGGGCACGAATCAATCAATCCTTTACCAGCTTTCACAAGTGTTAATGGAGACCATGATCCGGCAGGGTCCGTAGCTTTGGTCATATAAATCCCTGCATCGGGATCACCAAAGTAAATATAAAACTCTTTGTTATGAAACCTGATGCTGGGTGCCCAGACGCCATTACCATGTTGCATGGTGTTGAAGCGTTCCTCCGGTTCCATCTTTTGAAGGGCATAACCTATAATTGTCCAGTTCACTAAATCATTGGAATGAAGTATCGGCAAACCGGGAATACAGGCAAACGACGATGCTACCATGTAATAATCGTTTCCTACCCGGCATACATCAGGGTCGGAATAATCGGCGTACAACACAGGATTTTTGTAAGTACCGTTACCTAAATCCGGGACCCATACTTTAGAAACATTTTGGGCAACTGCCATAACAGAACAAACCAATAAAAGGGAAACAATGATGAGATTGTATTTTTTCATGGATAAACAGGTTCTTGTAAATTTGTATTATTTTAATTGGATATACTTTGTCAATATGTTTTTTTCTTTCAGCTCCTTAGCTGCCAGTTTAGCAAACTGACGTGCACCTTCAGCTTTTAAATGTGTATCATCGGTATTGATAAACAGTTCTTTCTTTGCTTTGTCCGGCCCATATGACTCTACCAGCTTTTTAGTGGAAGCCGTCATATCAATCAATGGAACGGATAATTTTTTCGCAACGCTCTTCATCGAAGCTACATAATTCAAGGTTGTATCGGAGGCAATCTCCACCAGGTTATGCTGTGCTTTTTGAGTCAGTTTATTGTCTTTAAAATAGCGTCTAACCACCGGAGTAAACAACACAGGAATAGCTCCCCTTTCCCTGGCTTCATTCACGTAGAGTTTCAGGTATTTCTGGTAGAGGCTCCATGGATTGGTTCCACGTCCGGTTGAATCGTTTTCATCCGTATCCATACCGTTTTGTTTCTCGTCGTTGTGTCCAAACTGGATAAACACATAGTCTCCCGGTTGGATCCGGTCACGAAGTTTTACCCATACTTCTTTATAGAATGATTTAGAACTCCTGCCATTTTTAGCAGCATTAATCAGGGTTACTTCATCAGAAAGTAATGTTGGAAACAATTGGCACCATCCACGTTGTTCCTTATCTCCACTGTACTTCACAGTATCGTAATCGGCCATGGTGGAATCACCGATGGTAAAGATTCTGGTCTTTGCCTGTATCATACAAAATGAAAGCAGACACAAGATGATAAATTTAATCTTCATGCTCTTAATTATGAATTTTGAAATCTAAATTCTGAATTATTTCTTGGGATTCCAGTTATCAAAGCCCTTTAATACTTTCTCAACCGTATACGCAGCAGCTTCTTTGGCAGTCAATACTTTCGACCAGGTACGTCCCGAAGTATTAGCACCATCCCCGGAATTGTTGTATTCCATGTAGCGGGCAGTCTTTTCATTCTCCACGTTTTTCCAGTTATCCCAGCCGATTGGCCTGATTCCTTTGGGCAACCGGCAATTCATATACAAAGTCATGGCAAACTTCCGCCACGGACGGCCCAGGTACATGGCAGTCACCGAATCGCCCAATTGGATCGTGCAGTTATTAAATACATACCCAACCGGGATATTCTCAGGAGTACTGGCTGCCGTGATATACGAGTTTCGCTTGCAGTAAATGGTACATCCGTCAAACCAGGCTGTTGAAGGACCAAATATAAAATCGGTAGTACCTTCAATATAACAGTTCTCGAAATACTGCCTGGCATTTTCTTTTCCTGTATAAATGGTGTCCTGGTTACCCAGGAAACGGCAATTCACAAAAACAACCCGATCCCCTTCTACATGAAGTGCAACGGCTTGTCCCAGCTGGGCTGCCGAATTCTCAACTGTAAGGTTCTCAAGGCGTATATCATTACCACAAATTTTCAGGGTATAGGTTTTAAAAGTACCCATCTTTCGGATGTTGGCATGATCGTCGTAGTTGATAATGGTTTTATCCCTGTCCTCACCGATCAACCTGACGTTACAGATATGGGTCGGAATTTCAAGTTTCTCTTTATAAACACCTTTTTTGATAAAGATGGTCACTGTTCCTGCCGGATTAAAAGCCCTGACAGAATCAATTGCCTGTTGGATATTCCTGAAGTTACCGGTACCATTCCGGTCTACTACGATATAGTTTTGTTGTTGGGCATAAGCACCAAGGCTAATCAATACAAAATACAAGATTACTAATTTCTTCATGTTTTAAAATGATAAGTTCGAACTTTAAAGTCCTATTTTAAGAGTTGATATTTTAGAATCAGTGGTAATTGCGGTAAGGATATAAATCGAATACAGGACACCGGATACATCGATCGATACTTTTTGATCCTTGCAGGTAATGTCCCGGACCAATTTTCCGGATACATCACGAAGTGAAATATTCTTGATTGATACTGCTGATGTTATCTCCAACTGTTTTGATTGAGGGTGATAAACAGCTGATAGCTTAGCGGGGTTTGTATCTGCAGGACTAAAGAATCCGGATAGCGGGGCTCCTGTCTGGATATCAGTAATCGGTTTTGCCAGTTCATTCAGATAAATCTCGACATTGGTATATTTCCCATCCAGGGTTGTGGTGGTTCCATCAGCAGGGCTTGCAGGGTTCAGTCCATGTAAGGTTTCCCAACTGTCCGGCATACCATCTCCATCAGTATCAATCGGTACAGTTGTTGAATCGTAGGTATATACGGGCCAGCCACCCACATCTTTCTGTGAATCGATAAATCCACCGGTACTGCCGTTGCTTCCAGCCACACAACTAACGGTACCGTTCAACACATTATTCATGATCCGGGTATCCACGGCATCGCGTTTCAGGCTGGCCCCTGCATACGAAGTAACACACCGGAAAGCAGAATCTGCCAGTTGGATAGTTAAAGTTGGAGTGAAAAATGGGATGGAGGATTTCAGTTCAGAAATGGGTTTAGTTCCAAGACTTACAGGCTGAAAACCCAACCAGTTATCCTGGGTTACCGGAGCGTAATTTCGCATTACATTTCCATTCAGGTAGAACTTTCCCCAGGTACCCAATGGCTGGCTATTCGAACCATCGTCAGGATTGGGACTGAAAATACGGTAACTCACACTTCCTGTACTGCGTGCCGGACCTGAACGGTAATAGTTGTTGATCATATTGTACGAACCACCTTCACCGGCGTATCCTGTATTCCCTCCCCAGTCGTAGATCACATTATTGCAGAAATTGACCAGTTCTGTAGTGGGGCTGTTTGTATAACGGCTCCCGCAAAAACGTGGGTTGCGGCTATCGTGGAATGCCAGCAGGATATGATGAAAAGTGGCAGGTTCCCCGCCCCAAATACCTCCATAGCCATGGGCTCCTTTTGAATGGACTGAGTTTCGCATGCTTTCGGCCATCACACACCACTGCATGGTAAACTTTTTATTATCGTAAAATGATGAACATTCGTCAATATTCCAGCTCATTGAACAATGATCAAGGATCACATTAGTCATATCACGTCCCCAGATGGCATCGGCACCATCCCAGCCATAGGCAATGTTTCCGGCAAGTTTATCGGCTTCGGCAGCTTCATCCCCCATCCGGAAACGCATGTAACGGACAATGATATTACTGCCCTGCAATACCACCGGATAGTTCTTTATACATATTCCATCACCCGGTGCACTCTGGCCTGCAATGGTCAGGTTTCCGTTCTTGATTCTTAATTCGGAAGTCAGCGGAATAAGCCCGGCTACCTTAAACATGATAATTCGCGCACCAGTTAAATTAATAGCCCATCTCAATGTTCCGGCAGAACCATCATCGGTCAGTTTGGTAACATAAACTATCTGACCACCACGCCCACCTGTAGTATACATGCCATCCCCTTCTGCACTTGGAAATGCAGGAGTCTGGGCAAATATTCCCACAAATCCTGTCAGGAAAACAATTAATGTTGCGAATTTTCTCATATGTTTTTTTTCAAAGTACCTCATTGAGTACCGGGGTCTCGCGATTGAAAATTGCGATATGATCTTGTTATTTTTTCAACAACACACTCATCATGATAAATGGTGCCACAGCTTTGGGGTCATTATCCCGTTTAGGTTCCGAAATATAATACCCGAAACTACCATCACGATACCTTGGTTCACCTCCCAATCCTGCTACCGAGCAGGCATCGGTCAGTGAAATTGTTCCATCACGATTTTCACGTATAAATTGTTTTACAAACTGGTCGTATGCTTTCTTTCCTTTTTCTTCAAACGATTTTGGCAAATACCCTTTCTGTGCACCTTTTATATAAGTATATATAAACATGGCCGAACCGGAAGATTCAACATAGTTCCCTTTTTCACTCACTTTATCGGTAACCTGGAACCACATTCCGGTTGCAGGATCCCTGTATTTATCCAGTGAAACACTTAAATTCTTCAGAGTATTGATAATTTCAGCACGTTTTGGATGATCTTTCGGTAAATAATCAAGGACATCCACCATGGCCATCATATACCAACCCATGCTTCGTGACCAGAAATTTGGCGAAGTACCTGTCTTCGGGTCCGACCAACGTTGCTTGTGGCTTTCATCCCATCCATGGTAATACAAACCTGTCTTGGGGTCAAAGGTGTGTTTTGCAACCGTCAGGATCTGATGCGCTGCTTCGTCAAACAATTCTTTTTCTCCGAACCGGTAACCATATTCTGCCAGATATGGGGAAGCCATATAAATGCCATCCAACCACATCTGGTTTGTATAAATCTTCTTGTGCCAGAATCCACCATCGCTGGTGCGTGGCTGGTTTTTAATCTGGTTACGAAGGATATCCATGGCCAGTTTCAGCTTTGGTTCCTTTGTCTTGGCATACAGGTCGAACAATATCTTTCCGGAATTCAGTTTGTCCAGGTTGTAATCTTCCGCTTTATAGCCCGTAATCGTACCATTCTGGCTGATAATCGTATCGGCATAGCTCTTCACATAATTAAAATAGCGTGGATTAGCTGTCGTCTTCCACACCTGATAGATTGCCTGAAGTTCAAGGCCATTGCAATAATCCCATTTCAGTTTCTTTGAAAAATCAGTCATCCAGCTCTCCGGGAAACGCTTCATTTCTGAATCTGCCATCCAGGCTGAATAGGGTTTTACTGCCGATACCAACACAGGGAGCATCAAAATCAGGCCAAGAAGGATTGTTTTAATCTTTGTAATTTTCATATTCTATTGTTTTTAAGGTACAAAGATACAAATTGATTTACGAAGTTTTAATTCAAAAACTTTATTTCCTTCGTGTCAATTTTCTCTGAACACAAAATAAGATTCTTTTTATCAGAGGTTACCGGCAACTTAATATTTTTGGTTTTTACCCCGTTAATATTAAAAGGTTGTTGCAATCCTACCGGATATTTTAAATTCGTTGCCGAGAAATTCTTCACATTTTTCAAAATGAAAGCAGCACCCTGTGTGGGGATAATATTGACGTTGTTGAATTTAACTCCATCCGACTCCACCAGTTCAGCTCCGTATTGTGAAGTAATAATTGCATTTTCAAGATTAATATTTGATATATTCATTTCCGGAAGACCATTGAAGAACATGGCCCGACGTGCATTCCGCGAAACAAGATTCTTAACATAGATATTCCTGAAACAAGGTGTTTCTTCGGTTATAGGGATCACTTTCTGTTCTATAGTACCGGAGATATTATCAGCCAGTGATTCGGAGGCAGATTTTCCACCATAATACAGGTCGAATAAGAATGAATCGGTAGTAATGTTGAGCATGTAGATATTGCTGATATAAATATTTTCAACAACTCCTCCCCTGCCCCGGTTACTTTTAAAGCGAATTCCTACATCGGTTCCTAAAAACTCACAGTTTGAAACCGAGATATTCCTCACACTTCCTGACATCTCACTACCTACTACAAAACCACCATGACCCTGAAATACCTTGCAATTATCAACGATCACATTTTCTGTAGAACGGGCACGTTCACGACCTTCTTTGTCTTTACCCGATTTAATACAGATACCATCATCCCCAACATCGAACGTACTGTTTACTACCAACACATTTTTACAGGATTCAATATCAAGGCCATCGCCATTCTGGGCATATTCCGGATTACGTGCAAACACATGATCGATAATTACATTCTCACACATCAATGGGTGAATGTTCCAACTGGGTGAATTCTCAAACAAGACGCCTTGAAGCATTACATTTTTACATCCCACAAAACTAATCATTACCGGCCTCAGGAAATCTTTTATATCATTCCACTCGTTTGCGGTAAGATGTCCATTGGGAACATTCATATCACTCATTAACTGACCCTTCAATGATTTGGCCGAAGGAAACCAATAATCTTTTTCTTTGAATACCCCACCCGATTTTGTCAGTTCTTTCCATTTCGAATCCGTAACTTTTCCTTTTTTCAAAGGTCGCCATGCCTGACCGGAACCATTGATAGAACCTTCACCGGTTATAGCCACATTTTCAAGATTTTTTCCACTTATCGGGGACTGGCAACGACGGGTATCCAACCCTTCGAATACGATATTAACTAACGGATATAATTCAAAGTCCGGTGAAAATAAGATCACAGATCCTTTTTCAAGGTTTAAGTTGATATTTGATTTCAACTCAATAGGTCCGGTAAACCAAATACCTGCAGGAACCACCAATTTTCCGCCACCCTTCTCCGAAAGTGCTTGAATCGCTTTTTTAAATGCAACTGTATTTAATGTGACTCCATCTCCTACACCCCCGTACTCACTCAACGTAACTTCCGTGGATGGAAACTCCGGCACCTGAACTTTTTTCATGGTAAATGCCAGATCCTGGTAAAGGTAATCGTATTTCGAATTACCGGAAAACAGGGCATTCGAGCCCAAAAACACTAAACAACCGACAACAACAATCTTTCTTAAGCCTTTCATTTTGTAATTTATTATTTATTTAATAAGCTTTGTACTTTTAAAATTCAAATTTTCATTCTTCAGTAATCATTTATCTCAAATCAATACATACCCAATGATATACTCAAAAAGTGTTGTATTCATCTTACTGTGAGTGCCTGTTTTTTCACTCTTTTTATACTATGAATTTACCTGTGAAGTGGGTTCTCAAAAATACCTTTCACTAAACTTAAAATTCATTTGCAAAATTGGCGTATTTTTATTTTCAGAACGTAGAAAAATTGATTTTTTATGAGGAGATTTTGATAAAACGCGTATGTCAAAAACTATTTTACACGAAACTGTTCTAATTTTGTTGCACACTATTGCATTCACGGTTTATAAAAGAATTTACCTGTTTATATTTTGAGTATATTTTCCGAAGTCTTACTTTAATCATTGGACAAATGAAAGACTATTACTTATTCAAAACTATAGATGAAAGCTCGGTAAGTTTGACTCCCTACATAGATGATATAAAGACTGGTATCATGATGTTACAGGTTAATTGAATCAGATTTCGTGCCTGAAATTCAGTCAATAATTCGAACGTTTGATCATTGGGTATTTTTAATATTGAATCCATGCCGAAACATTGTGGAATTGATTATCTTTGTTGAAGTATGAATGTATTAGATTTTAACATGCTGATTGTTAAATATTATGGAGCCATATTCATTTTTGTATGCAAATAGTAAAATAATAGCTTAAAATTTGATACCTATATAAAATCTAAAGTCACGGAAATATCATAAAAATGAAAAAAACACTCTTTTTACTCGCCTGGTTCTCTATTCAATTTTCCCTTATTGCCGGCACCTATACCCAATTCTCCCATTATTCAGTAAAAGAAGGCCTGTCTGAAATCAATGTCCTATGCATGACCCAGGATAAAAAAGGGCAAATGTGGTTTGGCACCTTTGACGGAATGAATAAATTCGACGGTTATAACTTCAAAACCTACAAAGGCAATCCCGGTCAGCTTTTCGGGATTGAGAACTACAGGGTCGATAGGATAAAGGAAGATTATTACGGTTATCTTTGGATACAGACCTATGATGGCCGCGTATACCGGTTCGATCCCAAGACAGAGATTTTTCTGCCGGTACCCCAATGTAACGAAGAGTTCAAAAACTATAAAGTCAGTCTTGAAAACATTTACACTTTAAATGATGGTTCCATATGGCTAACCGGTGATGAAGACGGTTGTTTTAAAATCATGGGCTCAGGTGTTGAACAGAACCTTAGTATTTATCACTACAATACTGACAATGAGCTATTAACTTCAAACAAGGTAAATAAAATCTTTTTAGACAAAAAGAAAAACACCTGGGTCCTCACACAAAATGGATTAAACCTGTTTAAAAGAAACAGTTCCAAACCTGTTCAGCTTTTTAAGGAAAAAGAAGCCGGAAGCTTGTTTTCGATTATGGAAAATGGGAATAATATATGGATAGGGGGTGAACATGGAAAACTCAGGAGTTATAACAACCGTAAGGAAACGTTTGATGGCATCATGACTCCCTGTGTTTCAAAAATCATTGATATTAAATCAATCAACGCAAATGAGATTTTTATTTTAAGCGATAAAACCGGTTTTTGCCTGTACGATATAAATAAAAACATTTTTACAACTTTCAATAAAACGAATGGTTCAAGTATCAAAAATGATGAATCCTTTAGCCTGGGATATGGGATCATTTCAACAGGACAAAACAATACCGGCGTTAAATCAAATAACTTTTTCTCCAGCTACATGGATAAAATGCATAATATCTGGATCGAGAGCGACAATCCCAGTGTGGTATATCTTGAAACGGCTAAACGGAAAGTAAACAACTTTAATATTCAGTCGGTCAGCTCCAGTCCTTATGCAACGCTCCCTAACTTTTTTGTCATTGAAGATAAATTAGGGAATACCTGGGTGCATCCACGTAGAGGTGGCTTTAGCCTTTACAACCGGATAACAAATAAACTGGAACCGTTTTATAACGACCCAAATTCACCCGATCGGAAATTTTCAAATGTTATGCATTCCGCTTATTCCGATCGCCAGGGGAATCTTTGGCTTTGCCCCTATACGCATGGAATTGAAAAAGTCGTATTCAGCAAGTCGCCCTTCAATTTCTACAAACCTCTTCCAAAAGAATCAACATCTGCCAGCAACGAAGTACGGTCGATCTTCCAGGATAAGAATAACTGGATCTGGGTAGGTACTAAAAACGGGACAATAACCATATTTGATAATACCATGAAGTTAATCGGCGAATTGGGTGCAGATGGAAGTATCAATAGCTCGAAACCTCTCAAAGCTTCCATCTACAACATCTCGAGCGATATGAACGGGACCATCTGGTTAGGATCTAAAGGCGACGGATTGTATAAACTGGAAAGAAATAGTGCCGGGAAAAGTATAAAATTTAAAATTACCAATTATAAATACAATTCTGATGACATTTACAGCATTAGCTCAAACAATGTCTATTCTATTTTCGAGGATCACTGGCATCGTATTTGGGTAGCTACATACGGAGGTGGCATTAATTTGCTCGAAAATCAGGATGGGAAAGTACGCTTTATCAGTTTCAGGAATAAACTGAAAAACTATCCGATCAACCCGTGTTCCAGGACCAGGTTTATTACGGAAGACTCAAAAGGACGAATGCTTGTAGGTACCACCGGTGGCATGATAGCTTTCAATAACAACAAATTACGCCCCGATGACATTTCATTTTCCCGGTATTCGCATGACACCAAAGATTCCAAGACTATTTCAGGGAATGATGTGCATTACATTCTTCCGGCTAAGAACGGAAAGCTTTACCTGGCAATTTTCGGGGGTGGACTGAATGTGCTGAACCAGGAATTCAATCTTAAGAAAAAACCTGAATTCAAGTCCTTTATGGAAAATACAGGGGCACCATCCAATGTGATTTTTACCTTAAAAGAAGATCCAAAAGGCAATATATGGTTTTCCACGCAAACTGGTATCGTTAAATTCAGCCCAAATACTGAACAATTCGATTCCTATTACCCCTTAAATAATGACACATATAGTTTCATTGAAGCTACGGTATGCTATACCCGTCAGGGAGAATTGGCGTATGGCACTACCGAAGGGTTAGTAATGTTCAATCCCCTGAAAGCCAACAAAAGCAATTTCGCTCCTAAAATAATCCTGACACAGCTTCAGTTATTCAATAAAACCATGGAAGTAGGTGTTACAGGATCGCCTCTGATGAATGTTATTGACGAAACCAGCATATTGGAACTAAAACACGAACAGAATATCTTTTCTATTAGTTTTGCAGCACTCGATTATGCCGACCCACTAAACATTCAATATGCCTACAAACTGGAAGGATTCGAAAAAGAGTGGAATTATGTGCACAATCAACGCATAGCTACGTACACCAATATCCCAAAAGGCAAATATGTTTTCCGTGTTAAATCCACTAACGCCGAAGGCGTATGGGTCAACAACGAACGAAGTGTCATTATTGAAAAGCTGCCTTCCTTTTGGGAATCAATCTGGGGAACTTTATTTTATATCCTCCTCTTTTTGGGATTGACCGGGTTAACAGCCTACATCCTGTTTACTATTTTCCGGCTCAAAACAGATGTGGAGGTAGAACACAGGATTACCAACCTGAAATTACGGTTCTTTACGGACATATCCCATGAATTGCGTACTCCGTTAACCCTGATTGCATCCCCCGTTGAGAACATACTCCGGAATGAGAACCTGTCTGATTCGGCGAAAGAACAATTATCCCTGGTACAGCGAAATACAGATAGAATGTTGCGGTTGATCAATCAGATTCTTGATTTTCGGAAAATCCAGAACAATAAAATGAAACTATTAATCGAAGATATCCACACCGGGAGCTTCGTAAGCGACATTTGCCAGAGTTTTTCGAAGCTTGCCGAAGAACGCAATATAAAATTCAGGATAAGTGATGAAAGTAATAATGCGATACTTTGGGTAGATAAAGATAAATTTGAAAAAATCATTTACAACCTGTTATCAAACGCATTCAAGTTTACCGCCACAGGCAATTCGATTGAAGTGCTGGTGTTGGAAGTGGCAGACACTGTAAATATCAGCGTGAAGGACAGTGGGATTGGCATGAATAAGGACCGGTTAAAATTACTCTTTAAACGGTTTGAAAGCATGACGGGACAGAATTTGTCTTTCCAGCAAAGCACCGGTATCGGGCTATCGCTCACCAAAGAATTGGTTGAACTGCATCATGCCCAGATTGAAGTGGAAAGTGAAGCGGGAATAGGGTCTGAATTTAAAGTACTCTTCCTGAAAGGACATGCCCATTATTCCGATAATGAGGAATTCCGTATTCAAGACAGTAAGGCAGATGATAAAAACATCAAAGCAGATGAATCTGTTGAAGAAGAATTTATACGTGAACCTGTTGAACCCGTGACAAAGGAACAACAGACTATTTTGATAGTGGAAGATAATGCGGAATTACGGACTTTCCTTAAAACCGTATTGAAAAACAAGTATGAGATCCTGGAGGCTGAGAATGGAATAGAAGCACTCGTATTAATCAAATCCATGATCCCCGATTTAATCATTACCGATTTAATGATGCCTGAGATGAACGGATTGGAACTTGCCAAAGCAGTAAAGGAAGACATTCAAATCAGCCATATCCCGTTAGTATTACTTACCGCTAAAACTGACATGGAGAGCAAACTTGAAGCCTTGCAACAGGGTGCCGACGATTATATCACCAAGCCTTTCAGTTCTGCTTATCTGGAAGCGCGCATTGAAAACCTGCTCAAACTGCGTAAACAACTGCAGGAACTGTACCGCTCTTCGATTACCAGTGGGGTTATTTCGCCCACAAAACCAAATGTGGTGTCACAGGATGATCTGTTTATACAGAGAATCATGAAGTACATCGAAGAAAATATAGACAAATCTGAACTCACCATCGAAGACATTGCTTTGTACATTGGCTTTAGCCGTTCTGCTTTCTTCAAGAAGTTAAAAAGCCTCACCGGACTGGCCCCTATCGAATTCCTGAAAGAGGTAAGGATTCAAAGAGCCGCCCAGTTGATTGAGTCCGGCGAATATAACTTTAGCGAAATAACCTACATGGTGGGTATAAACGATCCACGTTATTTTAGCCGCTGCTTTAAACAAAAATTTGGAGTCAGTCCCCGTGAATACAAGGATAAATGCAGCGATTTGCCAGTCAGTGAATAGAATTCCCGAAACAAAAATAATGCTTCCATTTATAACCGTTTTTTCAAGTTCTTACAGTCTTAAATAATCAGTAATAATTATTAATAAGTTTGTTAAATATCTAATCTGACTATTTCTGAAACTATTTAATTCCTGACCCCCCAACCCCCAAGGGGGGCGTAAGAGTGGATCTTTAGGAGCGATTTAGTATTATCAATTATTCAAATACCGCGTCTTAATGCCCCCTTTTGGGGTTAGGGGGTCAAAGCTCAAAATGTATCATTAAACACTTTAAATTACTAAACTCCTGATTTTTCTTCTTTTCTTCCGGAATACCTTTCCATGGATAAACTTAATCCGGGATTGTAAACGTTGATTAAACCCGGATTATATCGACGGAATGAAAAACGATCCTGCAGGGATAAAAAAGTAAAATCCATTACTTTTTTATCCCTGCATTTTTTATGTTTTCTATAATCATTAAAAAACAACCCTTTGAATTCAGTCTGGACTTGTTTTATCTTCAGAGGGGATTGGTAGAAGGTTGGTTGAGGGTTCAGAGGGCTTTACCTCAATGAACCCTCAACCAACCCTCTACCAACCCTCTACCAACCCTCAACCAACCCCCTACCAACCCTCAACCAACCCCCTCTATACTAAAACCAAATCCAAAGCGGTTTGAGAAGCGGGGCTGTTCAAAAAAACTTCAAAAAGGGGAACATGGATCATACTGTTTTTTCCTTTTCAATCAGGGTCCTAAATGGATTCGTGCACACTATCAAGTAATTATAAAAGGAATATGATCATCTCCCTGGCATAACGCAAAATAGCCTGACCCATGATAAGAATCAAGGTCAGGCTATTGAGAAAAGAGTAAAAAATACGAATCGTTAGTTGATCATAAATTTCTGAACTGCAGAACCTGCTTTTACTAAATAAATGCCTTTAGGCAAATTAGCTACTGAAAGTACATTTGCTTTTTTAGCTGATCTTAATAAATTACCTGTAACGCTGTAAATGTTAATATCCCTGGTTTCGTTTATTGAAATTTCTGTTCCATTGTATGAAATTACGGTAGAAGACATTTCAGGAGAAATGACAGCAGATTTTACTATGTATCCACGTGGATCGCCAATTGTGTTTAGCTGTGTAGGATAAGTCGTTACTTTATAACTTGCATCCATTGACAACGAATCAACAGTAACTGTATTGAATGCTGTCCAAAGGGTAGAAGTGTTGTCTGGCAAAATCAGTTTTACTACTTTATTTGTAAACTGGTGCGGTAAAACTATTGAATTATTTAATGTCAATGCGCCAGCTGAAAGAGCAAAATCAATTGCTTTATTAGTCATCGTATCAGCAGGAGCAGTAGTAATACCATGAAAATAAAGGATATTATTTGTAACTGAAATCGTAGAACCAACTGGTGATCTAAGTCCAATAATCGGTTTATTTCCTATTTTGTCGCAGTTGTAGATTGTCACATGATCAATCAGTACATTGGCAACTGTAGTGGCATCTTCCGAGTAAACAACACCTCCAAGTCCATTGATGAATGTAGAATTCTTAATCGTTATATTTGAAACTTTAGCTGTTTTCAATCCGATTGTTGCATATCCACTGCTTACTGAGCTTGCATTGCTCACAATACAATTGTCGATTACAATCTGACCAATAGTAGCAATTAAGGTTGTATTATCAGCCCGTATTAGCCCACGTCCGAAGTTTAAAGCTTCACAGTTGATTAATTTGATAGAATCAATGGTTGCCACTTCGGCTACAGCCTGAATCCCATATTTACTGTCCGTACCTGGTGTTGTACCCGGTGCATCATAATAGAATTGTATTCCTTCAAGACGGATAGAGCTACCATTCTTAAGTATAATTCCAAGCTTGACAGCCGGTTTTTTAGCGAGGCCACTAGCAGCTTTAATGGTAATTCTTTTGGTAACTGTAAGAGCAGTCTGAGCATATTCCGTGTCTGACTGACCCAAAATGATAACATCACCATCTACTGCCGCAGCAACTTGAGTAGCTAAATCAGCAGATGTAAGCACTACATATTCAGTACTTTTAGCAAAACAAGTTGCCATTAAAAGAAATGCAGAAAAGAGTAAAATTTTTGTTTTCATGATAATACTGGTTTTTAAATTTGTGGAATTTATTGAAGTTGAACTATTAAGAAATAGTATGACAAATATAATAAGTCTGGAATAAAGATATGTTGGAATAATTGGTTTAAAAGGTGGATTATTTGATAATCCGCCAGCGGATAAAACTCACCTTACTCCTTTATTTATCGGATTATCACACAGGGATTGATTGAATATTTATTTATATTAAACCCAGTGCGATCAATTTTCAGTGAATATAAAAGGGCATATTTTCTCCTTCCGGGAGTTTAATTCCTGCAAAAACCAAAAGGGTATTCATTATTTCACATCATAGATTCCCATCTCTCTCAACCAGCAGTCCAGAATTGGCATCCAGAGTGCAGTTGTTCCAGGGCTTTTGGTCAGGTTAATAGCATGGGCGCCGTGAGGAAAGATATGAAGCGAGGCATCTACCCCTTTTTCCCGGAGGGCAGTATAAAAGAAAACGCTGTTGAGTGAAGGAACGCTTTTATCGTCGTTGGCATGAAACAGCAAGGTTGGAGGTGTTTGGGGGGTTACCTGCAGATAGGTTGAAAAGCGATTAACCAGTTCGGGGGAAGCATTTTTACCCAACAGGTTTTCACGGGAACCTTTGTGAGCATAGGGATCAGCCAGGGTGATGACCGGAGAGAGAAGTACCAGAAAATCCGGCTTATACGAATAGCTGTACAGGGAGTCCTTTACTTCTGTAAAATCTTCGGTATAAACGCCCAGTGAAGAAGCCAGATGACCACCGGAAGAAGTACCGAATACACCGATTTTATTCGATGCGTACCCATACCGTGCAGCAAGCGACCGGATCATTTTTATGGCACGCTGACCATCCTGCAAGGGACCTATTTCACGTTGTTTTAAATCAGGAGAGACAGGCAAGCGGTATTTCAACACAAAAGCAGTACCACCGATGCTGTTGATATATTTTGCTATCTGGGAACCGCTCACCACATATGCCAACCGGGCATATCCACCCCCTGGAATAACCAGCACTGCAAAGCCACGGTTTTCTTCTTTTGAAGGGGTATACACTTCTATGTTCGGGGAAGCAACCACATATTGCCGTTCGTTAGCAATGCTGTCGGTAACAGGCAAACCTTTGCTGTTTGGCATTTTCCCTTTTTCCCAAAGGGATATGACCTGCTGGGCATGCAAAATAGTGCAGAACATTATGGCTGCAAAAAATAAGATTTGTTTTTTCATGGCTTAATTATTTCTTCTTTCTTACTATATCTTTCAACGGATTCCAGTTATCAGCGCCTGCCATTACTTTTATTACTGAATAGTCTTTCACTTCACTATCTGTAAGTGCACGAAGTCCGGCCCATTTAGCCCTGTTATTCATGGATGCACCTGAACCTGTATTTTTGTATTCGTATAAATGAAGATCCGTAATGGTAGCTGCATATTCCATGTGCCAGGTAGTAGGCCAGCCAAGAGGATTGATTTCTTTGCACATATCACAATACAGCCAGGCAACTTTTGGATAGTTATGCCATGGACGACCCAAGGCTATTTTAGTTGTATCATCTTTTGGACGGGGGCTGCCTGTAATAAATGTCAGTTTACAATTGGAAAAAACATAACCGTAAGGCTGATCCTGAGGTGTAGAAGGTGCAGTAATCCAGCCACCCCCAAAGCTGCGGATTTCACAGGCATCAAAATAGGCAATGCCGGCTCCGTATATATAATCAGTCCGGCCTTTCACCAGGCAATTATAGAAATAGCTTCGTTTGCCGGCAGTCATGAGATACATTGTATCCTGATAACCCAAAAAACTGCAGTTGGTAAATATATTCTTATCGGAACAGACTGTGATAGCCAGGGCTTGTCCCACTGCACCCGCCGTATTTTGGAAAGTAATGTTTTCAGCATGGAAACCGTCACCATAGACTGTTAAAGTTGCTGAAGTCCTGATCACGTCCCCAGTCCACTTGGCAACATCTTCAGCAGGGCATTTGTTGTTAGGCCCGCCTTCCTTGCAATCGTAAATATGATAGCTGACAATCGTTTTATCACGATCTTCACCCAGAAAAGTGATATTCTTTTTATCGGCAGGGATAATTAATTTCTCCGTATTGTATAAGCCGTTCTTAATAAATAATAATGTTCTAACGGAACTGTTTGAGGGTACTGCATTAATGGCATCCTGAATTTTGATATAATCTCCGGTTCCATCCAATGCAACAACAATATTGGCATGGAAGGGCCGGTTTATTGCAGTGATGTTCAACATAATACAATACGAGAACATTAAAATAAAAGTGAACCTTTTCATTTTATAAATTGTTTATTTTTTATAAGTAAAATTCTGAAGAGTAATAAATTCTATTATTTATTTTCGTAGATGCAACTATCTAAAAATAGAAATGGAACTGTAAATCAAAGATAGTACAACTAAATTAAATTTTCAATTATTTCTCTGCCCATTTCATCATTTTGAATAACAATCGCAGGCCAACAACACTGGTTTGATTATTTTCGGTTGTATTGAATGTATTCATCGAGGCATTTTCGCCATCAATGTCGATGATCTTCTTTGCAGGCTTAACATCCTGAATGAAGGAGTATGTATCAAGGGCGCAAAGAAAATTCACAGTAACGTGAAGGTTTCAGCCTTCGAAATAAAGCCGGTTACTTCCTGACAAACGAACATATAGAATCCTGTTTAATGACGAATATATTTTAAGCATTCTACTTTTTTTAAATCATATTGATTTATATTTTCTAAATCATATTCGTGATAACACTGTTTACATTTCTCATGATACTCCTTTACCGGTTATATCTACAAGTTATTGTGAAAAGGGATAATTAATTATTATTTACCGGTATATTCTATAAAGTTGCATAACAATTTTCGTGCTACAGTTGCCGGGGACTCTTTGGAAGCTAAGTTTCCGCAAATATCAAGTGTTGAAAATATGATTTTACCTTTGCCGCAAGGTATTATGCCAACGGCAGTACCTATTTTCATTGGAAAACAATGGTATGCTCCGGCAACAAATTCCTCACCTTCAACTTCAAGACCGTAGCGCTCTCCACCATTTTTCACCACAGCCTGGTAAGGCCAGTTCATTCCAATATTCGTGGGCAGTCCGTTGAACAATGGGTGTTGTTTTACAAAATGAACGCCCCCAAGCCAGGCTGTTCCAATCTGAAACTTGCCTGAATAGGTAGCTTTGGTATTTTTAGCAATCAAATCCATCCAGGTATCCGCATTTTCGACTATAATTAAGGTAGTGCCATCACTTGCAACCCGGTCAATAAGCTTTTGAGGGTCTGCAGGGTTGACTTCAGGTGCTGACCATTGCAACCTGCACTTGCCGTCAGCATTCTTTATCTGATTCATGCTAATGCACACTGTAACCGGTTTCCCTTTTGTGAGATTTAGCAATATCTTTTCACGACCTCCAGAGTTTTTAATAAAATTAATCATCGTTTCACCGTTCAGTATCAATTTGGCAAAACCACTGGCTTGCAATTCCAAAAAATAAGCCCCGTCACGAACAGGTATAATTTGTGTTTCCCACCGGATATTATATTTTTCGGTTGTAGTTACCGAATGGTCAGGTGTTGCACCCATTGGTACGTTAAGATTTATATCATTGTCTGTTCGTTGTGCTATTTTATCCTGAAAGTCCGCGTCTTTGTAAAATGACACAGTCACCCCGTGCTTTCCGTCTTTAGTTACAAATTGTTCTGCCGGAACAAGACTCAAAACTGTTCCGGTTGGTGGACGTGAAACAACAACCCAGTCAAGAGGTCCCGCACCATTGGAATACCCGGTCACCGCATGATCTTTATCTTTTGTCAGGAAGTTCTTCAGAACATCGTTATGCTCCCATACAGCTCCGGAGCCATTGATTTTGTCTGAACGCCAGTCAACAGCAAGATATTGTTCATGCCCAATAGCTTTCACATTTCCCGAATTATCTGCCAGTGTAACATCTATGCTATGTAACCCTCCAACGACAGTACCGGGAATCTCAATTCCTTCTGCAATCAGTTGTCCAAACACATCACCCCCGGCAATGGTTGTAGTCACTTCCTTACTGAAAATCCCCTTACCTGAAGGATCTTTCACTGTAATCGATAGTTTATGTACACCACGAAGGTTTTTCTCATTGATAATATAAAAATCTGTAACCAACTTGTCTTTTGTCTCAACTATTTGATTGCGGACCTTCACGGCAACATAAAGCGGCTGGTTATACCATGCAATCAAAGCGGTGTCGCCTTTCAGGTTTCGAAAACAATCAACCACACCCGAATGGTTTTCAACTATCTCTGATTCCCAACCGTTAATGGCATAACCATCGGTATAATTATCGAGTCGGATGGTTTCAATCTTGCGTCCCTGATGTTCGATGGAGATGTTACCCATTGCCACGGTCAGAGCATCAACTGTTGGGAACGATGAATGAAGGTTTTTCCGATTCAGGAAACTGTCGAATGAATTGAACCAGTCGAGGTACATTGCACCATCCCAGCCTTTATTGGGCGAAACGTTGAGTGCAGCTTTTATCTTTTCAAGTCGTGGAGGAGTAGATATTGCACCTTCTTCACCAAAAAACACGATGTCTTTTTTATTGGCTGTGTAGTTGTAATAATCCGTTGGACTTTTATATAAGTCCTGATTCCATACCGCCGGCCCACCGGCATGATGAAAGTCATACCAACCATTCCAGTAAACTGTCGTATCGTTTGGACGCACATGAATCCGGGCCTGTTCGTTTTCTTCGGTACGACACCAGGCTGATGTTCGGGTGAATGTGCGCGTAGGATCCAGTTTGTGGGCATCGAGAATGTCGCTAATATGAACTTTCAACTGCTCATTACTCACTGGTCCAGCTTCATTAATCAGGTTGAACATGACCAGACCTGGATGGCTGCGATCGCGCTTCACCATGCGCATAAGCTTTTCATGCATCAGGGTATGTGCAAAAGGGTTTTCGGGGTTCTGACCACTGCGATAATTACCGGGTTCTTCGTAATAGAGCAATCCAAGTTCATCTGCTTTTTCCAGGACAACAGAAAAACCAATACAACGGTGAAAGCTCAACATATTCAGACCCATAGACTTTGCCGTACGAATTTGCTTTTCGGCCATTTCTTCGGTTGGATAAATCCCATTGATTGGCCAATAGCCCCAACTGATGGCAGTTCGCAACACAATCCGTTTACCGTTGAGGCGGAACATGGCATCTGTACCTTGTCCTGTTGGTTCAAACCAGCGAAACCCAAATATCTTGTTGTCTTCGTCAAATGTTTTCTTTCCATCGGAAATAGAAACCTTGCAAACATAGAGGTTGGGGTTCTCAATATCCCATAACTTCGCCCCAGGTGCTGATATTTTTACAGGTATCAGGTTCTCTCCCGGTTTAAGCCTTACACTTTTTATTTCCTGACTGGAAATTTCGGTGAATGGATTTTTCTTTTCAACCACACGAACTACGATATTCCGTACAATTTCTTTCTTTGAGCTATTTACAATAGTAATTTGCGGATGCACTTCAGTGATGGCAGGTGTGTTCTGAACATAAATATCATTCACATAGACCGGAGCACACGAAATTAATTTTACTCTGCCGGTAATTCCACCGAAAGCATGACTACCGGGAACTTTGTATTTGCCCCATTTAATGACATCGCCATCTCTCCAATCGTAGTTACCACCCGGATCGGTAATGCGCAGAGCCAACTGAACAGTCTCCCCCGGTTTGGCATAATCAGATATATCGACTTCAAAGGGTGTATTTCCCGTCAAATCATACCCTACCAGTTTTTGGTTGATAAATACCTCCGAACGGTAACGCGCTGACTCGAAACGTAGCAATAATTTGTTTGTCAATGCAGAATTGGGAATATGCACGGTGCGGAACCACCAGCTTACACCTGAAAAATCGCCATCGGGACCCGGTTTCTCCTGTAAATATTCTTCTACCGTGCCTGGCACGCTTACATTTGTGGCTGTATTCAGAGAATTCCACCCGCCTGTTGGTAAAGCTGTTTGTATAGAAGTAATGTTTGTCCCGGGAAGGTATAACACTTCATCTTTCCACGAAGCGTTCTTGTCATACCAGAGCTTCCAGCCTTTACCCGATAGGTTAGTTTCAATTCTGTTTTGAGCCTGTAATGCAAAAAGTGACGTAAGGCATAATAGAAATGATATTTTTAGTAATTTTTGCATACAGTAATTGTTTTGAAATTCTTTTTTAAAGCAAATCTTTTATCTAAAAACGCAATGGAAGCATGTAATTTAACGTTACTTATTTGTTATTTTTCAACCAATCCGGATATTTCTTCTCTAATAATCTTAACGGCCATGTACCATACCAGGCATATCCATTGCGCCGTTCGTAACCAATTTCCTGAAGGGAATATTTTTTAATGCCATCCCTGTCACAAACGAAAGGTCTGTTAGTCTCAATTTCATAATATCTGGCCCATATTGTTGAACTGCTGTCAGATACCAGTTGCCTGTTTCTTCCTTTTGGTGTCCCTGGGGCAGGTACATTCACAACTCTATATCCCTCAATCTTTACAGTCTGTAACCATTCAACTGCTGCGTTTACAGCAGCCTTAATTTCCTTAGAGGGGTTGGGTTGAATCATTAGAAATTCGACTAAACCAACACTTTCACTACTTGTTATGCTGGGTAATTCATAAGCCCGGGCTTTTGCCGGTTGAAGCGTTATTTCGTCGTATTGTTGACACCAAGCTGTCAGTTTGCCATTTACAATTATTTGTGTTTTTAGAATACAATCGATGCCCTGTTTCACGGCCCTGCCACAGGGTTCTGCCAATACTGAGTCGACAACATCAAAGTCGTTTTGTTTCAGGTTTACATCTTGCAGTACTTTCATTACATTGAGCATGGCATTGTCGTTAAACGTAATTTCGGCTCTGTAATTACTTTTATCCGGGTAATATTGTGGCCATCCTCCGTTTTTATATTGAGCTTTTAACAGATAACGAATACCATTTTCGGCAGCATCAAGGTATTTGGGGTTATTGTATTTTTTATAAGCCTTTACCAGGTATTTGATTTCCCTGGTCGTTGCTTCATTGTCAATGGTTGCTGCTCCTTTTTTGACCTCGATTGCTATCTCAACCTTTTCCGTAGCGGAAAATTCAACATTATAATTGAATGCTTTAGCACGAAACTGTTTATACCAACCTCCGCAGTCACGTTGGAACAGCAACATATTGTCAGCCTGAAGATCCTGAGCATGAACCTGTCCGAAAAAGAAACAGATAACCAAGCAAAAAATAATCTTAGAGAGACTTTTATAGGACTTCATTTCTTTTTTAGATTTGACATTAAAATATTTTGATTAATACTTTCTGTATTTTCAACAACATAATTCTAAAACAGTAACTACAAACCCTTTTTTTATTGTTTTTTTCTTCCGAATTTACGGTACCACAAAAAAATTGCCTGCATCGTTAATGCTTTTATTCTTAGCCATTCAATACTAATTTCTCATTTATGAAATAATTATTTTATTGTCATAATAAGTATTGTCATTTAAAAGAACACGAATTACATATAATCCCTTTGGTAAATCGGATAAATTCAAATTCAAAGTTACAGAGTTGCTTGAAAAGTCCATTACCTTTGTCCCGATGAGTGAATAGATTTTTACCTGTAAGATGTTTAGAGGTGAAATTAAAGTTAGATAGCCGTTCGTCAGTGGATTAGGATAGCATTTAATTCGAGTATCAGTAACCTTATCAAAACCGGTAGGAGCCGATTTTCCTGTAGTAAGTTCAATACCGGACACTGAAGTCGAGTATGTTGTCACCGCAGAACCACTTGAAACTGTAATATGCGAACCATTTTTGAAAACGAGCCCTGACACAAAATAAGCTTTCATTCCTGTTGTAGCAGCAATACTTACATTGTCGAAAACCACATCAGAGATGGATTGTTCCGGTAAGCCCCACAAAATACCGGCATTGGGAGAACCTGTCACCGTAATATTCTTAAATAGTAAGTGTTGCCAGGTTGGTGTGGAGCTTGTAATAGCTTGTGCCGGATCAATTGAAGGAGAAGTGGGTTCCTTTGGATAATAACTGGTTGCATAAAAGGGAGTTGCCACACCTGTCATAGTGATATTCGAATAGGTGAAATACTGCTCCAGTCCACCACGGTCACGGGCAGTCTTGAGTCGGATTCCGGAAGTGGTGTTCGTAAACGAGCAACTATCGACTATAATATTTCCTACATTGGAAGCATAGCTCCCTACAGAGCATCCGTGACCGGTACCGAACACACAATTCTTAACCGTGATGTTCTGACTACCGCTATCCATGGCGATATTATCATCACCTACTGCAATATTGCAATTTAATATATTAATGTTTGGCGACCAGGTATCAATTCCGTCTGTATTCGGGGCTGTTGAAGGGGCTGTAATGGTTAGATTTTTAAGTGTAGCGTTAGAACCTGATTTTCCTATTGTGAGATGCACATTCGGGGCATTCAGCAATTTTATTCCGGAAATAAGAACGTATGTGCAGGCATCAAACCGAATGAGGCAGGGACGTGCAAAGCCCGAACTTGCCCTATACGCTGTCCACCAGTCAGTGCCATTGCCATCAATAGTGCCGGTACCGGTAATAGCAATGTTGCTCAGACTCTTGCCATAAATAAAGTCTGTATAATCGTTCAATGTCCCTGAATTTGGATATGTTCCTGCAACCGTACCATTCCCACTGCCATAGGGCAAGATTCGAAGTATAGATCCGGAGGCTATGCAAAGGTTTATCTTGCTTTTCATAGTAAGCGGACCGCTCAGGAATGTTCCGGTAGGGAATAACACCACGCCGCCACCGGCAGTGGAACATGCGTTTATGGTTTGTTGAATAGATGATGTATTGTCAATCGTTGTACTGCTTACTGCTCCGTAGGACGTGATTTTAAACGTATCGGCGGGAATTGTTGGAAGTATGACGGTTGAGCTCTGAGTCATTGTTTCCCGGCTTGTAACTCCTGCCATAAGCTGCATGGTACCCAGGCTGCCAACTAAAAATAATAAAATTGCCTTTTGTATGTTTTTCATTTGATATGCGAAGGTGATAAAAATATCTTTACTAATCCCTGATTCTTTTTTATTGAGTTCAAATTTAAAGAATCAGTCCGGAATTCCTACCGGACTGATTCTTTATCATGTATTATTAAAATTTTGACTGTTATGATAATTATCAATATCAGCTGTTAGGATTCAAGAAACTAGTTCTCAAATCCCAGTTTTTGTAATTTTACTTGTTTCCACCCGTCCATCAGAATAAAGTGAACGTAAAATGACAACACCCTTGAAACCATCCAGGTTACGAAGTTTTTTACCTTCTACAGTAAAATAGTTCTGCTCAATAAGCTTCGAATCACTGCCCGGATTAAAAATACCATTTGCTACCGATGAATATGCATATGAATTTGATGCGGCACTTAGTCCACCCATTTCGTTGGCCGCACATACTGTGTAAGTCCCTGAAGTGACTAATGAAGGTATTGAGTAACTATTCGTGGTTGTGAATTTAACAAACACGTTGTCTTTGTACACTGCCCAACATAATACATAGCTGTTATCCGCCCAGCTGATTGAACTGCCATTCCCTGTAATCACCGGTACTGCAGCCTGGTCGGTGTACAACTTAGGCAACCATGTATCCGTTCCGCTGAGTACATTTTCTACGGTGTACTGGGCTGCCTGTTCGGCAGTCAGATATGGATTCACGGGAGTTGTCACCCCATTATAGGTAAAGCTTTTCTTACGTAAACTTACATCGACAGCTGTACCAGTAGAAGTAACACTGTTGTATTCGGCAAATAAACCCGGTACAACACCCATTTCAGTCCAGCCTGCAGCACTTGGCAAGATATTCATCCGGGTATTGATATAGATTGATTTTGGGGAGTTCTGCCAGGGGCGTCCCAGATTAAAGTTTCCATTATCAAGTGCAAAACCATCAATGGTACAATTTGAGAATACATATCCCCAGTTTTGTGACGTTGAAGGAGCTGTAATGCAATTACCGGTACGTTCTTCCAGGTAGAGCAAGCACTCATTGAAGAATACATCGCCACCCCCGCAAAGGAAGTCAACGGTACCATGGATACTGCCGCCTTCGAAATATAGCCTGCCACTACCTGAATAGTAAGTATCCTGGTTACTCAACACATTCACGTTTTTGTAAATGTTCTTGGTACCCTGATCCCACAAGGCAACACATCGTCCCAGTGAAGAGGTTCCGCTTCTGTAATCCTTATTCTTAAGAGTCAGATCTTGCAGATACTGGTTATTTGCAGTATTTGTAAAATACATGGTAGCAGTAGTACCAATTCCTTCTGTAGTATTTTGATTGTAAAGAACTGTACCATCGGCACTCTGTCCAATGAAGGATACATTAGGCAGTGTAAATGTAGACATTTGGTTCGAATTACCGGTTGCTGCACCCAGGTCATATTGTCCGTTCGGGAAGAATATGCGGAAGCGTTCACCGGTTGGAGAAGCAGCTGTAGCTGCATCAATTGCCGCTTTAAAGTTACCATCTACCCCTACCACAAAGTCGAATGCTTTCTTGGCAACAGTTGGACGGGTCATGGTTGTAAAGCTAATGCTGACCGGGGTAGCCAATATATTTCCTGCTAAATCGGATACTGAGTTTGCAGGCAATGTAAATGTAAACATTGTACTGTAATTCAAACCGGTGTAAGGGAAAGTAATGCTAGTGCCCGAAACTGCAGGAATTATTTGTTTCCCATCAAGAGTAGCAACTACCGAACCTGAAGTAAGCATAACTTTTTTATCGAATGTAAGTACCACTTTTCCGGTGGTTGAAGCATTTGTTGTAGTAACAGTAGGAACCGAACTAACCAAAACCGGTGGAGTAAAGTCATTGAAAATTGCAGCTGTAGCTGTAACAAAGATATTTGAAATGGAAGTACCATCATTTGCTATAGCTACCGTTCCGTTCATGGCTGAGGTATAATCCGGTATCCAGCGAACAGTTACTTTGTCCAGGTGGTTGGCATCTGCAGGTAGAGAAAAAGTATTGGGGTACCAGGTCTGACCGGCAGGCATGGTATACGTTCCTAATGCAGAAAAGTTAGTACCATCCAACGAATACTCACATTTCTGAACGGTATAGGCATTGTAATTATAGGCCATTCCGGCTGACACCTTAATATCAGTGAAATCTTTCGTGCTGAAACTGATCTGGTAATAATACTGATCGGATAAAGGTTTCCAGATAACAGCAGCTCCAGGACCATAATATCCGTTTGCTGCAGCCATTGACTTGTCCAACCAGGAATTAACGGTTCCATCGGCTTTGCGAAGTATCAGTGCATCTGCCTGGTTATCCAGGGTTGAATAGAAATCGGCTGGACGGCTGCTGCCACCTGCCTTATAAAAATCCCAGCCAACAATATAATCTACCGCACTATAAACTGCTGTTACATTTTGGTTTTGGCTCATGGAAACAGTCTTTAAGGAATTCGTTTCCCCCGTTAGCCAGTTCGTAAATGTCAGGATCTGGTTATTGTTTGCTGTCAGGTTTACCGTAGTTCCTTCTTCGTACATGGTTTGCCCGTTGACAATAGTGCCTGCCGGTAAAACAGAGACCATGTAAGCAGGAGTACCAACGGAAGTATTCAAGGTAAGCGAATAGGTATTCAGGGTATTAAAGACAGCTTTCAGCGATACATCCGAGTTCAAAGCAAAAGTGTACGGATTTGCTGTTGAAACAAGTGCATCGGTATTCGCATCACGCCACTCTTTAAACTGATAACCGAAATTACGGGTAGCACTTATCGTAAGCGAAGTACCCTGGTCGAAACTGGTGCCCACAGGTGTGGTTGCCAGAGTACCGGCAGCGGAAGGATAAACTGAAGTATTGAAAGCATATTTGGTTACTGAAATTAAATCGCCGGTCAAATTACCATTTACAACGATATTAGCTAATCCCATCTGTTTGGTATTACCCAGGCTATAGATATAGATGTACAACGAACAGTCTCCGGTTGAAACCGGAACGGACGTGAGGGTATAAGTTGCATGAGTTCCTCCTGCAACGTTATTATCACGATTGGGTTTGATGGCTGTTGCAATTGGGGTGATGGTGCCGTCAGAAGATTTCCAGGCAACATCAATTGAACCACCATCAGTTCCATAACGCATACAATCAAAAGAGATACTGGTGGGAGCAAAACTCATTCCTGTAGCAGGTCGTATGCTGAAAGCAACCACGTTATTTGCATCCGGCGTATTTGCCAGAACAGCGGGCTGAAAACGTGTATAGTTGATCGTGTAGTTGGTCGCCTTATCTTTATAGGGCAGGTTGCTGCCTTTGTCAACCCAGTTAACACTGAAATAGCTTTCAGTACCGGCTGTGTAAGTTGCAAGTTGGCCTGCGGCACCTGTCCCGAATGGCCATGTAATTGTTGAAGTGGTGTTTACAGCCTGAGCATTGGTAAAACTGCACAGGAAGAAACCAAGTAGGACACTTAAAATGCCCCTTTGAAGTAATTTTCTCATAAATGATTTGCTGTATTAAATGAATAAAAGGTAGTTTTTAAATATAAATACAAAGCAAATGTAATAGATATTCATAAAATATATTGGGTAAAAATTGATATGAAAGTTGCACTTTTTGAACTAAAGGATAGAATGTATCTAATTACAGGGCAATAGGTTCTTGTGTGCAACAAATTACAGTTGATGTAATTTAAAAAAGCCTGAACGCAGATTGACGTTCAGGCTTTTTGCAAATAGATTATGTCAATAAAATTATTGAATATTGAATTTCTGAACTGCAGTACCGGCTTTAACGATATAAATACCTTTCATTAAGTTGCCTGTCGCAATCTCCTTTACTTTTACTGCCGATTTCAATAATTCTCCGGTTACACTGTAAATAGCTATGTCTTGAGGTTCATTCAATGTAATTTTTTTACCGTTAACTGCAATCACTTTGGAAGAAGCTTTTGGAGATAAAACACCAGTAACTTTATACCACCTTGGGTCCCCTATATTCCCCAGCGATTTATCAAGTAAGGTATAATCACCTATTGAAGCTTCTGTCCCGGTTGCATCGGAAGTGTAGACTGATGGCGATTTAAACAAACTGGTAGAAGCATTCGCATAAGCAGTAAATCCTGTGACATTGCCTGCTGCAGTAACCCAATCGGATGTAGTATAGGAATTGGTAACAGTATATGAAGTTCCTAATTGAATTCCTTTTGCTGTGCTGATTAATGTTTTCCCCAAAATAGTGTTCGTTATTGTGAGTACTGTAGTAGTATTTGCCGCTCCTAAATCAATAAAATATTTATTTGCTACCAAATCAATATTATCAAAAGTACAGTCTGATATTTTAAATGTAGCCGGATAAGGAACCGGTGAAGTTACTGATAATGCAAAAGTATTACCATTTAGTCCATATATCGTGGAATTTGAAACCGTTAAGTTAGTAAGTGTTCCACCCGGATTAAACAGATTGTAACTACCTATATTTCTTATAATACAATTATTTATGGTTAAATCCGTAAAGTTATTACCAGCGTTCATTCTAAATAAACTACGAAAATTGGCAATTGTACAATTATCAAGGGTCACAGTAGAAATTGTAACTGCACTTTGAGCGAAATAATTTGAAAGTGCTATTGTACCTGATGTTGGATCTGCAATGCCTTTCATTGTCAGATCTTTTACAGTAAAAGATGTCAGGGATGAAACAGGCAAAGTAAAACCTTTCATCATTAAGGTAGGACTAGTTCCATCTCCCTTAATAACAAGATTTTTAATTACAGTAGGAATTGTTGTTAAAATAATGTTTGAGGTTGAAAATTCAGGACTTGTGTAACCAGAAGGAATTACTACAGTAACATCCGGATTAGTACCTGTATAGGCATTTAATGTAGCACCTATACCTTCAGTTGTCGTAAGAGTCAATACATCTGCTGCGTAAAGACTAGTCATGCCTGTTAAGCATAAAACCATGAGTGAGAAATAAAATTTTTTCATTTGATTGATTTTTAAAATTAATAATTGGAAATCTATTTAATGTTTTTAATCCGTTGCATTTTTTGGAAATGACCGTTGGTGAACCTTCGGCCATTTCCCAAAAATGAGGTATATCTGAAATCGTTTAATTAGTTATATTCAACAGCAAAGAATTCATGTACTTTTCTGCAGTAAGCTTGACTACATAAATACCTGCAGTCATGTGTTCGCTATTCGCATTCAGGGTTAGTTGATTTACCCCGCATTGATTCTTTTGGACAATCGATTTATACAAAGAACCTTCAATGGTATAAATATCAATCTTCACATCCGAGGTAGTTGGCAAGGTGTAACGGATTAAAAAATCAGTTTTTGCAGGATTTGGAAATATAGTAAATTTATATCCTGCATTTTCGTTGGTTTCAACCAGCCCACTTGGAATTGAATCTTTCTGTTGGAAAGTAAACCAGTTCAACCGTGTTCCGGCTGTTGCTGTTCCTCCTTTAAATACCAGATACACATTGTGGACCCCTTTTATTTCATTCAACGTACATGAATCGGTCACAAAGCTGGTGATACTTCCGGTATTTGTCAGATTAAGTGTTCCTGCAACCGGACCGGAAATACTATCTATCACAATACTGATACTGCCATTGCTCATTAAGGAAGCCTGACGGGCTTTAAACTTCAGAGCACTTTTGTCAAAATTCATGTTCTTGTACACAACATTGCTGTTGGTAATCAGGGAATCAATGCACAGTCCACCTTCGCTGCACGATTTAAGCATGACTGAAGAGGTTTTATTCTCATAATCTTCCGCTTCAACCTGCGAATACGGGTTCAGTCGGTATGTAGTAGAAACTGTTCCGGCTGTTGAACTGATCGTTTTATTCAGGCGAATATCCTGCGACGAACTTCCTACTGATAAATTGACTGATCCGGCTTCCACCTTAAAGGAGCGGCTTGCAACATCGTAATACTGCAAATCATCATATTTCAGCTTAAAGCTTACAGTTTTGGTTTCACCCGGTTGCAGCGTTATGCGCGAGAATCCTTTCAATTGCTTAATCGGACGAACCAGGATAGAAGGTGTATTGATATACAACTGGGCAACTTCGTCACCCACTTTCGCTCCGGTATTCGTTACATCGGCAGTTACCATCACTGTATTTCCGGCATTTAGAGTTGGAGAACTTACTGTCATATTACTGTAACTAAAAGTAGTATAGCTCAAACCATGTCCAAAGGGATAAAGCGGAGTGCCTTTAAAGTACATATAAGTACGGTTATTCCGGACATTATAGTCATATTTCGAAGGTATATCGGTAGTTGATTTAAACCAGGTAGAAGCTAATTTTCCTCCCGGGTTGTAATCGCCAAAGAGCACATCGGCAATGGCGGTTCCCTGAGCTTGTCCACCAAACCAGGCAGATATAATTGCAGGCAAATTATCCTGTTCCCAGTTTACTGCGAGTGAAAAACTATTGACAAGCACAAGTACCATTTTCGGATTAGCCGCATAAACAGCTTTAATCATTTGCTCTTGTCCTCCCGGTAAGCCAATAGCCGAACGGTCGCTTCCTTCACCTCCAGTACTCATGTCGGTTCCACACACCATTACTACTATTTGAGCTTTTTTGGCAACAGCTACCGCTTCATCTGTATCGGCCTGTGCATATGCCCCGTTTACACTTGATCCAAGCGCATAATAGATGGTTTTAGTACCATTTGTAAAACTGGTATCAGCATTTGTTAAATCAGTACTATTATAGAATTTAAACCAATTCAGGTTAAACAAATAGCCGGTGCCTACACCTGTAAACTTAAAATATACTTTATGTTTGCCGGTCAGACCAGTTACACTGGCTGTTACTGTTGTCCAGGTTTGCCAGGCTCCCGTGCCGGGTATGGTGGTAGTACAGACTACGGTTCCGTTGGTTGGGTTGTCAAGCATAACCTGAATGGTACCTCCGGCAGTAGCACTGGCTACCCGGAAATTAACCTTGTCTATATTCGCTGAAAATGCAATTGAATCATACCCAACATAGGTATTATTTTTAATATAGCCTATCTCAGAACCACCTTCTACGCAGGCTTCTATTTTTGGGCCTCCCGATAAAGTAGTAGCTGTTTCAGCTTCAATAATGCCATCCGACACATTAATGCCAAGTTTGGTAGCAATACCGGAATAGGCACTTATACTTACTGATGGAGAACCACTATAATCCCCTAACTGGACAGCTTTGCTATTTGGTCCGATAACCGCAATGGTTTTTATTGTGTCAAGTCTGAGTGGCAGGAAAGAGTTTTGATTTTTCAACAACACAATTGCTTTCTTAGCCGATAAGAGCGCTAAATCGCGGTTTGCCTGGCAATCAAGTGTCGTTGCGGGAATGCTTGTGTAAGATACTGAAGCTGCAGGATCAAACTCGCCCAGCATAAAACGTGTTTTGAAAACCCGGACTAAAGCAGAATCCAGATCGGCCGTTTGTAACAATCCTTTGTTTATAGCATCGTTGGTATAGTTTTGGTACGTATACTGACAGTTTAAGTCGGTTCCGCTTCTTAGGGAAACGGTAGTTCCATCCGTTAATGTGGGAACATATTTATGGTTCACGCTCACATCCGAAACGGCATCACAGTCCGATACAACAAAACCTTTAAAGCCCCACTCGTTGCGAAGCACATTGGTCAGCAGTGTGCGATTGGCAGGACAGGGAACTCCATTTACCGCATTATACGCACTCATGATTGAATAAGCTTTCCCTTCCTGAACACATTCTTTAAATACAGGTAAAAAATACTCGCGAAGACTGCGTTCATCAACATCCGAAGATGTACTCGTTCTGCCCTGTTCAACGTTGTTACAGGCAAAGTGCTTTGCTGTGGCAACCGTTTTCAGGTATTTTGGATCATTGCCCTGCATACCTTTAATGAAATTTATGGCTAAACGTCCGGCCAGGTAGGTGTCTTCTCCAAAGTTCTCTTCTTCACGACCCCATCGCGGATCACGGTCCATATTTACCACCGGGCACCAATAGGTTAATCCAAGTCCGCTTGTATTGTTTTTTACACGTGCTTCGTCCGAGGTAGCTGTCGCAATGTTGTAAATCAGGGTGGAATCCCAGGTTGCAGCTAATCCGTAGGGTTGTGGAAATGAAGTAGCCAGCCCTTGCCGTGCAACTCCGTGAAGTCCTTCTGTCCAGTAATTGTAAGATTTAACTCCCAACCGGGTAATAGCGGTAGATTTGTGACCAAGTTGAGTAATCTTTTCAGCCAATGTCATTTTCGAAACAAGATCTTTTGCCCGTGTTTCAAAAGGTAAAGTCGTATCCAGATACGGGTCGGCTGCATTTGCAGATAGTACACTGAGGACTATACCCACCAGAAGAATTTTAAATTTAGAGAATTGTTTCATACTATTGTTTTTTATGTAAATTTATTATTAGTTTATCTGTAGATGTAGTGTCGTTAAGTCTTTTTCACGGGAACTTCCACCAACTGTCAACAGGTATTTCCCTGCTAAAGGGTGTATGGTATTTGTTGCTGCATCCCACCATTCAAGGCTTTCACCATTCAATTCAAATGAAACAGTTGCAGTTTTTCCCGCCTGCACAGTTACACGTTTGAAAGCGCGCAACGTCTTAACCGGGCCATTCGCATCGTTTGTTTTCTTCAGATACACCTGAACTACTTCATCACCATCCAGTTTCCCTGTATTGGTAACAGGTACTGTCAGCCTGACAGAATCTCCTGCTGTAATTACATTTCTATCCAGGTGCGGCTTTCCGTAGTTGAAAGTAGTAAAACTCAATCCATATCCGAATGGATAGAGAGGTTCTGCGTTCAGGTAGCGGTAGGTACGCCCTTTCATATCGTAATTTTCGAACGGTGGCAGCTGTTCCGCATTCCGATAGAACGTTACAGGCAATCTGCCTGATGGATTATATTTTCCAAACAATACATTGGTCGCTGCTTCGCCACCTGCTTCACCCGGGTACCAGGCCTGAATGATCGCATCGCAGTTTTTACTCTCCGGCACCAGGCCCATGGCTGAACCTGAAAAATTCACCAGGACAACCTTCTTGCCTGCTGCCTTCAGGGTAGCTATCAGGTCACGCTGTACCTGGGGCAATTCAATGCTGGTACGGTCGCCACCCTTAAATCCCGGGGCATACACATTGGCATCTTCACGTTCATAATTAGCGGATATGCCACCTGCAAACACTACAACATCCGTCTTTTTCAGGTCATTCAATATCTTATTTACATCAGGGGCTACATTTCGTTGGATGGTAAACCTGAATTCTCCGATCTCGACCGTGCGTACCAGATCAAAAGCAATGGCATAGGATTTACCTGCTTTTACCTGCAGTTTCTTCAGGTAAAGTGTTTTCGTAAGTCCTTCCGGATTTGCTTCTTTTCCTTCAACGTAAAGCGTTATTTTCGCTGGTGCAGTGTAAATGATCTCAACATCACCATCTACGGTTGGGGTAAATGTTGTTGAGAACTTTGATGAAAACATATTGGCATTTACCCCCCTGGCAAATGGCTTTAATTTTGTAAATTTCAATGCTTCATTGTATTGTGCATGTGCTGCAGGGCTGCCTGTCATATCAGTATTGTTCCAATAGGTAGCCGAAATTCCTGCTTTCCCGTTAGACTGACACTCTGGAAAAAGATTTGCAGTCTGATAGGTATGGGGGCAGGATTCTGTATAAACCAAACCTGGTATCCGATTTTTCATCGCTTCAAGTAATGTGGTAGTTTTCTTAGGAGTACCATTGTAATTTGCCCACAGCATGACCGAATCATTGGCATTAGGGCCTATCAATGCAATTTTTGTATGCTTGCCCAGGGGCAATATCCCGTCATTTTTCAAAAGCACCATTGATTCCTGTGCCATTTTAAGTGACAATTTATGGTTAGCAGTACAGTTGACAAGCGAATCCGGCAATTTATCCCACGGTGTACTTGTGTCCATTTCTCCCAGTTCAAAACGGGCTATCAACAATCGTTTCACCGACTTATTGATGATCTCATCGGAAATCAGCCCCTGACCGACTGCTCCAACTATAGATTTATAAGAGCTGCCACATTCCAGGTCAGTTCCACTCATGACCGCAGTGGAAGAAGCATGGGATGAATCGGGTTCGGTATTATGGGTATTCGGTTTGTAGAAATCATTGATCGCTCCACAATCGGAAACCACGATGCCGTTGTATCCCCATTGATCTCTCAGTATTTGGGTCAACAAGCGGTTGCTGCCACAACATGGCTGGCCTTCGAAACTATTGTACGCGCACATAACTTCCTTCACATTCCCTTTTTGAACGGCTGCTTTGAAGGCAGGCAGGTAGGTCTCCCACAAATCCCGGGGTGCAATGTTATCGGCATCGAAATAGTGCCGGCTCCACTCAGGTCCTGAATGTACGGCAAAATGTTTGGCACAGGCATGAAGCTTGTCGTAGGGACCCTGTCCATCCCCTTGCAAACCTGTTATGACGGCAACCCCCATTTTGCTGGTCAGGTAAGGATCTTCACCATAGGTTTCCTGGCCACGGCCCCAACGGGGATCACGGAATATGTTGATATTGGGTGTCCACACTGTCAACCCCTGGTATCTGTTAATCACTCCTTTTTCAACAGCCTGACGGTTCTTAACACGTGCTTCATCCGAAACTGTTGTAAATACTTTATACAGCAATTCAGTGTCAAACGAAGCCGCCATCCCGATGGTCTGGGGAAAAACTGTTGCTGTCCCGTTACGGGCAATACCATGCAATGCCTCGTTCCACCATTCATAGCGTTTAATTCCCAGCCTGGGTATTGCCTTCGAATCGTTCATCATCAGGCCTACTTTTTCTTCCAAAGTCAGGCGGTTTAATAAATCCTCAGCACGTACTTCGTGGGTAAGCAATTTGTTCTGGTAAGGCAATTGGGCATAAGCGAAGATGGATGAACAGACCAAACAGCTTATACTTAGAAGTCTCTTAATTGTGTAAATTTTCATTCTTTTTTTCGTTGTGTATGTATATATTTTTTATAAATGCAGTAAAAGAAATTACATTCTGATTACTACTTATTGATTTTAATATGTGCTGCTTGATTATTATTAAACTCACTGCACTGCTAACTAATTAGCGGTTTATTTTTTTATGATTATCAGCTTTTGCACCCATAGTTTGTTTTTTATCTTTTAGTAATGATCAAATCATTGGATCTTATTTGAAATAAATATTCTATCGATAATTACTCCGTAGGAGTATTCTGTGATTAACCCCCAGTTGAGCCTGCGAAACTGGGGGCTATGAATGAAATCAAAGACAGAACTCTGTAGGAGTTCACCAACAGATCCAAGTGTTTAAGTACTTTCCCTTTGGTCAACTCCTCTGGAGTTGGGTAGTTACTATTTTATTTTCCCCCAGTTCCGCAGGCTCCACTGGGGGTTATTCAAAGGTTACACCTACGGTGTAATCTGTAGCTTCATATTAGATAAAATGACTATCGGCTTTTGCACCCATAGTTTGTATTTTATCTTTTAGTAACGATCAAATCATTGGATCTTATTTGAAATAAATATTCTATCGATAATTACTCCGTAGGAGTATTCTGTGCATAACCCCCAGTTGAGCCTGCGAAACTGGGGGCTATGAATGAAATCAAAGACAGAACTCTGTAGGAGTTCACCAACAGATCCAAGTGTTTAAGTACTTTCCCTTTGGTCAACTCCTCTGGAGTTGGGTAGTTACTATTTTATTTTCCCCCAGTTCCGCAGGCTCCACTGGGGGTTATTCAAAGGTTACACCTACGGTGTAATCTGTAGCTTCATATTAGATAAAATGACTATCGGCTTTTGCACCCATAGTTTGTATTTTATCTTTTAGTAACGATCAAATCATTGGATCTTATTTGAAATAAATATTCTATCGATAATTACTCCGTAGGAGTATTCTGTGCATAACCCCCAGTTGAGCCTGCGAAACTGGGGGCTATGAATGAAATCAAAGACAGAACTCTGTAGGAGTTCACCAACAGATCCAAGTGTTTAAGTACTTTCCCTTTGGTCAACTCCTCTGGAGTTGGGTAGTTACTATTTTATTTTCCCCCAGTTGAGCCTGCGAAACTGGGGGATATGAATGAAATCAAAGACAGAACTCTGTAGGAGTTCACCAACAGATCCAAATGTTTAAGTACTTTCCCTTTGGTCAACTCCTCTGGAGTTGGGTAGTTACTATTTTATTTCCCCCCAGTTCCGCAGGCTTCACTGGGGGTTATTCAAAAATACACCTACAGTGTAATCTGTAGCTTCATATTAGATAAAATGGCTATCGGCTTTTGCACCCATAGTTTGTTTTTTATCTTTTAGTAATGATCAAATCATTGGATCTTATTTGAAATAAATATTCTATCGATAATTACTCCGTAGGAGTATTCTGTGCATAACCCCCAGTTGAGCCTGCGAAACTGGGGGCTATGAATGAAATCAAAGACAGAACTCTGTAGGAGTTCACCAACAGATCCAAGTGTTTAAGTACTTTCCCTTTGGTCAACTCCTCTGGAGTTGGGTAGTTACTATTTTATTTTCCCCCAGTTCCGCAGGCTCCACTGGGGGTTAATCAAAGTTTACACCTACGGTGTAATTGGGAGCTTACTATTAGATTATAATTGCCTATTCAGAGGTAAATTAATAAATAGCTGAAAGTTGGGTGCAAAACCCTATAGTTATTTATTTTTTCACCAGTAAAACCGCTTTTGATTGTTGGTCAGATTGCAGCTTCAATACATATATTCCGGTTGGGCAGTCGGATAAATCAATTGTGGGATTGTCCATTCTCTGCTTCTTTACCAGTATTCCGGTTTGATTATATATTTCGGCAACAGAGTTTCTTTCCGTAGATTGTAAGTTGTAAACTCCGGTCGATGGATTTGGATATACCTGAATTGATGCTGCCTTTAAAGTTTCTACACCGCTTGCCATGGTGCTTACACGCCCTTTGATAGTCAGGTTCGACAAACATAGGTATTTCAATGATGCTGTTCCGTTGTACCACGGATAAAAGCGCAAATAGAATCCTTCGGAGTCGGCAACCTGAATCATTGGTTTATACGAAAGTGCAACCATCGTATTGCTGGTATTCGAAGTTTTATCCTCAAGTGTTACCGGATTACTGAAACCTGCATTTTTGGAGTACAACACCCGGTATCTCAACCCACTGCCTCCGGCTGCTCCGGCATACAATCCGATGGAATCCACCGTCAGTTTTGTTCCGGCATTAGGCTTTACTGCAAATTGTATGTAACGGGAGGTGTTTATGTCTATTTCATTCGCAGGCCAGGTATCCACTACATTGGAGGCTGTAGCACTAATGCTGGTACGTTGGACAGTTATTCCGGTCACCCCGGCAGGCCAGGTAGCTATGGTAGCATAACTTTTTACATACGTACCGGTCCAGCTTTCATCAAGCGCAATCACAGGTCCTGAAACTGTTGGAGCAGCATTAGCCGACAACGGGAAATTTACGGTTGCATCCACGCCACTGCTCATGGAGAGCCCGTTTCCTTTGACAGAAATTCTTTTGGTAACCGACCCGTACGAAATGGATATGGAATCGGCATACACTTTTTCTGTGGCAGGTTGAAAATGAACATAGAGGTCAGTTGCTGCCAGGTTGCCACTGGTATACGGTATCTGAACAGTTGCAGCAAATGCTCCCGAAGAAGCAAGCCCCACCTGGAAACCATTTGGAGCGGCCACTGTCACATTGCCTGTGGCTGGCGTCAGACTTAAACCGGAGACAGAGATCTTTGCACTTGAATAGGCAGAAATATAACTGGTGCCAAAGTTCAGTGAAGCAGGTGTGATAATCAGGTTTGGCGAAGCATTCAGATAACCTGTCAGGATATTTTGTTTCAACATGTCCTGTACAGCCAGTTGGGCATAGATGGTAGCCCCGGTCTGATTCAGGTGAGTCTGGTCACCACTCAGGTAGATTATGGAGGTGGCACTTGTTACACCAAGCCCCTCGGCATATTTACGTGTCAGGGCCGTGTGGTCTATTACCGGAACAGCTAACTGGCGGCCCACTGCTTTCATTGCACGGACATAGTTCAACGTGGAATCATCTGTTCCCAGGTTATGCCTTCCTTTATAGGTAATAGAATCGCCTGCAAAATAGTTTCGTACAATGGATGTCACTAAAATTGGAGTTGCTCCCACTTTCCGGGTTTCGTTCACATACGAACGCAGGTAACCCTGATAATCGCCCCAGGGTGCTGTGCCAATTCCCAGTTTTGCGGTATCGGATAGTCCTCCGAATTTCTCGTCATTATGGGCAAACTGTATAAACACATAATCACCGGCTTTGAGTTTTGTTCTGACTCCCGCCCACAAGCTGTCGCTCCCGGTGTAAAAGCTGCGTGAACTGCGACCATTCCGGGCACCATTGACAAAGCTTATATCACCCGTCAGGAAATTGCGGAACATCTGTCCCCAGCCACGTTGACTGGGATACACAGCAGGGTCGTAATCGGCCATGGTGGAATCGCCAATAAAATAGACGGTAGGTGTAGAGCTCATGGTCAGAATTCCAATAGCCAGCAACAAGAATAGATTGAATGGTTTGAAATGTATTTTCATTTTTTTCATAAATATCTGTTTATCATTTAAGTAATAGTCAAGATATATTGTCCCATTTTAAATTGATATTTTGATCAATAGTACTTGAAATATAGATCACATAGTTGCACATAGTCACATAGATTCACATAGTTTAAATCCCGTTGAACAAGAATATACCTGGATTAGATTTTGAATACATAGAACACATAGTCAATTGCTTCCGTATTCGAAGCGAAAAACCTGATGGTTTGAAACTATGTATTCTATGTCTATTAATTAACAAGCTATGTGAATCTATGTGTCTATGTGGAACTATGTGATTAAAAATAAGACATTAAATTATTCCACGCACTTATATACTTCGAATCAATTAATCTGACATAATAATCTGCAAATATTAAAACACTGCATCTTCTGTCTTGATTCCTGGCTTTTGATTCTTGCGTTCTAAATAATAGCTCAAAAATAGATAATTCATTATACTTGCCTGATTAATTATTGATAAAATAGGTGCACATTTTAAACAACTGTATATTTAAATACGATAGTGATGCTGATTTATCAGAATTGCAGACAAATACTGTAAACGTGGAAATTATAAGGCAAATCTCCTATTCTATATGGTGGCTTATTAGAACGAAAATCCTGTCATATTGCTAAATCTAAACCGCATCCCGGCAAAACTCAACATATGACTTCATTTTCAACAGTGCTTTTCCCCACAGCCAAATTATTTCGTCTTTTGTGAAGCTGTACATTGTCTTTACCGGTTAACCACTCACTTTACACCTGGTCTATCTATCGTAGGCCTTTCGTGAGTCTTTGGAGGGGGTTTCGAGGGGGTTCGGAGGGCAGGGGCCCTCGAAACCCCCTCGAAAGGCCCTCGATACCCCCTCGATACCCCCTCGATGCCCCCTCGATACTTAAACCGGATACAGAATGGGACCAGGACCAATTAAAACCACAAACAGCCTATCGGAAAACAGGGCGGGACGGTATCGCCAAACGGAAAATTCAGGGGAGCCAGGCGGATTTTCAACCGGACAAACACTTGTTTAGCCGTCAGAACATCATAGCCGACAATTCATCGCAGGTACAGTAAACCGGGCAACTCTTATCCGTTTTTATCGGACAGTAATGTGAAATGTAACCTAAAAAACAAACCCCCTCATGATAAACACAAGGGGGTAAGCTATTAGTGAATAAGAAGTCTTAATCACCCTATAAAAATAATTACTTAATAACCTTTAGGCTTACGCTTTCGTTATCAGAAGTAATTCTTAACACACATGCTGCATTTACAGGAATTGCAAGAATATTGCTTTTTGCAATTTGCTTAAATAACAACATGCCATTGAAGTTATAAACCGAGACCGTTGAACCGATAATCAGATTTTTCACTACTAAATTCTTATCTGTAAAATAAGCATAGACACTATTTTTGATAGTTTGATTTGCTCCGGTACCAAGTCCGCTGACAGCAGCAGTAGCAGGACTCAAAGCACCCGATTCGGAAACAGCCACCAGTTTGTAAGTTGCGCCTGCTATGTATGAAGCATCCGTGTAATTTGTTCCGGCTGTGAAACCAATTACCTTGTTGTTTTTTATAACCACATAACAGATAGCATATTGAGTAGCATCCCAATTCAAAGAACCTCCGGAACCTAATGTTACATTTGCCGGAGCATTTGTTGGTTCAGTCACTATTCTTGGATCCCAACCATCGGTTCCGGTAGTCACATTCTCATACGAATAGGTAGCAGCTTCGGTATCGGTAAATGAACTCTTGGCTGTTCCTGTAATTGTATTTCCGTTACTTACATAATCATAAGTCGAAATGCGTTGACTCATATCCAATGGGGAACCGGTCGCATCTACGGAGTTATAATCAGCAAAGATAGCAGGAATTGCTCCCATGGAGTGCCACCAACCTGTTGAATAAATACCAATTTTACAAGTTGTATTGAAGAACGAAGCCATTGGTGAATTAGCCCATGGACGACCCAGATAAGTTGTATAGCTGGCATTTGGACCATCAATGGTACAGTTGCTGAATACATATCCCCACTTGGTTCCTGTTTGATGGCTTGGAGCTACAATATAACCTCCGGCCGAACGGGTACAATAAATCAGACATTTATCAAAAAATACATCTCCACCTCCGTAAATAAAGTCAACAGCACCTTCGATACGACAGTTTTTCAGGTAATGACGATACGCCACATTTCCATAGGTAGTCAGGTAAGTATCCTGATAACTTCTCAACCAGCAATTGTTCAAAATAACACGGTCGTTCTGAGTGTAGAGAGCTAATGCCTGTGGTCCGCTTAAATTGGCATATCCGAATTTGTTTTCAAAACAGATATTCTCAAAATAACAGTTGGCCGACTTAACCACTACTGTTGCACCAAGATCAACCGCATAAACAACAGAATCAGGATATAGAGCCGAACCTCCCGAGATACGGGCACCCGAGATAATTACGCTATCACGGCTTTGACCAATCAGGTTGACATACGGTTTTGTGGATGGAATATCAACATGTCCGTTATAAGTTCCATTCTTTACGAAGATCAGGTAAGGAGCTGCATTGTTATCGGGTACTGCGTTTATAGCAGTCTGAATGGAAGTATAATCTCCTGATCCGTCAGTTGCCACTACAGCATTAAATAATTTAGCTGCAGGCTGAGGCCTGTTCATGGTTGTGAATATAACCGTTGTTTCATCACAGGCAACGCCATCCACATTTGTCAATGAACCTGCAGGAACATGGAATGTGTATTGGGTATTGTAAGCCAGCTTGGTGTAATTAAATGTCACTGTTTGTGAAGCAAAAGAAGGTGTCAGCACCGTAGAACCCAACGTGCAATTTCCGGTTCCTGCCTTTACAATTTTATCAAATGTCAAACTGATAGAACCATTTGCCGATGCGCCAACAGAACCATTAGCCGGAACTGTCGAAATCAATGTAGGTTTAATAGGATCCGGTGCTATATTTTTATCTGCAAATATGTAGATATTACTGATGCCGGTACCATCATTGCCGGTTCCAACCGGAGTAGTCGTCAAATCAGCTGTCCAACGGAGGTAAACAATTGTCTGGTTTTCCAATTCCACAGGCAATGTTGCCATCAATGGCACCCAGTTTGAATTGATAAGCGTACATGATTTTAAATCGGTAAAGTTTGTTCCATCAGTTGAATACTGAAGTTTCTGACCCGGGTAATAAAACTGGTTATAGGCAAACATATTTGAATGCACGTTGATGTTTTTATAACCCACGGTTGAAAAAGAAGCCTGAAAATACCGATGTACTGTCGTTGGAGTTGTGGTCCAAAGCAAAGCACAAGGAATACCAGCGGCAGTGTATGTCAACCAGCCTGAAACAGCTCCGGTAGGTTCGTAAGAACTGAATAAGCCTCTGTTTGAAGAAACAGAATAGTAATCGGCCGGACGGGAATTTTTAGGATCAGGAGTTACCAAATCCCAACCTACGATAAATGATTTATCGGAGAATGTAGCCGAAAAGGTTTTATCGGCATCCACGATAATAGAACGCACTTTACCGGTTGTATTATCTTCCCAGTTCAGGAACGTACTTACAGAATCATTTACAGCGGTCATGGTCACAGTTGTACCTGCTTCATATTTACCGGCTGTTGGAGCAGGTGAAAGGGATACTGTTCCCCAGGTGCTCCCGGTAATATTTACAGTGTAGTTATAGGTAGTCAGGGTATTAAAGACAGCCTGAATGTGTTTCGTACCATCCATAGAAACCGTGTATGGATTGGCGGCAGATAAAACGGTTCCTGAAACAGAATCGACCCAGTTTACAAACTGATAACCGAAGTTTTTGGCAGCAGTCAATTGTACCGAAGCGTTTGGACTATATGAAATACTTGAAGGGCTTTTGGTAATTGTTCCGGCACCTGGCGTACTCAAACTGGTGAACAGGTAAATGAAAGGAACAGCAACAGAGCCTGATTGAGATGATTCAAGCGAGCTGTTATAATTTACATTATCGCCAACGGCCGTAACAGCAAAAGTATATGTATTTCCCGGAGTAAGTCCGGTTACATCATATGAATTCGCGGTGATACCGGTAATGGTTGAAACAGCCGAACCATTCAGCAATACCCTGAGGGTATAGCCTGCTGCATTGGCAACGGTTGACCAACCGGCATGGAATCCGGTATAGGTAATAGCCGATGCACTTAAATCCGTAGGAGCATCCAACGGTGGAAGAGAAAGGGTAACAGAACCTGAACAGCTAACCGACTGATTGGAAGCCTGAGGCGTGGAAACAACAATTGATTCATTGTAAGCCCCCACTGCTAAACCGGCTTTTAAGCGGACATAAACTGTTTGATTCGTCAAATCACTGCCAAGTCCGCCTAAAATAAGTGAACCCGAGTAAGTTATATTATCGGTTGACAGTTCATAATCAGCTGGGGCTGTAAAAGTTACCGCACCACGCAACACAAGCGTACTAAATGAAAATGTTTTACCGGTTGAAGGTCCTGAAGCCAGGTTATAATCCAGGTTCACAATACTGCCACCGGTGATGGCAACTGTGGCCGGATAAAAGCAGGCAGGATTACCTACTTTGATTTTTCCTGTAAAGTTAGGGTCGTTAATAGTAAAATTATTGGCACCCGGATTTACAAATAAATTTGAAGGAGTATTTTCGGTATACAGTGTTGAAAGCATACTTCCAACATTGTTAACCCCGGAGAATTTATTTGAATAATAATTTGTTGAATCCGCATCTGTAGTTGCTGCAGTAACATTTGTATAAAGCAACGAGAGAGCGTATGTTGTAGCATTTCCTGTTGAGTATAAATTATTATTCTCTTTAAAAGTACCTGTTGTAAAGGGTCCTGCAAAACGGAAAAGACCACGTCCTTGTGTCCTGGGATAGTAAATGGTATTATTTGAGAAAATTATTTGTGACGTAACTGAATTTGTACTCCGAAAATCAATAAAATAATCGGAGGCAGTAGCTCCTGAACCATCGCCACCAACATTGTTGAAGGTATTTTTCCGGATAGTTATCTTTGAAATTGTTCCTGTATTGACATTGATAATTCCGCTGTTTCCAAAGTTTTTGAAATAATTGTTTGTGAATAACAGGTCGGAAATAATCGTTGCTAAATTTGAAAATAATACTGCCCTATAACCCTCCAGCCAGCAATTCTTGACTGTCAATGTTGCAGGTATCCTGGCTAAAGTTGATGTGGGCGCAACAAGATACTGGTTTCCCGTAGCAGTGATTAACTTAACGCCATCAAAGGTTATCCCGCCTGTCATCAATCCATCTGCATACGTAAGCGTATTCAGGTTTAGCACCGGCTTTGTTACCACAGTAGAAGGTGCATAAAAGGTCAGTTTGGTTACACCGGCCGGAACGGCTATGGTGATTTCAGCACCTGAAGCTCCCCAGGTACCACCATCGGCAAACTGAAGGGTGATATCCGTGTCCCCGGCACTGACGGCAGTCGATATGTCCGTTTGAATCTGAGTGGCAGTTCTGCCTGAAGCCTCGTTAATGGTAACGGCTCCTGCAAAGAGTTTCGTCGTAACCAAAAACGATACTAGAAAAAATGTCATTAGTTTCTTCATAAATATTGATTTTTAATTGTTAGTGATTATTGAGAGTAAAGGATTAATTATATGAAAATTGATTTAATCCGGTCTTATTGCCTGATTAATTTTACTGTCGCATTATCAGCTCCCGACATCACGGAACAAAAGTAAACACCGGCCGGCACTGATGACATATCAATGTTTTGCTTATAGGTATCTGCTTCCTGGTTCTTTTTATTGATATTCAGAATCGTTTTGCCATCAATGGATTTTACGGATATACTGACATCTGAATGTCTGGGTAATTTGTAACTCAACGTGGTCTTGCTATTTGTCTTTGTCGGATAACAAAAAACATTTAATGGAGATGCACTCACATTTTTCACACCAGAAACCGTGGAAACCACTCCTTTGATTAAAACGCCATACAAACAGATGGTTTTTCCGGATGCAGCGCTGCTGTACCATGGGAAAACACGCAGGAATAAACTTTCTCCTGCAGCCAACCCGGTAAGTTTGTTGTAAGTTACCGGATACATCGTGTTGCTTGCATTGGCAATCGTACCACGGTCGCCAATCATAGTGGTGACATCAGGATTACTGAAAAGAGAATCTTTAGAGATATATACTTTGAAACGCATGCCACTACCACCGGCACCACCTCCGTAAAGTCCAATTGAGTCAATATCGAAAGTAGTTCCCTGCAAGGCTGTGACACCAAATTGCATATACCGGTTGTTTACAATATCAATATCACCGGCAGGCCAGTTAGAACCAGTAATTACGTTACGTTGGGTTTTAGTAGTACCGGCAACCACACCACCTGTCCAGGTAGTGGTAGAGCCCGGAGTAGCATAATTCTGTAAAATCATATTGCTGAAAGTTTCAGGTATCACTGTGATTGGACCGGAACTAACAGCATCCTGATTTGCAATCAGCTCCCAATAGGCCTGTGCCTTTGAACCTCCAGCTAATGATACGCATTCTCCCTTTACTGCTACTTTTTTGGTTTTCGTTCCATAAACAAAAGAAATACTATCATTATAGATCCCAACTGAGTTTGGATTAAACTTCACGTAGATGGTGGTAAGATTTACTGTTCCAAGGGTGTAATTCAGTGAAAGAGTCTGTGTATAGGTACCGGTTTGCTTGGTGGACAAATAATATCCGTTTGGAGCAGAGATATTCACCGAGCCCTCAGCAGGGGTAAGGTCGGTACCACTGATACTTTCCTGAAAAACAGACGAAGCATTCGGGTAACATTTCCCATAATTTAAAGCAGGAGAGCTAAGCAATAAATCCGGATTTGCATTCAGGTAGTTGGTGAGTAGACCCTGGCGAATAAGTTCTTTTACAGCCAGACGGGCATAGGTAGTAGCCCCGAAAATACCCAGGTGAGTTCCGTCACCTACATTATAAATCAATGATGTAGTCTGACTTTGTCCGATTTGTTCACAATAGGCTTTTGTAAGCAGCGTATGATCTACCAACGCGCAACTCATATCCGTAGCTACTTTACGCATGGCAGCAGGATAATCAATAGGCCTGCCAATTGAATCTGTTCCTATATTATGTGCACTCGAAGCAGAAATAGAAGTTCCTGTCCACCCGTTACGGACTATTGGGGTCATTAAAATTGGGATTGCACCCAGGGCACGCACTTCGTTTACATAAGCTTTCAGGTAATTGGTATATTGCTCCCAGGGATTTGTGCCAATTCCGGTATAAACAGCACCATTCTGACTGCTTTGCCAGCCGCCATCTTTCTCATCGTTATGTCCGAATTGAATAAGTACATAATCACCCGTTTTAATCTGGGGCTTTACAGTTGGCCAGAAGCGGTAGTTTCCGTAGGAGTCTTTCTCTTCGTAAAAGGTTTTGGAACTGGTACCACTCTTGGCACGGTCGTTAATCACAGCACCGTTTATAACAAACTGCGTCAGCATTTGCGACCAGCCACGTTGTCCGTTTGGATTAGAAATGGAATCAGTAGCTTTTTGTTCCATGGTAGAATCACCAATGGTATGAATGGTGAATTGTGCCCGGTTATAATTGCTGCAAAAAGCAATGATAAGTAAGAGGGCGGTTAGTCTTTTTTTCATTTTATAAGTATTAAACAAAGTTTATTCATGAAATTCAGCTTTCCCAAAGTTTAGATCTTTGGGAAAGTTGCTTGTATAGAAAATTTTCCTGTGATAAATTGATGCGCTTTTATTGTTTCAGCACTTTAAATACTTCAACACCATGCTGCGTTTTTATCTGTATCATCATATTCTGATTTACCTGAATATGAATGTTATCCGAAACATTTAGTTTGTTGAAAATCATCATGCCACTAAAATTAAAAGCTTTTACAATTGAGTTCTTAGGAATATTACTGATCTCAACGGAATTATCAACCTGAGCCAGTTTCAATTTAGAAGCATTTGTATTGTTTACAGCAGTCGAGGTTACCTGAACGCTGTTTGACTCAACACTTAAAGCACCATATTCAGAAACTGCCAACACTTTAACTGAGCCATTGCTTGTTGCCTGATAGCTGGTAGCAGTGGTTGTCTTTACAATTTTACCATTCGAAATGACCACATAGCAAATAGCATAATCCACTGCATTCCACGAAACGGAAGAGCCAGCTAATGATACTAAAGGTGCATCGGTTACTTCAGTTTTGATTTTTGGATCCCAGCTATCGGTACCCGCCGTTACATTTTCATAAGTGTAAGTAGCTGCTTCAGCATCTGTAAACGAGTTCTTAGCAGTTCCTTTTACGATACTGGTCGATCCGTCCGTGTTGGTTACCGTGTATTGATATTCGGTGATACGTTGACTCAAATCAATCGGATTACCATTCATATCCATGGTATTGTAATCGGCAAAAACAGCAGGGATTCCTCCCATGGTATACCACCAGCCAACCGGATAGATACCGATTTTACAGGTTGTATTAAAAAATGAAGTCTTTGGGGCGGCATGCCATGGACGTCCCAGGTATGTTACAACTCCTGCATTTCCATCAAGCGTACTGTTGCTGAACACATATCCCCATTTAGTTCCTACGGGGTGATTCGGTGCTACAATGTATCCACCGGCAGGTCGGGTACAATAAATGGTACATCTGTCGAAGAAGAAATCTCCCTGTCCATAGATAAAATCAACGGCTCCTTCAATCTTACAATTGGTCAGATACCCACGATAAGCCATACCGCTACCGGTCATATACGTGTCCTGATAACTGCGCATCCAGCAGTTTTTAAAGATCAGCCTGTCATTGTTGGTAAATACTGCCAATGCCTGAGGACCGGCCTGAGCTGTATACCCGTAGCTGTTGCTGAAAGTGATATTTTCAAAATAACAGTCGGCAGATTTAACACATACAGTGGCTCCCGGGTCAATTGCATAAACAGTAACGGCAGGGTCACCGGTGGAACCGCATAAACGATTATCGGCAATCACCACACTGTCGCGGAACTGGCCTATCAGGTGAATAAAGGGTTTGGTAGAAGGAATATCAACATGCCCGGTATACGTTCCGTTCTTCACAAGAATAAGATAGGGTTTGGTGGCACCCGCCGGAGCAGCATCAATGGCATCCTGGATAGTTGTAAAATCACCTGTTCCATCTTTTGCAATCACCGCATCAAACACTTTTGCAATTGGTTGCGGACGATTCATGGTTTTGAAATGAATAATTGTACCTGCAAACGCATTCCCCGAAAGATCGGTAAGTGCCCCGGCAGGGATGGTGAAGGTATAATCGGTATTATAGCTCAGCTTACTGTAAGCAAAAGTGATGGTTTTAGAACCGAAAGATGGAGTCAATGCAGTTGTTCCAAGTGAACAGACACCTGTTCCAACTTTTAGTTTTTCGTCGAATGTCAGGACAATAGAGCCATTGGCTGAAGCATTGGTTGCTCCTGCGGCAGGTACTGTGGCAATAAGGCTTGGTGGAGTTACATCGTTTATCAACAATTTATCGGCATACACATAAATATTGGTTATGGCTGTACCATCCACATCTACGGCATTACCCAGTAATGGAGAACTGTTTGTGTCAGCTATCCAGCGAATAGTTACTTTTGCCTGTTCTTCTGCATCTACCGGCAATACAGCATTTAAATCGGCCCATGCACTTCCATAGGCCGAAGTAACATTTACTTCATTCAATTTCGTGAAGTTGATGCCATCAATAGAATATTGCAGTTGAATAACCGGATACATGTGATAGGTACCGCTAACCATTGATTTTAATTGAATATTTTTATATCCAACGGTTGAGAACGAAGCCTGAAAGCAACGGGGTGTGGAGAAGTTAACAGCCGGCGTCCACAACTGAACACATGGATACGACGGTGAAAAACTTGCCATACGAGGCAACCACCCCATTGAAGTACCATCAGGGTTTTTTACAGTGAATAAACCCGTATTGGTTGTCTCAGAGAAAAAGTCACCGGAGCGGTCGGAAGTAGGAGTTTGAACTTTGAAATTCCAACCTACGATAAAGGGAATTTCATCAAAAGAAGCCGTGAATGTTTTGTCAGCATCCACCTGAACGGAACGCGAAAGACCTGTTGTCTGGTCTTCCCAGTTCAGGAAGTTTACAACGGCATTGGGAACAGCGGTCATAGAAACAATGGTACCTGTTTCGTATTTGCCATTGACAGGTGCAGGGGTTAACGTTACACTTCCCCATTGGCTGCCTTGGGTAGTCACAGTAAAATTGTATGTTGTTACCGGATCGAAAACAGCAGACACTGTTTTGTTTGCACCCAGCACTATTGAATATGGATTTTCAGTTGAAAGTTCAACCCCATTTTCATCTACCCATTTCGCAAAATTGTAACCGAAATTCTTTGTTGCAGTCAGTTTTACGGTTGTATTCACATCATACGTATCGCTGTTTGGATATTTGGTAATCGTCCCGGCATTCACAATATTTGTGCCTGTAGTAAGTGCAACCTGTTGTACTGTTGAGGAGTAATCCCCATAAATCTTCAAATCAAACAGATACGCATTTTGTGCATAAGCAAGGTTGGTAAACTTCAATGCAACATTGGTCTGACTACCCGGAATTGCGATGGTAGTACTATCTCCACCCGCAGGACTGGCGACATTGCTGTATATTGCAATCCAGTCAGCATCACCATCGGCTTTCTTCCAGACTTTGAATCCACGGTTACTGCCCGTTGCTCCTTCAGTTATATATATTTTGGTAATTGACTTTAGCGGAGAAAGCTCAATATAACAAGGATCAGTTGCTGCAGCCATTTTAGAGCTAACCATAGCACCTGTTGAAACTAAAGGATAGCTGAAACGGGTAATGTCATATTTGGTCGGATCCACAGCGACGTTCATTAACTTGAATGTCAATGTTTCGTTAGAGAAATCGGTGGTTTTTGATACGGCAGTTTCGGTGGCAGATGCTGCTATTGCAGTCCAACCCTGAAAAGTATCACTGTAAAGTAGTTTTTCTTCGGCAAGAAGATGCAATGAGAGAACTAAGAAGGTGATGAATGAAAGTAATTTTAGTTTCATGAGCATTAAATTTAAATATGATTTGGTTTAAGATTGATTTCTCTTGGCAAATATACACGTGTAAATATGTTTCCATTGTCTATTTATTGGTAAATAAGGTGTACTTTTTAGTCAAAAGCATCTTTCTGTGAGGTTTTTGTATTGGTTTAACCATTTTCCATACTAAATAATTGCAATGATTGATTTAAGTAGTAAGAAAGGTATAAAGCCCTATAATTTGTTTAGTATTTCGCTACAAAAGAAATCCTACTTATGAGAAGTATTTTGTGTGAAGTCGAATATTGACCTGCTGAAGTATATTTGTCCTATTACATATTTCAGTAATAACAAGAATCCTGATTTATTCATGAGTTACGAGAATTAGACTGTAATATGAGGGGAAGGAATGCTACTCTAAGCCTAAAAGCCAAAACAAAACAAAACAAAACAAAGCAGATCAGATCAGATCAGCACTGCTTACAAACACTCTATTCGGGGTGACTTCATATCTAATGGATAATCTATCGAAAGTAACTTTTTTGATCAGATTGAGAAGTATAATAATATAAACCGACTATTCAAGAAAGGCAGAAATTAAGACTGAGGATAAAAAAATGCTTCTCTTAAAATGGAGAAGCGTTTTTATGTATTCTTAAAGACTGGTATCAGTTTGTTTTTTTTAATTCTATCCACATTTCCATCTCGCAACCTGTCATTGTATCGAAGGTTTTATTTTGGATATTCAGAGCAACGAGTGTTTCTTTCGTTTGCCATTGTGTTATTGTTTTCACTCCGCTTATTGAATACATTTCAATTGAGCTTTCATTAAAGTTGTTATCACTGGCATCTCCATAAATTTCAGAGAAAGAGTCGATAAGTTGCTTTATTTTTTTGTTATGATCCTGGAGCAACTGCTCAATTTGCATCTTCTCTTCTTCTGTATAATCTGTCTCCGGATGTATGTTGAATTTTTGAAAATGTATTGTTATTTTATTGAGATGTCCGTCTTTATCATATTGAGGAATTATACCATTGCTTTTGATTTTGTTATCTGCAATACTAACAAATCCGCTTTTGGTAAGTTGCTTTGTCCAACCAGCCAAAATCTTATTATAGCCATCATCGTTAATGCCCCAGTGAAACGGGCCAATAGCATTGGTATTTTGGGATAGGACTTCTTTTTCTACTTTGCCAGTCACCTCAGCAGTTGAATTCTTTATGGAATCACCCTTTTGCTGTTGATGTGAATTACAACTGAAAAACAATACCGTAAGACAGCAAAGAAATAAATAATTAGTTAATCTCATAGCAATTTAAAAGATACCTGCGGAACCGTAATTCCGCAGGTATATATTTATTAGTACCATTTATTAGTACCATCTTGGGTCACCGGCTTTTACCTTCTTCAATTCGGTACTTATAACTTTGAAGTTGCTCTTAGTTGGATCCTCAAATGTCTGAGCAGTGTTAGTAGTCAGCGTAATTCCTGGAATCTGAGCTGCCGGAGTTGTAGTTCCCGTAGTTAACACCCATAAATAGTCGCTGGTAAAGTAACAGCCATCTGCTGTAGGAACAACAGTTCCACTCCACCCTTTAATTCCGGTAGTAAGAACTTCAGCAGGATTTTTTCCACCTATTCCAAATACACAGTTCTTCAAAATAAAACTTGAAACAGTACATCCATTATAATCGAAAATATATTTACCATTTGAGATGCAATATACAAATGTATTATTTTCAATATCAATTGAATTTATCGGACTTGCAAATTGTTTTGCTCCACTAAACAAAACCGCACAGCTGGATAGCGTGCTGTTTGTTACTGTGATATTCGTAATTTTAGAAGTGGCAACATCTGTATTAATAACACCGTATCCACCAATTGAATCAATAATGCAATTATCTATTCTAATTGTGTCTACAGTTACGGCTGCTGTTTGGCAACGTAAGATACCACGTTTGTATTTGATTGTACAGTCACTGATTTTTATGCCCTTGATTTCAGAATCTGCTCCACTAAAATTGAACAAATAGGTACCCCCGTAGTTTAAGTCTCCCACTCCCCGGCCCTTGCCTTCTAAAGGAGCATCGGTAAAGAATATCTTCTGGAATTCTAATCCCCCGATGATTGTACCGGCAGCAGCATTAAAGTTGCCGCTTACGGCAAATGATGCTTTCCCATTCAGGCTTAAACCCGTTGCAAACTTAATCTTACCGGTTGTGGCAGGAAGCACTAATGTAGGCATACGATAGGTCACACCACCCTGAAGAACGAATGTGATATTTTGATCTGGATTTGCCTTCACGATTGAATCGACACTATTTGCATACAATGAACCTGAAACAACTGAAAAATACTTGTAACTATCTGTTGCAGTCAATCCACGTAGGTCAATTACTAAGCCAGAATAATTCTCAGCTGATGTAGTAGTGAAAAGCTTCTTTCCTTTGAATTTACCACTCTTATAAGCTTCAACACGATATTTTGTTGAAGGATGTAATTTTCTGATAATTTTCTGACCTGAAGTCAGCTCATCCGATGCAACTGGTGAACTTACTTCCAGACTATCATTAGTCACATTATAAACTCTAATCGTATCAAAAACAGTCGCTTTTCCATTTTCTGTTGTATTCCATCCAATACGTACCTGAGTATCTATGATATTAGATGCAGAGATATTTACCAGTTGTGTTGGAAAATCTGGAGTGATTACATTTGTAACATAATCTTTGGACTCCAGTTTCTTTGTTGTATTTACAGAGTGAATTTTGATATTATATTCCTTATCAAATTTCAAATTTAAGAAAATACATGACACTGAATCTGTGGTAATGGTGGCAGAATCTGTGCCATCAGATGCAATAACTTTTACCACATACTGATTTGCATCAGCATACTTATCCCATTTTAATTTGATATAGGGTACAGTATCTACATCAAGTCCTGCAACTATATTATCGCTTGCTATAATAGGGCGAAACAGGCGTGTGGCTCCCGGTAACAAGTCGTCTGAGCAACCTGATAAAATTGCTGAGCACGTTGTCACTGCCACAACCATCAAAATTAATTTATAAAATATCTTTTTCATATTCGAACATTATTATTATTTATAATCTGTTGCAACACTTGCGAATTCTTTATTAACATCGTTCTGTACGAACGTGTTCGAAAATCCATATCCGTTGTTATTCAACACCTTACTCGACGATAAAGTCAAAGTACCAATTGGCATCAAATAGGGTACAGGTCCAATACCGGCACCGGCTGTACCGGTATACCCACGATATAAACGGGTTGCAAGATCACCGGCCTGGTAAGATACAACTTTCTGGATACCTGTAACATCCGAACTTGCCACTGTAACTGAAACAAGTCCATCCAGCGAATACGTAAGTGTTCCATCAGTATTTGTAGTTTTCGTAACCTTACTATACGATACTCCATTATACGTATACGTAGTTACTTTTTTTAGCAAATATGTACCCCAGCTCACTTTATACTTTCCTGCTACAGTAGTCAGGTCGGTAACTCTGTATTTATTATTTACCCATACGAGTTTGTTTCCTGACTTTGTATAATACAGATTATCCGCCCAATTTTTAAACTTATAAGCATTCGGATAAGTGCTCTGCACGCTACTCATTAAAACTGAATCAGTAGAGATGGACCAATTATTTAAATCAGATACAGCTTTATTGATAATTTCTCCATAATTATTCCAACGAATAAGATCGAATCTGCGTAAGCATTCACCTCCAAATTCCCAGGCACGTTCATTTACAATAGCCTTGAAAAATACATCTTTGCTACCGGCAACACTGTCAACATACCCATCAACATCGTTACTATACGTAGGACTGTTTACAAAGGCACGGGCACGAACTTCTTTAAGGGCCAATTTAGCTACATCGGTCACACCGTTGAGTTCATTTTCAGCTTCGGCAAGCATCAACAGGACATCCGAATAACGCATCAAAGGCCAGTTTATACCGGTTCCTTTTGAGGATCCTGATCCTAATGCTTTGGTTGCCCAGGCGCGATTCCATTTTCCGACAAAAAGATTTGTGACATTACCACATGCTGCAACGGTATCATTTACATTTGAATAACGGGCACAAGTGGCATCCCGACGGACATCATTGTCTGCGAATGACATATAGTACAATGGACTTACTCCTACCTGAGCAGTAGTATTTCCATTTGCGCAGGTTCCGGTATTGGCAACACCAATACACCAACCCACGTCACCACCATATGATTCTGCAAATGCTATTTCATAAAGTACTTCATCATTATTTTTTACTATGTATTGACATTCGTCTTTAAATATAGAAACAAAGTCACTTCGCAATGCGCGCGGTTTCAAATTAATGAGCTTCTGCGCATAATTTTTAGCCATTTTATAATAGTCGGTATAAGTAGTTGCTTTCTGAACATTTCCATCATTATCCGTGTAAGTAACAGCCAACTCAGTATTATTGGCAACATCCAGGTAATCGTCTGCCCGCTTCGTTGTTCCATCTGCAGTCATGCCATATCCTGCCCTGAAAAGTGCAATTCGTGCTATCAGTCCCAACGCAAAATCACGATTCATACGCTCAATTCCACCTGTATTAGCATCCGAAAATTTCATAACTCCCTCAATATTTACAAGATCCTGAAGGCTTTTACTGTAGATAATATTTTTATCTGCCTTCGGTTTATCCAGTTCATCACCAAGTTTAGCCGGTATATCAAAATAGGGTACATCTCCCCAGAAGTTACAAAGCATCCAGTAACGATAGGCTTTTAAACAATAAGCTTCGCCAAGCATCTGTTGCATCTCTGCATCCTTACTGACAGCACTTGATTTGATTCCATCTATTACCTGATTTGCCCTGTCAATAGCTTGATAGTTATTATTCCAGCCATTGTATATATCGGAGAACGATACGTCGGCAGATGCCTGTAAACCAAACAGATCAGAACGATGTCCACCACTTGGCAATCCGGCATTTGGATTAAAAGCTTCAACATCGGTGTTTTGCATCCAGGCATTTGACATGCGGGAAGTATACGGGTCTTCACAGAATTTTACGTATACACCCATCAGCACCTTTTGGGCGTCTTCAGTATTACTGAATACAAATTTTGTATCAGCTTGTGATGGGGAACTTACATTGAGAAAATCATTGCAGGATGATAGGGTCAATATCCCCAAAGTTGCAATTAATATATTTATTTTTTTCTTCATGACACTTAAATTTTCAATTTTAGTATTTTTAAACATATTCACGGATTAGAAGCTGATATTTAAACCAAAAGTATATCCGCGACTCTTAGGATAACTGGAATAGTCGATTCCTGGAGTCAGATTTGAATACGAACTGTTTCTGACAGAAGAACTGATTTCCGGATCAAACCCTGAATAATTGGTTAGGATGAAAAGATTGGTTGCTGTAGTATAAACACGTAAATTCTGAATCTTCAATTTAGCGATCACCTTCTTAGGCAATGTATAACCTATTGTCAGAGACTGCAAACGAAGAAAAGAGCCATCTTCTATAGCCCACGATGTTGGTACGACGGTAGTGTTCCCTACTGAATAAGGGGACCAATATTGCTTTGCATTTGCTCCTTCGTTGTAAGCTGCCAGATCTGCCAGGCTAGTCATTAACTGACCCGTTGCAGGATTCATATACGAATAGCTGTTCCTTTGATTCATGATATCCAACATATTCGGATAGGTACCACTACGATATTGTTGTGTAGTACCGATCTTATTTGCATTGTAAATATCATTCCCTACTGTAAAAGTGAAATTAGCGTTCAAATCAAAACCATAACAGGAAGAGTTTAATCCGAAACCTCCTTGAAAAAGAGGATTGGTATCACCGATTACTACCCGGTCATAACTATCTACAATACCGTCAGCGACCCCGTTAGGTCCGCTAATATCACGCAACTTCATTGTTCCCGGACGAATTCCTATAGCACCACCCAATAAACCTGTTGAAGCAACTCCTGCTTTTAATACATACGCTTTTTTTGCTGCATCGTAGGAATCAAAATCATTAGTAGTATAGTAACCGTCGCTAACCCAACCATAAATCTGTCCAATGGGTTGTCCTACTTTTACAATATAATCTTCCTGGTTTTTGTTGTCGGTACCTGCCCAACCGGATGCAAATGACATGGATTCAAGCCCATTGGAAAGTGCATCTACTTTCGATTGATTAAAGCCTATATTGAAATTAGCATCTAACGTAAAATTCTTTTTCCGTACAATACTCGCATTAATACTAAGTTCAATACCTTGATTTGTGGTTTGCGCCGTATTTTCATACACTGATGTATAACCCGGAGCAGTTATGGTATGAGGAATTAGTAATTTTTTTGTAGTATTCGAATAAAGATCCAATGTTCCATTAATGCGTTCATCCAGAAAACCGAAATCTAACCCTAAATCACGGTTAATTGCCCTTTCCCATTCCAGATATGGATTACTTAAAAATGAATTGGCAGCCGAATAGTCATTATTTGCAATTTCACCTACCCCATAACGTTTTGTGCCCATGTTGGGCGCGTATGTCATCTTATATGATATATTGGGTATTCTGTTATTACCGGCTTCACCATAAGAAAGACGAAGTTTTAAATTTGACAACACTTTTTTTGCAGATTCCATAAATGGCTCATCCAGTATACGCCATCCTCCGGCTACTCCAGGGTAGAAACTATATTGATGTCCAACGCCAAATTTAGAGCTACCATCCTCACGCATGGTCAGTGCCAGTAAATATTTGTCTTTAAATGAATAATTAAAACGACCGAAGTAAGACTTCAAATTCTCAGCCGGAGATATGGTACTTTTTTCAGTTACAACTCCGGTGCCCGATCCGAAATTTGCAAATACTTTCTCTGCTTCATAGGCTTTACTGTACATAGTACCATACATATACGTGTTATTACTCATGATGCTGGACAGTTCCTGACCTGCCATCACATTGAAATGATGATCATTCAGTACTTTTAAATCATATGTAAGGGTAACAGCTTCCCTGTAATTACTTGCATTTGTTTTGGTCCAGTCTGCCAGTGGCATACCGCCAACATACGATGCATTGGTTGTTGTTGCCGACCACCAATTCTTAGCTTCATTAAATCCATATCCGTATCCCGCTTCCCCATGTGCGGTTAATCCCTTGACAATAAGCCAATCCAGGCTACCGTTAAAGTTAAACGACCGGTTATTCGTACGCTTCCAATATTGTTGTGCCTGTTCACTCAAACTCATGGTGTTTTGCAAATACTGTTGCAATTCCTCATCAGTCATAGCGCTCGTATCCACTGTAATGAAATCGGATAGCCCCCTGGTTGCAACTGAAGTGACAGCCTGTGAAGATCGAACTTTATAAGTACCTCCCTGTGTTCCCGAACCATTTACCGTCTGGTCACTGATACGGGCATTGAATCCCATTTTAAGGTTCTTGGATAATTCATGATTCAACTTAAACTGAAATGCATACCGGCTGTAGTCATTATTTACCATCAAACCACCATTGTAGTCATAGGTACCACTTACCGAAAAATTTGTTGTTTTACTTCCTCCGGTGACACTTACATTTTGTTGTTGCGTAAGTACATTAGCACCGAACATATCACTTTGCCAGTCGATAGGATTTACATTTTTATAGATGTCTAAATCATCGTATACCCCAAAACTCTGGAAAAAATTTGAGGTGCTATTTTTTAAAAGTGCATATTCATAATTACTCATCACATAATCGTACGTATTCATGGGTTTAAGGCGCTTTGCAACCGATTTAACTGTGTAAAAAGAATTGTAATTGACCCTTGATGCTCCTCCATCCGATTTTTTGGTGGTAATAAGGATAACACCATTCGCTCCGCGGGAACCATAGATAGCAGTAGAAGAAGCATCCCTTAATACTGTAATATCTTCAATATCATTGGTAGGAATGTCGTTGATTTTATCTACCGGGAAACCATCCACTACATACAGAGGTGAATTATCTCCTGTAATAGATCCTCCACCACGCACCCGGATTAAGACTTCTGCATCCGGAGAACCGTCGGTGGTAGTCATGCGTACACCGGCAATTTTACCGGTTAAGGCTTCAGCTACATTCGACACAGGAACCTTAATGAGCGATTCACCCTTGATGGTCGTTACAGAACCTGTTAAATCTTTTTTCTTGACTGATCCATACCCAATAACAACCATCTCATCCAATTGGTTGGAATTTGATTCCAGTTGAATTTGCAAATCTTTAGTCTGACCTCCCTTCAGGGGCATTTCTAAATTTTTCATTCCGATATACGAAACTTTTAATACCGCTGTGCTTAGATTCGCTACAGACAGGCTGAACTTTCCGTTTAAATCAGTGATGGTACCTTTTGCGGTTCCTTTGATAATTACCGATGCCCCGGGAAGTGTTTCTCCGGTGTCATCTTTAACTACTCCCGTAACGGTGGTTTGTGCACTTGCATAGCAAACACAAAAAACTGTCAGCAGGATTGTGAAGAGATGTTTTCTCATAAAATTTTACTTAGTGTTAATATTTGACTTTTGATAATTTGAGAGTATTGATGATACAAAGAAATAATAATTTAAACTGAAAGATGTGTAATAATCGGTATAGAACGTGCACTTTTTGGGTAAATAGCCAATAATTCTTAAATTCATGAACTCTTTGAAAATGGCCAATATTTCACGTACTACGCTTATTATTATATTGTTATTGGGTATAAATTCATTAATATGTTTTTAATGCCGGATGTTTTTGATTTAAAATCCGGATTGATTTCCTCCAGGGGCTTCTTGTATTCGGGAAGCTATTTTTTATCCTTTTTTGAATTAAATAATCACCTTTGTTTCGTCAGAACAGGCAATCAAAATCTGTATTGAAATCTATTTTCTTTCGATCACCAACTCTTTATTCGCAAAAATACCCGGCCTAAATTTTATATTATTTGAAATACTACATTCCGACATCGGGATTGGGTTCGCTTTACCGGTGGGTTCGCTTCAAGATAAAAGGACGGTGAAAAATGTTCAGTATCTGTTCTTCACGATGATTTCGTATTAACTGGAATAAGCCTTATTTTTATCAATGATAAGTTATAGATATATTAACCTATTAATGATATGATACATCTAAGTTATATCTAAGATACATCTAAGATACATCTAAGATAAAACATAAACATCCTGAAGACATGATGAAAATGTTTTAAAAAATAAAAACCGCCTGCAATCCATCGAAAGTAAAGGGGTGAATATGTGAAATATTTTTACTGTTTACTGAAAGCAGAGGTTGATTTAAATCAGGTTTTTGTAAGGACATATCCTACCCGGAGCTACTTTACATGGGTTCAAAATACTCATTTTAACTCTAACAGCCAACACAATAAATCAATCAACCTGAGTCTCAACATTTTTTTGTAATTTTGTGTCCTGAAAACCGATTTATTGTAGAATCTATGCGCATTTTAATTCAAAGGGTGAACGAAGCATCGGTAGAGATCGATCATCAAATTACATCAGCAATTGGCAAGGGATTGCTGGTTCTGGTGGGAATTGAAGAGGCAGATACCATGGAAGACTCTGAATGGCTGGCGGGAAAGGTGACCGGATTGCGCATTTTTGATGATGAAAAGGGGGTTATGAACCGATCGGTGCAGGACATTGACGGCGAGATTCTGGTGGTCAGCCAGTTTACGTTGCATGCCATGACAAGGAAAGGAAACCGGCCATCGTATATCAAGGCGGCTAAACATGAAACGGCGATTCCGCTGTACGAACATTTTTGCCTGGAGCTAACCAATAAGCTTGGAAAAGAAATCCAGACAGGGACTTTTGCTGCCGATATGAAAGTAGCACTGGTGAACGACGGGCCTGTCACTATTTGGATTGACAGCAAGAATAAAGAATAATTTGAAGATGGACTGATTTGAAGATTTGAAGATGCATAGTTTATTTCTCCTTAGAAATTGATTGAAATTAGTATATGAAGGTGGAATAAATTAATGTCATTTTTTTAATCACATAGTTCCACATTGCAAAAACACATAGAAACACATAGTTTAATGCTAAAAAAGAACATAGAATACATAGTTTCAATTTGAAAATAAACACTTTGAAATTCTACAGATAAAAGTCTATGTGTTTCTATGTCTTATATTAATAAAAAAGAAAAAATCAGATTCCAGTAATTACTACTATGTGGAACTATGTGAAAAAACTATGTGAAGCTCCCGATACTCGGGATGTACCATATGTGATAAAATTGAATTCGATATGAGTAAATGGACAATTGAAAAATAAGAAATTTAATTCTTCCTATTACTTAATTCGGTTCAATTCGTACAAATTCGTGTAATTCGCATTCTTAAATTCGTGTAATTCGTATTTTAAAATTCGTGAAATTAGTATTTAATAAATTCGTGTAAATTTGTTATTATGAAGAAACATATCCCCAATTTCATTACCTGCCTGAACCTGTTTTCTGGTTGTGTGGCTGCTTACCTGGCGTTTAAGGGAAATTACCTGGGTGCTTTTGTAGCCATATTGCTTGCTGCTGTATTTGATTTTCTGGATGGTTTTGCCGCCCGGTTGTTGAAAGCCTACTCTGCTATGGGTAAGGAACTCGATTCGCTGGCCGATATGATCAGTTTTGGGTTGGCACCGGGGGCTCTTGTATTTTCACTTCTGACCTTAACAGGGATCAACGAATGGCTGCCTTATGCAGGATTCCTGATACCGGTATTCTCAGGTCTGAGGCTGGCTAAATTCAATATCGATGAGCGCCAGACTTCTTCATTCTTAGGATTGCCTGTTCCGGCTAATGCTATATTCTGGGCAGGAATGGTGTATTCTTTCTCCCCATTTTTGATGAACAATGTGTGGTTTTTCTTAATTCTGATAGCAGTATTCTGTTTCTTCCTGGTATCCGAAATCCCTATGTTCTCGCTTAAATTCAAGAATGTTTCGTGGAAAGACAATCAAAACCAATACCTCTTTTTAATCGGCTGTGCAGCGATACTGGCCTATTTCCAGCTAAGCGCCTTTGCCCTGATTATTGGTTGGTACATTGCTTCATCAGTAGGAATAAACCTGAGCAAAAAAGCGAACTAATTGAAACTGCGGCCTACTTTAATACGGTAGAAGGCTTAATCAATTCCTAAATAATTTCCCATTACCACTGCTTATTTGTACTTTTGTCAAAAAATAAGTATACATGTCAATCAGCATCTCCAACCTGACCAAAAAGTACGGTGAACAAACTGTGCTTAATAACATTACCTTTGAAATCGGGGAGGGAGAAGTAGTAGGCTTCCTTGGACCCAATGGTGCCGGAAAAACCACTACCATGAGGGTCCTGGCCGGGGCATTGGCGTATGACGAAGGGCTGGTGAAAATTTGCGGGTTGGATATCAGCGAAAATCCATTGCAAACCAAGGGATTTGTAGGTTATTTGCCTGAACAAAATCCGTTGTACCAGGACATGTATGTAAAAGAATACCTGCTTTTTGTTGCAGAGACCTATGGCTTGGGAAAAGAAAGACATGAGCGGGTGAATGAATTGATAGACCGGGTGGGCTTGCGACCAGAGTTTCACAAAAAAATAGGACAACTTTCGAAAGGTTACCGTCAACGGGTTGGGCTGGCACAGGCATTGATCCCAAACCCGAAAGTACTGATACTGGACGAACCAACTACCGGACTTGACCCAAACCAACTGGAAGAAATCAGGAACCTGATCCGTGAAATAGGGAAAGATAAAACCGTATTGCTCAGCACGCACATCATGCAGGAAATTAAAGCCATCTGCAACCGGGTAATCGTGATTAACAAAGGGGATATCGTGGCGGATTACTCCGATTTGTCAAAATTAAAGGCTTTTGAGGAAAACAGTTTCCATCTGGAAGTGGAATTTGCACAGGAAGTTGACCATGAAGTACTGGAAAACCTAGAGCATGTGACCAATGTGAAAAAGATTGCTGCTAACCATTTTACAATCATTGCTAGCACGGATATCCGATCCTCGCTATTTGATTTTGCGGTAAGTACCAATAATAAAATACTGATGATTAAACCGATAGAACGGAGCATGGAAGAAGTGTTTAAGAGTTTGACGAAATAAAGGAATATATCGCGTTGCAACTTTTCCAAAGTTGCGAACTTTGGAAAAGTTATACAATATAACATATGGAAGAAACCAATTTTGACATACGTAACAACCGGACAGGTGAAAAAGAGTTTGAGAACGCTTTACGGCCACTGACATTTTCGGATTTCAAGGGACAGAACAAGATTGTCGAGAACCTGAAGATCTTTGTGCAGGCTGCCCGTATGCGTACTGAATCGCTTGACCATGTGCTGCTGCACGGACCTCCTGGATTGGGAAAAACCACCCTTTCGAATATCATTGCCAACGAACTCAATGTAGGTTTTAAGATTACATCTGGCCCGGTACTCGACAAACCGGGTGACCTGGCAGGACTGCTTACCAGCCTGGAACCAAACGACGTGCTGTTTATTGATGAAATCCATCGCCTGAGCCCTATTGTGGAGGAATACCTGTATTCAGCCATGGAGGATTACCGGATTGACATCATGATCGACAAGGGTCCCAGTGCACGCTCCATACAATTGGAATTAAACCCGTTTACGCTCATTGGTGCCACCACACGAAGCGGATTGCTTACGGCACCATTGCGGGCACGTTTTGGGATCAATTGCCACTTTGAATATTACGACCTTGAAGTCATTACCGGCATTATCAAACGTTCGGCACACTTGTTGAACGTGAAAATTGAAGACCAGGCAGCCGTTGAGATTGGCGGGCGCAGCCGTGGTACTCCCCGTATCGCCAATGCATTACTTAGGAGAGTGAGAGATTTTGCCCAGGTAAAAGGAAACGGCAGCATCGACATTGAAATCGCTATCTACGCACTCGAAGCTCTGAATATAGATAAGTATGGGTTGGACGAGATTGACAATAAAATCCTGATAACCATCATAGATAAATTCCAGGGTGGACCTGTCGGATTGACCACCATTGCAACGGCATTGGGAGAAGACTCGGGAACTTTGGAAGAAGTATACGAACCGTTCCTGATTAAGGAAGGCTTCCTGAAACGAACACCACGCGGAAGGGAAGTAACCGAGCTGGCGTATAAACATCTGGGAAGGGTGAGAATGGGAGAAACAGGGACGTTGTTCTAGGGACGAGGAATGAGGATTGAGGAATTTAGTCAGAGGCAAGGAGCAAGAGGTAAGGAGTAAGTAGACAGAAAAGAAAGTAGTAGGGAGAAAGTAGAAATTATTAGAAGCATTAAAAAATTTCAGGACGATACAGAAAAAGGAAGTAAGGATATCATTTTTAGTTTTTATAACCCCTAAAAATTATAGAAAATGGAAAAACTTGTAACTATCAGGACTTTTAGCAGTTCGAAGGATTATCAACTGGTAAAATCATATCTTGAATCTTGTGGAATTGAATGTTACGGGATGGATGAGAACAATAACCGGGCCTATATAAACATTCCAGATGGAGGGGTAAAGCTCGAAGTACGATCAGGACAAGCCGAAGAAGCAGTAAAACTGCTGTTGGATGGCGGATACCTGAAAGCTGAGGACTTTGAACCTACACCTGAAATAAAGTGGGTGGAGAAGTTATTGAATCATTTTAAACATAAAGAGTAGGGAGTTTAAGTTCTCAACTCTTATAAAATAACCAGTCTGAAATTGTGCAGACAGTGTCTGCACAATTATAAAAAGAAGCATGAGCAACCGAGTACTTCAAAAGAAGGACTTTTTACGAACGATGATATCAACATTTTGCACTCACTGCGTGCAAAATCTCAAATGTGTACACAGTGAGTACACAATTACAATTATATAATTATGAGCAACCTGGATCTTCAAAAGAAGGACTTATTACAATCAATCGTATCATTAATTGACGGTACGCGCGAACGTGTTGCTTTAACTGTAAATAGTGAACTTACGCTTTTGTACTGGAATATCGGGAAACAAATTAATGAAGATATTCTGAAAAATGGCAGGGCAGATTATGGAAAGAACATTGTTTTAGAACTAAGTAATGCTTTAACTTCTAGATACGGAGAAGGATTCACAAAAAGAAACATACATAACTTTATAAAATTCAATGAATTGAATCCGGATATTCAAATTGTGCACACAGTGTGTGCAAAATTGAAGTGGCAGAAAATTCAATTCGTAAATAATTGATCTATCACCTGAATAGCCTAAACAAACAGGATTAACCAACTTAACTTACAGATAAAAGAATGGCACAACAAATGAAAAAGCTGGCAAAGGAAACTGCCATGTATGGAGTTAGCAGCATTTTAGGGAAGTTCCTGAACTGGATGATGGTACCTCTGTATACCTATGTACTGGCCAGTACTGCTGAGTATGGGGTTGTAACTGAATTGTATGCTTACACTGCTTTATTTTTAGTCATTCTTACCTACGGTATGGAAACAGGCTTTCTCCGCTTTGCCAATAAGAACAAGGAAGAAGCAGGGAAAGTTTACAGTACAACCCTGATAGCTGTAGGAGTAACATCCCTCATTTTTGCATCAGTCTGTATTATATTCTCCCATCCAATAGCCGTAGCATTGGGTTACCCCGGCCATTCCGAATTTATTGCCATGTTGGGCACAACGGTAGCATTGGATGCTTTTGGATGTATTCCTTATGTGTACCTTCGCTTTAAAAATAGGCCTGTTAAGTTTGTTGCTTTAAATTTATTTGCCATTTTTGTCAATATATTCTTTAATATATTTTTCCTGGTAATTTGCCCGTGGTTGATGATCAAAGCACCTAATCTGATTAGTTGGTTCTATAATCCTGATTACGGAGTTGGCTATGTGTTCATTGCAAATATAATTTCAACGGCATCAGTTACTGTTGCTTTGTTGTTTGATGTATTTGTGGTGAAATTTGAGTTTGATAAAGAATTGCTTAAAAAGATGCTCAAATACTCCTTGCCATTGGTCGTATTGGGAATTGCAGGAACTATGAACCAGACCCTGGATAAAATACTATTTAAGATGCTGATTCCCGGAACAACAGGGGCTGCCGAATTGGGTATATATGGTGCTACTTCGAAAATTGCTTTAGTAATGTTGATGTTTACCCAGGCTTTCCGATATTCGTACGAACCGTTTATCTTTGCTCAGAAAAAAGATAAAAACAGCCTGGAGGCTTATGCAGATGCCATGAAGTTTTACATCCTGTTTGCACTCTTTATATTCTTAGGGATGGTACTTTATATGGACATATTTAAATATGTAATCCAACACAATTACTGGGTAGGATTAAAGGTTGTACCGATAGTCCTGTTTTCATTTATCTTCCAGGGCATCTTCTTCAACCTGTCACTCTGGTATAAATTAACTGATAAGACGATGTATGGAGCCTGGTTTTCTGTATTGGGAACCGTGATCATCGTAGTATTAAATATAATTTTAGTACCAACTTACAGCTATATGGGTTGTGCCTGGGCTGCATTCAGCTGTTACTTTGTGATTATGGTGATTTCCTATTATTTCGGACAGAAGCATATGCCCATCAAGTATGATTTGAAAAGTATCGGGCTGTATACTGCGGTTACACTTTTGTTTTATGTGATCAGTTTATTTATTAAGACACCCTATACAGTCGTAAATGTAATGCTCAAATCCGTTTTAATGATTGCATTCCTTGCCTTATTGGTAAAACGTGATTTCCCGTTACGCAATATTCCTGTTATCAATCGCTTTTTTAAATAATAAATAGAATGAACAAACTTCATATTATAACTCCGGTAAAAGATTCGATGGATACGACCCTTCGAACCATTGCCAGTATAATGGAATCTGAAATAAATGTAGAATACAGCTATACGGTTTACAATGATTTTAGTTCGGATACCAACACCGAAATACTTGAAAAGAAATCAGAGGAATTAGGATTTACTTTGGTTAATCTGAAACAGATTACCATGCACCCTTCGCCAAATTATCTGTTGATATTGCAAAAGGCACAACATAGTGCCAATTTTGAGAATGCACATTTAATGATCATCGAATCGGATGTAATTGTTGAAAAGAATACGATCCAGCAGATGTACGATAATGTTGCAACACTAAATAAACCGGGTATGATAGCTGCTGTGACAACCGATATCCATGGAAAAATAAATTTCCCATATTTATATGCCAGGAGATATAACACCGGAACAATTAATTCCCGCAAAAGACTTAGTTTCTGTTGTACCCTGTTGACACAATCATTTTTAAGCTCGTTTAATTTCGATGCATTGAATCCTGAAAAGGCATGGTATGATGTATTTATTTCGCACAAATCAATTGAATTGGAATATAAAAACTACCTGCTGACTTCATTGCCGGTTTTGCATTTACCACATAGCAGCCGCCCTTGGAAGCAGTTGAAATATACCAATCCAATCAGATATTACTTTAATAAACTCATTAACAAACGTGACAAGATCTAATGGGTGAGGCACAAACAGAACTCGTAAGTATAGTTATACCAGCCTATAACGCAGAAAAATACCTGGAAGAAACAGTGGATTCAGCTTTGGCTTCTTCGTATCCATCACTGGAAATAATTATCGTAAATGATGGTTCTAGCGATAATACACAACAGGTTATTGATCGTATTGTCGCAAACCATCCCCAGATTAAAGCCTGCCAACAAAAAAACCAGGGAGTATCGGTTGCACGCAATACCGGAATCTCAAAAGCAACAGGAAAGTATATCCTGCCACTGGATGCTGATGATTTGATAGCACCTGATTATATAGAAAAAGCCGTCGATATCCTTAGTAAGAACGAAAGGGTGAAAATGGTGAATGGATTGGGTGAGTTTTTTGGCGACCGGCAAGGCGCCTGGAATTTAAAGCCATTCAGCAGAAGATTATTGGCCCGGAAAAACATGTTGTATATAAGTGGCATATTCCGCAAAACTGATTTCGATAAAACAGATGGATTTTGTCCTGAAATTAAAGGTCCAGAGGATTGGGACTTCTGGATTTCGCTCTTGAAAAGAGGCGGAGAAGTAGTTCGCCTACCACAGGTTTGCCTGTATTACCGTATTCATGCTAATTCCAAAAGAATTGCCAACAAGAATAAGAAAAAAGAAGCAATAAGCATTTTAAACAAACGGCACAAAGCTTTTTTTTATCGGGAACTGGGAGGGAAATTGCATTACCGAAGAACCTGGTCACGGTTATTCAATTTCTTTATACGATTGATTAAACCAGAAAGAATAGTAGTAAATAAAGATTTTGAGATTCTGGATGAGTTTGTTTACAACCTGCCTGAACTGTTTGAAAACGAAGGTATAACGATTCATTCATTACGCAACACTTTAAAAACTTTTGAATACAAAGGATATAAAATTGTTGTAAAATCCTTTCATAAACCCAATGTAGTAAACAGGTTCATATATGGTAATTTCAGGCACTCTAAAGCCCGCCGGTCATACGATTATGCAAAAAAGCTGAATGGGCTGGGAATAGGGACACCAACACCAATTGGGTATTATGAACAAAAATGTGTATTTTTGTTCACGAAAAGTTATTACGCTAGTCTTGAATCAGATTGTATTAATAAATTTACAGATTTAATCAACAACCCACAATTTCCGAATAGGAATGAAGTGTTGAAGGCCATTGGAAGATTCACTGCAACCATCCATGAAAAAGGAATACTGCATCACGATTATTCAGCCGGAAACATATTGTTTCTGCAAAAGGAGGATAATATTGAAATCGAACTGATTGACCTGAACCGTATAGAATTTGGTAAAGTAGATCTTGAAAAAGGCTGCAGAAACTTTGAACGTCTGAATATTGATACGGAATGTCTTGAAATTATGGCCCGGGAATATGCTCCGGCACGTGGTTTTGAACCTCGGGTTTGCATAGACAATATTTTAAGCATGCGTTGGAAAAAACATAAAACTAATTACTCAGCAAATAAGAATTTAACATGAAAGCGTCACTCATCATTGCCATTTACAATAATATACGCTTTTTGAAGGCTGTGTTGGATTCGCTTCACTATCAGACAGAAAAAGATTTTGAAATTATTATAGCCGAAGATGGCGAGCATGCTTCTGTCAAGGAGTTTATCGACAAGTACCCTTTTGAACAACCCATGCAACATTTAACCCAAAAAGATGAAGGATGGCGTAAAAACCAGGCAATGAATCGGGCAATCCAGGCATCCAGAGCAGATTGGTTAATCTTTATAGATGGGGATTGCGTACTGCATCATCGGTTTATTGAAATGCATCTTCGGTATGCAAATGAGAATCATGTATTGGCCGGGAAACGCGTAAAGCTGGATAAAACAACTTCAAACCTGATACTTGATGACAGTTCGTTTATACAATGTTTGCAAAAAAGGTTATTAAAAAAGCTGTTCTTTGGCAAAGGGCATAATAGATATGTAGAGGAAGGGATATTTATTTCTCCCGATAATATATTTGGATTTATTCCTAAAATCCGGACATTGAATCATTTCACAGGAAGCAATATGTCATTTTCCAAAAAAGCTATTTATTCAATTAATGGCTTCGATGAAGATTATCTTCTACCCGCTGTTGGTGAAGACTATGACCTGACCTGGCGGTTTACGGCTGCGGGATTTAAACATATTTCAGTTAGGAATTTAGCGGTTCAGTATCACTTGCAACACCTTGAAAACTGGGTTAATCAGGATGTAAACATGGAAATATGCCGTAAAAAACAACTTGAAAATAAGTTTTTCTGTACAAATGGATTAGTAAAAAAATAATGATTGATTAAGAATATGCTTTCCATAATTGTCTGTTCCAGAAATAAAATGCTTTCCACAGCGTTTATTGATAATATAAAAAATACCGTTGGCGTTGACTATGAGATAATTTCAATAGATAATTCAGCGAACCAATACTCTATTTTTTCAGCATACAATACCGGATTTGCAAAGAGTAAGTTCCCATATGTTTGCTTTGTACACGAAGATGTTTTATTCCATACTCAAAACTGGGGAGAAATAGTTATTCAACATTTGCAATCTCCGGGAACAGGAATTCTGGGATTAGCCGGTGGAGATCTGGCAACCCGGGTACCGGCTTCCTGGTCAACACTGATGTCATGTGTAAACATAATTCAATCAGACAGAAACAGAAGGAAAGAGTCAAAACAGATTATACATCCTGAGAACTTTAAGGATTCGAAACGTTCAGTTATTTTGTTGGATGGAGTGTTGATGTGTATGACAAGTGAGTTGATGAAAAAGATTCATTTTGATGAACAATTCAATGGATTTCATGGCTATGATTTTGATATCTCCATACAATCAACCCTGGCCGGATATACAAACTATGTGCTTTATGACATCAAACTAGAACATTTTTCAAGGGGTAAAACAGATGATGTTTATTATAGGAATTTGATATCAGTATTCAAGAAATGGGAAAACTCCCTGCCTTTAATAGGGAAAAATGTTACTGAGGATCAAAGAAGCCATATTCCGGATATTGAAAAGAAAAGATTATTGAAACTTGTAAGTAAGATGGCACGGAAAGGCTTTTCTACTAAAGAAATAATAGCAGAATCCACTTATTTTGCAAATATCATTAATGATACTGAAATAATTCATAAAATAAAATCCCGCATTTTCTTTATTCGGCTATTTAATTGCCCAATCTATATTTTTAAATAATAACAATCGATAAATCTGCGACTCATGAAACAAAAAATAATTCTGGCGATTAATTATATCAATTTAGCATCCCTGTTACTTCTTGTTGTTACATCCATATATTACTATCCGGTTCAAAAAATTGCTTTCCTGCTTTTCTTTATCAGTTATTTCTTTGAGTTTTTGCTCGAAAAGAAATGGGAGAATATCACATTAGATAAAAAAAGTATCTACTACCTTGTCATGGCATTTTTCTTTTTGCTGGCATTTGTTTATTATCCATTTGAGAATACGTCCAAGTATTTTACATGGCTTGTAGGCAGACGGTTAGCAATATTCGGCTTCGCATGTGTAGGTTTCTTTGGAGTGAACAGTAAATACAAACTCAATTATTTTCTGAATACTTTTATTATTTCTTCTATTATAGCAATTTCATACATCATTTTTTACCGGATTGGCATAATTGAATTTATTTTAAATCCTGATAAGGGATTAATTTTCGAGAATGCAAGAGTAAATTCAGTCAACAGCCACATGGTGTTTAATCTTTATATGAACATTTCCCTTGTTAGCATTTGGTATATCCTGACGCGTTCATGGAGAAGGACTATCTGGTGGAAACTGTTTTTGTATATTGGAGCTTTAACCATTATATTTGGTATTCTTTCAATTTCAGAGGGAAGAAGTGGTTTTATAACCGGGATTCTATTAATGCTCAGTTTTATCTTTTTCGAAATATGGAAAAGGAAAAAGATGGTAGGAATTATAGTAGGATTTCTTGTGCCTTTCTTGTTGATTGGGATTGTCAGTCAACAAAAACGTATGTCTGAGAATCTACTTAAAACGGAACCCCGTATCTTTTTATGGGAAGCAGCCATTTCAGTTATTAAAGAGAAACCGGTCCTGGGGTATGGGGTAAGTAATGCCCAGGAACAATACGATATAGCCAGGGCTAAATATCAAACGGAAGAATTCCGCCTCAGCTGGAAACACATTAGAATTCTCACTTCGCACAATCAATTCCTGCAAACCACCATGGAGTTTGGTGTCTTCGGATTAATATTGCTCTTATTTATATACATTTACCCAATATTCATTGCCGATAGGAATCGGAAACTATTTGCAGTGCTATTAATATTTCCATGTGTGTATCAATCCTTCTTTGATGTATTTATCACGGGCGTAAATTATGCATCCATCTTTGGCATTTTAATGGTTTTAATATTATCGGTTGAAAATAATATAGCTCAAAAAGCTCCTAAAAAAGAGCTAAAACACTAATCATTTTCTACCAAAATCAGCTGGTATTTCACCCCATACTGAAGTTTCCCACTTTAAAATGGTAGTAGTATATTTGTTTTGCTGAAGCCAGGTTTCAGCGCGGGTTATCAGATCAAAAAGCACTGCATTCGAGTCGTTCTTTTCCAGCTTGGTCTTTGCTTTCTTTGATTTCACCCAGGCTAGAGCTGTTTTACTGTCGGTATAAAGCGGTAGCGGACTGTTCTTTTGCTTTAAGAAGGCCAATCCATGAACCAATGCCAGGAACTCTCCAATATTATTTGTTCCTTGCTTGAACGGCCCCTGATGAAAGATTTCTTCACCTGTTTTACTGTATACACCCCTATATTCCAGGGCTCCAGGGTTTCCACTGCAGGCAGCATCGACCGAAAGGCTCTCATAATTCGGCAACCCAACGTTAGCAACTTTTTCCTGATCCGGTTTCTTTGTCTTGGCATTCTTGCCGATATAATCCCAGCACGGCGACACCATGGCTTCACGGGCTTCCGCATCTGTAGCAAAGCCTTTGTAGATCGCTCCTTCGAACCCATGAATCTGACGCTTGCACTCTTCCCACGAGCGATATATGCCTGGCTCTTTGCCTTCCCAAACCACAAAGAATTTATTTTTACTCATGTTGATGCGTTTTTCTATGAATCAATTTACCATTTACTATCGCTTGGTGTTTGTATATGTCCTTTAAAAGACGTATTTTTGCACCACCAAAAAAAGGTCCAGTAGTTCAATGGATAGAACAAGTGTTTCCTAAACACTAGATCCGGGTTCGATTCCCGGCTAGACTACTTAAATAGTTTTGATTACCAAACACATAAATACTATTACTGTGTGTTTTGGTAAAAATAAAGGTAAGAATAGATTTGTATTGATGTTTATGAGGTGCAAAAATAGGCAAAATTAAACAGTCAAACAAAATTCTTTAAATCATCCTGTTTTAAGTTTGATTTTTATATCTTAAAAAGAAATATTTCTATTTATTACTTTCCAACCATTTGCAAATAGTTAGTAAAAAAACATACTAACTTCTATCTTTATTATTGAGAACCATCCTAAAGAGTTAAATTGCGTTATCTTATAGTGATTTAAAAATAAAATAATGAACAATTTATTGTTGATATTCATTACTTTTGTAAACTAATTAATCAGATAGCTGTGAAAACAACTAAAGTAAACATAGAAACTAAAATCGTTCCCAAAACTAATTTCCTCAAAACAGTTTTGGCAGACAAACGAGCTATGCAAAAATATATAAAAAAGAACGGCTCATTAAACGGATTTACATCTGACCATTTTGAATTTGCCAAACCCTTATAAACTTGTAGATTCAGAGAATGGATATACTTTTAAGACAGAATATGGACAAATCCATAGCCTGTCTTTTTTGTATTATCTACCTATTAACATTAATCCAAATTACAAAATATATACATTTAACTTAGAGCCTTTAAACTCGGTAAGATCTATTAACGATATAAGAATAGAACTGACGATAAGATATGTATTGAAAAAATTCTTTGAAAACAAGTTAAACGCACTTGTAGTTATTTTTGATTCATTTGATGGACGACATCATGCAAGAGCAAGGTTATTTGACCGTTGGTATAAAAATTCAAATGCAGATAATATAGATAAAATTGATGCTATTGGAATGATAGATGATATTGAAATTATAGCATCATTATTTTTAGAAACAACGAATCCTTATTACGATGAAATTAAATCATCTTTTATAGAATTGGCAAATCTAAATTTCTACTATTAAATATAACACATTATCTTTTTTCATACTTTCCAGCGGTTTTCGTTGGTAAGTTAAACACAATTGAAGGGTCAGGGTGGTTCCTGGCCGTTTTTTTATTCAACAAACGAGAAACCGCTCCAATTTTCAACTGTAACGGTTCATTGAATTAAATTTCGTAATTGATTTTATTTTTTTAAATCTTTGATTTGTTTTTTTAATTCTTCATTCTTATCAAATAGCTCTTTGTTCCTCTCTTTCGTAAATTTTAAATCAATATCTAAATCTCTTTTTTTATTGAATTCTCTTTCAGAGGCTTTTTTTTCTGATTTTGAATTTTCCCAATTCACAAAAACAATAAATAACAATACAACAATAATTACAAATGCAAAATAAGGTATTTCCATATAGCATGATTTTTCATATTATTCATCAAAAATATACATTTTCTCCATCTCAAACAAATATTTATAAAATTAGACAAAAAAAATAGATGAATGAGTAAATGAGTAAATCAATTCAATTTACCCAATAAAGTCGGTGACATTCATTTGTGGAATATGCTTTGGATTACTAATAAAAATAACGAAGGTTGATTTTCATGTCCGGTTCAAAAGATTTTAGAGGTCCCTCTACCCATAATCCGTACTTATTCCATCGGCAACCATTTTTAATGCCTTGATAAGTTTTTCCCTCGGCATCAATGACATAACTACCACTGTACTTCCACTAATTATCTAATCTATCTTGTTGGCTACTTTGGAGAGTGTCTTATTGGGAGCAACGCCCACTAGCAAGGGGATTCTAGCCAATTTAATGATGTAGCTTCTTGTTTTGAGCCTATATCTGTTAGAATATTTCAAATGCCTGTAAAGCCCTGAAAACAAATCTATGCGTAACTTATCATGGATAGAAATGTTATTCATATTTTATATAATAAAAAACCCCGAAATGTTATATCCCGGGGTCATTAAAGTTCAAATAGTCAATTTCTGTCTACTTTTTCCATTATTCTGGAAAAATGTATTGAAAGTTTAACAATGAATAAATAAAATCCGTAATCACTTAATGAAAATTTCCTGGTGTTTTTTATATCAGAATCAATGTCTTCAATGCTACAATTGTTTATTCTATCGAAAAAAACAATAGATTCTTCCAATTTATTTTCAATTTTTGGCAAATATAATATTTGAGTGATCTCTTGTCTTTTTATTGATGATAAATATCCTGTTATTTGATCGGATGTCAATTCAAATTGCTCTTTGGCTTTATTTATAAACTTATTTAAATTGAATATCGGTGCGTAAGTTAACCTTGTTGGAAAATATCTTTGATGATCTGGAAAATTATCACATGAATTTGAAAGTATTATACAATCAACATTACCAATTTTTAAAATAGGTAAATTAACCACAGGCATATTAGAAATGCAATCTCCCTGTAAGATTGAATTATAATCATTTAGAATATTTGAATATATTCTTTGATCAATATTTTCAGGAAATTGTTTAACAGCTGTCAATAATTTTTGATATGAATCTTCTGATAAATATTTTGGAAGATAATTTTCAATGTCGTCGAAGTTCATACCAAATCCCAGAAAAATTCATCAACCATTTTCACAAATCTCGGTTCAATATTTTTACTGTTTTCTGCAATTTTATTTGAAAAATTCAATAAGTATTTAAAATCAGAAATATTTTCCTCAATTTGTTGGTATTCTGAAAATAAAGAATTAGTAGACTCATTGTTATACATAGTCGCATCATGTGGATATACATTTTCAATTATTGGTTCAAAAAACCTTGTATATGGTTGATCCAAATACGTTGAAGCCGTTAATGCACTAATCATAATCAAATTTATTGTGCTAAATGTTTGAGTTTTGGAATAATCATTCGACATTGTATACAGGATTTAAAAATTTAAGAAAATCTTCTGTAAGTAAATCATAAAACAATTTTTTTTCAAACAAATGAGCTTTATCAATAAATTCTTTTTTGGTTGAAAAAAAATTATCTAATTTGTTTTTATTAATATCATTATAAACATCAATATCAATCAAAGAACCAACTTTGTTTTTTACCGATATGTTATTTGCAACCTGTATTGTACCGACAAAAATAGTACCGTGTTCTTCAGTTCTAATGAATGTATTCTTATTAGATATTTCTTTTTGATACATATTTAACTTTATATTTACATTGTCAAATATATTTATATTTTCAAAAAAATTGATATATCTAAGACCAACACGTTCTATGTTTTGAATGACCTTAGTTTTATGTAAACTTGTCAATACATTTAATAGTACTTCAGAATAGTTTTTCCAACCTGGATAATTCACATTTGAACTTATAGCAATAACCTCATCACCTATCTGAACAATATAATTATCATTCGATATCTTGTAACTTGGTTTATATCTTAAATTTGGATCATTTTTTCTAATTGCCTCAGGAATTTGTAAAATAGGCAAAGTTTCTACTTTAGGGAATTGGGCTTGTAATGCACTATATATAACTCCAAAAACTGCATTGCTATTAATAGATGATTTAAATCTTAACTCAAATACAGTCTCAATAATTGGACAAGGCGTTATTTTTTCAGGAAATACCATATGTTGAAAAAATTTTATACAAATGTAATCTATATTTTTTATTCTAAGCTAATTTCGTCTTACTATTTTAAAAATCTATAACAAAAAAATGTTTTATAATGTTTAAACCGCAAATACAAATTATAGTGAAATTAATTATTTTGGCTCCGCAGTAACTAACAATTCAGGCTCTGTATTTAATTTATAAACCTTGGACACTAATCTTATTATCCAGTAATATGTCCGTTTCTTTAGCCTTAATCTGCAAGTCTGGAGATAACCATAGTTCCATATTACCTTCTTCACAGCGAACCTAATTTTAGCTTTAACGTTTTCACAGATTTCACATTCGATACTTGAGTTTTTTCTTAAGGTATCAACTAATTCCCTAGCAATTTACCTTTATACTTCGTCACTTAATAAACAACGACACTATCATCAAATTATAATGAAGAGTAGGTTACTCTTATTATTCATATCATACCCCACTGGATTCCACACTTCATTTCCAATTATTTTCCTGATGCCAGTTCAGCCTCCCCAACTTGAGGTCGCAGATTGAGTCCTCAAGATATTCCTTTCTTTTTCAGCTCAAACATAAAGTCAGGTGAGTACATCCAATATATTTCCTTGCCTGACATTTCTAAGGTCGCAAATTGCGTCCTTTAAGAATTCTACTTTTTGCTTGATAATTCAGAAACATATACTCAATTTATAATCTGCCCGTCCCTCATTTGGATTACCCTGTCCGATAGTGCTGCCAGGTCTTTATCATGTGTGACAATAACAATCGTCAGTCCGAATTTATCCCTTAGGTCAAACAGCAGCTTATGCAATTCCTCCTTGTTCTTTGAATCCAGGCTTCCGGATGGTTCATCGGCTAATATCAGCGCCGGATCGTTAATCAACGCCCGTGCTACTGCCACCCGTTGCTTTTCACCTCCCGAGAGCTCATTGGGCTTATGTTCCATGCGGTCCGTCAATTGAAGATAAGCCAGTATTTCTTTTGCCTTCTCGGATGTTTTCTTTTGGTCTTTCCGGGCAATCAGGGCAGGGATCATAACATTCTCCAGGGCTGTAAATTCAGGAAGCAGCTGATGAAACTGAAAGATAAACCCGATATGTATATTTCTAAATGCTGCCAGGTCTTTTTCTCCCAATCTGCTGAAATCGATATCATCCACCAACACATCACCCGCATTGGGTTTGTCCAGCGTACCAAGTATCTGGAGTAGTGTCGTTTTACCTGCACCACTTGGCCCTACGATGGATACGATCTCCCCTTTCTTTACGTCTAAGTCAACGCCTTTAAGCACTTCGAGTTCACCAAAACTCTTATGGATATTTTTTGCTTGTATCATTCCTGTTACCTGTTAGCGGCTATCTTCAAACAGTTAGTCCTTTTGAACCCTCCATTTTCATGATTTCCGTATTTTTCAAATTTTGTACAAAGTTATTCGTTTCAGGCAATAAACACCTATTTCCTGTTCAAAAAAAATGTACCTTTGTATTGCTTTTTTATCCAATCCAGCATTTTTTAGTTCGTTTATGATCACAGACCCTGAATTAGGTACTATCGATTTCGTTCATAACGAGCGGTCAAAACACATCCGTGTACGTATTTTAGCTTCCGGGTTAAAGGTGACCATGCCGGTCAGGTCATCCGAATCCGAAGCCATGAAATTTATTAATTCAATCCGTGCCAAACTGATTCAAAAACAGGAAAAGCTGGAGAAAGGATTACAAAAAAGCAATATCATCATCGATGAAGGTTCACAATTGCAAACCCTCACGTTCAAGGTTGAGGTTAAAGCCAGTGAGCGCAAGAATATTTATTTTGCCTTAAAAAACAGCACACTGAATATTGAATTTCCCCATGGAACTATCTGTACCGATGCACAGACTCAGGAATACTTCTGGAATGGGATTAGTTATTTCATGCGCAAGGAAGCGAAAAGGCTTTTACCGGACCGTACCAAACAACTCGCTGCTAAATTCGGATTTGAGTTTGCCGAAGTAAAGATTCAGTCCAGCAAAAGCCGTTGGGGTAGTTGCTCGGGGCTGAAAAGTATCAACCTGTCGCTCTATCTTATGCTATTACCTGCACCGTTGATCGATTATGTCATCCTGCACGAGCTGTGCCACACCAAAGAAATGAATCACGGCATTAAATTCTGGAAATGGATGGATAAGGTTACTGCGGATAAAAGTAAGGAATTGCGGGCTCAATTGAAGCACTACCACATGCCCGGATAAAACAAAGCACATAAGATTTTCATTTCATCGAAGATCAGATCATCAAAGATCAGATCTTTGAAAGTAATAAAAACGAAGTTAATATCAACATAAGAATGAACTGGAATCAACTTCTTTCTACCAAGCGTTTTGGCCAGGAAGCCTATCATGCCACAAAGGCCGACGACCGCAGTGAGTTTCAACGCGATTACGACCGGTTGATTTTCTCCGCACCGTTCCGTCGCCTTCAGAATAAAACCCAGGTATTCCCTCTTCCGGGAAGTGTCTTTGTCCACAACCGCCTTACTCACAGCTTAGAAGTAGCTTGTGTTGGTCGATCGTTGGGTGTGAATGTTGCCCACCGGTTACAAAAAAAGAATAAGAATAGTTCCCCGTTTCTGGATGAGATAGGGTCGATAGTATCGGCAGCCTGCCTCGCACACGACCTGGGCAACCCTCCCTTTGGGCATTCGGGCGAAAGAGCCATTGCCACCTTCTTTTCGGAAGGGAATGTGCAGAACCTGAAGAGTGAGATGACTGCTGAGGAATGGAAAGACTGTACCTGTTTCGAAGGAAATGCAAACGCGTTTCGCCTGTTGACCCACCAGTTCAATGGCCGTCGTCCGGGTGGGTTTGTTTTGACCTACAGCACGCTGGCTTCCATCGTAAAATACCCCTATTCTTCCACTGCTTCGGACCCTAAAAAGCAAAAGTTCGGCTTCTTTGATTCTGAGAAAGCCGATTTCAATAAGATTGCACTGGAGCTCGGAATCTGCCGGTTAGCGGAAAACACGGATCGCTATGCCCGTCACCCACTTGTTTACCTGGTGGAAGCAGCCGATGACATTTGTTATCAGATCATGGATATTGAAGATGCCCATAAATTGAAGATTCTTACTTCTGACGAAACAAAAAACCTCTTCCTGGGTTTCTTTGACGAGGAACGTAAAGCCCGCAGGCAGGAGACTATGAATATGGTAACCGATGTAAACGAACAGATTTCCTACCTGCGTTCATCGGTTATCGGACAGCTAATCGACCAGTGTTCGGCAGTATTTGCAGAAAATGAAGAAGCTATATTGAACGGCACTTTCACCCTTTCGCTCATCAAGCAGCTCCCCAAGCAATCCGCTGATGCCTATAAAAGCTGTGAGAAGATGGCTCTCGCAAAAATATACCGTTCGTCCGAAGTGCTGGATATTGAGCTGGCCGGGTACAAGATTATCCTCACCCTGCTGGAACATTTGGTAACGGCGGTGTTGAATCCCGAAAAAGCCTATTCACAACAACTGCTCATGCGTATCCCGGAACAGTACGAAACAAACAGCCCGACTGTTTACGGCAAAATCATGGCAGTGTTGGATTATATCTCCGGCATGACCGACATTTATGCACTCGATCTGTACCGCAAGATAACTGGAATGAGCATACCTACACTATAATAAAAAAGAACCCCAAGCCCCTAAAGGGGATGTTTGGTTTATTAGCAAGAAAAGAATTATATCGTAAATCAACCCAACTTATCACAGCCTGTACCTCACTTTGGGAGTGAAATTTAGGGATAGTTCAACAACTAAGATTACTTTATATTAATTATCTTGCCACTTACCTCAATCTTAAATAAACTTCTTCTTTTGAATATAAATTCCGCAACCCAGTCTTCAAGTCCCCTTTAGGGGATTTAGGGGTCATTTCCTTTAATATCCTACCGTCTGGGCAATGATAAACTTATAATTATCACCCAGTCCCAGCGTTTTCAACAATTCCGCTTCTTTGGCACCTGCCCGCACCACGCATTTCAATCCTTCGGAAGCGCAATACAGGTACACGTTTTGAGCACAATAGCCTGAATCCTCAAGGGCTGCGCTAAAGTTATCGGTTGCACTTTTTCCTTTGGCAATAAATACAATGTTCAGAGGTGCTGTATCTACAAAAGCCTGTTTCCCTGCCAACGTGCGGAAATCACCTTTTACCACCGGCTCCAGTTGATGTTTAGCCGGGTTATAAAAATAAATACCATTTGCCAGCACCGCATAAGTTTGCAACGGATACCTGCCCATAGAGGATGGTACAGTGCGTTTTCCATTAGCACGGTTCACACCATTGGCAACCCATAATAATTCAGAAAGATGCTTGAGTGTCAAGTTTCGCGATTCAAATTGACGATCACTCTTTCTTCGGGAGATGGCCTGCATGAGCGGTTTTCCTCCCAACGTATCGGGCGCCAACAATTTGATGGTGTCAAAAGTGGTCAATTCCATCGGAGTGTTCGTTGGTTTTAAGTTTGTTTTAGTTTGTGCTGAAACCAACGTAAATGTCATGACTGCGAAGGCAAGAATTAATTTTTTCATACTGTTGTTTTTGTTGAATGTTTAGATAAAACGCAAACTTACAACTTTTTCATGTATTTTTGTGTTGTAATGGTTAAGTTTCTGTTCAAAAAGCAAAACCTGCAACATCAAACTCATTAAACTTTTCAAACACAAAACTTTTCAAACTCTTCAAACATAAAACTCTTAAACGCTGACATGTCTTCGACGATGTCAGGTTATTTCCCTAAATGATATTCTAAAAGGACAAAACGACTATCCACAACGCGGAACACGGAACGTTGAACGCGGAACTCTTAAAACATCAAACTCTTCAAACCCCAAACCCTTCAAACCCTAACCATGAGCTATATTCCTTCTAAACCTGCCACCCTGGGCCTCATCAAACTCACTGATATTGACTTAAGCGAAATCGTCACGTATATCGACTGGACCTTTTTCTTTATGGCCTGGCGCATGTCCGGCCGGTACGAAGGTATTGAAACGGTGCACGATTGCGAGTCGTGCAAAGTAACCTGGCTGCAGCAGTTCCCCGAAGCGGACAGGCCAAAAGCGGAAGAGGCATTGAAATTGTTTAAGGATGCTCAGGGTATGCTTCGACGGTTTAAGGATGAAAAAATACTGCAAATCAACGCAAATTTTGGCATGTTTCCGGGTTATGCCAACGATGATGATATTTACATAGTGGATAAGGACCAGACTATTGTGATCCCTACTTTGCGTCAGCAACATCCCTCTACCGATGGGTTTTGCTATTCACTGGCCGACTTCCTGGCTCCCGAAAATGATTATGTCGGGGTATTTGCCACTACCATCAAGGGGGTGGAAGAGTTTGCTGCCATCTTCGAAAAAGACGATAACATGTACGATTCCATCCTGGTCAAAACTCTCTCCGACCGCCTTGCGGAAGCAACTGCCGAATGGCTCCACACCCAGGTACGCAGGAAATACTGGGGCTATGCTCCCGACGAGGATCTGTCGATCAAGGACATGCTCAAAACACAATACAAAGGTATCCGGCCGGCCGTGGGGTATCCTTCCCTGCCCGACCAATCCATTATATTCACTCTTGACAAGCTGGTCAGGTTCAATGACATTGGCATTACCCTCACTGAAAACGGGGCCATGTTCCCCAATGCCTCCGTGTGCGGGATCTATTTTGCCCACCCCCAGTCCAAATACTTTATGATCGGCAAGATTGATGAAAACCAGTTTACCGATTATGCTGCCCGGCGGGGTATGAAACCGGAGGTACTCCGCAAATGGATGGCGGCCAACCTGTAAATAACAAATATTCAATCAACTCTATATAAAAAGCTGAGAATGGAAATGAACCATTCCCGGCTTTTTTTATATTGCCATTTTATTTATTAAATTAACAATCTAATGATCAGCCTTTCTTCATCAGTTGACCGAATCAATACGATTTATTTATAGTTTCAATTTGCAGACCTTACATATATTTTGTCAGTTTAATGATATGCGGAATTTATAATGAAATTTTCAGCGAACAATAAGGAAACTAAAAAGTAACGGTATTCAGAAAGTAATATAATAAAATAAACCTGAAAAAGTTGAAAACTTTTCAGCGATAATAAAAAGTCGGTTTGGTTTTTGGTCTTTATATGGTCTTGTCCTGGTCTTACTTCCGAGGGGGTATCGAGGGGGCATCGAGGGGGTATCGAGGGCCTTTCGAGGGGGTTCGGAGGGCTGGGGCTCTCGAAACCCCCTCGAAAGGCCCACTAAAGGCTTACGGAACCCCCTCGATACAGCGAATTAGTCCAAATATGGTAAAGATCGGAAGCGGAAGGAGGCAAAAATTGAATTATGAAAATGAATCACAAGAAAAACAACTTTATCCGTCAATAATTTTCAATTGACCCGATAGAATGAACGCCGTTTTATTAGTGGGTGCACTGGAATGGAATAAGCTCCCTGAAATTCTATGCAAGCAATGGGAGCAAGAAAACAATGCATTAATAAACTATCAAAATACGTCTACAGGATTCTGATTTGTTGAAATTCAGAATCAAAAACAGATTGTTCAAGTTCCTAACCTGGATAAACCGGAAATAAGATTTGAACGCGGATTAACGCTAATCAGGCGGATTAAAAACGGATAAAAAAAATACTACGTATTTTGATTTTAAGACCTTACATAGACCCTTCTGAATAAAATAGTTAGAAGTGAAATCTGCAATACTGTGCCAAAACAGACACGAATTTGAGAATTAAGATACTAAATATTATTTGGTAAGAACTGGTAGATGCTGTTTAACCATTTAAACAACATTGCATTCGTATAACCTATTGTCGATTAAAGGATTGAAGCATTCCGTGACGTGTATACCCGTCCCCCAGGATAAATAAAACCGAATATAAATGTAAAACGTCAAATTTAAAATATTACCAATGAATTATCATAAATACTAACAGTTGCCGGTTATTTTCGTTTCCCTTGGTTACCGTACCACTTAATCGAAACAAGCGGATCGGGAATATCCTTTCCTGATGATTTTCGAATTACAACCTGTAAACCATAGTAACAAAGCAATATTCCGTTTCAGGGATTACTCAATTAACCGGTCAATCCATAATCCAATTCACAAATTAGCACATTTTTTTCTACCTTTGCAACTTCATTTAGAAACTAAAATCATGCGAATCGATATTATATCTGCCGTACCCGAGTTATTGGAAAGCCCGTTGAATTATTCCATTGTGAAACGTGCCAAAGAAAAAGGGCTGGTAGAGATCCATGTCCATAACTTGCGGGAATACAGCACCAGCAAAACCCGCCGGGTGGATGACTATGCCTTTGGGTTCAGTGCCGGGATGGTGATGCAGATCGAACCCATCGACCGTATCATTACCTTGCTGAAAAGTGAACGGGATTATGACGAGGTGATCTACACTTCCCCCGATGGTGAGAAATTCAACCAGAAAATGGCAAACAACCTGTCGATGACTAAAAATCTGATCATCCTCTGCGGGCATTACAAGGGAATCGACCACCGCATCCGCGAACATTTGATTACACGCGAAATATCCATTGGCGACTTTGTGCTCACGGGTGGCGAATTGCCTGCCGCTATGATGACGGATGCTATCGTGCGACTCTTGCCCGGAGCGATTGGAGATGAACAATCAGCCCTGTGCGATTCGTTTCAGGACAACCTGCTGGCACCTCCCGTATATACCCGCCCGGCTGACTATAAAGGATGGAAGGTGCCGGATATCCTGCTGTCTGGGCATCAGGCTAAGGTGGATGAGTGGAATCATCAGCAATCGGTGGAACGAACTAAGCGACTAAGACCGGATCTGCTCGAAGAATAAAGAGTTTGAAGAGTTTGAAGTTTGGAGTTTGAAAGGTTAAAGAGTTTCGCGTTCAGGGTTCCGTGTTCCGCGTTGTTTGGAAGAATAAAGAGTTTGAGGTTTGAAAGATTTGAGGTTTGAAAGGTTCCGCGTTCAGGGTTCCGTGTTCCGCGTTTTGGTGATTTAAGTATTATGCAATTGGAATAATTTACCTTGCTATCAGATAACCACTAGACGAATCAACCAACGGAACCTGTTAACTACCCTCTAGTGGGATCAACCAATCAACATAAACAGCTTAATTAACTAAAGAATTAAAGTTATTTAAAACCCTTATTTTTGTTTTGGCACCCTTAGTAGAAAACCGGAACCCTCTAAACCCCAACCTTATTCCCTTATTATATCACTTTATAGTAGTAATATAATTAGGGAATAAGGGCAGGTTCGTCGGGGATTGAATTTCTACTTAGGGAACAAATACAAAAGAAAAATAAGGGTTTGTAGAGAAAGAAAAATTTGAAGTTTGAAGAGTTCCGCGTTCAAGGTTCCGTGTTCCGTGTTAAGTAGATTGAAATATTCAGCTGTTGGATAAATAGTTTAGGAGAATAACCTGACATCGTCGAAGACATGTCAGCGTTTATTAGTTTGAGGTTTAAAAGGTTTGATACATTCAGGTCATATTCAAAGCAAATAACTAGAATGGAAGAGGACTATTGATCATTACCTAAAAAGCAACTGGGGTACAATTTGTACCACAGTTAAAGAATTACAATTGGAGGTAGAAAACATAAAGCATGATGATTGATACGATATTTTTGATTTACCTGATTATCATAAACCTTGCAAGCGGAATTGTATTCATATATGACAAGCGCGTTGCAATAAAAAACCACCGACGTGTTCCGGAACGTACCTTGCATGTGCTTGAATTGCTAGGTGGGGTATTTACTAACATAGTCTTAATGTACAGTATTCATCATAAGAACCGGAAGTTTAGGTATTATGGGGTGACTTGGGTGATGATGATTGGGTGGATAGTAATTATATATTTTACAAATTTGAAATAATAGAAAAAGATGATAAATAAGATGTTTCGTATAAAACCATCAGTATTTCTAATAACTTTTTCTGTATTTCAGATATTGGCATTCATTATTTCGACTGGTTTTATTTCTATGTTAGATGATAGTTCTTTATCTTTAAATGTACCCATCTTTTTTACTTTTAATATTACACCAATATTGTTGTGGTACTTATATACCGGATATGTTTTATTTTTAAAGGATAAAAAGGAAAATAGAAAAAAGGAATTCTTAAAATTCCAGATGTCTGTTTTATCAATATTTATATCTATTTTATTTTCATCAATAATTGTATGTTACAAATCGTCAATTAATATCTACATAATAATTCCAATTAGTATAGCTTTTGGAGTATTTGAAATTATATCGATAATCTACATACTTTATTATTGGGTGAAAGGGTTTGTTCGGAATTATGACAAACGAACTGAGAAAAAATCCGATTATATAAATTATATTTTTCTGTTGTGCATACCCCCAATAGGGATTTATGTTATTCAAAAACTTATTAATGCAATTACTGAAAAAGAAGTTCAATAATAATAAAAAAACAGCTTTGGATCAATCAAAAACAATCCAACTCATTACCTGTGATAACATTACGGAGGCCTATTTCATTAAAGACAGGCTCACCAACGAAGGGATTGAATGCTTCCTGACGAATGAGAATTTCGCAACCCTGATGCCGAACTATTACAATTTGTTTGGATCGGGGATACAGGTATTTGTGATTGAGGAGGATTATGAAAAATCGAGGGAACTTTTAAAGGATAAAATTGAACCTGAACAGGCAGAAACAGTTTGTCCTTTTTGCGGATCAACGGAGATTAGCTTTGGACTTGGAAAACATAAAGCACTAAAGGTCTTTAATATCCTGCTGGCTTTCATGACAGGTATTCCAATTGGGAATATGCGGGTAAGACAATACTGCAAAACATGTAGAGAGGTAATAAAATAGCCGTCCGGTTCTATAAACCTATCATGTAACTTTCCAGCATGAGGATTGACAGAGAGTATACCTGCCTACAAAGCTTCAAAGGTTGGGTTTATAAAAATATTTTTTGCCGCTTACAAAACGACAATTTCTATCCCACCCGGCAAGTATGAAACGGCAGTAAAATATGGTCTGGCAGTATAGAATGATAAATGCATTGTCAGAGGGTTAATTCATGACAAAGAAATAATGCTGCGCATAAATTACCTGAAAAAAAAAAGAGATTTATTACACAAAATGAATCTGACTTATCTCGTGGGCAAAATTATGCAGCGATTTTTCTATCTTTTCTGTTGTTTTAGCATTTGGTTTTCTATGTCCGGTCACATAGTGGCTTAATTGTCCTTGATTTACACCGGTCAAGCGTTCTAAACCAGCCAATGATAAAATTTTAGAATAATAGGATAGAAATGAAGGCACATCATATTTAAAGACAAATTCCAAATCATCTGGAAACGGTTTTCCTTCTTCTTCAAAATAGGCTTTCATTTCATCCCTGGAATTCAGAAAGTCATCCATTGTATCCTTTACTGTCTTACCCTGACCGAGTAACCCGAAACTTAAATTTTCAGTATTTTCCAAATATGCGTCATAAGTACCGTCGTTGCCTCTTTCAATTATAACTATTGCTTTCATTTTTAAAATAGTATTATAGTTTTATCCCTGATAGTTTGCTGATGGATTTTAAAGTTCCTGTTTTTACTTCTTCGCTTTTGTGGTTGCCTGTTGGAAAGGTCATGCCCGTAATCGGACTAAATCAAACAGGGTGATTTCCACCACTCCTGACCAATTGACAGCCTGCCTTTAAGAGTTTACGTTCCAATTCTGAATATTTCATACTAATTATTCGTATTATATTCACCTCACGAAGATACGGGTTTTAATATCGTTTTCAAATATCTGTATTCATTATTTCCAATCGATCCATAATATTTAACATTCCCCCTTAGAACCCTTTTCCGTGGGAATGACAAATAATATAAAGGTTCCAATCCATGTTATGCGGAGATAATTGCAATTCAACCATTAATGGATAATATTTTTGGTTCGTATTGTCATCATCTTTTGGAGTAAACAAATAATGTGACCACAAGTTATTAATAATGCAACTTTTATATTGAAGAAATTCACGGTTAATAAAACAATAGGTTATTTAAATTTGTTATGGAAGTCTTAAGTTTGCCTGTTGATTGGTCTAAGCTAATTCGTTGGGTTTGATGATTTTTTAGTAGTTCGAAAAGATTTTTCTTACTTCAGAATATAAAATTCAAACACCATGGGTTATGAACCGGCAGGAAGCAGAAGTTGTTTTACGAAACAGGTTTCAGTTGAGTCGCTTTTATGATGAACAATGGACTACAATTGAAAAGTTGTTGCTTGGAGAAAGAGTATTACTGATCGAAAAGACGGGGTTCGGCAAATCACTTTGCTTTCAATTTCCGGCTATCCTGTTTAAAGGGATCACTGTTGTGTTCTCACCCTTAATAGCTTTGATGCGCGACCAGGCAAAAAAGCTGTCGTCACTGGGCATCCCAGCCAAATGCATCAACAGCGAACAAACCCACGAGGAAAATTCAAGCATCATTGCTGAAGCCAAGCAAGGCAAAGTTAAGATCCTGTACATTGCCCCCGAACGTCAGGAAAACCCGGAATGGCTGGAAGCAACCCGGGAACTGAACCTCTCGATGGTGGTAGTGGACGAAGCACATTGTATCTCGGTGTGGGGACATGATTTTCGACCTGCCTTCAAACGGATCATCAACCTGGTTCAATTACTGCCGAAAGGACTTCCGGTTCTTGCAACCACGGCTACAGCCACACCGCGTGTACAAAGTGATATTGAAAAACAAATGGGAGGAAACCTGTCGGTAATTAGGGGTAACCTGATGCGGGAAAGCTTCCGGTTGTTTGTTATCAAGGTGGAATCGGAGGATGAAAAACTGATCTGGCTGGGGAAGAATCTGGAGAAATTGCCCGGGACGGGACTGCTTTATACCGGTACACGCATGGATACCGAGATTTATTCCAAATGGCTTGAACACCTGCACATATCTTCCATTGGTTACAACGCGGGTCTGGATACAGAATCGAGAATTGCCATTGAAAACGGGCTGATGAATAATGACTGGAAGTGCGTAATCTCCACCAATGCACTGGGTATGGGGATTGACAAACCTGATATCCGGTTTATCATCCATACCCAGATACCACAGTCGCCCATTCACTACTACCAGGAAATAGGGCGTGCTGGCAGGGATGGTGTGCCTGCCTGGATCATCCTGTTTTATCACCCTGACGACAAGCGGTTGCCGGAAGTATTTATTGAAGGAGGCAGGCCCGCGATTTCAAAATACGGGAGAGTGATCCGGGCCATCAAGAGCGAATTGCTGGGTGAGAAAGACCTGATGCGAAAAACAAATCTGAAAAATAATCAGTTCCGGGTGATAAAAGCCGACCTGGTAGAACAAAAAATAATACGGGAAGTAACCTTTGGAAAATGCAAGAAATACGAATATATTTCAGGTGCACCTGATCTTAACACAGCACTTTTTGAAGAATTACGAGCCTGCAAGACCCGGGAGTTGGAAAAAATGTTGGGATATATTGACACAACCGAATCGAGAATGAAGTACCTTTGTGCCTACTTAGGGGATGAATCGAAACTGAGCTTCAATAATTGCGATAATACCGGGCAAAAAAAGATCAGGGTACTTGTCACTCCCGAGTGGACGGAAAGGCTGAAAGACTTTCGTGATAACTATTTCCCGGATATTCATGCCGAAACAAAAGGTGCCTGTTTAGTGGATGGAATTGCAGCTTCATTCTATGGCTTCTCAAATATAGGGGCAGCCATTCATCGCAGCAAGTACGAAGGAGCAGGTGACTTTCCGGATTTTCTTGTCAGGCAGACATTGAAAGCATACCGGAAGAAGTTTGGGGAACAGCAATTTGATTTGTTAGTGTATGTTCCACCTACCGTTTCGGGAGATCTGGTAAAAAACTTTGCAGAAAAGATTGCGCGTGCTTTGAAGATACCGGTTTCGCATAAGCTGAAGAAGCAAAGGCTGACCAGTGAGCAGAAAGTATTTGAAAATCACTACCTGAAACACGATAATGTGGCTGACGCGTTCATTTACGAATCACCGGAAGAGATAGAGGATAAAAACATTTTATTAATCGACGATATATTCGACAGTGGTGCAACCATTAAAGAAATTGGGAAATACCTGACAAAACTTGGGGCGGCAAGCATTGCACCGCTTGTCATTGCCCGCACGGTAGGAGGAGATATACATGATGAATGAAGCCGCATATTGGATTACACTGGCACATATTCCCGGATGGGGCTATGCAAAGATCAACACGCTTATAACTCAGTTTTCACAGGATCAACATATCAGCATTGAAGAGTTTTTTAATTTGCCTGAGACTGAATGGCAAAGGCTGTTTGCCCTGGAACAGAATGACATTGAAGAACTGAATGCTGCCAAGGTGGAATTGCCCAACAATGCCTTTCTGGCGGAACAACTGGAGAACGAAGGGTATGAACTGATTCCTGTCACCTCCCCCGAATATTCCCAGACACTCAAAAACAATTTAAAGACAAACCATGCCCCTGCCCTGTTGTACGTAAAAGGCAACAAGCAAATCCTGCTGGAGAAATCGGTAGCCATCGTTGGATCACGGGAAGCATCGGAGGTATCACTTGAATTTACCGATCATATCGCCCAAATGGCAACAAGAGATTTCAAGGTTGTTGTCAGTGGTTTTGCAAGAGGGGTTGACAAACAGGCGCTTGACTCAGCCATCAAATACATCGGGCAAAGCATTATCGTTTTGCCTCAGGGTATCATGACTTTCAGCACGGGATTTAAAACCTATTACAAACAGATTGTCGATGGCGATGTGCTGGTGGTGAGTGTGTTTCACCCACGGGCACCCTGGAAGGCGGAGCTGGCCATGGCTCGCAACCCGATTATCTATGCCCTGGCTGATGAGATCTATGTGGCCGAATCATCTGAAACCGGCGGAACCTGGTCAGGCGTACTGGATGGCCTACGAAAGAAAAGAAAGATATACGTGCGGAAACCGGAACCATCAGAAGTAAATGCTAACGAGTTGCTGATTGAAAAGGGGGCCATCCCGGTAGATATGCAGGGCAATGAGATACTGAATGAATCGGCAATACTTGCAAAGGCTCTTGACGCTGAGTTGGAGATAAAGGTCCTGGAGCTATTAAAGTCAGGGGAATATACCACCAAGGATATCCTCAAAAGGCTTGATATGAACTGGAGCGAGACCAGGCTCAGGGATTTCCTGAAAGGTCAAAAAGGAATAGACACCATCAATAAGAAGCCGCTGAGGTATACAGGGAAACAACAGACGCTTTTTGATTGAAATCGAATGAAAATATTCTCTTTTAAACGTTATTAATGAGAGCATTCTACCTGATATCCGATAAATTCAAAACAATATGCTTACTTTTGTATTGAATATGGACAGATTAAAAAATATACATCCCGGAGAGATCCTGAAAGAGGAATTTTTAATCCCCTTGAAGATTACGGCAACCAAGCTTTCAAAAGATCTGGAAATACCTCAAACACGTATTTCACAAATTATCAAGGGTAAACGTAGGATTACCGCAGATACGGCATTGAGACTTAGTGCTTATTTCGGTAATTCTGAAAGATTCTGGTTGGGGTTGCAGAATGATTTTGATATAGAAGAGAGATTATTAAAATAAAATTAAGTGATTGAATTAATGAGAAGAGTTAATCTGATCGACTATTCAATAATTTGTTTTAATTTTATAAACATTTTTGTTTGAAATAATTCAAGTAAAAGATGTCCGAGAACCAAAACATTGAATGGAAAGAAACATGGCGGGATGAATACCTGAAATGGATCTGTGGTTTCGCCAATGCAAAAGGTGGTACTATCTACATTGGGAAAAACAACATTGGAGATGTTGTGGGAGTTACTAATTCTCAAAAATTAATGCAAGATATTCCTAACAAAGTAAAAGACATCCTTGGAATTATAGTAGATGTAAATTTATATGAAACAAAAGAGGGTGACTATATTGAAATTGCAGTAGATCCTCAACCATTTCCTGTAAATTATAAAGGACAGTACCATTACCGAAGCGGAAGCACGAAACAAGAACTAAAAGGTTTGGCATTGGATAAGTTTTTGTTACAACGTAATGGAAAACGTTGGGATAGCGTACCTGTACCAAATGTGGCAATTGAAGATTTAAAACAAGAAACATTTGATCTATTTAGAAGCCAAGCTTTAAATAGTCAGCGCATTGAAAAAGAAAACATAAATGACAGCAACAGTATTTTATTAGAAAATCTGTTATTGATTGAGAACGACTATTTGAAACGGTCTGCTATATTATTATTTCACCCGAACCCTGAAAAGTTTGTTACAGGTGCTTATATAAAGATTGGTTATTTTCAGAGCGATGATGATTTGAAATACCAGGATGAGATTCATGGCAATCTATTTGACCAAATAGAAAAAGCATCAGATTTGCTTTTTACAAAATACATGATAGCTGAAATCAGCTATGAAGGCTTGAATCGGTTGGAAAAATTTGAATATGCAAAAGAAGCAATCCGGGAAGCACTATTAAATGCTGTTTGTCATAAAGATTATTCAGGTGGAACTCCTATTCAAATAAGTGTTTATCAAGAAAAAATCATTTTTTGGAATGAAGGTCAGTTGCCGGAAAACTGGACAATTGAAAATTTATTGGTGAAGCACCCTTCCAAACCATATAATCCGGATATTGCCAATGCACTTTTCCGAAGCGGATATATTGAATCATGGGGGCGAGGGACTTTGAAAATGATCAATGAATGTATCAAGGCTGGATTTCCAAAGCCTAACTATTATTATGATATGTCAGGCTTCTGGGTGGAGTTCAGGAAGGATATTTTCGATCAAAGTTATCTTAAAAGAATTGGTTTAAATGATAGACAAATTAATGCAATGCATTATGTTAAACTGCATGGAAAAATTACAAATAGAAATTATCAACAGATAAACAATATCTCAAAACGAACAGCTTCTTACGATTTAACCGAATTGGTAGAAAATTATCATACTCTGATTAAAATTGGTAATTCCGGAGCAGGTGTCTCATATGAAACAATTTCTAAAATGGGGCAATAATTGGGCAATTAGCACTTTGATTAAATATTACTTTGAAATTATTATTTCAATATATATACCTGATTGTGTTCATATTAATACTTATTTATGGAGATGTGATTAGTTTAGAATAGGGCAAAATTGGAGCATAATAGGGCAAAAATAGGGCAATTGGCATTTTGGATGTTATTAAAAAACAAAAGAATCTATTTTTTCGGATATATGTAAATTAATTCTTATTGGTGGCTTTATAAGATATCCATAATAAGTTAATCCATTCAAAGTCTGGACTAAATAAAACGAAAAATAAAAAAATAAAATTATATAATCTCTCATGACAAAAATAAAAGTAGGCGTAATAGGTGGCGCAGGATATACCGCCGGAGAATTGTTACGGATCCTGATCAACCATCCGAATGTGGAAATCGTGTTTGTAAACAGTACGAGCAATGCAGGCAACCCGATAACCGATGTACACAGTGGATTGATTGGTGAAACCGATCTGGTATTTACCTCCGGACTACCATTCAGTGAAGTGGATGCCTTGTTCCTCTGCTCGGCACATGGCGACAGCAAGAAGTTTATGGACAGTAACGAGATTCCGGCTTCGATGAAGATTATCGACCTTTCCACCGACTACCGTGCCAAAAGCCCGAACCATGACTTTATTTACGGCTTACCTGAACTGAACAGGGATGAAATACGATCAGCTATCCGCATAGCCAATCCGGGATGTTTTGCCACTGCCATTCAACTGGCACTCTTCCCATTGGCTGCAGCAGGCCTGTTGACTGATGAGATTCATGTGAATGCCATCACAGGTTCTACAGGTGCAGGTGTAAAACCATCGGATACGTCACATTTCAGTTGGAGGAATAACAACATATCCATTTACAAACCTTTTGGACACCAGCATCTGGAAGAAATCGGCCAATCACTCCGCCAATTGCAACCTGGATTTAAGAAAGCAGTAAACTTTATCCCTGTCAGGGGTAATTTTGCGCGGGGCATTTATGCAACCACTTACACCCATTGCACCTTACCCCTGGAAGAAGCAAAGAAATTATATGTTGATTTTTATAAGGACAGTGCATTTACCTTTGTAGTCGATAAGAATCCGGACCTGAAACAGGTGGTAAATACAAACAAAGGGCTGGTGTACCTCGAAAAACATGGTGACAAGCTATTAATTGTATCCATGATTGATAATTTGCTCAAGGGAGCCTCCGGTCAGGCCGTACAAAACATGAACCTAATGCTTGGATTGGATGAAAAAGCTGGATTAGGACTCAAAGCAATCGGATTTTAATTCACTAACCAGGACTAGAGTAAAAAAGAAGGCCTGAAAAACGTTAAATGCATTAAAAAAACAGTGGTTTTATGCTCAAAAACACAGATTAAGTTTGAATATATGTTATATAACATACTTTTAACACAAATAATCAGGAGATTGCTTGCATTGAATTTAAAAACGCCGTATCTTTGCATCGTGATTTTTTCATAGTATTAGATTTAAGGTTAACAAAGATTGGTAGTCAGGCGTGACTACCTTTCGCGTTTTTAAGAGGTTCCATCATTGACACTTTGTAATTTTCTCCATTTTTATTTCAATTAAAAACTAACTGGTTTTTCAAAACAAATAACGAACTACAGGTATATTTCCAGGTTCATTTTTTTATGCAATATCCTTCCTATTAAAAATAGCCTATTAACTTTCAAACAAAAATAAAGGGACAAAGCAAAACTAACAACCCAATGTGTTAACAGCCATAAAAAATCAATGTTTTAATGTTCTAAAACAGCAGAAAAGATTAAATATATGTTATATAACATGGTTTTGATGCAAATAATCCCGAAAACTCTTGGATGGTATTTAAAAACGCCCTATCTTTGCATCGTGATTTTTTCATAGTATTAGATTTAAGGTTAACAAAGATTGGTAGTCAAGCGTGACTACCTTTCGCGTTTTTAAGAGGTACCTTCATTAAATCTCTAGACTTCCCTCACTTTTAATTTCAATTAAAAACTACATAGCTGCTCAAAACACATAACGGGTTCCTGATTTATTTCCGGACTCGTTTTTTAGCGTTATACCCTTCCACTTATAATTACCCGGTTATCCGTCATCCAAAATAACCGGACAAAGCAAAACTTACCGTTCGTAGTGCTAATAGCCATAAAAACAATCATTTTATGTTCTAAAACAGCATAAAAGATTAAATATATGTTATATAACATGGTTTTGATATAAATAATCCCGAAAACTCTTGGATGGTATTTGAAAACGCCGTATCTTTGCATCGTGATTTTTTCATAGTATTAGATTTAAGGTTAACAAAGATTGGTAGTCAGGCGTGACTACCTTTCGCGTTTTTAAGAGGTTCCATCATTGACAAATTCAATATCCCCACATTTACATTACTGATTATATCAAAACCGACTATACAAAAGGAGTCCTGAATTGTTCAGGGCTCTTTTTTTTGCACTGAAACATTCTTTTTAGTACTTTTGACAACAAAATAAAACTTGTATGAAAAATAAAAATGTTCAAACTGAAATTGATGCCTGTTATTTATACCGCAAACTAGCCGAACACGAATCGGATGAAACCGTTGCCAATGTATTTCGACAGATGAGCGAGATCGAACAAGGCCATGCTGAAGCATTTGCACGCAAGTTAAACATCCCTACCGAAAACCTGATCAAACCGTCATGGAGAGCTCGAACCTTAATCCTTATCGGGAAGATATTCGGGTACGACCAGGTGTTGAATTCTTTAATGGATACCGAAAAAAGCCTGTCAAATGCAATTATTTCCATCAAAGAAAGAAACAAGCAAGAAATTACAGGCAGCGAGACCAACCATGTAAAGATTCTGTGGTCGATACTGGAAAAAGAAAAAAAGATAAGTGGTCCTCAACTGGCTAAATTTGAAACAAGGCATCATTCCGGAGGAGGAAATGCAATCCGTGCTGCCGTTTTGGGTGGGAATGACGGACTGGTATCCATCTTCTCACTTGTTATGGGGATTGCCGGAGCCACCGGAGGTAATCATGCAGTATTAGTTGCCGGAATCGCAGGGTTATTAGCAGGAGCATTATCCATGGCACTTGGAGAGTGGATATCGGTAAAAAGCTCCCAGGAACTTTACGAGAATCAAATGGCTATTGAAATGGACGAGATAGAAACCAATCCCGAAGGCGAACAAAAAGAATTGGTGTTGATCTATATGGCAAAGGGAATCCCGGAGGAACACGCCAAAGAAATGGCCGAAGAAATTATGAAAGACAAAACCCACGCCCACCAGGTATTGGTCAAAGAGGAATTGGGCATTAACCCCGAAGAACTGCAGGGCTCTGCTGTGGAAGCTGCACTTTACTCTTTTATGATGTTTACCATTGGTGGTATCATACCTGTAATCCCATTTATATTTACTACCGGCATACATGCCATTGTTTCCAGCATTGCCCTAAGTACAATAGGACTTTTTCTGATTGGTGGTGCTATTACACTGTTTACCGGAAAAAACCTTTGGTACTCAGGATTCCGTCAGATAGTATTTGGCTTGCTGGCTGCCGCAATCACTTTTGGAATTGGCAGAATGATTGGAGTTGCTATTGGCTAAAGATAACTGCTGGATTAAATCTTCCCGTTTGGCTCTTCCCGTTTGAAAAGAAATAAAGGATTAAAATGAACAATTGTTATCAGTTATTAATTATATAAGTATCATTTAAAATTCCTAAGATATCTTGTATGATTTAAACTGAAACAATTTACAAACCATTTAATCCAATTTAGTATGTTTTCAACCAGTCATTTGCACCCCATGCTGGTGCATTTCCCAATCGCATTAGTCATGTTTGGGTTTTTGGCAGAACTAGCCTTTTTGTTTTTAAAGAAAGAAATCAGCCTAAGCAGAATGGGGTACTACCTGTTAATTGCGGGCACTTTGGCTGCCTTGGCAGCATGGTTGACAGGTAACTTTTTCACTTCACCAATGGACGGTGCAGCCGGACAGGTAAAAGAGACCCATGAGTTATTTGCAACTATCACACTGATTTTACTGTTGATTACTTCCATATTAAGAACTACACTTCTGATGTTGAAGAATGAAAATTCAGCATTAAAAATTCTTTCATTTATCCTGTATGCACTAGCCGCAGTTACTGTGAGTATTACCGGCTACCTGGGAGGTTCATTGGTATACAATTACATGTTGGGGATATAATGATTTTTGATTAAAATTGAACAATTATTGATTATATTTGTTAATTAAAGATATATAACTTTTCATATAGCAAATTATCAAATAATCATCATTAAAAATCAGTTTAAACATGAAAAAAACATTCGTATTTACATGTGCATGCCTTTTATTTTTAGCCAGTTGCAACAGCGCCAAACCGGTAAAAACCATTGAAAACCTAAAGTCCGGAATTAAAGGCGAAACTACTGCCAGTGCTAAGTATGCCGCATTTGCAGAGAAAGCAAAAGCAGAAGGTCATGATACCATCGCTAAACTGTTCGAAGCAACATCGAAATCAGAAGGTATCCATGCTGCCAACCACAGGAAAGCTTTGGAAAGCCTGGGTGAAAAAATGGAAGATTTCAAACCTTCATTTGAAGTAAAAACCACAAAAGAAAACCTGGAATCCGCTATTGATGGTGAAACCTACGAGACCAAGACCATGTATCCTCAATTCCTGGCAGATGCTAAAACAGAAAAAGCTGAAAAGGCAGATAAATCATTCCGTTGGGCATTTGATACCGAAATGAAACATCTGGTTTTTTATCAAAAGGCATTAACAGCATTGGAAACAAAGACCGAAAAAACCTTGTCTTTCGTATATGCAGTTTGTCCGGTATGCGGGAATACCTATGATTTTGCAACTGTTGATGAAAAGTGCGCATTCTGTGGAACCGTAAAAGAGAAGTTTATTAAGATTTAAACTATAAAAAAGGAGATTCACAGTCTCCTTTTCTATTTACCTTCAAGCGGAAGCGGATTATTTACCGGCTTATAACATTAATTATCAGTTACTTAATAAATATTATGATCTTAATATCAATTATTTTGGTTGAAATATTTGATTATATCAATAAAAGCAGTACTTTTGCACCACAAAATATCGCGGAGTGGAGCAGTGGTAGCTCGTTGGGCTCATAACCCAAAGGTCGTTCGTTCGAGTCGAGCCTCCGCAACTTAGAAGAGAATTCATGATTAAGTTCATGGATTCTTTTTTTATCTATAGCTTGTTGGAATCATATCTGTCAGCCGACGGACGTTCGTTCGAGTCGAATTCCGCAACTTAGAAGAGAATAGCATCTATCTACGATAAGTATTAATGTTTTTTTGTATTTTTGACATCAAATTCAATGTTATGTTTACTGTTTATGTACTACATAGTCAGAAATTTAATAAGATCTATATTGGATTTACTTCCGATATAGAAAAAAGACTTTTTGCACATAATCATTCAAGCAACAAGGGATGGACTAAAAGTTTTCAACCATGGGAAATTATTTATTCAGAGGAATTTGAAACTAAAGAAGATGCTATGATTCGTGAGAAACAATTGAAATCTTCAAAAGGAAGAGAGTTTATAAAAAAGGATATTATAAATAATACATAGCTCGTTGAGTGCATATCCGTCAGCCGACGGACGTTCGTTCGAGTCGAGCCTCCGCAACTTAGAAGAGAATTCATGATTAGTTTCATGGATTCTTTTTTTTTGACAACTTCCTTACCACGATTTTAATTAGATTTTAATGTTGTTCTTTCCACTTATAAATTTGAAATGAAGGAAATTAACTATAAGAAAGTTTGTTTTACAACATTTTTACCATCATTCTAAGTTCTGAGTGTCATTTTTTTATGTTTGTAATAAAAAAAATGCTATATTTGCACCTCGTTAAAAAAATCGAAATAATTAATGTCTTATCTTAAATAAATTTTCCATGCAAAACAAAGGACTTATTAGACTTTTTGCAATAGCACTTACCCTGGTGTGTTTATTTTATTTATCTTTTACCGTTGTAACAAACACATACAACAAAAAAGCTAAGGAATATGCAGCTGGTAATCAATTGAAAGAGTATAATTACTTAGACTCAATCGCCAGCGAAAAAGTATGGTTGGGTTACACCCTAAAAGAGTGTCGTGATAAAGAAATCAACCTGGGCCTTGACTTAAAAGGTGGTATGAATGTAACTCTTGAAGTATCGGTTGCCGATATCATCCGTTCATTATCCGATTTCAACACAAGTCCAAACTTCAATCAGGCATTAGCCAAAGCTACCGAACTTCAAAAAACCAACAGTCAGGTTGCGTATATTGACTTGTTTGTGAAGGCTTACACGGAAATTGATCCGCAAGCTAAGTTGGCCACGGTATTTAGTACTTTCGAATTGAAAGACAAGATTTCATTGACAACTTCGAATGCTGATGTGGTAAAAGTATTAAAAACAGAAGTAGAAGGCGCCATTGCCAACTCATTCAATGTATTACGTCAACGTATTGACCGTTTTGGTGTTGTTCAACCGAACATTCAGAAACTGGGCAACGGACGTATCCTTGTTGAACTTCCAGGTATAAAAGAACCTGCACGTGTTCGTAAATTGCTGCAGGGATCTGCAAACCTTGAATTCTGGGAAACGTATGATTTAAGTGAAATCATCAACCAAATCGGTGAAGCAAATAAAGTACTAGCTTCGTTGAATGCGACAGGTGGTATAACCGCTGCTGCTAAAGATACTTCAGCAGCTAAAACAGTTGCTGCAACTAAAACGACTGAAGTCAAAAAGACACCTGCTATTTCGAGTGTGGATAGTTTAAAAGCTGCCCTGGCAAAGAAAACTACCACTGCAAGTGCAACCGATTCGTCTAAGGTAACTGAAAAGAGCCGCAAGGAAAATCCTTTATTTGCTGTATTACAAGTCAATGCACAAGGTGGACAGGTCGCCCGCGGTCCGGTAATCGGATTGGCACAAAGCAAGGATACGGCACTAATAAACACTTATTTTAAAACTAAACAGGTAAGAGATGTTTTACCACGTGATTTAGGTTTGAGATGGTCAGTAAAAGCAATTGACAAAAAAGGAGAGATCTTCCAGTTAGTTGCTATTAAAATAACAAACCGTGATGGACGTGCTCCACTGGGTGGTGATGTGATCACTGATGCCCGTGCAGATTTCAGTCAGACTTCAGCCTATGCAAATGTGAGCATGTCAATGAATGCTGAAGGTTCTAAAACCTGGGCACGAATGACCAAGGATAATATCGGCAAATCAATTGCCATTGCCCTTGACGGATATGTTTATTCATTCCCGACTGTAAACACAGAAATTTCAGGAGGTAGCTCACAAATCACCGGTAACTTCAGCGTTGAAGAAGCAAAGGATTTAGCCAACACATTAAAATCAGGTAAAATGCCTGCTCCTGCCCATATCGTACAGGAAAATATTGTAGGCCCTTCATTGGGACAGGAAGCTATTAATAATGGATTATTTTCATTTATTATCGCTTTCATACTTGTCTTATTGTATATGATCATGTATTATGGTCTGATCCCTGGTCTTATTGCAGATATCGCCTTAATCATAAATGTATTTTTCCTTTTTGGTGTCCTGTCTTCCTTTGGAGCTGTTTTGACCTTACCGGGTATTGCAGGTATCGTGCTCACATTAGGTATGGCCGTGGATGCAAACGTTCTTATGTATGAGCGTATCCGGGAGGAAATGAATAAAGGCAAGACCATGCGTAAAGCCATTGATGATGGTATTGGACATGCATTATCAGCTATTATTGACTCGAACGTTACAACCATTATTACCGGAGTAATTCTTGCCTATTTTGGAACAGGACCTATTAAAGGTTTTGCCGTAACTGAAATCATTGGTGTTATGACTTCATTCTTTACTGCTGTGTTCCTTACCCGTTATATGTTGTATTTATACGCTGACCACAAAAGTGCAAGGGAAATATCATTTATTACCGGTATTACTAAAAACTGGTTTAAAGATACGAAAGTTGATTTCATGGGAATTCGTAAATGGTTATATGGCCTGTCAACTGCATTGATTATCATCAGTTGTATCTCATTTGCCGTACGTGGTTTCAGTTTGGGTATCGATTTCTCGGGTGGACGTAACTATGTGGTTGCTTTTGATCAAAAAGTAAGTGCCGATAATGTTCGTAAAATGCTTGATAAAGCATTTGAAGGTGAAATGCCGCAGGTAATCACTATTGGTACAGAAAATCAGGTACGTATTGCAACAAAATATAAGATCAATGATAATGCGCCAACTATTGATAATGAAATTGAAGGAAAGCTTTATGATAATCTAAAACCATTATTGAAGAGTTCAACGACGAAAGCTGAATTTATTTCTGAAAATATAAAAAGCTCTCAAAAAGTAGGACCAACTGTTGCTGATGATATTAAAAGATCAGCTATCTGGGCAGTGCTTTTGGCAATTCTTGGTATTGGTCTTTATATCTTTATCAGGTTCCGCGAATGGGGTTATGCCTTGGGAGCTATTGTTTCCTTGGCGCATGATGCGATTATCACCTTGGGATTATTCTCCCTGTTGTATGGTTTCTTACCATTCTCCATGGAAATTGACCAGGCGTTTATTGCAGCCATATTAACGGTTATCGGTTATTCGGTGCATGATACTGTAATCAACTACGACCGTATTCGTGAAAACGTATTGTTGTTCCCTAAACGTGACAGGATTTCCCTTATTAACTTATCGGTAAATGAAATGTTGGGACGAACATTCAGTACAACAATGACTGTAATCCTTACTTTACTTTCCATGTTTATTTTTGGTGGTGAAACAATCCGTGGATTTATCTTTGCCATGTTATTCGGTATCTTTATCGGAACATATTCTTCAGTATTTATCGCCTCTCCAATCACTGTGGAAATGGAGAAACTGGTAAACATGAGAAGAACTAAAAAAGCAGCTCTGTTAGTCAAGAAATAATTCATAGAAATACGTTTTATAAAAGCCGGAAAAGCCTTACTGAAATTTCAGTAAGGCTTTTTTGTTTTCTCTTTTTGTCTTTACAAGTGGCTAAATGAGAGTAAGCATCCCAAATAGGCCGTATTTCATGTAACAGACAAAAGTCTGACCTTTGTCGAAAAAAAGTTATGTTCAGTTTGAATGAAGGCAATCGTTATGTAGTTTGTTTGAATGGCGTAGATTTACGCAAGGGATTAGACGGTTTATGCGGATTGATCC
>JAQTUE010000071.1:4868-10569 GCA_028710415.1 Paludibacter sp. | reverse complement strand
CGTGCACTGATCACAGACTTAACAATAGTTACTTTAATAAAAAACTATAACAATTTTTTGTTATAAATGTTATATCAGTTATGAATGTTATATCAGTTATGAATGTTAAGCAGGTTATTTACTGCTCTTATCGGTATAATATAATCCTCATGGACCCAAAGGGCTAGATGTAAAAGGGCCATCAATCCCGGGATGATCACAAAAAGGGTAGGGGGCCCATACTGCCAAACGTTATAAATTGAAAAGCCCCAGATCACCATAGGCAGGAACTGGGCATTACGACATAGCAGGGCCAGGAATGAGGCCAGACAGGGCAGGGAATAGAGCCATAGAATACCATAAAGGGTAATCTGGGGGTCCATCCCGGGCAGCACCTAGTAGCTCCCCCGTCTATACTTCACCATTCCCATGATGAACAGGACGGCGTTCACCAGGACGAACAGCAGGGTACTGGCACCATAGATAGGCAGGGCAGCGTCCTTTAGCATTTCCAGGAAGGGGACTATAGCGAACAGTATAGCACCAAAGGTAGCCATCTGGACAATAGGAATATCATAACGATATCCTAGCCAGTTAAATACTGACGCTGCCCCATAGTATAGAAAGACTATGATCATATCGAAGTAGGTTATCTCTAGCATTTTTTAATCCCCCCCTGAACTGGTTTCAGCGATTAATCCTATAAGGAAGGTTACAGTTAAACCAGTATATATCATAGGGCCAAAGCTACCCAGACTGTCAGTTAATAGTATATCAGAGGTAGCAGCAGACATGAAAAGCCAGACTGCCCCCCAGCCACCATTTATAAATACCATTCTCTGGGCCCATTCTGATAGACCATTACCGAACACAGCCACACCCAGCACCACGGAAGCGACCAGTATACCTGCCAGTAAAAGCCATAGTTCTTCCGAGTCTAAGACATTGGTTATAGTGGCCCCTGAACCCTCTTTTACATCACCATATACACTTAAAAAGTCATCATAATTATCATAAAATTCATACATATCAGTATCTACATTATCCACTCTGAAAGACTTATCTACATTTTCCGGTGCTGATGGGTCAAAGGTAGAAAACAGATCAGCCCCCTGCCCCTCTATTAGATAGTAATGACCAGTTCCCGGGAATACATAATACCAATAGGGCCCCCCTACTCCAGGGTCATATTCTATGAACTCACCCAAGAGTTCAGTATCCAATATTTCCGTTTCCGGTTCAAAGGTTACACCCGTAACACCCCCCAGTAATACCAATAAGGCCATTATAAAAATTGGTGTTAACAGTATTTTATTGATATCCATCACCCCACCGGTTATTAATTCCAATGTATAAGGACATTACAATAAATATTATTGCTATCGTTATTAGTGCTATATCAAGAAACTCTAGCCAACAGAGTAAAGCAATTATGAGCCCCATACACGACAGTAACACACCCAGATTTTTACCAATAATAACACTCAGCAGTATTGACAAAACCAATATGATGATTATTGGTAAAACTATGTCTGCAAACAGATAAGTATCCATTAACTCCCCCCTTCGTCATCAATGCCACCATTAGCTAACATCCCGAATATTGATAACAGACCAATGATCAGTAGGAACTCCCCATTACTCATAGTAAGTCCGAATATAAGCGTGGATATGATCAGGCCACCAATGGCCCCCATTTTTCCAGCATATAGCCCCAGGACTATACCAGGGATTAGAAAGATAAGGACCCATATATAAGAATAATATTCTTTAGATGGGGTGAATACCCCCACATGGAACACTGTCTGCAGTCCCTCAACAATTCCGGTAAAGGTAAGTCTGCCTGTTGATTCATCCAGATCATAATTATAACTTTTACCATTATCGTCCTTTACGACATATTTAACTCTGAAATCATCGACCAGTACCGACAAAATAATTCGTTCACTGTTTGAGTAGTTCCCATAGGTAGTAGGTAAACTAACTGTGAACGTTTCAGCATTACCCGTTATCATGGCGTTCTGTGCATTTCTACTATATTCCAGAATATCAGACGGTGCAACGACATTAATATTATTATCTTTCAATATATCTATATACCATTCAAAGGCTGATTGATTACACCCGTAAAGTACGTTATCAGCGTCTATTATTGCGTGAAAGTAATTGATAACATAATTATTTGAACCGTATAATATGGTAGGTAAAAATCTTGCCAGTCTGAAAACCCCATATCTGGGGGCATCATTCAATCCGAAAGTGAAATTTGCAACGTCGTTATCCAGTCTCGAGACTCCATCATAATATGTAGCAGCGTACTTATAAGAATCCCATACCATGAAATCTAGAGTATCATTTCGAGCATTAGATGGATAAACAAAACCCTCAGGGCTGAAAGTAGTATTTTCTTCGATGGCTCTTTTAGATTCGTCTATTTCAAGTCGCTGTAGTTCAGGATATGTAGAGTTATCTGGCATATAACTATGATATACGCTATGGCTCCAAATATCCCACCCCTTAGAATGTAGATATTCGATATTTCCCCAGGTAAGCCTTCCTACCTGGCCCACCCTACCAGTGATTATATTGGATGACCCCGGTAAATCCCCCATTATCTGCTTTGCTACTGTCAGATCGTGTACATTTCCATCATCAAACATTATAGACGTATAAACTTCACCGTTGGGTGTTCTTATAGGACACACATCCGGGGTATCCGTGTATAGTGTGATGTCATCAAAATATGCAGTAGCTATATCAGCCAGGTAATCTGGAATTGCAAAATTAAGAAATCCAACACCTGTTGCCAATAGGGGTGTTTGAATTCTAAGGAAATAATCAACGTAAACACTCGCCAGCATATTATCCCAATTATAATTTATCTCATAATAGTGCCATTGGCTTTCGTCGATATAGACGCTCTGCCCAGCGAATACCAAACGGTCATAAGACTCATTCCAGTGCACGAACTGGAGCACATGAGGGGATAGTGTGTTTGAAGTGGGGCCCATATTTATCTGGAACCCGTGGGCATTAGAGTCTATTGTAACATCGTAAAACCAGAATCCAAAGGTTAGATTTCCGGTAGTATAAGCCTGTCCTAAGGCTATAGTTAATTTAGCCCAATAATCTAGATGACTTGTCTTATTTAAAAACAAAGCATTACCCCGGCCCTCTACCTCTGCCACAGTGCACGTTAAATTTGCCTGATTAGTTCCGATCATCCCCATGTATGGATAATCGCCAACAATATCTTTTTCAAAGTCATAATCCAACAACACCATTTTATTATGGCCGGGAATGTTAATATCCTCTAAGTAAAATGTATAATCTACTGATTGAGCAGAGGGAACCGACAAACAAAATAATGACATAGACAACAAACAGAACAATACGATAGTCGTCCATAATCGGGTGTTCATAAACACAATATCGCTTATAAAGATAAATATCTATCTTATTTATGAAAGGTAATAAATCATAATTAATTATAATCACTATTAAAAATAAATATTTATATTAATTAGACCAATTCCTTATTCATGAAAATCCTAAACAAAATCATAGCTGTTTCCGTCGGACTGTTGGTACTGGCCCTGATTTTCCCTATTGCGCTGGAAACTCTTGCCAATGCCACCATGACCGGGGTTGATCAGACCGTCGTAACTGTTGTTACTATTCTGGTCCCCATTCTGGCAGCTATAGGAATGGCACTTTACTTTTTGCCGAAGTTAAACGACTAAAAAACTTCGACAAAAAGCGAAAGACTCCCGGGGGGAACCCCGGGGGTAAACGGTTTTTCTACTTTCTGGCTGTTATCAGGACCATAGCAGCAGATAAGGCCCCTAACAGATTATGGCCCTCTGTCCCATACTTCACAGGGTCTAAGGGTATATCTCCCCAGAAAAAGTAAAAGGCCAACCCCATAAAAAAGAACATTAGAATTAGGTTTAACAGTTTCCTTATGGGCTCCTTCCGTCTAACCTTCATAAGTAGCCCTTCCTGCGTTCTTTGGGGTAGGTTAAGGGTTTATACCTATCTCTACCGTCCGTGTCCCTACGGTGCTTAAAACTAGGCTCTATGGTCATTAAATTGGATAGTCCCGTTATTGCTTGAATGAGGACTAAAACAGGAAGTAGATCGAGAAATATCCTTAATGTCCGTTGGTCTATTTCAGCAGTGTTCTTCTGTTTCATATGATCAGGTCCTTATTGGCGGTCCTGTAATCTGGACAATCCACACATTTTTTATAAATGCACTGGAATGACTGATTACAACAAAAGCGATATCTAGTCAGTTCAAGAAATAAATTTTCATCCTCTATTTCTTCCTGCTGCTGCTCTAACGAATGAACCTTACAGTGGCAGTTATGGCACAGCACGATAAGGGCGTTCTCTGGGGTTTTAAAATGGGTCCATTCAAACCAGTCCTGCTCTAATTGGATAAGTCCCTGTCTGCCCCCTATCCCATGCCTTTTAGAGTTCCCATTACAGTGGTGGAACTCTAATAGGTTCCCCCTGCTGCCTATATGCCCACAGTGCAGACATTGATGAAGGCCAACGGTCCAAAGCAGTTTAGTTCTTCGGTTTCGATAATTGTATTCGTTCATATGATCACAGTTCCTTATCTTCCTCATATACGAACCGCAAAGGGCAGTTTATGCAACTCTTCCTTAACGTCCATATTCCCCGATATGAATACTCGTACCTGCCCATACAAAAAGGTCCTCTATGTGCGGATTGTGTATAACAGTCTGGTTCCCAGTCATCGGGTATATCTGTAATTTTCATTAGATCACCGTTCTTTAGCTGTCAGCAGCTTTTGTTTTAACCCTATGATCAGGCTTTCGCTGTTGTACATATCTGTAAGTGAAGTGGCCTTCATTATCCTTTTGCATTTTTTGACCTTATCCAGGGCTTTCTCTAGTGAGTATATTTGCTTGAGCAGCAGGTCTACTTCCTCATTGGTAAGTTCAATATTCAAATGCTCACCAGTCCTGATCATTTTCCCTGGGAACCATTGCCTTTAAAACTTCCTGGTTGGTCCTGGGGCATTTAGGGTTTCTCATGCAGGCATTGATAAAATTCTTTTTACAGAATACGCAATATTTGCGTTTCGTGAAATGTGTAAAAAGACTGGGGCAGCCAGGGCCCACTCCGCACCGGAGGGGGTAGCTGTCCTTTGAAAGGGTTTCAGAGTCTGTCTGGGGTAACATACGGGCCACCTAGTCAGTGTTGATTACCTTTACGTCATAGTTCCGGTCAAAGCCCTGGCCCCTGCCTGATATGTTCACCATTACGGGGGACCCTTCCTTTTCCAGGACCTTAATAAGGACCCTGTGCAGCCTCTTTGACCCAAAGGCCAACGATATAGGGGCTCCTTCCCAGTTCTCACCCTGGGCAGTGTAAAAGGGCCTGAGGTCACCAGTCTGCTTATCTGCATAAGCCCCCTCATGAGTCTCTACATTTTCTAGCAGGAAGGTTATTCCTTCATCGTCCAGCTTTCCGGCGCTGAAAGACTGGGGGCCTTCATCTTCGGTCCTATATACGGTCCTGATCACACGCTTACCGTCCAGGGTGGTCTGTGCGGTCTCTTCCTTTACTGCCTTTATGGTAGTCATTTTGTTTTCAATCCTGGGTGCCCTACCGTGTAGGGTAGCCCTGGGAACCTAAAAAACAGGTTCCCATCGTCGTAATTTTCAACGACTCAAAGGGGCTTTAAT
>JAQTUE010000071.1:0-4768 GCA_028710415.1 Paludibacter sp. | reverse complement strand
GTCCTTCCCCTGAACAGGACATACACGCCCTGTAATTCAAACTTGCAGATCATCCAATATTTACCATCCAGACCTTTTCCCTTTTCTATAAGGATAAGCATTTAAAAAACCCCCTCTGCCACCAGGTCGCATAGGTCAAACAATTGCCTACCATCAAGAACCCCACACGCCCTAAGGGCATAGCATAGACCGATTAGTTTACCTTCCTGAAAATCCTGGAGGGCAGCCTTTTTCCTACCGTTCCTATTAGCCCGGGCTATGTCCTTCATCGTTCTGTCTAATACTATTCCAAACCATGAAAGGGTTTCCTTCCTTACTTCCTTAACACTTACCATATTTTTCATGTCTCCATTTTTGTATAAGTCCCGTAGGGCTCTATTCCAGGGTAGGCAGTATATCATATTTATAAGTTATTATAACTCATAACCCAAATAGGACAGTTCAGAACTCTTTTAATACGAATGGGTGAACGTTTCCGCAATTATCGATTATGCCTTTATCATATTTCCTTACTAGATACTTCACAGAGTCTTTTATCTGAACTTCCGCACTGGACATATTCTTATAACGATTTAATCCAGTTTCCCACAGTTTATATTTATAGCCCCCGTCCTGCTGCTCGATGGACGAATGAGGAACGCCCTTTATCGTCCTTTTCAATTTTCCAGTTTCCTGGTCAATCCAGTCATAATCCTTAGGGCCCCTAAGAACACATGAACCTATACCCTCTACTTTCAGTTTCCCTAACAGTTTATTATCGATGAAACCCAAATTTTCCATATGATCATAACCCTGCCTGTTAGTGAAAATAGAGTCAGTATCACAGTAATACACGTTTTCAACCTGGCATTTTTTAATAAGGTTCCATAAGTAAATTCTGGCATAACTGGTAACAGCACTTGATATTATGGGGCTGGACTGGGCCCCAGGTGTAGACAATTGGGGATTTATCTTATAGAAAGATTCGCCAATTTTCATTACTTTATAGTGATCACTGCCCTGATTAACCCAGAATGAACCAATTTTATTATCCTGGCATATTATTTCATTCTCTGGGCTGTTATCCAGGGTGATGTCTCCATTTTCACGCTGCCCAAATTTTCCATATAGCGAGTTCAAAAAGAGCTTTGACAGTTCTTTCATAACCGGAGTTTTAGCCCCAGATTTCAATTTGTAAAAATAATCGACATATTCAGAAAAAATATTTTCCTGTTCATAGAGCATAGCAGAATTAACCTTAACTATCTCCCCAGCCCCAGATAATAAATGCTCAATTTCAGGACTGGTCATATAAGCGTTCTTTATCCTGCCCACCGGGAATATTAGCTTATTGCGTTTTACTGCTAAAAACGGTTCTTTTAGTAGTATGTCAAAGTCCCCTATGATAAATTTATGATCATTAAGGGCCTCTTGAACGTTCTTAACAGACAACCCGGTTATGGGGGCCCTAGACAGTGGTTTAGTGGGGTAGTCATACTTTGACATTACATAGGGGTACATTGAGTTAATATCAAGCTTAACGATATTATGATATTCGCCAGATTTAAATATGTCAGTCCTGCCCCCTCTATATGTCCCCTGCTCCAGTTGGTACATTTCTGTATTGGCATGGATTAGGATTGACCTATCCCTCATAAACCTGTGCCGGTATGAATTAAAAGCCTGTCCTGCTGCTGTTATGGAAAAGTTACCCAGATCGTGAGCAGAAATAAAATCAATATAGTTAATGAAAATTGTTTTTACGATATTAGAGTCCTGCAAACAGTAGGGCAATAATTCTTCATCTGTGGCTGTCCTAAAATTCTCTATTTCCCCCTTAGATACTCCAAAGACTTCACCCAGCCTACGCAAAGGGGCCTTAAACCAGTTCATAGTATCAATTATTTTGATACTGGTTTTGTCTCGATGGGCTTTGATTATAAAAGCAGCGTTTATTACAAACATATCTATCTCAAAACCCCTAGACGATAGGTAATTATCAATATCCAGAATGGCATAGTCGTAGGCTGTGTTATGGCCCACCAGATAAAGACAGGTTCCATTTATCAACAGTCCATCAAGCAGGGCCCAAAATTCTTCTCTTGTCCTGAAAGAATAAGGGGTTTCATCCCATGACTCCCCCCGGCGTTTCAGGTAATGGCAGCAGCCCAGCCTTAAAGAATGAACTTCCCCCTGATCAGTTGGTGTTATGGTGCTTTCAGTATCGAAACATAAAACCCTGTTGGGTAATTCGTTATCAGCGTTTCTTTTAAGATAATGGGCCCTGGCACCCATTAGAATACAACCCTGGATTGATGGGGGTTCCATCTATCTACTGTCTGGACAAGAGACATTTTTATTTTAGCGTCCCCTACAGCGTACTGCTTTTGCAGTGAATCAACGATTTTATCCAGATCGTCATCGTCTAACATAGTGCTCCCTTTGATAATTGAATAGTGTCTTACTTCTTTCTTTCTCCCCCGGGTAAACTCTGCCTTAACAACAATAGCATACCTATTTCCGGTTTCCTGTCTCTGAAAAACAGCCTTTGCTTTTCCTTCCTCTGTTCGCTGCTCATAGGAAGGTTTACCCCTAATTTCTGGTGAATGTCTGGCAGGGGGACTAGTCCCACTGGTTTTAAATTCGGTGGCCCAGTGTTTATTATATTCTCGCCAGTACCGGGCCTGGGTCTCTGGCTTTTTCCCGGAAACAAATTCTGTAAATTCTGACCGTGATGTATTCAGTCTGGATTTACCTAAGGCTGACATTCACCATACCCCCAAATACCCTTTCTATAACTTGATAATAGGGCTCCCTGGGGTGAAGTTTAGCGTTATCCAGTATGTCTTTAACGGACATAGGAATCCAGATCGTAGTACCTGTTACTGCTGTATTTGCCTTTTCATCCAAAGCAGAATCTAACATAAAAGGAGATAGCGCATATTAGGACTTATAAGTTTCCCTTATCACTTCTCTTTTTACCCTGGCAAATATGGTATCCGCAAATTTAGACGGGTATAATTTTTGTGCGCAATAATCCTTTATCATGGGTTTAGTCCAGGCTTTAAGGGGTATTTCTTCCTCTAGTTCTGGCAGTATCTTTGACAGTTCTTTTTCCATGTCTTTGGGTTCTACCAGGATAAGCTCTTTTCCCATATCCTTATTCGTTTCTATTTTATACAGAGTATCATAGAGGGGGTACAGATATGTTTTAGCCCAGTGCAAAGACATATCATAGACCCCTAATCTATCCCCAGTATGCCCATCATAAACTTCATACCTGAACCGTTCTGTGGGTCTGAATTCGTCTAAATGATAGGCTTGAACTATATAGTCTGCCAGTTCCCTAAAGTTTACATCAATGGTCCGGTTTAACTGTTCTGTCAAGACGAAATCCTTAGAAATTTTACGGGACTGAAAGAGCAGATCAGACATGGCGTTATTGATCGCACTGCTGCCCGAAAGCCTGGAACGAATGTATTTATACGCTTCATCAAGAATGATAAGGGCCTGTTCTTCAATATTTGGAACGTCTGGCAGCGAAAGTTCCCGGTAATTAGGCAGCAGCAGGGGGTAGTTAGACAGGACCAGACCGGGGTAATATTTGGCAATTCTGGTAGCTAATAGTGTTTTTCCTGAACCGTAACTGCCCTCAATTAGGTATAGCATTACTGGTCTACCTCTTTAGGCCCAAATAGGGTTTTTTGTATTCTGCTCTTGAACTCTGATATGGCCTTAACTACCTCTAACCTACCCCTGCGCTGATGGGAAACCATATACATTAGATAATACTGGATGAACTCGTTTATGGCCTGTTCTGCACCCGGGATATTCTCTTTTCTGCACCATATCCCAAAGAGTTTCAATCTAGTAAGGTTCAGAGGGTTGGCTATTTCTGACTTTAGCTCAATGTCTTTTTTGTCCATTAAGGACCCCAGCAGATTAGCCAATTCCTTATCTAACATTGATTCTTCACCCTGGACTTTCTGCATACCTTCACCCTCAAAGATATTGACCATGATCACAGGCCCCCTTTGAGCAAGTCAAATTGTCCTTTGGTGAGCAGTGGAATAGAAACACTGGTATTTTTACCCAGACAATACGCTTTATTGAAACGAAAATCGGCCCCGGTATTTCTACACAGGGCCCTGATCGTTTCTTTTTCCTCTTTGGTCAGATAGTCAAAGTCCAGATAAAAAACGACCTTAGTATGCGGTCTGAAAAGTGTCAGTAATTTTGACCAATTCACCATTTTTTCAGCCCCCGAACTGTGCGCACAGAATCCACCCTATGCCCAGACCACCAAAGGCCCCCATAACTGCCCAGATCAACATCCCCCACTCTGTAGGCTTATGATTGAGACCTACGACTAACTGGCTGACTATCTCAAGACCAAAACCGGCCCTCATTAATTTGGGGGTAATACCTACTTCGGGGGTATTGGTATAGACCTGTCCTGCCCCACTTTCAAAAATGTAAATATTTCTGCCCTTTTTGTTGCGATAAATGGGTCTGGAAATATCTACTTTAAAGGTCTGTTTCCTGATATCTATGGTTTCCTGGGTAGGGCTGAATTTCCGGGCCCCTACTGCCTGTAGGCCCCCGTTCTGTCGAACAGTTAAAATGGCAAAATACGACGGTTTCATAGTCCTTTATAAGCGTTCATAGATTTAAGTATTCCTAAGTGCACGTCCCCCACCACCGTGGTACGCTAATTGTCGATGTTATGTGGGCCTAAATTATTATTTTGTGGGGGTTTATAGGTCCATTATTATATTTATTTAATTAT
>JAQTUE010000009.1 GCA_028710415.1 Paludibacter sp. | reverse complement strand
ACGATTTGTAGGGATTTTGCTTTTGGGTGTCGCTTTTTGGCTAACCTTTTTGCGGTCCGGACGGGACTCGAACCCGCGACCTCCGCCGTGACAGGGCGGCATTCTAACCAACTGAACTACCGAACCATTGTTTAATCGTTGGGCATTGTTTTCTAATGCGGTGCAAAGATAAGGCAAATTTTCATTTCTACAATAGCTTTGAATAATATTTTAGGCATTTTCTGATTAAATATTTGAACAGATACGTTAACGGTTTGACAACGAGTGTATATCATCCCGGATATTTTTTTCATATTTCCAGTGTAAAATCTGAAAGGTAGTGCCAGAAAGGCAATATGGAATACCGCTGGGTACCAGATTTTAGAAATAAAGATGATCAGGGATCACTTTTTTTGGTTTTGTTGAATCAAATTCGTCGATTTCGAATGAAAGCTCCCCGTTTTTAGGACATCGAAAATGTTATCAGGATTTATTTCGCACCTAAAATCAGGAATTATATAAACGAAAAGAATTTACTGAATCTTTAACCTGATTGTGAAACGCGGTTTCTTTGCTTTACAGAGTTTTTTCAACTAAGCACAGTTGACTTGTTAATGATTGATGTTTTATATATGTATAAATATATAAAACATTTTTTATTCTGTACTGTTATATTAATTTGTGTTATTATGCATAATTTCAAACTGTTAATAATATAAATTCATCGTCCAATTTAAAATCCTTATAGTATCATAGATTAAAGCAACAGGTAATTTCCCTTGTTGTTACTGACTCTGAATTTCCCGGGGATTTGTAACATGAACCAATAATCCGGATACAATCTCAATACTCTCACGCTTTTTAGATTAAAAATCAGGTACAACTTCTACAATATATAGCAGAATTTACTTTGTTTAACCACTAAAATATCGGATTGTATGGAAAATTCTAACGATTACCCTGAAAACAGGAAACTTTCTCCCTGGTGGAGAAGAGGACTGGTAATTATCCTGCTACTTGAGTTTGCAACGCTCATTTGGGTGACTACCGGGAGTTATTACCGTAATTCGAAACCACCCATTCCCGAAAAGGTAACTGATAGCACCGGATTAGTGGTGTTTAACAAAATGGACATTGAAGGCGGTCAACAGGTTTTCCTGAAAAAAGCGCTTATGAACAATGGCAGTATCTGGGGGCATGGTGCCTATCTGGGACCTGATTTCTCTGCCCAATATCTTCATAGTCTGGCTGTAGAAGTACGAAACAGCCTGGCTTTGCAAAAGTTTAATAAAGACTACGCTTCTTTAAACAAGGAACAACAGGAGTCGCTTGTGAGCCTGACGCATGATTTTCTTACTTTGAACCGTTATAATGCGGAGACTCATATCCTGTATTTTACCAGGATTGAAATGATCACTTTTAGTGAGCAAATCAGTTATTGGAAAGACTATTTCCAAAAGCCTGCTGGTAACCGGGGATTACCCGCAAATCTGATCGTAAATCAGCACGAATTGCGCCAACTAACTGCTTTTTTCGCATGGGCTGCCTGGGCAACTACAGCCAATCTGCCGGGTAAAAAGTATTCCTACACAAACAATTTTCCTTATGAACCGCTGATTGGGAATGGTCCTTCAAGCGCCACAATCCTGTGGAGTGCCTTAAGCCTGATTAACCTGCTGGCGGGCATTGGCTTGATCCTGTATTTCTTTGGCAGGTTTAATTACCTTGGGTGGAGAAGAAATAAGAATACGATGCCACCTCAGTTGATTTCCGGTATGCCAACTCCAACTGAGCGTTCGACCATAAAGTTCTTTATTGTTGCCATCGCCCTGCTCTTGTTCCAGACTTTTGCAGGAGGTGCTATGTCACATTACTTTGCTGATCCGGGTGGATTCTTTGGTTTTGACCTTACATCGCTCTTCCCATCGAATGTACTACGTACCTGGCATTTGCAGTCTGCTATCCTTTGGATTGCCACTGCCTATGTGGGAGGCGGTATTTTTATTTCATCCATTTTGTCAACCCGTGAACCGAAAGGACAGGTAGCATTGATAAACTTCCTTTTTGTAGCTTTTGGAATCGTGATATTCGGGAGCCTGATTGGCGAATATATCGGCGTGAAGGATATGTTGAAGAATTTATGGTTCTGGTTCGGTAACCAGGGCTGGGAATACCTTGAAATAGGCCGTGCCTGGCAGTATTTAATGGCCGTTGGCCTGATTATATGGGCATTACTCCTGTTGAGGTCGGTAAAGCCTTCCAAATTGGAACCTGATGACCGGGAACTTAAAACCCTGTTTATCATAGCGGCATTTTCCATTCCGTTCTTTTATATCCCGGCTTTCTTCTTTGGATCAACAACCAATTATTCAACAGTGGATACCTGGCGGTTCTGGATCATCCATCTTTGGGTGGAAGGTTTCTTTGAAGTATTTGCAACCGTCATGGTGGCTATCATGTTTTACAAACTGGGCCTGGTTGCCCGGCAAACTGCCACGCGGATTATTTACCTGGATGCAGTCTTGTTTCTTGGTGCCGGCATTTTGGGCACCGGCCATCACTGGTACTGGAACGGTCAGACCACCGCTTCAATGGCTATTTCCGCATCATTCTCCGCCATGGAAGTTGTGCCGCTGGTTCTGCTGACACTGGAAGCTTCTGATTTTGGACGGCTCATGCGCACCAAAAAAGACGATAAGGGTAATGTGATAGATTTCCCTCATAAATGGACTTTCTACTTCCTGATTGCAGTAGGGGTCTGGAATTTTATAGGTGCCGGCATACTCGGATTCCTGATCAACCTGCCGGTAATCAGTTATTACGAAACAGGTACTAACCTCACTCCGAACCACGGGCATGCTGCATTGATGGGAGTCTTTGGAATGCTGGCGATATCATTTGTCATTTTCGCCATCCGTCAGATCTCATCTGCCGATCATTGGCGAAAGATTGAGAAGTATGTGAAGGTTTCATTCTGGGGGCTCAATATAGGGCTGGCAGGTATGGTGGTCTTACAGCTTTTCCCGAGTGGGGTCCTCCAGTTGCTGGATGTGATTCATAATGGCTACTGGCATGCACGCAGCTTTGAATTTTCGGCACAACAGCATATTGTTAACCTGGCATGGTTACGTCTGCCTGCTGACATTGTGTTTATTGGAGCAGGTGTATTGCCGTTATTAATCGCTGTTATGTATACGTATATCAGTATGCTTAAGGAAAAGAAATAGTCCTGATTGTAATAGATCAGGCTGGTATTTCTCATTCATGATAAACATTTAAAACAGAAAACTCTCTCTGGATAGCCTGATAAATATCAGTGCCTTCAGGGGAGAGTTTTCAATTTGTATTATTCTAAAGGTTGAGTGATTTGGTATTAAAATCAAATAAGTAGTATTTTTCTTATCCGTTTTTTTATCCGCCTGATCAATGTTTATCAGCGTTCAATTCTTAATTCTTAATTCTGTTTTGTTCAGGTTAGGGTTCCATAGATTCCATTTCATCGATTGCCAGGGCTGCATGTGCATATGCTGCCCCAGCCCGCATTTCGGAGGCAACCCAAATGGCTTCCATGATTTCTTCTTTGCTGGCTCCGCGTTTCATGGCCAGTTTTGTATGGCTTCGAATGCAATATGGACATTGTGTTACATGGGCTACTGCCACTGCTATGAGTTCTTTTGTTTTTGAAGAAAGAGCCCCTTCTTTAAATACTGCCTTGCTAAAATTATGGAAGGCTTCCATGGTTTCAGGAGCAAGGGCGGTTCTTGTTTCAATGATTTCTTTTGTTGTTTTAGGATATACCTGATCGCTTTTCATTTTCTTTGTTTTATTGTTTTTTAAGTAAATGAGTTTATTCACATCTACTTGATGAATCTGCTGGTTGAAAATGAAGTCATTTTATTATGAATGAGTTTTCAGGTTTTCAATACATGTTGCAGTTTTTACAGGTTAAGTTTGTTTTTGAAAAACTCTTTAAGAACAATAGCTTCATTGTGCTTTTCATCTTTTGCGCCATACAGAAGAGTTACCGGATTGTTTTTCAATTGTTCTTCTAATGCTATTATTTGTTCCGGGTTGTTCTTAAGTTCAAGGTTATAGCGTTCCCTAAACTCATCCCAGTTGGCAGGGTCATGTCCAAACCATTTCCGGAGGCTGGTACTTGGGGCTATTTCCTTTAACCAGATGTCAATATGTGCTTTTTCTTTGGTCAGTCCGCGTGGCCATAACCGGTCTACAAGGATGCGTATTCCGTCATCCCCCTCGGGTTTTTCATAAGCTCTTTTGATTTTTAGTTTCATCCTGATCGTTGGGATACCCATAGGTTGGATTTACCACTCACTGTGTTTGATTACTTCTTCAGGGCAACTGTCGGCGGCTTCCTTTATTTTTTCGGCATACTCGGAATAATTTACTCCTTCATTGATATAGGCTATGTCTTCAACCCGGAATACTTCCGGGCAAATATCTTCACATAAGCCACAGGCAATGCAGCCATCCAAAATCCATACTTCTTTTAAATTCATGATGCTTGTTTATTAGGATTAATACGTTGGTTAAACTTCTTCTTTGATAATAAATTTCTCATCTACCTGTAAATTGGATAAATATTTCTCTACGGCATCCATCATGGGCGGTGGTCCACAGACATAAACATACTTGCCGGCTGCTTTCAGGAACGGTTTCAGAAACTCTTCCGTAATTTGACCCAGGGCATAGTCCCCGGTTTTTTCTTCGGATAAGATATTGATAAAATTCTTTCCCAGCAGTTCTTTAAATTCCTCCTCATGTATGATGTCAGCTTTTGTTTTGTTGGCAAAGAGCAGCATGTTATTGCCAATCTCATTTTGTGACTGCAGATACCTGAAAATAGATATAAACGGAGTAATGCCAGCGCCTCCTGCTATAAATAAACCCTCGCCCTGATAGGCAATGGCGCCAAAGACATCATGTAAAATCAATTCATCACCGGTTTTAAGTTGCAGCAACTGGTTGGTAACTCCTTTTCGTGAAGGATAGGTCTTGATAGTAAACTCCAGGTAATCGTTGTCAGGCAGGCAGGTAAATGTAAAGGGTCTTCGTTCGTCCACCCAGCCTGTCTTATTGATGGATATCTCTGAGGCCTGGCCTGAAGTGAAAGTAAAATGAGGAGGCTTTTCTGTTGTAATTTTCAATACATCAGGTGTTATTTTCCCAACTGATTTTATTTTTACCGTGTATTCTTCCATGCTATATGAATTTAAATTATAAAAAACTTCAGCTTCTAAGTCCTGTTTCAGTATTATCCTGATTTTTTCAATCGTTATCATGGATCTTGAATTGCTGTTGCCAGTCCTGAAATTCTTTTGTCTTTAATTTCAGTTATCTCTCAAGTCTAGGATTAAATATCATTCAACAATTATTTTGCCCTTCATTACCTGATGAATGGCACAGTAATAATTAAAACTTTGTTTGACTTCTATCTTCCACGTCGAACCTGAAGGTATTACCCCGGAGGTCCACATTTTGCTTTTTAATTCTGTAACACAATGATCCACCAGATCCTTGTTAATCCAAACTACCGTATCTCCCTGATGAACTTTAATTTCCCCGGGCAGAAACTTCATGTCTTGTATATAAACAGTGTCAATGCCTGCTTTGTTGAGATTGCTGTTCGTCAATTTGGCTTTTTTCCCCGGGGCAGTATTGCAACTGCCCATCAGAAAAAATGAGAACCATACGGCCAGTATGGTTCCCATTACTCTCCTTGTATTTTCCATTACTTTGCGAACATTTTTTGAATCATTTCAGCATGGCCGAGATGTGTCTTTAATATTGGTAACACTTTTTCCAACAATGCCTTTAATTCTTTGTTTTGTGTCTGAGGTATTAATACAGTCTGAACTGTATTTATTACAGCTTTGTGGTATGATACTTCGTTATCAATGTATGCCTTGTTAAATTCCTTTGCTGATTTAGCAAGTAACATTTTCTTTGTAACATTTGCATCCGCATTTAGCTTTTTACTCAGGACATTGTCCATTGGAGTCACCTTTAACTTTGTCACCAGGGCAACAGCCTGGTCAATCACCGATTGATGATCTTTCATCATCGTTTGTGCAAACTTCAAAACATCAGCATTCTTAGATTTCTCTTTGGCAATTTTTGCAAAATTAATATCAATCTGATTTGCAGCCACCGCTACAGAGGCGATTTCCGGGTCTGTAAGTTTTGGCGTTGGTTGAAACGAAGAATGCAAAATAAGAATCATTGTCAACAAGGCAATTGAAGACAATAATCGGATTCCCTTTTTCTGAATTGACAATTCCATTGTTTTCATGTTGTTTTCTTTTAGTGTAAATAAAAACTTGTTTTTAAGTGAATAGATTTTATACCTTTTCTTTGGATATCAGTATTCATTTAGTTTTGTTATTTTTATTTCATGTGATTCTACACTTCTGTAAGTCCTAAATTCTGAAAATCTCTTACGTCTAAGTCCGAAAATAGACACTTATGTTTAATGGAAATGATTTTAAAAAGCATAATGAGGAAACAATTATACTGAAATATTGTTCGAATTTACAGATGGTGAACATTCATTCTGTTATTCCTGGTAGAATTGTCTGAGTGAATTGATTCTTGAGATTTAATAAATGAAAAATCTTTTTGATTTTGCTTCTTTCCTGTATAACCGGCCATAAGACTTTGTGATTTTAATTGCCTAATTCACAACTGAATGGATTTTATATTTATTTTGTTTGGAGCCTACTAATAATGTATTGGAAAACTAATTTTTCATTTCTATTTATTCTTATTTCATTTGTATCTGTTTTTTTTGAAGCAAACGCTCAAATTAAAATAACAGGGATTGTAACCGATTCACTGACCGGTGAAGTTTTGCCATTTATTTCAATACAACTCAAGGGCTCTGTTATTGGTACAATGACCGATAATTCCGGCAAGTTTTCATTGAATGTTCCTGTCAATGTCCGGCAGCTATCTGTTAGTTCAATTGGTTATAAAGGTAAAATCATTCCTGTCAGGAATATCAATCGAAGCTATTTAAAGATTCAACTTGCCACCGAATCATATACCATGTCGGAAGTGGTGGTCAAGCCCCAAAAAAGGAAGTATACTAAAAAAGGGAATGCCGCTGTTGATTTTGTAATCAAGGTCATCCAATCCAAAGAGCGATTCGACCCCTACAACAAAGAGTATTATAGTTATCAGCATGATGAACAAATCAATATAGCTATCAATAACTTTCGGAAAGAGAAAAATGTAAACCTGCTCAAGAAATATAAATTTCTGACGAATTATGTCGACACTTCGAGATTGTCCGGTAAACCTATTCTCCCTGTTTTATCAAAAGAAAAGGTGGAAGATTATTATTATCAGAAATCACCTTTCTTGGAAAAACGGGTAATACGGACAAAAAGCTATTCGGACATTATCGAAATGCTTCCCGAAGATGGAGTGAACCAGGTACTGGGGGAAACTTTTAAAGATGTCGACATCTATAAAAATAATATCACCTTATTCCTCAGGCCCTTTGTTAGTCCGTTATCGGTTGGTGCTCCCGATTTCTATAAATTCTATTTAAATGATACGCTTATCATTGCCGGGGACCGTTGCCTGGACCTGGCATTTGTTCCGATTACTTCCCAGTCGCCCGGATTTACAGGCCATCTCTACATTACACTCGATTCAACGTATTTTGTAAAAAAGGTAAAACTCAATTTCCCCAGGGATATTAATCTGAACTATATCCAGGATATGAGCATTGAGCAGGAATTTAAAAGGGCACCGGATGGCACGCGCCTGTTGATGGTTGATGACATGGAAGTGGAGCTTTCCGTATTTTCAAATGTAGAGGGTTTTTATGCTCGCAGGTCGAACCGGTATTCCGGGCATTCTTTCGATAACCCGGCAGGAAAGGCCGAATTCAATGATAAAACGCCCACATTTATGGCAAATATCGAACCTGTCAGGCCGGATAGTAATTGGGCAAAGAGTACTTCCGATACAATCCCTGCGAAAGTGAAATCAGTGGGTGCCATGGTCCGGCAGTTACGAAAGGACCCGCTTTATTACTATTCGGAGAAAATACTTACAATACTGGCAACCGGGTATGTAGAAACCTCAACCGTGAACAATAAAATAACATACGGTCCCTTCTTTTCCACATTAAGCACAAATTCGGAGGAAGGTGTCAGGCCAAGGATAGGAGGGTTGACCACCGCCAACCTGAATAACCAATGGTTTGGGAATGGATATCTGGCTTATGGGACCCTCGATAAGAAAGTTAAATACTATGCCGAGCTCGATTATTCATTCGATAAGAAATATAAGCAGGCCAATGAATTTCCCATTCATTCCTTGCAGCTATCTGCAGGGTATGAAATCAACTGGCTGGGTCAGGGATATAGTACCACGCCCGACAATGTATTGCTCTCCCTGAAAAGGCAGAGTGATTCTAAAATGACCTATCAACGGAATTTTGGAATAAGATATAAAAAGGAATACCTGTCACAATTCTCGTATGACCTGAATGTGAAGTACCGTACGGAATATGCCACGCAATTTCTTCAATTTGTTGATAATGGGACCGGAAACAACCTGAGTTCATTTTCGCTGGGTGAAGCAGAACTCAACCTGCGTTATGCCCCTGGTGAAAAAATCTACCAGACGCCGCTCAAGCGTTATTCCATTACCCGTACTACGCCCGTTTTTACCCTGTCGCACACTCAGGCATTTCGAAATGTGCTGGGGTCAACCTACAATTATAGCCATACGGAAATGGGATTCCAAAAGAAATTCTGGTTTTCTGAATTTGGTAATCTAAATGTGATGCTCCGTGCTGGAAAGGTCTGGTCGAAAAATCCATTCCCGTTGTTGATAATTCCCAATGCCAATCTGTCGTATACCATCCAGTTTGAATCGTATGCCACTATGAATGCTACTGAGTTTATCAATGACCAGTACCTCTCGTGGGACTTGAAATATAATCTGAATGGTTTTTTGATGAACCGTATCCCGTTGATTCAGTACCTCAAGCTGAGGGAAATCATTTCTTTCAGGGGTTTGTATGGCAGCTTGTCCGACCGCAACGACCCAACTCTCAGCAAAGGTTTATTCGCATTCCCTGCCGGATCATACCGCATGGGAAAAGAACCGTATATGGAAGCCGGTGTGGGTTTCCAAAACATATTTAAAATCCTCAGCATTGATTATGTCTGGAGAATGACCTATCTGAATCATCCCAACATTGACAAACGCGGATTCCGGGTAAGCCTGGATTTTGCATTCTGAGTTTTTCCGGTCATCGGTTTAGCATAAGAGCAGCTTCCGGAATTGCCAGTGCTAATAGCTAATATATGTACACTCATATAGAAATGAAATTATTCAGCGTGTGTCAATTTTTGAATTCACGAGGGTTTGTATCAGATATTTTAAGTCCTTATTTTTGACTCTTTAACGAATAGGGAGAGTAAACCATTTAAGTTCTTAAACCAGTTTGCTTTTGGGATAGTCAAATTTAATGATCGGATTGAACTCTGTAAGAGTTTCCTGTTTATAACCCCCAGATTTATCTGGGGGAAGGTAAATAAAGACTGTTTAAACTCTGTAAGAGTTTCCCAACTAAAAACAAGCATTTTGCTTATAATAAGTGAGAGATAAACTAGCTTATACAATATTTGGCAACTCCTACGGAGTTACTTTATTTTGATTATTCTTTCCCCCAGATAAATCTGGGGGTTATAAACAGGTTACTCCTACGGAGTAATAAATTACGATGGTAATTATTTAAGAAATTCAATTACCCACCTAATACGTTATAGAGCCTTATTTTTCTTCATTTTTTCCCTTCGTAGAAAATCACTTCCCCTTGGTTCTTTCCCTTATTACTTTGTTTTATAGTTTGTAACGTATTGTTTAATAATGAAATAGCGGTTTGGTATAGAAAGGATACTTTCTACTGAATCTCCACGATCATAGGATTGAACAACATGAAAGATAACAAGGAAGAATTGAAGATCTAAATACTGATCATTTTTGTTTGTTTCAGTTCAATTCTTACATTTAAAACCTTATTTTTTTGCTCAACCTTAGTAGCCGGATTGTCCCCTTGAATCCCAACCTTATTCTTTGATTGATTGACTCCGGATAATATCCCATTCAAAGAATAAGGTTTAACAGGAGGGGTTATCCTGGCTACTAAGGTTCCAATAAATAAAAATAAGGTTCTCAAATCAATCTTCAATCAATAATCCAACCACCACTAAAATAAGAAACATGATCATGTTCTTAAAACAGCTCTGGTTTTATAGGCTGTGAAACTTTCAGTCACCCTGCAACTTATAAGGCATAAAAAAACCCCACTTTTGCAGGGCTCCTCTTATCCCCCCTCTCCATTTGGAGAGGGGGTTAGGGGGTGAGGTTATTTCTTAATCATTTCATCCAACGAATTCTTCTTCACATACAGTTGATGCTCAATGATCAAATCGTAATCGCACTTATTATCGCCAACCTTGCTCATCACCACCAGCAGTTCCAGTGAAAAGATAAACGCAAACAGAATAAAATAGAAGGCTCCTGCCACCAGGTCGCTCTTGATAATGATGATCATGGCTTTCAGTTCTTCCAGGAACCCGGCATTTTCCTCCAGCTCTTTCCGCACGGTTTCCTCCACGTTGATCTTCTGGTTGTAGAGCTTTTCCAACCTGCCACTGCAGGTATTGATGGTCGTGGCATTCGTCCTGATTTGTTCTATCCGGGTACTCGGCACATTTTGACGCTGCACGGTACTCCTGGTTTCTATCTTCCTGGTCCCATCAGGCTGGGTCACAGGAACCCGTTCTGTGGTAACATTGGTGACTGCAACCGTCGGGCGTTTTGCCACCTCGTCGTTCAGCCGGGTATTGATGTTCTCCAGTGAATCCACTGTTGCGGTCAGCTTGTTGATTTCTGCCTGGATGGTGAGTTGCCGTTTGCCGGCTATCACCTTGGCCTGGTCGGTACGAAGTTCGATCAGTACCTTGGCCACATCATTCTTGAAGATAATCTGGTCGAGTATTGCCGAACCGATTAACGCCATAAAAACTGCCAGGATCACCCTGAAAACGGTCAGCAACTTATTCTTCCCAACGGTCAGGATCACCTGCCGTTCAATCTGAATCACAATGATGATAAACGAAAGTGCCGTAATGGCACATCCCCACCAGGTAGTAATCGATAAATATCGTTCGGCAAAACAATACCCGGTCGATCCCCAGATAAATACCAGGATCAGGATCGAAGCGGTATACTTTTTCAACGCCTTATGGCTTGCCTCGCTGCAGTTCATAAGGATCTTGGGGTTCCAACCTATCAGGAAGCACCCGAATTTCTGCCACCAATTCATTATCGTCTCTGTTTAAGTGATTCCAACGACAATGCTGCCAGGCCTCTCAAAAAGCCGCGCTCGTACGACAGCAGCATCCCGATCATATAATCTTCCTTGTTCTCGAGGTCGGTTTCCATCTTGATAATTTCTGCTAAATGGTTTTCAAGCGTTTCCTTCCTGTTCTTCAGCAAATCCACAATGTCAATCAACCCGGCCTGTTCCCGCGATTTGATATGAAAATCATTCGTTTTCAGGTTGTCGATGTAGATCTGTTTTATCTGTTTGAAAAGTACTTTCAGGTTGCTTGTCAACAATTGCTTGTTCATGTCGCGGTAGGATATGTCCGGATTGCTCAGGGCATCATCGTAACCACGGCTCTCAAAATCTATCCTCAGGTACTTGTAGATTTCATCCAACGGCATTGAAACGCTCATTTCATCTTCCTTTGTCACAGGAGCTGCAATCGTTAATCCGTTCGATTCCTTCATTTCCGGCATCAGCTGTTCGTCTTGCTTTACCGGATTCTCATTTCCATTCTGATCACTTTTTTTAGTGGTGCCAAAAAATAATTCGAATAATCCCATGATTTAATTGTGTTGTTTAATTGTTTATTTTTTTATTTATGCCTCTACGCTTTTATTCGTTCTGTCCTGAATTCGTTTTTTGATATAACACGCTAACCCATTGCCAGGTTTGTTTTTTTAAGGAATGATGGTTTCCTTCTTTCCTCAGATTTCAAATCCCGATAATGTATAACCTACAAATGTATGTTTATATTGTAAAAGAGACCTAAAAATCTATATCTTTTATACTTGGTTTACGGTTTTTGATTTAATGATTTAGAAATTTCAGTCCGGTACTGTTTCAGGCAGGCGAAAATTCAGGTGAAACTTGTTTTTTGATTAAAATCAGGTTTGTTTTAGGTCTTAATTTGGTTTTCACCTGGTTGTACTTTCGAGGGGGTTCCGAAGGAGTTTCCATAGGGTTGAGATAGGGTTCTATTAGGTTTACCTATCCTTACCCTAACTGAACCCTATCTGAACCCTATCTCAACCCTATCTGAACCCTAACGAAACACCGAATAGATCAAAAACAAATAAAGACTGAATTCAAGAGATGCGAGGATGAAAAAGTGTTGCAATTTCATGCTGTTTTTCCATTGGTAAAATTTATTTTTAATACAAGAAGTTACGGTATTTCGTACCAATCAAACCAGCAAAAAGAAAAACGGTTATAATATTGACAATACTTAAATGGTTCAAAAATTGGAATAATTTTAATTTATATTGTTTTTATATTGATTTCTGTTTGCATACTGAAATCTTTATTATATATTTGCATCTAATAGTAAACATTTTTAAAAGTATCCTGTTACAATTAAGCAATGTTTTGTGAACGTATTAATTCTTTTTAAGGAAGACTCTGATATGTTCCCTTTTTTTGAATCCATCCAGTATAATTTATTAATTTTTAATTTCAGGCGGAATGAGTGAAAAAGAAAATAAGCCCAAAAGAAAAACAAGAAGAGAGTTTTTACAAGAACTTGGTTATGTTGGTGTTGGTGCTATATTAGGAGGATCTGCCATTTTTGCCGGTGTTGGTTACGATAAACGAAAAAAACAAATCGACAGGATAAAAGTACTCACTGCCGAAAATGAACTCCTGGAGATTGAACGAAGCGAGGGTACCCCGGTTGTGAAATCAAAAAAAGAAATTCTGACCTATCTTCAAAAAGAAGGACGGGAAGGGATTCCTGGCAAACGTTGGGTGATGGTGCTGGACCTTTCGAAGTGCCGAAATGCCCGGAAGTGTATGGATGCCTGCCAATCGGCGCATCATTTACGTCCGGAACAATCGCACATTACGACCCTGAAAATGCAGGATTCGAAAAACACCCCGCCCTATTACCTGCCTAAACAATGCCAGCATTGCGACAATCCACCCTGCGTAGCGGTATGTCCGGTGGATGCGACCTATAAACGTCCCGATGGGATTGTACTGATTGATAACGAACGATGTATCGGTTGCCGGTTCTGTATTGCTGCCTGTCCGTACAGTGCACGCTACCTGAACTGGACAAAGCCCCTGCACGATGATGAAGATAAAGACCTGACCTATAACGTGGAATTGAACATTCCACAACGTAAAGGGACGATCACCAAATGCCTGTTCAGTGCCGATTGTATCCGCGAGGGCAAATTGCCGTATTGCGTATCCGCCTGCCCGAACGGGGTATTCTATTTTGGAGATGAGAACGAAGATACCGTTACCAACGGGACCACCAAGGAAACAGTGCGTTTCAGGAAATTGCTGGCGGATAACGGAGGTTACCAGTTAATGCCGGAGTTGGGCACCAAACCCAGGATTTATTATTTGCCACCAAAAGGGAAAGAATATCCGTTCCAGGAGAAAGACAAACCGGAAGCGGAAGAACATTTGAATGGTTGATCTAAGAGGCAAGAGGCAAGGAGTAAGGAATGAGGAATGAGCATCGAGTATTGAGCATCGAGAATTGAGCATCAAGAAACGAGAGCCAGGAACCAAGAGGCAAGACAAAAGATCAATTCAACAAACTTAAAGTTGCAGATTTAATAAAACAAAACAAAACTATCTTTACCCCCCTTTAGGGGTTGGGGGTCGTATTTAATTAGTTCATTATGTTAGATCAAACCAGAACAGATAAAATTACTGCCGACCTGCTTCGGCCTATCCGATTGAATAAAGCTTTCATTCTCTGGATGGGAGTATTGGGAGTTTCACTGGTCATTTGCCTGTACGCTTATACCCTGCAATTACGGGATGGATTAGGAGTTGCGGGAATACGCGATTACATATCCTGGGGGATGTATATTTCCAACTTTGTGTTCTTTGTAGCGACCAGCCTCATTGGTATGCTCATCAGTGCTGTGCTTGGACTATCCGGAGTAAAATGGGCATCACCGCTGGCACGTATCGCTGAAATCATTGCACTTGCTTTTGCCGCAGTGGCCGGACTGGTGATCGTTGCAGATATGGGTCGCCCTGACAGGCTGCTGTATGTGATTATCCACGGGCGCATACAATCACCTATCCTGTGGGATATTACAGTTGTATCGGTATATGTGGTTGTCAGTGCCTTGCTGCTTTATTTACCACTGATTCCGGACTTAAAAACCTGTTACGACAAACTGGATAAAGCTCCCGGGTTTGCCCGCAATATCTACAAAGTGTTATCGTTGAACTGGAACGGTTCGCCCGAGCAAGTTAAAATAATGAAGCATTCCACCCGGGCATTGTCGATCTTTATCATACCGGTAGCCCTGGCCATCCATACCGTAACTTCCTGGTTGTTTGCCAGCACATCCAGGGCTGGATGGGATTCCACAATTTTCGGCCCTTACTTTGTGGCAGGAGCATTTGTTTGTGGTTGTGCTGCTGTAATCATTGCCATGTACTTCTACCGGATAAATTATAAGTTGAAGGATTATATCACTGATATGCATTTCGACAACATGGGGAAACTATTGGTATTGGTATCGTTGGTGTACCTGTATTTCAACCTGAACGAATACATGGTGCCTGCCTATAAGATGAAGAAATTCGAATCGATTCATATTCATGAACTGTTCACAGGGGTACATGCATTTCTGTTCTGGTCAACACAGCTCTTAGGACTGGTTATCCCGACAGTGTTACTTTTGTTTAAGAAAATGAGAAAACCATTCCCGATGATGATCATAGGTATTTTTGTGCTGGTGGGAGCGTGGTTTAAAAGGTATATCATTGTAGTGCCTACCCAGGAACACCCTTACCTGCCTATCCAGAATGTACCAATGAATTTTAAAGTCTATACGCCCACCTTGATTGAAATACTGATTACCATTGCCCCATTTATTATGGTGCTGATGATTGTTACGATTCTGTCGAAGGTGGTACCGATTATTTCGATACATGAAACGATTGAAGAAGAGTCTGGAGAAGGTAGTAGGTAGTAGGTAGTAGGTAGTAGGTAGTCATATGATTATGATCGCAGTTCATTCACAACAAACTAAGCAGCGTCGTTGACCTGTCAGCGTTAAATTACAGATCGCTAGGAATTTTAATAGATTATACAAAAATATCGAAAGGCTTATGTATAAAAAGAATATTGGTTTACAACTATCAACAATCATCGTAGTTTGCCTGCTTAGCCTGCAAAGCTTTGCCCAGAGCTGGGATATTCCGGCAGATAAGAAGGCAAAGAACAGTTATATCCCATTTACAGCAGTGACCGCCAAGGAAGGGGAAGCCATTTATACCAAGACCTGCATGTCGTGCCATGGGAATCCGGGAAAAGGAAACAGCCTGAAGACGTTGAAACCAGTACCGCCGGATTTGACAAGCTCCATTACCCAGCAACGTACGGATGGTGATTTGTTCTATATCCTGACAACAGGGCGGCTGATCATGCCTTCGTTTAAGAATGTGTTCTCGGAAGATGAACGCTGGAAACTGATCTCCTATATCCGAAGTTTTAATAAACAATACGTCCAGGTACTCTCTAAGTTTGACCCGCGTAAAAGCAAGCTGGTTAAGTTCGCATTGACTTATGAACCTGCTACCCGGTTGATACGAATGGATGTAAAAGCAACTGAAAAAACTGGAATCGTACTGTTGAAAAACGATGAAGTGGAATTATATGTAAACCGTTACTTCGGAAGATTAAAGATAGATAAATCACAAACTACCAGTGCAGAGGGTATAGCCTATTTCAAATTTCCCAACGATATCCCGGGGGATAAACTTGGAAACCTTGAATTAATAGCCAAGGTAAGTGACGATAATTACGGTGAAGTGGAATACCAAAAGAAACTGAAATTAGGTATCCCTACCGATATGCCTCCACTGACACAAAAAAGGGCGATCTGGAATGTAGTCGAAAAAGCACCTGTATGGCTTCTGGCTACGTATACCACCGGGGTACTGGTCGTAGGGTTGTTTTTACTTTATATCCTGTTTAATTTGTGGAAATTAAAAAAATCAGGTACTATTAATACTATAAAATCATGAAGAATCTAGCAGTTATTGGAAGAGTACTTTTTGCATTGCCTTTTGGAGTTATGGGAGTTAACCATTTCCTGATGAAGAATTATTTCTTAGGAATCATGTCCTCGTTTATCCCGGGAGGTGGTTTTACTATCCTGCTAACAGGTTTCATCCTGATACTGGCCTGCATACTCATCATCATGAATAAATTCATAAAAACAGTATGCTACAGCCTGGCCGGGTTACTATTTATTTTTATTGTTACCATTCATATTCCGGGCTTATACACATCAGACTGGCAAATTGCATTTGTTGAACTGCTGAAAGATACCGGATTAATGGGCGGGGCTATTATGATTGCCCTGTATTCCAATTCCCTGAAAGAATTAAGTATGTCAAAGAATAAGCGTAAAAAATAAAACTATGAAAAAGAATCTCATTCTTGCATGTATAATCCTGGTCGGTTTAACAGGAACTGTCAGGGCGCAAGTTGACAAATCACCTGATGTAGGGATTGTTGAACATTTAGGCAGTACAATCCCCCTGGATTTGAAGTTTGTCAATGACAAGTTTGAAACGGTAACCTTGCGTCAACTGATAACGAAGCCAACTATTCTTTCGTTTGTATATTTTGATTGTCCCGGACTTTGCAGCCCCTTATTGGAAGGACTGGGAAGTGTAATTCAAAAATCAGATCTTAAACTGGGCAAGGATTACCAGGTAATTACCATTAGTTTTAATTTCAGGGATACACCTGAAAAGGCCAAAGAAAAGAAGAAAAGGTTCACCGAACGGTATGCGAAAGGAAACAGCGATGGTTGGATATTCCTGACTACCGACAGTGCCACTATCTTTAATATTACCCATTCTACGGGATTTATTACAAAAGCTGTCGGACTGGATTTTGTACATCCATCAGCCATCATTGCTGTTAGCCCCCAGGGAATGATTACAAGGTATTTGTATGGTATCACGTTTCTGCCTATCGATTTTAAAATGTCCATTCTAGAAGCCAATAAGGAACAACCCCGTCCAACCATCCAGAAGGTCATGTTGCTCTGTTTCAGTTATGATCCTGCAGGACAAAGGTACTCGCTGGACATACTCAAGATTACAGGGATTTTGATGCTGTTCTTTATACTGGTATTTGTAGTAGTATATCTGATTAAACCAAAACGAAAAACAAAATTAAGTAGCCATGAGTGACGAAACGACTAAGACAGAATATGTAAGTTACCTGGATCACCAGGGAAAATATAAAGGTATATTTGCCTGGATATTCACCCTGGATCATAAACGGATCGGGCTGCTTTATTTGTATGCCATCATGGTTTTATTCTTTGTGGGAGCGCTGATGGGCTTATTGATGCGCATTGAGCTGATAGCCCCGGGTGAAACCATCATGAAGGCACAGACTTATAATGGCGTATTTACCGTACACGGGATTATCATGATATTTATGGTAGTAATTCCCGGCCTATCGGTTATTTTCGGAAACTTCTTTTTACCTATATTAATAGGGGCAAAGGACGTGGCATTCCCTAAACTTAACAGGTTCTCGTGGTGGATCTATATTACCGGATGTATACTTGCGATACTCTCACAAGTTTTAAAAGATGGCCCTCCCGATACCGGCTGGTCCTTTTATGCACCTTACAGCACCCTGACCTCCACCAATGTGATCATGGCAACCTTTGCTGCCTTTGTTCTTGGTTTCTCATCGATACTTACAGGGTTGAATTTCATTGTGACGATCCATCAAATGCGGGCACCGGGAATGAAGTTCATGCATATGCCATTGTTTTCATGGGCTATTTATGCAACTGCCTGGACACAATTACTGGCTACCCCGATCATCGGCATTACCCTGTTAATGCTGATTGCCGAGCGTATGTTTGGAATTGGGTTCTTTAATCCCGACTTAGGTGGCGACCCGGTATTATTCCAGCATTTGTTCTGGATTTACTCCCATCCGGCAGTATATATCATGATTTTACCGGCATTGGGTGTGATTACCGAGATTATTCCAACCTTTTGCCAAAAGAAAATATACGGTTATAAAGCCATTGCATTTTCGAGTATTGCCATTGCAGGAGTTGGTTTCCTGGTTTGGGGCCATCATATGTTTACTTCGGGTATGAGCGACCAGGCACGCTGGTTCTTTTCTCTGCTGACATTCCTGGTAGCTGTTCCAAGTGCCATCAAAGTATTCAATTGGCTGGCTACCATGTATAAAGGGTCCATTGATTTGAAACCGCCATTCCTGTATTCCCTGGCATTTATTTTCCTGTTCACCATCGGTGGAACAACTGGACTTTTACAAGGAGCGGTTGCTACCAATGTACAGATACACGATACATCATTTGTAGTGGCGCATTTTCATTACATTATTTTTGGAGGCATGGGTTTTGCCTTTTTTGGAGCTATTCATTACTGGCTACCCAAGATGTATGGCCGGATGTATAATATGAAACGTGCTACCATTGCCTGGGGGATTAATTTTGTTGGATTCAACCTGTTATACTTTCCGCAATTTATATTGGGATTCCAAGGCATGCCCCGAAGATATTTCGATTATTTACCCCAGTTTCAAACAGGGCAGGTAATATCAACTATCGGTGGATTCGTGTTAATTTCCGGGTTGATATTAATGGTCTATAATTTAGTCCAGGGTGTGCATCATGGTGAAATTGCACCGGCAAATCCTTGGCACGGCAGTACTTTGGAATGGCAGATTCCTTCACCTCCTTCGCTGGAAAACTTTGACGAAGCTCCTGTTATTAAGGAGAATCCGTATGACTATGAATAGTTTATAGTTTATAGTTTATAGTAGGTAGTAGGTAGTAGGTAGTAGGTAGTAGGTAGTAGGTAGTAGGTAGTAGGTAGACAGCAGAATGTTAGGTACAGAGTATTCATTTAACTTCAGCATTTTTAGTCCAATTACCTCTTAATACTGAATTTGTAAATAGTAAATGAATAAATAGTAAATTACTAAATAGTAAATGGACGTTTATGAGTGAAAAAGCAATACATATGGAAGTGCATAGAGACGACGAAGCATCCAAATTAGGGATGTGGCTCTTTATTTTTACAGAACTGCTGCTGTTTGGCGGTTTGTTCCTGGTTTATTCGGTTTTCAGGGCAAGATATCCTGCGAACTTCCACGAAGGAAGCCTTGAGTTGAGTGTTACCATTGGTACAATTAATACCATTGCCCTGTTGGTCAGCAGTATGACCATTGCAATGGCCCTGACTGCCATTCAAAAGAATGACAGGAAATTATCCATGCAATTGATAGCAGTTACCTTGTTAATGGCAACAGTCTTCCTGTTCAATAAATACATTGAATGGAGTGCCAAATTTGAACATGGCCTTTATCCCGGTTCACCATTAATGCCGCATTTGGATCGCGGAGATTTGATGTTTTTCAGCTTGTACTTCTTTATGACCGGACTTCATGCCCTGCATATACTGGTAGGAATGGCGTTGCTGATCATATGTTTCTTTAAAATAAAAAGTGGTACGTTGCATTATCAAAAATATGTAAACCTTGAAAATGGAGCTTTATACTGGCATCTGGTGGATTTAATATGGATCTTCTTATTCCCGTTGTTATATCTGATTACATAGAGACAAGAGACAAGAGTCAAGAACCAAGATTCAGGAGCCAGGATCAAAGATTAAAGAATTGAGAAGCAAAACAAAAGAATAGACACTGTAAAATTTACAAAAATGGCAAACAACGTTTCGCATACTACCGAATACAAAGTGCTTGCAAGAGTAGTATTAGTACTCATGTTCCTGACATTTCTTACAATTTCTGTAACATCGCACCACTTAGCTGCTTTCAGTGTGACGGTAGCGCTTCTGATTGCCGGTACAAAGGGCTTTTTGATACTGACCTATTTCATGCACCTTAAATATGAAAGCGTATTGCTGCGCATACTGGTAGCCATGATTTTTGTGCTTTATGCTGTCATTATTCTTATTACTTTTATTGATTACTCATTTCGATAATTAGTTTAGTCTTTAATTTTCATGTCATTAAACACGTAATTTGTAACTAATTATGTTCAGTAACGCATCAAATTTTGTACACGGATCGGATCTGTCAACTTTAGTAATAGGAGGCTTCAGTGTATTCATCCTGATTTCATTCACTGCCATTATGATTCTTTTTGTTGTAAAATACAATCGAAAAAGAAATCCGAAAGCTACCCAGGTAAAAGATAATATTGTGTTGGAAACAACCTGGATATCGTTGCCGGTAGTAATTGTGCTCATTATGTTTTATATCGGGTGGGAAGGGTTCCTTCCTATGCGACAGGACCCAAAGAATGCCATGCATGTAAAAGCTATTGGCAGGATGTGGAAATGGCAGTTTGAATATCCGGGAAATAAAGTGTCCGATACACTGGTTTTGCCGTTAAATAAACCGGTCAGGGTTGATCTGGTATCAAGGGATGTGATCCATGGATTTTTTATTCCTGCTTTCCGGATAAAAGAAGATTGTGTTCCGGGTCAAAATAATTACAGTTGGTTTATTCCCGGTGAACTGGGAGACTTCGATTTGTTGTGTTCAGCATATTGTGGAGTTAATCACTCGTATATGTCGGCAATAATTCGTATTGTACCCGAAGAAAGTTTCAAGGTATGGGTGGCCAGGTTACCAATCAGAAAACCGGATACTAATTTGGGACATAAATTGATTGAAAAGAATGGATGTATTGCCTGTCATTCCATTGATGGAAGTAAAATGCTTGGACCAACCTTTAAAGGGTTGTATGGCTCTTCTGTGGATGTGACAACAGATGGCGTTGATCATAAAATAACAGCAGATAGCGTTTATTTAAAATCGTCCATACTCGACCCGAATAAAGATATTGTAGTTGGTTACAATAAAGGATTAATGAAATCATATAATCACCGCATTACCGATAAGGATATTCAATTGATAAATGAATACCTTAAAACATTAAAATGAAATCTGTCTCATTAAATACTATCCTGACCTTAATTAAGTTTAAGGTCTCACTGGCTGTTACTTTTACCGCCATCACCGGATACATGGTATTTACAGGTGGTTTTAATCTTCCAATAGTAGTATTAGCCAGCAACGTTTTTATACTGGCAGGTGGATCGAGTGCATTAAATGAAGTGCAGGAAAGTAACTATGATGCAAAAATGTCAAGAACTAAGCATCGCCCAATACCTTCGGGTGAGCTCAGTTCCCAAGAAGCTCTCATCATATCTGTTTTATTTATTCTTACAGGAATCTTTTTACTCTATATATCTTTTGGATTAGTCCCTGCCTTGTTAGGGGCGTTTAATATCGTATGGTATAATCTGTTTTACACCAATCTTAAGAGAATTACTCCTTTCGCAGTAGTGCCGGGTTCCCTGGTCGGGGCAGTGCCAGTTCTTATTGGTTGGTCTGCTGCCGGAGGATACTTGTTTGAGTCAACTATAGTTTTTATAGCCTTCTTCCTGTTTATATGGCAAATCCCTCATTTCTGGCTGTTAATGTTGAAATACGGACACGAGTATGAACAAGCAGGATTCCCGACCATAAATCAATCGATTAAACCAGCCAGTTTAAAAAGAATAATTTTTTCGTGGGTACTGGCTACTTCTGCATTTTCAATCACTATTCCCTTATTTCTAAGGAATATATCCATGCCTTTCTTTCTGCTTATTTTTGTCATGAATATAATATTCATACTTGTATTTACGAAGTTATCCTTTGGCAAGGTTGCAGATCTGAATTTAAAGAAATCATTTATCAGCATCAATGTTTATATGCTGTTGTTTATGATCCTGCTCATCTTATTCAATTTGCATTAGTCCTTGTTATAAAACTAGAGTTTAATAAACTCCACTCTTCTGTTTAGTGCTTTGTTGACAGGATTGTCATTCGGAGCTATGGGCTTTGTTTCACCCAGTCCATCGGATTCAAGCCTGGAAGCCTCAATGCCAAATGTTTTTACCAATGCATCTTTTACAGATGCACCGCGTCGTTTTGAGAGGTCAAGATTAGCAGCATCAGCACCATCACTATCAGTATGCCCTACAATTTTTACTTTTGCTTCCGGATTTTCCTTCAATACATCAGCAATTCCTTTTAATGTGCCGAAGGATTCAGGTTTTACAATATCCTTGTTTATATCGAAGTAAATGCCATAGCTGACCAGTTTGCCCTCGGTCATTAGTTTACTGCGCATATCGGGGTTCCCTATAGCTATACGTATGTTTGATACCATGGCAGCACCTTCTTCAAATCTTATTCTGTCCATTTTAATGCAATCAACCGGAATAGCCTTAGGAAGGTCGAACAATTTATTCTGATCCTGGTATAACCGGATTCTTGATTTCTGAATCCAGATAGCAATGTGATACTTCTGGTTTTCTTTTTGTTTAACGGCATCATCATCTTTACTTCCGCTCACCTGTAATTCCTGACAACCATCCTTTATAAACCAGGTGTGGTAGGATGGCCTGCCAAAGTATTCAACAGAAAAAAGGAAACCCCCATTGCCGGGTGCTGAACCATGGTCATAGGCTTTAACGTTTTTTGCCTGAAGTAGCCTGAAATCATATCCAGCCATGCCTTGATCGTTCCCTTGAATGGGGATCAAATCAAATTCAATAGTATAATTATCGGGTAACTTAAGTAACTCATCTGTCCATATGGCTTCACGACAATTGTATTTCATCCAATGACCCGGGAATAAATTGGTTGTTACCACTTCCGCAGAGCCATTGGTGTTCCATAATGCCGGAAAATCACCTACGTTATCCTGACTGAAATCATCAAAGAAGATTACTTTTTCGCCGGGAATGAAATCATATTTTGAACTGACCAGTAGGGGAGGAGTCTTTGAATCAGTACTGGTACTGATGCTTTTTGAACTTTCAGTTGCATTTATGCTGTCATTCTTGGTTATTTTCTTTTTCTTGAGAACACCATCAATGACTGAATTGATGCCTTTGTTTACGCCTTGATCAACTTCCTTGTTGACCCTGTTATTCGTTGCATTTTTAATACGATTCCCAATGTTAAGCTGGCTTAATGCAAATCCTGTGGATAGTAAATATCCTGTGATTAGTAACAGAATAAATTTTGTTTTCATAAATTTAGATTTTAAAATATAATTATTTAGGTGTAATGAATTTGGATTTCTTATGCTTACAACTAAAAAATTCAGTTAAACAAATTAACTGCATACTAAAATTTAAAATCAGAAAATACACATTATAAACAATCTGAAATAATAAAAGTTCGGACTTAGAACGTTACAAATAAAAAAACCACTTCAGTCTTAAAGTGGTTTTTTTATTTGTCTAATTATTATAGTCGATTAAAAAGGCAAATCATCAGTTCCCTGTGCCGGGGATTGAATGCCTTCAGCAACCGGCTCAGCAACAGTAGAGACTATTGCATTGGTGGTTTCAGTCTTTTTACCTAATAACTGAATGGTATCCGCGAGAATCTCAGTAGTGTATCGTTTGATACCATCTTTTTCCCAGGTCTTTGTTTGAATCTTTCCTTCAATATACAATTGGCTTCCTTTACGAATGTATTTCTCTGCCATTTCGGCCATTCCCCTCCAGGCTACAATATTGTGCCATTCGGTGCGTTCAGGTACCTGCATTCCACTTTGAGTGGTATACGCTCTATCTGTGGTGGCAAGAGTGAAATTTGCAACAGCCACATTTTTCTCCAGATAACGGACTTCGGGATCTTTCCCAACATTTCCGACTAAAATTACTTTGTTAACAGACATGGTTTTTTACAATTAAGAGGTTATTACTACAGTTGAAAAATTGGTGTAAAAATAAACTTTATTTTCGATATTCAAACATATATAATGAAATATTTTGAAATCAAGATAAAAATAATGTAAAGTTCCTTTGTCAACGTTATTCTATCCTCTAAAACCAATATATTGATTAATTGTTTACCGATATGGAAATTTAAACTTCGTAATCAACGGCTGCCCTTGAAACCCTGACTTTCCCAATGTATGAAGCTACTTTTTTATGTTCAGGGTGTTCCTGATAAATATCTACTGCCTCGAAGTTGTCAAACTCAGAGTACAAAGCAATATCGTAGTTTGTTTTTGGTACATTCGGATAATTAATACCTACTTCTATTTTTTTTATTTCAGGAATAAAATGAATCAGGTTTTCCAGGTCTGTTTTAATAATCTGTGCATTCTCAGCTTTCGTTTTGCCTTCTGCATTATCGGCCAGACCGAAAAAAACTATGTGCTTTATCATATCTTTTTATTTGTTTGATAGTTTATAATTGGCTTGTTTTTAGTATTCTATTTAATCCGGATCAATTCGAAGATCTATTATTTACAAATTACTTTATAGTTTTTATTATTTACTTTTAGAAAGTAAATACCCCTTCTGGCTTGTATTAAGAATCTTCCCTGGGTTAGATCACCATTAAATAGTAATTGCCCTGACAGGGCGAATAATTTAATCTTATTAGTCCCATTGAGTATGGTAATATAAATACCTTCCGAAGTCGCGTTGAAACTGACATTCTCATTCCCGGAAGCAGGTGTGCTGGTTCCGGAAGAAGCATCATTGTCTCCTTTAACCCAACCATTTTGGGCAGACCCTTCAATTCGAATCACTGTATTTTGATTTGCTGAATGGGTATCTCCTTTTTGATTGCTTTGGGCAATAAGGCAGGCCGTGGCAATGATCAAAATTAGAAGTGTAAATATTCTTTTCATCAGCATATTATTTATAATGTTCACATTTTATTTTATAATTCTAAAGCTCATTTCGCATTCTTTCAGGATAATCGACTGTGAAATGCAATCCCCGGCTTTCTTTACGCAACAAAGCTTGTTTTATGATCAGATATGCAACACTTATCACGTTGCGAAGTTCACATATTTCCCTGGAAACGACCGATTTTTCAAATAAATGTTCGGTTTCCCGGTATAATATCTCAAGCCTGTTCAAAGCACGTACTAACCGCAGGTTCGAACGGACAATCCCCACATAAGTACTCATTATTTGCTCAACTTCACGAAAGCTTTGCGTTATCAGGACCATTTCTTCCGGTAACGAAGTCCCTTCATCATTCCATGCCGGAATGGAATCATTAATCGTTAACTTATCAATGATCTTTATAGCATCTTTAACAGCTGCATCTGCATAAACGATAGCTTCAATCAGTGAATTGGAGGCAAGCCTGTTTGCTCCATGCAACCCTGTGCAAGAACACTCCCCGGCAGCATACAACCGGTTAATGGATGACCTTGCATTCATATCAACAACTATGCCACCACACAAATAATGCTGGCATGGGGATACAGGAATATAATCTTTTGTTATATCTATACCCAACTCAAGGCACTTTTTGTAGATATTAGGGAAATGCATTTTCGTTTCTTCAGCATCTTTTTTCGTTACGTCAAGGTATACGAAATCATGACCCCGCATTTTCATTTCATTATCAATAGCACGTGCAGTAATATCACGTGGGGCTAGTGACCCGCGTTCATCATATTTATGCATGAATTCCTTGCCGTCCTGGGTCCTTAACACAGCTCCATATCCGCGTATTGCTTCAGAGATTAAAAATGTTGGCCTTTCTCCCGGATGATACAATGCAGTTGGATGGAATTGAACAAATTCCATGTCTTTTATTATTCCACGTGCCCTGTGGGTCATAGCAATTCCGTCACCGGTTGCAATTTCAGGATTGGTGGTTGTGGAATAGACGCTGCCAATACCTCCTGTTGCCAGTAAAGTTACTTTTGATAGAAAAGTATGTATGTTGTTTGATTGTTGGTTTAATACATACGCCCCGTAACATTCAATATTAGGGGTATGGTGTGTTACTATTTGTCCCAAATGATGCTGCGTCAGGATTTCAATAGCGAAATAGTGTTCAAAAACTTCAATTTCGGGATGAGCCTTTACCTGACGGATTAAACTTTCCTGAATTTCATAACCGGTATTATCTTTGTGATGCAAAATACGATGTTCTGAGTGTCCTCCTTCACGATGCAAATCAAACAAACCTTTTTCGTCTTTATCAAAATTTACTCCCCAATTGAGCAATTCTTCAATTTGAGCAGGCGCACCGTAAATTACTTTCTCAACAGCTTCTAAATTACAATGTCCATCACCTGAAATTAAGGTATCTTCAATGTGTTTCTCGAAACTATCGGGCTCATAGGTTACCGAAGCAATACCTCCCTGTGCAAAGGATGTGTTGGATTCACTTAAAGTTGTCTTACAAAGTAAAGCTACTTTCCCATATTGTGCGGCTTTTAATGCATAGCTGATGCCTGCAATACCACTTCCAATAACTAAAAAATCAAATTTACGTGTCATTCTTTTAAGTTGAATGAATATTCTGTATTAATGAAACAAATACAGTATGAATATGTTGTAAAAAATTGAGCAGTAGGGTAAATTACTGCTCTAAGTTAAATATACTATTATATGTGCCTGATATAAGCCCGTCTTGTTTTATGATTAACATGTTCAAAACTGCCCCATTGTGCTGACATCTTTTTGTTGCTAACCAGTTCAGGATTCGTTTCTGCAAACTTATATCCGTTCTTTGCAAACCGTGGCATTAGCTCTGCAAACATGATTGAATTGACTCCTTTGTTCTGATAATCCGGATGAACTGCCATTAAATATAAGTCGACCATATCATTCTTTTTCAAGGCCCTGAGCATGTAGTACCATCCCAATGGGAAAAGATGCCCTTTTGCCTTTTGTAACGCTTTTGTAAAGCTGGGCATTGCAATGCCAAGTGCTACTACTTCATCATTTTCATCAACAATTATGCTGACAGTATCAATCCTGAAGAAGCTAAAATATAATTCAATGTAGAAGTTCTTTTGCTTTTCATTCAATTTGGTGAACCCATACAAATGAGAATAACTCAGATTCAACAGGTCAAATATTTTCTGGGCATAATTATTAACCACTTCTTTGCGTGATTTGAATTGCAAAGCTGTCAGTTTATATTTTTGTTTAACGATATCAGCAATCCTAAAATACTTTTCAGGAAATTCTTCCGGAATAGTAATCAGATACTCTTTCCATTCACTGTCTTTTACAAACCCGTTTTGTTCTATGTGTCGTTGATAATATGGGTAATTATAGATGGCAGCTAATGTGCCTTGTTTGTCAAAACCTTTGATAAGTGTTCCTTCATGGTCAAAATCAGTAAACCCAAGTGGTCCGTGAATTGCTGTCATTCCTTTGGCCTTGGCCCATGAAACGGCTGTATCAAATAATTCTTTAGTCACCTCATCATCATCTATGAAATCTACCCACCCGAAACGTGCATGCTTTTGATTCCAGGTTTCATTGGATACCGGATTTATAATTGCCGCTATTCTTCCAACAATTTTATCGTCCTTATAAGCCAGGAAATAGGCTGCATCGCAAAACTCCAATGCCGGGTTTTTCCCTTTGCTCAGATTAAGTAAATCGTCCATTAATAATGGGGGGGCTGCAAACTCACAATCCTTATAAAGATTAATTCCAAACCATATAAACTTTTTTAAATCTTTTTTTGATGTAACCTCACGAATAATTACGGACATATCGATATTATTAAAATGTATATTCAAAAAATCATGTAAAATAACACAAAATAATTCCAACTGACAACATTTTAAAACTGTTTCTGACCAGTAGAAATATATATGTTTGAATTTCAATTATTTCAAATGCCTTGTTTGTGTTTCTAATTGTCAGGCATTTTGGTTTGCTTTGTTAATCATCTTAGTAGTGTACAGATGTCGAATTATTTGATAGAAAAAACAATCAGTTTAATCCTTAACATTACCTGTTCTTTTTAAAACTCCCCAGCTTACCAGCTCTCCTTTTATGGCCTTATTATATGCTTTATATAAGACGAAAAATAATAATTGCCTGTAAATAAACCGTTGTATAAACAAATACAGTGCCTTCCTGAGATTAAATTTCTGATTGTCATAATGGTAAGCAAGTGATGCAATTAAACAGTCAACAAAATAATACAACATGTAGAAGAAAACATATTGCGCTGCATCATGTGTAAACAGACCAGCTATAAAAAGGATATCCACTAAAGGTGAAAATACCGGGATAATAAAATTAAATATCAGCAGGTTTGGTAACGCTACCCAACCGATGTTTGGTTTTTTGAAACTAAACAACAAATCACGGTGTTTCCAGAAACTTTGCATCATGCCAAATGTCCAGCGTGAACGTTGTTTTAAAAACATTGGCAGTGTTTCGGGAGCCTCTGTTAACGCTAAAGCTTCATTACAGGTCCGGATAACATATCCCGCCCGTAGCATTCTTAAGGTCAGGTCACAATCTTCAGCCAGAGTATCCGTAGTAAAACCATCAATGTCTACCATGGCTGTTTTTCGGAAAGCTCCGATTGCACCCGGTACAACCAGAATAGCATTGACAGCATCATACGCCCTGCGGTCAAAATTCTGGCTGGTAGTATACTCAATGGACTGCCAGTTTGTAAGCAGATTCAGTGTATTGCCGACTCTTACATTTCCTGCCACGGCACCAACCTTGCTGTTCTCAAAGAAAGGTATCATTCTGGAAATAGCATCTGCCGGCAAAATGGTATCTGCATCAATGCAAACCAGTATCTCTCCGGTAGCTTGTTCAATCCCGAAATTTAATGCCGCTGCTTTACCACCATTTGGTTTTGTAAGCACTTTTACTTTTGAATTTGATTCAAAGGTTGAATTGACTATGGAATAGGTATTATCTTTAGACCCATCGTCCACAAAAATGACTTCTATATCCGGGTAGTTTGATTTCAGTAAGTATTCTACTGTTCTTACTGCATTAATTTCTTCGTTAAAGGCAGGCACAATGATACTGACTTTAGGGAAATAATGACTTTCGGTTAATTTTTTTCTCCTTTCTTTGGTCTTTTGAATGATAGCCAGCAAACCAATTAAGAGCAACCGTGATATGATAAGTATGATCGCAACAATAAAGAATCCATCCAGGAAATGTTCCCAGACAAAAGTCAGAGTGAAGAATATTAAGTCGAGGGTATCACTGATTTTAAACTGGCTTTGCACCATTGGCATCACCTGATCCCTGGTTTTGCCCATCAATTCTGAAACGGTCACAAACTCATAACCCTGATTCCTGTAATAGTCAATTAGTCTTGGTAATGCTTTTACGGTCTCAGTCCTGTCACCTCCGGCATCATGCATCAGGATGATATTTCCCATATGTTGATGCTCGATAGCCCTGGCCAGGATAGTATCTGAAGTTACGTCTTCTTCCCAGTCGTTCGGGTCAATGTACGAAGTAACGCAAATAAAACCTTCATCGTGAGCCACGGCAAGTGATCTGATTTGAGTCAGGGTTGTCGGTTCAGCATCCGTAATGTAAGGGGGCCGGAATAAAAGGGTGGAATATCCCAGTATACTTTCAAGTAACAGTCGGGTTGAACGGAGTTCTATCCGTTCGCGATTGTCTGACGTTAACTCCAGGTTCGGGTGTGTAAATGTGTGATTCCCAATTTCATGTCCTTCCTGATATTCCCTTCTGATTAACGGTATGTTATTTTGAATGTTGGCTCCGGTCACAAAGAAGGTGGCAGGTGTTTTTTTCTCTTTTAATATATCCAGAATTTTAGGGGTATAATCATTGTTCGGGCCATCATCAAATGTCAGGGCGACTTTCTTACGGTTAGAAGCTCCGAATCGTTTGATCATATACGCACTTGGAAGCAATTGATATTCCTCATTTGTAATCAATTGATCTGAATTATTAAACTCTATTTTTGTGTGTCCGTGATCAGGTTCGTTGATCATTTCAAGGATTTCTCCTTTCCCTTCATAATTTACAGACAGGATTGAATTGATGTATTCTAATTTCTTGTAATTGAAAGGTTTCATTTTTAAGAAATTCTCATCCAGGTCCTGGGAATAGAAATTCCATAAACGTTCATCCCCCGATCCGAGGTACCATAATGATACTCCTGCCGCATTATAATCCTGGGCGGTACGCATAATATTGAATGTCCCGGCAGCATCATTACAATGTGCTTCGTGCGCATTGCCATTATCGTCGTAATAATAAAGTGTCAGATCTGACTGGCCGAAATTAAAATAAACAGGCTCATTGCGTTCTTTAGCTGTCGAAATTAATCCCTGATAGGTTATTCTGGTTCCCGGTTTCCCTTTTTCCCAGTCAAAGCCGTAGGAGGCAACGCAAAGGATGATTTTATCGGAAGAAACTTCTTTCATGGCAGCATCGATCGAATTTTCCACAAAGTTTAAGGATGAGATGCTCCCGGGTTCATCATCCGGAGAATGCTCATTATAAGCCATTAGGAATATGAAATCATAATACTGGGCCACATCCTTATAGGTGACTCCTTCATCAGTTGGATTTATATCGATGGTCGTAATGTATCCCTCTGCATGCAATGTATTGGATAGTTCTTTTGAGAACTGAAGCAAATAAGGATGGGCTGCCCTGGGCAGGTTTTCTAAATCGATATTTATGCCCTGGAAATCATTCTTTTCTAATAAATTCTTTATACGTGATATTAATGTCTTTCGCGTCCTTGGATTCCTGAGCATGATCATTGTCGTATCCCCATTCCAACGGTTGTTGAAGAAATTACTCAACATGGGTACTACGGCAACTTTATTATTCTGAATGAAATCCAACGTTTCATTTTCAATCCGTACATCCAGATTCCCTTTTGCATCTTTCTGGAAAATCCATTCGGGCAACACCATATTGAGTTGACTGATGTTTCTGTGCAGGGAAACTGATGAGTTTTTATCCCAGTTGACATAGAATCCTGCTCTCACAGGCAAAAACTTTGCTGCTTCAGGACTGGCAACATGGGTTGTGTGATGCCTGTTTTTTAATGATTTCTTATGCTTTCTCCGGTAGCGGTCCAGATGTTTGGCAAAAGCAATCTGTTCTGTTTTTGAAACATATTTCTTTGATTTATCCGCATTGATATCCGGTAATTTTTTTGCGTTATAAGTAAGAACTTTTAAATCGTACTCGCGTTTGTTAAGCAATGAAATGCCTACAGAAGCGATTATAACAATTAAAAAAACCACAAATATTCGTACTAACCAAATAAAACTCTTCCAACGAGTTGATGAATTTGTTTGGAAAACCTGTTTTTGCATAGGAAATGAAACTTTTGACTATTAGAATGAATCGGGGGAAATTATACTAATTTCAGTTGTTAGGAATTCTGTATTTTTAATTGTATGATTATTTTCGTTCCAAAAGAACAACGTTTTCAACATGATGGGTATGTGGAAACATATCAACAGGTTGTATGGCCGTTACTTTATAATTTCCATCAAGCAAATTCAAATCCCTTGCCTGTGTGGCAGGATTACAACTTACATATACAATGCGTTTAGGATCAGCAAAAAGGATTGCATTTATCACATCTTCATGCATACCGGCCCGGGGTGGATCTGTAATGATAACTTCAGGTTTGCCATGTTTCTCAATGAAAGCGGCATTTAAAATATCTTTCATATCACCTGAATAAAACAAGGTATTGTCAATATTGTTTAATTTAGAGTTAATCAATGCATCCTCGATCGCTTCAGGTACATATTCTATGCCAATTACTTGTTTGGCCTGATGAGCAATAAAGTTTGCAATGGTGCCGGTGCCGGTGTAAAGGTCATATACTAACTCATTACCTGTGAGTTGGGCAAAATTACGGGTGACTTTATAAAGTTCATAGGCTTGTTCAGAATTGGTTTGATAAAATGATTTAGGACCTATTTTAAATTTCAGGCCTTCCATTTCTTCATAAATACATTCATTCCCTTTGTATACGATAACTTCCTGATCGGTGATGGTGTCATTCGCTTTTGAATTGATGATATACAACAGGGAAGTAATTTCAGGGAACTTGTCGGCAATATGCTTTAATAATGCATTTTGTACTTCGGTGTCTTCGTGGAAGAATACCATGATAATCATCAATTCACCCGTAGAAGTTGTCCTGACAATCATGGTCCGCAGGAATCCTTCCTGGCTTCTTAAGTTGAAGAATGTCAGCTCATGTTCCAGGGCATATTGGCGTACTTCATTCCTGATCTTATTGGAAATGTCATCCTGCAACCAGCATTTATCAATGTCCAGTACTTTGTCGAATTGTCCGGGAATATGAAATCCCACGGCATTCATGGTATCGAATTCTTTTCCTTCCGCAATTTCCTCGTAGGTTCTCCAACGTTTATTTGAAAAGGTAAATTCAAGTTTATTCCTGTAGAATTCTGTTTTTGAAGATCCAATAATAGGTGAAACCTCAGGCAATTCAATTTTCCCGATTCGGGTGAGGTTATCAACGACCTGTTTTTGCTTATAGCGGATTTGTTCTGCATAAGGCAATATCTGCCATTTGCAGCCTCCACATATTCCAAAATGTTCACAGACTGCTTCTATGCGTTGTTCCGAATAACTGTGAAAATGGATAGGACGCGCTTCCATGAAACTGCTTTTCTTGCGGGTAACCTGCAAGTCAACAACATCACCGGGGACAACAAAGGGTACAAAAACCACAATGTCATTTACTTTTGCTATTGCTTTTCCTTCGGCTGCAAGATCAGTAATCGTAATATTCTCAAGAATAGGAAGTGGTTTTTTGTTTTTTGCCATGTGGGGAGTATGATTGCTCAATCGAAATTAACAATGAAGATTTAGAAGTGCAAAAGTACAACAATTATTTCATACATTCTAAACTCAAAATCGCTGTCTAACTTGCTTAAATGCTTGTTAGATAATTTTAATTCATTCTTGCTTCCTGGGGTGAATAAATTCATATAAAAAGGCGGATAAATTATCCGCCTTTTTATATGAATCTGTTTAGAAGTTGCTTAGTCTGTTTTGTTTCTGTGCAAACTATGAATGATTTAGTATCTTAACGCTCAAATTCGTGTGTTTATTGGTCCAATATTGCAAAATTCACTTCTGACTCTTTCATTCGGACATGTTCCAGCCTGGTCTTAAAATCAAAATGCAAAGTATTTTTCTTATCCGTTGTTAATCCATTTGATTAGCGTTAATCAGCGTTCTAATCTTAATCCTGGCTTATCCAGGATAGGATTAAATAAGTAATTCAAAGTATTTAATGATACATTTTGAGCTTTGACCCCCTAACCCCCAAAGGGGGCATAAAGACTCAGTATTTGAAAATTTTATAATACTGAATATCTCCTGAAGATGCACTCTTACGCCCCCTTTGGGGGTTGGGGGTCAGGAATTAAATAGTTGCAGAAATAGTCAGATTAAATATTTAACAAACTTATCAATAATTATTACTGATTACTTAGTTTAGTGCAACTGATTCATTGATATATGAATGAACTCATTGTCTTATAAAAACAAGAGGAATCCATTCAGGAAATAAACCAATCCGACTGCACCAACCCCAATCCCGATCAGCCATAGATATTTTCGTTTTATTAAGGCTGCTATCGAGGATATCAGGATGGAAATCTGCAGGAAGATCACTGCCATCCCAAAAGCCTGGGAGTGTTTCTGCGCTTCATCGCGCAATGATTCCAAGTGTTCGGCATCCTTTTTAATGTCCAATTTCTCTTTGTCGTAACGGGTTATCGATTTTTCGTATTCCGTGATCTTTGCCTTATAAGCACCGATCACCGAAGCATCTGCATTTTTCATGCTTTTGGTATCCAGGTCAAGCACATCCTTTTGAGTCTCATACAGGTACAATTTCAGACTTTTACTCTGATAGTACGACCATTTATTAGATGCCTGTTCCTGGCTTAACATCGATCTGGTGGAATAACCACCTCCTTTAAAAGTGGATAACGTTGCAGCTACTGCAAAAATAATAGTTGTTAAGGCCAGATAATTCAGCCACGGTTCTTTTTTCTCTTCTGCCATTGATTGATATTTAATTTGTAGGTTGCAAAAATAATACTTATTGATTAAACTGTGCTTCCCTGATTACTAAAAAATAATTATTGTACTATTATGATTATTGAAATGAATTAAAAATAGAACGCGCATTGTATCATCCGCGTTCTATTTTTTTGAATTTAAAATACTGCTTTTAATTGTTCCATTCTGTGCTGCAAATGCCGGTATTTAGAGTTCAATTTTTGCTCCCATGATCTTTAGAAATTCCCTGATAAAGCTTGGGTGTGCAGGCCATGCCGGTGAAGTCACCAGATTCCCATCCACAAAAGCACCATCTACCGGAATGGATTGAAAATCTCCTCCTGCTAGGGTCACTTCCGGACCTACTGCCGGATAGGCGGTTAATTTGCGTCCTTTGACAACATTGGCTGCTGTCAGGATCTGGATGCCATGACAAATAGCGGCAACGGGTTTGTCTTTTTCGAAAAAGTATTTCACAATCTCTATGACTTTTTTGTTTAGCCGCAGATATTCAGGTGCTCTACCACCGGCAATTACAAGCCCATTATAATCTTCTGGCTTCACATCATCAAAACTATAATTCAGTACGAAGTTATGACCCGGCTTTTCTGAATAGGTCTGGTCACCCTCAAAATCATGAATCGCAGTTTTAATTTTATCACCTTTTTTCTTGTCAGGACAAACCGTATGAACTTCATATCCTACCATTTCCAGCATTTGAAATGGAACCATGGTTTCATAATCTTCCGTGAAATCACCGGTTAAAAACAGTACTTTTTTCATTTTGTTGGTTTTTTATTGGTTAGTATTTTAATCCTGTTTCATTTAGTATGTCGAAGTAAAGATTGTCATGCGAATATTACGGATTTTGGAACGCTGATAATGACGGATTAGTTAGCTTAATTCAGGGTATCTCAATGTTATATCAATGATTAACTGCAAAACGTCCTAAACCTTCAAAAATTGATTTTGGTCCTTCAGGAAAATCTATATGTTCAATTACACCTTTTCTGCCAAAATATCTTAGCTAATGCTCTTTTTGTCTCTATTCAATTCAATATCTACCAAAATGTCTGAGCTAATGCTCCTTGTATCACTTTACAATATAAAATCTACTTTATTCATGGACACATTGATGATAATCAATCTCAATAATCTGTGTAAATTAGTGTAATCTGTGGACAATCTCTATCTTAATTTCTTTCATTGAAAAATAATCTGTGGAAATCAGCCTCAACAGGACAGCATGCCGATAATCTTTTATATTATTTCTAATATCCACATTTAAACTTTATTCTCAATGGAATTTTTCCTCCTTTTCCATCATAAATAAAATATCTTTTATACGCTTTGACCGTATTTCGTCAGTCTTTGCAGTTTGAATTCTCCAGCCAATGGCATATTTATTTGTTTTATTCAGCGACTCAAAGAATGCAAATGCCTTTTTGTTCTTCGAAAGTTCCTGCATGAAATCATCCGGCACTTCCATATTCCCGGGTGAATCGTATGCTTTTTCCCATCTCCCATCACTTTTTGCTTTTTCTACTTCCACCATTCCCGATGGTCTCATCCTGCCTTCTTCTTCCAGGCGCAGTACATTTTCGATGTTCCTTTTCGACCACAGACTTTTAGTACGACGTGGAGTGAATTTCTGCAGGTAAGATGCTTCATTCGCTTTATCCAACTGGCTGTCAATCCAGCCGTAACACAATGCTACGTTCAATGCTTCTTTATAAACGATGGATGGAATGCCCGAACCTTTTTTATAAAAGCGAAGCCATATTCCTTTTGCAACACTATGATTCTGATCCAGCCAACTTTCAAAAGCTTCCTCTGAATCGAAAGATAGAATTTGAAAATCAGTCTTCATTGGTTCGCTGATTTCCTGTTGATTTATTTCTGATTCATCCGACATTTTTAATGCTAATATAGATTCTTGTTTAAGCAAGTTGTTTAAATGAAGTAGTTTAGTTGAAAAGGGATTAATGGGTAGGATCATTCAATGATGTCATTTACCTGTTTTGTGTTATTTCATCTATAATCTCAGAAATCCCTTCTTGATAAGTAGTTATCTTATAGTCAGGGAATCGGCGTTTGAATTTTGAGGAATCAAACAGGTTATCGGTCTTATAACGGTATAAGAGCTCGATTGTTTCCCTCATGCCCGGATTAAACAAGCTGATCGCCCGGATCATCCATTTCTTTAAAACTATGTAATCAAGTTTTTTACCATAAATTTCACTGGTAAATTGTATGAATTCCTTAGCCGTAAGCCGGTTATTGTCACAGGGCAAATGCCAGGTCTGATGATACGCATCCGGGGTATTTCCCAACAAGGCAGTTGCTTTTGCTGCATCGGGTGCATAAATCAGGGTTCGCAACGTGTCATCCTTTAGTAATACTTTTAGTTTCTTTGAGTGTCTGATGTTCTCAAAAATAAGCGCATTGGTAATGCTTTTTGTTTTCCCGGGACCATAAAATTCAGGTGCCCTGCATATCATCGCCATAATATCCGTATGCTGGATGGCGTTGTTCAGCATGGTGGCAATTTCGGCCCGTACGATCCCTTTTCTACCGGTAGCTAAAAATGGCGTTTCTTCTGTCAAAAGGCCATCCGAAGTACCATACATGTAGGTATTGTCAAAGAACACCAGTTTTGCTTTGTGCTCCAGGCAGGCTTCCAGTACATTTTTCATGATCACAGGCCATTGTACTTTTGCAATTTCCCAGTTGTTAGGGATGCCTGCCGTTAAATACACGATCTCGCTCCCTGCTACTGCTTCCTCTGTCTGGATTGGATCCAACAAGTCAACTTCAAACAACTGGTCAGTGTCCTGCACTTTTTGGGGATGCCGGCTCACCAGCCTGATGTCTTTAGTATAATTCCTGTAAAGTTCTTTCGCCAATTCAGTGCCGATGATCCCGTTTGCTCCGAGTATAGTTTGCATACGCTATCGTTTATTCAGGCCAACGTCCCTGAAGCTGGCGGTTCACCATCCAACCCGGATATTCGGGTGATAAAGCACTGACTTCCTGCAACTGCTTCATGTCTTCGTCAGTCAGTTCCAGGCTTACTGCTTTCAAATTATCGTTTAGTTGGTCCATTGTTTTTGCACCAATAATTGTACTGGTGATGCCGGGTTGTTTGATCACCCAATTCAAGGCAACTGTTGCTACCGATACATCATGTTGCTTTGCAATAACTGCCATCACATCAATCACATCGTATGCTTTTTCTTTATTGATAGGCGGAAAATCAAACGAATCGCGCCTGCTGTTACCGGCCACTGCGTTATCCCGGGTATATTTCCCCGACAGGAATCCTCCTGCCAACGGGCTCCAAGGCATGATACTCACGTTTTCACTCAATGCCATGGGTACAATTTCACGTTCAATGTCCCTGCCGGCGATGGTATAATAGTTTTGTGATGCCACAAATTTTGTCCATCCCATTTTTTCGGCATAACTGTTTGCTTTCATCACTTTCCATGCCGGGTGGTTGCTGATGCCGATATACCTGACTTTTCCTGAACGAACCACGTCTTCCAGTCCGCGCATGGTTTCTTCCAACGGTGTTATCGGATCGACCCCATGGATGTACAACAGGTCGACATGGCTCAATTGAAGCCGTTTCAGGCTGTCGTTCACCGAATCCATGATATGAAGCCGCGAAAGCCCCACCTGGTTGGCTCCTGCACCCATGCGTAACCTTACCTTGGTGGCAATCACTACTTCCTGATGTGAGATGCCCAGCTTCTTCAACGATTCTCCCAGCAAAGTCTCCGAAAGTCCTTCGGAATAGGCATTTGCCGTGTCAATAAAATTAATCCCACTGTCCAGCGATGTTTTTACAATCTGGTTTACTTCGTCCTGCGGCAGTTGCCCAATGGCTTGCCACATTCCCTTCCCTCCGAAAGTCATGGTTCCAAGGCAAAGTTCCGAAACCAGTACGCCTGTTTTTCCAAGTTCATTGTATTTCATAGTCCTGTCTGTTTTTTTGCGGAAGCTATCATTGCATTCCGGATGATTGATTTCAATTGCCTTTAAAACGTTTTGATAAATCGAAAGGTTCATGACTGGTTGAATGAGTTGATAATGTTAATTGGTTGATTGAGTTGATTGAGTTGATTAAGTTGATTGGTTGATTGAGTTAATTGGTTAATTGAGTTAATTGGTTGATTAAGTTGAATGAGCTGTTATTCCAATTGCTGAAAACTTCTATCCCAATAACGCGGAACGCGGAACATTGAACGCGGAACCTTTCAAACCTCAAACTCTTTTCTTCTATTCTTCATGATGTCGCCATCATAACACTTAAAACCAATAAATAATTAATTCGTCATCCAATAGTATTCCATATATATTCCATATCTATATAATATTGGGATATATATGGATCATATATGGAACACATATGGAACATATATGGAACACCACCGATATGGTAGTGATAAGATGGCGGTACCAACAGACTGAAGTGACAGCTAAAGTAACTGTACCTATTCATTAAAATCCATTCAAGGTCAGCTATTTTAAGTATGTAAAAATAAAACGTGTCTATTTGTGAATTATTATAAATAATATTTGTATCTGTATTTGTTAATCAACCTGGCTATTAAGTGCTAGTGAATACTAAAACTGAAAAAGGCATGGAAATTATCAAAGGAATGGCTTTTGTTGAAGCTTTATTTCATGCTATCCGGATAGAAAATGATGTTTTCAATCGGAAAATGATGAATTGATCAATTCGTAATTCTAAGTCCTTTCCGATGTGCCTTACATTAAATGAGAAAATTGTGATGTATGTATTGGGTCTCAATAGCTAACGGGATGTTATCGCAGCCTTTGTATTATTAAGATTTTCTATCCGATAAATACAAGTATTAAAAAATATTGACTATAGTTAGCAAAGTTAAAATCTACATTAAAAATGGATATCATAAATCGCATGGAAGGTGAAGTTTATTTTGTTACCACACGGTTGTGGATTGGGAGGTATTGTTGATGGCGATATAATCAATTATAGTTCTGCGATCGATTGGGGGAGAGGGAAAGGACTGCTGGAGATGACTTCAGTTTGAAATAATGAGATTTTTGGATTACAAATCTTTGTAATACAAACAGTTGGAATTGCAAATTCCAACGACAAGCATGACCATTTGTTTGTACGTTTAAATAAGATTGTATATCAGGAGGGACGGGGTTACTGACAATTTTTGGCAACCGCACAGCCCGGCACGTCTTATGAACACAGAAAAACTATTTCCCGATAATTTTCTTTCGGTGTGCAATTCCCCATTCTGTCAGATTGAAAATGATTGTTTTTAGCGTTAAACCGTGTTCTGTAAGCTCATACTGAACCGTTATGGGTTGCGTATCTAAAACGGTTCGTTTGACCAATTGATTTATTTCCAGATCTTTTAATTCTTTGCTCAACATTCTGTTGGAAATTCCTTCTATATCATTCAAAATATCGGAAAACCGTCTTTTGTTATAACAGCAAAGAGAGGATATGATGGATATTTTCCATTTACCGTTCAGTACGTCCATTGAATCCTGGACAGCTCTCATTTCTTTCTTGTATTCCTTTTGGAAATCGTTTGCCTGACACTCCATAATGTTACCTTGTTACTTCTATGTTACTATTACTTTTCGGTACAAAGTTACTAATAATAACTTTAATAATCTACCTTTGTCGCTCAAATAATAAATAATAGAAATAATGAGTAAATTAAAAAACAAAATAGCAGTTATTACAGGTGGTAATAGTGGCATTGGGTTTGGCATTGCCCAGGAATTTAAAAATGAAGGTGCTGTAGGAGCTATTGTCGGCAGAAATCAGGAAACTTTAGATAGTTCAGTGGCTCAACTTGGCGATAATTTTATAGCCATAAATGCCGATGTAACCAACCTTGCCGACCTGGAAAGAGTGTTTAAGGAAACATCTGAAAAGTTTGGAAAAATAGACGTGGTTGTTGCCAATGCAGGTGGAACAGTTACAGGCGCCGCATTTGGTTCTGTGGCAGATATTGGCGAAGATATGTATGATAAGACAATGGATTTAAACCTGAAGAGTGTTTACTTCACTGTTCATAAAGCACTACCCTATATGAATGATGGAGGATCTATCATTCTTATCGGTTCAAATGCAGGGCATCGGGCATATCCTTCTTTTACTCTTTATGGTGCTGCAAAAGCGGCTGTAATCCATTTTGCAAAAGGATTTTCAAACGACCTTTTAGATAGAAAGATCAGAGTAAATGTAATATCACCAGGTACAACAGATACACCGGTATTTGACAAGTTTGTTCCTGCCGACCAACTTGAAGCTGTAAAAAAATACTGGTCAGATGTAATGCCGATAGGCAGAATCGGGCAACCATCTGACATTGGTAAAACAGCGGTTTTCCTGGCCTCTGATGATTCTTCGTTTATGCTTGGTGCCGAACTCCTGGTTGATGGTGGTCTAACCTATTTGTCACCGTCTAAATAAACTTATCAACAACTACATGAACCGGCAATAGAATGTGCCCGCGATTATTATATCTGGAAGTCAGAACTAATGCCGGTTACTTTTGTTGATTACGGAAGTTGAACACTTCCCAAAATATTAAACTTTCAAATAAATAATAAATAATAGAAATAATGAATAAATTAGAAAATAAAGTAGCGATAGTTACCGGAGCATCAAAAGGAATAGGTGCATCTATCGCAAAACACTTTGCGGCAGAAGGCGCAAAGGTAGTTGTGAATTATGCTTCAAGCAAAGAAGCAGCTGATAGATTGGTTAAGGAGATAACAGGCAATGGAGGCATAGCCATTTCGGTACAGGCCGATGTTTCGAAAGAAGCCGAAGTAAACAGGCTGTTTGAAGAAACAAAAAGTGCATTCGGTACGTTGGATATTTTGGTAAACAATGCGGTCTTTCAGCAATACTTACCTATTGAACAGGCGTCAGTAGAGGCTTTTCATCAGCATTTCAACGTCAATGTTTTGGGGCCAATACTTACTATCAAGGCATCTTTGAAACTGTTTAGCGATAAGGGTGGCAATATCATCAATATAAGTTCGGGTGCAAGCAAAATGCCGATGGCGGGAGTCTCGTTATATTCTGCTAGTAAAGCGGCATTAGATGCCATAACAATTTCTATGTCGAAAGAACTGGGTGCAAAAAACATTCGTGTTAACTCTATATTGCCAGGTGCTACGGAAACAGAAGGTGCCAGTAATGCGGGCGTCACTAGTGGCAGTGAGGCTGAAAAAATGTTTGTTGCCAATACTCCACTTGGTCGAAGAGGCCAGCCCGAAGATATTGCGAAAGCGGCCGTATTTCTTGCTTCCGATGAGGCAGCGTGGATTACCGGAGAGGCAATTTCAGTTTCGGGTGGTATGTATGGTTTTTAAATTAAAAAATATTGTGTTTTACAAATTAGTCAAATTAAAAATATTATGTCTTATAAAATAGAAAACAAAGCAGCGAGCTACGCAATTATCGGCTTTGGCAATATTGGCCAGGCTCTGGCTAAAGCGTTTGCCCGCAAAGGCATCGAAGTATCCGTTGCAACCACACGCGACCCGGAAAGCTTTGCATCCGCCGCGGCCGCGATCGGACCCACGATCATTCCCAAAAAACTGGAGGAAGCGGTCAAGGCGGACATCGTCTTTTTGGCTGTCCGTTTCCAGTCACACACTGATGTTGCGAAGGCGCTGCCCACCTGGCAGGGGAAGACCATCGTCGATGTGACCAACGCCTACGGTGTGTCCTCTGAGGAGTTAGGAGGACAGCCTTCCGCCAGGGTCGTCGCACAGGCCTTCACCGGCGGTAGAGTGGTTAAGGGCTTCAACCATTTGGCTGCTGCTATCCTTGAACAAGATCCGGCCGTACATGGCGGCAGGAGGGTCGTGTTCCTGGCAAGCGACGATGACGCTGCAGCAGCAGAGATTGGTGCGCTTGCGGAAAATCTCGGTTTCTCGCCAATCAAACTGGGCTTGCTTTCCGAAGGTGGACTGCTTGTGCAAGCGCGCGGAAATAGCTGGGGTCAACTGATTTTTAAGGACTTGGTCAAGTTCGACTGATGAATCATGATCGCAAAAATTCGATGCAATCCTGCCTTGTGGACAAAGGGCAGACACAGTTTGTTTATGTATCAAATTTGGTGTTTTTAAAATAAACTATTGAGAATCAAGTGTTATTAAAAAAATAGATTGAGAATGGTGGGTAGCTAACTCACCATTTTCTGGTTTAAGTGCTTTAATACGAATTAAAAAGAATAATAGGAATCAAAACAACCATTCATGTTCCGTCTTTCCGGATATGTTCTTCATAGAATGAAAAAAAGGTTTAGAAGTGACGGCCTCATCCTTCCGAATATGTCCTTCATTAAATGAAAAAACGTGATTGCATTTTGCAGGGATATGTCATCCCTGCTTCTGTATTATTAGGATTTTCAATCCGATAAATACAAGGATTAAAAAACATTGACTATAGTTAGCAAAGTTAAAATTCACATTAAAATGGATATCAAAAATCGCATGGAAGGTGAAGTTTATTTTGTTACCAACACGGTTGCGGATTGTGAGATATTGTTGATGGCGACATAATCAATTATAGTTCTGCGATCGATTGGGGGAGAGGGAAAGGACTGCTGGAGATGACTTCAGTTTGAAATAAAGAGATTAGTGGATTACAAATCCCTCAGCCGAAAATCTCCGTGCTATCTCTTCACCAATGCCCGAGCTCGCACCGGTCACTACAACTTTTTTTCCAATAAATTGTTTCATTTCACTCATGTCTATTTATATTAGTTAGTGTATGATTTCAATTTGATCTCATTTGCTACCATTTCCCAGAATAATTCACTAAGAATTTTTGGAGAATACGTCTCGCTATCTTACGTAGCACCACTACTAACTGTAAGCGTACCTACGAAGATTCCATCTTCTTTTTATTTATCATTAAGCTGGTAGTCATACTTCTTATTGCTGCCTTTCCAATCGAAAGCGATCCATAATTGAAGTTCGGATGATCAGCCAGCCCACCACCAGTTAGTAATATAGTCCCTTTACGCTCTTTTAATTTATCATATAATTGAGCGGTGCTTTCTAGAGCTCCAATCACATTTAAACTAAAGTCATAATTCATATCTGACTTCTCAATTTTGAGGACATCTTTAAAATTATATGATGTGGCATTATAATGAAGAACATCAACGCTACCCAACTTGTCGGCTAATGTATTCAATGCTTTTGCCAGAGAGTGACTATCACTGATATCTGCTAATGCAGAATAAGCGGTAATGCCCTTACTTCCAAGATCGTTTACCATAAACTTTGCGGACTCTTCGCTTCGGTTAACTATTCCAACCTTATTACTTTCAAGTCCAAATTTAGTAATCACACCCATGCCGATACCTTTTCCGGCACCTACTATGATGATTGATTTTTCCCTATATTCTGTTTGTCAATAAAATTCAGTTCGTAATTTTCAAATAATAAGTATGTTGACCTTACCAGAATTGTTCGTAAAGTGCTAAAACTATCAAGCTTGCTTTAGGCTTTCTGAGGCAGCCGATCGATTCATGGCAACTGTTTCTTCGTGAGAAGGAAACGAGTTCAAACTTTGAAACTTCAGCATTACTGCATCCCTTGCCATTGGACCTTTTCCCTTTTCGGCTGTAGACAGTGCGTGTTTCAACTCTTCTGCATTCAGTTCTGTACAATAAGCAGGGGTACCCGGTTCCTGTCTCCACGATTCAGCAAGGCTACCCCCATCCACGGTATCAAACCCAGCTTGATCCACCAGCTTAGTTGCTATTTTTTTATGCTCCGCGTTATCGCCAGCTACCGAAATAGCTATTCTTCCTTCCTCTCCGGCAACTTTTCCTTTTTGCTCCAGGGTATTCGACATGAGGTTGTTGAACAGCTTGATAACCGGTCTTCCCAGAGTTTCGGAGATGTATTCACTTTCCGCCTTACCTTCTAAACCTGGGAGCTTGCCATCCCGGAAGGGATAGTAATTAGAGGTATCTATGATGATGACCTCTTGGGAAACATCCTGAAGTAAATGCTTCGGCAAGTCTTGATAAGCTTTAAAAGGCATGGAGAAAATGATTACTTCTACATCTTTTACAAGATCTTCGATGGTGACAGGCTCTGCACCTAATTTGGCCGCTATTTCTTTAAGCGTAGCCATATCTCTGGTGTTGGTAACCTTAACCTGATGACCTGCAACAGAGAATTTCTTTGCAAGGGTGCTTCCTATAGAACCCGTCCCTATAATTCCAATTTTCATAATGTGTTATTTTTTAGATTGTTTGTAAATTAATATCAGAGTCTTTTAAAAATTAAAGATGATTCTTTTAAATCATTGATTGTCTGTTAGTAAAAAGTCTTATATCGTATGTAACGATTCATAAGTCCGGAATGTTGCCCTAAAATAGCAAGTTCGCACCCATTGCCCACAGCTGCTAAAAGTTTGGTATCCGTCATTCAGCTCATTGGCTTTGTAGGATGGCAGCTTTAAGTCCAAAATTTCTGTTATTCTACTTTTTAATTTTTTTCTATTTGAGTTTGTTTGATAATGCAAAAGTAGTTATCTTTGCTATACAAAACGTAGTGATATACTATAGTATAGTGCTATACTTTAGTATATCGCATATTGAAAATCAATAAAAATGGAAGAAATAACGAATATTAACGATATAAGATCCTGTCCGATGCTATCTGTATTGGCAATTAATGACACGTTAAACGTCATCACCGGGAAGTGGAAATTGTCCATTATGTGTACGATGATGTTCGGCAAAAAGCGATTTACAGAAATACAACGGAATATTCCAAAAATATCACCGCGTATGTTGTCAAAAGAATTGAAAGATTTGGAAATGAACGGCATGGTGAAACGTATAGTGTACGACTCGACTCCCGTATCTGTAGAGTACGAATTAACCGATTCGGGCAAATCAATCAGGAGTGTTTTAGACAAAATGCTGGAATGGGGATTACAACACAGAGAATCCGTAATTTCATCGTTGTAGTTTTTTTTATATCAATAAAGTCCAAAGGGATTTTTTAATACATATTTGCAACTGGTCTGGTGAAAGGTTTGCTGGGAATGCAAGTTTGCGCAAACTACTCTTTCTCCTGCTAATCCAGTTTGTATGTCATTTAGAGTTTCAATAGCGTCCGTTTGTGGGAGGTTAATGAACCTATTCTTTATCCCCGTCTTTTAGGTTATGTTCTTCATTAAATGAGAAAAAGGGTTTCTTAGTGACAGTTCACTCGAAGTGAGCCGTCACTAAGAAAGATAAAAAAACTTCGCCCGGTATGCTACATGCAAACCGGGCGAAGTAATATAAATACCTTATAAGAATACAAAAAGTAGTAAATGGTGATTCAAATTAATTCCAAACTATTCGTTCGTACATTGGGAATCAGAATTTAACGTTGATTTCCAGGGTTGGAAATAGCTTTTGATATCATTCTCAATGTCTCAAAGCTACCAGTAAACCACCTGTAATAAAGGCAGCAACCCACCAGATAAAGGCAACGCGGGAATAGATATTCAGGCCTTTGCTGACATTTACTTCAGGGCCCTTTTTCTTATTATGGTTCCAGAGTAAAAAGGTGTCGATGCACATGCCTAGCAAGGAAGAATACCCAATGAATCCGTGGAATGTGAGCAATCCTTTGGTCGAACCGAGTATCATCAGGGTCGTTGCCGAAATGTCGAACAATACACCCAGGGTATAAAATAATAAAACACGGGAGGTGACCAACTTCTTCTTTTGTTCTTTGGCAAACCCAATGGAATAAAATGTCAGGGCGATAATCACCACAAAGGAGCCAATCATGGCATAAATTTTCATATCTCTGTTTTTAAATTGGTAGCGAATAATAATTTATTTATTTTCGTTATCTGTTTTGAAAGGGCAAATGTACTGAAATAAATTCATTTAAATTAAGAATCGAAAATTTTGAATTTATTTCAGTATTTGCAATAAGGTCCTAAACTAATCCATCTGAATGTTGTTATGAAAAGTAAAATAATCACTCTATCTTAAATTTTGTGCGTTTAATTATCATGTTATTTAAATCTTTGTACTTTTACACATTATCTTTGTAAATGAATAGAACAAACAGACAAACGGGACGCATACTCGCAGCATTGTTTTTATCGGCAATGTTAGTAGGGTCAATACTTATAAAACCGGTTCATGTGCTGTTTGTACATCATGACAGGACTGAAATCCTACATGACCATGCCAGTCACAAAGCTGTTTCTACGCTTCATAATGATGATTGTGCCATTTGTGATTTTGAGTTTTGTTCTTTTATTCCCCAAAAGCAGGTAATCGTTCCGCAAGTTAATGTCTTCTCATTTAAGGAACTTGCATTCCGGACGGTTGCTTGCTTTGTTGCTAATTCCTCCAATGATTTCCAGCTCAGGGCACCTCCTGTTTCCTGAATTCCTCATTTCGCCAATTAAACGTCGCATGCACTTCCGGCAGCAGGTACTACCCTGCTGACCCTTCAATTTTATTGGCGGCAACATCATTGTATCCGGATTCAGGTATGATGGGAGCTGTCTTTATGTACTGCAGTTGATTTATAGTTGATTGCGTTGCTAAATGGACACTGTCTCCATTCAGTTATACCGGATGCAACCACTCATTCCAAACAACAAAACAAGGAAACAAATGAAAAAAATAATGATAGTACTCATCCTCATGGGTTTGACATTTACTGTCCGGGCTTTAGTGAGCGGTGTACCACAAGCTACCCTGCACGGAAAAATAACGGATAAAAACGGCGATCCCCTTATTGGAGTCAGCCTGTATATTCCGGAATTGAAAACAGGGGGAATCACAAATACCGATGGAGAATACAAAATAGATAATTTACCCCTTCGGAAGGTGCAAATCAGGATCAGTTCGGTGGGATATGACCTGAAAGAGGATAATATTGATTTGGTCTACAATACGATACGGAATTATGAGTTGGAGGAGTCGGTCACAGAGATCAAAGAAGTGGCAATCACCGGCCAGGCAGTGAGTACTGAGATTTCCAGGATCCCCACACCCATTAGCATTGTACCCCTTGCCCAATTACAGCAACAGGCTTCCTCCAACATTATCGATGCCCTGAGTTCACAGCCCGGGGTGTCGCAAATTACTACCGGTAGCGGGATCTCAAAGCCAGTAATCCGGGGATTGGGCTATAACCGGGTGGTGGTAGTAACCGATGGGGTACGCCAGGAGGGTCAACAATGGGGTGATGAACACGGCATTGAAATCGATGAGAATGACATAAACAAGGTGGAAATACTGAAAGGACCCGCCAGCCTGATGTATGGGTCGGATGCCATGGCAGGGGTTATTAATTTATTCACAGCACCGATATTGCCACAGGATAGGATGCAGGTCAATGCATTGGCAAATTATCAGACGAACAATGGCCTGATGGCTTATTCCCTTGATTTTGCAGGACATAAAAAACTATTTGTCTGGGATTTACGGTACAGCAATAAGATGGCCCATGCTTATCAAAACAAGCTTGATGAGTATGTCTACAATTCAGGGTTCAGTGAAAATGCCGTTTCAGGGTTATTCGGGATCAACAACTGGTGGGGCTATTCCCATCTTTCACTCAGTTATTATCATCTTACCCCGGGAATTGTGGAAGGAAACAGAAACACCCTGACCGGCAGGTTTACTAAGCCCGTTGCTTTAAACGACAGTACAGAGGGCGAAATGGACGCAACAAAAAGCGATTATACAACCTATCGCCATGTAATGCCCTATCAGCAAGTCAGCCACTATAAAGCAGTGTGGACCAATACTATCCTGATCGGGGATGGAAGCCTCAAAGCAACAGTCGGGTACCAGCAAAACCATAGGCAGGAATTTGCCGATGTCCTCAACCCTGACAACTATGGATTGTATTTCCAGCTGCATACGCTTAATTATGACCTCCATTACCAGTTGCCCGAACAGAAAGGATATAGTTTTTCGGTAGGTGTAAACGGGATGGCTCAAAATTCACGGAACAAAGGGATTGAATTTCTGGTTCCCGAATACAGGTTGTTTGATGCCGGGGTATTCGTAGTAGGCAAGAAGACACTGGGGAAAGTGGATATTAGCGGAGGGCTTCGATTTGATCACCGTACTGAGACCGGTGATGCCCTTTACCTGGATAGGGATGGAAATAAAGTAACAATAACTAACCCATCCGCGATAGAAAGGTTTGTTCCATTCTTACGAAATTTTACAGGGATTAGCGGGAGCATAGGCGCCTGCCTGCAAATCAGTGAAAACTGGTTGACAAAATTAAACGTATCGCGTGGTTACCGTGCACCAAATATCGGGGAGCTGGCTTCAAACGGTGTCCACGAAGGAACAATCCGGTATGAGATAGGGAATCCGGGATTAAAGCCTGAAAACAGCCTGCAAGTGGATTATGAGCTGGCACATAATACCAAACATGTGAGTGCCAAACTAAATTTATTTGCCAATGCCATCAGTAATTATATTTATTCGCATAAACTAACGGGCATTCATGGCCGTGATTCCTTACAAAGCGGTTATCCGGCCTTTAAATTTGATGCCGGCACTGTGCAAATGCTGGGAGGAGAAGCAAGCCTTGATATTCATCCGCATCCCCTTGATTGGTTGCATTTCGAAAACAGCCTGTCGTATGTGTACTCGCAACTAATGAATCAGCCTGATTCAACACGATATCTTCCATTTACCCCGGCTACTAAATGGATTTCGGAGCTAAAAGCTGAGATCAGGAATACCGGCACCCTGTTGAAAAATTCGTATCTGACATTCGGCATTGAGCATGAATTCAGGCAGGATAAAATTTATTCAGCCTATCATACCGAAACTGCGACGGATTCCTATACACTTCTAAATGCCGGTATTGGTACTGATGTTGTTTGGAATAAACACACCTTGTTTTCAATCTATGTGAATGGCACCAACCTGGGGGACATTGCCTACCAGAGTCATCTGAGCAGGTTGAAATATGCTCCTGTAAATAAGGCCACCGGACGCATGGGAGTCTTTAATATGGGGAGGAATATCAGTTTTAAATTAATAATTCCTGTTGATATCCAGGCAAGGAAAGCACTTGATTCTCAGTTGGGAATAAAATAAGATGTTTGTAAGACGTGAGTTTTGATTAAAGTTGATTAAGGTACTTCTCAAAATGCTTAATTAAGATATTCAGGATAAACAATTTAAAATAATGTATGTTATACCTATTACAAAATTGTAGTTTAAACATTTTAAATTCAAAGATTATGAAAAAGATAATTTATTTTCCGATGTTTATTTTATTGTTTGTATGCGGTGTGCTCTTTACACAATGTAAAACAACCGATAATGGTCCTGTTGTAACTACTACCTATTTAATTAATCTTTCTAATTCGGCTACACTTGGAAGTTACCTGACTGATAAGAATGGGTATGCATTGTATTTCTTTGCCAATGATGCAAATGGTGCAAATAATTGCACAGGGGGATGTTTAACTAATTGGCCAATTTTCAATATTGATAATTTAACGCAGGATCAGTTGGGAGCAGGACTTTTAGTGGCCGATTTTAAATCAATTGTTACTCCTACGGGTACCCAATTGACTTACAAAGGTTGGCCATTGTACTATTATGCCCCGGCAGGAATTCAGGATGCCACCGGAATGACTAATGGCAACGGAGTAGGGGGTGTGTGGTTTGTTGCCAAACCTGATTATACAATTATGCTTGCCAAGATGCAATTAGTTGGAGCTGATACTAAAAACTATATTGTTTCGCCGTCAAATGTTTATTCCGTAGGGACTGGCCTTACTACTTACTTTACTGATTTAATGGGTCGAACATTGTATTCTTTTTCACCCGACAGTGCTAATATTAATAAATATACTACTGCCGATCCTCTTCACAATGCAACATGGCCAATATATCCGACCGATAAAGCGGTTGTTCCCTCAGTACTGGACAAAACTTTATTCGGGAGCATCACGGTATTTGGAAATAAACAGTTGACTTACAAAGGCTGGCCTATGTATTATTTCAAGAATGATGTTGATGCGAATGGAAACTTCAGAGGTTCTAATAAAGGTGTTAGTGTTCCTGTTCCGGGAAAATGGCCTGTATTTTTCAAAGACTATCCGGCTGCACCTACAAAGTAAATGACATTCAGAGATTTATAAAAAGAGGAAGGATGATCATCCTTCCTTTTTTTAGCCTTAATGCTATAAATCAAATTTACGCAGGATGTTAAACCCTAGATGGATATTACCCTTCATCCAGTTACCGGTAGTTTCACCAACAAAATTCTTTTCAATCATATCATTGGAGTTTGATAGAACAATTCCAAACACATGGCCGGCAGTTTCAATATCAAATCCAAACGATAATGAGTTTTTGTAATTCTTTTTTTGATACTCGGATGGATTGATAACAGGATAATACTCCCCGTTTAGGGATAATGTCGGTGTTAGCCTGTAACGGGCGGCAATGCCCAGTGCAAATAAATCATTGTTATCGGTCACGCTTGGGATGATATTGCGATGAATCCATACAGGAGATAACTGGGCTGAAAAGGTATCGCTGAACTTACGGGCAACAAGTATTTGTGTTGTGTAACTTACCCGGGCGTTGAAATCATTGTTTCGTACGGGATCGTTATATTTGATCCCAATGACACTTGTACCCACCATCAATGAAACCGACAACGGCACATTTTTTGACCCGGTACATTGCCTGAGCAGGCTTAGTTTGGTATACCCTTCGACTGTTTTATCGGTCCATGAACGGTTAATACCAACCATCCACCAGTCTTTTATGCCATATTCCAGACCAAAAAATGTAAAGGCCTGATCCAACCCGAAGAACTGGTAATAACCATCGCTAATGAGTCCAAAACGATGTTCTACCCGGAAGTCGAGCCTGTTTTGAGCTATCCCTTCTGTTGACTGGCCATTTACAACCCGGTTTGAAAAGAAAGTCTCTTCGGTATAATTGATTTCTTTTGAGGTTGTATCGGTTGGTGCTTTTTGAACTTTAACCTGTCCGGCTATAGCAATTGTTGAATAAAGGCTAAAAATGAGAATCGATACGAAGGCTTTTACTGATTTCATATTTAAATTGATTTTTAGGGTTTATAATTCATTTACATTAGTAATTATGATCCAATATGGAAAATGATTTTAATGAGATACACTCTTTGTGAAAATTCGTGTTTTTGTGCCTTCGTGGCTATTCTTATCTTGCCACCAATGAGATAGACTCTAAGTCACAAAATCATACAATGAAAAAATACTAAACGGCATTGGATTATAATCTCAACTGATACATAATAGAAACATGATGGTTTTTAATTATCAGGCATACCGGCATCTTTCCATATTCGAACTATCTTAATTTCACAGGTGTCAATGGTTGCGCTTTGTCCCAATGGCATAGGGAAAAACCCGGGTGCATGGGACATGGCTCCAAAGGCTCTTGTGATATTCATTTTTACATCCGCATAATTTTCCAGTCTTAACCCTCCACCATCGGGGGGAGCTACTGCATTTCCATGGCATATCAGGCAGTTTTGGGCAAAGACGGGGACTACCTTCCCGCTAAAAGTGATATTGGTTGTATCACATTGGTTTTTGGAATACCGGATATCTTCTTTGTAATAATAACATGTTGTTAGACTTAACATAATAAGAATGAGAATGATTGAGTAAAGGACTGATTTCATGTACATAAGTTAGTAAGGGTGTTGAAGTATTGCAATTCGTAATTTCTATTCAAATTTGATTCTGAATAAAATCATGTAAAGTTATTAGTTTATTTTGTATTAAAATTGATTTATATAAATTAAATTCATTTAGACAGGTAGTTTTTTCCGTAAAGATATCAGAATATGCAAAGTAATGATATTTGGTTGCTAAAAGGAAATCATTAAACTAAAATCAATATGGTAAAAATACATGGAATCGATGCCTGATTTTTCTATTTACATGCATCAATACCTACAAAGAAAGACCTGTCAGAATCTTTCTCTGTAAATATAGGAAATAACACTTCCTTCCGGGAAATTCAGTACTTACATTACAATAATCCGCTTATAAGAAGTATTATCGCCGGTTGTCAGCTGTACTACATATACACCTGCTGAAGTGGCTTTATTCAATGAAAACGTACGGAGCAATAACCCCAAGAATTCAGTCTTTGGGAATAATACATCCACCAGCCTGCCCTGAAGATTAAATAGTTTTATTTCAAGGGGAATCGTGGTCGTTGAATTAAACTGAACGGTTATATTCTCTTTAGCCGGACTAGGATAAATCAACAAATCGTTCTGAGTCTGTATCTCCGGAACTTTGGAAACCGATTGCACAATAATTATCCCCTTCATGCCTAATGTAACATGGTTGGAACAAACATAATAATGGATACCCGCAGGCAATAACGAACTTGGTACTGATCCGCCGCCAAAAGGAACTGAAAAGCCTCCTGCAAGAGGATCAATTCCATCTGCATTGTATGTTGCCAGGCTAACTTCAAGGGCATTGTGGAAAGAGGAATTAAGTGTAAAAGTAACATCATCACCTTCATTAATTGTTAATGTTGCCGGTGAATACGTCAACCCAACATTTACAATATTGAAAGTTGCACCAAACCCATTCAGATAGAATGGGATTATAAACAGCGTAAGAATAATCTTTTTCATAATACCTTATTTTATGAGTTGAATACTAATAAAAAAAATTAGAATAAGAATGTTTTAATAAATAACACTAATCTAAATAAATAGTTTATAGCTTCGGATGTCCTGGAAAGATCAGATTCGTTATTCAAAATCAAAATGGTACTGATAATCAAGCTGAATATTTTAAACATAATCTCTTTGTTATTGTTTTATACTTATAATAATTACAATTATGAAAAAAACAAATCACTTTGCAGGAATAAGGATACTTATCGCACCTGCCCTTTTATTCATATTCTTAATATTAAACGGTTGTATGAATACGAATAATCCAACGTACACGAAAACTTCAACTACCACAACGGGCACTCAGGGTGCAAATGAAGTTTACATTCAGGGAATGGCATTTTCGCCTGTCACTTTAACTGTTACTGCAGGTACTACAGTGACCTGGACAAACAAAGATGCTATGACACACACTGTAACCAGTGATTCACCACTTTTTGACAGTGGAAATATCGCCGTTAATGGAGTGTATTCTTACACATTCAATACTGCCGGAACTTTTGCATATCATTGCACCTACCATCCGTCGATGAAAGCTACTGTGATTGTAAACCCTTACGTTGCACCTTCCGGATATTAAATCGTGAAGTAATTGTGGAGCGGGATATCAGTAAAAAATAAAAATTATATGAAGCGGTAAAGAGTAGACCACAGTGTTGATTACTGAATATTTTGGAGTAATTTTTTAATTCATAAATAGGATTCAGTTTAATAAGTATTTAATATTTAAAACAAAGAATTATGAGTTCATTCAATAAGCATTCTGAAAAATCAGGACTTTTAGCTTTATCAATTGTATGTCTTTTCATTTTTTTCAGTAGCAGTTGTTCCAGTACCAGTGAGCCGCCTGCAAATGAAGTGTATATCCAGAATATGGCCTTTACACCCGTTACATTGACCGTTTCGGTTGGTACAACTGTAAAATGGACCAACAAGGATGCCGTAGCCCATACTGTGACCAGTGATACTCCCGGACAGTTCGACAGTGGAAATATAAGTGCAAATGGCGTATATAGCTATATGTTTATGACAGCAGGAACATTCAATTACCATTGTGCAATCCATACTTCCATGACTGCCAAGGTGATTGTAAAATAGCTGCACCCATAAATTTGAAATGATTTGCAGGTACTCTGATTGTAAAATTTAAATACGAATAAAATATATCGGTAAATACCTTATTCCAATAAAAAAGGAAAACCAACAGGTTTTCCTTTTTTATTGGAATATCATAATCATAATAGTACCTGAAAATAGATATTCAACAATCCTTTTTCAGTTACTATCTTTTGCAAATTCTTATTTCAGGAATTAAGGTATCACTATAATGGTTCCCTTCATATCAATGTGATAAATGCAAATATAGGGGTATGTACCTGCAGTTGTAAATTTAAAAGTAAACGATTTGTTTAGTTGTAAATCCCCGCTGTCAAAAGCCGAAGTCGCACTTGTACTGGTGGCTGTATGTATGGCGGCATCTTTATTTGTCCAGGTAACACTGGTTCCAACCTTTACTGTCAAGGTGGATGGACTAAAAGCATATCCTGCAATGGTCACCAGGTTTGGATTTGGTTTTATACCGCCTGTCACAATGATATTCCCGGTCATATTGGGATGATATTTGCAATGATAAGCATAAGTTCCACCGATGTTAAATGTATGGGAATATTTATCTCCTTTACCCAAATTACTACTCTCAAACAAGGCAGAATCGCTGGTGACAGTATGCGTGATTGCTTCATTATTCAACCAGATTACTGTAGTCCCGGAGTCAACGGTTAATGTCTTAGGAGAAAAACTTAGTCCTGACAGTATAACTTCATTTGGAGCCTGGGCAATTTCATTCTTACAACTTGCCAATATTAAAGCCAGAACTGCAATAAATAATATTTTAGTCTTCATGTTGTTTGTATATTAATGTTCCTACTCTTATGGATTTTCGTTACTCCCCGTTTTAATTATGGTTTCCGGACTCCAGGTTTTATGATTGCATCAACGTACCTATGTTGATTTAGTTATTTTCCAAAGACTATTTGTACTCTATAACATTCCTGAATTCCATTTGTTTTCCAATTTTAAGTTTTGTATCCCATTCCTTGTAAATTATGAAAGATTGAATGCCTATAGACTACCAATTAATTGAGGCTGATTCAAAAACTAAATCTGAATGGTTCCAATCGAAACATTCAGTCAATAAAACCTATTCGCTTTTCACAAAAAAAGCAACCTTTGAACCGGTTGCTTTATTAAACATGAAATGAAATTTGTTCCTGCAGATTTCGTTACATTTTTGCAGGCACTTCTTTCTTCATGGTTTCCCCGTTTATCATTTTATGAGCCGGTTTCATTTCAGTCACCACCAGTTTTATGGTCGTTTTCCCTACATTTTTTGCCATGTGGGTTACGGCAGCCATGTACATTGCATCTCCTGCCTTGAGTTCCATTTCCATTGGTTTCTTCCCTTTGTCGGTGATTTCAATCTTGCCACCGGCAAGGACGTAAATCACATGAGTAGGATGTTTGTGCCAGGGGGCTACTTCCCCCGGGGCAAATTCAACCTGAATTACACGAACTTTTTCATTATCAAGTACTACTTTTTTATATACATTCGATGCCACTTTCACCGGATCTTGTGCATACAAGCCAACGCTCATCATCAGGATTAATCCTGTTAACAGAGACTTGGAAATCATGTTCATTGCTTTCATATCGTTTCAGTTAGAATCTATCTACTCATAAGGCTTTTCGATTCCGCCCCTGCCTGTTGGGTGGTTGCAGGTCTCCACATGTATATCTTCAATGTAGGAATGATAGTATTCAATTATTGCAATTTTTAAACAGGTTTATTGTCTAATTGTTTATCAAATAGATCTTTTCGATACCAACTTTAAATAAATTTAGGTCTAAAAGCATTGCCTTAACGTCATTTCAATTCCTTAAATACTTTCAGTTGAAGTGTTCAGTTTGCACATATTTTAATCAAAAATGGACTTGCCGGATGAGCGACAAGTCCAATTTAGTTCGTAAACCCTGAATCAAGGGTAATCAGATACCAATTATTTGTATGTTATTGCAGTAAGTCTTTCTGATGCTTCCCACAGTTTGTAGGCACTTTCCACATCGAGTGCTGCTCGTTTGGGTTGAACCAATACCGGATGGCCAGATAATTCCAGTACTCCGCCGGGTCCATAATAATTGCCGGGTTGAACGTCGGGATCCACAGATGCCCTAATTTCAGGCATGGCTCCCATGTTTGCCTGTTGAATAATATACGAAACCGAGAGTTTGTATACTTTCATCAGCAGGTTCGATTCATCTCCATTTGAATTATTGGTTTTTGATATTCCCGGATGGGCAGCTACCGCCATGCAATCAATCCCTTTCGAATCAAAGAAACGTTGCAACTCATAGGTAAATAGCAGATTGGCTAATTTCGACCGGCCATATGCTTTCATGGGAGTAAAATCTTTTCCGTTTTCAAATGTCAGGTTCCCAAAATCCAGGGTGCCCTGTTTGTGACTCAGGCTGCTTACATTTACCACCCTCGATTTAGGTGATTTCTTCAAAACATCCAATAAAACACCGGTAAGTGCAAAATGTCCCAAATGATTGATTCCCATTTGACTTTCAAAACCATCTTTGGTTTGACTGTATGGCACCATTTTAACAGCTGCATTGTTTAGTAAAACATCCAAATGGGCATGGCTCTCCCTGAAGGTAGCTGCAAAATTATGTATCGATTGTAAATCCGCAAGGTCAAGATGCATGACTTGAATGATGGACGAAGGAAAAAGCCTCACTAATTGCTTTCGGGCAGTCTCTCCCTTCTCAACGGAACGGCAGGCCATCACTACATTGGCTCCATTTTGGGCAAAAACTTTTACCGATTCATATCCTAAACCGGTATTTGCCCCTGTAACAATGATTGTTTTGCCTGTTAAATCCGGAACGTCTTTCAACGTCCAGTTCCGTTTATTCATGCTGATGGTTTTAATCGTGAGTTGTAATGTGTTCATTGGTTCAGGAATAATCGTATATGCATATCTATAACAACCGAATAAGAGAAAGTTTAGGTAAGAGAAACTAATAATAGTTGTGTTCGTGTTAAAATGCAATGTTTCAATTGAAGAATTCTTGTATTTTGGTTAGTTGGAACTTTAAGCACATTGTAAATGTTATAAGAATCAGAGGTTACAATGCAGTAAATTTGAAATTAGGTTACCCTACAATAGACATCCGTTCACCTAAAGAATTAATCGATTATGAAAACAAATGAAAAAGCAATAAAAGGATTCAAAGCCGTAAATTTCATGCGGGAAGTGAGGGATAAAATAAGCATGGATATCAAAGACATGAACTTTGAAGAAATTAAAAAATACATGGAAGAAAGACGTAAGAAGCATATTTCAAAATAGATTGTCTTTTTTCAATTAAAAAACCACAAAATGTAACTCGTAATGGTTTTTAATGCTATAACATAGTTTATTCAGATCTAATGTGTGTACTTTACTTACTCAATATGCTTCTCTCAGTGTTTGATTTTAGTAACAAGTTTAAGATCAAAGGTTAATACTTTATTGTGTATTAAACTTCAGCAAAATTCACTCCATAACGACTTTTAAATTCTTCTTTTACATTTGCTTTGAATTCTTCAAAGCTGTATGTCTTCTCAATATCCCCATCTGAAATTGTTGGTGTAGGATAATTTATTTTTACCATTCTATGATGTTTCTGCAACTCTGGTGCTATACGTTTCCCTCTTGGACTATCTGTATTTATTTCAGCTGTTACTTTCATAATTGTTATTGATTGATATGTTTGGTATTTCAAATATAATACCAACTGTATGAATTGATACTAAAACCTATTATAATTCTTAGAGATTAAAATAGTTATTTAAAATAAAGATTGAAAATCAGCTAATTGACCACATTTAAAACTGGAATTGTAGTCATATAAAAAGTAATTCTATAAATTCTAATTACAATTTAAAATAGATAAAGAATCCCACAGCTTCCAAATTGAACTCTCATTAATGAAATATCCAATCCTTTTTTTCAATTAGTATTTCCTTTTTTGGATTTTTGAATTAACTATTTTTGCTCTTTTTTTATTCTGAATTTGTTTTAGGTACATTGAGGGTACATTGAGGGTTCATTGAGGGTTCATTGAGGGTTCATTGAGGGTTGAGAGAGGGTTCATTGAGGGTTAGGAGAGCTAAACCTCAATGAACCCTCTCTCAACCCTCAACCAACACCCATTGAATTCTCTAGATACTTAAACCGAATGGATAAATGATGGTATTCCATAGGATTGCGCTTTACAGGGTATTGAGTCCCATTGGGCTAATCGGTCATGTTGATGTTATTGTGATGTGCAGACCAACTCTGCAGGTAGTATTTTATTCATCGGAAAGCTTTGGTGATCAGAAGTAAATCCGGCAAAATTGTGCGGAAAATACGATTGTGAGGGTTAAGAAACTAAAAATGCAACAGCCAATTAAATGACTATTGCGTTCTAACCAAGTGACCCCGTTGGGAAGAAGGAATATTTGTAATATTGCTTAATAATTTTCAAAGTAATGCAAGAAGTTCTGAAGAAAATTATGACAAGTATTATAATCTCCTGTATAAACCTGTAAATATATTCTGTATTATATCAGGAGAATTTTATCTTTCCATTCCAACCATTCCCCTCGAAAGGAGAGATAATGCAGTAAAAGGAGAAGCCTTTGATGACAGTCGTGTTAGTTTAGCAATTTAGGTTGATAAAAGCAAAGCATTAGAAATTGAAAACAATCGGGATAAATTTTAAGTACTAAAAAGAAAATAAAGTCCTATATTTTAAGAATAGAACGCGTATATTCGCTGATCAAGCGGATGTTTACGGATTCGGTTATTCCAGTAAATATATTCGGATTAAAACTACAGGGAGTTGGAGTTGAACAATATAGAAAAACTGATTCCAACTTGTTGGAATAAAATCCGTTCTTATTCCGTAAAACCGGAATGTACCATCCGCCAAATCTGCGTGCATCAGCGTTCTATTCTTCTAAATTTAATATGTGACATTTAATTATTCCAACTACTTATAACACTTGGTCCGATTTTAAATGTGAACATTTATAACGATAATTCAAAAATATGGATAAAACCTGAATACAAGAATAAAATTTCTGAATACTTTCTTGTAAATAAAGCTCAATTAGTAATTGCAAATAAGGAAACAGGTGAAATTTATTACAATAAATTATATGCACCAGTTCCATCTCAAAAGAAATTATGTTGTCAATGAACATCACTGTAATCCTTCTGCACTTCAAAGAAAGATTGGGGTTAATTATCTTACTACATATTCCATTTTGGACATTCTTGAACGCATGGAAATAATTACTTCATTTGATGGTAAAAGGAGTGAACGAAAAGTTCTTGTTAATTCAATTGAAGTGTTTGAAGTGAAATTGGATATGCTTTTTTAATATTTTTATATGAGAAGTATTCCAATCATTTTCAATTTCATTTTCAATAAAACTTCTATCCGCATCTCAAAGGACAATTAACAGGGAAGATATAAAACTCCCCAGAACAGTATTTAATCTCGTTCTGGGGAGTTTTTCTTATTAAGACATAGATTCTCATTCATCGCAAAAAAAACTCAAATGACGAGAAATTCTGTATCAGTTGATGTCAGTCAGGATTTCTTGAAAAATTTTGAAAAACAAATGGAAAAGGTATCAAATAGTTAATTTGAGAATCATCATGGAATGTCAATTTGCCAAAAAGGAAAATCCTCAATTCCATGTTTCAATATTATGCCAGGCATGGCTAGCATTTAAGTGTGCAAGTACTTTATGAGTTGTACAGTTGTTAACCATCTACTGGAAGTCTGCCTAACAAGAAAAAGTCCAATAATTTACCTAAGGATACAGAAATATTAAATATCTAATGATATTTGAATCAATTACGACCGTTATCTGATACGAAATGACACTATTATCAAATGAAAATTAAAATAACTTTGTTCTGTAGTTTATGATCAGGGAAAACAGACTTTAATTACAAAGTTTTTGAAATAGTCTTAAATTAATAAAGTTCGAATTAAGAACCGGACTGTTTCGTGACTTGATTCATAGTTTTCTTTTACCCTCAATTAAGCATTCTAGTTACCAATTATTCAATACGCAATACTTTCAGTTTAGGCCTTAGTTAACAATTGAGAATGTGTGAGACTGATTATTCTTTTTTTCGCAGCTTAGTCAGCTTCATTAAATTCATAATTTATTATGAAAAAAACATTAATTGACCTAAAAACGAAAAAGCCTTTCAACTCTTTTAATAGCTTTGATTTTACATGGTGCAAAATATAAAAAGACATAATGGAAGAAATATTTAAAACCAAATACGAATATTGTCATGTAGATGCAGACAAGATTATATTTTCTAAAACCCACAAAGTTAAAGATTTAATAACAGATTACACTAAATCAATACAAAATTTCTTTAAAACATTAATGGTTTTTTTAATTTCCACTCCAATATTTTCAATACTATCAGTAGTGTTTTATTATCAGGGAAATTTCGGAATGTCAATTTTTTCCGGAGCATTTGCCCTGCTTTTTTTATTAATGGCTTTTTATTTACTCATATTCATTTCGGGCAGTCCGGTGATTTACAAAGATAAAATAGTTAAAGTTAAAATCAAAAAAGGTCTGTTATTTAATGTCCTTGAGATTAAGTACAGGGATTTTGGTAGAATAAAAAGTAGGGGTGTCATTCTCACTAATGATCAACTTGATATTGATATGGCACTAGAAATTTTATTGACAGATAAAAAAATTGCAGATAAAATAGAATATAGAGGAAAATATATTTGATTTGTACTCATTTGTATTTACATTATATTCGAATCCGTTTTTTTGTTAGAGATTATCCTGAACCAAATATCAAGTGTGAAGGTGATGCTTATTTCAAAGTTTTGTTATGAAGTTAACTTTTTGCCCTATTAAATTTGATGACTCTTTTGAGTTAATTAATCTGGTCTTTATGAGGAGACTATAGTTTCATTACATTAGATTAATATTGTTGAAAGCGACGGTGAAGAAGTTGTATATCTAAATGTAAAAGGTGCTCATGGAATTCTAAGGTTAAAAGGCTTTAAGAAGATTGCCGTAGCGAGTGGAAAACCCGTTGATGTAGGCATTGATTTGAATGGTGAAGAGCTTGCATGTTGGGACACAAATAATAGTTGTTTTGCCATTCAACCTGAAGATGTTGAAGTAATGATGGGTGCATCTTCAGCTGAATTAAAATGCAATACTTCATTTGCAGAAATAAATAATAAATTTGAATTTTAATTGATAACTAGATACTAATCAGTAAAATATAAAGAAGTGTTATGAAAAATTACCTTTTGAAAATACTTGCTTTTGCATTTCTGACAGTTCCTGTAGCATATGCACAATAAGCTAATATAAAAGAGAGTGTTAAGGAGAAGAAGATACAATCTTTGAAAAAAAAATGACCTTGCAAGAAAAAGTTGGGATGTTGCATGCCAATTCCAAATTTTATGTTTCGGGATTAAAACGTCATGGTATTCCTGAATGGGGATTGTCTGATGGACCTCACGGAGTACATGCAGAAATAAACCGGCAAAATTGGGCTTATGCTCGCTGGACTAATGATTCGTCGACCTGTTTCCCTCCGGGAACTGCATTGACCGCCAGTTGGAATCCTAAACTTGCTTATGAGCGTGGACTTGTGTTAGGAGAAGAGGCTCGTTACCGAAAGAAAGACGTATTGCTCGGTCCTGCAATAAATATTATTCGTTCACCACTTTGTGGTCGTAATTTTGAATACATGAGTGAAGATCCTGTATTGATTTCGTCGATGGCTGTCCCATACATTAAAGCATTGCAGTCTAGAGATGTCGCTGCCAGCGTTAAGCATTGGTTGGCCAACAATCAGGAAGATCATCGTACCAGTATTGATGTTACCATGAGCGAACGGGCATTGCGGGAAATTTATCTGCCTGGTTTCAAGGCATCTGTCACCGAAGGCGGTGTATATACCGTGATGGCTGCATATAATAAATTCCGTGGGGACTGGTGTTCTGAAAATGAATACCTTGATCGCGAAATATTGCGAAAGGGATTTGGCTTTAAAGGTGTGTTAATGACCGATTGGGATGCAGCACATAGCACAATAAAAGCTGCTTTAGCAGGACTTGACCTCGAAATGGAAACTGATAAAAATGGATTACAACGAGTGGTACTTTGCCAATCCCTTGATCAAAGCTGTGCAGGAAGGAAAAGTGCCAATGTCAGTAATTGACGAAAAAGCAGCCAATTTACTTCGTGTAATGATGAAAACCAAAATGCCGGGCGATAAGTCTCGTGAAATAGGAGTCATGAATACAACTGAGCATTAGAAAGCGGCTTATAACTCAGCTGCTGAAGCAGCAGTGCTGTTACAAAACATCGGAAATCTGCTCCCACTTGATTTCAACAAACTGAAATCGGTAGCAGTGATTGGAGATAACGCCAACGCAAACATTGTGTTGGTGGATTAAGCTCAAAGATCAAAACGCTTTATGAAATCACTCTACTGAAATCCATTTAAAACAACCCCGGGATATTTTTGACTTTCTTAAAATCACGGTTTTGGAATCATTGATATAATTAATGGTACATTATTTACCCATACGTGGTACAAACCTGTACTATGGGATTGCTTTTGTCTTTTTACTTTTGCATTCTGAACTGAAGCGATTCATATAACAGGGTGGAATATTAAAATTTTAGAAAACATTAAATAAATCAACATGAAAAAAAGCATTCGTTATTTAACACAACTTTTTGTAATTCTTATAGCAGTAAATTGTTATTCTGCGCCAAAACTTTCAAAATATTTAATTTCATCTCCTGACAAACAAACGGTATTACAATTGAAATTGGGCGCGGACTTGCAATGGTCTGTAATCAATGGTAGCGATACGCTATTAACTCCTTCAACCATCTCCCTGCACTTAACGGATGGATCAGTACTTGGAATAAATCCACACATTGTATCTATTAAAAGAGAAACAGGAAACAAAATCCTTTTTGCGGTTAATTATCGGAAGAAAGAAGTTCCGGACCATTATAATCAGATGACTGTTACCTTTAAAGGTGATTATGGATTAATTTTCAGAGCCTACAACGACGGTGTTGCTTATCGATTCTTTTCTACGAAGAAAGGTGGAATTGTGATTGTTGATGAGGAGGCAAACTTTAATTTTAAATCCGACCATAAAGCCTGGATACCTTACGTACGCGATCCGCGTGAGGGCGATAAATTTCAAACTCCTTTTGAAATTATTTATGACCAGAGTCGAATCTCACAATTTCGCCACGATTCATTGGCCATTCTCCCATTGTTGGTCGATTTGGGTAACCAAAAGAAAGCTCTGCTGATGGAAACTGATCTGGAAGATTATCCCGGAATGTACCTTAACCTTAATAAACAAACTAAGCAGGGATTTGAGGGTGTTTTTCCAAAATATCCCGTCGGTGAAAGAGTTGGAGGCTATGAAAATCTGAATTACTGGGTTAGCAAGCGGGCTGATTTTATTGCCAAAACCTCGAAACCTCGTGAATTTCCGTGGCGTGTCGTTTTTATTAGTAAAAATGATAAAGAATTGGCCGATAATGATATGGTGCAGCGATTAGCAGCTTCTTCCCGAATTGCTGATGTCTCGTGGATAAAACCCGGTAAAGTTGCCTGGGATTGGTGGAATAACTGGAATATCACTCATGTCAATTTTAGGGCTGGAATTAATACTCCGACTTACAAATATTACATAGATTTTGCCTCAGAGTTCGGCGTTGAATATGTAGTGCTTGATGAAGGCTGGTACAAAGGACATGATTTACTGACTTCGTCTGAAGAAATTAACCTAAATGAGATACTCAATTACGCCAAAAGCAAACATGTGGGGATATTACTTTGGACCGCCTGGCACGATTTGGATATTGTCAAGGAACAAGCCTTTACAAAGTATGCTGCAATAGGTGTAAAGGGATTTAAAGTGGATTTTTTTGACCGTGACGATCAAAAAGCGATGCGCTCGTGTTACGACCTAGCTGAGATAGCAGCAAAAAATAAGATGCTGCTCGATTATCATGGTATGAAACCATCGGGGATACAAAAAACATGGCCAAATGTGCTGAATTTCGAAGGTGTAAAAGGACTGGAAAATGTAAAATGGGCTCGTGACAATATGCCGCCTTACGATGTTACACTTCCGTTTATCCGAATGATGTCGGGGCCAATGGATTATACCCCGGGCGCCATGCGGAATGCCACAAAAGAAAATTTCCAGGCGTCTAACTCAATGCCAATGAGCCAGGGAACCCGTGTGCATCAAATGGCTATGTATATGGTGTTTGAAGCTCCGCTACAAATGCTTTGCGACAATCCGACTATTTACCGCAAGGAAGCTGAATGTGCGCGTTTTATTGCCAAAACGCCAACTATTGCGGATAGGACAGTTGTGTTGGAAGCTAAGGTATCAGAATATATTGTAACAGCGCGTAGTAAGAATGATACCTGGTATGTAGGCGCATTAACCAACTGGGACGCCCGCTCGCTTGATGTTGATTTATCATTTTTACCCGAAGGTCAGTATAAAACTGAAATATTCAGTGATGGCATAAACGCCGATCGAGATGCTACTGATTATAACCGCGAAGAAAAGATAGTAACCAATAAAGATAAACTTGAAATTCACTTAGCAAACGGTGGGGGTTGGGCTGCCCGGTTAGAAAAACTATAAGAAATAACACCCAGTTTTTTTTAAGTTGGTTCCAGCAGAAATAACCTTGCCCAAAGTTTTTGGCGATAGTATGGTTATGCAGCGAGATATTTATATCCCTGTTTGCGGAACTGCTGTGCACTGTTCAAAAATAGTTGCCCAATTGGGTAGCCGTATTTTAAAAGTAAAAACCAAAATAAGCAGGAAGTTGGTCGTCGGTTAGCATCATTGATTGCTGATAAGAAGGTATATATGCAAAATATTATAGTAAGTGGTCCAATATTTAAGAGTTTCGTAGTTATAGGAAAAGAAATTTATATTCGTTTTTCGAATATTAAATAGAATTTAAAACCGTTGATGGAAAGGATTTTACAGGCTATGCAGTTGCCGGTGATGACACACAGTTTTTTTTGCAAAAGCAATAATAAAGGATAACGATGTTGTGGTTTACTCCGACAAAGTAAGCATACCGGTAGCCGTTCGTTATGCCTGGGCAGATAATCCTGTTTGCAATTTAGTTAATTCGGAAGGATTGCCAGCTGTTCCATTCAAAACGGATCAATGGAAAGGGATTACTTAGATAAAATTCTAATATTTTGATATGTAAACTAATGAATATGAAAAAGATATATTAATCGTACAGAAACATACTGTTAAGTTTATATTTACGTGTCAAAGATATTTGAAAATTGAATATCTTTGACACGTTTCGTGATACAATTAAATCAATATAAATCCAATACTATACACCGAAATGAATACAATAAAGTTGTTTTTAATTATCATCCTGATTGGTGTAAATTCAATAGATATTTCAGCAGAAAGTTCCTATACATTTTATCATTTAACAGCAGATAATGGACTTTCAAATAATTCCGTGACGGCTATATTAAGGGATACTCATGGCTTTTTATGGATAGGAACTGAATTTGGTTTAAACAGATACGATGGGTACGGCTTTAAAATATTTTTAGCCCAACCTAATAATCCCAATACATTGACTACAAACAATATATTTGGATTGCAGGAGGATGGACTTTATAATATTTGGATTGATTGTGGAAATACTTATGTAGTCTATAACCGTGAAAAGGACAATTTTATTACAGATATAAATATAATCCTCGCAAAATTAAGTATTAAAACTAATGGTAATTGTAAAATATATGTCGATAAGGAAAAAAATTTATTTGTTATAACTCTTAACGAAATCTATTTCTACAATATAGCTTCTAAAAAGTTGAATATTTACAAGTCCCCCAAATTAAATTTTTCCAATATTGTAGTCAGTGACGATTCAGGTAATTTGTACATCATCGATTCCAAGGATTTTTGCTGGCATATGGAAAAAAAAACCGGCAAATTAAATAAAATGGTTTTGCCAACAGTGAGTGATTTTAATTATAAGAATAATATTACTAAAATCTTTGCTGATTCAGGTGGCGGTTTATGGTTATATTCCGGTAAAGATGAATATGTATATTTTAAACGAACCAATTCTTCTCAGTGGCAGAAAATCTATTTGATCTCTTTAATAAAATCACAGAATAGCATTATTTCAATTGTAGAAGGACGCAATGGTCAGGTTTGGATTGCAACAGATCATAAGGGATTGTTTCTTTATGACAAGTCGACAAACTTATTGAGAAATATTACTTCGAATTCGCTAAGTCAAACTTCAATCGCATCAAATTATGTAACTAGTATTTTAATTGATAATACCGGAACATTATGGGTCGGACACGACAAAAAAGGAATTTCCTTTTTCAATGGAAGTTTTCAGAATTTTATGAATGTGCAGAGCGATCAATGCCGGAATATAAGTCGGATTATTGAACTTCGTAATGGAAATGTACTTTTAGGAACGGATGGTAATGGTTTGTATGTAACAAACCAAAACTCAAATGACGTCATTAAGTTGCCAATTCCTAATACGGCCATAACGTCAATGATAGAAGATGAAAATGGACAAATATGGATAGGCACGTATCAGCAAGGTTTATATTGCTTTTATCATAATAAATTGAAGCATTTCACAACTACTAACAGCAACCTGTCTTCAGATAATATCTGGAGTATTGTTGAGGATAAAAATAAATATTTGTGGATTGGAACTTTAGATGGGAAAATACATAAACATAGTATCAATGATAATACAAATTATTTTGAAACTCCCTTTAAAGACACAAAATATGTATCAGATATGTTTTATGATGGGGATAAAACTATTTATGCAGCCACAGCATACGGACTTACAATTATTGATATCGAAAAAAAAACAAATCAGATTTTATTAGGAAACAGAAAAGGCACCCAAAAATTTAAAAAACTGCTATTTTTTAATGTGTATAAAGATAGCAGAAACCTTTTATGGATTGGAACAAATGCAGGACTTACAATCTGGGATTTGAAAAAAGACTCATTGTCTTATTTTGATACTTCAGATGGATTGAGTGATAATATAATAAGAGGAATTAAGGAGGATAATTCACATAATATTTGGATTACTACCAGTAAGGGGTTGTCTGTTATTAAGTTGGAGAATAATAATAACTACAGAATAAAAAATTGTAGGAATTTTTCGGTTAGAGATGGTATTAAAAATGACTATTTTAATAATAATGCGATTTGCAAATTAAAAAATGGCAATATATTGGCTGGAACAACTGACGGATATACTGTCATTAATCCACTGAAAGTTACTGTAAGAAAAGAACCGTCGTCAAGAGTGTATTTAACTAAGTTGATTATTGCTAACACGGTCATAAATGTAGATTCAGTTTATAATGGTCATGTTATTTTAAATAAATCCATCGAATTAATATCTGCGCTTAATCTGAAATATAATGATAAATTGGTGACAATGGAATTTACAACGCTGGATTTGATAAATGCCAATAAAGTTAAATACAGATACAAGATTGAAGGGTTTAACAAACAATGGATAACAACCAAAAAGAATGAAATTGTAATAACATCCTTACCTGTAGGCAATTATAAATTGTTAATAGAGACCTGTAATAATGATGGTATATGGAATAATGATGCAAAAGTAATATTAATAAACGTCGCACCTCCTTTTTATTTCTCTTATTGGGCTATTCTGCTTTATATATTAGTTGCTTTTGTAATTGTTCTGATTCTAATTGATAGAGGACAACGAAGACATCAAATAAAACTTGAACAACAGAAGCGTCAAATGGCTCATGAACATGAACTCAAAATCAATGAAATGAAATTGATGTTTTTTACAAATATTAGTCATGATTTACGTACTCCTTTAACACTTATCATAACCCCTTTGCAAACATTATTAAAAGACATAACAGATGATAGTTTAAAGAAAAAGCTCGAAGTTATGTTTAAAAACGCTCAACAGCTTTTATCATTAATAAACTCATTACTTGATTTTCGAAAACTGGATGTGGGTGCTGAAGTACTGCATTTAAACCCCGGAAATATTGTTGATTTGGTTAGAGAGATTTATTCGTCATTTGCTGTTTATGCCACAGAACGAAATATTAGTTTTATATTGAACACTAGTTATGAAAATTTATGGTTGGAGTACGACCATGATAAAATACATAAGTCGATTGTGAATTTATTGTCAAACGCATTTAAATACACACCCGATGGTGGAATTATAAAATTAGACCTTTATATACATGAAACGGATGTCTGTTTCAGTGTGTCTGATACCGGTATAGGTATCAGTGATGAGGATAAAAAAATGGTTTTTAACAGATTTTACCAAACAACAAGTAATTTAAGAAATACAGGTAGCGGTATTGGTTTACATATAGTTAGTGAATATATAAAACTTCATAATGGCTCGATTGATATTACTGATAATAAACCAAATGGTTGTATTTTCACTTTGCGTTTCCCATTAATTGAAACTTCTGCTTTCAGCGTTAATCCTGTGAATGATTATGTAGAAGAGTATCAAGACATGCAGCATGAAGAAATATTCCCCCAAAAGCCTGTTCTATTATTTGTAGATGACAATCAGGATTTATGTAATTTTATACACGATAATTTGATGAATGAATATTCATTACTCATTGCAAACGATGGACAGGAAGCATTGGTGTTGCTGAAGAAAAATGATGTAAATATTGTAATAAGCGACATAATGATGCCGGTAATGGATGGAATTGAACTTTGTAAACAAATCAAAACAAACATTGAATGGTCTCATATTCCTGTTATATTGCTAACTGCAAAAACAGCCGATGAACATAAAATTGAAGGACTCGAAAATGGTGCCGATGATTATGTTACCAAACCATTTAATCTGGAGATCTTGAAGTTGAGGATATTGAAAATCTTTGAATTGAGTATGAAATCACACAAAACGTTTAAACAAAAGTTGGACGTGAATCCTCATGAAATAACAATTACTTCACTCGACGAGAAATTGATTGAAAAAGCCATAAATATTGTAGAAAAACATATAAACGAGACTGAATTCAGTGTTGAGCTACTTGGTGAAGCTTTGGGCTTAAGTAGAGGACACCTTTATAGAAAACTAATGGCAATAACAGGTAAGAGTCCTTCGGAATTTATTCGGCTGGTGAGATTGAAAAGGGGGAAACAACTTTTGGAAAAAAGTCAGTTGCAAATCTCGGAAATTGCTTATCAGGTTGGATTTAACTCACCTAAGCAATTTACTATGAAATTTAGGGAGGAATTTGGTATTTCACCATCTGAATATGTTAGAACGCTGAAATCTGATGAATTAGAATAATATATTTGTGCACCAAACAGGTTGCAAAACAGTACTAACGAATAAAAAAAAGTTGCTGTAATTTTACTGCAACTTTTTTAATGACCAATGGCCAATTATTTAATACTTATTAAATTGGAATTAATTTATAATATTCAAATAAAAAAATCATTCTATTGTTAAACTTTCAAGATTTTTTAAGGAAAGATGTGATTCTGTCAATCCACTCATTAGTTCTTTCAATAATGAGCTTTTGTTTCTATAGTAAATCATCCAATAAATGCTCCTATTTTGTTTCTCCCGTACGATAATTGGATGCAATATTGGGAATAATGCCTCAGTTGTTACAAACCGAACGAAAGATTTTAGAATCAAACCCTGATTCAGTATTTATAAAAAGTCCTTCAGTTCTAATTTGTGACTTTTCTAATGAAGAAAATAATTCTTCTAAGGATTTTTCAATTGTAAATATCATTTTAAATAAAAATGCCTTTCTGTTGAACTATGCTCATTTGGATAAATGCTTTACATGCCCAGGATTTAAAATCATCATCAACAAGAATTAGTGCTATCAGAGATCAATCTGATGAGATGAAAATTTTTCATAATCCTGCTACAGATCGTATGAATATTAGTATAAATTCCAATGTGGCAGAGCTTACAGAAATAACAATTTATGTTGAGGGCGGGCAGAAGGTATATACTTTAAAATGTAATTATGATGGGGTGATATAATAGTCACTAATTTGTCCGCACATTCAGGGGGAGTCTATTTAGTGACGTTGAAAAACAGCTGCTATTGGGCACTAAAAAGCCATATATTTGTTAAATACATGTGTCACAGAGAGTCTTGCAATGCAAAATGAGACAAACGAGGGCATTTTTTGGTACGAATCTACCCCATAGGATTTGGAAACTTATGATACTTTTGCTCAAAGTATTTTTGTCAAAAGCAATACGAGTAACCTTAAAAAATATAATAATCATAATAATACATTACATGAAAAAATTACTACTAATTTTTGTGCTGACTCTTATTTACTCTTCTATTATCGCACAAAACAAAGTTTCAAGGGTAGTCCTTGATGAGAAGGGCGATCCATTATCCGGAGTTGTTGTCAAAGAAAATAATTTAATTGCTTCTAATATAAATGGAACATTATCCTGGACCGATGGAAAATTTAAGCTGCGAACTATACAAAATCAGGGAGCTCTTAAAGATTTACTCAAATCCGGCATCGGATAAGCTAAATGTTGTAATTAACTTGAATGTTTCTGAATCAACAGGAGTTACTATCAATAACCAAAACGGACAATTAATACAGACTTAGAAAACGGATTATGGCGGATATTCAACAATCAGAATGAATATTTCATCTCTCTTCAGCCGATTTTATCTATTGTCAGTCAATAAAAGTTAATATACATCTATCAGTAGATTTTTTATATTTAATAAATTGACTTTTGAGAAAAGTTCTTGTAACTATAAGGAGATAGTTCTTTTCAAAACTAGTTGTAAAAGCAAAGTATTAATCCAAGTAAATAACTGTATACGAATATATTGCTGAATTAATGGTTTCAAATAACGCTAAATATCAACGAGATTACCATTTCAATTTTTTTTAATATGCCAATTAAGTATCAAATTAGGGTGCCTTTTGTAACATATAAACCCTATTTTATAATTAAATAATAAATAATTTTGTGAAGTCATATTTAAAGTCTTAATAAAAAGACTAAATAATATAACTAACCTTAAATAATATAATTGATAAAATACTACATTACATGAAAAAATTACTACTAATTTTTGTGCTGACTCTTATATACTCTTCGGTATTTGCACAAAATAGAATTACAGGCGTAGTCGTGGATGAAAAGGGAGAACCATTACCCGGTGTTTCTGTTGTTGAAAAATCAACTACTCCCACAAAACTAAATGGTACAATATCCGACCTCAATGGGAAATTCAGTTTAACAACTAAACAGCCAGAAGGAATTCTATCGTTTTCATTTATTGGACTGAAAACAATAACACATCCTTTTAAGGTAAATAACAAGTTGAGAATTGAAATGTCTGAATCTAAAACCGATTTGGACGAGGTAGTTGTTGTTGGTTACGGTTCACAAAAAAAAGTAAGCGTAGTAGGTGCAATTTCGACTGTGTCTACCAAAGATTTGCTTCAAAGTCCGGCAGCAAATCTCAGTAATGCATTAGCAGGAAGATTATCCGGTCTGACAACAATTCAAAATACCGGACAACCAGGTAAAGATGATGCATCGTTGTTCATTCGTGGTCGTAGTACCTGGGTAAATGCCACCCCACTTTATATAGTGGATGGTGTAGAAAGAGAAAACTTTACGCAAGTGGATGCCAATGAGGTTGAAACTATATCAATTCTTAAAGATGCTTCTGCCACTGCTGTCTATGGAGTACGTGGAGCAAATGGTGTTTTGATTATTACGACTAAACGTGGTAAAGATCAAAAACCGGTCGTGAGTCTTTCGGCTCAATACGGCTTACAGCAACCGGTACGTCTTCCCAACTATCTGAACTCATACCAAACGGCTTTGTTACGGAATGAAGCTTATTTAAACGATGGGTATTCGGCAAATCAATTACCTTTTCAACCCAATGCTTTAGAGGCATTTCGTACACATTCTGATCCTTACCACTATCCAGATGTTGATTGGTACAAAGAGGTTTTGAAAACCAGCGCGCCGCAAAGCCAGTACAACCTGAATGTGCGTGGTGGAACGAAAACAGCCCGCTACTTCCTCTCAGCTGGTTATTTAAACCAGGATGGGCTTTTTAATACCAATTTACATACTGATTATAATACCAATTTTCAATTCAACCGTTTCAATTTCCGTTCAAATCTCGACATTGATGTATCTAAAGAATTAACGGTTTCTGTGTCAATGACAGCCCGTATGGAAGATACCAATGAGCCGGGAGCCACCGGTTTTACCTCAGCGGAGAACCAAAATGCGTTTGGTGCTTTGACAAGAACAACACCCTATGAGACTCCCGTTTTTCAGGCAAATGGAAAACCGGGTGTTGGTCCTGCGGGAGTTAACCCTTGGTTGAAGGTGAATGGTACTGGTTTTACTCAAAACAAAAAAGATGTAGTAGAGTCAAGCATAAGCTTAAACTATAAATTAGATAATATTACACCCGGTTTATTCGCGAGGGCATTGGTTTCGTATGATAGTTATTACACCGAGCAAAAGGTTTTTGCTAAAGAAACTCAGGCATTTCGCCTTGATTCCGGTCCGGATGAAGCCGATAGCTATACTCTATTTGGTCAGGATACTAAATTGAATTATACCGGGGGATATTTGGGAGGTTATTCCAAAGCGTACCTTGAAGGCTCCCTTAATTACTCGCATAAGTTTGGTAAGCATAATTTCACGGGATTGTTGCTTGGGAATATGGATGAAAAAAATAATAGTGGTGTGTATATTCCCTTTCGCACCATGGGACTTTCAGCACGTGTAACTTATGACTATGACCAACGATACTTTGGAGAAGTAAATATGGGGTATAATGGTTCTGAAAATTTCGAACGAGGAAAACGTTTCGGGCTATTCCCTGCTTTAGCTGCCGGTTGGGTAATTTCCAATGAAGAGTTCTTTAAAAATTCCATCCATTTTATTGATTTCATGAAAGTAAGAGCATCCTATGGTATGGTTGGAAATGATAAGATTGGTGGAGGACGGTTTATGTATTCTGAAGAATATTCAACCCGTAATGGTTGGGTTGCACCTTCAGTACCCAATTTTGGTGTAACTGGTAGCTCTGTTGATATAATAACCTTGTCGCGTATAGCCAATCCTAATCTAACCTGGGAAAAAGCCAATAAATATAATTTAGGGCTTGAAACCAATTTTTTTGATAGTCATCTGACAACTGTATTTGATGGGTTTTTAGAGTATCGAAGAGATATCTTGATGGATCGGGCTTCAATACCCCTTTATCTGGGAATTACTCCACCTTCTGCAAATATAGGAAAAACTCAAAATAAAGGATTGGAACTTGATGTAAAATACAGTAATAAAATTGGAAAAGATTTTGATTATTGGGTAAGAGCAAATTATAGTTATGCTAAAAATACAGTTGTTTCCAAGGACGAGCCAGCCAATAAAATCCCCTGGCAGAAAGAAGAGGGGTATTCAATAAATCAGTTTTATGGTTATCAGGTACTAGGTTTTTTTGATATAACTGATTTTGATAGTAATGGTAATTTAATTGGTAAAGATTCTAAAGGAGTTCAGTATGCCAAGCAGTTAGTTGGTGAAGCTCCAAAACCAGGAGATTTTAGGTATAAGGATGTAAATGGAGATGGTGTGGTTGATGACCGTGATAAATTGCCAATTGGGTATTCAGATATTCCGGAAGCTAGTTATGGAATCTCGTATGGTTTTAACTGGAAGAGTTTTGATTTTAGCATGATGTGGCAGGGATCCTATAATGTAAGTCTGAAGATTGGCAGTGAGGTTTTATATGAGTTCTGCGAAGGAGGCAAAGTACAGGATTTCCATGAAGGACGATGGGCATATTATACTGATCCATTTACTGGAAATCTGGTGGATACCAGAGCTACAGCAACATATCCCAGATTACATTCGCAAAGTTCAAGTCCTGACTGGACTACAAATAGTTTTTTCCTCTACAATGCAAGTTACCTGAAATTGAGAAATATGGAGATAGGATACACCTTACCTATTAAGCAATTGAAATTGCTCGGAATAAGTCAATTGAGAGTATATGCCAATGGAAATAATCTGCTAACTTTTTCAAAGGTAAAACAATTAGATCCAGAGGGTCCCGGAACAGGGAGTAACAGAGAGCGTGGTTGGAACTATCCACAATTAGCACTTTATAACATGGGTATAAACGTAACATTCTAACAAAATAAACATGAAAAAATCAATTATATATACTTTTTTGCTACTGATATCGATCTTCTTTACTGCATGTGAAGATTATTTAGATAAGAAAGAGAGTGCAGTACTTACGAGTGATCAGGTATTTAAGGATCCAACGAATTTTCAAAAATTTGTTGACGATATTTACACCTATTATCATTATTGGCCCGGTGATTGGGCTTGTCAGTCATTTGGAGGATTAGGGCGTATTGCCTATTCCTCTTTCGAAGGAGCTTCTGATTTAGCTGAAGCTTCCAGAGCGGTTGCTGGTACAAATGCAAGTTTTAATTTGGGTAACTGGTCGCCTAGTGCTTTTGGTGCACAAGTGGAATTGACCTGGCCGTGGGGTGGTAGTTATGCAGCTATACGTCGTTGTAACGTTGTACTTGAAAAAGCAGACAGTGTGCCAGGCTTAGGCACAGGTAAGATAAATGGATACAAAGCAGAAGCTTTGTTTGCCCGTGCATTTTTTCATTTCGAATTAATTAAGCGTTACGGAGGAGTTCCTTATTTGACAAATTCATTGAAAGAAACAGATAATATGGATTTACCCCGTGAACCGTATGATACTTGCGTGGCAAAGATAGTTAAGGATCTGGATGCAGCCCTTCCAAATTTGCCAAAATTCTCATTACAAGCAACTACTGACTTAGGCAGACCAACCATAAATGCCGCTCTAGCACTTAAAGCCAAGGTTTTGTTGTATGCTGCCAGTCCATTGAATACTGAGCCATACGATATTAATTTTGGATCAAGAGATTCATCGTTGTATTATTTTGAGAAACCCAATACTCCAGCTGAAATCCAACAAAAATGGATAGATGCAGCAAATGCGGCATATGAAGTCATAAAATTAGAAGATCAGGGGGAATGCGCATTACTTGACTCCGCTCATTATCAAAATGTCTTCTATCAAACGAATATTGCAGATGTAAAGAATAAAGAGACTCTCTTTTGTAGAATAGATGGATCCTTTACTTTTAGTGGAGGCAAAGCGCTAATGGGTTGGGTCGGTTTTTCCGATGTAAGTGCATCTAAAGGATATGGTGGTTCAGCAGGAACTTATCCTACACAGAATTTGATAGATATGTATGAAATGGCCGATGGTTCTATCCCAATTACCGGACACAATGCAGATGGTACTCCAATCATCAATCCAGCTTCGGGTTATTCCGAGCAAAATATGTGGAAGAACAGAGATCCGCGTCTGAAACTTACAATTCTTTGCAATCAGGATCAATGGCAGGATAGACCTGTTCAACTATGGTATTTCAAAGATAATCCAACGATAAGTGGTTCAGAGATGAAAGATGCTCAGGACTATACAACTACCGGATATTTATGTAAAAAAACCTGGCCTGAAGACTTAAGACAAGGAAGTATTGCTACGGCTTATATGAATTGGATGTGGTTTAGGTACACCGATGTAATACTATGGTATGCAGAGGCTATGGATCAGGCATTCGGACCCAATGTTGACGGACTTGGAAATGGACGGACTGCAAGTTGGGCATTGAACCGGATTCGTAACCGGATGAATCCTAAACGACCGAATATGCGTAACCTGGTTACTAATGATAAAAATTATTTTCTTGAACGACTTATGAATGAACGTGCCATTGAATTTGTGTACGAAGAACAGCGTTGGTGGGATGTGATTAGATACAAAAAAGGAGCAGATGTATTTAACAAGCCCGTATATGGTGTAAAAACATATAGCCCAACTACAAACCCTACAGCTTCTACATCTTTTGAAATAACACGCAGGAAAATTGAAAACAGAGTTTTTTACGATTATATGCACAAGTACCCTATCCCATATGGAGAAATTGAAAAAAGTCTCAAGCTTAAACAAAATCCGGGTTGGTAATAATTATTGTGTTTGATAATTAAATTTGAAATAAAGAAATACATAAGTATATGAAATATTTTAATTCTATGGGTATTTATAACAGACGTTTTACCGTTTCGCTTACAGCTTTTTTATTTATGTTGTTTTATGCGCATTCAGCAGCTGCAAACATAACCGGAGTTGTTAGAGATACAAAGGGAAATTTACTTTCCGGTGTTATTATAACAATACAAGAGTCTTCTGTTACTGCTGCTACGAATGGAACTGGTGAATTTTCTATTCAGGCAGCATCAGGTGATAATTTGACATTTACTTTCGAAGGATATCAGACAGTAACTAAACAAATAGATAACTCTGGTGATAAACTGAATGTAACGTTGCTGGAACTAAAAATTGGAAAAAGGGAGGAGGATGTTGTGCCGATAGCTTATGCAAACAAGAGCAAGCGGGATTTGACCTCTGCTGTTTCGATGACCACATTTGATGATTTAAGCAAGCGCAAGGATATGAATACCATGAATGGGATAGGAGGTCTTATAAATGGACTTGCTGTTATATCATCCGGGTGGTCGGATACAGGACTTGGTACAAGCTATACTGTCCGCGGGTTGAAAACGACAAACAACAATGCGCCGCTAATTTTGGTTGATGACGTAGAGCGCACATTTGATCAATTTAATGTGAATGAAATAGAATCGATTTCAGTCCTTAAAGATGCTGCTGCTTTAGCAATTTATGGAAACAGAGGTGCCAATGGAGTAGTATTAGTTAAAACAAGACGTGGAAAAAATAACAAGAGGGATATAATTATCAATGCGCAGGTGGGTATGGCTCAATCCTTACGTTTGCCTCAGATGCTTAATTCGTATGATTATGCCCGGTTGTATAACGAAGCTCAGGTTTTGGATGGAGTTGCTCCCGAAAATCTTAAGTATAAGGATGCTGACATTGCTGGTTATAAAGATGTTGTAAACGGTGTTGCTGGTGCTAATTCATACAAATACCCGAATGTAAATTTTTATTCCGAATTTTTTAAGCCTATTGTAAAACAACAGCAATATGACGTCACCATGACAGGAGGAAATGATATAGCGAAGTATTTCGTTTTACTGGGATATATGAATCAGGGAGGTATTTATAAATATGGAGATAATACATTTTCCAGGTATAATTACCGTTCAAATATAGATGTAAAACTAAATTCGAGGCTTGATGTAAGTATGGATATGTCAGGTCGACTGGAGAATCAAACAAGACCCGGCGGTAATTATACTTCTGCTTTCTTAGGTCAGTTGGCTAGTACTCCGTCCAATGCATATCCTATATTCAATGAGAATGGTACGCTTGGAGGAAACGATATATATAAATTAAATCCTTATGGCATGATGACCAGACAGGGTCAACAAGATCAAACAAATCGGTACTTTAACGCAGATGTACAATTTAAATTGGATTTGAGTGATATTCTTAAAGGACTCAGTTGGAAAGGAAAGGGAGGAATTGACTTTAGAGATGGCATGATTGTTCAGTTAACTGCAGCGCAGTTCGCAGTTTATCAGCAGAATGCAGATGGAACTTATACTGCTAACGGGACTCAGGATGTGGCTAAAACTACCAACTTCTGGTACACCGGAAAAGACCGTCAGTTTACTCTTCAGACTTCATTCAATTATGACAAGAACTGGAAGGATAACAGGATTAATGCAATGACTATGTTCTTAATGCGCGAACTTAATACAACTGGTGTTGCTGTTCCGTTTAAAACGGTTGGGTTTGCGTCGCAGGTAAGTTATGCTTTTAAAGACAGATACTTGTTAGAAGGAACTGCAAGTTATACAGGGTCAGAAAATTTTGCAAGAGGACATCGCTTTGGATTGTTCCCTGCGATATCTGCAGGTTGGATTATTAGTGAAGAAGAATTTTTGAAAGATAACCAAACGCTTTCATTCTTGAAACTAAGACTTTCGCATGGTGCAACCGGATTAGACAGACCTATAAATGACAGATTTTTGTTCAGAGAGCAGTGGGGTAATGTTTCAGGATACGCTTTTGGTACAAGCGGAACCGGCAGAACCGGTACTGATCAAACACGTGTAGGGAATGATAACCTGAAATGGGAAACATCCTATAAATCAAATGTGGGATTAGATTTCGGCTTTTTGAAAAACACCTTATTGTGGACCATCGATGGGTTCTATGATAACAGGAAAGACATTCTGGTACAAAAATATGCTACGACACCTGGTATGGCCGGTCTACCATTACCTTATGAAAACGGAGGAGAAACCAAAAGTTGGGGCTTTGATTCGGAGCTAACTTATGATAAGCAAATAAGCAAGTCATTAAGAGTGACAATAAAAGGGAACGTGATGCTTACCCGAAGTAAAATTTTAAATATTAGCGAGGCGTACAAACAATATGCATATCAATATCAGGCAGGGAACCCTATCGGTCAGCCCTTTGGATATACTAGCAATGGATTTTTCACTCAAGATGAAATTACCCGTAGAGCGCAGGGCAATCTTACTCAGGAAGAAAAGGACAAAGGGTATGATGTAGTCCAAAATGGCGGAAATATTCATGCCGGTGACATCAAATATGTAGATACGAATGGAGATAAAAAAATTGATTGGAGCGATGCAAAACCTATAGCCGGAAGTTCTTTTCCAAATCTTATTGGAGGTTTGAATATTTCAGTAAAATATAGAATGTTTGATTTCTCAGTTCAGTTGATGGGAATGGCGGATAGGTATGTTGTTATACCCGGGATTTATAATAGTAGCTTTAATGGAAGTGGAAACGCATCGGTATATGCTTTGAAGGCATGGACACCCGAAACTGCCGAAACTGCTATCTATCCTCGTTTATCAATTAATAATAACACTAATAATTTACAATGGTCTGACTTTTGGTTTAAAAACGGATCTTTTGTCAAATTGAAGACTGTAGAAATTGGTTTTAATTTGCCGTCATCAGTTTGTAAATATGTAGGTCTATCTAAAGTAAGAGCTTACATAAATGGTTATAACTTACTTTCTTTTGATTATGTGAAAGATTATGATCCCGAAGATCAAAATGCTGGAATATCTAACTATCCAATGCAACGTATAATTACGTTAGGTATGAATGTAACCTTTTAATTGTTTAAGAGAATATTGAATATTAAAAAATAAGATCCCATGAAAATAACTATTTATAAAGTATTTTTTGTTACAATATTTATCGCAATGATGAGTTCTTGCGAGAGTTATCTTGATCCCGGATACGATTCGACTTTGACCAAGGATGATGTATTTTCATCCTACGTGTATTCGCTTAATTATGCCCGGACAATCTATAGTTATTTGCCAACTGATTCCTATAATGAAACTTATATGACTGATGAAGCAAAATATACGTATGAGGCATCTGCTTATTCGATAATGAATAACGGATCGTGGACTTCACGCACTTATGTGGATTCATGGACATGGAGTCGTTACTATGCAGGTATCAGGAGAGTTCATATTTTTTTGGACAATGTTGACAAGGCCATGTTCCTTGATCCAAACACGTATAAATTAACTCCAAATCTGAACGATACTGCTAAAAAACAGCTGCGGGCTGAAGCTCGTTTTTTGAGGGCATTCTATTACTTTGAACTATTGAAGAGATTTGCAGATCCCGCTAAGAATTTAGGTGTTCCAATAGTTCCGGAAAAAGTACTTACCATAAATGATTCGCTCGATTTTAAACGTAATAACTACGATGAATGTGTCAATTACATAGTCAATGACTGTGATGCAGCAGCGACCGTACTTCCCGCAAGACAAACTCCTACTGACTATGGTAAGGCCTCAAAAGCCGCAGCTTTGGCTTTAAAATCCAGGGTTCTGTTATATGCTGCCAGTCCGCTGGCAAATCCATCGGGCGATATTGAAAAATGGAAATTAGCAGCCGCTGCAGCAGCCCAAGTTATAGATTTGGCAAATAAACCTTCCGGTGCAAATGCGTACACATATAGATTGGTTGACAAAGCTACTGTTTCTAGTGATAATATGCTGACGGTTTTTGCAAAGCCAAATAACGATGAAGTATTGTTTTCAAGTCCCGTAGTTCAAACAAATAGTTTTGAGTCGAGCAATTTACCTCCAAGTTTTGGTGGAGGTGGTCAATTGAATCCTACGCAGGATTTGGTGGATGCTTTCGAAACGACTCTCGGTTATCCTATTGCTGATTCCAAAAGTGGGTATAAACCCACAGACCCTTATTATCGGAGAGATAAACGGTTAGCCTATTTTATTGGTTTAAATGGTTCTCAATATGGAGTTGCAGTAGATAAGGATTCAAAAGGTAATGAAACACCGGCTGGACTATCTCTCAGAACCATAGATAGTTATGTGGGAGGCAAAGATGGCTTGAATAGTTCCACGAATGCAACAAAGACCGGATATTATGTTCGCAAATTTATGGATCCTAACGCTGATATTAAAAACAATCGTACTATAGCTACACATTTTTGGGTTCATTTCAGATATGCTGAAATTTTACTAAATTATGCTGAGGCTATGACTGAGGCTTACGGAGTTACCACACTTCCTGCAGGTTATACTTTATCGGCTTATGATGCTTTGAAGCTAGTGAGGGATCGTGCAGGATTAACAACGCCGTCAACCGTTAAAACACTTTCAGCGAATGATTTTATAGATCGAGTCAGGAATGAAAGAAGAGTGGAATTGTGTTTCGAAGGGCAACGTTTTTGGGATGTACGCCGTTGGAAGCAAGGTGAAACTTATTTCAACGCACCTATTCATGGAATGAGAATCACTAAAAACGGTGCGGCACTCACCTACGAGGTTTACAAAGTAGAAGACAGAGTGTTCGATTCAAAAATGTATGCAATGCCATTGCCATACGATGAAATCTTGAAATCAACATTATTAATTCAGAATGAAGGCTGGTAAACAATTGTTTGCCGGATTCAGATATTTTTTACTTTAATTTTTATTATTATTCACTTTAATTTTTATTATTATGAAACTAAAATTATTTACACTTCTTTTTTTTGGAGCATTAGCATCTGGATATGCTTACGCTCAGGATGCTTCCGATTTTGGAGCAAATGATATTCTTATTGCAAATTTTGAGAATAAGAATCCTGTTGTTACGGATAGTTTATGGACAGACACTCTGAAAACGACTCCAGTTACGACCCAAAGTGCCAATATAACTTTGGGCGACAATCCGTTCCCGGTGGAAAATACCAGTGCCACTGCGGCAAAATACGTTCGTAAAGCAGGAAGTTGGAATTCAATTTTTATTCGCTTTAATCAAAGTATCATTCTATCTAAAACTCCAAATCTGCAGATACAAGTATATCCTGTATCCGGGAAATCGCCTGCAAAATCGAGTATAAGCATAAACCTGATAAATGACAAAGGTGAGGTGGTTTCAGTAGGAGGATATCATGACAATATGCCTCAGGATGAATGGACAACAGTAACTGCTTTTCTGGGTAAAAATAAATCATCAGTAAAGTATAATGCGATAATGATCCAAATAAATGGTGGTGATTCTGTTTCTAAAAGCATGGATACAGAGTATTATATCGACCAAATTGGCTTTAAGGTTCCGGCTGATGGAGTAGAAATACCTTCGACAATTTTCAACGAAACATTTAATGGAAATTATAATTCTACTTGGGTGAACGAAAAAGGCACTGCTTCGCAATTTGCTGCGATGGGTGGATTTACATCCGGAATTCCTTTTACATTCAAAGATTTAACATCTGATACGGTACCTACATTTGTTGCACGTTCATGGGGTATGAGTGCAAAATATGAAGGAGCTTCCAGTGGAGGGCGTATCATGCTTACCTCCAAATACAATGGAACGCTGGAAACCGGCACTATTGATGTGGCAGGAAATACAAACCTGGACTTAAGTTTCGGGCTTGGAACGCAAACATGGTGGCCCTATAATTCGGATATAGCAAATGCAAGGCCTAAGGTGGAAATTTCTGTAGACGGTGGGAATTTCTACGAAATATATTCAAATAGTACTTTTTTACAATTTACCGGTGAACAGGTTGATTTGGGTTGGGGATTAATGGATAAATACGAAGATCAGATTTTCACCTTGGTTGATTATCCTTTTACAACCATTGAAGGTGCTCCTCTTTCGGATGTTAAAACTGTCAATCTTAGACTGGCTTACAAGTCAGGAACAGAATTTTGGATTGATGATTTATGGTTATCCGGAAAATCGACTCAAACAGGTGTTTCCAGACCTCAAACTGAAGTGTTTAAAGTATATCCAAATCCTGCAACCAACTATATTTTGACGAAAAATGCTCAAAAAGTAACAATTGTGGATTTGAATGGACGGATTGTAAAAGTAGCTTTAAATGCAGAAAAAGTAGATGTTAGTTCATTGGCAAAAGGAGCTTATATCGTTAAAGTTCAAATTGATAACGCAACCAAAATTGGTAAGTTAATCAAAGAATAATTATAAAACAGGCGAATGGATGAGTTTGTCCATTCGCCTGTTTCTTTTATTTTTAAATAAATTATAATCCTTAAAAAAAAATCATGAGAAAAATTACTTTTTTATTTTTAGGCATAGTATGTATGCTAAGTGTGGCTAATGCACAGGAAACTATGCTTTTCGATTTTGATACAGTAAATGCAGATTCCGTTTTCCGTGAAACATGGAATAATACTTGGCCAAACGCTGCATTTGCAAAAGTTGCCAACCCAGATGCTACGGGGATTAATACATCTACAAACGTAGGTAAATTCACTGCTAACGGTGGTGCGAATGCACTAATTGTTTCTCAAGCAGTTGGAAAAGGAAATCTTCCTAATTTTGATTTTGCTACAAAGCCATATGTTTCTATGAAAGTATGGGTAAATAAGCCGGTAAGTGTAAGTCTTGAATTTGAAAATAATGGATATTATCCTAGTTTTACAATGAAAACCCAAAGTGTAACTACCATTAACCAATGGGTAATAGTAGAATTTAACTGTAGTGACATTAGTTATGGGGCTCCTGGGAATTATTGGGGATATTATAATATTGTTGGAGTGTCTTTTGATAAAGATTTGTCTGGCGGAACTGCAGCAAACGATGTTTATTATTTTGATGATATGAAACTATCAGCTGCTTCTGGATTAACAACTACCGGTTTGTCAGCTGAAATTAGTGCAAAATTCTCAGTTTATCCAAATCCTGCAACCAACTATATATTGACTAACAATGCCCAAAAAGTTACAATTCTTGATTTGAACGGACGCATTGTGAAAGAAGCTTTCAATACTGAAAAAGTTGATGTTAGCTCATTGGCTAAAGGTGCTTATATCGTAAAAGCTCAAATTGATAACGCTACCAAAATTGGTAAGTTAATCAAAAAATAAAACTAAAACAGGCAGGTAGTCTATCACTGCTACTTGCCTGTTTTTTTTTATATTTTTCAAAATATAAAGCTTATGAATAATATTAAATAAAAAATACAACTTTTTTTTTTGGCATTACTTGTATGCTAAGTGTGGAAAATTCTCAAGATATTACAGTTTTTGATTTAACAGGAAGGATCGTGTTCCTTACTATGAAAATGCCAAAGGAAATTATTGAAGCAGAAAAATTCAGGTATGGAAAATCTGCCGGAAATTTGTATGAAACTTACCCACCTTGGAGAAAACTCCATTCATAAAACCGCCCGCGATTTGACACGCGATACTGCTTTCGGGTGGCACAACTGGACATGGGCGCAGCTACAGTCCCAAAACGGAAAATCGAACGTGTATTACAACTATTTTTGACCAACACCCTGTTTACCCTGAAAGATCTCCTGAGTTTGGGTATGGATCGCCACATGCACAATACGTTTCATGTGTTTTCCAACATATTGACCCAAAGAATCCGCATACGATGAAATCCAATTCGAAATTTAAGAAGCTATGGGACAGTATTGGATTAATTTAGCAAAATATGGCAGTCCAACTGACCGGAAGTTCCGCTTTGGATTCCGTTTACCAGTATTACCACCACGGTAATTTATTATGCAAAATCTCCTCATTTAGGATTTGAGCCCGATGAAGTTCAGTTTGAGGTATTAGATAGATATTTTAAATAGAAAATAGGTTACTTTAAAACAAATAAAAGATAAATTCGAAGAATTAAATGAAAAAGCTTGTAACTAAAATTGTTTTGTTGTTTTCACTTTTTATGAGCACTGTAACTGCCCAGTCTTACAACATAACAGGGAAAGGAGTGAAGTCTGAAATTAATAACATTACTGTCGAAATCCAGTTTTATACCCCTTCTATTGTAAGGATTGTGAAATACCCTAAAGGGAGTGTTTGTACAAAACAAAGTCTATCAGTTGTAAAATCTCCCGAGAAAGTAACTTTTAGCACGAAAAGAGTTGGTGATATTCTTTTTGTGAAAAGTAAAGCCTTGAGTGTTGGAATAGATTTGAATAGCGGTCAGGTTAATTTTAATTCAGGAACTCAGATTCCATTGCTAAAAGAAAAAGCAGGAAGTGTTTCATTTACAGAAATAAGTGATGGAGGGGAAAAGTCGTATTCTATTTCTCAGTCATTTGAATTGGACAAAGAGGAATGCATTTACGGGTTAGGTCAACAGCAACAAGGGAAGATGTCGAAACGAAATGTTAGCCTTAAAATGATTCAGGGTAATCTCGATGATTACATCCCATTTTTTCAATCCGTTAAAGGTTATGGTTTGTTTTGGGATAATTATTCGCCCACTCAATTTGATGATAATCAGGAAAAGACTACTTTTAAGTCGGAAGTAGGAGATTGCATCGACTACTATTTTATGTGTGGTGGCAATGCCGATGGTGTAATTGCATGTATGCGCAACCTTACCGGTCAGGCTCCTATGTTTCCATTGTGGACATACGGATTTTGGCAAAGCCGCGAGCGTTATAAAACTCAGGATGAACTGGTAGATGTTGTGAAGAAATACAGGGAACTCAAGGTGCCTTTGGATGGAATCATTCAGGATTGGCAATATTGGGGGAACAATTATTTGTGGAATGCAATGGAATTTCTCAATCCGGGCTTTTATGATCCTCAAAAGATGGTGAAAGATGTTCACGGGCTTAATGCTCACATGATCATCTCTATTTGGAGTTCATTTGGGCCAAAGACAAAGCAATTCAGCGAGTTAGATAAAATGAATGCGTTATTCAATTTTAAGACTTGGCCAGAATCCGGAAGTGAAAAATTTCCAAGTAATAAAGATTATCCATCTGGTGTAAAGGTTTATGATGCTTACAATCCTAAAGCGCGAGATTTATACTGGAAATATCTGAATGAAGGTATCTTCAGGTTGGGCATGGATGGTTGGTGGATGGATTCTACGGAGCCCGATCATTTAAGTGAAACACCATTAGATTTTGACAATAAGACCTATTTGGGTAGTTTCCGGAAAGTACGGAATGCTTATCCGTTAATGTCGGTTGGAGGAGTTTATCAACATCAGAGGGAGGTAACTTCCGATAAAAGGGTCTTTATCCTTACCCGTTCTGCTTTTGCAGGTCAGCAACGCTATGGTGCTAATACCTGGTCGGGGGATATTACTGCATCCTGGGAAACATTAAAAAATCAGATCTCGACGGGTCTTAATTTTTCACTTTCTGCCATACCTAACTGGAACTCGGATATTGGTGGATTCTTTCTGTGGAAATACAAAAATCCACTCGAAAACCCTGACTACAGAGAGTTGCACGTCCGCTGGATGGAGTTTGGTGCCTTTTGCCCAATGATGCGTTCGCACGGCGAAGGATATCCGCGCGAGCTTTACCAATTTGGCAAAAAAGGCAATCCCACTTACGATGCTATTGAAAAATATATCAACCTGAGATATAGCTTATTACCTTATATTTATTCTGCTTCGTGGCAGGTTACTGCAAATCAGTCCAGCATAATGCGTGCACTTGTAATGGATTTTGCCACCGACAAGCAGGCAATAGATCTCAATACTGAATTTATGTTTGGCAAATCGTTGCTGGTTAGCCCGGTTACTGAACCCATGTATTGGAAAAATCAGTTGCAGGGAAAGGATTCTGTCAAAACAGAAGATTACAGTTTGGTAAAAACAAAAGACGTTTATTTGCCGAAGGGTACCGATTGGTACGACTTCTGGACAGGTGAAAAAGTAAACGGCGGACAAACCATTCAAAAAGAGGTACCCTTAGACATTATACCTTTGTATGTAAAGGCTGGTTCCATATTGCCTATTGGACCTAAAGTTCAATATGCTACCGAAAAGAATTGGGACAATCTTGAAATCCGCATTTACAGGGGAGCAAATGGTGAATTTACACTATACGAAGATGAAAACGACAATTATAATTATGAAAAAGGTATTTATTCAACCATTCATTTTTCATGGAACGATAAACAAAAGTCGATTACAATAGATAAACGAAATGGTAAATTTCCAGGTATGCTTGAAAACCGTATATTTAACATAGTTGTAGTTAGTTCTGCTCAGGGTCATGGTGGTGAATTATTGGCTGCACCAGATAAGTTGGTAAAATATAACGGAAATAAAGTCGTTGTGATTTTTTGAAATAAATAAAAGAACCAGCTATTAACTGATAGTAAAATGAGTTGGTATAAAATCGATTAAAAGAAACATGAAAGTAAAAATTTTAAGTATTGTTTTTGTCCTGCTATCTTTAAATATGTCAGCGCAGGACAATAAAATGGTAGTAGTTAACACAGAGAAAGAACCCGTTGCTTCCGGCAAGTTTGAGCCAACATGGGAATCTCTTAGCCAGTACAAAGTACCAGACTGGTATCGCAATGCCAAGTTTGGCATCTGGGCGCATTGGGGCCCTCAGTGCCAACCCGAAATGGGCGATTGGTATGGGCGCGGTATGTACGATGAAGGAAGCTGGCAGTATAATTTTCATATTAAAAAATACGGTCATCCCTCAAAATTTGGTTTCAAAGATGTTATTCACGAATGGAAAGCCCAGAATTGGGATCCGGATAAACTGGTAGCTCTTTACAAACGTGTTGGAGCTCAATATTTCTTTGCAATGGCGAACCACCATGACAATCTGGATTTGTGGAACAGCAAATATCAGGAATGGAATTCGGTTCGGGTAGGTCCACAAAAAGATATTGTTGCAGGGTGGGCTAAAGCTGCAAAAAAACAAGGACTTCCGTTTGGATTAAGCGTTCATGCAGCTCATACCTGGACCTGGTTCGAAACTTCGCAACTGGCCGACACAACAGGCCTGTTGAAGGGTGTCCCCTACGATGGCAAGCTTACAAAAGCTGATGGTAAAGGTACCTGGTGGGAAGGGCTCGATCCTCAGGAACTATATGACCAGAACCATCCACTTAGCAAGGGAAGCGGAAAGGACATCAAAGCATTATGGTCGCAATGGAACTGGGGCAATGGGGCAAGCACACCTGACCAAAAGCATTGTGATAAGTTTTACAACCGCACCATGGATTTGATCAACCTGTATCATCCCGATTTGCTTTATTTTGATGATTCTATGCTGCCTCTTTACCCGGTAAGTGATGCGGGTTTGAAAATTGCAGCCCATTACTATAATACAAATATGGCTCAACACAAAGGTAAGCTCGAAGCAGTTATGTTTGGCAAGCAGCTGACCGATGATCAAAAGAAATGTATGGTTTGGGACGTAGAGCGTGGCGCACCTGACAAACCGCAAGATAAAGCCTGGCAAACCTGCACTTGCATTGGCGATTGGCATTACAACAGAGGTATTTACGAAAATGGAAGTTACAAATCGGCTGTTACCGTTATACGAATGCTGGTGGACATTGTGAGCAAAAACGGGAATCTGTTGCTCAACATTCCTGTTCGTGGCGATGGTACTATCGACGATAAAGAAGAGGCCATTCTTGAAGGTGTTGCAGCTTGGATGGAAGTGAACAAAGAGAGCATCTTCGATACGCGTCCATGGACAATTTTCGGTGAAGGACCATCTGTTGATGCAGTAAATAAATTAGATGGTGCAGGTTTCAACGAGGGAAAACTTGCTTATTCTGCAAAGGATATTCGATATACCCAAAAGGGAAATGTGCTTTATGCTACTGTAATGGGAGTTCCAACCGAAGATATTTCACTCAAATCGCTTGTGAAAAATATTGGAACGCAAAAAATCAAGAAAATAGAACTGCTTGGCAGCAAGGAAAAATTATCGTGGAAACAGGGCAGCGACGTGCTCTCAATTACCAAACCAAAAGCGTGTCCCAATGATATTGCTGCGGTGTTTAAAATAATCATGAAATAAATACAATTATTTACGTATGAAAATCATTTCTTCGACAGTATTTATTCTATTGTGCAGTTTCATGTTGCTGGCACAGGGAAGTAAAATAGTGGTAGTCAACACCGAAAAAGAACCTGTTGCCTCTGGCAAGTTTGAGCCAACATGGGAATCGCTCAGCCAATACAAAGTTCCCGACTGGTATCGTAATGCTAAATTCGGGATTTGGGCACATTGGGGGCCTCAATGTCAGGCCGAACAGGGAGACTGGTATGCGCGCGGTATGTACCAACAGAACAGTAATCAATATAATTGGCATGTGAAACACTATGGCCATCCTTCAAAAGCAGGCTTCAAAGAAGTAATCCACGATTGGAAAGCAGAGAATTGGGATCCTGAGAAATTAGTGGCTTTGTACAAACGGGTAGGTGCACAATACTTTTTCGCTATGGCAAACCATCATGACAATCTCGATTTGTGGGACAGCAAATATCAGGAATGGAACTCGTTACGCGTTGGTCCTAAAAAAGATATTATGACGGGTTGGGCAAATGCCGCAAGAAAATTCAATCTCCCATTTGGTATCAGTGTACATGCTTCACACGCATGGACATTTTACGAAACAGCCCAAGGTGCTGATACAAGCGGTGTGAATAAAGGAGTCCCCTATGATGGAAAGCTAACAAAAGCAGATGGCAAAGGAACCTGGTGGGAAGGTCTCGATCCCCAGGAGTTATATGAACAAAACCATGAGTTGAGCAAAGGCTGGGGCTGGGAATGGCAGAAAGGTGCTGTTACTACGCCTTCGCAAGAGTATTGCGAGAAATTCTACAACCGCACAATGGATCTGATCAACAAGTACAATCCAGACTTGATTTATTTCGACGATACAGCTCTTCCACTTTATCCGATAAGCGATGCAGGTTTGAAAATTGCAGCCCATTATTACAATACCAATATGACTCGTCATAAAGGCAACCTCGAAGCTGTTTTGTTTGGTAAAATACTCACTCCCGAACAAAAAAAATGTATGGTTTGGGATGTTGAACGCGGAGCTCCCGATAAAGATCAGGACTTAGCGTGGCAAACTTGCACTTGCATTGGCGACTGGCATTACAGCCGTTGGAGATTCGATGCCAACGCTTACAGATCAACAAAAGATGTAATCTTAACTCTGGTGGATATCGTGAGTAAGAATGGAAACCTGCTACTCAATATTCCTGTGCGTGGCGATGGAAGTATCGATGATAGGGAAGTAGAACTTTTAGAAGGTATTGCAGCATGGATGGACATCAATAAAGAAAGTATTTTCGATACCCGTCCGTGGAAAGTGTTTGGCGAAGGTCCGATTACAGAAACGGTGAATCCGATGAAAGAACAAGGTTTTAACGAAGGCAAAACGAAATATTCTGAAAAAGATATTCGCTTTACCAAAAATGGAAAAATCGTATACGCTACGGTAATGGATGTGCCGGTAAATAATGTTTGCCTGAAATCGCTAGGTAAAAAGAACAATGCTGATAAAATAAAAAATATCGAAGTATTGGGCAGTAAGGAAAAACTTACATGGAAACAATATGCCGATTCGTTGGTGATTGTAAAACCGAAGATTATTCCGAACAATAATGCAATAGTGTTTAAGATAAAATAAATTATCCTCATAGATTACGACTAAAAAAATTAACAGAATAAGCATAAGAAAGATTGCGCTTTATGGATAAATGGCAAACTTTCAGAAGCTACTGTCAAAGCTGAAGGCAATTGCCGTATTCGTTCATATATTCCACTAAAAGGAAAAGGACTGAAAGAAGCAAAAGGTGCAAATTTAAATCCGTTCTTCAATGTTCCCGAAATTAAAGCTCCGTTGGTTCATTCAACCTCAAATGCCGAAGTTGAACCACAAAAGGTATTTGAATACGATTTAATGATGAGAAAAGGCTATGCGGTCAAAATCTTTAAGCTTTAAAAAAGTGATGAATGCTTAGATAATTGGCTTTGTAGCAGTCGAAGTGATTTTATTATACAGTAATTTAAGGTTGAAAATGAAAAGTAGGTTAAATGTAGAATAGACAATACCCTCGTTTTTTTATATGACTCAATGTTTGAAATACAGAAGTGAAATAAAAAAAAATAAAAATTATCCAAGTTATGAAAATACAAAAAAACTATACAAAAATGTTCCTGCTTATCGGATTAGTCCTGTTAAGTACGAACTCATTTTCACGAAATCCGAATTTCTATATCTATCTCTGTTTTGGGCAGTCGAATATGGAAGGTCAGGGACCAATTGAAGCGCAGGATAAAACTGTCGACAGCCGATTTAAGGTTCTTCAGGCTGTTGAATGTACTAATCGGAATATGGGAACCTGGTATCCGGCTATTCCTCCGTTATGTCAGTGTGGTACAGGTCTTTCACCGGTCGACTATTTTGGAAGGACAATGGTACAATCCCTTCCCGATAGTATAACTGTGGGTATTATTAATGTGGCTGTTGGCGGATCCGACATTCGGTTGTTTGATAAAGATCTTTATCAGAATTATGATTCCACCTCTACTGATGATTGGTATTTGTTAAAATTAAGAGCATATGCTGGTAATCCGCGTCAGCGATTGATTGATATGGCCAAGCTGGCACAAAATGCTGGTGTTATTAAAGGTGTTCTTTTACATCAGGGGGAGGCAAATGCTGGTGATTCGAACTGGCCATCGTATGTAAAAAAAGTCTATAATGAAATGTTAGCAGATCTATCTCTGAGTCCTGACTCAGTACCACTTTTGGCCGGAGAGGTTTTGTCCGCTCCGGGTAATTGTTGTGCCACGTGGATGAATCCGATTATTGACAAGTTGCCCATGACTATTCCAACTGCTTATGTCATTCCTTCAAATGGATTAACCGGACAAGATGCTGCTCATTTTGATTCACCGAGTTATCGTACGTTCGGAATAAGATACGCCACAAAAATGCTTTTGTTGATGGGTATTGGAGCTAAAATTTTTGAACCCGAAGCATATTATTTTGAACCTGAATGTTCTGAATTGGGCGGTAATTGGAATATGGTAACCGATAATACTGCATCCAACAGCACCTATGTGACAATTAAGCCAGGTATGAACAACACTACGACCGTATCGGCTGATAGTGCAAATGCAATTTATTTTGATTTTAACACCCGGTCGGATACCACTTTTTATGTCTATGCACGGGTGTATTGCAAAACATTAACATCAGATTCTTACTGGTTTAAAATGGATGATGGTTCGTTTGAGTATGTAAATGGCTTGCCAAAAGGTTTGTGGACATGGGCGAAAATAAAAAGTTATAACCTTAAGGCAGGCAAGCATACTTTGGCAATTGCCAATGGTGAAGAGGGAGCCCGCCTTGATAAAATATATATTTCAAATGTAGACATTGCTCCCACAGGAATGGGTGAAACTGCCCTGAAGCTCTGTAACCCGGTAGTATATAACCTGACGGGAAAAATTGAAGCAGAATCGTATTCATATCAATCAGGCGTTTCAACTGCAACTACCGGTGATACGGGTGGTGTTTTGGATATGACTGGTATAGATACCAACGATTATATGGAATATCTGGTGAATGTGCCAACGGATACCATTTATAAAGCAACTTTCCGTTATGCTTCGTCTGTTTCGAATGGAGCTGTATCTGTTTTGCTTGATGAGAAGCCGGTTGGCTCAATATCCTTGTCCGGTACGGGTAGTTCCTATAAATCGTCAACAATGGATTTACCTTTAAAAGCGGGAAGACATACCCTTAAATTGCTTGCAACCTCGGGTGGGTTTAAATTAAACTGGCTTATGTTTGAGAAGGTTAAAACAACAGGACTTGAAAAAGTATTTGATGACGGACTAAGTATTTATCCAAATCCAACCAATGGAGAATTGAATATCAAAAGCGAATCATTCCAATTTGGGAATGTAGAGATTTTTGATTGTACCGGAAAGAGAATGTATGATGAAAAATTTGGTTTGACAAATTACGTCCATTTTAATCCGCGATTACAGAAAGGGATTTATATTTTAAAGCTAAATAATAATACCCAGATTCAAAACTTCAAAATTGTAATTGAATAAGTAAAGACATTTACAAAAAAACAAGTCTCATCGGAAAGATTACAAGTTCAATCAATCAAATAAAAATAGATGAAAATTAATATGTATTTCAGTAATCAAAATCTATTCAGGGTTCAGGCCATAGGGCTTCTCTGTCTTTTACAATTTTCAACCGGATTGATTGCCCAAACGGCCATGATAAATGTGTCAAACCGAAACAAAACGAGCCTGAACGGTCAGTGGCAGGTGATTCTTGATCCGGCCGGGGCTGGCGATTGGAAACAGGTGTGGCAGGAAAAAAAGCCGCATGAGAAGACCGACTTTGTTGAATATTCGTTTGATGGCGGGCCTTATCTGAAAGTACCCGGTGATTTCAATTCGCAATTGTGCGAACTGACTTATCTTGAGGGAACTGTGTGGTATAAAAAGCAGTTTGAAAATAGCCTTCAACCCGGCAAACGGCTTTTTCTTCATTTTGGTGCAGTTAATTATAAGGCCGATGTGTACCTGAACGGTGAGAAAATCGGCAGTCACGAAGGTGGATTTACTCCTTTTCAGGTGGAGATTACAGATAAAGCAAAATCAGGGAGCAACACCATTGTGGTGAAGGTAAATAATAACCGAATAGGAAATGGGTTACCCGGTATTAGTTACGATTGGTTTAACTACGGTGGCATCACCCGCGACGTTGACCTGATTGAAACCAACAGTTCGTACATTGAAGATTATTTGATTCAACTGAAAAAAGGTAGCCTAAACAAAGTATTGGGTTGGGTACAACTGAATGGCGCTCAAATTGCCCAAAATATCAAAGTGAAAATACCGGAGCTGAACATAGCATTCAAAACAAAATCGGATGAGAAGGGTCGGGCAAAAATTGAATTCTCGTCCCATTTCAAACTTTGGTCGCCCGAGTCGCCAAAGCTCTATAAGGTGATTGTGGAAAGCGAAAACGATGAAGTGACTGACAGTATCGGATTCAGGAGCATCGAGGTGAAAGGCAAAGAGGTGTGGCTAAATGGCAAACCAATTTTCTTGAAAGCTGTAAATATTCACGAAGAGAATCCACACACAAAAGCCCGGGCTCATACCTCTGAAGATGCCCATATTTTGCTGGATGCAGCTAAAGAGCTGGGATGTAATCTGGTACGCTTGGCACATTATCCGCACAGCGAAAATATGGTTCGTGAAGCCGAAAAGATGGGGCTAATGGTGTGGAGCGAACTTCCGGTTTATCAGCATATTCAGTTTTCAGATAGTGTCGTTCCAAAGAAGTTGGAACTTATGCTTAATGAAATGGTACGCCGCGACAAAAACCGTTGTGGAGTAATTGTCTGGAGTCTTTCTAACGAAACTTATCCCGGAACGCCTAATCGCAACGAGGCTCTGATTAAGATGACCCAAAAGTGTAAAGCAATTGACTCTACCAGATTGATTGTTCATGTTATCAATACACAGGCTTATGCCAATAACACATTCAAAGTGTGGGATCCCCTCTATAATTATTCCGACCTGGTAGCACTCAATGAATATATAGGCTGGTATATACCTTGGCAGGGGAAACCTTCTGATGTAAAATGGAATGTTGCTTTCTCCGACAAACCGGTATTTATCTCTGAATTTGGCGGTGAAGCGAAGTATGGAAGTAACGATGGGGCAACTGATGTCGCTGCAAATTGGACAGAGGGATATCAGGAAAAAATTTATAAAGATCAGATTGAAATGTTCAATACCATACCCAACCTGTGCGGGGTGTGCCCGTGGTTGTTGTTTGATTACAGGTCGTTAGGCCGTATGAATCAGGTTTATCAGCAAGGTTATAATCGCAAGGGTGTTCTTTCTGAACATGGAGAAAAGAAAAAAGCATGGCATATTATGCATGAATATTTTAAGAATAAATAGTGCTAACGAGCTTATAACAAGCAATTCAAAATTATAATCGAATGAAAAACAAAATCAAAATTCAACTACACTTGCGATGGGGAGGTCGTCTATTGTCTCTATGCCTGAGCATTTTGTGTATTGCTTATTTGCAGGCAACAGTAAAACCAAACAGTATTTTTAGCAACCACATGGTACTTCAACAGGGAATGCCTATATCTATATGGGGAACAGCTGATGAAAACGAAAAGGTAACGGTGAAATTTAACGGTCAGACAGCAAAAACTACAGCCGTAAATGGGAAATGGACGGTGATACTTAACCCGATGCGGTATGTTACTATTCCTTCGGAAATGAACATTGTAGGAAAAGATACTACACTTGTAATTAACGACATTTTGATAGGAGAGGTCTGGCTTGCTTCGGGTCAATCCAATATGGAAATGACACTTAATGGGTGGCCTCCAAATACTCTCATTCAGAATTCAGTAGCTGAAATTGCTGCTGCATCTTATCCGGAAATCAGAATGTTCAATGTTGAAAAAGAGCTTTCTGATACTGCTCTAAAAGATGTGAAGGCTGTATGGAATGTATGTAATCCGCAGAATGCTCCCGACTTCAGTGCTACAGCTTATTTCTTTGCAAGGGAGGTTCACAAAAAGCTTGGTGTGCCTGTAGGTGTTATCAACTCTTCATGGGGAGGTACGCCGGCTGAGTCCTGGGTAAGCAAAGCAGGTCTTTCAGGAATGGATGATTTTAAAGAACTTCTCGAAAAAATCAGCCTGTCTTCTGTGGAAAGGAAAAAGATTAATGAGTGGATGAAGCAGTTGCCTGTGATTGATCTGAACTCCACAGTCAATTCACCTGGAGTCAACTGGCCTCAACTTGACCTGAAAGATTCCGAAGCAGCGAAAGAAAATTTCAATGACAGGTTATGGAAAACAATGCAACTTCCTTCGGCATGGGAATATGCAGGAATCGGGGAGTTTGACGGAGTAATATGGTTCAGGAAAGAAGTGGAAATTACAGATGAAAAAACGTCATCCTATAAGTTATCGCTGGGTCCTATCGACGATATGGATATGACTTATGTGAACGGAAAGCTGGTAGGGAAGACAGTAATGGATGGACAATGGCAGTCGGGGCGCGTATACGAAATTCCCGAGGGCATTATAAAAAAAGGCAAGAATGTAATTTCTGTCAAAGTGATTGATACAGCAGGCGGAGGAGGAATTTGGGGAAAGAAAGAACAGCTTTTTCTCGAAAATTCTGAAGGTGGCAGGATTGAACTGGCCGGAGAGTGGAAATATCTTCCTTCTGCAGAATACAGAAATGGGAAACTCTATCTTTTTGGAATTGACCAACCTAAATTCCAGGAGAAGCCTCTCTGCAGCATGGATCTTACACCCGGCACTCCGACAGCCTTATTTAATGCCATGATTGCGCCTTTGACTTCCTATAAGATAAAAGGAGTTATATGGTATCAGGGTGAAGCCAATGTAGGAAATGCAAAGCAATACGAAAGACTTTTCCCTGCTCTTATTACCGATTGGAGAAAGCAGTGGAATAGAGATCTCCCTTTTTATTTTGTACAGATCGCTCCATGGGCTTACCAAAATGATTATCAGAAAGGAAAATCGCAGGAGCTGAGAGATGCGCAGCGGAAAGCACTTTCTCTTCCGGGTACAGGAATGGTAGTTTCAATGGATATAGGAAACAATGATAATATCCATCCGGCAAATAAACAGGATATCGGGAAAAGGCTTGCACTATGGGCTTTTGCAAAAACGTATGGCAGGAAAATTACTTATTCGGGGCCATTGTATGAAAAGCATAAAGTGGAAGGGGATAAAGTTATTATAAGTTTCTCGAATGCAGGAAGCGGGTTGAAACAAAACGGAAAAACACTGGATGGTTTTGAAATAGCGGGAGCAGATAAAGTTTTTTATCCTGCAAAAGCTTTGATTAGGGATAAGAATGTGATATCGTGGTCTGATGAAGTAAAAGAGCCGGTTGCAGTAAGATATGCATGGTCTGATACAGCATCTGCCACTTTATTTAATAATGAAGGATTGCCTGCTTCTTCCTTTCAGTCAGATTATTGATTACAAATTTTGATGCTGAATGATGCCGGGAATCCATACAACGATATGGAAATAAAATGCTTACTTTGTTGGGGATAAGAATAAACTATAAGAAAAAAAATCGTAAAATAAATCATGAAAAAACAGTATTGTAGTTGGAAAACACAAAGTATAATTTTGCTTTTATTTCTCATAACATTTTTCTTGCAACAAATTATTGCTCAGGAAAAAACATACGGTTATGTGAAAGTTGGTGGAGGCGGTTATGTATGCTCTGTCATCGAAAGTTCTGCCGAAGAAAATGTATTCTACGCTAAAAGCGATGTAGGGGGTATTTTCAGGTGGAATGAAGCGACACAAGACTGGACACCGCTGTTTGCATGGGTGTCGCCCGATGAAACAACTTATATGGGAACCGAGGCTTTTACAATTGACCCCAACTCTCCCAACAGACTTTTTGCCATGGCCGGAACCGACTATTGGAATGGTGGAAAAAGTGCTTCGTTACGTTCGATTGACTATGGAAAAACATGGGAAGTTTATGAAACCACATCCAAGTTCAAAGTAGATGGAAATGGCTTAGATCGTCAAAAAGGTGAAGCACTGGGTATTGACCCTGCAAATGGAAACATACTTTACTTTGGCACACGTTATTCTAATGGATTGTTTAAAAGTACCGATGCAGGTAAAACATGGAATAAAGCGACCACTTTTCCCGACAGTATAGGTTTGGCTGCTTCATTCAGCTTTGTTCAGTTTGTCGATGATTCGGCAACTCCCGATGGTTGTTCAACCATCATAGTAGGAAGTCATAAAACGGGAAATAATGTTTTTATCAGTGAAGATTTTGGACAAACATGGACTTCAATAGGAGGATTTAGCTCTGCAAAACCTCAACGTTGCGTTTTGTCTAAAAGCGACAGGAATTTGTATGTGACGTATGCCAATGGCACTGGTGCCGGAAATGTGTATGGTGGAGTTTACAAATATAACCTGACATCCAAAGCGTGGACTAATATTACACCATCAGCCCAAAACAGAGGATATAGCGGAATCAGTTTAATACAAAACGATCCCCAAAAAATAACCTGTTCAACCTACAATTTCTGGGGATCCTCACAACCGTGGGGTTGGGGCGATGAAATTTATTATAGTGCAACCGGAGGTACAACTGGCTCGTGGATACGTAAAAATGCAAGTGGCAGTAGCGTAATGCTCACGAATGGTATTGATTGGATGCAGAACCGGTCAATGCATTGGGTCGGTTGCGTTACAATGAGCAACACCAAGCCGGGAGTAGTTTATGCTGTATCCGGAAATGGGGTGTTTATGACAGAAAACATTATGACTACTAAACCTACATGGAAAGTAGTTTCGCATGGTTTTGAAGAAACAGTACCATGTTTTCAGGGAATGCTAAGCATCCCTAACGGCCCGCTAATCACAAGCATAGGCGATGTGAACGGATTTGTCCACACGGATATCGACCAGTATCCGACAGCTAACATTACACAGTCGGTGAGTATGGCTTATGCTCCACAAAAAACCAACACAATTGTGAGGTCGGTAAATAAAGAAAAAACGGTTAACAATACGACTGTTTACTATAATGTTGTTGTTTTAAGTCTAGATAACGGCAAAACGTGGACAGAGCTACCCGTATTACCCGTTGATATTTCAAGTGCTAAAACATCTATATCGGCCGATGGAAAAATAATTTTATGGCAAACAAATAGCACTGCAACAGGCAATGTTTTGTATTGGACTGACAATAAGGGGACTACGTGGAATAAGACAGCCACTATGCCCACCAATGCTACTCCCGTACCCGATGGGGTCGATCCGTTGAAATTTTATTTGCATAATACCTCAACAGGTAAAATTTACCGCAGCGATGACGGCGCAAAGACTTTTAATATCATATCAAGTGTTGGAACAATCGGTGGTTCGAGTGTATTGAAAACGATACCAGGTAAAGCAGGTCATGTTTGGATAAATAATGCAGGTAAAATAAGATACAGTACCAATGAGGGTGCATCGTTTACAACCTGTTCAAACTATTCGTGTTCGGCATTTGCGCTTGGAAAGGAAGCGCCTGATAAAGATTATCCGACAGTTTATATCTGGGGAAAAGCCACAAGTACAACTCCGGAAGCGATGTATCGTTCGGTTGATATGGGAAAAACATGGATTAGAGTCAATGATGATGAACATGAATGGGGTCATTTGGCCAATGCAGGTAATATTGAGGCAGATCAAAATGTTTATGGAAGAGTGTTTAAAAGCACGGCGGGTATGGGAATGCCTTGGATGGGTATAAAAACTGAAACCGGACTTATTGAGAATTATGATGTTAAGAATTCGATAATAGGACCTAATCCGTTTGTCAACAGTATAACTCTCCGCGCAAACGGTGTAAATATCAAATCTGTAGATGTTTATAATCTTCAGGGTATGCTTGTAAAACATATTGAAACCGATATGTATGCTAATGAAAGCATTGATTTTGGTGAAGACTTTGCAAAAGGAATCTATTTAGTAAGTGTGCGTGATACTAAGCGCACTCAAACCTATAAGATTATTAAGCAGTAATACGCATAATTCAACGAGTACAAAAACTGTAAATAAAACCATAAAGTCAAAGATATTTATGAGAATTAACATCATTTCGTTTACCAAACTTTTTATTGTTTCAGTGGCAATAATATTGAGTTACGGTAATGCAATTGGTCAGACCATAGCTGTTTCGTCTCCGAATAAGAAAACCAATGTTTCTTTGAAAACAAATAGCCAGATTCATTCAAATTCGAACATGTTGGCGAACGATTCATCGCAAAGTAAAATAAATTGGAATGCAAAAAAATTTCTGCTCATTTCTTATTTCACCGGACAGGCAAGTGGTGCTAATTTAGCATTGAGTACCGATGGTTTGCATTGGCAGCAATTGAATGGCGGACAACCAGTTATAATTCCGACGGTAGGATCACAAAAATTAATGCGCGATCCAAGTATCATTCATGGTAAGGATGGAGTTTATCGCATGGTGTGGACTTCCGGCTGGGGCGGAAAAGATATCGGCTACGCGGAGTCGCAAGACCTGATTAATTGGAGCCCGCAAAAAGCACTTGCTGTTGGCGAACACATTGACAGCACCTCCAACTGCTGGGCTCCCGAAATTATTTATAATGATCTGAAAAATCTGTACATGATTTACTGGTCATCTCAAATCGGGCCATGGAAAACAAAGGGGTCAGAAGGTCGGATCTATTATGTAACAACGAAGGATTTTAATACATTTTCTGAACCTAAAATATTATTCAGAAATGGGTTCACTGCCGGTGGCGCACCAGGCAACGATGGGCCTATTGATGCCTTTATTTATAAGGAAGGGAAAGAACGATACATCATGTTCTATAAAAAAGATGACAATAGCGGCATCCCAAGTGATTTCTATCGTATCGGAAAAACACCTGAAGGGCCATGGGGAGAAGAATCCGGACCTGTGACACCTTCAACGGGCGATGAAGGGCCTTCGGTTATAAAAATGGACAACAAGTATTTGATGTTTACCGATCCGTTTGAAAGCGATTATGCCTATGTTTTTTCGAGCAGAAATTTAAAAGACTGGCAAAGAGAAGTATCTGATCTTAAAATGTCGCACGGAACAGTAATCGAAATATCAAAGAAAACAGCACGAAGCCTTGTGGATTATAAGCCGGAAAAGGATGTGAAAACAAATCGCAAAACAAAAATCGGTGTGCTTGCACCAAAGCCAGTTTTCCGCGATCCTGTTTATGATGGTGCTGCTGATCCGGTGGTTATTTGGAATCCACTTGTCTCAAAATGGTGGATGTTTTATACCAATCGCAGAGCCAACATGACCACGTTGGCCGGTGTAAGTTGGGTTTTCGGAACTCCCATCGGCATTGCGGAATCTGCTGACGGTGCCAATTGGAAATATGTGAGCACTGCCAATTTTAACGATCTTCCTGCTGAATGTGGCGGTAAAGATTCTACAACTTTTTGGGCGCCTGATATTGTAAAGGGAGATGATGGCAAGTGGCACATGTATCTGAGCATAGAGCCAGGCATTGATGTGAAATGGGGACTGCCAGGTTTTATAGTACATTTAACGAGCAGCAACCTTCGTGATTGGAAATATGAAAGTCGGCTTTCTCAATTAGGCACATCGGTAATTGATGCGGATATATTAAAAATGCCGGATGGTATCTGGCGGATGTACTATAAAGATCAAACTGGATACTCGCATATCAATGTAACTGAAAGTAAAGACCTCTACACTTGGTCGACCCCGAAAGAGGCAATGAAAATAAATGGAGAAGGTCCCATCGCTTTTCAATGGAAAGGATATTACTGGCTCATCATTGATACCTGGAACGGACAAACAGTCCACCGTTCAAAAGATGGAAACACATGGGAGGTTCAACCCGGAAATCATCTAATGCCTGATGGAGAAGGAATTGGTAAAGACGATATTCCAAACGCATTACATGCTAATGTTGTCATATGTAACGACAGAGTGTACATGTATTACTTCACACACCCTGGTAGGATTGGAGACGATAAATGGAAAGATGGGTACGAACAGCGCCGGACATCCATTCAGGTGGTGGAACTAAAACTGAATGAAGCAGGATGGATAAGGGCTAACAGAAATGAACCCACTTATGTAAAACTTTCAAAACCTTAATATAAAAATAGGAGTCTTTTTTTATCTGATCATTTTAATTTTAGTTGCATATGAAGTTTAAAAACAATCAATTAGTACTACTACTTTTTATTTCAGCACTACTGATAGGCAGTTTCAATCTTGTAATTGGTCAAACCGTTTCGGTTTCGTCACCGAATAAAAAAATCAGTGCTACGCTGATTTGCGAGCAAAATAAGACTGTTGGAAGTTGGCATCTCCAGGTAAATTACGCCAATAATGGCAAAGTTTCTGAAGTCATTCCATTTGTTAATTTGGGGCTGTCACGCAGTGATCAGGATTTTTCAACAGCCTTAAAATTCCTAAAAGCAGGAAAAGCTGTTTTAGTTAACGAACAATACACCGCCATCCATGGCAAACGTAGGCAATGTGGTAATTCGGCTAACGAAGTTGTTGTTTCGTTCGTGAATCCATCCAAAGCCAATTTCAACCTTTATATTCGTGCGTACAATGATGGAGTTGCCTTTCGCTACGAGTTTCCCGAAAAAACAGGAACTTTTGTGATAAAAGATGAGCTGACAGCCTATTCTATTCCTGATAGCACAAAGCGTTGGCTCGAAAAATTCAACACAGCCAACGAAGGTTTGTACGGTATGATGAAAGATGGTAATGAGCAAAAAGACTGGGGATATCCGGCTTTGTTCAATGCTTCTGATAATTCGTGCTGGTATTTGATTCATGAAGCTGATGTAAACCGCACATATTGCGGTACAAAACTTACAAATTACGCAGATAAAACAAAATACAAGCTCACTTTTCCCGACCAGTGGAACGGACGCGGAAAAGGTGAATCTAAACCGACTATTTCGCTTCCGTGGAAATCACCATGGCGGGTAGTTGTTATGGGAAGTCTGTCCGACATAGTCGAATCGACCCTTATCGATGATGTTTCTACGCCTTCGAAACTGATCGGTACCGACTGGATCAAACCCGGTAAAGCCTCGTGGAATTACTGGTCGGATAATCACGGAACAAAAGATTACAAGGTTGTGTGCGATTTTGCGGATCTTGCCGCTTCCATGAACTGGCCTTACACACTGCTTGATTGGGAGTGGGATGCCATGGGTAATGGAGGTAAGCTGGAGGATGCTGTTAAGTACATTACTTCCAAAGGAATAAAACCGCTCATTTGGTATAATTCGGGAGGTGACCACAACTGGGTTTCAGCAACTCCAAGGGATCGGATGCTCACCCACGAAAATCGGGTGGAAGAGTTTACCAAGCTGAATAAGTTAGGAATCGTGGGCGTTAAGATCGATTTCTTCGAAAGCGAAAAACAGGATATGATTAAATATTATCTTGATATACTCGAAGATGCCGCTCAGTTCAAGATGATGGTTTACTTTCATGGCTGTTTGGTTCCACGTGGCTGGCAACGTACATACCCCAACCTGATGACCTACGAGGGAGTGCGTGGCGCCGAATGGTACAACAACGGCCCGGAGTTTACTGCAGCGGCTCCCGCGCACAATGCAACACTGCCATTTACGCGTAACGTGGTTGGTTCCATGGACTATACCCCTGTCACTTTCACCAATTCGCAATATCCGCATAGCACCTCGTATGGTCACGAACTTGCTTTAAGCGTGGTTTTCGAATCGGGCTTCCAGCACCTGTCCGACCGCCCCGAGGGCTATTACGCTTTGCCCGATGCTGCAAAGACTTTTCTGAGAGATGTTCCAAATGTCTGGGACAACACCAAACTGCTCGATGGTTATCCGGGACAAGACATTATTCTGGCCAGACAAAAAGGAGATAAATGGTATATTGGTGGCATTAACGGAGAAAATAATGAAAAAATGAAAACCCTGAAATTCGATTTTCTGCCTGAAAACTCAAACTACAAGCTCACCTTAATTGCTGATGGTAGTCACGATAAGGATTTCAACGTGCAATACAGTGTAGTCAATAAAACAAGTTCTGTTGAAGTGAAGATGCTGCGCCGGGGTGGGTTTGTTGCTTACCTGACACCGCAAAATTAAAAAATGAAAATCACAAAAACTAAATTCTAAACAAAATGAAACACAAACTCACTGCACTTTTAACCCTGATTATGGTATTAGTCTTTAGCATGGCAAATTCCCAGACAACCCCCAAATATCATCAATGGGCAGATACACCGCCTCTTGGCTGGAACAGTTGGGATTGTTTTGGAACAACAGTTACTGAACAACAAATAAAAGAACAGGCTGATGCGATGGCAAAATACCTTTTGCCGAGCGGATACAACTATCTGACAGTTGACATTCAGTGGTACGAACCCGAAGCAAAAGGTCATGTTTACGATCCCAAAGCGGTTCTCACGATGGATGAATATGGCCGCTTAACTCCCGGTTTGAAAAAATTCCCGTCGGCGGCCAATGGAAAAGGATTCAATCAACTTGCCGACTATGTGCATTCCAAGGGACTGAAATTCGGTATTCATATCATGCGTGGAATTCCGCGTCAGGCTGTTGAAAAGAATACTCCCGTACTTGGTACAAATGCAAAAGCCCGGGATATTGCCATTAAAAGCTCTACTTGTGCCTGGAATCCAGATATGTACGGTGTCGATGCCACTAAACCCGAAGGTCAGGCTTACTACAACTCCATAGTGCAGATGTATGCCTACTGGGGGGTGGATTTTATCAAGTGCGACGACATTGCACGTCCTTACGATGATGTGCAAAAGGCTGAAATTGAAGCTCTCCGCAAGGCAATAGACAAAACCGGCCGACATATCCTGTTAAGTTTGTCGCCCGGAGCAACACCGGTTCAAATGGGGCAGCATGTTATGAATCATGCCAATATGTGGCGCATTTCCGACGATTTTTGGGATCGTTGGGGATTGTTGCAGACCATGTTTGAACGGTTAGACGTTTGGACACCATTTCGTGGATTGGGTCATTTCCCCGATGCTGATATGCTTCCCATTGGCATTGTAGAGTTCAACCGCCCTACTAATTTTACTAAAGATGAACAATTTACGCTGATGAGCCTCTGGGCGATTGGACGTTCACCGCTTATTTTTGGCGGAGATATGACCAAGCTCGATGATTTCACGAAAGAGATGCTCACCAATCCCGAAATGCTTAAAGTAAACCAGAACAGCATAAATAACCGTCAGATGTCACGCGAGAAGAATTTGATTGTGTGGTCAGCCGATGTTCCTAATAGCAAGGATAAGTACGTGGCACTTTTCAATGCACAAAGCAAGGGAGAGGATATTGATTCCAACAATGCCGATTATGCCAACGTAAACGTAAACTTTGAAGCTATTGGAATAAAAGGAAATGCCCAAGTACGCGATTTGTGGAGTCACAAAGACCTTGGTACTTTCAGTGGTACTTTCAGTCGAGAATTGCCACAACATGGTGCCGGACTGTACCGGATCAGTCCGGTGCATTAATACGGTAAACATGGCAGAATATAACGCATTGTGCATATCTTGGTTGAACCCATCAAACCAATTTGCTTTTTCGCAAGATGCATAATTGGTAGTAGTCTCAATTCGTAAATTTATAAAATAATAAAATCAATGAAAATGAACTTAAGAGCTGTTAAGAGTATTCGCCTGGCGGTAATTATTGCAGGACTTGCTATCTCTTCATCCCTATTTGCAGAACTTCCCACAGCGCCTCAACTAGCCAGTAAGATGAAAGTTGGATGGAATCTCGGGAATACCCTTGAAGCCCCAGGCGGAGAAACAACTTGGAATGGTGGGGTTATGACAACTCAAAAACTGATTGATTCTGTAAAGATGGCCGGTTTTAATACAGTCCGTCTGCCTGTAGCGTGGTTTTCACATTCCGATACGGTGACAAATGTTATTAAGGATGCATGGTTATCCCGCGTCAGGGAGGTGGTTAACTATTGTATTAAAGATAGTATGTATGTGATAATCAACATTCATTGGGATAGTGGTTGGCTGGAAAAGCATATAACGGTGGCTGATTCCGCGAGGGTAAATGCCCGTCAGAAAGCTTACTGGACGCAAATAGCCAATTATTTTAAATACTATGGTGATCATTTGTTGTTTGCCAGTGCAAATGAACCTGATGCGAAAGATGCAACGGGGATGGCAGTTTTGCTCTCCTATCATCAGACTTTCGTTAATGCCGTCAGAAGTACGGGAGGAAATAACACCACACGTTCGCTCATAATTCAAGCTCCTCAAACCAATATTGAACTATCAAATAGCCTGATGAACAAAATGCCTGTTGACCCAACACCAAATCGGTTAATGGTTGAAGTGCATTATTACACTCCATGGCAGTTTTGTATAATGGATAAAGATGGCACATATTCATGGGAAAAGATGTACTATTACTGGGGAAAGGATTTTCATTCGAAGACGGATGATCCAATACGCAATGCAAGTTATGGTGAAGAAGCCTATGTGGAAAGTGCCCTGAATCTAATGAAAACCAAATTTGTTGACAATGGAATACCAGTTATCATTGGTGAATATGCTGCAATCAGAAGAAAACTAAGTAACCCAACCGATCAGGCTCTTCATGATGCATCTTTTGCCAATTACTTTAAATATGTGACAAAATCAATGATTAGCAAAGGCATAATTCCCTACTGCTGGGATATAAATATGGGAATGTTTAACCGAAGTACGGGTAAATTATTGGATGTTGCACTAAAAAATGCCATTATGCAAGGTGCTCAGGAAGCTCAAGCAACCGCTATTCCTCATGTTTTCGAATCAAAGCTAAGTGTATATCCCAATCCTTTTCAAACAGCTTTTACTTTGGATATTGAAAATTTGTCCGGATTAAAACAGGTTGTTATTACTGATATGCTTGGTAAAGTGGTTGAAAGCTCGAACCCTCAATCTGGACGAAATCTTTTTGGAGAAAGATTGAAACCGGGGGTGTACGTTGTTAGGATAGTGGGTAATAATTGGTCCAAAACGGCAATGGTAATTAAAGAGTGAGTGTCGTTTGATAATCTTACTTGAGATTTATTAGACTAATAGCTCTCATCAAACATCTGATTTAAATATTTACATAATGAAAAAAAGTCTTTTATTATTGCTTGCTGTTTTGGTAAGCGGATTGATCGGTGCTGCTGGTGTGAAGATTCCAAGTCCTGACAACAAGTTGGTTGTTTTAGTTGATACTAAAGAGGGAACTCCTTTCTATTCAGTTACATATAATGGTAAGGAGTTTCTTAAGCAATCTCCTTTGGGATTAAATAGCAATATGGGTAAGTTCTCACAGCAACTGTCAATGGGTAGTAATATCGAGAGAAAAACTGTCAACGAGACCTATCTCCTGGAGAAGATAAAGCGCAGCAATATTACCTATAGTGCAAACGAGGCTGTTGTAACTTTTAATCAAGACGAAAAACCTGTTCTCGACCTGATTTTTAGAGTAAGTAATCATGATGTGGCTTTTCGTTACAAGGTATATCCGAAGGGTGAGACAGCCGTTTGTGTAGTTAATGAAGAGCTTACAGGTTTTGTTTTCGCGCAAGGAACAACTACATTCCTTTGTCCTCAGATGCAACCAATGTCTGGTTTTGCCAGAACTGCCCCCAGTTACGAAACTTCTTACACTACGGATGATGAAATGGGAAAAAATGGTTTGGGATTTGGATATACATTTCCGGCATTGTTCAGAGTTAACAATAATGGTTGGGTGTTGATTTCTGAAACCGGAGTGGATGGCAGTTATTGTGCTTCGCACCTGAATGGTCATGCCGATGGTCTTTATTCAATAGCCTATCCTATGCCCGAAGAAAATAATGGTAATGGCACTGCTTTGCCGGGTATAAGCTTGCCCGGATATACGCCGTGGAGAACCATAACTGTGGGCGAAACGCTTGCGCCCATTGTCGAAACCACCATTCCTTTTGATGTGGTAAAGCCTAAATACGAGGCTTTGCACAATTGTAAATACACCAAAGGTTCATGGAGCTGGATTATGAAGATGGACGAAAATACGGTGTTTGACGTGCAAAAAGAGTATATCGATTTTAGTGCTAAAATGGGTTGGGAAACTATTCTGGTTGATGCATTGTGGGACACACAAATAGGTCATGACAAAATTGAGGAGCTTTCCAAATATGGTAAAAGTAAAGGAGTAGATTTATTTCTATGGTATAACTCGAACGGGTATTGGAACGATGCTCCTCAGGGCCCGAGAGGTGTGATGGATAACCTCAATAACCGCCGCAAAGAGATGGCATGGATGCAGCGCATAGGCGTAAAAGGGATAAAAGTCGACTTCTTTGGTGGCGACAAGCAGGTAACCATGCAACTTTATGAAGATATTCTTCACGATGCCAACGACTTTGGTTTGTTGGTTATTTTCCATGGATGCACTTTACCGCGTGGTTGGGAGCGTATGTACCCAAATTATGTTGCTTCCGAAGCTGTTTTGGCCAGTGAAATGCTTCATTTCTCACAGGATATATGCAACAACGAGGCTTATAACGCTACCATTCACCCGTTTATCCGGAATGCCGTAGGAGCTATGGATTTTGGAGGTAGCGCATTGAATGAATATTGGAATGCGACCAACGAAGCCGGTCGTGGTAATAAGAGGGTTACCTCTGATGTGTTTGCTTTGGCAACAGCGGTATTGTTCCAAAGTAGTGTGCAACACTTTGCGCTGGCTCCAAACAATCTTAAAGATGCTCCTGTGTGGGCTATTGATTTTATGAAAAATGTGCCTACTACCTGGGATGAAACAGTCTTTATCGATGGTTATCCCGGAAAGTATGTGGTTTTGGCACGACGCAAAGGCGATAAATGGTTTGTGGCAGGTGTTAATGCGGAGAATAGTATTAAAAAGATGAAAGTGTCACTGCCAATGGTCAAATCCGGTACACAACTTCAGGTTTATTCCGACAATAATTCTTTGCAGGGAAGCATGAAGTCCATAAAATTATCAAAGAGCAATACGGTTGATATACAAATCCCTAAAAATGGAGGTTTTGTTATACTTGTAGAATAGATAATACCCTTGTTTTTTGATGAATCAATGTTTGAAATACAGAAGTAAAATTACAAAATAATAAAAATCATGGAAGTTGTAAAATTACCCAAAACCTATGCAAAAATGTTCCTGCTTATCGGATTGATTCTGTTAAGTGCGAACTCATTTTCACGAAATCCGAATTTCCATATCTATATATGTTTTGGGCAGTCGAATATGGAAGGACAGGGAACTATTGAGACCCAGGATAGAACCGTCGATAGCCGTTTTAAGGTTCTTCAATCGCTGGATTGTATGGATCGGAACAAGGGAACGTGGTATACAGCGATTCCTCCGTTGTGCCAGTGTACATCGGGTCTTTCGCCTGCAGATTATTTCGGTAGAACGATGGTAAAATACCTTCCGGATAGTATTACCGTTGGAGTTATTAATGTTGCGATTGGTGGGTGCGACATCAGGATGTTTGATAAAGATCTTTATCAGAATTTTCTCAATCCAAATGATGCCGTTTTTTCAGCCAAAGTTCAGGCATATGGTGGAAATCCGTTAAAACATCTTATGGATTTAGCCAAATTAGCACAGCAGGATGGGGTAATAAAAGGGATTCTGTTGCATCAAGGGGAAGCCAATACCGGAGATCAGAATTGGCCAACGAATGTAAAAAAAGTGTATAACGATATATTGACTGAACTTTCATTGAGCGCTGATACTGTGCCACTTTTGTCCGGGGAAGTATTGTATACCGGAATGTTCCTGGCAATGAACCCCATTATCAGGTCACTCCCAAATACAGTTCCTACTGCACATATAATCTCTGCCGAAGGATTGACCGGAGATTGGGGGCACTTTACCTCCGACGGTTACCGAAAACTTGGCATCAGATACGCTACAAAAATGCTTTCGTTAATGGGCGTTGGAGCTAAGGTTTTTGAACCGGAGAACTATTATTATGAACCTGAATGTTCGGATTTGGGCAGTAACTGGAATATGGTGACAGATAAAACCGCATCTAATAACACCTATGTGACAATTAAGCCCGGTACGAACAACACTACAACCGTATCAGCGGATAGTGCAAATGCAATTTATTTTGATTTTAATACCCGGTCGGATACTACATTTTATGTTTATGCACGGGTGTATTGCAATACGCTAAAGTCTGACTCATACTGGTTTAAAATGGATGATGGTTCGTTCGAATATGTAAATGGCTTACCAAAAGGTGCGTGGACATGGGCGAAAATCAAAAGCTATAACCTTAAAGCCGGTCATCATACGTTAGTCATTGCCAATGGCGAAGAAGGAGCCCGTCTTGATAAAATATATATATCAAATGTAGACGTTGCTCCCACAGGAATGGGGGAAATTGCGTTGAAACTCTGTAGCCCGGTCGTATCTAATCTGCCCGGCAAAATTGAAGCAGAATCATATTCGTACGGATTGTGGGTAACCCCTGCGACTACCGGCGACACGGATGGTGTCTCGGATGTGACGAATATAGATACCAACGATTATATGGAATACCTGGTGAATGTGCCAACGGATACTATTTATAGGGCAACTTTCCGTTATGCTTCGTCCATATCAGGGGCTGTATCTGTAATGCTTGATGAGAAGCCGGTTGGCTCAATATCCTTGCCAGTTACAGGTAGTTCCTATAAATCGGCATCAATGGATTTCCCCTTAAAAGCGGGAAGACATACCCTTAAATTACTTGCAACCTCGGGCGGGTTTAAATTGAACTGGCTTATGTTTGAGAAGGTTAAAGCAACGGGGATTGAAAATGTTTTGGAGGACGGATTAAGTATTTATCCAAATCCAGCCAATGGAGAATTGAATATTAGAAGCGAATCATTTCAATTTGGGAATGTAGAGATTTTTGATTGTGACGGAAAGAAAGTGTATGATGAAAAATTTGGTTTGACAAATTACGTCCATTTTAATCCTCAATTACCAAAAGGAATCTATTTTTTAAAGTTAAATAATGATGAGCAAATTCACAACACTAAAATTGTGATTTATTAAATTGAATAATCTTATAATCAGAATTGTATGGATTGAGTATTTGTGATTGTTATGCAAATAACGGTGGAATCGAAAAATCAATTATTCTCATATGAAACGAGCATTAAAACAGCGGTTTAAGTCAAAAGACCATGTTCATTGCGAGTTCCATGCGACAACTATAAAAAAATAAAACTGAACGGATGAAAAACATTTACATCATTTTTTTAATCGCTGCTTTTGGGAGTAATACTGCTAATTGTCAAATTAGGACTACGAATCAAAAGACTATTTCCAATCCCTTAAATCTTAACTATCGGTTTTGCTCAGATGCACCCTCTCGTCGCGAAGCTGCCGACCCTGTTATGGTTTTATTTAAGAATGAATATTATTTGTTTGCTTCTAAAGCATTTGCCTATTGGCATTCAACCGATATGATCAATTGGGATCTCATTTCGTCAACAGACTTGCCCCTGGAGGATTATGCCCCTGCTGTAATGGTCATGAACGATACTTTGTACTATATGGCTTCCCAAGCATATCATCCGCTACAAATTTTCAAAACCGGAGATCCTAAGTCAGGGAAATGGACAATAGCCAATCCTTCGTTTCCAATTACCTTAACTGACCCCGATTTATTTCTTGATGACGATGGCCGTTTGTTTCTCTATTATGGCTGTTCCGATGTAAATCCTATTTATGGGGTGGAATTGGATAAAAAAACGCTTAACCCAATTGGTAAATCCGTTGAATTATTTTATAGCAATACGAAAGAACATGGATGGGAACGTTTTGGCGATTATAACGACAAAGAGGAAAAACCTTGGGTAGAAGGAGCATGGATGACTAAGCATGGTAATAAATATTATCTTCAATACGCTGTGCCGGGCACGCAATTTAAGAGCTACTGCGATGGAGTGTATGTTTCCGACAAACCTCTTGGCCCGTTTATATTGGCAAATACTAATCCGGGTTCGTACAAACCCGAAGGATTCATTGCCGGTGCCGGACATAGCAATACTTTTCAGGATAAATATGACAATTACTGGCATCTTTCAACTATGACAATTTCAATTAAACACACTTTTGAGCGTCGTTTGGGATTATTCCCGATGTTTTTCGACAAAGATGGAGAAATGTACACCTATACCACATTTGGCGATTTCCCTATGAAAATGCCTCAAAAAAAAATCAGCAGTCCCGTAGAATTGTTTCCACAATGGATGTTATTGTCCTACAACAAACCCGTTGAAGTATCATCGGAATTGCCAAATCATGCCAAAAAATTTGCAGCAGACGAAGAAATCCGTTCTTTTTGGAGTGCAGCAACCGGAAATAAAGGCGAATGGATAATGTTGGATTTAAAAACCATAGCCGATGTAAATGCCATTCAAATAAATTATGCCGAAAACGAAACAAAAATTTTTGGCAGGAACGATTCAATTTATCATCAATACCTGCTTCAGTATTCATCCGATGGAAAAGATTGGAAAACCTTTGCAGATAAAACAAATAATAAAACCGATGTTCCTCATGATTATATAGAGCTTGCAATTCCTGTTAATGCCAGGTATATTAAAATGACCAATTACAAAGTACCTGGCGGAACATTTGCAATTTCCGGATTGCGAGTATTTGGAAATGCCAATGGTGCTGCACCCCAGAAGGTGAAAAACCTGAACATACAACGCTCAAAAACCGACCCATGTATCGTAAATTTAAAATGGGAAAAATCCAAAGATACTATTGGTTACAATATCCGATTCGGAACTTCGAGAAACAAATTATATCTCAATTATCAGGTTCTCGATTCTGATAGCCTGACAATTAGAAGCCTAAATAGCAAAAGCTCATACTATTTTACGATGGATGCTTTTAATGAAAGCGGAGTTACAAAGGGTTTGGGAATAGTAGAAGTGAAATAAATCATTTCAATTTGGGAATGTAGAGATTTTTGATTGTGCTGGAAAGAAAGTGTATGATGAATAATTTGGTTTGACAAATTACGTCCATCTAAATCTTCAATTACAAAAGGAATCTATTTTTTAAAGCTAAACAATAATATTCAAACAAAGAACATTAAACTTCTTGATAAGTAAGTGGTGGTGTCCTATTACTCAGATCAGTCAGAACAATGTATTCGTAAATGTGAGAATTAAGATATTTAGGGATAAAACAAAATGATGAACGAAATTCTGTTGAATCATAAACAGTGAAACAAACAAAGTTAAATATGAACCAAAAAAAAATCTTTATTTCAAAATTAATCCTATTGCTATTAATAATGGGTAGTGCTGTTCATGCACAAACAAAAATCACGGTTGATGTAAACAAACCGGGGCATGCAATTTCGCCAACCTTATTCGGCATTTTCTTCGAAGATATTAATCTTTCCGCCGATGGCGGATTGTATCCAGAAATGGTAAGAAACCGTTCGTTTGAAGATGCGGACACGCTTCAAAACTGGAAGTTTATTAGTTCCGACAGCAAAAGTATAGCGAAGATAAGCAATGGTGAAATATATGCTAAACCACCGGTTTTGCCTTTAAATCCGTTAAATCGTAAATCATTGTTAATCTCAGCAGCTGGTTCTTTCAAACTGGAGAACTCCGGCTACTGGGGCATGAATATGGTGCAGGGCGAAAGCTATACGCTGAAGTTGGCTGCCCGTGCCATTGATGGTTTTTCTACACCTTTAAAAATCAGGATTCTTGATTCGAAAGGCAATGAAATATCCACCTCTGAAATAAAAGGAATTACCGGAAACTGGGCGTATTACACTGCAAATCTGAAAATAAACACAGGCGATCCCAAAGCAAGTCTGGAAATTTCAGGCGAAGGCAAAGGCAAATTATTCTTGGACATGGTGTCGCTGATGTCTGATAAAACATGGAAAAATCATGGTTTGCGCACCGACCTTGCAGAAGCGCTTGGTGCCATTCATCCCAAATTTCTGCGCTTTCCGGGCGGCTGTTGGGTAGAAGGAAATGAAATGAAACAAATGAACCACTGGAAAAACACCATTGGCAACATTGATACACGTACCCCACTTTTTAATTTCTGGGGTTACAACGCAACAAACGGGCTTGGTTTCCACGAATACCTTCAACTTGCAGAGGATATGGGAGCTGAACCTCTTTACTGCATCAACGTCGGGATGTCGCACAGAGAAGTAATTCCGCTCGACCAAATGGGACAATGGGTACAAGATGCTCTTGATGCAATTGAATATGCCAACGGTCCGGTAACTTCGGTTTGGGGTGGAATAAGAGCAAAAAATGGACACCCGGAGCCATTTAACCTGAAATATATGGAAATAGGAAATGAAAATGGTGGAACGCCCTATAACGAACGCTGGACATTGTTTGTAAAAGCCATTAAGGACAAATATCCGTACGTGCGACTTATTGCCAACGAATGGGAAGGCGGGCATCCCAAAGAGCCGAACCCTGAATTGGTTGATGAACACTACTACAACAATCCCGATTGGTTTATCTGGAATTCAAATAAATACGATAATTACGACCGCAACGGCAACAGGGTTTTTATTGGCGAATATGCGGTTACCGCAGGCACAGGAAACGGTAACCTTCGCGGAGCCATTGGCGAAGCGGCCTGGATGACCGGAATGGAACGAAATTCCGACATTGTGGAGATGGGCGCTTATGCACCGTTGTTGTGTAATGTTAACCACAAAGCATGGCCAATTAATCTCATCAATTTCGATAGCTATCGTTGGTTTGGCTTGCCAAGCTACTATGTTCAGCAAATGTTTTCCAGTAATCAGGGAACTAATGTGTTGTCATTCACTGTAGAGAATAATCCGACAATAGAAACACCACAAAGCATGGGATGTATAGGTTTTGGAACGTGGATGGCTTCGGCTGAATTTAAAGATGTTGTAGTTACAGCTACTAACGGAAAAATTCTCTATAAACCCGATTTTGCAAAACTCGATACTACTTTACGACAAACCGGAAAAGGTAAATGGAGTGTAAAAGACGGAGTGCTCAAACAATCGGCCATAGAGCCAGGGGTAGGCATTTTTATGGGAGATTCAACGTGGAAAGACTATGCAATCACTCTGAAAGCTCGTAGGATTTCGGGTGAGAACGGATTCCATATTTTCTTCCACAATAAGAATAATAATGATCGCAACCGTTTCGAAGTAGGTGGTTGGAACAATTCAATGACGCACCTTGAACTGGGTATGGCAATTGCCGACATGAAAGGTGAGGCTAAAGCAGACAAATGGTACGATGTGAAAATTGAAATCAAAGGAGGTGATGCAAGAGCCTATCTTGATGGAAAGTTGGTTCAGGAAATTTCAGACAAAACCCTTGCTGTGAAAAGTTTGATCATGAGTGCGGCTAAAGACGACAAATCCGGAGATGTGATTCTTAAAGTTGTAAATGCTTCAGCCAAAGCAATAAAATCACAGATTGACTTGAAAGAAGCAAAAGCTTTAACCGGGAAAGGGAAAGCCATCGTGCTGACTTCGACCGGTCCGCTCGACGAGAATACATTGGAAAATCAAAAGAAAGTGTATCCGAAAACAGAAGATGTGAAATTAACGGGGGCTGGTTGCAAGCGGACATTTCCGGGTAATTCGCTGACAGTAATTAGGTTTTGTACAAAAAGGTAGAGATCAGAGGAAAAAATATCATTGAAAAATACATAAACAATAAACATAATGAAGACAAAATTAGTATTTGCGTTAATGGTGTATGTTGCGGCAGTAAATGCCCAAACCACTAATTGTTTTTTAAGCGATTTTACACCAAAAAACGCTACAATCCCAATTTCGGTAGCAGCAAACAAAACTACAAATTCACCGACAGTGACGGTCACTCTATCGGCCAATATGCAGAGCCCAATTTCCAAATACGTGTTTGGAAATGCAATAGCATGCTGGATGGGGAATTCCACAGGCAACGCCACGTTTCTTAAAAACACCCAAACATTGAATCCTTCTGTAATCCGTTATCCCGGGGGAAGCTGGTCAAATATCTTTTTCTGGAGTGGTAATCCAACCGATGTACCCGACTCTATCTACAATTCAGATGGAAAAAAGGCAAAGCTTACCCCGATTTCAGGAAAGAACGACTGGCCCACTACAACGGACAACTATTACATATTACGCCAGAAAACCGGTTCGCAAGGGCTCATTACCGTCAATTACGCCTATGCGCGTTACGGATTGAGCAACAACCCGGTTGCGACGGCAGCCCATATGGCTGCCCAATGGGTGCGCTATGATAAAGGCCGTACTAAATTCTGGGAGATTGGAAACGAAAATAACGGTCCCTGGGAGTCTAGTTGGAAGATTGATACAAGTAAAAACAAGGACGGGCAGCCTCAAATCATTACCGGTCAGCTTTATGGTCATCATTTCAGGGTTTTTGCCGATTCGATGAGGGTTGCTGCGGCTCAAGTGGGCGCAACAATATACATCGGTGCACAGTTATTGCATTATGATGGTACTACAAGCTGGAATTCGGTGGATAAGACCTGGAATGCAGGAGTATTAAGCGAAGTTGGCGATGCTGCCGATTTTTACGTCATGCACAACTATTTTGGAAGTGCTGCAACTGTGGATAATTTATTGTCTACTGCCGTAACAGATCCTAAAAAAGCTATCAACTTTATTCAGCAAGATATTGTAAATAAAAATGCTTTTCCGAAACCCTTGGCATTAACCGAATACAACATGAACGATGTGGGCAGCTCTTCTACAGGAATCTCATACATCAACGGTATTCAGGCAACAATCCTTTTCAACGAACTGATTAAAAATAATTTTGGTTTATCTACCCGTTGGCTGCTTGTTAACGGCGATGGTGGTATGTTTTATGACGGGAGTGACAAAAGCCTTCAATACCAGCCACGGCCGGAATTTTATTATGCTTACTATCAACAGAAGTTTACCGGAGACCATGTAATTGCTGCAAATTCTTCCAACTCCAATATTTTGGCTTATGCTTCCAGATTTGCATCAGGTGAAACCGGGGTTGTGCTTGTCAATAAAGGAACTACTGCTCAGGTTGTCAATATAGATCCGGGCAGTATTGGTGTTGGAAGCCAATACTATGATTATTCGTTGACCGGTGGCACCGATAATGGTGATTTTTCATTGTATGTATCCGTAAATGGTGTAAGTCCGTCAGGAACACAATGGGGGCCATACCAAACCCTTGAGACAATTCCGGCTAATGCATATTCAATTGGCCAAGCCATTAATTTGGATGTTCCTGCACGATCGGTTCAGTATATCATGATTGCAGATTCCAAAACTGGTGTTGCTACTGCGAAGAACGAAGATAAATCCAATTTCGAGATACACACTAATTCCGCCGGTCAGGGTAAATTCACTCTTGTTTTTCCAGGAAATACAGGAAATGTGGCCATAAGCATTTTCGATATCCAAGGCAAATTATTGTACGAAAGAACATTCAACAACAACGATCGATTGGATATAGATCGTTCACTCAAATCAGGAATTTACATTATAAAGGCAAAATTCGAAGGATTGGTTGTCAGTAAAAAACTGATAGTACAATGAGAATGTCCAGGTCATACCCCAATAGAATTGTGGTAACAATTATGTCTGAGGAGAAAAGTATTCTCCTCAGTGCCTTTGTATTTCTTTTCATTACCCTAAGTTTTGGTCAGGTTCCGGGCAAAATATGTAATTGGGATAATGACAAAAAAGCAGCTGTTGTTTTGACGTTTGATGACTGGAGTCCTGCCCAATATTATTTAGTGACTCCTGAATTGAAGAGCCGTAACATAAATGCTACTTTCTTTGTACCAACCAATGCTGTTCGCGATTGGAGTCAACTGCAAGATGAAGTAAGTTATGGCAACGAAATAGCAAATCATTCTAAAACACATCCTGACCTCACAAAGCTTACTGCCGCGGAAAAAATGGATGAGATTCGCAGTGCAAAAACGTTAATAGATCAGAATGTTACAAGCAGAACAACAACATACGCTTATCCGTACGGAAACTTTAATAGTGAAGTAATAGATTCTCTTATTAATAGCGGTCATATTGCCTCAAGGGGTGTATGGCCTGCCTCCATGAATTATACCTATGATTTTGCTACAAAAAATGCAGATTATTACAATATTCTAACCTTTGGAATGAATGGTACGGTTACAGTAAATGATTTTTACACTCAGATCAAAAATGTAATGAACGGGGGAGGTTTGTTAACTTATCTATTTCATTGCATTGTTAACCCTACCTATCCTTCCTCTTCCTGTGGAACAGGTGCGGTTGATCTGGAAGTATTCAATAAACAGCTTGATACTCTTGTGTTTGAAAAAAATAAAGTTTGGATTACCACTTTTGAGAAAGCGATTAAGTATCATAGGGAAAAAAAATCCGCAAGCCTTTCACAAATTCAGGCTCCTAATGGAAAACAATGGATTCTTGACTTAACTGACACACTTAATAACAATATTTTTAAGCTTCCTTTGACGATTAAACTGAAAATGAACGGTGTAAACTATAATCAGGTCTTTCAGAATGGAAATCCTGTAACTATAGATAATATTAAAAATGATACCATTACGTTTCATGCCGTTCCTGATGGAGGACAAATAATTCTAAAATCAAGTACAGGTGCGTTCAGAAGGACAAAACTTCACTAAAAAACTGATTATAAAATAAAATTAATATGTATTAGTCAAATAATTCCGGGAGGTTTTTTATCTTTCGGAATTATACCAAACAAAAAAATGAGAATGAAGCAAATATTTGAGTTTATTTATGGCTATAAGCTTGTACGTACAAGTGTTATAAGTCTTGTGCAGAAAAAGGAGACAAGATCGTTGATTCGCAAGCATTTTATGTCTTCTATTGCAGTCCCGTTGTTTAGGCAAAAGATATTTGCCTATGTCTGTTTAGTTATCGCGCTTATGCTTCAAGGTTATGAAGTGAAGGCTCAAACTAATTCAGACTATGTTTGGAATAATGCCCCCATAGGTGGAGGTGGGTTTGTAACGGGAATTATTACCCACCCAACATCAGGTGACAGGTATTGCCGTACGGACGTAGGTGGAGCATACCGCTGGGATGCCGCTAACAATAAATGGGTTCAACTACTCGACTGGCTTAATGAGTCCGAAAGTGGATTTTATGGAGTGGAATCCCTGGCATTAGACCCGCAAAATCCCAATAATATTTATATGCTCTGCGGTATTTCCTATGTCAACAGCGGAAGGACGGCGATATTGAAATCAACGAACAAAGGAAATACCTTTACTTATATCGATGTCACCTCCAAATTTAAGGCACATGGAAATGGGAACGGACGAGGGAATGGAGAACGCCTTACCGTAGATCCCCATAATAGCAATATTTTATTTTGCGGAACCAGAGCGAACGGACTTTGGAAGAGTTCTGATGCCGGAGTAACATGGAATCAAATGTGGAACGGAGTAACTTCGACTACCAATGGGAACGGTATATGCTTTGTTCTTTTCGATTCCACGGGCAGCGTTGTGGACGGAGTAACTCAAACTATTTATATTGGCGTTTCGCGCACCGGAAGTGGTAATATCTATAAGAGTATTGATGGCGGTGCAACCTTTACCGATATTTCAGCAACCACCACTTATATGCCACATCGTGTTGCGTTGCAAGGAACGACTATGTATGCTACCTATTCGGATACTGAGGGTCCCGCAACTAATGGATATGGAAAGTTATATAAGCTAAACACTGCTACCGGGGTATGGAAAGATGTTACGCCTCTTAGTAATAAAAATCATTCATACGGAGGAGTAAGTATAGATCCTACTAATGTTAATAGAGTAATCGTTTCTACCTGTGGCGTGTATCAGAACAACCAGTTTAGAACCGGTTGGGGAGATTTTATTTTCTTATCGACCGATGGAGGGTCGTCCTGGACGCTAAAGAATGGTTCGAATGCCACTTACGATGCTAACGGTATGGCGTGGACAAACGGAGGGGCAGTTAACTGGATGGATTGTATTGAGTTTGACCAGGACAATCCGTTGAAAGTTCGTGTAATTGGAGGTGGCGGTGTATACACATGTTCCAATATCTCAGCTACTAATCCTTCCTGGAAATATGATGTGATAGGAATTGAAGAGACAGCCTTTCTGGATGGCATATGCATTCCGGGTGGTCCGCTTATCACCTCTTTTGGCGACGTAACCGGTTTTGTGCATGAACCGTTGACTTCATATCCAACGAAAAAAATGACACCTTCGGATGGAAATAATGTTAGCATTGCTTATGCAGGGGCAAACACAAACAAAGTGGTTAGGGCTTCGAACGGGGGAAATGTTGTTTACTACTCCTCCGACATGGGTGCTACATGGACAGGTTGCGCCACCAATAAAGGTACTGATGGCAGAGTGGCTATCAGTGCGGATGGTGGAACAATATTACACTGCCCCGGAAATTCCTCAACAACTTATTATACAACTGACAACGGAGCAAGTTGGTCAAGTTGTTCTGGCGTGTTACTTGCAAATGCTACTCCTGTGGCTGACCAGGTTAATGCCAGTTACTTTTATATCTATCATCCTTCTACAGGACAAATGTACAGAAGTACCGATAAAGGAGTCAGTTTTTCGGTGGCAGGTACTCCGGGCAATTCAACGGCAAATTATCCATGGGAATCAGTACTGATTCGGACAGTGCCAGGTTATGAAGGCCACATTTGGGTACCACGTGGCAGAAATGGATTAAAATATTCGACTAACTATGGAGTGACATATACTAATTTTGGAAGAGTAACATATTGTAAATCAATCGGTATTGGCAAAGCTAATGAGGGTTCCAGTTACCCGACTATTTTCATTTGGGGAACAGTGTCAAGCGTTACGGGGCTTTTTAGATCTACAGACCAAGGGACTACCTGGCTCAAAATAAATGACGATGCCCATCAATTTGGTGGTGCACCTTTACTTATTGGTGATATGAATGTTTTCGGAAGGGTATATATGGGTGTAGGTGGAGCAAGAGGTGTGATTTACGGTGAACCTGCCGGAGCAATTAACGCGTTAGAACCCCAAAGGAGCTTAAATGAAATAGTTTTTTATCCTAACCCGGCTAAGGATGGCATTTTTACGATTATGCTTCCAACAGCAACACAACGAGCAAGCATCATTATATTTGACAATCAAGGCAGAATGCTTTTTGAAAAGACTTCTAATAATAATGGAAGGTTGAATGTCGAATCTGGATTAAAGAAAGGGATTTACATTGTGAAAGTTACATCGGAAGGATTGAACTTCACTCAAAAGCTTATTGTGGAATAAGAATTCATCAATAATTCAGGATTATCTCAATTTATTTGAGTAAAGTTATTGAAATATATCATTGAAAAACACTTAAATAAGAAACTTAATGAAGACAAAATTAATATTTGCGTTAATGGTGTATGTTGCTGCAGTCAATGCCCAAACCACCAATTGCTTTCTGGACGATTTCGTCCCTAAAACGGCAACTATTCCTGTTTCGCAGGTAGCGAGTAAACCCACAACTACCCCGGCAGTAACGGTAACTGTTACTGCTGACACGATCGGTAAAATTTCAAAATATGTATTTGGAAATGCCATGGCGGTCTGGATGGGACATAACACGGGTAATGCCACGTTTGTGAAAAACACACAGGCGTTGAATCCATCGTCAATTCGATTCCCGGGAGGAAGCTGGGGCAATATCTTTTTTTATGATGAAAGACCAACCGATCTACCTGATTCAGTTTACGACTCAGGGGGAAAACGGGTGAAGTTTTTCCCTATTTCAGGAAAGAATGATTGGTCTACTACAACAGCTGAATACTACATTTTGCGTCAAAATACAGGTTCACAAGGGCTTATAACGGTTAATTACGGGTATGCCCGTTACGGTCTAGGGAGTAATCCGGTTGCACAAGCAGCCCACCTTGCGGCACAATGGGTTCGGTATGATAATGGTAGAACAAAATTTTGGGAGATTGGAAACGAAAATGCCGGTCCGTGGGAAGCAGGTTGGAAAATTAACACAAAAACCAATAAGGACGGACAACCTGAAATCATTACCGGCCAACTTTACGGACAGCATTTCAAGGTTTTTGCCGATTCAATGAGAGCTGCTGCGGCTCAGGTAAATGCTAAAATATTTATCGGGGCTCAGGTATTGCATTTTGATGGCTCAACAAGTTGGAATTCGGTGGACAAAACCTGGAATGCGGGAGTTTTCAGCGCGGTAGGCGATGCGGCCGATTTTTATGTCATGCATAATTATTTTGGAAGTGCTAAAAATGTGGATAATATATTGTCGGCAGGAGTTACAGAGCCTAAAAAAAATATCAGTTTTATTCAACAGGATATTATTAATAAAAAGGCATTCTCCAAACCTGTAGCCCTTACTGAGTATAATATGGATGGAAATAACACCGGTAGCACCATGGTATGCTCATATATCAATGGAATGCAGGCCACTATCCTTTTTAATGAATTGATTAAAAATAACTTTGGTTTAGGAGCACGATGGTTGCTTGCTACGGGTGAAGATGGTGGCATGTTTTATCAGGGAAATAATCCAAGTTTGATGTGGCAGCCACGTCCGGACTTCTATTATGCATATTATCAGCAGAAGTTTACCGGCGATCATGCGATTTCTGCTACTTCAACCGGCTCCAATATTTTGGCTTATGCTTCCAGGTTTGCCTCCGGCGAAACCGGCGTTGTAATCGTGAATAAAGGAAAGACTGCCCAGACAATAAAAATTGTCCCATCAAATATCGGATACGGAAGTAAATATTATTCATATACCTTATCAGGAGGCGTCGATGATATCGATTCTTCATTATATGTATCTGTAAACGGCGTTAGTCCGACAGGGACTCAATGGGGACCTCGCGAAAGTCTGGAAACCATCCCGGCGAACGCTTATTCGACTGAAAATACAATTGTTGTAAATAGCCCAAGAATGTCGGTACAGTTCGTTATGCTTGATGCCGAGAACCCAAACGCATTACACAATCAAACAGAAGACAAATTTATGATTTCGAATTATCCTAATCCATTTGCTGAATCTTCAATTATACAATTTCAAACCACTTCAAACGACTTTGTTACCTTACAAGTTTTTGACCAAACAGGTAGAAAAATTTCCACTTTGGTAAATCAGGTATTACCTCCGGGAAATAATACAGCTAAATTCGATGGCAGTTCATTGCCTGTTGGAGTATATTTCTATAAACTAAGGATTGGAAATTATATGACAACAAAAAAAATGATTCTCATAAAATAATTCATTAAATTGATACCAATTGATTGAACATTAAAATGTTCAGGATTTTTAAAAATCCCGAATGTTTTAATGTTCAAATTAGTTACATTGAGATAGAATTTTTCTTCAAAGAGAAAAGTCAGACAAGAAGATATGAGATATAAACATGGTTAAAACTGAATGCTATTAGAACAAATAAAAAATATGTTTATACTAGAATGAGAAGAACAAAACAATATACTATTGTGCTTTATTTTATTTGGGGAATTTTTTCACTGAATGCACAGAATAAGCTTTATCCAAATGAATTTCCACTTAGTGAGGTCACTTTGCTGGAAAGTCCATTTAAACATGCCCGCGATTTGAATGTTGAGGTTTTACTCAAGTACGATGTTGACCGCTTACTGGCTCCTTATCGTAAAGAGGCTGGGTTGCCCGAAAAAGCAAAAAGTTTTGAAAATTGGGACGGGCTTGACGGCCACATTGGAGGACATTATTTGTCGGCTCTTGCTATGAATTATGCTTCAACCGGAAATGCTGAGTGTAAAAAAAGGATGGATTATGTGATTGCTGAACTAAAAGAATGCCAGGATGCAAATACAAAAAGATATTCCGCTTGGGGAGTTGGCTATGTGGGTGGAGTGCCAAATAGCGCAGGTCTTTGGCCTTTTATCAAAGCAGGCGATATCAGTTATATCGGGAAGTTTTGGGTTCCCTGGTACAATGTGCATAAGATGTATGCAGGACTTCGAGATGCATGGTTATATACAGGAAATGAAGTTGCAAAAACAATATTTTTGAAATTTTGCGATTGGGCAATAAATCTGACTTCGGATCTGAATGATGAGAAAATGGAACAAATGCTTGGAAACGAACATGGGGGGATTAATGAGGTATTTGCCGATGCTTACCAAATGACAGGAAATGAAAAATATATGGTTTCAGCCAAACGCTTTTCGCATAAAATGCTATTGAACCCGATGTCTGCCGATAACGATAATCTCGACAATAAACATGCTAACACACAGGTTCCAAAAGCAATTGGATTTGAAAGAATTGGCGAACTTTCTCACGACCGAATCTATTCCGAAGCAGGCAGTTTCTTTTGGGAAACAGTTACCGGAAAGCGTACGTTGGCTTTTGGTGGGAATAGCCGCCGTGAATTCTTCCCAAGTGCAGCTTCCTGCGAAGATTTTATCAACGATGTGGAAGGTCCTGAATCGTGCAACACCTATAACATGCTCAAACTCACAGAAGATTTATTTCGGGTAAACCCTTTGGCGAAATATGCCGATTATTATGAACGGGCAGTTTACAATCACATCTTATCCACTCAGCACCCAGAACATGGTGGATATGTGTATTTTACACCTGTTCGCCCACGCCACTACCGTGTATATTCGGCTCCCAATCAAGCAATGTGGTGTTGTGTTGGAAGCGGAATGGAAAATCATGGCAAGTACAACCAGTTTATTTACACGCACAAAGGCGACTCGTTGTTTGTGAATCTGTTTATCGCTTCGGAATTAAACTGGAAAAGTAAAAATTTGAAATTAAAACAGGAAACCAATTTTCCTTTTGAAGAAAAAAGTAATATAACTTTCACTGGAAAAAAATCTGAATTTTCATTGTTTATCCGATATCCGGCTTGGGTTGAAGCAGGTAAAATGAAAATCAGAATTAATGGAAAAGAAGTTGCAATTACAGAAAAACCTTCAAGCTATATTGCAATAAATAGAATTTGGAAAACAGGCGATATAATGGAAGTATTCTTACCGATGCACAACACCGTAGAGCGTTTACCAAATGTTCCTGATTATGTTGCACTTTTGCATGGCCCAATAGTACTTGGTGCAAAAACAGGAACCGAGAATCTTACTGGATTAACTGCCAACGATAGCCGTTGGGGGCATATTGCCGGTGGCGAACGTTTACCGGTTGACAAAGCTCCGATTATCGTAGAAAATAATTTGCAAAACATTGCTGCCAAATTAGTTCCGGTTGCCGGGAAACAGCTCACATTCAACGCTCCGGAATTAAAAATGACTAATACCGCACCAATCGAATTTGTACCTTTTTTCCAAATTCACGATTCGCGCTATTCTATTTACTGGCTGGCTCTTTCAACTCAAAAATATAAATCTTATGTAGATTCGTTAGCCAAATTGGAAGTTGAAAAGCTTGATATACAAAAAAACGTACAGTTGATCTAGTTACTCCGGGCGAGCAGCAACCGGAAGCCGATCATTTAATACAAAAAAATAAATCAAACACGGGGAACAATCAGAATCAATTTTGGCGTGATGCTTCAGACGAAGGCTTTTTCAGCTATCTTATGAATACAAATTCTGAAGAAAACCTGAAATTGGTAGTTCGCTATTGTGGTGCTGAATGGGGAAACAGAAAGTTTGATATTTGCATTGACGGGGATAAACTAATCAGTGAAGATAACACCGACAAGTGGAATCAATCGAATTTTAAAGACATAGAATACAGCATTCCTAATTCGATGATAAAAGGGAAAGAGAATATTCGTGTGAAATTTCAGCCAATTCCCGGAAATACAGCCGGAGCGGTTTATCTGATTCGATTAATGAGGGCAAATACCTTTCAATAAATTTCTGAAAAAAAAATCATTAAAAAAGAAGTAATACATAAAAAATGGAAAAAAAAATAACTCTTATTGTTTATTTGTTTGTTTTATTTTCAATAAATAAGATAGTATCACAAACTCTTCCCGATTGGGAAAACCCCGATATTAATGGTATCAACAAGGAACAGCCACATGCTTTTACTTTTCTCGCCGAAGAAAAGGCGAATAACTCAACAGTAAAATCGCTCAATGGTCTTTGGAAATTCCACTGGTCGCCCGATCCGCAATCGCGCCCTCAGGAATTTTACGCTCAGGGTTTTTCTTCAGAAAAATGGGACATTATTCTGGTGCCTGGCAATTGGGAACTTCAGGGCTTTGGTACGCCTATTTACACCAATGTTCCTTATCCTTTTAAAAGGGATATTCCGAGAGTAACCAGCGAGCCCGATAAGAGCTTTACGACCTACAAGGAACGAAATCCGGTTGGGAGTTATCTCACCACCTTTTCAATCCCCGAAAATTGGAGCAACAAACAGGTGTTTCTGAATTTTGGAGGTGTGCAATCGGCCATGTACGTTTGGGTTAACGGGCAGAAGGTCGGTTATAGCGAAAACTCTATGTCGCCTGCCGAGTTTGACATTACTTCTTATATTCACAAAGGAGAAAATAAACTGGCGGTAGAAGTGTACAAATATTGCGATGGCAGCTACATGGAAGATCAGGATATTTGGCGTTTGGGAGGAATATTCCGCGACGTCGACCTAATTGCACGGCCAAAGGTCTTTATCGGAGATTATTTTGTAAAAGCAATTCCTGATAAAACTTTTGCGAACGCCAATGTCTCTATTGATTTGAAGTTGGATAACCGTCAGTTACAGCAAATTGCAGGCCTACAGGTTGAAGCTGAAATAACAGGTTATTCGAGAACGGGTGAGTATGTCGATATTCCGGTTTTGGCAAAAGTGCCGGTTTCTAAATCGAAACAAGTGCAGCTTTCAATCGCTACGTTGATGCAGCAACCCAAGCTTTGGTCGGCCGAAACGCCCGATTTATATCGTCTTAATCTGAAACTGACAAACAAAAAAGGCGAAATTGTGGATAAAGCCGAATGCTATTTCGGCGTTCGGAAAATTGAGGTACGTGGTGAAGTGTTTTTGATTAATGGCAGAGCCGTGAAGTTAAAAGGTGTCAACCGGCATGAGCAGCATCCGCGTACCGGAAAGTACATCAGCCGTCAGATGATGATACGCGATATGGAGTTGATGAAACAGGCCAATATCAACATGATACGCACGAGCCACTACCCGGACGATCCGATGTTCTACGAACTTTGCGACAAATACGGTTTTTACGTGATGGACGAGGCCAATCAGGAATCGCACGCTTATGGTTTGGGAAATAAAGAACTTGGCGATGATCCGGCATGGAAGCAAGCGCATTTGGAACGTGCAACATCGCTGGTTGGCAGGGATAAAAACCATGCGTGCGTCACTTTCTGGTCGCTTGGCAATGAAGGCGGCAAAGGCCGGAATATGATGGCCATGGCCGACACAATTCGTAAACTGGATCCAACTCGTCTGGTTTTCTCCGATACCCATCGCGAAATTTCAGATCTTTATGACGATAGTTATCTTCATCCTGCCGATTTCAAAAAATTGGGCGAAAAAATCAAAGACAAACCGGTAATTATGCGTGAATATGCCCATGTGATGGGAAGTTCGGGCGGTAATTTGCAGGAATACTGGGATGTGATTTACGCCGATTCGAGCCTTTGCGGTGCAGCCATTTGGGAGTGGGACGAACATGGTTTGCCTAAAACCAAGGATGGTTCGCCACTGAAGTTGACCGAGCATCCGAATGACTACAATTTGACTGACAATGAATTTTGGGCGTATGGTGGCGATTTCGGCGACCAACCCAATGAGGGGAATTTTGTGATGCGTGGGTTGGTTTCGACCGACAGAAAACCGCATCCACATTATTACGAAGTTCAGAAAGTGTATCAACCGGTTGTTTTCCAACTGGTAAACGGTAAAAATGCCAGTATTCGGGTGACCAATCATTTTGATTTCCAATCCCTGAAAAACTTCGATTTCGAATACGAATATACCTCGAACGGCAAATCCATTCAACGGGGTACATTCCGTTGCGATGACGTTTTGCCGGGAGTATCCTCCGTCATCAATCTGCCACAGCCTCTATTGGCCGATACAGTTCAGACAGAAATATGCCTGAATATCTATGTCCGGCTAAAAAATGCCACTCTTTGGGCTGAAACAGGTTATTGCATTGCCCGTGAACAGTTTGTAATGAAACCGTTTGTGAGTAAAGCAATTATTCCTGCAGGGAAAACGGTTAATGTGACAGAAACTGCTACGCAAGTTCAACTTAAAACAGAAACCATGACCTTTGTTTTGGATAAGAAAAATGGTTCGCTGACAAGTTGGAAAGTAAATCAGCAGGAAATGCTAAAAGGTCAATTGGAACCTTATTTCTGGAAAACACCCAACGATAATCAAAAGCAGGCTGGTTATGTAAAAGAGTTTGCTAAGTGGAGAAATGCAGCCGAAAACCGGGTGGTGAAAAAAGTGGAACTGACAAAGCAGGCCAACACAGTTTCGGTGAAATTTGAAATGAATTTACCATCCATTGGTGCAAATTACACACTGAATTATCAGTTGAACGGTTTGGGACAATTGCAGGTTGAAGCAGCTTATCAACCTCTGAACGATACTATTTCGCTGATGCCTAAATTTGGAATGAGGGTTCGTGTTGCTGATTCATATAACAGCATAGGTTGGTATGGACGCGGTTTTTACGAAAATTACCCCGACCGTAAAACAGCCTCGTTCATAGGACTTTATCGTGCAAAACTGAACGATTTTATGACGCATTATCCTGCACCGCAAGACAATGCCAATCGATGTGATGTACGTTGGTTTAAGCTGAGTACTCAAAATAATGGAATTGTGAAAGTGACGGGTTTGCAGCCACTTTGTTTCCGTGCATGGCCTTACACCGAGGACGATTTGGAAAACTCAAAGCACGACTATCAGCTCCCAAAACGTGACTTCATCAACTTGAATATTGATTTGAATATTCACGGAGTTGGCGGTGATGATACCTGGGGAGCTAAAACAATGGATAAATATACCATTCCGGGAAATAAACCGTATCAATATGGTTTTGTGCTGGAGTATAATGAGTTAAATAAATAAAAACATAAAAAAATGAGTTCAAAAAAGTTTTTATCTCTAAGCTAATTCTATTTTTTGTATTAGGAAATGCCATTCAGGCACAAACAAAAATCACGGTTGATGTAAACAAGAAACAGCTCGTTTAAAAATTAGCAATAATAAAAGTAGTTATCAAATAAATCTATATTTATGAAAATAAAAATTTGGAATTACGGTTCTTTTTATCGCCTGAATCGATTTATAGTGGTGTTAATGTTGATATGTGTTGGTCTCATATCTGCTATTGAGTCTTATGCTCAATATACTTGTAATATCACACCCATTAGCGGTGGTGGCTTTGTAACAGGTGTCATTACCCACCAAACAATCCCTATGTGGGAAATCTGCGAAAAACGTGGAAAGGCCGTGCTTTAATAGTAGTTAAAAGTACGCGCTCTGCTGGTAATATTAAACTGACGGTGAGTGCTCCGGGAATAACTGAAACTAAATTGAATATACTAACTATAAAATAAAAAATCATGAAGTACTTTTATCAATTCAAATCAACGAAATTATTTTATTGGATAATTTCTGCTGTTTTATTTTTTCCTATGTTTTTATTTGCCCAGGAAGAACAGACTTTAACGGTCGGTTCTACTACCCGGCAGATGATAGTTTATGCCCCTGCGGGAATACCTAAAGATAGGCCATTGGTAATTTCGATGCACGGCATGAGCCAGACAATGTATGACCAATTGAATCAAACTTCATTTCAGTCGGTTGCAGATGCCAATCGCTTTATTCTGGTTTACCCTCAATCAATCGGCACTATGTGGGATTTGAATGGTACGAGTGATATTGATTTTATTCTGGCAATTATTAATGAAATGTATAAACGCTACGATATTAACCGTGACCGTGTTTATCTCTCGGGTTTTTCGATGGGTGGTATGATGTGTTATTATGCTGCAACCAAAATAGCCGATAAAATTGCCGCATTTGCACCTGTTAGCGGCTTTTTGATGAGTGGACCTAATGCCGTTAGTTCACGACCAATTCCGATAATACATATACATGGTATGAATGATAATTTTGTGCCTTATAGCAATGTACAAACTCATATTGATGCCTGGGTTAAAAGAAATGGTTGTCCACCAGCCGTTGTAACAAATCCATTTTCTGATATGTTGTCAGTAAAGAAATATTATGGACCAGGAAAAGAAGGTGTTGAAGTTGTATTTATAGGTGTTAACGGAGTAGATCACTGGTATTCTAATGGTACCGGTGGTGTGGTTTCAAGCCAGGAAATTTGGAACTTTTGTAGCAGGTATTCACTGAAAATCGGAGTTCCGGAATTTGTTTCTGCCGCTGTTTCGGGAGTCGACCCAAAGCAAATAAAACTCACATTAAGTACTTCTATTGCCGACTCGGTGAACTTTAAAGGTTTCACAGTAAAAGTCAACAATCAGTCCGCGACGATTAATGATGTTGTCCTCTCTGATTCGAATAAGTTGACAATCAATTTGCAGAATAATGTTCTCAATTCAGATGAAATTTTGCTTTCGTACAACAATGGGAATGTTTTGTCCCAGATCGGTAAAAAACTTGCGAACTTTAATGATACCGTTGTAAATAATTTACTTACTGGCTCTTTGCCTCAAATTATAGAAGCAACAACCAATGTTGGTGGAGATACGTTACGGGTTAGGTTTAATAAAAAAATGTTGCTGCCTGCCTCGTTGGATGGGCTTGAACTGGTTTCGGTGTTTAATGGAAATCAGACCATTCCGGTTCAGAAGTGTGCTGTGTCGAAGGGAGATTCCGCAACGCTGATTTTTAATTTAGGACAAAAAGTGTATCGAGACTATCACCTTTTTTTTTCAAACTCAGGAACCAGTTTTGTTTCTACTGATAATGGAGTGCTGAAATCAATCTCGAATTTGTCAGTAACTAATATCGCCAACGGTCTGCCGGCAACGGCTAAATCTGCCAAATTAAATGCAGACGGACTTACGCTTGATGTGAAGTTTTCAAAACCAATGCTGTTGACTTCGGCACAGCTTACTTCGATGGCAATTATAAAGAATTTCACTGTTCGTAGTGTCGTAAAGGCGTTTTCAGTTCAGGACAGTTCCATATTATTTAAATTGACCGATGCCATTCATTACGGCGATACGGTGAGGGTAACGTATGTGTCCGGAACAGTCAAGGCCGAAGACAATGGAGCGTTAACTGCTTTTACGCGCTTAGCGGCTCAGAGTGATATTCAGTCACCTAACTGGATTACAATTCCGGGAAAAATTGAAGCTGAGAATTTTACGTTCAAGTCGGGGATGCAAGCCGAAACCACAACGGATACAGGTGGAGGACAGAATATGGGTTATATTGCCACAGGTGATTGGACAGAATACGCCATTGACAATACATCTACTGGTAAGAATTTTCAGATTTTATTCCGCCTTTCGGCTCAGAGTGCCGGTGGCGCTATCGATTATTATCTCGATGGAGTAAAAGCAGGAGGTTTTAATGTGCCGGCCACAGGCGATTGGCAAACCTATCAATCTACAACCGTTAATCTGGCAGCCAATCCCGGAAAACATTATCTAAAAGTAGTTGTCAAAACTACAGGGTTTAATTTCAATTATATGGATGTCAGTTCTGTAACAGGATTGAAACCATTAGAAGCTACGAATCTGAAAGTGTTTTTTAATGCAACAACAAACAATTTGGAAATAAAAACAAATGGTTTTGATTTTGACAAAATTGAAGTTTTTGATATGATGGGCAAGTTGCTCTTATCAAAAGCCAGTGATGGGATGCAGAAACTCTCAATCCAAGTCGCCATTCCTGCAGGAGTGTATTTGGCGAAACTTAGCAACGCTACGCAATTTCAGGTTAAGAAGTTTGCAGTTGCAGGAAAGAAGTAATTATGTATTCATTTGTTTTGTAGCTACTGAAAGTGTGTTTGGTAGCTGCAAAACTAATCTCAAATAAATCAATGCTATATATACGGACTTTTCTCAAAAACAATCGATGTAAAATACGGGCTGTAGCTCTGTTTTGCCTCTTCCGGTTGCCTGAAAGTTTATCAGCTCAAACAGCGATGGTGAATGTGTCAAACCGAAACAAAACAAGCCTGAACGGCCAGTGGCAGGTGATTCTTGACCCCACAGGAGCTGGCGATTGGAAACAGGTGTGGCAAGAGAAAAAACCGCAAGCAAAAACCGACTTTGTAGAGTATTCCTATGATGGCGGACCTTATCTGAAAGTGCCCGGAGATTTTAATTCGCAGTTGTGCGAACTTACCTGGTTTGAGGGATCTGTTTGGTACAAAAAACAATTCCAGAATACACTTCAACCAGGGAAAAGGCTTTTCCTACACTTTGGTGCTGTGAATTATCTGACCGTTGTGTACTTGAATGGTGAAAAAATTGGAAGCTACGAAGGCGGATTTACGCCTTTTCAGTTCGAAATTACGAATAAGATAAAAAGTGGTGAAAATACCATTGTTGTTAAAGCCAATAATTATCGAATAGGAAATGGTTTGCCCGGATTTGGGTACGACTGGTTCAATTATGGTGGCATTACCCGCCGTGAATTCTTCCCAAGTGCAGCTTCCTGCGAAGATTTTATCAACGATGTGGAAGGTACTGAATCGTGCAACACCTATAACATGCTCAAACTCACAGAAGATTTATTTCGGGTAAACCCTTTGGCGAAATATGCCGATTATTATGAACGGGCAGTTTACAATCACATCTTATCCACTCAGCACCCAGAACATGGTGGATATGTGTATTTTACACCTGTTCGCCCACGCCACTACCGTGTATATTCGGCTCCCAATCAAGCAATGTGGTGTTGTGTTGGAAGCGGAATGGAAAATCATGGCAAGTACAACCAGTTTATTTACACGCACAAAGGCGACTCGTTGTTTGTGAATCTGTTTATCGCTTCGGAATTAAACTGGAAAAGTAAAAATTTGAAATTAAAACAGGAAACCAATTTTCCTTTTGAAGAAAAAAGTAATATAACTTTCACTGGAAAAAAATCTGAATTTTCATTGTTTATCCGATATCCGGCTTGGGTTGAAGCAGGTAAAATGAAAATCAGAATTAATGGAAAAGAAGTTGCAATTACAGAAAAACCTTCAAGCTATATTGCAATAAATAGAATTTGGAAGACGTCCGATAAAGTGGAAATTTTCTTACCGATGCACAACACCGTAGAGCGTTTACCAAATGTTCCTAATTATGTTGCACTTTTGCATGGTCCAATAGTACTTGGCGCAAAAACCGGTACTGAAAATATTCCAGGATTAATTGCCAACGATAGCCGTTGGGGGCACATTGCCGGTGGCGAACGTTTACCAGTTGACAGAGCTCCGATTATGGTAGAAGACAATTTGCAAAACATTGCTGCCAAATTAGTTCCGGTTGCCGGGAAACAACTCACATTCACAGCTCCGGAATTAAAAATGACTAATACCGCACCAATCGAATTTGTACCTTTTTTCCAAATTCACGATTCGCGCTATTCTATTTACTGGCTGGCTCTTTCAAACCAAAAATATAAATCTTATGTAGATTCATTAGCGAATTTAGAAGTTGAAAAGCTTGATATACAAAAACGTACAGTTGATTTTGTTACTCCGGGTGAACAACAACCGGAAGCCGATCATTTAATTCAAAAAGATAATTCAAATACGGGGAACAATCAGAATCAGTTTTGGCGCAATGCTTTGGAATCAGGATTTTTCAGCTATCTTATGAACATAAACGCTGAAGAAAACCTGAAATTAATTGTTCGCTATTGGGGTGCTGAATGGGGAAATAGAAAATTTGATATTTACATTGACGGGGATAAATTAATCAGTGAAGATAACACCGGTAGGTGGAATATATCGAACTTCAAAGAAATGGAATACACCATTCCTAATTCTATGACAAAAGGTAAAAAAAATATTCGTGTAAAATTTCAGGCAATTCCTGGAAACACAACAGGAGCGGTTTATCTTATTCGATTGATGCGGGCAAAGATTTTATAATAAATGATTTTAGAAAATAAATAGTATTAAAAATGAACACTAAATTGACGCTTATTTTTTGCTTTTTTGCTTTATTTTTAGTCAATAAAATAGAGGCTCAAACTATCAACGATTGGGAAAACCCAAATGTGAATGGTATTAACAAGGAAAAGCCACATGCGTATGGCTTTCTGGCTGAAGAAAAAGCAAACAACCCAATGGTCCGGTCACTTAACGGCATTTGGAAATTCCACTGGTCGCCCAATCCTCAATCACGTCCGTTGGATTTTTATTCCGAAGGTTTTTCTACCGAAAAGTGGGACAATATTCTGGTTCCGGGCAACTGGGAACTTCAGGGCTTTGGAATCCCCATTTATATCAATTTCACTTACCCATTCAAACAGGATTTCCCTAAAATAACAAGCGAACCTGATAAGCGTTTTACAAGTTTTCTTGAGCGAAATCCTGTAGGTAGTTATTATACGACGTTTACTATTCCCGAAAACTGGTCTGACAAACAGGTATTCCTGAACTTTGGTGGGGTGCAGTCGGCCATGTACGTATGGATAAACGGAAAAAAGGTTGGCTATAGCGAAAATTCGATGTCGCCTGCTGAATTTGATATAACAAAATATATTCATAAGGGAGAAAATAAGCTGGCCGTTGAAGTATATAAATGGTGCGATGGCAGCTATCTGGAAGATCAGGATATGTGGCGGTTAAGCGGTATTTTCAGGGATGTGGATTTGATTGCCTGTTCTAAAACCTTTATCAGCGATTTTTTTGTAAAAGCAGTGCCGGACAATTCGTTTGGCAACGCGAATGTTTCTGTAAACCTCAATATTGACAACCGTTCAGTCCAAAACATTTCAGGATTGTATGCAGAAGCAGAAGTTTCAGGCTTTTCTGCACAGGGAGAGATGGTTGATCTTTCTTTTACAGGGAAAGTTCCAGTAGTTCAAAAATCAAAACAAGTATCGCTCGAACTGAAATCATTGATAAAACAACCCCGGCTTTGGTCAGCCGAAACGCCGGATTTATATCATCTTACAGTAAAGCTCAAAAACAATAAGAAGGAGCTAATTGACAAGGCCGAATGTTATTTTGGTGTTCGTAAAATTGAAGTCCGCGTAGATGTGTTTTACGTTAATGGCAAAGCTGTGAAACTTAAAGGAGTAAACCGTCACGAGCAACACCCTCGTACCGGAAAACATGTTAGCCGTAATACCATGATCCATGATCTGGAATTGATGAAGCAGGCAAATATCAACATGGTGCGTACGTGCCATTACCCGGACGATCCTTTGTTTTATGAACTATGTGATGAATACGGAATATATGTTATGGACGAGGCAAACCAGGAATCGCACGGTTACGGTATCGGGAATAAAGAGATGGGCGATAACCCTGTGTGGGAAAAGTCGCATGTAGAAAGGGCTGTTTCATTGGTGCAGCGAGATAAAAACCACCCCTGTGTTATATTTTGGTCATTGGGAAATGAAGGTGGTCATGGACAAAACTTAATAGCAATGGCAGATACAATTAAGAAACTCGATTCAAGCCGATTGATCTATTCTGATACACAACGAGATGTTTCAGCTATTTACGACGAAGGTTACTTACACCCTGCTGATTTGAAAAATTTGGGTGAAAAGATAAAGGATAAACCTGTGTTTATGCGCGAATATGCGCATGTAATGGGGAATTCGGGTGGAAACTTGAAAGAGTACTGGGATGTGATTTATGCCGATTCAAGCCTTACAGGTGCAGCCATTTGGGAATGGGTAGATCAGGGCTTGGCAAAGAAAAAGGATGGTTCCCCGCTGAAACTCTCTGAACATCCTGATGATTACCGTCTAAATGACAATGAATTCTGGGCTTACGGCGGCGATTTTGGTGATAAACCAAATGATGGAAATTTCTGCATTAAAGGGTTGGTTTCATCCGACAGAAAGCCATATCCTCACTATTTTGAGGTTCAGAAAGTTTATCAACCGGTTGTATTTAAGCTTTTAAACGACAAGGATATAACAATTGTTGTTACAAACCATTTTGATTTTCTGCCGCTTCGCAACTTCGATTTTGAATACGAATATACATCGAACGGCAAGTCGATGCAAAAGGGGATGTTCCGTTGCGACAGCATCTTGCCGGGGACATCATCAAACATTATGCTTCCTTCACCGCAAGTGGCTGATACTACTTCTGCTGAAGTATGCCTGAGTATTTATGCCAAACTCAAATCTGCAACCCTTTGGGCAGAAGAGGGTTTTTGTATTGCCCGTGAACAGTTTGTTATCAGACCTTACTTGTACGCAAAGGTGTCACCAACAGAAAAACAGGTAATTATAAATGAATCACCCTCACAAATCGAATTGAAAACTGAAAAGATGTCTTTTACCTTCGACCGGAAAAATGGTTCATTGGTGAGTTGGAAAGCAAATCAGCAGGAGTTGCTGAAAGGTAAGCTCGAACCCTATTTTTGGAAAACGCCGAACGATAATCAAAAACATGGTGGGTATATGAAAGAATTGGGCAATTGGAGGAAAGCATCCGAAAATAGTGTGGTTAAGAATGTTGCTATATCCATACAAGGTAATGTTGCCTCTGTAAAGTTTGAAATGAATTTGCCTACTATTGGAGCAAACTATACGCTGAATTATCAGGTAAACGGAAACGGAAAATTGCAAGTAGAAGCAATGTATGTACCCTTTAACGATACCATTCCTTTGATCCCAAAATTTGGCATGAGGGTTCGAGTTCCGGAAGAATATAGTACCATCGACTGGTATGGCCGCGGACCGTTTGAAATTATCCCGACAGGAAAACAGCTTCGTTGATTGGTTTATACCATTCAGGATTAGATAATTTCGTGGTGCACTATCCTGCTCCACAGGATAATGCAAATCGTTGCGATGTACGTTGGTTTTCCTTAAGGAAACAAAACAATGAAACCATTAAAATTACAGGTTTACAGCCCCTCAATTTCCGGGCATGGCCATATGCAGAAGATGATTTGGAAAACACACGGCACGATTATCAGCTTCCGAAACGAGATTTTATTAATCTGAATATCGATTTGAATATTCACGGGGTGGGAGGTGATGATACCTGGGGAGCTAAAACAATGGAAAAATACACCAATCCGGGAAATAAGCCATATCACTTTGGTTTTATTATGGAATATATTGCGAAATAATTGATTACTAACAGATAGATTGTACTGTGAAATTTAATCAATAGATAAAAACGGAACGAAATGGATAACTTAGATTCATATAAAAAAAATCAATTTGCCAAACAAATAGTTTTGGTATTCACATTATTTTTTTGCTCTTTTTCAGTTTATGCACAAAACGGCATAGAAAGGAAACAGTTATTTGACTTTGACTGGAAATTCTTTTTGGGCGATACTCCTGAAGCCAAATCAAAGGATTACAATGATGAGAGTTGGCGTAAACTTGATTTGCCTCACGACTGGAGCATTGAAGGAAAAGTAAACCCTAAGAATCCGACAAAAGGTGCAGGAGGATATTTCCCTGCGGGGATAGGCTGGTATCGGAAAACCTTTCAGGCACCCGATGAATGGAAAGCTGAGAAAATAGCTATTTATTTTGAAGGTGTTTATATGAATTCCGAAGTCTTTATCAACGGAAAATCGCTGGGTGTTCATCCGTATGGCTACACATCGTTCAGCTACGACCTTGCACCCTATCTGAATTTCGGAAAAGAAAACGTAATCGCTGTTCGGGTTGACAACTCTCAGCAGGTAAACAGCCGTTGGTACAGTGGTTCAGGTATCTATCGCCACGTTTGGATGATGATTACCAATCCTGTACATGTAGTGCATTGGGGTGCAGCCATCTCGACTCCTGTAGTGTCTACTAAGAAGGCAACTATACTGGTGAAATCGGTGGTTAAAAATGAAACTTCATCAACCCAAAGTATTATTGTTAAAACTCTACTTTGGAATAAGAGTTCTAAAATTGCAGGGAATTGTCAGGTCCAAATTGAGATTCCTGCTAACTGTGAAAAGGAAATCATCCAAACCATACACGTGTCAAATCCTATGTGTTGGACACCTGAAACCCCCTATTTGTATCAGGCTCAGATTCAAGTATTAAAAGATAAAAAGGTGCTTGATGATACTAAAACCGGTTTTGGTATTCGTTCCATCCAATTTACTGCCGAAAACGGATTTCAACTTAACGGCAAAACAATGAAAATAAACGAAGGTTGCGTTCATCATGATAATGGTTGCTTAGGTGCTGCTGCTTTTGATCGTGCCGAGGAGCGCAAAGTTGAATTACTCAAAGCAGGTGGTTTCAACGCTGTCAGGACTTCTCACAATCCACCTTCTGAAGCATTTTTGAATGCCTGTGATAGATTAGGCTTACTGGTTATGGACGAGTCATTCGATTGCTGGAAAATCGGGAAAAATAATAACGATTATTCTAAGTATTTCTACCAATGGTGGAAGCGTGATTTTCTGGCTCAAAGTTTTTTTACTTAAAGGTCATAAAAAACCTTGTGAAAGTTGGTATTCCAATGGCCGAAGCATTACAAACACAGGATAAAACTGACAAATAAATTCATACTTTACTGAAGTAATTAGATAATTCAACCCAATTTGAAATGAGTATAAAAAAAAACAACAAAATGAGTATCTTTAAATTTAAACAAACAATGTTGGCATTAATTTGCCTTATTATGGTATCCGGAAATCTTTTCGGTCAAAGTAACGTAATCGACCTTTGGAACGGAAAGGTTCCCGGGGCTATACACAACGACAAATTCAAACAGAGGATCGATACCAGTGCGAGTTGGGTTGATAAACATTCCATTGTCAATCCCAACCTCGAAGTGTATCCAGCTCCTAAAGAAAAATCAAACGGTACTGCAGTTGTTATTTGTCCGGGTGGTGCTTATGTGGGACTAGCCATCAAACATGAAGGGGCGCAGGTGGCCAAATGGCTGAATAGTTTGGGCGTAACGGCTTTTGTACTGAAATACCGTATGCCGGACGATAGTATCATGAATAATAAATCTATTGCCCCTATGCAGGATGGACAAAGGGCAATACGTCTTGTTCGGCAGCGTGCAAAAGAATGGGGAATCGACCCAACTAAAATTGGAATCATGGGATTCTCTGCAGGTGGACATCTGGCATCAACCCTTTCCACTCATTTCAATGAGAAGGTATATGAACCGGAGGATTTAACCAGTGCCAGACCCGATTTCTCGTTACTTATTTATCCGGTGATCTCCATGGATTCGAACGTAACCCATTGGGGCTCGCGTGTTAATTTGCTTGGCGGTAAGCCAGCGCCTGAATTGGTGAAACATTTCTCTAACGAGTTGCAGGTAAACAGTGAAACTCCACCGGCTTTTATGGTTCATTCTTTGGATGATGACGCTGTGCCTGTACAAAACAGTATAAACTATGCCTTGGCTTTGCAAAAGTTTAAAATTCCCTGCGAACTTCACCTTTACCAGACAGGAAAACATGGTTACGGTATGGGTAAATCAACAAATACCGAATCCACGTGGCCTGAAGCCTGTGAAAAATGGTTGAAAGTAAAAGGCTTCTTGGATTTGCAAAAGATGTAGTTTTTTGTAAAACAGTAGGATAGTGAAAGTGTGACTATGGGGTGTTGTGAGTTAAATATAAGAAATAATTAGTTGAAAAATAATAAATCGTAGTTTTGAAGTAGATTATTAGTAGCAATAATCAACTTCCTTATTAATTTTTCATTCAATTGATAAAAAGCTTACATCTAACTTATATTTGATTACAGGTTAATGGGATAAAATGCTATTGTCAGATTAAATACGAAAAAGGGGAAATTAACACGGTCAGGCTCTCAAAATGGACGTATATGCTGACGATCAGTTGAATTTAAAATGAACGAAAGATGAAAAGAAAATCAGTGACTTTATTCATTACAGTTATCATTTGTTTGTTTGCGCACAAAGTATTGGCACAAAGAGTTTATGTAAACATAAGTGCTGGCGCAGCTACTCAAATGAGTTCCGAAAATATAGCTGGGTTTTACAACTACACAAAAACAACCAATTCAATAACTACTCAGCATATTGATGTGTCATTGGGGCAAGGGGTAAATTTGGGAGGTGTTATCGGATACATGGTCAATAAAAATTTAGGGGTGGAATTAGGAATTTCGTACCTGTTGGGTGATAAATTTGATGCACTTAATAAACAGCCGGATAATACAGAGAATACAAGCATCTACTCTACGATGCTTCGCTTTAATCCTTCAATCGTTCTTGCAACAGATTTATACAAGATAAATCCGTATGTGAAATTTGGGTTTGTTATTGGTTCGGGTAATATTTATTATTCTGGTAAATACGCAGAAAATAACAATATTACTGTTTATGATTTTAGAAAGAGTGGAGGTTTGGCTTATGGCGTGAGTGCTGCCATTGGGGCAATGTATAAGCTGAATGAAAAAATATCCATTTTGGGTGAAATCTCGAGTATAAATTTATCGTATGCGCCTACAGAAGGGCTATATACATACGTTAGTTACAACGGGGCAGAGGAAACATTAAACCTGAAAACAAAGTACAAGCAGATTCACTATGTTGATAATTATACGTACAACCCCAATGTTGCTTCGCCGGAGTTAATGCCGGGTACCGATGTCAAACAGAAATATCCGTTTGGTAGTTTAGGGCTAAATGTTGGGCTTCGATTTAATCTTTGATAAATATTGTTTTAGGTTCGGGTGAAGTTATCGACTCAGTTAACAAAATAATGGATTTGCATATGAACGCTCAAAAAATTACTATCCTCATTCTACTATTTTTTTGCTTTAAAACAGAAGCAGTAGAGTTGCCAAACAAATTCGAAATTCCCAATTGCTTGGAAATTCAAAATGATAATACAATCATAATCAATTATAACTACAAAGGATTTATAAGCGAGCGTAGTTATGCTGATTATTATAGAATTGGTAAGCTGGATTCAATTTATTGCAATGTCACTGGAAATTTCAAGGATTATTATATAAACGGAAAAATTGCCCTTGAAGGTTGTGTTTTAAACAATAAGTTAAATGGGGATGCAATCTATTATTACAAAAATGGAAAAGTCAAGGAAAGGGGATTCTACAAAGACGATGTTAGAGATGGCATTTGGAGGTATTTTTATGACAATGGGAATACCGAAAAGATAATCAAATTCACAAATGATGTGCCTTTGATTGGATGTTATTATACCAGAGGTGGAGAATCCAAAGTAGTTAATGGTTTTGGGGAGTATAAAGGCTCTTTTGTGCCAGGTAATATGGGTAGGGGTGCTTACATTATATCAGGACATTGTGATGATGGAAAAATGAACGGCAAGTGGAGTTTCTTTCAGCCAGACACAGAAGAAAAGTTAAGCGATGAGTACTTTGAAAACGGAATGTTTGTCAAGGGAGTGTCAATGGGTTATGAATATAAAGACAAGCAAAAAATTTTAATTCAGGGATATGTTGCCAATGAAAACTTTAATATTTATGAAAAAGTTAATTTGCGACCTTCCAATTCACGCGGTCTGGGTACTTCATATAAAGGATCAAATTTACACTATAAATTTTATCCGGAATTAATCGATGATTTGAACCTATCCAATATCAGTACTGTGAAAGATCAATGGGTTTTAGTGCATCTAACTATTAATAAGAACGACAAATTAAGCACGATAAACATATATTCTTCAAAGAATGACACAATTGTCAAATATAAATTAGGGGCTATACTTTCTGGGAAATCACAATATTGGAAGGCTGAAAGAGTCAACTACTCCATAATGGAAACAGGTGTTGTTTTTAGTGTAATATTTACTGGTGGTAAGGTGGTGATTCCGGCTAATGTTATGTTTGACAAAGAATTTAAATTATATATGGAGGGGAGTAAGCGATGATTTGGTAATGAACAAATAAAAGTAATTGAAAGATCAAATTTGCGTTTATGAAGCAATGTAAAGTAATCTTATTCTCGATTTGTGCATTCGGCTTAGCCGCATTTTCACAGTCTGAGTTATAGGAATATTGGGCTGGATTCCCGTTTTGATTATCAAATCAAATCCATTAATTGGACAATTAATATATTACTAAATTAATCAAATATTAACTGTTTCGATTTATAGGAAGAAAGAGAATCATATACTTACTCCGATAATTACGGATAAGCTATATGATAAAAAATAACATTAAAAATAAGATCAGAGTTAATTATAATAGAATGCTAAAATGATGAAAAAAGTAAATAATGTAGTACAAATTGGTATGTTGTGCTTTTCTTTGCTGATTGGTGGAACTCTTTGGGCACAGGAAAAGCCATCAGCTATAGTCGAAGATTTTAAACCGACATCTACCAATCAGATGGGAAGTGAGTATCCTCAGGTAAACTCAGAGGGTCGAGTCAGAGTACGCATCAAAGCTCCTGAAGCAAAAAACGTACAGTTGAACATCAATGGGGTGAAATACACTTTGAAAAACGACGTCCAAGGCGTATGGATGGGAACATCCGATCCGCTCGACGAAGGCAACCACTATTACGGGCTTGTGATTGATGGTGCTGAGGTATCCGATCCGGGCAGCACTTTTATTTTCGGTTCGGGGGCTTGGTGCAACGATATCGAAATCCCCGCGAAGGATCAGGAATTTTATGCTATGAAAAATGTGCCTCACGGTCAGTTGCGCGAAATCTACTACTACGGCAAGTCCAGTCAGGCAATCCGCCACTGCTTTGTATATACCCCGCCCGAATACGACCAGGATGTGACCAAACGCTATCCGGTGCTGTATTTGCAACACGGCTATCGCGAAGGGGAAAGTGGCTGGGGAGCTCAGGGTCACGCCGGGCTAATCATGGACAATCTGCTTGCCGAGGGTAAAGCCAAACCATTTATAATAGTAATGGAAAATGGTGGCATTTCTGGTGATTTGAGCAAAAGTGGAGGACTTGGTGGTTACGACTTTGGAGTATTTGAACATATAGTTCTTGAAGATGTGATTCCTTATGTCGATGCTAATTTCCGCACTATGGCCGATCAGCCGCACCGGGCAATGGCCGGCTTGTCTATGGGCGGTATGCAGACTAAACATATCACGCTGAAAAACTTCAATACTTTTTCTTATATTGGTCTTTTTAGTGGTGGCAGTATTTCCACGAACGATGTGGAAAAAGCTCCCGGGTTTAAGGATAAAGTTAAACTTGTATTCGTCAGTTACGGAAGCCGCGAGCTCGGCAAAGATCATAGCGCTTTCGGCGGCGATCCCAAGGCAAACACCGAAGCGTTGAGGCAAGCCGGTCTGAACAGCGTGTTTTATGTGTCACCGAATACTGCCCATGAATGGCAGAGCTGGAGGCGCAGTTTTCATGAGTTTGCCCCCTTGCTGTTCCGCCACGAAGTGCGTTTTGGCGAAACTGCTAAATTGGGATCCGATGATAAACCTGCATTCATCGATCCACCAGCCGGGTTCAGGGATAAGCGCGAGAATGTTGCTCACGGCACTATTACGGCTGTTCAATATGACTCTAAAACGCTTTCCACACGTCGGGAAATGTTGGTTTATACGCCTCCCGGTTATTCAGCCGATAAAAAGTATCCGGTGATCTATTTGCTGCATGGTCTTAATTCGGGTGCTGGTCAGTGGCCGTATTGGGTTCATGCGGACAACGTCATCGACAACCTGATTGCCGAAGGTAAGATCAAGCCGATGATTATGGTTTTCCCCAATTGCAATTCAAACGTAACAGTGACTAATCCCAAACCTGATGAACAGGAAGAACGAAAGGGCGGATATAAAGGGTATGGCATATCTTTCGAGAATGACTTACTCAAGGATATTATCCCTTATGTAGAGTCTCATTATTCGGTTTACACCGACCGCAAACATCGTACACTTGCAGGGTTGTCTATGGGTGGTGGCCAATCCCTGAACATTGGACTTTCTCATATCGATACCTTCGCCTATGTAGGTGGAATGTCATCGGCTCCGAATACCAATGAATTCGGGGGGCTTTCTGACTCCAGACTGTTGCCCGATTTGGAAGCAGCCAAGAAGAAACTCAAATTATTATGGCTTGGTTGTGGCAACAAAGATGGCCTGATCAGTGTCAGCCAACGGGTGCACCAGCACCTAAAAAAACAAGGGGTACCGCATATCTGGCACGTGGATGCCAATGCTCATGATGATACCGAATGGGCCAATAACCTGTATCTTTTTGTCCGGAATATTTTCAAATAAGCGCAATGTGGCAGTGTAAGTAATGGAAAGGATATAATGTCCTGTTTTTTACAAGAATAGAACGTGGATGATAGCAGAATTGGCATATTAAAAATTGGGTTTATCCGACCACTAAATTAAAATTTATATACTTATGAAAAAAAACATCTTAATTTTTTTAGTATTACTTAGTTTGAGTTGTTTTGGACAAACAAAGAGTAAAACATCGGCAAACAACTACCTGAATTACACCATCTGGTCGCAAGTATTCAATAATTTTGATATCAATGTACCGGTTTGGATTGTAACGCCTTGGATAGTTGCCTATGGCAACATAAACCATATTGATAATGATGTGTTTTTCAAAAATAATTTAAAGGAAGATAAATTATTTTCTGATAAGAATATTATCTTGAAAGAATTCTCCGCCACCCTAAACAATAATTTTTTCAAATATATACCTGTCGATTCTACAATGATTGTGAGATCTTTATATAAGAACAGATTGTTATATACTCTTTTATTGAAACAAACAGACTCTTTGATTACTATCGACTATAGGCTGCCTGATACTAAAACCGGAGAGAATATCGTATTCGACAAAGATGATAATCTGGTTTCTAATACCCGGTTTGATCAGGACAATACAACAGAAATCAAAAATATTAAGCAAAAGGAATCATTGTATTATTGTACTATCGATAATTCAACTAAAAGTTACATTACCGCTGAAGAGAGCCAATATGCCCATGGACTTCTGTTAAGTAAAATGATTTTCCGGGATAATAAAGAAACATATAAACGGAAATTCGTATCAGGAAAGAAATACTTATATACAGATGATGGAAAGCTAATGACAATATTGAATATCGATAAAAAAGGAAGAACCATCGACTCCATCAATTATTACTATGTAGATAATGCTTTGTTTTCAATCATTCAGGGAAATGTCAATAATGAAAATGATATGATTTTTTATCAATACAATAACGGTCAATTAACAGGGAAAGATATTAAGGGGTTAAATAAGTCCTTGCATATAAATAGAAAATATGACTTGAATAAAATGTCATTAATTTCATTTATAGATAATAATCAAGACGCAGTTGATCAATTTGAGTTGGGATATAATACACTCGGGCAGCTAAATTCAGTGCTCTGCAAGTCTGCCAAGAAATCAGATAATATTGATGATAATTTCACAAATCAATATGTTTTTAACTATAACGAAATGAGCAATGTCAAATCGATAAAAATGATTGACAAAAAAGGGATAATCCAAAAGGAGATTAGTTTCGAATACGATTACCGATGAACAAATGATGTCTTTTGACCCCATTCACCTTAACGTATAGTAGTCCGTCTGTTTTAAGATTTGATTCTACGTGCGTTTTGAGGACTGTTTCTACATGCATTTTTAAGTTTTCTTCATGATGTCACCATGATGTTTTAGTTGTATCTTAGATGTATCTTAGATGTATCTTAGATATCTCATAGATGTATCATATCATTAATAGGTTAATACATCTAAATTATATCTCAGTGACAAGTAAGAGTAATTTATAAAATTACAGCATTCTCATGAAGACAGGATTCCCCAATCTTTTTAACATCCCGGAATGGAGTTGTTTTGCCGGTAAGGGTGTGGCTGGAGTGGGAGGGAAGCCCGGGATTAAATACAAATCGGTGGAAATGAAAAACCATCCCCATGGTTAGAAAATTACTCGGGGAAAAGGTAATTATTTAATTTTATAAATCCAATACTTCAATCCATACCGGTAAGTTCGTGTTTTTCTAAACGTCCCTCATCTGACGGATTGTGACTTAGAAACTCCCGATACCGGGTTGTCCCATTTATAGCAATAAAATGTTTGCCACAAAGCAAAAAAAACACAAAGTGCCATTAGATGGCAATGACACTTTAAAAGTTATTTTAAATTAAATATAGAATATGTTTGAAAGTTAAAAAAAAGTTCGTATTTTTGAACAGAATTATACATTTGTTTCGTTTAAGAGTAGTTTTAAAAATGCGATTAATGTCCAATTGATTTAAATGTACAGCTTCAATTGTAATTGCAGGTGTTGGCAGCAAACTTAAAAAAAGAGAAAAGGAATATTTAGAACCTAAATTCAATACAATTAAAACCCGATTTATTTATGAGTTCATCTTATTTTAAACTACCCAATTTAACTCTATTGATTTTAATAATACTTTCGTCAAATATCGTTTTTGCAAATGGAAAATCAATTGTTGCATGCTATGACCTAACAGCTGAAAGTGATTCAATATATGCATTTGTAGATAAAAACCCTGAGTTTCCGGGTGGCGATGCTGCCAGAATTGAATTTTTCAAACAAAACGTACAATATGCAGAGGCGGCGAGAAAAAATCATGAGGAAGGACGTGTGATTATACAGTTTGTTGTAAACCGAATTGGCGAAATCAAGGATGCCAAAATATTGAAAGGTATATCAGAAAGTTTGAATCAGGAAGCATTACGTTTGGTTAATTCTTTTCCAAGATGGATCCCCGGAGAATTAAACGGTGAAAAAGTTTCTGTATACCGGGTTATGCCAGTTTCATTTAAATATATCCCGGAAGAGAGTGATAGTTTGGATGGAAGTTTTTTGGATAGGCCTCTTGTTGTTATTGATTCATTGAAAATGCCATTGGATTTCAATATCGATTGCCTGAATCAAGAGAATATTGATACCGTAATTATATTAAAACCAGGTACTATTGAATACAAGAGGCAATTGATAGATCAATATGGATTATTAGCGCAAAAAGGAGTGATTTTAATCAAAACAAAAAATGCTAATACTGGCGTTTTTCCTATCTCAAATATCACTTCACAAGATGACGCGAATTATGTTTGGAAAGAGGTGGAAAAAATGCCTGAGTTTCCCGGGGGAGAAAAGAAACTTTATTCTTTTATTCGCCAGATTATGCGTTATCCGGTTAATGCCTTGAATAAAGGTATTCAAGGTCAGGTTGTCGTCCGGTTTATAGTAGACAAACGAGGGAAAATTGCAAATCCAACAGTTATCAAAACCGTCGATCAAAATTTAGCTGATGAAGCCATTCGATTGGTTGGCGAATTACCTGATTTTAAGCCTGGTGAAAAAGCCGGGGTAAAAGTCAATACATATTATACTTTACCTGTTATATTCAACCTGGAAGGGGAGAGCATTTTTGAAGTTGAAAATAAGAATTCGGTAATAGTTTTAGATGGTAATAAATTACCCGATGGTTTTAATCTGGATTGGCTCAATTTTAGCAGATTGTCTTATTTCGACAATTATTATCCTGCTAATAAATCAGAATCAAAGCAATTAACAGAGTTCTACGGAAAAAATGCAGCAACTGGTTTGACAATACTAGTCAGTAAACAAAATTATGATTCCCCTTCAGGGGCTATTAAAAGGACATTGTCATACAGATTGTTCGGAATGCTTCAAAAGCCCCCAGAATTTCCGGGAGGAGAAAAAGCATTTTTTGATTTTATATCTACAAACCTGCGATATCCATATGATGCCATGAGAAAAAGAATTCAGGGAAAGGTGATCCTTAAGTTTGTTGTCAGTAAAACTGGAAAAGTCATTAACCCCAAGGTTCTTGTTCGTGCTTGTGAACTATTGGATCAAGAAGCCCTACGTGTCATTAGTTTGCTTCCAGACTTTATTCCGGGTGAAAATAACGGTGAAAAGGTAGCCGTACATTATACAATTCCGATTTCGTTTGCACTTAGGTAGATGATAGCCCATATCCATTCTTTCTTTATTCCGTCAAAGACTGCAGATTTGCAGTTTTATCCGAGAGCAAGTTTGTGATAAAAGATACTTGCGTGGGATGTTGGAATAGTTTGTAAATGCATTTAATTTAGTAATATACCTTTCGATTCAGTCCTGAGCCACGACAATAAGGTGAACTCACCCACCAACACGCAGAGCTACAACCTTTGCAGCTAAAGTGTGAATGAACCTGTCTCTAATTTTACTACTATATTTCAATAAGCAATACATTAAGATATAGTTATCCTTAATTACCACATTATCTCTACCCGTCTAAACACCCTCCTTCCCAAAATTTATTTCGCTATTTCAATTGCTGTAAATAATACGTCAACGACCTCAATTGGAAACAAATCAATCCTGACTTATTTAAAGTTTGAGAGTATCTTTACATTGCAAAATTTATATAAAAACATACACATGAAGTTGTTAGACGTGCATTAAGGGCTTTGATCATCTAAAAACCAGACCCTTTATTACGACTAATCTTTGCATTGAAATTGTTCAATGTATAAAGAAGAATACATCCGGTATTCGGGTAACTTCAGGAACAACACTTTCTAGCGCTAATGGTGATATAATATATACCCCTCCCTCAGGTGAAGATATCATTTGTGAAAAAATGGCTAATCTTGAGAAATTCATTAATCAAAATACAACGTTAGATCCATTAATCAAAATGGCTTTAATGCACTATCAGTTTGAAGCAATTCACCCATTTGAGGATGGTAATGGAAGAACAGGAAGGATTCTTTTGCTTCTTTATCTTCATCTCGAAAAGTTATTAGATATTCCCGCAATTTATTTAAGTGAATATATCATTAAACATAAGACTGAGTATTATCAAAAAATCAGAAATATAACTGAAAAAAATGAATGGGAAAGTTTCATTCTATACATGCTTGATATGGTTGAAACAACTTCGATTAATGGGCTAAACAGACTAAATGAGATTACAAGTTTGATGAATGCAATGTCAGAAGAAATAAAAGAAAAATTACCAAAGGTATATTCAAAAGACTTAATTGAGGTTTTATTTAAACTTCCCTATATAAAAAGACAGTTTTTAATGGACGCTGGTTTGGGAAATCCTAAGACGGTTGGGAATTATCTGCTTTCTCTAGAAGAAAACGGTTTCCTAAAGTCTACTAGAGTTGGGAAGGAAAAGTTATATTTGAATTATAGATTAATGAATGTTTTAGAGCAGGATTAGTGCTTGTGTAGATTAATTATTTGCTAATAATGAAACAGTTTGAATTTTTAAAATTATTATTTCTATATTGTTTCAAAACTACAAGACATAAATGATGTGGGGTAGATGTGGGGGGAATGTAATAAACAAAAACATCAATACCCTAAAAATTAGGTATTGATGTTTTATCTAAGTGACCCCGATGGGATTCTAACCCATGACCTCCAGAACCGGAATCTGACGTTCTATACAGCTGAACTACGGAGCCTTTTAAGGACTGCAAAGGTAACAAATTATTTCAATTAAGAAAAGAATCCTGAGAAGTTAAGACTGGAAAAAACAAAAAAATGAGGAAATAACTACTTATTCCCTCATTCCTATTTAGTTTCTTCTTACTACTTACTACTTTCTTCTTACTTTACTTTCAACATTTTACTTGTTAATTTTTATATTTACTACCTACTACCCACTACCTACTAAATACTTATCTCCGGCTTCCACCCATAAAAATCATAATGTAGTATACCAAAGCAGCCAATGAACCGAGTGCAGCCACGACATACGAATAGGCAGCAGTTTTCAGAGCATCTTTGGCCTGATCGTGGGTTTCATAGTTGGTGATACCGGCAGTATTCAACCATACCAGGGCGCGCTGGCTGGCATTGATTTCAACCGGTAAAGTGACAAAGCTAAAGAGGGTCGTCAGGGCAAATAATACGATCCCGGCCAGCAAGAGTTGCGGGAAAGTGCGTATCATCAGAATGCCTGCCAATAATAACCATTGCATCCAAGTGGAAGCAAAGCTTACTACAGGAACCAGTTTTGACCGTAAAGCAAGCGGGGCATAGGCTGTAGCGTGCTGTACGGCATGCCCGCATTCATGGGCTGCAACAGCTGCGGCAGCTACACTGCTGGAAGCGTATACGTTTTCACTCAGGTTTACCGTTTTGGTGGCTGGGTTGTAATGGTCGGTGAGGTGCCCATTAGTTGAAATAACCTGTACATCATAAATACCATTATCGCGTAACATTTTTACTGCTACGTCTTTACCCGTCATTCCACGTGGAATAGGAATCCGTGAATAACGTTCGAACTTAGATTTTAATCTGCTTTGAATGATCCAGCTGGTCAAAGCTACCACTCCGAAAATAATATAATATCCGATAAACATAGCTATGTGTTTTTAAATTGTTTGTATACTGAAATATTCAAAATCCATGCCAATTGACAAAATCAGGTTGATTGACATTTTGACATGTAATGAATTGAATTTACAATGTGCAAAGTTAATTGGATTTTTCTGAATCTGTTCAATATGAGTTATTAATTTAAAAGAATGTTGTTTGAAAGTGTCTTATTAAAACTCAGAAACACAATAGATCACAATAACTATGTAAGAGAAACATTGGATAACACTTTTAGTTTCTTGATAATTTATACATTGACTCTACAATTCTATTATTCTATGTGTCTATTGTGGTAAGTATAATGAATTTATAGTTTTATGATTTTATAAACCTTCAAATTCGTATCATTAGAAACCTGAACTATATAGGTCCCTGATTGATAGTTGCTCACATTCAGCTTTAGCAAACCACTGGAATTCATATTTATGTCATCCATTGTTTTACCGGTAATATTTACAACTCTGACATTAGTCCCCTGAGTCGGATTATTGTCTCGAATGGTTAGTATGTTCTGAACAACAGTCGGGAATATTGTTACCGAACTCTCCGGATTATCATGCAATACAGTTATAGTTTTCGAAATGGTAGCATGGTCGCCCGATTGTATTCCATTTCTGTCAGTCATCCTTTCAATTGATAGCTGTGAAGGAATTGTCATTCTGGTTTGATCGGTGAGTGCAGGGACATTGGGTTCGTTTTCAAGTCTCACAGTATATATATCCACTTTATCCAGATAGAAATGTACTACCATAAAATTATTGATCGATTCATATCCACGGGTCCACGATTTAGGAGTGTCGGCTGCATACAAAGGGGCACCCCATCCACCCATGCCAAAATAGATGATACCGTTTAAATCGTCCCGCACAAAACCCTGGTCGTTCCCTGTAGAGGTTGAACTTTTTATAGGCCAGGTAATGCTAAAGAGATGGGCATCGGCTTCCTGTACCAGTTTTACATTATACTGTTCGAACAAGGGAACCCATTGGTTGTACTCATCCTGGTTATTGTTTTTGGCACTTGAAATAGGCCTGATGGGTAAATGGTACTGCGGAAGATTCCATGTTGTAGACTTGCCGTAACTCATAAGCTGCCCCTGGAGCCAGGCTGTTTGCGCCGTAAGATTAGACATATTGGAATTTAAACTGTAAACCCTCAACAGGTTTCCTCCAAAAGGAAGGGAATGGTAATTGTTTTCAATATTGCCATCATTCGGTGTGTCGTAAAGGTTGGAGATATTAACCACCCCTGTTTCATGGTTTCCTTCTGCCACTACAATCGGAGTAATGCGGCCATCGGTAGCAATGGTATTGGTCCAGTCATCGAACCAACTTTGCAGTTCGGCAGCTGTACCACTATCGGTCAGGTCACCATCGAAAATGACAGCCTGTGGACGAAGTTTGGCAACCAGTTTAAAACCCGTCACCCGTACTGCAATGCCTGAACGGGTATCAGCACCACATATAAACGAAAGTGGCTGATTCGGGTCGTTTGAAATGGTCTGGAATGAATATCGCTGGCTGGTTCCTTCACTGTCTTTAATTACAAAATAGTAAATGGTATTGGGTGTTAATCCCGATAACCTGACAAAAGTATTTTTCATGCCTCCATCGGTTGTTGAAAGAACCGGTGACGACTGTGAAGGGTAGAGGCTCCAGTTCGTACCATTATCAACAGTCCCGTAATATAATACCGGTGAAGTGCCGGAGTATTGATCCCAGATGATGGATATTGTTGTGGAGGGATCGGTGCGATACGAGGCCCGAAAGCGTCGTGTGGCTGAATATATTGAATTGATCGATAGATAAACCAATATAAGTAAAAGTAGTATTTTTTTCATATCTGTGCATTCTTTAATTAAATAAAATGAGAACATTTATTCATATATAAAGCACAGGATTCACATCATTAATTATTGTGAGTTCAGGATAATACTTTCCGGTCTGTATCTGTCTCAGCGTAATTGAATTATACCGGTTGGTGTATCTGATATTGTGGGATTTCTGCTTTTTTACCACAATCTTCAACGGGTAGACAAGGACACTAAATTCATTGAGTAGGTTTAATAAATATCTGTAAATCATTCAGTAGTGTGCATGATTTCGAACTCACACTGATATTCAACCTGTGATACTAAAAAAGGAGAACAACATTACAAAGAATGTTGTTCTCCTTTAACAGAGTATTTTTGTTTATTAAACTTCCTGGTAGCGGATAATAGTCTGTTCCCGGTCGGGTCCGACAGATACTATTTTAACTGGAACTTCCAGTTCTTGTTCTAAAAAGCTCAGGTAAGCATTGAATTCTTCTGGGAATTCATCTTCACTTTGCATTTTGGTCATATCCATTTTCCAACCCGGCAATTCAACGTATACCGGTTCGGCACCATCATTCAGGTCGTAAGGGAATTGTTCAACTTCCTGTCCGTCTATTTTATAAGCTACACAGGCTTTGATAGCATCAAATCCATCAAGTACATCGCTCTTCATCATGATAAGTTGGGTAACCCCGTTGATCATGACAGCATATTTCAATGCAACCAGGTCGATCCAGCCACAACGGCGTGGACGTCCAGTAACAGAACCAAATTCAAAGCCGATCTTACGCATGTTATCCCCTGTCTCATCGAACAATTCTGTAGGGAAAGGTCCACTGCCGACACGGGTACAATAAGCTTTAAAGATCCCGAAAACCTGGCCGATATTTCCCGGGGCTACTCCCAATCCGGTACAGGCACCTGCACAAATGGTATTGGAAGAGGTAACAAAAGGATAGGATCCGAAATCAATGTCCAGCATAGTACCCTGGGCACCTTCGGCCAACACCTTTTTATCGGTCTTCAATGCATTGTTTACATAATGTTCGCTGTCGATCAGATCAAAACGTTTGATGCATTCAATACCCTCGAACCATGCTTTTTCCAGTTCAGGAAGGTCATATTCGAAATCATATTGTTTCAGTATCTCAATGTGGCGGGCAATCGCTGTATTGTATTTTTCTTCAAAATTGTTAAGGATATCACCAACGCGTACCCCGTTGCGGCTTACTTTATCGGTATATGCAGGACCAATTCCTTTACCGGTAGTACCAATCTTGGAATTTCCTTTGGCCGATTCATAGGCTGCATCGAGTAACCTGTGGGTAGGTAATATCAAATGGGTTTTTTTGGAAATCTTTAAACGTTCGGTCAACGGATGGCCTGATTGTTCCAGGGCATCCACTTCAGCTTTAAACAAAGCCGGGTCGAGTACGACTCCATTGCCAATAACGTTTATTTTATCACCCTGAAAAATCCCGGAAGGTATTGAACGCAATACAAACTTTTTACCTTCGAATTCCAATGTGTGACCGGCATTCGGGCCACCCTGGAAACGCGTAATTAGATCGTAATTTGGGGTAAGTACGTCAACTACTTTTCCTTTTCCTTCATCTCCCCATTGAAGACCTAATAAGACATCTACTTTCATTTAGTTGGAATAATATATTTATGAGCTAATATTCAATCTGTTTTAAACTAAATCAAATTGAATTTTTGAGTAATTCTTTGCATTTACTGCAATATCCATAGAGATACAATGAATAGTGCGAAGTATAAAAGTGTGCGAATTTACGGGATTGAATGGATATCCTCAGAGATTTATCAGAGAATTCCTTTACTTTTCCGCAGTTGGTGCAAATCAAATGATGATGCGTGTTATTCCCGAATGCTTTTTCGTATTGCGCAAACTGGCCTCCAAGCTGGTGTTTGATAATCAGTTTGCATTCCAGTAAAAGTTCAAGGGTATTGTATACGGTTGCCAGACTGACACGATAATCTTTCTGCATGATATTGAACAGAATGTCAGCATTGAAATGTCCTTCATAGGAGTGAATATGTTCCAAAATAGCATATCGCTCGGGTGTTTTGCGATGATGATGCTTTTTGAGATAATCGGTGAAAACCTCTTTAATTACTTCGTATGAATTTTCTTCTTTCATCAATTAAAAATGAGACCAACAAAAGTACAATTTTTTACGCTATCTTTTGCTATAATATATCCAAAAATAATATTTCTTGTTTCACTTCAGTCGAAATATACTGTTGGCTGATAGAAGTTGTTTGCGGGAAAGCTGTTATTTCTTTCAGAATGTAAGCGGCAGTTTCCTTTCCTTTCCTGCAAAAACGGCTTAGACAAAGGGCGACAGCTTTGTACAGATGTAGATTTTCGGTATTGGAAACTAGTAGAGCCTGCAGAATAATCTCATTGATTTCGGATATTTCCAGTTTTCCGATTATCCGCGCTGCCAGTATATACCCAGTTATCTGCATCCAGGTAGTTTCTGAGTGGATCAACTCGCTGCAAAGTTTATTGGCGAAGGGTAGCTTGCAGAATAAATTCATACAGGCTTGTTCTATGATTTCAATCTGGTTAAAACTTACAGCCATCTGTTTTGCCATATCGATATTGAAAGTATCAACCTGTTCGAGTAGTGTTGCCAGAATCATGGTTTCACGAATCTGAAGATTCCAGAGACGCTGAGCCAATTCATGATTTTGGGGATACATCGAAGCAATTTCTTTGATGCGTGGAATGGATACTCCGTAATTTTTTTTGTAGAGAATTCCATTTCGGGTCATCTGATCGGACACAATTCCGTTCATCGAGAGCCTGATTTTACTCTGTATTTCGGTAATCTGAGCCTCTATTTTTGGATTAATAAGGGTATACTTCATTTTATTTCATTCATTATTTGTTGGGAGTTAACCTATTGCAAAAAATACTTGTTTTTTTTTAGAAAATAGTTGCACAAAATCATTTGCTGTATTATCTTTGCACTCAATAAACATGGTGGTTGTAGCTCAGTTGGTTAGAGCGTCGGTTTGTGGTACCGAAAGTCGCGGGTTCGAGCCCCGTCTCCCACCCATCGTAAGATTGCAATAAAAAGGAAGAACAACTTAGTTCTTCCTTTTTTGTTTTTTACCGCTCGCAACCACATTTCTATCTACTATATCGGTAGCCTGGTACAAATCCACAAAATCATACCCGGCTTTTGATAATTCCAGCAACAAGGTATATAGTTTTGGATAGAATTTATCCTGCCTGCGTTTGTCTGTACCTAGATGGAATAATAAAATATTGCCGTTCAACCCTTGTTTTGATTCAACCTGCATGATCCTGGCATAAATCTCATTGCTCGAATAATACTTTTCCCTCATTTCCGGAATCGTATAATCGGCATTCGACAAAGTACCCGGAGTAAAGTTTACCAGTTGTAGCCCGATTTCTTTACACCATTGGCTAATGCTGTCGTTGTACCATTCGTACGGGGGCAAAAAGAAGGGTGCCTGACTTTTAGGGATGCCCATTTTTTCCATTTCCGTATAGTTGGCTTTTATATCTGTCAAAAACGTATTTTTATCTATTAGCAATGAATCCCTCTTTTGCCAAGTGCAATATAATAGATGTTTATCCGAATGCCCACCCAGGTAATGATGGTCTTCCAGCAATCCTTTAATGATTGATTTATTCTTCCGGTTCCTGTAAAAATCACCGGTAAAAAAGAAAGATGCCTTAATATTCAACTTCTTCAATGTTTTCCGGACTATTTTATATCCATCTGCAAATTCATGACCCGAGAAGACCAGGCTGATTTGTTTTTTAGTAATGTCTGTACGCGTAATGCCCCCGCAGGTATATTGGTTGCGATCGGCTGTTTTATCGGGAACGCCTTCCTGTTGCTTGCTTGCAAGCAGATAGGTGAGCGATGCTGTACCGTCCATAGTTGGTTCGTTGGTTGAATAGTCTGCAAAATCATTATGATAAACAACCTTATCTGTTTGAAACCGTTCGTAGACATCGGGTTTGGATAAATGGACGCCAATCAAACTCTTATAAATGCTGCCATACACAGGGCCATCCACCAACCCTCCGGATACAGGAATGTGATTGTTGTGCCAGAGTGCAGAATGAGGATCAGTGGGGGAAATCCCAATTTTAGGAAGTCCCACAATCATGCTGCTACCCCACGGGTTGCGTCCGAATAGCCAGTCGACCAGGGCGTTTTCCATGTCCAGGAAGGTTGAATCGTTGGTCAGGGTTCGGTATAAACGGCATTGGGTGGCTAAGGCAGTGGTCAGGTTGTTCGAACACCAGATAAACGGAACGCCTACTTGAAAAGGGTTCTCGCTTGCCCGTAAGCTTACGCGTTGAAGTCCGGTACGCATATCTTCCAGAAACTCTTTCCGGTAGCGTGGGTTCTCGACGTTTGCCAGCATATAATGCCCTAAATTAATGAACGGATACCATTGGTAGTGGCGGGCAGTATCGGAGCACATCCAGGGAGTGACAGGCTCCATACGTCCGAAATCAGCTGCTTGTTTCAGGTATTTCCCATCATAGGTCAACCTGTAAAGCTGGGCAGCTGCCAGTTCCATGTCATCAGTCCAGTTTTCCTCTTCATAAAAATAAGGTGACTTGCCGGGTGCTGTCTGGCATACCCCCGGATATTTTTGTCCGTATTGAAAGGCTTCAAGTGCTTTTGTGGTTAAGCTGTCTGCAAATGCAGGATAGAATTTCCTCAATAATTCCGATCCAAGGCCAAAGGCAGAAGAATACTTGCCCGCAATGGAGGCAATGCCGGTTGTACGGTTTTTATTCTTGAACAAGCCCTGCGGCTTCCCTGTTGCCAGGTACACCGGACGCCCTGTTCCTGGGCCCCAGCCATAGTCTACTTTATCTTCGGAGGGCAATCGGAAGCCGGCATGATCCCGATCGTCAGCAATCTGAAAATACAGCACTTCTTTTGCCGGGTTCATTTTCACCAACCAATCCAGGCCCCATTTAGCTTCGTCCAGTATATCCGGAATCCCGTTGGGTACATTTTTACCACTTGCATCATGGGTATCCGTAAATGATCCCGGATTCATTTGATAGGCAAATAGCATTTGGTAGATGGCATTGGCCGAGGTTGTGCCATATTGCAAATAATCCGATGCATCATGCCAGCCACCGGTAACATTCACAAATTTTGGCAGAATGGACGCCTGTACTTCAACCGGAATCACTTTCCTTGATGATTTAGGAGATAAAGATTTTGTTTTTTTAGATATCGTGGGATTAAGAGGGAGTATGTTCTCCGGTTCTGTTGGTTTTTGTATTTCCTCACCGTTTACTTCATAACCATCGAATTGATGGCACACGGCATTCAGGGATGGATTGTATCCGCACCGTTGCTGACGCATGTAATTCAATAAAAAATCAGCAGTACCCAGGTAACTGTTTTTGTTGATGAATATGGTCGGGGAATAGATCAGGCCTGCTTTGATATAAAACGCTCCCTGTTGTTTAAAGGTGGTGAAATCAAGTGTGTAGGTGCTTTTGAAAGATTCGTATTCTCCAAACGGGACAATCGTATTGAACGAGCCTAATTCTTCGTTGGTGAGTGCATCGTGAATGGTGAAAACAGTTATGTTGAGGGGAGCTTCACTCAGCAGGATTGCTTTTTTTTGAGTATTTGGCAGATACCCTAACTGATTGATTCGAATCCAGGCATCTATCCCAAAGGAAAACATACTTATACAGAAAGTATACAAGAATATCAATACTATCCTTTTTATCATGAATAGAATGCTTTTTTTTGCAAATGTAGCGGAAATAATCGAATTGGCAAATGAAAAATTATTGAGAAAAAAATATTACTTTTGTAGCTAGTTTTATTTTGTCCAATTACAATTAACACGAAAGAAATGAAAGTATTAAAATTCGGTGGAACGTCCGTAGGTTCAGCCGCTCGCATGAGAGATGTTGCGAAGCTAATTTGCGATGGGGAACAAAAAATAGTAGTTTTATCTGCTATGTCGGGAACAACCAACAGTTTGATTGAGATTTCCGATTATCTGTATAAAAACAATATTTCCGGCGGTCTGGAAAAAATTAATGCGCTGGAACAAAAATACTTTGATGTAGTGGAAGAGTTGTTTGAAACTCCTGAATTTAAATCGGAAGCTACCATTATTACCAAATCACTCTTTGAATACCTTCGTTCTTTTTCTAAATCGATATTTACTTTATTCGAGGAAAAAGCCATTCTTGCCCAGGGGGAATTACTTTCTACCACCATTTTTCAGCTTTATCTGAATGAGATTGGGGAGAAAAGTGCGCTGCTTCCGGCATTGGAATTCATGCGTATTGATAAGAACGCGGAGCCGGATGCAAATTATATAGCCGATAACCTGGCAAAACAACTGGTGGAACACCAGGGGAATACCATTTATATTACCCAGGGATTTATTTGCCGGAATATATATGGCGAAATCGATAACCTGCAACGTGGCGGCAGTGACTATACAGCTTCCTTAATCGGTGCTGCTGTGAAAGCTGATGAGATCCAGATCTGGACGGATATTGACGGCATGCACAACAACGATCCACGCTTTGTGGAAGGCACCCAGCCGGTTCCGGTATTGCATTTCGAAGAAGCAGCCGAGTTAGCTTATTTTGGCGCCAAGATTCTTCACCCGACCTGTATACTCCCTGCAAAACTGAATAATATCCCCGTGCGTTTATTAAATACCATGGACCCAACGGCGCATGGCACTTTGATATCCACCAAAAGTAAAAAAGGGAAGATTGAAGCGGTTGCTGCAAAAGATGGCATCACAGCTATTAAAATCAAATCAGGACGTATGTTGCTGGCCCATGGCTTCCTGCGCAAGGTGTTCGAGATATTTGAATCGTATCAGACTCCTATTGACATGGTTACCACCTCCGAAGTAGGAGTCTCCGTTTCCATAGATAATTCCAAACGGTTAGACGAGATTGTCAATGATCTGAAGAAATTCGGTACGGTAACTGTGGATAAAGATATGGTTATTATCTGCGTCGTAGGAGACATGCCTTTCGAAAATGTAGGTTTCCAGGCTCAGGTGGTCAGTGCACTGAGTGAAATTCCTGTTCGCATGATTTCATACGGTGGCAGCAATTATAATATCTCTTTCCTGATTAAATCAGAAGATAAAAAACGCGCTTTAAATGCATTGAGCAAAGCTCTTTTCAATTAGACCCCTATATCCCCTTCAGGGGACTTTTAAAAAGAATGTTGTGAGAATTAATCACAATTGTTGAAATACTATTTATAAACATGGTCTCCAATTCCCTTTTTCGGGGAATTTGGGGACTACTTGTAACATTATTATGATAAAAGCAAAATACCCTGTTCAAAAATTCAGCGAAATACAAACTCCATTTTACTATTACGATCTGGAAGTGTTACGTAAAACGCTTGCCGAAATAAATCTTCAAGCCGGTAAATCCGATTTCCATGTGCACTATGCCATGAAGGCGAATGTAAACACAAGTGTCCTGGAAGTAATTAAAAATGCCGGCCTTGGTGCCGATTGCGTCAGTGGCGGTGAAGTACAGGCAGCTATCGATGCCGGGATATCTCCATTGCAGGTAGTATTTGCAGGAGTTGGAAAAGCGGACTGGGAAATTAACCTGGGGCTGGATAATAATATCTTTTGCTTCAATGTTGAGTCAATCCCCGAACTGGAAGTTATCAATGAGCTGGCAGCTGCCAAAGGTAAAGTCGCCAGTGTGGCATTACGCATTAACCCAAATGTGAGTGCACATACCCACCATTATATTACTACCGGATTAAGTGAAAACAAGTTTGGTATCAATATGTCCGATTTGAATCAGGTGATTGATTTATTCCCTGGTTTGCCGAATGTAAAACTGATTGGTATTCATTTCCACATTGGTTCCCAAATAACCGACATGACTTCCTTCCAGGATTTATGTGTCCGTGCCAATGAATTGCAGGAACTGTTTATAACCAGAAATATCGTTCTCGACCATATCAATGTTGGTGGTGGTCTGGGTATCAATTATGAACACCCGAATCATTTTCCAATACCTGACTTTGAAGCTTATTTTAAGATTTTCCGCGATCATTTGGTTCTGCAGCCTAACCAGACTCTCCATTTTGAATTGGGACGTGCCGTGGTTGCCCAATGCGGAAGCCTGATCTCAAAGGTATTGTATGTAAAGCAAGGTACTTCCAAGAAATTCGTTATCCTGGACGCCGGATTTACCGATTTGATACGCCCTGCCTTGTATCAGGCATACCATCGTATTGAAAATTTAAGCTCAGAATTGCCTGAAGTTGAGTATGATGTGGTAGGCCCGATTTGTGAATCCTCCGATACCTTTGTCAAAGAATATTATATGAACGAAACGAAACGTGGCGATATGATTGCCTTGCGTTCAGCCGGAGCTTATGGTGAAATTATGGCATCACAATATAACCTGCGCAAACTTCCCAAAGGCTATACGTCCGACGAATTGTTGACTAAATAGTAACGACCCTAAACCAACTTATCAGAATCCGCCCGGGCGGATTCTGGGAACTACTGAAACCTGTGATATGATAGAAATTTACGGTTTTTCTTTTTCTTTGATAGAATTAATTGCCTTTGGAATCTTGTGCGTGGCATTTTTCTATCAACTCTATTTTTACTTACGGTATGTGAATGGCGTTTTGAGGCTCCGTTCCAAAACAAATAAGGGCAAAGTATCCTTTTTGGCTGAACAACCTCCTGTCTCTGTCATCATCTGTGCAAAAGACGAAGCGGATAACCTGCGTCAATTTTTGCCTTTTGTCCTGCAACAGGAATATCCTGATTTTGAAGTCATCGTCATCAATGACGGTTCAACTGATGAAACCGAAGGCTTGCTCAACGATTTAAGTGTTGAATACCCCAACCTGCGTACTACCTTTGTACCCGTGGGTGCCCGGAACCTGAGTACGAAAAAGCTTGGCCTGACACTTGGTATTAAAGCTGCCAAAAACGAACTGCTGCTTTTTACCGATGCCGATTGCATGCCTGAGGATAATACCTGGATTGCCCGCATGGCCCGTAACTTTACCCCTGAAACCGATTTTATCCTGGGTTATGGTGCTTATTTAAATAAAAAGGGTTTCCTGAACCGTTTAATAACCTACGACACCTTGTTTATTGCCTTGCAGTACATGGGAATGGCTCTTGCCCGCAAACCATATATGGGGGTGGGACGTAACCTTGCTTATCGCAAGGAGACTTTTTTTACAAATAAAGGCTTTGCTTCCAACCTGAAACTTATTTCGGGTGATGATGATTTGTTTGTGAATAAGGCAAGCAATAAAAATAATACCAAGGTGGAGATCGCTCCGGATAGTATCACCTGGTCCGAACCAAATAAATCCTTCAGTAGCTGGTTTTACCAGAAAGAACGTCATTTGTCGGTGTCTTCGTATTATAAAGCATCCAGTAAATTCAGGCTGTCCCTCGAACCAATGACCCGTGGCCTGTTTTACCTTTCACTCATCCTGACCTTGGTTGTTGGTAATTTAATTACCATGATCGCCGGTGCCGTGTTGTTTGTTGCCCGTTTAATCCTCCAGATGGTTATCGTAAACAAATCATCAACGCACTTTGGAGAACGAAAGTATCTGTTCACCCTGCCTGTTTTCGATATTTTCCTGCCCTTGGTTAGCCTGTATATCCTTACAGTCGGCAGAATCACCTCACGGGGAAAATCAGTAAGGTGGAAATAAGGGAAAGATTGAAGAGTTTGAAGAGTTTGAAGAGTTTGAAAGGTTTGAAAAGTTTGAGAAATGAGTAGGTAGTTGGTAGTAGGTAGGAAGTAGTAATATTTAAAGTGTAAACAAATTTCAGGACAATACGCGTATTATACAATACAAACAACGCCGTCAAGCAGGAAACTGATTGACGGCGTTGTCTTTGTAAATCAACTTCATAGGATTGCCTGATTTAATTCGAACTATTTTATTCAGAAGAATCTAAGTCAGGTCTTAAAATCAAAATATACAGTATTTTATTGATCCGTTTTTTGATTCCGTAAAACAGGAATGTGCCATCCGCCTACTCAGCGTTTATCCACGTTCAAATCTAAATTCTGTTTTATCCAGGTTCGGGAATGGCTGGATAATGCCATGATGATACCATGATAATACCGGTATTCTTTTGGTCTTTCCGTAACCTTATGCGGTAGTTACGTATATAATACGCTCCTTTTAATGGGTACGGGTTATATACGTATATATAGCGTAACTAGTGCTTATCTCTTACGAAACCAGTGTATCATCATGGTATTATCATGGCATTATCTCCACGTTCCGTGTTTGATGAGTTTGAAAAGTTTGAACGGTTTGAAGAGTTTGAACGGTTTGGGGAGAGTTTCGTGTTTCGTGTTCCGCGTTTTGTGTTTTGTGAATTGAAGTATTCTGCTATTGGAATATCAATCAATTAACCAATAATCTAATTGACCAATCGTGTCCTGCGTTTTGGATCTTTTCTTTCTTTTTTTTCTCTTTTTGGAGGACTTTCACGACCTCTACGACCGTTGGGCATTGTCGTAATAGTCAGCACTGTCGCCCGATAAAGAAATAAGTCTTTTCAAAAAAAAAGTTTTATTTATTCGCTGTAAATGTAGTTAATTTATTTATTAGTTGTAATTGTTAGAATCAAATCCTTTATTGAATTTTTATAATCCGAACATAATCGAGCATGGCCTGATTGACTTCGATATTCATATTTTCATTTTCGGGCATGAATTCCAGTTTCAGGGTATGTTTTCCTGAAGTCAGATGAACCTGCACGGCATTGCTGTATCCCCAGTTGGACCATTCAGCGATGCCACGTTGCGGGAAGATCTGGGCACCCAGCCGGATACCATCTGCAAAGAGTGTCCGAATGGCACATTTATTTTCAGTATTGGTAGGGCCGTTCCCGTTCGCATAGTGCCAGTCGATGGCATACGTACCGGCTGAGGGTACTTCTATCTCCATACTTACTTTTCGATTGGCAGAACGGCTTATTTCAACAAACCCGGTTCCCGAATACCCATGATAGGGCAGGGTGGAAGGAGCCAGTACCTTTTCTACTTCAATCTGTTGAATTGATTTATCCGGATATGCCTGGAGAGGTTCACTTGCAAAGGACTCTATTCCGTTTTTATCAACTGCCATCACCTGGAACTCGCCTGATTCATTTGCTGGGATAGTGAATGAAAATCGGGTTGTTTCTTTCCAGGGTAGTCCGTTTCTTAGAATCCGGTAGTTTGCAACACCTTCTGTGGACGACCAGGATAACCCGCTGTTTTCATATTTCACTATTGGGGTCAGTGGTGTAAATTCATTCTGAACCAGATGGATAGGTTGCTTTTCAAAATCTGCATTGGCAAGCAGTATTTTCAGGGTATGTTTTCCGGTTAGGGTTGATGGGATAAAAGATGATTTTTGAGTCTTCCCGTCCACTACGAACTTTGCAATCCTTTTTCCATATCCGTTGAGTTCAATATCCAGGGTGGCATTCCAGTACCTGAAGTTATTTAGTTTGCGGATACCGGACATGATTTTGGGTATAAAGGGTTCAAAACGTAAACCGCCTTCCTCAAACCGAATCCCGAACAGTACTTTGTGAACAATGCTGATATTACCCGAGAGGCTCCACAGCATATTGCTCGAATTGATTTGTGTGCCGGCATAATCGCCGTTGTCGGCAACAAAGTTTTCCTTGTTGGTCAGGAACATGGCTCCGGCCCTGTAAATAGCAGCCATGCTGTGTAGTACGCTTTCCTCATTCCCGGCTTTTGCTCCTGCCCACATCCAGTAGGTCTGTACAAAAGGCCATACGGCATTGTTGTGATAGGGAGGGATATCTCCAATCTGAGGGAAAATGCAGGGAACGCCGTACTCAACCACAGGCACATGCTGCACCAGCTTCTTTTGACGCGCTTCATCGGCTATATCAAAAACTACGCACAGAGCTTCACCCAATGCTTCCGAACGCGGTGACAGCATTTGATAGTCCCTTCCGTACAGGTATTGGCCGTAGTAATTCTTCCCGGGTATCCAAAGGCGGGTATTGATGGCCTTTTTTAATTCCTCAGCCAGCAGACTGTATTTCGTACTGGTTTGTTCTTCGTTCATCAGCTCTGCCATCATGCTTGCTACATTCAGTGCCTGATAATGCAGGGCATTTGTTCCCAGGTTCTTGCTTTCGAAGATATCCACCGGTTGCATCCAGCGTGGATAGGTCTGTTCACGCCAGTCGAGGAATGAAGATTCTCCTTTTACCAGGCCAGTCCGGGTGTCGTGATCGACCATGATATCGTCTTCAATTGAGTTTTTGATTATCGGATATACTTTCTGCAACCACTTCTGATCACCGGTGACTTTGTATATTTCCCAGGCAGCAACTGCCCAGATCATGCGATCGGTAGAAGCCGGCCATGCACCGCCTGTACCGGTATCCTGGATAATACGTCCTTTCGAATTTACTTTTCGCATCAGGCTGTTTTGGGATACCTTGGGTTGCATGTACGCCATGGATAGTATAATGCTGTAACTCACATCCCTGGTCCATACTCCCGGCCATTCAATCCCGGTACGCAGGGTGCTGTCCTTTTCAATGGCTTTTGTCATTTCTTCCACCGACATATTGTAAATGGCTGATTCCAGTAAGTTGGGTGATTGATACTGAGGAAAAGCAGATATGTCTTTGGTCAGCTTCCATGTTTTTACATTGCCAGCTTCTTCCTTTAAAGGGTTCAGTTTCAAAACCACTTCATAAATGCCATCCCCATCTGGATCGGTGAGTTGCAGGTCGGAATGAGTCGTCAGGTTGTCAAAGTTCCAGACCATGGGAATTGTATTTCCAACGACATAAACCGCTTTGAAATCGGCTTTGTAGATCTTTGTTCCGTTGAAATTGATGTAATATCCGTTCTTTTCGAATTGGGCAAATACCGGACGCATATCCAGCCGTATCTTCAGCAAGGTATTCGGTTTTAAATACGTATTGGCAGGTATCTTTTGTGTATCCTTAAATTGGGTGCCAAAAGGAATGACAGGCGTTTCGGTAGTCCCATCCAGACACACAAATTCATGGTTTACCCCGGGCAGCATTTCATTGTCGAGCCCGTTGATGGAGAATTTGAACGTGATGAGCGGGCTTTTAAATGCTGTTGCCTGGCTCTGGTAGTCCGATTGCAGTTCGGTTGGTGATAGTGCGGTGGCAGTATACTTTCCCTGAACCACATGATTGGAGTATACACTGAATGCATTGGACTGATAAAGTTGTTTTTCAGTTCCCTGAGCCGAAGCCATAGTTTGCAAACCACCTAATAACACTGTAATAATGAATAGTTTCGGACTCATATGTTTTAAGAGATTAATGACTAATTTGTATTGTATCATTTTTTGATGATGATGTTTGTTGTTTTCAAGTTCTCGCTCCAGATTACCCGGCAGGTTTTGGTTGTTTTGTCCCAACTCCACCCTGGTTTGTCGGATGAAGAACCTGTTTGATTAACGGATTTGGTTTGTTTAAACTTTATGATATCAGAGGAAATTGACTTTGGCGCTTTCTCCATATGAATTTTGATTCCAAAAATACGGTTTTTATTTTGATTCCACCCATTTTCATTTTTGGAGATGATACTTATATTAAAATCTTCTTTTGATGAAATACATTTCAGTTCTGTTTTGCCAAAGATATCCTTTTTATAATCATTGGTTTCGCCATCATCTTCATAAAGTGTAAAACGGGAAGTACTACCTTCGCCTGCCGGAAAAATGTCAAACCACATTCTTGTGTTCTTATCTTCTCCGATAAATTGCTGTACAGCTATTTCAGGAATTATGGAACCCCGTTTGACGAACAATGGAATTGTACTTAATGTAACAGGGTATGCAATCCATTGTTTCCCGGGAAATACGGTTATTCCATCGTTAAAATCAATCCATTCCCCCTGGGGCAGATACACCTTTTTGACAGTTGCTTCTTTTTCAACAACTGGTGCAACAAGTAATTCCTTCCCCAATAAAAACTCGCTTTCCAGCTTATAGGTTTCCGTATCATCCGGATATTCAAGCAACAAAGCACGCATCAATGGCAATCCGGTATCAAATGCATTCCGGGCATATGTATATAAATAAGGGTGCAGTGTATATTTCAAATTAATGGCATCACGGCAAATCCGTTCAGCTTCCACCCCGAAAGTCCAGGGTTCCGCTTCATTATTCCCCTCATGGTGTGCCCTGCTTAACGGATTGAACACTCCAAACTGCATCCAACGGATATACAATTCCGCCATTTCTTCCCGGTCCTTGATATCACCACAGTAGCCGGAAATATCGGTTGTCCAGAACGGAATCAATCCCATCCCAGCCGATTGTGCCAACGTTACCTGGGCAGCCAGTTTGTTCCAACCGTTAGTTACATCATTTCCATCCCCGGAATCCCCGGACCATCCGAAAGTGTACCGCTGCATTCCGGCATAAGCCGACCGCGTCATTTGAAATACTCTTTTGTCGGGATTCCGTTTTTCGAATTGTTCAGTAACTACTTTATCCCAGGTAAGGCCATAGACATTGTGAATTTCGTTGTGCATACCGGCGTGATGCTTCATAAACAGGCGGTCGGCGTCCTCTTCATTGCTCCAGGCAGGTTCGCCCATATCGGTCCAGAAACCCCGGACACCATCATTGAGCACTTTCTGCTGATATGAGCCCCACCAGCCGGCCACTTCCGGATTCGTAAAATCTACTACCCCGCAATTACCACCCCATGGCCATGGCATATCATAGCTTTTCCCGTTGCGTACATCTTTCACAAAATAACCCAGTGAATCAGCTTCACGCCATTGTTTCCTGTTATTTTGCGATATGACAGGATCCTGGGAGACAATCATTTTAAAACCTTGTGCCGCTAAATCAGCCACCATTTTTTTTGGATTGACATAGTTTTCCTTCCGCCACTCAAAGTCCTGCAAGTGCTGGGTCCAGCCAATGTCCTGGTATATAATATCACAAGGTATCTGACGTTTACGGAATTCAGCCGCTACATCCCGCGCCAGTTTTTCATTGGTGTATAATCCCCTGCATTGCGAGAATCCCAAAGCCCATTCCGGTGGCATGATGGGTTTGCCGGTCAATTGAGTATATCGCTCAATGATTTGTTTGTAGGATGGACCAAAAATAAAATAATAGATCATTTCACCACCCGGGGAAGAGAAAGAGAAATAATCATTGGAAGCAGTACCAAAGTTAAACTCGCTTTTATACGTATTGTCGAAAAAGATTCCGTATCCTAAATTGCTCATAAAAAACGGAATGCTTTTATAGAGTGGATCTTCATCCGTTGCATAACAGGGCTTATCGCTGTTCCACATCTTGAAGGATTTACCCCGACGATCCAATCCTCCGCTTTTTTCGCCCAATCCAAAGAAGTGCTCATTCGGTCTCAATGTTTTGTATGTGGACTGTCGCATGGAGTCTTTTACATACCCTTTCCCCTGAAAATCCTCCAGCAGGAGTTTCTGATATTTATCAAACATGCGCACCCGGAACGGATCTTTCGTGATGCGAATAATTAATTCACTTGAGTAAATTTCATAACTGCCTGCTTGTTCCGATACCGACAAAGTGCCTTTATTGTCGATATTTTCATTCACAACAGCAAACGATTCGTTGTTGCGGCGGAAATCACCCTGTTCGTACCACAATTTAATGATGCCTGGACTACATAATTTTAGCAGGACGTTCACCCTGTTTTCGCAATGGAAAATTACCTGTGAACCCGTAACTTCATAGGAAAGGCATTTGCCTGCCACCAATTGGTTCCTTGCATATGATTGAGTAAAAAATCCGCAGGCAGTGAGTGTAAGGATGGTGAGAATATTTTTTAAATGTATCATGGATTGAATCTTATTGATTAAATTAATATTCCACAACTACCATATCCCAGTATTTAAGATCGGGTAATATGAAACTGACTTTAGTCCCTATTTGTGCGAAGTTCAGGGTACGGGATGCTCCCCCTGCAATATCGGGTGAAGCAACCCACATCTTTTTAACCGGGGTTGTACTGGTAAATACTAGTTTTGCATCTTTAACTAAGAGTGGTGACACCTGAATCCCTGTATTATCCCTCCAGTTTTGAGTCTTTGAGTTCGTGAAATTTATGAAATGAATGATTTGCATTGCATTGACTTTCTTTCCAAATACAGCTACATTTCCGGCAGATGCCGGCCAGGGTTCCAACGATATCTTTTTATCAACAGAGCTGATATCAATTGAATTGAATGATCCTCCATCCCTGAGCAGATTCTGATAGGCTACTAAAAAGTCGTAATAATTAACTAAAGAACTCTTCAGGTCATCCTTCATACTCAGGTTGTCATTCGGGAAATACTCTTTGCCGAGCATGTGTTCGCCTAACTCCAAATGGGCACCACCGAAAGCAAAGATGACTGAGTTGGTCATTAAAACCGAAGGAGTATTGAAATACCCTTTATTGTTAGCCAGGTCATAATTCATATAAGCAGCCAGAACCGTATTTTTTGTGTTGTTGCTCAGGGTATTGTTTTGCTTGATCAATGTTGCCAGGTCCCCATAACTATCCGAAGGGCTCCATACCTCGGTATACAGGAAATCGGATGAAGCTCCCGCAATACTTTGCTGGCCATATTGTTGAACAGCATTCATGACATTAAATTTTTGTGTGTCAGCAGTATGTACAGCATCGATAAAAGGTTTGAAAGCCTGGGAGAGATTCAAAAACGAACCATCGTATTTATACCGGCTACCGCGGTCGCCCAGTTGGTCCATGTGGAAACCATCAAAGTTCAGGTATTGATAAACGGTTTTAATTTCGTTTATGAAATATTGTTGCCAGCCTGTATTCGAAGGATCAAGCAAATAAATATTACTTAAGAACGGTGATGAAAGAGGGTGGAAGTCTTTGTTGGTATGGGTATTATCTTTATAAACGGACCATTCTTTCTGAACTCCATCAGCCTCACCACTTTCCCATGCTCCATAAATTAAATCGTAAAACATGGCTTTCATGTTGTGGGCATGGGCACTGGTGATGTATTTTTGAATGGTACTCAGGTAAATATCACGGTTTATGATATCCTTCCAGGTATTTGCCGGTGCCGAATTTACTAAGGGAAGTGGTTTGTGATGTTTGTTTTGCCAGTCGTAAAACTGCAGGCCATTGATATGGTATTTATTCAGGTTTGCAATAACAGCATTTATATTATCATCCGATAATTGTGAAAAGCCGGATAGGAAACCATAACGTGGAAATTTAGTCCAACTCGATGACACGTCAATTCCTACTGTGGCATAAATGGTCTCGTTACCATTGTTGGTTCCATACACCTCCGCAAGATAACCTTTGTAATCAGTTGAAGGAGTTTTCCAGGTCCAGGTAGCACCTGTCACATCAGCTTCGGATACTACTGTATTCGAATTTTTATACCTCACTTTTGTTGATGTGGGTAGTGTTGAATAATCAATCGAAAAAGTAACTACATCCCCGGGATTGTAAACGGCTTTGTCGGTTGATATTGCTACATTTGTATAAACCGGGGTTGCTGTATTTGCAGGTGCATCCGGGATAATATCCGGATTACCGGTATTCCTGTTACAGGAAATATTGATACTTAAAATTAAAATGATGAAACAGCTTCTGATGATTTTCATACCCTGGGATTTCACTGGATTAGAATAAAAGTGAACTATCGGGTTGTCCTGAAAGTACGGAACAACCCGATAGTACTAAGTACCTATTGTTTTACAAAACTTAATGACAAGGTCTCGATATTAGCTGTGATGATATAATTCCCAGCTGATGTGATGCTCCATTTATTGTCGTCAGGCTGACCGCCGATATGCCTGTACATGTGCGAATCATCAGTTCTCTCATACATATCCTGTCCCCAGTCAGAATTACGGTTCACCGGGAACTTGAAACTACCCGCTACCATTGGCCCGTTGTAGGTAAAGATACACCCATCAGTGGCATCTTCAGTCATTGCCACCGCCTGATCAATGCTCCACCCAATTGGCGTTGCATCACCTACCATAAATAGTTTTTCACGATAAATGCTAATGGAATTATCCTGCAAATTCAGTGTAATGGTATAATATCCTTTTTTTGTTATGCTCCATTTAGCATCGTCAGAACCACCTCCGTGATGCAAGTACATGTGCGTATCATCAGTTCTCATATACATATCCTGTCCCCAGTCGGAATTGCGGTTTACCGGGAATTTATAATCGCCTGTTTTCATTACACCCGTATAAGTGAAAAGGAAAGGATTTGTCGCATTTTGAATCAAAGGTGTTGCGTTGCTGATATCCCAACCGTTAGGGGAGGCATCACCTACCATGTAAATTGTACTGTAAGGAGGCAAATCAGCTTTCACAATGAATACAGTCAGGTCCAAAAGGTTGACGGTTACTTTGTATACGGCTGCTTCAGCTATGGTGAATAGATTGTCAATTTGACCTGCATCCGTGCGTAAAATCAGCTTAGCATCACTGTCACCTTTATTGTACGATGGCAGAATTTGTCCAAGGGTGGTCAGGAACTTTAATGTCCCGGCATTTAATGCTCCCTGATAAACAAAAACTGTCGGGTCATTCTGCGGTTTTAATGCCAGTGCATTCAAGGCATCTGTTCCTTTTGGGGAGGCACTACCAAATAAATACAGTGTTTTGCTCACCGGTTTATAGGTTGTTACCGAGATGGATATTACATTTGATATGTCCTTTACTTCCGGATCGGAATACACAGTTGCGATAACCCGTGCTTCAAGTTCCAGGGATGCACCCCCTGTAACAGCCCAACGTGAGAGTAAAGTGTCATTTAAAGCCCCGACATTTAAACTGTTACTATAAACGCCTTTTCCCATGTCTTTCATGATTGGGTTCGCAAAGCTATTGCCTTTCTTATCTATCTGAAGGACATACGATATCGATGCACCGCTACCATGATTTGTTCCTGTTGTCCAGGTTAAATCAACAGCCGTGTTTTTATCATCTTTCTGATTTAATTGTAAAGTTGTTTTTGAAGCTGATAAAGCCAGGACACCCGAGTTTGCAATATTATCCGGCAAATTTTCCTGGCAGGCTGAAAATAAAGTGGTCGCAAACATAGTAACCAGTATTGTTCCTACATATTGTTGGAACTTCTGTTTTAAGCTTCTACCTATAATTAGTTTTTTCATATTGATTTTTCGTTTATTATTAAATGAACCGAAGATTAATAACCGGTATTTTGGGTTAGATTTGGATTGGCATCACGTTCTTTTTGTGGTACGGGGAACAATAAGTATTTCGTACTCATATTCGATTTGCCGATGGAATGTAAAAAGTTGATTCCATATTGTCCGTTATTAACCCGGATCAGGTCGAGCCAGCGTTGTCCTTCAAAAGCCAGTTCCATACGTCGTTCGTGCAGGATCTTTTCCCTTAATGTTGTCTGGTCCAGTCCGGTGACATTTTGTAGCCCGGCTCTCTGGCGTACTTTATTCAAGGTTGCGTTGGCATCAGTAGCCGGTAGTTCTGCTTCAGCTGTCTTACCGAGTTCATTCAACGCTTCTGCTTTCATTAAGAGTACATCAGCATAACGCAACACCGGAAAATTCAACGGACTATTGTCGTATGAAGACGAAACAGATAGTGGGACCAGGAATTTTCGAAGATTATATCCGGTAGTTGAATAGGACTTTTGATATACCAGGCCATCAAAATTAGGTCCTCCTTCATAAAGAACCGTTACATCCTTTCGAAGGTCGCCGTTTTCATATGAACTTACAAATTCTTCTGTTGGCTGATCCCAACCAAAAGCTCCGGCAACCATGTTCGAACCTCGGGGCCCGGTAAAGGCACTGACCCACGAAGCCTGATTCTCATTGCTCCAGAAATCGAATCCGGCACCGCTTACATACTGTACTTCAAATAGCGATTCAACAGAGTTTTCGGTTGCAGGATTGAAATTGTTGGCATAACTTGCATTCAATGCATAACCTAATCCTTTAATTGAATCGCACAGATTGACTACCCGTTGATAATTGCCCAGGGTTAATTCCACTTTCGCTAACATGCCTTCTGCCGAACCTTTCGAGGCCCTGCCAATATCGCTTCCGGAGTATTGTTCACGCTGAGGCAATAAGGTTACAGAAGTGCTTAAATCGGATACGATCTGTTTATATACATCAGCTTTAGGAGTCCTGAAAGGACGTAGATCATCTCCTGGTTCCACCGGTTGAAGTACCAATGGTACATCCCCAAAAAATTGTACCAGAATAAAATAGTAATGGGCACGTAAGAAATAGGCTTCACCCAGGACCCTGTTTTTCAAGCTTTCACTGATTGTCATTCCGGGAACTTTTTGCAGGATAATATTACAGCGCAGGATTCCAGGCCACGGTCCACGCCACATATCCAGGACTCCCTGATTATCCGTAGAAGTTATAAAGTTGGCTTCATCCTGTGTTTCAATGCCATCAGTACCACCTCCGGCCCCAACAATACTGTTCCCGGCCATGATATCGGTAGTCCACATGCGCAGGTTATACAATTTGGGCCATTGCAACGGTTGATAAGCCCCGTTGATTGCTCCTACGGCATCAGCTTCTGTTTGAAAGAAGTTTGAGCTGTTAATTGTGTCTTCCGGAACTTTATCCAGAAAATTGCTACAGGCTGGTAATAATGTTGCAGCTACTGCTATTGAGAAATATTTTATGAGTTTCATACTGTTTGGATTTTGATGATTAGATTCCTAGATTAAAGCCTATGCTGATGGTTCGTGTTACCGGATATACATTGTTATCGATACCACTAGTCCCTATTTCAGGATCAAAACCCTTGTATTTTGTAATTGTAAAGAGATTTTGAGCAGATATGAAGAACCTGGCAGTCGATAATTGAGCTTTCTTTATCATAGGCAATGGCAGTGTATAACCTAAGGTTACATTTTTAATTCTCAAATAGGAACCATCTTCAATGTATCGATCGGACTGGCGCGTATTCTTATTCGGATCATTGAATACCGCTCTGGGCATACTGTTGCTGGTGCCTTCACCGTTCCATCTGTCAAGGGTAGCAGTTGTCTGGTTTTGAGCCACTGCCATGGCTTCACTCCACAACCTGTTTGCATTGAAAATCTTATTTCCGGCTACTCCCTGCAGGAATATGCTTAGGTCAAAACCTTTGTATGAAAAGGTGTTGTTCATTGCAAATGTAAAGGTAGGATTCGGATTGCCCAGGTAGGTACGGTCCTTATCGTTGATAACACCATCATTATTCAAATCCTTGAAACGGATATCACCCGGTGAAGTTCTGCTGTAGGGATCACTCCCGGTAACCTGCGTGGCATGATGGTCAACTTCCTGTTGGTTTTGAAAAATGCCATCGGTTACAAAACCATAAAACTCATTCACAGGAATGCCAGCCTGAATCAATGCCAGGTTGTAGTTTAACCCGATACTTCCTGTTGAAGTTGGTACGGTGTCATTATTACTAATTACTTTATTGACATTGTACGAAACATTAAAGTTTGTATTCCAGGTCAGTTTACCGGTCAGGTTTTTTGTATTCACTGAAATCTCAACCCCTTTATTCTCCATTTTACCGGCATTAATAAAAGGAACATTGACGTCTGAATAACCTGTTGAAACAGGAACAACCATTTTAACCAACATTTTATCGGTTTGTTTTGAATAAAGATCCAGGGTGACATCGACCCGTTGGTTCAACAAAGAGGCATCAAAGCCAACATTCACCTGTTTCTGTGCTTCCCATTGTACATAGGGATTAGGCATGACCGTTGGCACAACTGCTGACACGACAGTGTTGTTGAAATTGTATTTCACTGTGTTCAAAGAGGACGCAAATGAATAATTTCCAATACTCTGATTTCCGGTGGCCCCATAACCGGCACGGAGTTTCAGGTCGTTTACAAAAGTGATGGATTTAAAGAATTCTTCTTCCGAGATACGCCAGGCAGCGGAAGCGGAAGGAAATAACCCGTATTTGTTCTTCTCACCAAACCGTGATGAACCATCCTGGCGTAAAGTAGCCGTAATAAGGTATTTGTCGGCATACCCATAATTCACTCTGCCCATATAGGATAACATGGAATAACTATTTGTACTTCCACCTACTTTCGGAACTAAAATACCATTATCCAGTTGTTGTGTAATATCACTGGCAAAACTCTGGATTGAGCCGGTCATGTAGTTGTATCTGTTTTCCTGGGCACTGGTACCTGCCATGATACCCAGTTTGTGGTTGCCAAAGGTTTTGTCGTAAGTTAAAGTATTGTCCCATAACCAGGTTATGTTTTTGTTGTAGGTCTCACCCAAATAGGAATCCGTTTTTACGCTGGAATCCCAGGAATACTTTGGCGACCATGTACGTGAATCCCAGAAGTTTGCCTGTAAACCAAATGTTGATTTCAGTTTCAGGCTTTTCATCAATTGCAATTCAGCGTAAACCGAACCCATCAGATTATAACCGTTTGTAGAATTTTCCACAGTTTTAGCTGTCCCGATAGGATTCGTTACATCCCCGGCATTAATGGGTTGTCCCACCGGTCCTGAATAGTTTCCGTTTGCCCGGTAAATTGGTTGTGTTGGCAAGGCAAACATTGCCTTCTGGATATTGTAATCCCCGCTGCTTTTAATGTCGTGGTTTAAAGTCAGGTTGTTCCCGAATTTCAAATAGGAGGTTACTTTACTTTCGGTATTCAATTGGAATGTAAACCGTTTGAAACCTGTATTTATAACTATGCCATCCTGGTTGAAATAATTACCGGATACATAGAAATTCGTTTTATCAGAACCTCCGGAATAATTCAATGAATAATTCTGTATGGGGGCTGTCCGGAAGAATGAACCAAGCCAATCGGTACCGGTTCCCAGGCTGGCCGGATCTGCAAATTCCGGATTTTGCGTTAACCCGCCATTACTTAACATCTCATTATGCAAGGTTGCAAATTGAGAAGCATTAAGCATTTTAATCCGGTTCGTGGCTGATTGAACGCCGTATGAATAGTTGAAATTAATCTGGGATTTGCCACCTCCGCCATTGCCATGTTTGGTCGTTATAATAATAACCCCGTTTGCACCCCGCGAACCATAAATAGCCGTTGCTGAAGCATCTTTTAATACCTGGATGGTTTCTACATCATCCGGGTTCAATTGGTTTAAGCCTCCATCGATAGGTAACCCATCAATGACAACAAGTGGATTCGCATCATTAATCGTACCGGTACCTCGAATACGGAAAATTGCATCACTTCCGGGTGTGCCTGATGATATTACCTGGACCCCGGCAGCCCGTCCCTGCATGGCGTCACTGACACTGGGTACCGGCAATGATTTTAGATCACTGCTTTTAATGGAGGCAACCGAACCTGTCAGGTCTTTTTTGCGTTGGGTACCATAGCCTACAACAACAATTTCTTCGAGTGATTCGGAATTTTCTACCAGTACAATTCGAAGGTTGGTTATACTTTCTACTGTTACCTTTTGTGAAGTATACCCAATGTACGAAAATTGCAAGACCGGTTTTTTTAGTGTTCCAGCAGGAATTGTAAAGGTACCTTCAAAGTTGGTTATTGTTCCCGTTGAAGTTCCTTTAATCAGGACACTTGCACCGATAATAGGTTCACCTTTTGCATCTACCACCACTCCGGAGATAGTTCTGCCCGGAGTTTGGGCAACAGCACCTGGTAAGACAAATAGCATACTGCAGAGAAACAGTATGCAGGATAGGCTTCTTTTCAAATTTACCATCATTTTATTATTTAAGGTTATAAAATTTTTAATGATCGATCATCTTTATGAATCAAAAAACCTAAACGTTCATCAGTTTTCAAATCAATATCGGACTTTCGACAATGCAAATATAGATCCTTTCAACGTAGTATATTTTTAGTAAATGTAAAATGTAGTGCATATTGGTAATCGTTCGTTTTATCTATTTTAAAATTAGAGTTTTACTGTATTTTAACGTGTAATAAAAGTAGTGGATTTAGAATAAAAAAGAAGGCCTTCGAGTGTGTTTTAACACTGAAGGCCTTCTTTTAAAAACGTTTTTTTTTATTTTGGATTCGTTCCTATACGCATTACATTCGCTTCAAATTCATCCCGCTTACCAAGTGCTTTGTTTCGTAGCTTCGTGCGGTAATTATAAATAGTCGACAAAGAATAGCGTAGGAAGTGGGATATTTTGACACTGTCGGTGATGCCGAGACGTATAAGTGCAAAGATTCGTAGTTCGGTATTTAAAAGTTGACCCGGTTTCAACAGGATATCTTCATGATCGGACAAAAGCCTTTTAAACTCATCTACAAAGGTTGGAAAGAGCTGAAGAAACGAACTGTCGAAATTATCATAAAACTCTTTTAATTCGGTTTCAATAAACTGTTTTGATTTAATGGAAAGCAATAACTCGTCAATCTTTCCTGCCGCAGCTGTTTTATTCAACACCCGGCGATATTCATCCAACTTATCGATATAGGCTGAGCATTGGTCCATATACCTGCCAATGTATTCCTCTTTAATTATATTGGCTTCAAGCAAGGTCTCATTGGTTATTTTCAATTCCTGGTTGGTGCCTGATAATTCCTGGTTTACATCATTCAGTTGTTTATTGGCAATGCTTAAATGTTTACGGGTAACGGCCAGTTTATTCATTTGACGGTAAACAAAAAAGATAGCAACGATCAGGAAAAGTGACAACAGGCTGATGCTGACCAGTGAAATAATCAAATCACGCTGACGTGCCTGCGTTTGCAACTGATATGCTTTATCGATAATGGGAACCATTGATGAAATTTCTATGGTTCGCAGTCGGGCATTGCAAAAGAGGGCATCATCGAGTGATCGCCTGATATATTTGTACGCCCGGTCTATATCGCCGTCTTCATACAAAATAAAAGCCAGGCTGCGTAATGAAATATATTCTTTGTTGGCCGACTGGATATCGTAATTTGCCGAAATGGCCAGCCAACGTTTCTCGCGATTCCGGTCTTTTTTACCATGATAAGCCTCTGAAATACTGTAGGCAATGATGGCTTTGTCGTGATTATTATCTTTTATAGTTGGGAAATAGGGCAGTAGTAACTTCAATGCTTCGTCATATTGTTTTTTTACGATTAACTGGTCGGACTGGACCATTACATGGGGCCCTGAAGTTGGGGCATTTACAGCCAGTAATGAGTCCCTGAAAGCTGCCGTCCTGGAATCATACCGGGCCTTTTCCTGGCTGGATACGGCATAATCGGACATTGAACCGTAGATTGTCCGGTAAATATGAAAATAGTATGCTTTCAGGAAAGGGGATGTCTTGATATCAACATCATTCAGAATATCCATTGCCTCCTTGTACATGCCTAATGTCCCCATAATGGATGCCAGGTTTAACCTCGCGTCATTGAGTTTCTGGATATCATTCATTTTTTCGGCAATGACCAGCTTCTTGCGGGCATAGGTCAAGGCAGAATCGGAATTGTACGACCGGTACTCATCATATAATTTTCCACAGATAATATACCGTTGCTCATCGGCAGTAGTAATTTTCAACAGATCTTTCAGTTGGTTTAATTTCTGTTCCTTAAGGTTGGAATATAACTGATAATTTTCAATAGTTTTATCCAGAACATTTAATAATGAATCTATTTCGTTCTTTGCAAAAATGGAAAACGAGAATAGGATACAACTGATTAGTATAAATGTTTTTTTCATTGATGTGAGTTTATTTTGCAAATATAGATATAAATTATTTTTTATTGGATCGAATGATCACGAATAATTCAATAGGTTGTTATTTTTAGAATTGAATTTTAAGACCCCGGGAATCTAAAATAAATATCCTGAACATTTGAAGGTTTTCATAAACAAACTAAAATAATTACATTTACAGCCATTTTTAAAGGTCCCATTTGTTATAAACTTATTCAACATCCAACCATATGAAAAACACACTCTTTTTTTCTTTTGTAGGCAGCCTTGTGCTGTTAACTTTCACACCATCATGCATGAAATCAAAATACTCAGATGATAAAGCGGATGCTTTGGTATCCCATATCGATTCCACTGTCAAACCAGGCAATGACTTCTTTGAATATGCCAACGGCATGTGGTTTAAGCAAAATCCAATTCCTGCCAGCGAGCAAAGTAACGGCATCTTCCAGCTGATTCAGGATACCATCAATGCCCAGGTCCGTAAAATCTGTGAAACTTCGGCGGCTATTCAGAATGTAGAGAAGGGAAGCAACAAGCAAAAGATAGGTGATTTATTCTATTCGGGTATGGACAGCACCCTGCTGAATAAGAAGGGGATCAGCGACCTGAAAAATGATTTTGCAACCATAGACCAGATCAAAGACCTGAATGGAATCATAAAAGAGGCAGCGTACATTCACACAGTATCCTCTGCACCATTGTTTAATGTTTATATCGCCCAGGACGATAAAAACAGCAGCAAATACCAGGTGTATATCAGCCAGGGTGGATTGAGCCTTCCTGACCGTAATTTTTACTTTGATACCGATGCCAGGGCTAAAACCATACGCGATAAATTTGTTGTTGAGGTTGGCAATATGTTTAAGATTATGGGATACGAAGAATCCTACGCGAAACAGGCAGCCTCGAGGTTGATGGAAATGGAAACTTCCCTTGCCAGGACGTCGCGCAAGAGGGAAGATACCCGTGATCCGTTAACAAACTACCATAAGATGACTTTCGCGGCATTAATTACCTTGACACCAAACGTCGACTGGAAGACATTTCTCAATACTACCGGACTCACCAAGGTGGATAGTGTGGTAGTAGGGCAACCGGAGTTCCTGGCTGCATTGAACGGGTATCTTAAAAAATACACTGTAGCAGACTGGAAGAATTACCTGAAATACTATCTGTTGAATGGATTGGCTCCTTACATGGATGATAAAACGTACATGGAAGACTTTAACTTTTATACAGCAACACTCAAGGGTGTAAAAGAACCTAAGCCCAGATGGAAGCGTGTCGTGGAACAGACCGACCGGTCACTGGGTGAATTGATTGGCCAGGTGTATGTTGCCGAATACCTGCCTAAAGGAACGAAAGAAAAGTTAGTGGAGATAGGGAATGCTATCAAGGAGGTATTTGCCGAACGGATCAAAGCACTTGATTGGATGAGTGCACCTACAAAAGAAAAAGCATTGAAAAAACTGAATGCAGTCATTATGAAAGTGGGATACCCGGATAAATGGAAAGATCTTAGCGCCATGCAGGTTGACCGCACTTCCTATGTGAAAAATGTGATGAATGCCAATAAATGGGAATTCAACTACATGATCCATAAATATGGCAAACCGGTGGATCGCACAGAATGGGATATGCAACCACAGACTTACAATGCATATTATAATCCATCGAACAATGAAATCGTCATCCCGGGTTGCAACATCATTGTTCCCGGTTATGAAGGCAGAATGGCTGATGATGCCCTGTTGTATTCGATCATAGGTGGAACGTTCGGTCACGAAATAACACACGGCTTTGATGACCAGGGGTGTAAATACAATGCTTCCGGCAACCTTGCCAACTGGTGGACAAGCAGTGACAGTCTGAAGTTTAACCAGAAAACGAAAATGATTGTAAAGCAGTTCAATGACTATGTGGCCGTTGATAAGCTACATATTAACGGTGAACTGACACAGGGTGAGAATATTGCCGATTTGGGTGGTGTGATAATGGGGTATGAAGCATTCAAAAAAACCAGTCAATTCAAGGATAACAAAATAATTGCAGGATTGAACCCAAGCCAGCGTTTCTTCCTTGGATATGCCCTGGCGTGGATGCTGAACATGCGTCCGGAAGCCATTGCAAATCAGGTAAAAAGCAACGAGCATGCACCTGCTAAATGGAGGGTACTCGGTCCATTATCCAATATGCCCGAATTCTATGAAACCTTTAGTGTTAAACAAGGTGACAGTATGTGGCGTCCCGAGAACGAGAGAGTAAAGATTTGGTAAGATTTAAACATGTAATAGCAAGAAAGAGGATTCCACAATTTGTAGAATCCTCTTTCTTGTTATTATCTTTTCTTCCTACTTTACTAAATTTAAAGAAGATAAATGTTACTAACCACAATAGACACAATAGAACACAAAATAAATAGAGAAAGACACAATAGGTAAATGACTACCTGTATTACATGATCTTCAACTCAACTAATTAACCATATGCATAATAACTATTGTGAACTATTGTGCCTAATGTGGTTCGTTTTTATTATTTCCGTTTAGGCTCATAATGCAGAACCACAATACCGCAGTCAAATGATCTGGATTCTATAAGTGTGAGATATTGCCTGCTTTTAAGTTCATTGAAAATAGTCATCCCATTCCCAAGTACTGCCGGATTAATGAATAAATGATACTCATCAATCAATCCATGTTTGATGAGTTCCGATACAAAACCGGCACCCCCATAAGCGATAATATCCTTTCCATCCTGGTTCTTTAATTTCATGATTTCATCTACCAGATCCCCTTTTGCCATGGTGGTATTTTTCCATTTCAGTACTTTGGGGTCTGACTTGTCCAGTGTTCTGGTAAAAACGACTTTTGGGGTATTATTCATTTTATCAATACCAATGGCATCTTCTCCTTGCGGGTTGGAAGCCCAATACGGGATAAATCCTTCAGCCAGTTTCCGTCCAAGTACGATACAATCAACCGGTTCTGACAGTTCCTTTACATATTCTATGAGCTTATCACTCCAATCCCATACCATCCAGTCCATTTCACCATCCAGTGTTGCAATAAATCCATCAACAGTCATTTGCACCTGAAGCTTTAATTTTCGCATATCATCTGATTTAATTGGTTTTGTAATTCCTTAAACATTCCCAATGCCTATCCGTTTAATCTATCCCTAAGACTTTGTTTTTTAAAACAGACTTGTTGCTAAAATGTTTAAAGTGGAATAATGAAATGATTTGCTTGCCTGATCATTTTTAGTTTAAATTATCCGGGTATTAGTTTATTATTAATTCTGAAAATCCAAATATTCTGTAAATTCTGATTATTCAGGCAGCTTCAGCCAAAGTTGCTTTTACAGGTGTTTTTATCCCGTTCCTCAATATCTCAAGCTCAACGACTTTGCCTATAAGGCTTTCATTCAGGTTGAGATAAAGCTCATCCACCGAACTGATGGAGATATTATTGAACCCTACAATGATGTCTCCTGGCGCCAGTTGGCTGTTTCCTGCCCGTCCATTTCTTTCAACCCGCTCAATGTAAATCCCTTTGTTCATGCTCAGGTGATTGTAGTTTACAATTCGTTTAGACAGGTTTATAGTCTGGCCTTCGATACCCAGAAATGCCCTGCGAACCTTGCCTTCCATGATGAGCTTGCCAACCACATATTCGGCTGTATTCGACCCGACAGCGAAGCATAATCCCTGTGCAGAGGCTATGATTGCTGTATTTATTCCCACCACTTCCCCTTTCGAGTTAATCAAGGGTCCCCCTGAATTACCCGGGTTTAAGGCAGCATCGGTCTGAATAACATTATCAATCAACCTTCCTGCATAACTTCGCATGGAACGTCCCAATGCGCTTACCACGCCTGCTGTGACCGTATATTGAAAACCATATGGATTTCCAATGGCCACTACCAGTTGGCCTACCCTTAATTTACCTGAATCGCCAAACTTAACAGATGGGAAGTTCTTTCCGTAAACTTTTATAACTGCCACATCCGTGGAAGGGTCATTGCCTTTCAGTTCTGCCAAAAAGACATCTCCATCCGGTGTCCTTACTTCCAGTTTTACAGCCTCTGCTACAACATGGCTGTTCGTCACAATAAATCCTTCGGAAGATATAAAGAACCCGGATCCTCCACCGGCATCTTTTTCATTCCCGTTTTTATAGGCTATGATCTGGACTACTGCCGGACTTACCTTATCAACGGCTGATATTACGGTGTTTGAATAGGAATCGAGTTCTGACTCTTCGTTCTGATTTACTCCGGGGCTTGTATTTGATTCGTTACCTTGCAGGTACGAAATAGTCTTATATTTTTTCATCGTTTTATAGTTTAAATTAAAAACGACTACTAAAAATGCACCAATTCAAATTATCTGACAATGTGGCATAAACATTTATGCAATATACATATAAACAGGTTATTCAAATTTATTATTTTTTACCTGACAAGATTAAATTAGAAAGGGTCTCTGATAAAAAGATAATAACTTCAGCTATTTATACAGCCATTTTTTAATCAGTTTCGTATAATATGGCATAATAATATAGACCATAAGTAATACAACAGATCCCGAAATAAAGAATGAATCGATAATACGTATTTGAGGAAATCTGCATGCTCTTAAGATAGGGGTAATGATGAATGGAATGCTCAATGATAAAGGATAGATGGCAGACCAGGTTACTAAAAATTGCTTCCAACGCATTGGTGTTTTGGTCTTCGATTCCAGGGGCGTAAACAAGAAATCCAGCCCGCTCTTTATGTAATAGTCATCACCTTTCTCGAAAAGTGGTTGTGCTTTTTTTATCAGATCACTTCTCTCCAAGGAATTCATCCAGTCCTTTAGATGTTCCGTTGTGTCAAAACGGATAATTACAGTGTATGTTGAGGTTAGGGTAGGGATAGGACGAATTATTTGCCAATCAATGTTACCAGCGGCATTTCTACAGATTGGACCTATTTCCTCCAACCATTTTTCGTATTCACTTTGTTTCCCTTCTCTGATTTGATGGGAAATAACAACAGATGCTCCTTGTTTTTCCATATGCTTTTAAGGCTCTTTTAATCATGTTTTTTTGATCTTGTTATGTATGTTCAGAATAATCATTCTGTACATTTTGAAACGATAAGTGTGTCAGTTTTAATCTTAATAACAACCGTAATCCGGTACTAATATCCACCACAGTAATGAGGATTTGCCGCCCTTTAGTTCATTATTTTACTCCAAAAGTACGAACTTTTTTTTATACCCTCAATATATTCTATTATTATTCATTACTGTCCGAACAATAATTGAAAAAATAGAAAAGCGCAATAAATTGTATATTTAATCCCACATTCATTCTTGCGGCATCGGTCAACAAGGATAAAACGGATAAGAGTTGCCCGTATTACTTTAGCTGCGATCCATTATGACTGTGATGTCCGGACAGCTAAACAAGTGTTTGTCCCTTTGAAAGCCCCACCTTGCGCCCCGAATTTTCCGACTGACGGTACCTTCCCGCTTTGTTTTCCTATAGGCTGTTTCTATTCTCAACAGATCCGGGTCCAGGTCTGCATCTGGTCGCTCTATGGAGGGGGTTCAGTTAGGGTTCAGATAGGGTTGAGATAGGGTTGAGATAGGGTTGAGATAGGGTTGAGATAGGTAAACCTAACTGAACCCTAACTGAACCCCTTTTAAAGCCTTACGAAAGACCCTCTATAGAGAGACCAGGAGTAAAGTGAGTGGTTAACCCGTAAAGACAATGTACAGTTTCACAAAATTTATTTAGGGCTAAGACGAATGAAAAAGATTTTGAACAGCTTTTTATCGTATTTACAAACTAACTATCTGTAAGTCTTATATGAAAATTTAGAAATAAATAGTTTTAACTAAAAGTTCGGACAGCAATGATTATTATTCTAATTATTTAAAAGCATTCAATTTATTGCATACAAATAACCGCCCGGACGCTTAGGTCCGGACGGTTATCAATAATGCATAAGTATGCTTAGTCAAACGTAAAGCTTTTAAATAGTGAGTTTTAGTATGGTTTTGGTAAATGTTGAACACTACTACCCGGATTTAGCGTATCCCGGTGTCGATGGTAATATTAAACACCGTTGTATCGTTAGGGAGGACGGTGATTTGAGTTGGGAGATTTGAACCGGAATGGAACGTAACGCTGGAATCAAAATCGACAATGTACTTACCGGAAGGAAGGGTGATGCTGTAATTACCATCCAGGGTAGGGGTGAGGGTCGCTACCCTGGTGGTTTTGTTGAGTTTCCATATGGCAGTGGACCAGGCTTTGTAGGTCTCGGCTGTAGGTGTGCAACCGGGCTGCGGGGGGATGGTTTCCACCGGGCAGAGGGGGCCGATAGAGATCTTGCCTTTTAATACCCCGGCAATGCCATACCCGTTTTGCTCGGCACAGGAGAACAGGGTCGTAAGAAGTAGTACGGGAAACAGTACTTTTATAAATATGGATTTGAGAGGAGTCATGGTTCGTATGTCTAATACTTGTTTAACGGGATAAAGGTACAAAAGTTTGATGCAAAAAGAAAAAATACGGTATTAGTTACATTCTGGCCCAATAAAAGAACATACTGATATGATAAACAGCAAAAATAACAAGGAGATACCAAAGTTATAGATATTCCTGTTTGTTGAAATAAGCTCTCATTTAATGAATTTAGTCTGAATACCAGGTTTCATTCGCGATATGGAAATCGCGAGTCCCACGTTTTAAATTTATAAGGAACAATGAATTTAAGTTTATTAATCAGATTAAAACCTGATAAAAGCATTGTTTTTGGGCTGAATACTAACTTATACTATCCGAAAGAAGATTAAAATGACTTGATGGAAAGGGATATATACAAACCAGCCCAAGGTATTGTCCTTTCCGGACATTACTTTGGGCTGGAATATGCAGGACTTCAGACAGAAGTCGGCTTCTTTTTCGATAAAAGGTCTTTTTCTGCAGGTCAGATATTAAATTGATTACTTATAAACCTGAAACAAAAAATGGTTGTTATAATTTATTGAATACCTGTTTGTTCTAATCTTTATCCGTCAAAATAACTGAAATATTATTCCCTGTTGTCCAGTTCCCTTCGGTGGTACCTTTGTCAGTAATGACACACACCCTGTACTTGCGGATGGTAGGTTTCAAAAGGCCTGTCTTGGGGGTAACAGTTACTTTAACAGTAGAACCCACCTGTTGTGCCGCAAAATCAAATGTTTTGTATTCCCCTTTCTTATATTGGAAGCCTTCACCGGCATCTTCGTATATAGTGCCGGCCGCTTTGCCGTTCTTATCCAATGATACCAGCAATGTCAGGGAGTCCAGGTTGTACTGGGTAGTATTTTGTATAATTTTCCCTAAAGGAATGATGGCTCCACCTTTAACCCGTACATCCGACTGATAGGTATCAGTGGTACTGTTCTCACCCGCAATGGAGGCTATGCGCCAGATGCCGGAAGGCAGGACAGGGTTCACAGCCCATTTTGGTATAACCAGCAAATCATTTCCTATCAGGAATGCCTGTTGTTCCTTACGCAGCATCGTGTCCTTCGGATCGGCAAAAAAGACGGGACGCATCACGGGAATACCGGTTTTAGAAGCTTCGTTGAACAGGGTATAGAAATACGGTAACAAGCGGTATCGGCGGTTCAGGGCAGTACGGGATACCTTTTCAATCTCCGGCCCGAAAGCCCAGGGTTCCTTGTTATTCACATCATTGCTGGCATGACCGCGCATAAAAGGGAAAAAGGCTCCCATGGCAATCCACTGCCCAAAGAGTTCGGGGGTAGTAATCCCGGTAAAACCACCCACATCAGGGCCGCTGAATGCCTGGCCTGATAAACCCAGGTTCAGGGTCATCGGGATTGACATTTTCATATGTTCCACAGTTCCACAGTTATCGCCTGTCCAGGTGGCGGCAAAGCGGTTACTTCCCAGAAAGCCGGAGCGGGAGAGTACAAATGGTCTTTTATTGGGATTCACAGCCAGAATACCTTCACGGGAGGCTTTTACCATAAGCATGCCGTACACATTGTGGTAGCGCAGATGCGGTCCTGCGGGTAAATTGCCTCCTCCACGGTGATGGTTGTTTTCGGGCATGGTACCATCGGGTCCATCAAATACCGAGGGCTCGTTCATATCGTTCCACACGCCATCAATGCCGGTGGCCATAAAGTCTTTATAGAGACCGCTCCACCAGGTTCGGGTGGCAGGCATGGTGAAATCGGGGAACGCACAGGGACCCGGCCATACTTTGCCATGAAACTCCTTGCCATCAGCAGTTTGTACCCAATGGTCGCCGGCAGAACCTGATTCATAGACCGGATAGTCTTTTTCAACCTTTACCCCGGGATCGATCATCCAGATGGAATGGAAACCCTTGAGATGCAGGTAATCATTCACACCTTTGGGATCGGGGATCTTAACCTTATCGAAAGTAAAGATTTTAAATTTTTCCATGTAATCGATATCCATCCAGATTACATCACAGGGTAGATTCTTAAGGCGGAATGTATCGGCTAAATTTTTAATGCGGGTATCGGGCACATACGAAAAACGGCATTGCTGGTACCCCAATGACCAGAGTGGAGGCATCTCCATCTTGCCAATTAAATTCGCCAGAGCTTTGATTACTTCCTGCGGAGAATTGCGTTGGATCACAATTACGCGGAAAGCTGGACCGTCGGAAATGAACCGGATACTGTCAGAAAGGTCAATCTGTTGTTTCCAGGTATTGTCGGCTATCACGCCAAAGGCAGATCCGTCACTGTTCACCCCGAGCACCCAGGGATGGCTCTGGTAAAGACGCTTCCCTTTGGCCAGGCTGTATTTATAATTGTCCGTGTTCCATAAGGTTATGTTTTCACCGTTGCGGATCAGGGTCCCCTTTGTTTCACCGGTGCCATACAGGCTGGTTCCTTTCGGAACAGGCAAGGCAGCAACTGTCTTACCATTTTTGGTATAGAAATCAGGCCTTTGTTTCCAGTTCGATGGAACCTGGCCCAGTACTTTTGGTTCCTTGAATAAGGCAAAGGAAGGTTGATGTGCCCTGGCATCATAATTTGCAGGATAAAAAACGGAAATGTTCAACCCAATCAATTTGTCGGTAGGGCTCTTTGCGTGAGTAAATCCGAATCCAAGCATTGAAAACAGATAAATAATTAAAATTTTCTTCTTCACGATGATATTTGTATTAACTGTAACTAATAAATTGACAATTGGTTAACTGTCAACCGAATTATTGTATGAATTATTTTTTTAAAACTAAGTATGAAAAACCAGATAAAGGGACCTGTGTGGTAATTGAAACTGAATTTCCGGTAAATGCATCACTCCAGACTGAGTTAGCAAGGGATGTTGGGATTGTAAAATTGGTTGAAGAGTTTCGTAGATTGCAAAGTACCAACACCGTCTCGGTGCCCGACGATTTTGTAAATGCGCACACATTGCTATTGCTATATGAAACCAGCGTTCCGCGTCTAAGGGCTGTGCTGTTGTTTCTAAATGCAATTATCTTTTTGTATTCTGTGTTCATGGCCGGATTTGAAGCCCAGTTTATAGTTGCTCCGGTGAAAGGAAATGTCAACCGGTAGGTTGTTCCGACTTCCTGTCCATCATAAATCATGGGCACTCCTTTCATATAGGCTGCCACAACAAATGCTGCCATTGAACCGGTACTTCCACCGAATAAGTCCAGTGGAGTTCCATCGGAACCGTTTACATCATGATTGGTTATGTAACGAACCACAAGATTCATCTCGGAAGTTCCGGATGGGAATTCCTGTGCATTGATATCGTCAATATTGGTTACCGGTTGATTATTGCTGTAGATAGTTTTCAGTTGATCGTAAAACCGGAATCCAAAGGTAAAATTAAAACCGGAGGTATAATGATCGGCACGGGTGCCTTCCGCAAGCATCAACAATTTGTGGGTCTTTATATTACGGAGTGAATCAATGGCCTGTTTCCAGAAATCAGCAGGCGGGCCATCGGCATAATCACACCTGAATCCATCGCAATTGGCTGTATAAACCCAATATTTCATGTCTTTAATCATTTCCTTACGCATGTCCTGGCTTTGAAAATTCAACTGGGCGACATCATTCCACCCATTTGGACTGATAATGTTCCCGTTTGAATCCTTTACATACCAGCTGCTGTGACTGATCCAGGCATTGTCCCAGGAAGTATGGTTGCCTACCCAGTCGAGGATAACGCTCATTCCCCGGGTATGGGCACCATCTATCAGGTTCCTCAAATCAGTCAGGGTGCCAAATCCACTGTTTACAGCCGTATAATCTTTTACGCAATAAGGTGAATTGATCGACTTTAAAGTACCCACCGGATAGATTGGCATCAGGTAAATGACATTTATACCCAGGTTTTTAATTGAATCCAACCTGTAAATGATTCCCTGAAAATTACGGGTGGAGCTAAAACTCCGCATATTTGCCTGATAAATAACGGCATCGCGTGTATCAGGAACATTCCCATAGGGTATCCCATATTGGACAGGATCCGGATTCGTATTGTCAGCTATTTCCGTTATGTCGGAGGTTTTAGTACAAGCTCCGAAAGACAGGATTGCTGACATGATAATGGCATTCAGCATAATTGTTTGTGATTTAAGATTAAATAATTTCATGGATTGAATTTAAAGTATTTGTTACTAGCCTATTCAAAGTTAGATGATATTTTGTTCCTGTAAAATTTCTTGTGATAATAAAATTATATTTATTAATCTCAGTATTCTTCTAATGTGTCTTACTCAGGATATATAAAATGAGAAGAGTGTATTCTATTAAATTCACTATGCAAATATAGACCTTATTAAACTGAATAAGGTGTCTGGTAGTTCAATATGTACCGGAATGACCTGTAAAATAATTAATAACAATCAGTATATCAATAAAAAAGGCATCCCGAAGGATGCCTCAAAAAGTACCGGAACTGTACGTGCTGATTACTCAGTTTTATCCTGTATTTCTGTTTTTACCGATTCAATCTCCATGATTTTATGCTCGAACAATTCATTTGGAACCAATGAACGGTTCTTTGCCTTGGTTTTATAATTCTTTACAGTGGACAAGGAAAAATCAAGGAAATTTGCAATCCGCTCACTCTCCGTAATTCCAAGTCGGATTAATGCAAATATGCGGATCTCGGGTGTAAGCATACCATCGGATTTGATAATTACCCGGTCTTCTTCTTTGAAGAGCTGGTTATAACGGGTTACAAAATCAGGGAAAAGCTTCATGAATATCTGGTCGAACAGATTAAACATATCTTCCCGTTCTTTCCGTAAATCAGTCACTGCTGTGAGCTGAACCAATTCATCAAACTGACGGTTTTTGATTTTGCGTACAACCATTTTCCTGAAATCTTCCGTTTTATCCAGGTAAGTAGAATTAGTACTGAAGAAATAACCAATGTATTCATCTTTAATCCGGTGTACTTCCTTTAACCGTTCGTTGATCTGCAACAAGTCCATGTTTTGTTTGCTTATCTTCTTTTGTACTTCTGTCAGTTGTTCATTCGATTCCTGTAAGTCTTCATTCTGTTTTAGAATCAATAACCGGGCAGAATTCAACCCTTTCTTTTGTTTTAAAATAATCAAGGTGGATACCATGAAAAGAATGAACAGGATCGAAATGATGGATGCATAAATCAGCAGTTTATCCTTTTGCTGTTTGATAATATCAAAACGGCCTGCTTCAATAATAGGAAGGACACGGCCTACCTCAATTTTACGTTGCCTGGCATTGTAAAAATTGGCATCATCCAGAGCAAGGGTTGCATACGAATAAGCCCGCTGAATATCACCCTGTTCATAGAGTAATTCAGCTAACTGACGGATGGCTGAAGTCTCTTTAGTTGCCATTTTTAGGTCGGCAATAGCAGCAGCAGAAAAATAAACTATGGCTTTTGTAGTGTCCGTGCGTATCTGATAAAAATAGCCGAGTGTTGAAGCTACTATGGCATAATCATGCAGACTTGGATGTTTTGCAGCCAGGTATTGTTCCGAGATAATGATGGCTTTGGAATATTTATTCTCCAACTGGCATTCCCGTATGCGAGCCATAATTCTTTCCGGACTACTATTTGTATAGAAGGGCATAGAGTTCCGGCAATACCTGAGGGAGTTATTCCTGTATTTGGCAGAGTAAGGCTCTGTGGAAAAATCAGCCATATCGATATACAGGGTAGATAAAAAAGAATATAAGTCTGCTTTGCAACTTAGAATGAGATGGGTTGTGTCAATGGAATTGGATATTTCGGAAGCTTCTTTGTATAATCCTGCCGATACACAACTGAAGGCCAGGTTCATCTTTGATTCTGCAATCTGATTCGGATCATTTAATTTATCGGCATATTGCAACATCCTCCCTGCAAACGAATACGCCGAATCGTATTTGTAGGAGCGGTATTCATTAAACAAGGCGGCACTTAACTTATATTGGGTGCTTACAGAAATGTTGTTTTTATAGAAACGCGCAGCCAGGTTTTGAATCCGCTGCTTTTTGAGATCTTCGAACGAGGAACGTTTTTCAATACACTCATCCAGTTCTTTTAAGGATGCAATGACTTTGTCGTTTTTACAATACCCGAAAACAGGAGAAAGCAGAAGCAGTAATAAAATTGCTTTTTTGATCATGGAATGGTACGTATTAGTATCTGAGGTTAACAGTGTTTATCGGCAAGAACTATACTTTAAACATGAAATGGAATTGATAATCAAAATGAATTAATCCTCCATGTTGTATGTGATTTTAGAATTTCAACTTTCAAGACTATACTTTAAGGCTGCAAATTTATAAATAATTATGGATTGTAGAGAATGATAATTTTAATTTCTTGAATGTTTATAGTCACAGCTTCACTTTAAGTGAAGCTGTGATTAAATAAAGTGAACCGTGACTATATCATTAAAATATTAGTCAACTATCAACTATTCAATAGTATATTATTAATGTCAACTGACATTAATAATATGTATTGCTAAATATTCTAAAAATAATTACTCTAAAGTTTGTTTTAATGAATTCTTATATTAACTTTGCAACTCAAAGTACTTTTAATATATCAAATCTATTATGGAAAAGCAATTGGATGATTTAAAAGCGATACGTGAAATGATGGAGAAATCCACCAGGTTTCTTTCCTTAAGTGGTTTATCCGGTATTATGGCCGGTATTACTGCTACTGTCGGGGCTGCTTTTGCGTGGTTTTATATTTTAAGCAATCCTTCAGCTACCGGACTTGACCGTTACCAACAACTGACTATATTATTTGTTGATGCGGTGGTGGTACTTTTTATATCCATAGGTTTCGGGATCTATTTCTCAGCAAGGAAAGCCAGGAAAAGCAATCAGAAGCTGTTCAATAAAGTGACTCAAAAAACGCTCTATAATTTGAGCATTCCATTGATGGCAGGAGGTATCTTTTCATTTATCTGCCTTATCAGGGGAGATGTGGAAATCATTGCAGCCACTACGTTGATATTTTACGGACTGGCGCTGGTGAATGCTTCTAAATATACTTTTGATGAAATTCATTACCTGGGCATTACCGAAATTGTGTTAGGTATTGGTGCTGCCATATTCCTGCATACCGGGATCATTTTCTGGACTATCGGATTTGGAATCTGCCACATTATTTATGGTTTGATCCTGTACAAAAAATACGATTTAAAATAACCCATGGCAAATATCATAGCAAATCTGAATAAAGCCTTTGAAAGCAGGATCCGATTGGGGATTATGTCTGTTTTAATGGTGAATGAGTCGGCTGATTTCAGCATGATCAAGGAGATGCTGGAACTCACTGATGGCAACCTGGCAAGCCATATCAAAGCCCTTGAAGGACTAAATTACATTGAAAGCACCAAACAATTCATTGGCAGGAAACCCAATACAAAATATGCCCTGACAGCCTTGGGCCGTCAATCCTTTCAAGAGCATTTAGACGCTCTTGAAAGCCTGATCCGATAATTTTTTTTATATCTATACTTTGAATTACAAAGTACTTTCAACACTCAATACTCAACGCTCAACGCTCAATGCTCAATACTCAACGCTCAATACTAACAATTTAAAAACAATAATTTTATGGACACAATCATGGAAAAGGTTGAAAGATTCAGCCGGTCAATTACAATGAAAGCAGTTATTATCGGGTTTCTGACCCTGATTATGCTGATCCCCGGTTTTATGATTCAGAATTTAATTTCTGAACGTCAAAAGAGAAGCCAGGAAACTATCGAGAAGATCAATGCCAAATGGAGCAATGCACAGACAATCAATGGGCCTGTATTAGTCATCCCGTATACCAGCAGTGGGGTGGACGAAAAGAAAAATCCAGTGATTGAAAACCACTTATTAAATGTGACGCCTGAAATGCTAACGGTCGTTGCAAAACTAATTCCGGAAGAACGTCATTACGGGATTTATAAATCGATCCTGTATAAAAGTGAACTCGTCATCTCAGGTAAGTTTAAGAAACCGGACAGTCAACTGCCTACCAATGCACAGGCAAAGTGGAAAGAAGCAGCTATCCGGATTGGTATCTCTGATTTAAGAGGCATGACCAATGACCTGGATTTTATATTGAACACGTCGCACTTTACGGCTGAAGCTGGCGGAGAACAGGATGTAATTGGGCAGGGGCTGGTGATTTCCTTAAAGAATACCGACCTGTTGCAATCAGGGAATGAGCTGACTTTTACCTGTCATTTGAAGTTGAATGGCAGCAGTAATATCAATTTTATCCCCGTGGGTAAAACAACCCATGTACAAATGACAGGTGCCTGGAAGTCACCCGGTTTTATCGGCAGCTTCAGCCCTGAATATAAAATTGATGTCAACGGATTTACTGCCAACTGGAATGTATTGCACTTCAACCGCAATATTCCTGAATCGTGGATTGATCGTTCTATTAAAAGCTTCGGTGAAACAACGTTTGGTGTCAACCTGGTGGATACGGTCGACCAGTACCAGCAAAATATGCGTTCGGCAAAGTATGCCCTTATGTTTATTGCCCTGACATTCGTGGTCTTCTTTTTTGTGGAGATACTCACCCGCAAGAAGATTCACCCGTTGCAATACCTGCTGGTTGGCATTGCCTTGATATTATTTTACAGCCTGTTGCTATCCATTTCCGAGCAACTGAACTTTGGGGCAGCATACCTGATAGCCAGTATTGCCACCATCGGTCTGATCGTCGCCTATGCACACAGCATCTTCAAAAATATTATGTCTACAGGCATTTTAGCATCCTTTCTGGGCATTTTATATGTCTTTCTGTATGTGGTACTCCAACTGGAAGATATTGCCCTTCTTTTCGGAAGTATCGGACTGTTTATTATCCTGGGAGTTATTATGTATTTCTCCGGTAAGATAAACTTCTACAAATCCGAACCGCTTGAAGAACCAACTAAAGCTGAATAAAAATAGAGGTGTTCATTCTAATTCAGAATGAACACCTCTATTTAGTTTTCTGAATTAGAGTGTTAAAACTTACCTATAGTTTTGATATAACCTAATTTATCTATACCACCCTGACGCCATTGTTTTTTTATACTAGGATTTGTACCTGGATACGTTCCTTTAAATTATCAACCTGCGAAATGATACTGAACATTTTACCCAAAACCTACAAGGTCTCCAACGTTGAAATATGTTCATTTAATATATTATAACTCAGGTCTGCCATTGATTTTTGTCATCCCGGTTTTTTATTCTTTGAATATGTTATCTAACTAGATAGCCGGCTATATAACGGAATTGTTTTTTTTAGGATTGATAATTCAAATAGTCATTCAATTGTGATTACAAACACTCCCTTCTGTTGTGGTGTTTAGTCTCAACAACTGGCGCCACCTTTTACATATTTAACCATTATGTCAAGAAGGAAACTAAATTAAATTTTGTCAGTTTGTTTGAATTTTGAACCAATTGAGCCAATTATGAGCCAATTATGAACCAATTGAGCCAATTATGAACCAATTAAATCATAACTTGTACCAGCTCCAACATCACCTGATCTTTTAAAAATTTTATAGCTATCCACTAATTCGGTAAGATCTCTGGTTGCAGTAGCTTTAGAAACATTAAACAGTTCTTGATACCTTTTACTTGAAATTTTCCCTTTTTCTTTCACAAACAATACAATTTTGATCTGACGATTATTAAGACCAAATTTAATTAGTTGATCTTCTGATAGATTATTTTTAAAAAGTGTAATCATGAATCCTCCATCTTGTTCTTTCATTTCAGGTTCTGGCAAGTCTGATTGTTTGCAAGTATCCAAAATCTTAATAGTTCCTCTACCCCAAGAATCAATATATCCACCTTTAAAGCTCACATCTGCAATTATTGGATTTCTCGGATGCGATGAATGTGATCGTTTTAGTGAATCCAAAGTCAGACCGCTGGGCAGTGTTCCTTCATTCCAAATGCTAATTTTATCATCATAAACCCGAATTTGAATTGGAGCTCCCATATAGTTTCTATGAACTAATGCATTTAACAGCATTTCTCGAATTGCCGGGACTGGATATTCTCCTTTTTCAATGCGGTGCATCCCTTCAAATTCAACCGGTCTGGTTAAAAACTTATAATTTAGTTGATTTGAAACCGTTTGAAGCAATACTATTAAATTTCCCTCTTCGTTTTCTTGAAATTTTAAGTCAGCTTCATCGTTCCCAAATCGACCAATTTTTACAAATGTATTTGGGTAAAACTTTGCCGGTTCTTTCCCGAATAGTATTAATGCTGCACGTTTTAATTTGCCACTTTCAGTAAGTCTCAATTTTTCAAATAATTCAGGCAATGGTAAACTATCATTTTCAGGCAAACGACCAGCATTTTCAGATGCATTTAAAAACGTAGTTACTGATTCCTGGTCAATATCCTCAAATGTGGCTCTTGGTTCTATGACATCGTCCCAAGTTTTGCCTGATTTTTTCAATAGAAACTCATTTAATGATGCTCCTGCTAATTCTTGCTTTGTACTTCCGCTTCTGAAATAATATTTACCTCTTAATGAAATTGGCACTGAGCAAGAATGTGTAACAATTTCAATAAAATAATTTCCATTTTCTTGCTGTAAATTTACGTCATCTGTGATACCCATAGCATTTCTAATCTTGTTAGGTATATCGTCCATCAACCTTTTATAATCCTGAACGCCAACAACGTTTCCATTATCGTCTTTACCTATATAAATCACTCCACCTTGAGCATTCGCAAAACCACAAACCCATTTCAGGTATTCATCGTGCCAACTTAGCTTGTATTCTATATTCTGTTGCTCCGGCATATATTTTACTGTTTAATTGAACTTTAATATTGGAAATTTTAATTTGATTGGACAAAGTTACAAAGAAGTCTAAGTTATAACAAGTTCTTTTTAAAGAAGTTTCATCGAGAATTATGCTGCATGACCTGATGGCATTGTACTTAATAGTTTTTAATACCCGATGTCAAACGAATCATTTTTGCATATCTGGTACGACTGTGCAATAATTTTTTACTTATTCAGTGAAATTACTTCTACCCTTGGTTCTGTCTATTTTCCATACTATTTCGTGCTAAATAAAAACTCCTGCATTTAATATTTACAGGATAATTCTTTTCCTCTAAATTAATTTCCCATAAAACTAAATTTCCCCACATTGATCACGTCTTCCCTCTCATTCAGCCGGATAGTAACTTCTTTCTTCTTTTGGTTGGGTTTCCCGAAATTGGTAATAAACACTACATGCAGGTTTACCGGAGCCAGCAGGGCCTGTGAATGCGTGCCATAATAATTAGCCTCAACGGAATACTTCCCGGTTACCGCTTTTTTAATCATGAACTCTTCGGGGCCATACCCACCCGTAAAGTCATTCGATATTTTACCACCCAGTTTGGTGAGATTGTTTTGGTAGAAGCATTTCTCGCCCAAAGGATCGGTAACCCACAGGTCCATATCGCAATTGTCGGTATCCCAGGTCAGCACTACCCGGATATTTACAGGCTCCATCTTCAATAATCGCTGGTCGATAAATGAGGTTTGTAGACCCGGGTGCCTGTCAATAATACTATTCAACTCGTTCATGACAATAAGCCCAATCCCAGGAAATCGTGTGTCCCATTCTTTCTTTACCACATCATACAGTGTCCGGATTGCTTGCTGATAGTCACCGTTTGCTTCGTAGGCCAGCCCCAGGTCGCGGTACGACTGTGGTTCTTCCCCTTTTAACTTCAATACTTTGTCGAAAACAACCACTGCTTCGGCCGGCCGTTTGAGATCAATCAGTTTATTCCCAAGAACCCTCAGCAGTTGCGGTGATTCAATCCTTAACTCGGCAAGGTTCGACAGAATCGTTACTGCAGTATCCTTCTTACCTGATTTAGAGAAGAAATCGGCTGCATCCATGTAAAATGCCGGAGTGGAACCATATTCAGTCTTTAGTTTTAAATAGGTTGGATATTCTGTCCCAGGAGTGGCATATTGCAATACTTTCAGATAAGGTGTCTGCGGATCCCAGGCATTCAGTTGGATAGAGGGTTGAGATACAGCTTTTTTCACTGTTACCGGATCACCACCAGGAATGGTAGTCGACTCACCAAACATGGTAACAGACTCTTTAACATCTGCGATATCCTTGCCGCGCTCGTCGTTCCCCTTTACATCGGCGATGGATATGGTTGTACGTGAATTCGTCAATGACTCCTGGGACTTGAATTCTTCCGTGACTTCTTCATCTCTTGCGATTACCGGTGCGGTAAAACGTACCCTGGAATGAAGTTTCTTCTTGTGTGGTTTTAATGGTTCTGCCACAAAGCTTTTCTTCCACCAGGTACTTTGTTCGTTCGATAAAGCAACAACCGATTCTATATTTCTATTTGTTTTTTCCTTCGTCTGATTTTCCAGGATAGCTTTATGGCTGAAGTATTGTTCCCTCATTTCCTTTGGTGGCACAATGTCGTTATTCAGGTAATCGTTCAGGTTTTCGAGTACAATGAGTGATGTGTTCCTGGTTATAATCCCATAGCTCTTTCCGGTACGGGTAATTTCAACGTTATTTTGATCCTCATTCAGGCTCAGTTCGGCTATTTTCTTTTCAGCCCACACACGCTGGAGTATGGAAGGGTCGGCTGTATCATCTGCTTCAATGGCAATCGTCTTGGTGTAGGTAATGGTCGTACCAATCCCAAAATTAAGTATCAGGGTTGCCGATTTGCCACTCATAGTCCCTGCCATGCTAAAAGTGTTGTTAAACTGGCAAGGCATGGAAGGGTACACTTCCGATACCTGTCCATTCACAACCTGTGCCGAGATAAAATGGTAATTGCTGTTGGTAAGCTTTGCCAGTATTTCCTCGCCGGTGAACTTATTTAAATCCAGGTACATGCCTCCGCTGTGTTGGGCAATGTAGGTCAGGAACTGATGATTGGAAACAATACCCGAATTGAGCGTGTATACCGGTGTGTTCGAGAATTTAGGTTCCGTAGTGCCAAAGGTGGACATACCATCCGAGAACAGCAGTATCTCATCACTTTTGTACTTTGTAAAATCCAGGCAGCCCAGCGAGGTGCCACCATCATACGTCATGGCTTTTAAGGCAGACTTGAGGGTATCCCAGTTGCCGTTAGCAATATCAAATGTCTCGGATTTTCCGGTCTTGATATTGAAGGTGACAAGTTCAATGGCCAGGTTCCCTATTTTACGGATGTAACGATCCAGAGCTGCAATTTCTTTTTCCAGGTTCCTGTCTTTGCCCGAGTTCGAATTATCCCACATCAGCGTGATCCTTTTTGGCAATACCTTGGCTTCTTCCAGTGGTTTTGGCCTTACATTGATATAGAAATAGGATGAATCAGCGCTTTCATTTTTAGTGGCTGTAAAAACCCGTTCTGCATTGCCGGTATGCGGAAATGAAAGGGCAATCTTTTTATCCGGTGTAAAGTCCTCCAGTTCCATATTGGCCACATACGAATCATTCCATTTCGAAAAGTTCAGGTTGCTCAGCTCATTATTTTCTGTGTCCGGTTGCACGCTGTTTTTAATCACTTCAGCATGCACCGAGAACTTACGGATGCATTCAGTCATTTTCAAAGGAAGCAGGTACAGGTCATAGCCTCCCTTGTCGGTCAGTTCCTGTTCGAAAGTCAGCACTACCCTTCGTGATCCGTTGGCAGGCAATGGATACACGCGCATCCTGAAGTTATTGCCTTCAGTCATTTCAAGAAGTCCAGGGTCAACACCCCTGCGTACAATGGCTTCAAAGGTCTTGCGTCCTTTTTCTTTTTCAACCACTACTCCATCACGCATTTTTCCGTTAATGTCCAGTGCAAAGCGCGATACCGTTTGTCCTTCACCCAGCGGAAAATTAAACTCTCCCTCCATCATCCGTGAATTGCCATTGTGCTAAGTCATATCAAAGGTAGTCACTGCCAGTTGCCCGATCACCTTGATGTCAATGTTCAGCACATCCAGCCGCATCGGGTTTTCCGTAGTTTTTCTTAGATTACTGACTTTCATCACCGGATTAATACCCCAGGACATGGTTTGTTGAGCATGTACTAACCCTGAAAAAGATTGAGAAGAGAGAATTAATAGAATGAGGATGCTCATTCTCAAGGCTTGGATGGTGGTTGCTTTCATAGTAATTCGATTAATATTTGAGTCTTTGACAATAATGATATTAGTTTTATAAATCATTTATTTTTTCCGATCCCCCCGGACATGCTCATTAAATGTATAATAGCTCCAACAACAAGCACCATCTTTTACTTATTTAACCGGCATATCCGAAAGTACAGGCTGAAAACTATAAATTGCAGTTATTCACCCACTAATCAAGTTTCATTTCTGATAGGTCAGTATGTGATTCCAACCGTTTTTTATTTCGCTCAATAGTGGAATGAAGTTTTTGTTTCAACATTTCTTTGTCGGGTAATTCGGTGAGGTATTCTGCAATTTTTATGCCTGCATTTTCCAATTGCAACAGTTCAATCTGTTCGTTGTTTCCTTCAGCACAAAGTATTAAACCCAGTGGAGTTTCTTCACCTGACTGCATGTCGTTTTTCTCGAGCCACCGTAGGTAGAGTTCCATTTCCCCTTTGTAGGCAGCTTTAAATTTACCTAATTTAAGACCGATAGCTACCAGTCGTTTTAGTTTACGATGATAAAATAGCAGGTCGAGTTTAAAATCTTCACCATCAATAATCATCCTTTTTTGACGCTCCACAAAGGAAAAGCCATTGCCCAACTCCAAAATAAATTGCTCTATTTCGCGTAGAATTGCATCTTCAAGCGTTTTCTCCGAATAAGTATCTTTTAAACCCACAAAGTCAAGAAAGTATGGATCTTTAAAAATAAGATCGGGTGTTAATTTATCATTCTCTTTTAACGCTTGCAGTTCCAGTTTTATCAATTCATCCGGCTTTTTGCTTATGGCAGTACGTTCAAAAAGCATACTGTCAATTTTCTTTTGTAACGTTTTTACACTTCAGCCTTCAATACGACACATTTGAGTATAAAAATTAAGTTGTAATTCGTCTTTAATAGGAATTAGCACTTTAAAATGAGACCAGCTTAATTGTCGCCACAAAGTAGCGACAATTTGTTCATCATTAAAAACCAAAGCAAACTGCATCATCCTGCGCAGACTTTTCTCTTCAAAACTTTTACCGTATTGGGCTGTCAATTGTCGGGCCACCGATACGACAATTTGTTTACCATACTCTGCCCGTTGGTTTTCTAAAACATCTTTATTTATGCGGTTGCCTATTTTCCAATATGTGATGGTCAGAGTAGCATTAGCAGCATAAGCCAATTGTTTTTTGCCGTCTTCAATAAATGAAACTAAATCATTCATCAAAAGATTCTCCGTTTTTTCGATTTCCATATCTTTTTTGATAGCAAGTTAATTCTTTCTTGTTCTCCAAATTAAATGTATAAAAGCTCCGGTCTGGTAGTGGGATTTGTATTATACGAGTGTACGAAAGGATAGAATGTAGTCACCGCCGGTTGCCCGATCACCTTGATGTTGATGTTCAGCTCATCCAGCCGCATCGGGTTTTCCGTAGTCTTTCTTAGATTGTTGACTTTCATCACCGGGTTAATCTCCCGGGGCATGGTCTGCTGCGAATGTACAAACCCCGAAAAGGATTGCGAAGAGAGAATTAGAAGAATGAGGATGCTCATTCTCCAGGGTAGGATAGTGGTTGCTTTCATAGTAATTCGATTAATATTTTGAGAATTTATATATGTTTAAAGTTGTCTTAATTTAATAACTAAGTTTTTGCATATATTATTGTGTTTTAATTAAAATAAAGTTTCAATTATCCAATATAACTTCTAATTGTTTAATAAAAAATGACTATAAGCTTTTGCACCCATAGTTTGTTTTTTATCTTTTAGTAATGATGTGATTATTGGATCTTAATTGAAATAAACATTCTATCGATAATTACTCCGTAGGAGTATTCTGTGCATATGGCACATTCCGGCTTGACGGAAACCCCCGGTTGAGCCTGCGAAACTGGGGGTTAATGAATGAAATCAAATACAGAACTCTGTAGGAGTTCACCAACAGAACCAAGTGTTTAAGTACTTTCTCTTTTGGTCAACTCCTCTGGAGTTGGGTAGTTTATATTTTATTTTCCCCCAGTTCCGCAGGCT
>JAQTUE010000070.1 GCA_028710415.1 Paludibacter sp. | reverse complement strand
AAACTAAGTCCGGAAATGAAAACACTGTTCGACAAGGCAATTCAGGATCAGTAACCGTCTCCACCCTTGCCACTCCCGACCTATCCAAACGTCACAATGCTTCAAATGCCATTACTAAGATCAGTAACGATCTTTCAGAACCTATCAATGTAGTTCATTCAAATGAGCTAAAAAGTAAAGATAAAGATTCAGTTGTCTTTTACGATAACAATAAGCTTACCGTAGTTTCCGACCGGATCAAATCAGTTTCCGATTTAGTCAAATCTTTAGTCCACGAAGTAGCAGTTAAAAACGGTCTTCGTGAAGTATTTGCCAAGGCCGATCTAAGCTCAAGCATTGGCCGTCAATTAGCTAAATTCGACGATCTAAGCCCTGATCTTTCCAAGCTAAAGGAGAACAGTCCTGAAGCAGAGAAGTTATCTCAAATCATCCGTAAGGCTTTTGGCTTAACTCAAAGTCAGTTTAGTAATGAGGATTTGATGGGAATAGTTAAAGATTCACCTGAATCAAACGATATTCGTTTCAAACTAGATAAAGCACTCGAAGATATTAATAAGATCACTTCTTTGCCAAAAACAGTTAAAAGCGATGTTCCTACATTGAGCGAACGAATAATGAAGATCAAGGCTAAGAAAGCTGCTCAGGATAAAATCAATGCAAACCGAAGTTCAAAGCCCAAAGAGAAAGACTTCGCCAATGAACACGATTTTAACGAAGCCTTATCCAATTGGAAAGAAAACATCAAACAGGAATTAACTCCGGAAGAACACGAAGCAAATCTGGAAGCCAGGGGAAATACATTCGATAAAAGACCAATCAAAGAAATTGGCCGCGATCTGGAAAGTAAATGGATTGGTCAACGCGATGTAAACAATGCAAAAGCAACCCTTGAAGCTCAACGTCAGCAGGAAGAAATCAAGAAGTCGTTCATTAAAGGTGGGCTGGCTAAGTCTTGGCAGGACGTCGATAAGGGAATTCACCTTTACGCCGAATTGGGTGATGATGTGAATAACGATGATGTTGTAGGAATGGAATATCGAACCGATCCGCAAAAAGAAATCATCGAAATTGCCCGGAACCTGACCGACAAACAGAAAGCAATTGCCGAAGATATTCGTAAACAGTACGATGAATTGGGCAAAGAGGCTTTGGCTAATGATGCAATCCGTAGCGTATTGGAAAACTACGTTGGTCATATCTGGAACATTCCAACCAAAACAACTCCACAGGAATTTTACGGAAAGTTCGCCACCAAAACAGGACATGCCAAACATCGCGTATTCAATACCATAATTGACGGATGGGATCAGGGTTTTACGCTCCGCATTGAAGGTGCTACCAATAACTTGATGGTTGTCAAGACCGAAGTAAATAATGCCATAGAGGGCAAGAAACTACTCGAAGAGGGATTAAGAACTTACGATGAAAATGGTCAACCACTATTCACAACCAAATCTGGTCTTCCGGGATACACTAAAATAGATCATTACAACTTTACGAAGTGGAAACAGACCAAAAAGGTTAAGAACACAAGCAAAATTCCTTTGAATGATGAGAATATCAGGATTGATAAAGAAGGTTCAGTATTCCTGAAAAAGAATGTTTATGCTCCCGACTGGGTAGCAAATAGGCTGAATACCGTTTTGGGCGGGGTAAAAGCTCCTAATTGGGTTAACACGTTAGCTTCTGCTAATTCCATTATAAAGTCAGTCATGTTGTCATATAGTTTCTTTCATCACATGGCATTCTTGCGCAATTATTACCTGACAACCAATTTCGAAAGCCTTTCTCAGTTAAATGTAAGGCAAGCGTATAAAAATGGTGTTGGCATCGCGCATGAGTTTGGACCCGAAGTAGATTTATTGGTTCGCAACTGGATAACCATTGGTCGGATGCAAGAGTTTGACGAATTATCCTTGGAATCAAAAACCAAACTTGGTGCATGGATGGACAAAAACAACATCGCAACCCCGGTAAGACAATGGATGAATGAAGTCAATGAAGATCACCATAACTTCCTGTTTAAGAAATTAGGTCCCGGATTAAAATTACAGGGTGCCATCATTGAGCTTCGCAGACAAATGAAACTTCACCCCGAAGTTGACCCAAACGAATTAGCCAGAGGAATAGGCGACATGATGGGGCAGCAATACGGAGGAATGAACCTTGACCGCCAGCATCGGAATAAAACATCTCAATACATTGCACGTATGTTTACGCTCGCCGTTGACTGGACTGAATCAAACTTCCGGGCAATGGCTAAATTATTCCATTTCGACTATTCAAAAGCAGAAGGAAGTGCAAATCAATCTGAGTTCTGGAAGAGTGGATTTAAAGCAGTTCCCGGATGGGAGCATAAGATGTATATGAGAATGTGGGGAAATGTCCTGTTGAGATCGGCAGTTATTTCAACACTCGTTAATTTGGCCATGGCTTTGGTCAACGATCCTGATGACGAGGAAGAATACTGGCAGACAGTTGAACGCATGTACCGTGATGCTTTCGAGAACCCTGAGCGTCTAAACTTCCTTCATCCAAACATTACCCCAATTCGAAGGCTGGTGTCTGGGAAACAGGAAAAAGAAACGTACTTTAATTTGCTTGGTCAATTCGAAGATGCTTTCAAGCTGCTTTACGAACCGGTTCAGTTTATGAAGAATAAGGGTAGTTTCCTTTCAAGGACGCTACTTGATGCACTGACAGGCTCCAACTGGCAAGGCAAACGGTTCACTTCGTTATCGGAATTAACCGGAACCGACGACAAGGGTTTGTACTCAACTTCAAATAAGGCAAAAGGAATACTGGCCGGAGAAGAAAAAGGCGGCAAACACGTAGGTCAATTGACAAGATTCAGTTTACCTGGCGAAAACGGAGCGTTGGGTTACGATCAAATTCCATCTTTCTCACTTGATGTAATTCGGGGTATGTTCCCGGTTCCTGTTCAGAATGCAGTTACTTTCACTCAAGGAGAGCTTGACGCTTGGGATGCAATGACAAGAGGCTTAGGTATGAAAATGACAAGTGCAAAACAGGCCACAACCGATTATGCTGGACAAGCAAAGGAGATTATTACTCAGGCCACAACCTACAAAAACGCTATCAAAGAGTCGGCAAAAATCAAAGACATTGACCTTCATAGTAAACTTATTAGCGATAAGGACTTGACAAAATCAACTGCCATTATTGAACATTACAACTGGAGGCTGAAGAAACTTAAAAACAACCTGGATAGGGCAACCGAAAATAACGACGAAGCAAATATTCAGAAGTTCCAGAAAATGATTGACGACACCAATAAGGAGATAGTTGACAAGTTTTCAAACACTAAATTTCCTGAAAGCTATCATTACAAAAAATAGCCATGGAAACCCTAACACCTACCTTAACGATTATTGATAAGAAAAAAAAAGCAGCAGAAATTGGAGTTGAGTGCTTCAATTCCTTTTACTTCTTTTTTAAGACATTCTGGCCTGAGATGTCCGGGGAGGTCTACGTTGACAACTGGCATATCAAATTCATTTGCGATGTGCTTCAAGAAAAAGGAATGAAGATAGTCCGCGAAGAAGTAATTCGCGAAACTTTAATCATTAACGTGCCCCCTGGTTCTTCGAAGTCAACAATGTGTACGGTCGCTTTTCCGCTTTGGATGTGGTTGTGGAAACCATCGTGTACAACGGTTAACGTTTCATTTTCGGCTGATTTATCCAAGGATCATCAAGAATTAAGTAAATCAATCCCATCATCAGAAAGATGGTCTGTTCTTTTTGATAATCTGCTATTGCTTAGGTATGGCAAAAAGATGACAATCGAAGTCAGCAACAAGAATAAAATCCAAAACAACTTTAAAGGAAAGCGATTTAACTCTGCCGTAACAGGAGTAACCGGCAAGCATGCTGACATTATCATTGAAGACGACCCGCTTAATCCAGAACAGGCATTTTCTGACACGGAAAGAGCAACAGCCATCCGTGTACACGATCAAACCATATCAAGCCGAATCAAGAACGATAACTGTTATCTGAACATCATTATTGCACAGCGATTGCACGAAGAAGACGTTTGCGGCCACGTATTGAATCAAAATATTCCAATTACACACATTTGTTTGCCTGGCGAAATAACAAGCAGCACTACTGTAATTCCTAAAGAATGCGAAAAGTTTTATGTAGATGGAATTTTAAACCCAATTAGAAAGGGAAGGGAAGTACTTGATATTGCAAAAACAAAAATGGGGGCTGGATATGTCACACAAATCCTTCAGATGCCTTTTAGTTTGGAGGAACAGGATATCACACCTTCCATGTTCGAAATACTTCCGGTGGTCAGAGATGATATCGTTTGGGATGTATGGATCGACGGAGCGTTTACTGAGAAAACAAAGAACGACCCATCGGGAATTGATTTGATTGCCAGAGTTGGAAACGACATAGTCGTCAAACGCGCTTATGATGTTAGAATGAAACTGCCCGACTTATTGGCTTTTGTTGTTGAATTAGAAACTACCGGGCAATTTGACAAACAGAAGAGCCGAATATTTATAGAGCCGAAAGCTTCAGGAACACCACTGGCTGACTATATTGAGCATGATACTGAATACAACTTTATCCGGATAGGTGAAGATAATAAGAATGAATCAAAGTTAATTTCCGGGGGGCACATTGCCCGACATGAAATGATTAAGCCAAAAGCTGTAAGCCGGAGAGTTAAACTAGTTCAAGGACCGTGGAATACTGATTATACGACTCAGATCTGTGGATTTCCACGAGCAGCACACGACGAACATGTTGATAATTTGGGCTATGCGATCAATCATTACTACATGCACGAAAACACTTTCGTCGAAGATTGGGCAATCCGCAAACTCGAAAAGGTTTGCCCGGGATCAATCGAAGTGGTTATCACTTCCAATATTGAGAAAAATAAAGTCCGGGCAAGTTACACTGAAAACGACAAGGGAGATATTCAATTATTCGACGAACCGAACACGAACCTTTATCATTACCGATATATCTGTGTTGCTGTTATCCGGGCAGAAGGAGATAGGGGAGGAAAGACTGTTATTCAAGTCCTTGATAGGCTTAACATGCAAATAGTGGCCTATTTTGAGTCTGAAGAGATAACGCCCCAAAAAGCGGGCAAAAAAGCCTATGAAATGGCTGCTTTATTTGATAACGCGAAGCTAGCCGTAGCGGTTCAGAAAGAAATAGGTAATGCTCAATCGGAAGAATACGACCTTTCACATCTTGCGCTTGATGAAATTAGAAAAGTCAGGTATGAAAATATCTATTCCAGATTGACCGTAAACGACATTAAAATGAAACGCGAGCGAGAATATGGTTTTGAAGTTAATCATTCCACGACTAGAGCGATTTATTACAACCTGAAAGAACACCTCGAATCAAATAAGATTCCAAACGTTCCGCTTGAAGTTCTTGACGAAATCAAACTACTAGAAAGGAAAAAGGAAACTGGAGAAGTAAACGCCCGTGAAGGTTGTCAGGCAAATTCTATTTTGTCGTACTCAATTGCGCTGAAAATTCATAGCGAAATGTACGATAAGCCGAAAGTTAAGAAATCGGATCGGTGGGCAAATTAATCACATAACAGTCACAAAAGGCGCTCATTGATATTCAAATAGTTAAATTAAAATCATGTCTTATAATAAGACTCTTGGTCACATTGGGCGCTTAACTAAAATTGGTAATTTTACAGAATTGTTAAATAAAATTAAGTGTCTGAATATCAACATAAAAATGCCAACTCATCACGGGATGAATACAACTAAAATTATTATAGGAACAAAAAAAAGCCCTGATACAATCAAGGCTGAGAGAGGATACCACGGGAACGCAATGAAATTATTTTGCTTCTTCAAACGTCAGGTAATATTCCTTGCCTTGTTCGAAGAACTTTGATGCTGGAACTTCATTATCAATAACAAGCGACAAATTACCCGAAGGAGTTGCCTTTGAATAATCAGCATTTTCACCTTCTGTTCCATAAACAGCGTTTAAATGGGCAGTAGTTGACACGCCATTATTCCACGAATTAGGAATAACTGCATTGCATCTGAATTTTGCTTTTACTTTTTCCATTTTTATCGGTTACCGTGTTCCGAAAGGGCTAAGTTTATTTAGTTCAATTTTGATTTTATTTAATTTTCTATACAGCACCTCGTAGTCGAAATCTTTGTTGTAGAAGTAAGATAATTGACCCGCCATATAACCATCTGCGAACAAGTTTAATAATTCGTCCTCTTTAATGGACATGGTTCTATAACACTGCTCGTTATAGAGTTTCCAGATAGATTCGTAGAAAAATGGCTTCTCTTTTACGCCACAAATCGAATCAGTTTCTTTTGCTGATTGAATTGCTGCAACTTTTGCGGCCTCATTAAAGGCAGAATCAGCCTTTGTGAATACTTTTTCGAACCGGTTTTGACTAATTGTTATAACCGGCAATAACATTAATGCAAACAGTGGTTTTTTCATCTTATTTATACCTTTTAGTTTTATTCTCTTTCTTCTTTGATGTTAGGTGATATTTACCACAATCAGGGCATTTGTAAACTCTCTTTGGAACCCTTGTTGCCCTATGTCTATTTTGCCTTCTTCCAATATTAGTAGCGTTATTAACTACTTTCTGGCCTTCAAAAAAGGTATCAAATGAAAGCTTTTCACACATAGGGCTATCCTTTAATTCCTTTTATAATTTCATCGAGATACGACAAGTCTTCAATGGCATGTTGCATTTTAACAGGGGCACTATAACCCATCATACTATTAATCTCTTTTATTGCAACGAGCTTGGGGTGAAGTTTGATTTTGACATATTTAACTTCAATGTCGGTTTCGGATATTTCGCCCTTGTTATAAGTTCTTGATTCGGTCTTTGTATCAATTGACTCAATTGCAGACATCGCATCTGGATTATCAGACTTTATGACTTCCCAATCAGTTAATTCAATCCAGCAATCGTGAAGGTGTGATATGTTGGAATAGGCTATTTTAGCAAGTTCTTGAAGGTTTCTAAGTTTAGATATTCCAGCTTCTTCTTCTAAGTTATTCTTGATAAATGCGATATATTGCTGAATGTGAGGTTTGGTGAGGTTCTCATATCCTATTTCTTTTGCCGTTTCTGGACTATAACCGGCCGTTCTTGCAGCTCTTGCCTTATTCCAGTCAACAATGTATTCATGACAAAATCTTTTCTCCTTTGGAGTTAATTTTACCCTCAATTCGTCAAAAGTGTAAATCTTTAGCCCTGATAGTTTTGATTTTATTTTGGGCTTTCTGGTCTTTTTATGTTGTGGTGTTAATCCTGACATTGTTTATTCCTCCTTATTTGGATTTAATGGATATTTTACCCTGAAATTACCGTGATAAGGATCGGGAATAATCATTGCCCCAAATGCTGTCGGTGGCAATCCTCCCATCTTAACTAAAGTATCTTCCGAATCTGTTATTCCCTCTGTAATTCCGGCCAGTATTTTAAGGTTGTTGATGTGCATGAAAAGAATGTCAAAATCCTCACTTCTCCCCTTGGTAAGTTCGCCAACTCTTGACATTACGGTTCTCATTGTTGTTATATACGCATCAAGAGCTTTGATTTCGTTGATTCCGAACGATAAAAAGTTTCGCTCCGGCTCAATTCCAGCTTTTGCACTTGTTCTGAACTCAATCCATTCATTAAAAGCCTTTATTTGTCCTGATTTGGTGTCTGGATCGCATTGTTTTTCCCTGAGATAACTTTCTGCCAGTTCGCAGCGTTTCTTCCAGTATTCTAAAGTGTGACTATCTTCTACTTCTTTATCGTCGGGATAAAATGCAAATACAACCAATGTTTTTGCTTCACCACGGCCGATTGCTGATTCAGTGTAAGTTTCAACACGAGTTGCACCCTTCAGCTTTTCGTTGAAATTATCATAGTCGCTACTATTTTGGTAATTGACCGGATCGAGTTTATATTTTATGAGCTTCATATCAATTTACACTAAGGGTTTTCTTTGCCATTTCCAGACCATTCAAAAACATCTTTTCGTCAATCGGGTTCTGTGTTAACCATGATCCTAAAATAGACAACATGAGTTGCTTAAATGCCGGATTGTTGTCTAAATGATACTGAAAGACTGAGGCCATTAATTGAATGTCACCCCGAATATTTATCGAGGCTGTTTCAAATTCTTTATCACCTCTCATGTACATTACTACATCTTTGGTGTTTGTTGGATCTTCGATCAGTTTATTGACCAAATTCATGATATCAAGATCGAGATTTGTCTTTTCTTCTTTATTCATGGTAGTTTTCAATTTCTATTTTAACATCGCTCCACCACCTCAAAGTTAAGTCCATGTTTTGCAGTTCGTCTGACTCTTCGCCGTAATCAATCAACTCGTCAACAATTTCATTCCAGACAATTAGCGCACAAGATTTTCTATTTTGTAAATACTTTTCCTTGTCGTAGTCGTGATCAAAAATATCAGAGGCAAGATCATTGAATTTTTCGATTAATTCTTTTGCCTTTGCTTTTGGTGTTAATGGTATTTTTTCGCTCATCGGATATATCCTATTATTAATCTTGACTCCCTTTTGCAAAGCTTGAATTTTACTTCAAACTCCTTCAATAAATCATTGAATTTCATATCAAAACGATCAATCACAAACATTTTCATTTCATAACTAATCGTATCTCGGTAGTGTTTCCGGATAATGTTTCCGGCGGTGGCCGGCTCTAAAAAGCATTTGGATCCGGCATCCTGGTACATTGAAAGAGCTGAAAGGTCTTTCCCTGATCTTAAAAGCCTTTGAAATTCTTTCAAAATGATCTTTTCTTTCTGTATGGATGATTGTCTACACATTTTTAATCATTTCTTCGGCGTATTGATTGGCCTCTTTTTCGTAATGTTTGTTGATTTCAAACAGGAAGTAGGCGTAAAGGAAGTAAATCACAAAAAATATGTACCACGGCGCGCAAACAAGTAAGATCGGGGTCAGTGAAAATGCCAGTCTATTTAATAAGGTTTTCAGTTTGTGCTTATGCTGAACGTGGTAAAGTTCGTGGTGAAAGGTAAATCTTAGTGCTTTTTCATTTCTGAACAGACTTTCATTGAGGTGGATTGTCTTAAACCAGGCAAAGCCCCAATGTGGCGTGTTTTTTTGAAACGTCAGGAGCTTAACTTTGAATTGTGAGCGTAATTTGGTGATAATTGGGTTCGGAGTGTTCTTTACTGAGCCTATTCTTAAAAGGTCTGAAAATACTTGTAAGATAGAATAGTAAATCAGGTGGATTGAAATTAGTATTATGGCTGTGTGAAGTGAGATCATAGTTACAGTTTTTCGAGTTGAATCAAAAGCCTATTCATTTTTGAAGCGTAGAATTGCTTTAGTTTATCCAGAAATTCCACTGCAATCTTATAACATTCATGTTCAGGCTCTTTTCCGGTTGATATGTCAAGAATAATGATGTGCTTTGATAATATCTCAAAATTTATATTATCCTGAGTGTTCAGTGAATCGATTATTTCCTGAACTCCGTCAATTTCTTTTACAAGGGCTTTTGCTTGTGGGTAGTTTTCGTATTTCATAGATTTACTTTTTAGGTGTACATTTACCAACTTCAGCCAAAAAATCAAAGGCATCAATATTTTCATCTGAAAGTTCCATGATACCCCGAAGTTCATCATCAAGTACCTGAATATTTTCGTGTGCGTAAATTAGGGTCCGGACAAGAATTAATTTCTGAACGCCATCAAGTAGCTGTTGGGGGCAACTGACATACTTTTTCTTAAACTCTTTGATTTCTTCTTTGGTCTTGATTGGTTTTAATCCCAATTCCTGCCATCTTTCCTTCCGGATAATGTTTTTCCGTGGATAAACCCACTCTATTACCTTCATTTTGTGGCTATACTCAAAGCCTGTTGAGTTGTTCAAAACTTGTAACAACCGGCCACGCTCAACGTTTTGGATAAACACCCAAATCATTCGCCAGTTCTTCCAGATAAACACGCCAATTCCATAGATTATAAGCAAAGAATAAGGCAAAGCAGCGAACCAATAGGAAAGTCCGGTAAAAACGCAGGAAATAGCCCACAAAAACGATACTATTCCGGCGCCAGTAATGTACAAGAAAAGTAGCTTTGCTTTTGTGATTGATTTATTGCGAAATTTTTTTGGTTGTAATTGTTTTTCGGTCATATGAGTAGGTTTTAATTCCATAATTCAATATTTATAAGTTTTATCAGCCATCCATTTAATCCGGAACATGGCTCAATCATTTCTTTTTCGCGTAATTCTTTAATGTCCTGGTCAAAACTTTCACCCACGTCGTATTTGGTCCAAGAAAGAGAGTAGTATGGCCACTTGGTTTGATTCCATCTTTCGAGTAGGTATGAATAGGTTTTATTCATTCAGATTGATTTCAAGTTTCCTTTTCGAAGGTCGGACGTTGGTATCATGATGGTTATTTGTTGGCATAATCAATTAAATACTTCAAGAAAGCCTTTGTTTTAATTACAAAAGACCAACCTTTAATGATCGGGGTCACTTCGTCTTTCTTGATAAAATCAGACTTAGCACACACGGCAACTATTTGTAATTGCCACGCACGACCTAAGCGATCCGTCACGTTTCCGGCGGGGGTTTTATATCCTCCGAAGTTGTCCGGGATAATTCCTGTGTTATGAAGTGCGTTTGTAGTTGCTTTAATTGCTGGAAGTAATTTTTTTTCGGCTTCCCTGGCTTGGGTTCTTGGGCGCGATCTGTTTAAGCTTGCAGGCATGTTTTTAGTGTTAATTTGTCACCTCAAATATATAAAAATTTGTCTGCCACAATATCTTTTTGAGATTATTTTTAAATTTTTAAACAGATGTTTTATAAACACTTGCGTATGTTCACTTAAATAAATACTTTAGCACTTCGGAAAAGTTAGTTTTTATTCATTAGTTT
>JAQTUE010000008.1 GCA_028710415.1 Paludibacter sp. | reverse complement strand
CCCAGAAAGTAGCGGAGGTGGGGTTTTCATTGGCCAAATCGCTGGGTGCTGAGATTGTATTGTTGCATGTGATTGTCGATCCGATCTACTATTCTTCCATCGAAAGCTTTCCAATCATTGGGTATACAGGCTCGATCATAACTCCGATGCAACTGCTGGATACCGAAGAAACCAAGAAGGAATCGGGGTTGTTTCTGGAAAAGATTAAACAACATTTGGGAAATGACAGCATACAGACCCTGATCAAAGAGGGTGATTTTTCAACGGTGATTATTGCCACGGCGGAGGAAATTCATGCCGATATTATTGTCATGGGTTCGCACAGCCGCAGATGGTTGGATGAAGTCCTTATGGGAAGTGTTACGGAAGAAGTTTTACATCATAGCAACATTCCACTTTTCATTATACCGACGCATAACTCCAAAAAATAAAGCCAATTTAAAAACGTCAAAATCAATCATTTATTATATTTAATACGATCTGTTATTGTCTCTGATCCTGATTGAGTTGTAAAAAGAAAAATACCCGTTGAGTATAAAAAAGCAAAGTAAGAAAAAACTGCTTTTTGTGAAAATATATTTCCCCTACATGAAACACGAAGATTTTGAAGTTAAAATGCTTGGTAAAAGGACTTACTTGTCTCCATTAAAGCCAACATTTCATCCGGATGGGTTGACCTTTCGGTTTATAGAGAACGACAGGGTTTTGTTCGATTCTTCGTTTGATAGTATAACCCAGTGTTTCAAGGCAGGGGATGTACCCATTTCGTTCGAAAAAGCAGGGCCTCATAAGCACCTGTACTTCGATCCTCAAAATACAAAAGTCGCCATTGTAACGTGCGGAGGTCTATGCCCGGGGATAAACAATGTGATTCGAAGCCTGGTCAATCACCTGCATTACCGCTATAATGTCAATAATGTCCTGGGGATACAATACGGATTCGAAGGATTTATTGATTCCTACCAACATGAAATCATCGAACTTACCCCTGAAAAGGTGGATACCATAAACTTATTTGGTGGCACTATATTGGGCTCGTCGCGTGGTGAACAGGATGTACCTGCCATAGTGGATAAACTCTGCAAGCTGGAAGTGAATATCCTTTTCTGCATCGGTGGTGATGGCACCTTACGTGGTGCCCATGCCATTAGTGAGGAAATATCACGCCGAAACCTGAATATAGCTGTTGCAGGGATCCCAAAAACAATAGATAATGATATTAACCTGATAGATAAATCGTTTGGATTCGAAACCGCATTCAGTATAGCGAATGATATCATCAGGTATGCCCATAATGAAGCCAGGGGAGCCTACAATGGTATTGCAGTTCTGAAATTGATGGGCCGTCATTCAGGATTCATAGCAGCTTATGCTTCCCTATCCATTCAGGAATCAAATTTTGTGCTCATCCCTGAAATGGACTTTGAGCTAGAGGGTCCGAAAGGATTCCTGCATGTATTGCGCAAACGCCTCGAAAGCAGGCATCATGCGCTCATAGTTGTGGCAGAAGGAGCAGGGCAAAATTTATTTGAAACGGGAGCTATTGAAAAAGATGCTTCGGGCAACATTAAAAACAGGGACATTGGATTGTATCTGAAGGAAAAAATAACAGAAGACCTGGAATCAAGGAATTTTCCGTTTAGCCTGAAGTACATCGATCCGAGTTATATCATCCGGAGTGCACCGGCCAATGCCAACGACAGTAAGTTTTGCGCCTTGCTGGCACAGAATGCCGTACATGCGGCTATGGCGGGAAAGACTGATTTTGTAGTAGGCCACTGGAATCATTTGTTTACGCTTTTGCCCATTCCCATTGCCGTATCCGAGAAGAACAGAATTGAACTCAATGATGAATTATGGTGGAATGTGCTTGAAACAACCGGACAGCCGGTTTCGATGATTAATGAACGAAATTACAAAACTATTGATTAAATGCCCAGTATTGTAAAATAAGTGCGACAATAATCAAATTATTACTACAATCAGTGATTTTTCGACGATAATAAACGGGATTTATAATAATAAACGTTTAATTTATTCGTAAATTTGTAATTCTAAAAAACTGTTGACTATCAAGGCCTGAAACTGAAATCAACATTCAAGATGTATGAAAGAAAAGAGCAAAAAAACAAAAACGATCGTATCTTCGAAAGTGAAACCGGCGGATAGTGAAATCAGCCAGTTTCCTATCGTGTGTGTAGGTGCTTCAGCAGGAGGACTGGAAGCATTGGAGCAGTTTTTAGGAAATGTACCCGAAAACAGTGGCATGGGGTATATAGTTATACAGCATTTGGATCCAACCCAAAAGGGAATGTTGCCGGAATTACTGCAACGAATTACCAGGATGGAAGTTGTTCAGGTTGAAGACCGGATGCCTGTGATGCCTAACCGGGTATATGTGATTCCACCGAACAAAAGCATGTCAATTTTAAAGGGCACCCTTCATTTGTTTGATCCGGTAGAAACCCGTGGGTTACGGTTACCAATTGATTTCTTTTTGCGATCGTTAGCTGAAGATTTAAAAGAACTTGCAGTAGGAGTTATTCTCTCAGGAATGGGTTCCGATGGCAGTATTGGCTGCCGTTCACTGAAAGAAAAAAATGGTATTGTGATGGTTCAGGAACCAACCAATGCGAAATTTGACAGTATGCCCCGTAACGTGATTGATTCGGTGCTAGTAGATATAGTGGCTCCAGCCAATGAATTGCCTGTAAAACTGCAGGAATTCATGAAAAATATACCGTTAGTAAAATTTAATATGGAGGTTGAGATTAAAGACCAGAGTTCACTCGAGAAAATCATCATCTTATTGAGGAATCATACCGGTAACGATTTCTCGTTGTATAAAAAAAATACGGTGTATCGTCGGATTGAAAGGCGAATGAGCGTTCACAATATAGAAAAGATTTCGAACTACGTCACTTTCCTGCAAGAGAATTTAAAGGAAGTTGATATCCTTTTCAAGGAATTATTGATTGGTGTTACCAATTTCTTTCGTGATTCAGCAGTCTGGGAGAATATGGCGAATGTTATTATTCCGGCCATCATCTCCAAACAACAGGAGGGTGCCATCCTCAGGGCATGGGTAGCGGGTTGTTCCACCGGTGAGGAAGCTTATTCCCTGGCTATTGTCTTTAAAGAAGCGGTAGAAAGAATTGTTCCCCATGGCGGATATTCCTTGCAGATATTTGCAACCGACCTGGATAATGAAGCCATAGAGACAGCCAGGAAAGGGTTGTTCCCATTAAATATTGCCGCTGATGTTTCACCAAAGAGATTAAGCCGGTTTTTTGTCAGTTCTGAAGACGGATATCGTATCAATGCAGAAATCAGGGAAATGGTAGTGTTTGCAAAGCACAACATCATTTTGCATCCCCCTTTTACTAAGGTTGACATACTTACCTGCCGAAACCTGTTGATTTACATGGATGCCGAATTACAAAAGAAATTATTCGGTTTGTTCTATTATAGTTTAAATAATGAAGGGTATATGGTACTTGGTAGTGCCGAATCACTTGGAAGCCAGAGTCATTTCTTTGAAACAATTGATAATAAACTAAAGATTTTTCAACGGTCACATTTATCCTTATCTCCCGTATTAATTGATTTCCCATCATCATTCGCACGTAACAAACAAACAACTATCGAAAATCAAAAACCACTGACCCCTCCGCAAAACATTCAAACACTTGCCAACGAATTGTTGTTACAACATTTTTCACCTCCGGGAGTATTAGTCAATGACAAGGGGGATATCATATATATCAGCGGAAGAACCGGAAAGTATCTGGAACCGGCAGTGGGGAAAGCGAATATGAATATATTTGCCATGTTGCGGGATGGGTTGCGCAATGAGTTCCCAAGTGCATTTCGTCAGGCATTATCGAAAAAAGAACCGGTAATAATGCGCAATATCATGGTTGGAACAAATGGCGGAACACAGTTGATCCGTGTAAATATCCAATGGTTGGATAAACCCCTGGCATTAAAAGGCATGGTGATGATCATTTTTATTGATGAACCAATAAGCTCTGCCCATAAAGAAATACTTGAAAAAAGTGATAAGAATTTGAGTGTTTTTCTTCAAACTGAGTTGGAGAAAGAATTGCAGATAGCCAGGGAAGATACTCAAAACACGCTGGAAGAAATGCAAACATCCCAGGAAGAACTGAAATCAACCAATGAAGAATTGCAATCAACGAATGAAGAACTGCAATCAACCAATGAGGAACTGACCACTTCGAAAGAAGAAATGCAAAGCCTGAATGAAGAACTCCAGACTGTCAATGCAGAATTACAGTCGAAGATCGATGATTTCACCAGGGTGAATAATGATATGAAAAACCTGCTGAACAGCACCGATATAGCTACTTTGTTTTTGGACAAGGATTTGAATATCAGGCGCTATACCGATCAGGCAACAAAGATATTCAAGCTTATTAAAAGTGACATTGGCAGGCCATTTACCGATCAGGCTTCCGATCTTATCTATCCTGATCTGGCCAATGATGCCCGCGAGGTGTTGAGGACCCTGGTATTTGTAAAGAAACAAATTGAGACAAAAGATGGACGCTGGTTTTCAACCCGGATCATGCCTTACCGTACTTTTGACGACCGGATTGATGGCCTTGTGATCACCTTCTTTAATATCACCGATCTGAAACAACTGGAAGAAGAATTGCATGATAAAGAGCAAGTGAATCAAATGATTTTAAATATATCCTCTGATGTGATCATAAAGGTGTCAAATGAGTGGAAAATACTGGAGTTCAATCCGTCAGCAGAAAGATTCTTTGGTAAGAATTACAAAGAAACAGTGGCTAAGAATTTTATTCAACTTTTTGTGCCTGACAATGAACAAAAGAAGACTGAAAATGATTTAAACAGATTGATGAAAGAAGGACAAAGTACAGATTATAAGATGCCGGTATTTGTTAACGAAAAGAATAAAGAAATTGTTGATTGGACTGTTAATGTTCATCTTAACAGCCAAAAAATAGCAACTGAAATGATTATTATTGCAAAAAACAACCAAAGCCATGAATAACCAGGAAAAGGATTCCAATATAGAAGCTCAATTATTGAGAATAAAGGCGGAAGCAGAACTGAAAATGCAACAGAAGGAGGCAGGTATTGTTGATAATGAGCTTGATGTAAAAAAACTTCTTCACGAACTGCAGGTTCACCAGATAGAACTGGAAATGCAGAATGAAGAATTGCGTGAGGCAAATGAATCAACCGAATTGGCCCTTAAAAGATTCACGATGCTGTATGATTTAGCACCTATGGGCTATTTTACACTCGATCAGAATGCCAATATCTGTGAGTTGAATTTTACCGGTGCTGAAATGTTGGGTGAAAGACGATTTAGCCTGATAAACAACAATTTTAAACTGTTTATTGCCGATGAATCGAAATTGACTTTCAGTGATTTCTTTAGTAAAGTCTTTTCAAGCAATTACAAAGAATCATGTGTGGTGCAACTTGGATACGGGAATAATTTAATGAGCCGGGTATATATGGAAGGGGTAGTTACAGGCGATGACAGTAATTGCTTATTGTCAGTGGTTGATATTTCGAACTTACAAAGATAATCTTAAGACTTAAGTCAAGAGTCAAGAGTCAAGAGTCAAGAGTCAAGGAGTTGGTAGTGTATACTTGCGTCTTGCAATATAGTATAACAGACTAAATAAAAAAAGGAACACATTTCAGTGTTCCTTTTTTTATGGATTATGTTTTTCTATTTGTTCTTGTTTTTTAGTTCTAAAGCTTTTTTATCAGCTTCCTTCTTTGCAGCAGCCTTTTTCTCCTTTTTATCAAAATAGCCTTTTAACAGGAAATTGTGTTTGACAGCCTTCATATTATCATCCAACCCTTTAGAACTTTCTTTTAAGTTCACCATGGTCTTATTCAGATTCTCAGCAAGGGTTTTATCCTGGATCAACCTGCCAAGGGTACCATCCCCTTTATTGATCTTAATCATAATCTGTGCCAGCTGATTGGTAATTATTTCAGCATTCCCTGCTGTGACAAGCAAGCTTTTCATGATGGCATCTGTTTCAACGGGTTCAACCGATCGAAGCTGCTGGCCATCTTTCGCCAAAGGTGCATTGTAAAGCCCTTGTGAAATGATAATCAGCTTATCACCTATAATTCCTTCGGAACCAATGGTTACCTTGCAATCGGATTTTATGAATTGCCAGACATCTTTCCGGACCAACATATTGATTCTAACGGTCGAATCATTGATAATACTAATATCGTCGACGGTACCTACATTAATTCCAGAAAACCGGACTTTATTACCAACCTGTAACCCACTGATGTTATGAAAAGTGGATGTAACTTTGAATACAGGGTTAAAGAGATTTTTTTGTTTCCCAATGATAAATATGGCAAGAATGAAAATTGCCAATCCTCCTGCTACGAAGAGTCCTAAGCGAAATTTGAATTTTTGAGTATGCGTATCCATGATTTAGTTGATTAGTTGATTATGTTGATTAGTTAATTGGTTAATTGGTTGATTAAGTTGATTCAGTTGATTGAGTTAATTGGTTGATTAAGTTGATTAAGTTGAATAAGTTGATTGGTTGATTAAGTTAATTAAGTTGATTGGTTAATTAAGTTGATTATGTTGACTAAGTTGATTAAGTTGAGTGAGTTGAATAAGTTGAATGAGTTGAATGAGTTGAATAAGATGATTAGGTTGATAATAAGAATGATAGTTTATTTGAATTTATAACTAATTCCAAAAATTGCGATAAACTCTCTTAACCCAGATAACCAGTTAACTCAATTAACTTAATCAACTTAGTCAACCAATTAACTTAGTCAACTTAATTAACCAACCAACCAATCACTTAAAGAATGACTTGATGACATTATCCGTTGATTTTTCAAATTTGCTTAATGAGCCTTTCTCATACACTTCGCCATCCTGTATCATGATAAGACGGTCGGCAGTCATGCGGGCACATTCAATGTCATGGGTAATAATGATAGACGAAGTTTTGTATTTCTTCTGGATATCGTTGATTAATACGCTGATTTCGTCCGATGTAATGGGATCAAGCCCGGTAGTAGGTTCATCGTACAGCATAATCATTGGATCGACCACAATCGTACGGGCCAGGCTTATACGCTTGCGCATGCCTCCTGAAAGTTGTGATGGCATTTTATCGATCACATCCGGTAAACCTACATTTTCCAATGCTTCAATAATCTTATCATTGATTTCAGTTTGCTTTAATTGCTTTTTCATTCGTTTAAGTGGAAATTCCAGGTTTTGTCTCACAGTCATCGAATCGTACAAGGCGCCACTCTGAAAGAGAAACCCTATTTTCTGGCGTACTTCGTCTAATTGACTTCGATTCATTGCCAACACATTCTGATTATAAACATTGATGGAGCCACTGTCCGATCTTAGTAAACCGGCAATGCATTTTATTAAAACCGATTTGCCACTTCCTGATTTACCAAGTACCACTAAGTTTTCACCATCATATAGTTTCAACGACAGGTTTTTTAAAACATCCAGTGTTCCAAATGATTTATAGAGATTATTTATTTCAATAACCGCCTCTTTGGTTGCCCTTTTAGGTGTTTCCGTTATAATTGGGTCTATTTCTACTGTTTTCATTTTCCGAGCATATCTGTAATTTGTACTGCAATCATATCAACAATCAAAACCAACAGCGATGCCAGTACAACAGCTGAATTTGCTGCCTTACCCACACTCTCGGTACCCCTGCCTGCATTATAGCCTTTATAACAACCTACCAGGCCTATTACCGCCCCAAAGAAAAATGATTTCACCAGGGAAGGTATCAGATCAATAAAACTAATATGGCTAAATGCCTGTGAGGAAAATAATATAAAGGATACCTCTCCTTTAATATTGGCGCCTATCCAGCTTCCTAAAATACCAAGTGCATCAGCATACAGGATCAGCAGTGGAATCATAAGTGTGGCTGCCATGACCCTGGTAACTACTAAAAACCGCATGGGATGTGTGGAGGATACTTCCATGGCTTCAATTTGTTCGGTTACTTTCATGGAGCCTAATTCAGCGCCCATGCCGGATGCTATTTTACCGGCACAGATTAGTGCTGTAATCACAGGGCCCATTTCACGGATTAAAGATACAGCCACCATTCCGGGCAGTAAAGTCTCAGCTCCAAAACGTACCATTACCGGACGGGATTGAATGGTAAGCACCAATCCCATAATCGTACCGGTTACCGAAATAAGGGGCAGCGATTTATATCCTATCAGATAGCATTGATGAAAGAACTCACGCAACTCAAACTTCCTGGAAAAGGTTTCTTTAATAAGATGGGTAATAAATAATATTACATCGGCTATATCGGTCAGGAAATTATTGGTTGCCTGACTTCTTGCCAGGGTCTTCTCACTTAGCCTTAGTGCTTGTATCCTTGCGATTTCTTTAGCCTTCGCTACAGGAATGGTAATTTTTATTTTCATAATTGAGGTTGATCGTGCTTAGTTAGTTATGTATTCAACATCCAGACTCAGTTTTGATTCGTGTGTTTTTACTAACCTAAATGGTCATAAAACTACATTAATTTTGGTTGTACAAATTTAGAGGGTAAAATAAACTAATATATTACACAATTATCGAAAAGGTTTATATAATTCACACATAAATATCCGTTTAAAAATTAAAATCAGGAACTTTAAAGCATATACTGTAGTGCATATCAGCTTGTTGGTTCAAATAGGTGTGAATATTATAATTCTTTTCCTGAATTATGTAAGTCATACTTTTATTAAAAGCCTCAACTTTGCAAAGTGAAAACAAATTCACAAATAAAATTGAAAGATATGAAAACGAAAATGTTATTAACAACCCTTGCACTTGTATCAGTTGTTCTCTTAAGTGGATGTAAAAGCGATGAACCAACTAAAAATACCGATAATCCAAATGGCATCCCGGTTCAAGGCAGTTCACAACCAACAGTAGCACTTGGTGCTTCTTCAAATTTTGCTGTTCTGGCAGGTTCAGCAATTACCAGTACAGGAGCAACTAATATAACAGGTGATTTAGGATTAAGTCCCGGAACTTCATGTGGTGGTTTTCCTCCCGGAATTATAGTTGGTACCAAACTTATCAATACTATTGAGTCAACCACTGCAAAACTGGATTTAACTGCAGCCTATAATGATGCAGCCGGACGTACCAGTACAGATATTGTCACTTTATCCGGTAATATCGGTGGATTAACATTAACTCCCGGATTGTACAAGACTACTTCAACCCTGGCATTATCATCCGGTGATTTGACTTTTGATGCCAAAGGAAATGCAAATGCAGTATTTATTATTCAGATTGCATCCTCATTAACTGTTACTTCGGGACGTAAAGTCATTCTGGCAGGTGGTGCTTCTGCAGCCAATATCTTTTGGCAGGTAGGTAGCTCGGCCACATTCGGTACAACTTCAGTATTTAAAGGTACTATCATGGCTATGCAATCCATTACTTTCGAAACAGGTGCTTCCCTGACGGGTAGGGCTCTTGCAAGATCGGCAGGGATTGTTATGGCAGGAAATGTTATTGTGAAACAATAAGATTCCCGGCAGACTGAAAGAGCGTAATCCTGTAAACGGGTTGCGCTCTTTTTACGTGTAATGGGTTGATCACTGGTCTGTTTTTTATTGTGTGAATAATGTAACAATTATCAGGAATAATGTAAAATCATACTGATTTAAAAGTATCACCTTTGTAGGGTATTCATGAGTATATCCTTAACCGGTAAATTTGTAGGATATATATCAACTTAAAACTTTTAGAAAGGAGGAAACAAATGAAAAGGGATGCAATTATAATCATGTTATTTAGCCTGGGATTTACAATCCTTGCTGCGCTATCTTACTTTTCAAACCGGAATCAATTTATCCTGAATAAATTTGTACTCGCCACCATCCGGTCTTTCCATTTCAACAGTACTCCGGTTATTAGCATATCCATGATTGCTCTAAGTGAATGCCTGTTGTGGGAGACTCAAAATAATTCCAGTCTCCTAACAATGAAAACCAAATTGAATGTCCTGCTTGCGAAGTATGTATCGGTTATTCAGTTGGATCTCCGGAATGTAACGACCAGAAATTCGTTAATCATTAAAGAGTTGATTCTGAATTCCCTGTTTTTAAACTTTAGGGAATTGAAATTGAAATAGTAGTATTCGTGAATTGAAAGGAACGACTTATTGAACATCTATTTTTTTATACAATTAAACAGCTTTGCCTTTGGGTGAGGCTTTTTTTATATCCTTCCATCACCCCACCTTGATAATCTGAATCTTACGCTGGGTGCATTGCCTTTAATGCTCCATTATGAGTGCGCTAACCTGTATTGTTGAAATTCCATTGTGAACAAATGAAAAGAATCAGAGACCTAATTGTTAATATAAGTGTGAATTATGCTACTCATTTCGGGAATCCTGTAACTTTTCTATGGTAGGAAAGTATCACCTTTACGTAGTGATAATTCAGAAACTAAAAACGATTATTACACACTCATTATACATATAACAATAACAATTTAAAATTACAATCAAATGAAAAAGGACGGTATAAACATTATGTTGGTTGGTTTAGTAATCACCATCATTACAGCAATTCTTTACTTCTCAAAAATGAACGAACCTTTCATGAATAAGTTTGTGCTCGGATCAGGCAGCTCTTTCCATTTCAATTGGGCTCCTATGATTGGCATACTGATCATGGCGTTCGGAGAATTCCTTTTATGGGAATCTCAAAACAATGTTGACCTGATAGCAGTGAAGGCTAAATTCAGATTGAAATTCATGTCGAAGTTATCGAATGTAAGACTTGGCATGATTTATTTCTTCCACATGCATTTGATCAATTTCAATGCATTGAGACAAATGATCATGTCATTTAAACTTTAGAATGATAAAGGATGAACTGATTTGACTCAAACTCTTTCAATTGGATAGTAACAAAATTTTATCTGTCAATTTTTGTTTTACAATTTTGCACTCCAAGTAAAAAGCTTTACCATCCGGTAGAGCTTTTTTTATTCCCAATTCAGATAAACACGGTAAAAATAGAGATGGGGAAGGAGTATTTAAAATCAGTGAATGATGTAACTTTTATCAATTATTATGTAACAAGTGAAGTTTTTTATTGTCGCAACTTTGTATTATTGAGAATCACATTTATTTAATATCAAAATTATGAAAGCAAAAAAACTTATAACTTCACTTGTTATCGCAAGTCTGGTGTTATTTACAGGCTGTAAATCCGATGTAACAACCAATGTGGATAATCCGGTTCCAATACCCATTCAAAATAAAACACAAGCTTCTGTAGCACTTGCAGGGGTATCCGACTTCGCTATTATTGCCGGCTCTGCCATTACCAGTACCGGAGCAACTTCAATAACGGGTGACATGGGATTAAGCCCGGGTACATCCTGTGGTGGTTTCCCTCCCGGAAAACTGGTTGGGACTTTACAGATTAATACCAACCTGTCTACCCAGGGAAAACTCGATTTAACCGCTGCCTATAATGATGCTGCCGGACGTACCAGTACCGACATTGTTACCTTATCCGGAAATATAGGTGGCCTGACTCTGACTCCGGGCTTGTATAAATCAACTTCTTCGCTGGCAATATCATCCGGTGACCTGACTTTTGATGCCAAAGGTAATGCCAATGCCGTGTTCATTATTCAGATTGCCTCGTCACTCACTACAACTTCAGGGCGCAAGGTATTTCTGAAAGGAGGTGCCTCCGCCTCCAATATCTTCTGGCAGGTTGGCAGTTCAGCTACTTTTGGAACAACATCCGTGATGAAAGGAACTGTCATGGCTATGCAATCCATCACTCTGAATACCGGAGCCTCTGTTAATGGCAGGGTGCTGGCGCGTATCGGTGGAGTAACCATGGCTGGTAATACCATTGTGAAAGAATAAATCAGGCAGATCTTATTTTAAAAGTGCAACCCTGAAGCAGCAAGAACAATTACTTGTTGCATTTTAAATTTAAAAGAATTGAACGCTGAAGGAACATCCCGTTAAGACGGAATGTTTCATCAGCGTTCTTTTTTTTAATTATCCGTTCTTTTTTCCCGTGACCAAAACTACTCAACCCTGTCGACTTGTCCAGCAGGATGGAAACTTACCAGATTTTTCCGGATTGAAGGAAATCACTATTCAAATGCAACATTTTTTCATAAGCAAATCGACGGAATTCAGTCTGGATTTGTTCGGGGTTGAGATAGGGTTGAGATAGGGTTGGTTTAGGGTTCGGATAGGTAAACCTCATTGAACCCTCTCTCAACTCTCTATGAACCCTCACTGAAACGCCTCTCTACAGTGAATAACCGGAGTTGAAATTCAAATTGAAATGCCGGGCAATGGATTACCAGAAACGATATGTTAATATATGTGGCAATAATGATACTCTTAGATGGTATTATGTAACAGAATTCCTGTTGTATTGTATCAACTTTGTGAATCAACAATTACTCACATTTAAAACGGTTGTTGAGTTCAATTTATTATTTAAAAACAATTTCAAAAATACAACTCAAATGAAAAAGGACGGAATAATCGTAATGTTAATTGGTCTCGGACTAACCCTGCTAACAGCAGTTTTTTACACACTTAACCTAAACGAAATCATGATGGATAAATTTGTCTTCACTATAGGCAGCTCATTCCATTTTAATTGGGCACCCATGATTGGCATTTCAATTATGGCTTTTGGAGAATTCGTTTTATGGCAATCACAAAACAATAAGAATTTAAAAGAAGCAGGCATTAGATATTTTGAAAAATTAAAAATGGGCTTTTCGAATATAAAACTGGAAGCCATTTACCTGTCCCATTTGAAATTTTTAAACATGAAAGTAATCAGATTTATGATTTCAATATTTCATATCTAAAAGTAATTTCGGAAAACAAGCTGCCTGTCATTTTAATTTTGGTTTCTTATTTTAAGTTGTAAGGATCCTTGAAGCACTTCTTCTTCACTTAATAAAACCCGGAAGATTCCCAAAAAAAATGTATCCTGCCGGAATCTGTTTTAAGTAGTATTGCAGCCTGTGTTCTAAAATGGAGTTTAATTAGCCGCCAGATGTAACTTGCTAGAATACAAGATTTAAAAATTAAACTAACAAGGTGAAAATAACCATTTTTTTTGTGAGTGAATTTTGTAACTCTTATTCTGAATTGTATAACAGCACCATAAAACAAATGTATCATCTTTGCATCAGTGAAAACGCATTCACATTAAATACTCAACTATCATGAAAAGGGAAAAAAAAATAGTACTGACCACTCTGGGAACAATTTTAATTTTGTTAATCTCAGGTTTTACCAGTCTTGAAATTGCAAGACTTAAACCAATAGAAATACCTGTACAAAAAATACTGCTCGAACCGGTAGCACTTGCCAGTGCTCAAAACTTTGCTGTACTTGCAGGTTCGTCAATCAATAATTCAGGTAAGACTATCATAAATGGAGAGATTGGCCTTAGCCCGGGCTTGTGGGTTGGTGGTTTATCCCAGGATGTTATTTTTTCAACCCATCAAACGAATTCAATCAAATCCTTACAGGCAAAACTTGATTTGACAACAGCTTATAATGATGCCGAGGCACGTAGGAGTGAAGAAGTTGTAAATCTACATGGTAATATCGGAGGCCTGACTTTAACCCCGGGACTTTATAATTCCAGATCCTCCCTGGTCATATCTAAAGGCGACCTGATTTTTGATGCTTTGGGTAAACCAAATGCTGTTTTTATCATTCAAATTGCTACAATACTAACCACACGACCTGAAACAAGAGTGATTCTTAAAGGCGGTGCAATGGCTTCGAACATATTCTGGCAGGTGGGTGAAACGGCTATTTTTGGATCTAACTCTGTTTTTAAAGGGACAGTGATGGCTTTAAAATCAATTAAGTTCTATAATGGTGCGACTCTCGAAGGCAGAGGTTTATCCAGAGGCGGCGAAGTAAACCTGGCCAGTAACATCATTCAAAAATAATGCTGATTAAAATAACAAATCAGAATAAATAATACCTGTTCATTCTAATTGTAAACAATAAGCCCTGCGAAAATTTCGCAGGGCTTATTGTTTTTTCCTGGCCAATACCTACGTACTAAAATTCCGGTTGCCCACTTGTCACGTTCTGTATTTATGATGCTTTGTAATTGAAAAATGATTATTTATTATCCGGTTGAGTTACATATTAGCAATAATTAACGCTAAAAACGGAAATAAATATGGTATTATGCAAATTATTCAAAATTAATTTTTATATTTACCGCCCCAAAATACTTTGAATAAATTTAAAATGATGACTTTTTCAGGTAAATATCAATTATAAATAATTCAAACAAGAAAACAAGATAGAATTACCCCACAAACAAAAGATTAGAAAAAGAACATAGCAATGTTTTGTGCCTTAATTCGATCTTATTCAAAAAAATTGATTGATTCAAATCAGCAATTGCTCTGTTTTTTATTACCAAAGAAAACCTACGAAAACTATAATAAAAATTTAGAACTTCAGTAAAACGTTACTGTATTAAAACCAAGGAACCTAAAAATTACTATCACTTAAAATCTTAAATCATGGAAAGAGAATTAGGAACGCGAATTCTAATGAATGAGATAACAAGAATTAGTGTTAATTCATTTGGAATTCCAGCAAAATTAGAAATCTGTTTGAATAATGGACAACGAGAGTCGGGTGTATTAAAAGGATTTGATTTTAGAAACAATTTTATATCCGATTCGTTTATTACCCTTATTTTATTTGATGAAGGAAAGGAAGTAAAGTTAGATTTAAATGATGTCCAACAAATAAAAAAGATCTGACCAGTTGCAAATTAGTTATTGGAATAAGGCGTTTGACTGATTACCTGCGCGTTATTCGTTGAGGAATGATACAACTATGTTGATAGCAAAGTTTCTTATTTTGTTTCATCATTAGTTCTTTTGGAAGGTTTTATTCTTCTGTTCAGCATGACTTTATTGACGTATTAATGACAGGTGATCATACATTAGTCAGTAAGATTCAACTTGCAAAAATTATACGACTATGGATAACAAAAACATAACTTTTACTGCAGATCTACTCCGGAAAGCTGAAGAACGAAGTGTTAACGAATACCCTGATTCCAATGACACATCCCCGGACTATGATAATTTGAAATTATTACATGAATTGCAGGTTTATCAACTGGAATTGGAAATTCAAAATGCTGAACTCCTGCAGTCAAAAGAAAAAATAGACCATATTTCAGAAAAATATAGAGAATTATATGACTTTGCACCCTTGGGTTATTTTACACTTACAAAAGAAGGTGAAATTGTTGAGCAAAATCACTATGGTTCGCAAATGGTTAACAACGACTGTAAGGTTCCAATAAACAACATATTCAGGTATTATGTAATTGATACTGATAAGCCAGTCTTTGATCGGTTTCTGGAAAAAGTATTTACAGGCAAAAAAACAGAAACCTGCATAGTTGGTATTTCTTTGGAAGAAAAACTAATTGAGCATTTCCTTCTTTCGGGCATGCATTCCAAGGCTGACGATCATTGCCTGATTGCAGCAATTGATATCAGTGAACGATTGAAATTGGAGAAAGAAACAAATGAACTCCATCAATTCAATAGTTTTTTTGTAGGTAGGGAAATAAGAATGGTTGAACTTAAACATGAAATTAACGAACTGCTGAATAAAGCCGGATTTGAAAGTAAATATCCTGTGTGATAAAATAATTTTTACTGAGTATTTAAAGTTCGTTTCACCGGGGAATGATATGTGCCGGATACTGAAAGCTTTATTCTTACTCCGATATCTGAAACTGAATTAAACAGGCATATCCGGCAGACATTTTGAATGGCTGCCTTTTTTGTATATCTTTGCGAGCTTCATTTTATTCAAAAAAATAAGTTTATACCTACTATAACTTACAAAAAAAATGATACTCCTTTCAAACAAAACTTTATGCTAAAAAAAACGTACCCTATTATTTTCCTGTTTATTTTGACTCTGTTCATTGCCAGTTGGGGAAGTGTAGGGCATAAAACGATCAATAGCAAGTGCCCTGAATCCTTTCCTGCTTCCATGACAGGATTCAATGCATGGAAAGATTCTCTTGGTACGAATGCTTCCAATGCAGATACCCGTAAGAATGCTGATAAAACTGAAAGTCCGAAACATTTTATCGATATTGATATTTACCCTGAATTTATATCTACCGGACGGATTGCTTCTACGTACGATTCGATAGCAAGCCTTCATGGTGCAACTTATATTATAAACAATGGCAGCTTACCCTGGGCAACCGTGAACATGTATGATACGCTGGTAGTGGATTTCAAAAAACTGAAATGGCATAAAGCGATGTTGGATGCTTCCGATCTTGGTCACTACGTAGGAGATGGACATATGCCGTTGCATTTGACTAAAAATTATGATGGAGGGGATACGGGCCAAAGCGGTATTCATTCCCGGTATGAATCAACTATGGTGAGTGCTTATTCAACTGCGCTGAGCAATTATACCGGAGACCCGGTCCATATTGTAAGTAATGTAAACAAATATGTCTTCGACTATATTTATTATGATTACCAATACAAGGACAGTGTGCTGGCTGCTGACACCTATGCAAAAAATCTGACAGGAGGAACCAATACTGCTGCCTATACCACTGCACTCTGGAGTAAAACTCAATTTACAACAATGCTATTTAAGAATGCCTCCCATGCTCTTGCAGAGCTGATCTACAGTGCCTGGGTTGAAGCCGGAAACCCTGTCTTTGGATCGAAAATAGCCCCTAGTTCCCTTTCGAATGCATTAGGCAATACTATAACTGCTTATCCGAACCCCACGACTGGTATTTTAAACCTCTCAGGTGATAATATCTTCAGGTGTGAGCTATCATCTCTCACAGGGAGCCAACAGGGACTGTTTTATACGAAACAGATCGATTTAAGCAATTTGCCGAATGGATTGTATATCCTGAGCATTTACGGAAAAGAAGGATTAATGAAGAGAGAAAAAATCAGGATTCTAAAATAAAAGAGATAAAAATTTGAATAACGCTTACTTTCGGTTTCTGAACATTTAATATGTTTCGATAAGAAAAGGGTTGCTATTATTTGACTAAAACACAACAGGCGGATTTATCCGCCTGTTGTGTTTTAGAATACTTCCCCAATTACCCTCCCCACACAGGATATAATCATGAACCTTCAGGGTTACTCCATACAATTTTAAGCAAGTAAACTGTACCAATACATATCGTCAACAATCAACAGACTATAATCTTACCATCTATAGGTTAATTGCAATAGACTGTAGATGTGTGAATTACGTAAGTATTTATAATTTAAATGTAACAATTACATATTTGACATCTGTATCTTTGTAATTCATTTAATACATAATATTTTGAAATTGTATATCAAATATATGGTAAGTAACCGTTGTAAAATGGCAGTCAAAGAAGAATTAAAAAAACTTAGCCTGCACTTTATTGTCGTGGATTTAGGAGAAGTAGAAATCATGGAAGATATAACTTACGAACAGAAAGAAAAACTGAAAATTGGGTTGTTAAATTCCGGACTTGAATTAATGGATGATAAAAGATCAGTCCTGATAGGTAAAATTAAAAATGTCATTATCGAAATGATTCATCATTCCGATGAATCCATAAAGATAAACTTTTCAATTTTCCTGAGTGATAAATTACATCATGATTATACCTATCTGGCGAATCTGTTTTCAGAAGTACAGGGAATCACCATCGAACATTTTATCATTAACCACAAAATAGAACGGATAAAAGAACTGATCATTTACGATGAACTTAACATAACAGAAATTGCCCATTTAATGAATTACAGCAGCGTGTCTCATTTATCCAACCAATTTAAGAAAGTAACAGGATTATCACCTTCCCATTTTAAAAAATTAAAAGTCAAAAGGCGAAATCCGATTGAAGAGATTGGAAATCAAAATGAAATGGCAGAAACTGCTCAACGATCTCAATATTAAAAAATGTCCAGCTACTTCTGTATTCAAACAACTACGATAAAAAACAAAAAATGAAGAATCATAAAAAAATTCAATTGTTCCTGGTGGATGATGATGCGTTATTTTTGAAATCTTTGGAAATAGACTTCTTCCAACATTCAGATTATAAAATTGAAACCTTTGCAACCGGTGAGCTATGCATCGATAATTTATCCCATAAACCGGATATCATAGTTTTGGACTATCAATTAGACGGAATAGAAAAGGATGCGATGAATGGAATTCAAACATTGGATAAAATAAAATCTTTCAACCCTGAAATTCCGGTTGTGATGTTATCCTCGCAGGATAAGATTGAAGTGGCCATAAATTGCATGCATCATAAAGCATTCGACTACGTTGTCAAAAGTGAAACTGCATTTATGCGGTTGCAAAAGAAAATAAATACCATCTTGAGTTTCAAGGAAATTGAACGGGAATTGAACTGGTATATGGAGAGGATGTAATATTAACAGCCTGCTGTGTTCGCATTTGTTGCGTCCTGATATATTGGAAAAATACATTTTCCGACTGTATCAGTTATGTTCAGAAAATAGAAAGTCAAACATTTGTGTTAACTCCAACACGAATGTTTGACTTTCTATTGTTTCAAATCGTTTTATCAGACCCTGAAGTCAAATCGTTCCGTGCGTGTTTTTTCATAAATGTCACGGTCGAAAGAATACAATCGAGCAGGTTTATGGGAAACTCCTGATTGTATTTCGTCTAATGGTATCAAATACGGCATTTTATTTACCTTTCGACGATAATTGCGTTTGTCATAAGTTGTATTGAAAATTGCTTCATAAAGTTTTTGCATTTGAGTCAATGTAAACTTTACGGGTAATAATTCAAAGACTAATGGCTCATGTAGCAAGTCATACCGTAATTTCTTAAAAGCTTCATCGAATATTTCTTTGTGGTCGAACATCAAATCATTGATTTCATAGGCATTCGTCCATTTAGCAACTTCAATTAAGGTGCTGTTATCTACATCTTTTAGATTTAAAAGAGAATAAAATCCTACTGTGATAACGCGATCATCCTGTAACCGTGGTTTAACCCATTCATAGTCACGTTTATTTTTCTTTAAACGGTCCGGGTCACTAAAAACCATAAACTGTTTGACAAAGATATTTTCCAACCCAGTTTGTTCTTTGAGTATACGTGCAGCAGTTTGGGAAATATCTTCAGAACGTCGGATGTGATTTCCCGGTAGTTTCCATTCCAGGTATATTTTTCCTTCATAAGGAACAAATTCCCTTCTGACCAAAACCTTTAACATGTTTTCTTCGTAACCAAAAATAACACAATCGACTGAAATGGTAGGTAATGTTTCAAATGTCGTGGCATTATTAATTGCTTCTGTTGCTGAATAAGTAAGATCTGCTGTCATATAAATCGTAATTACAGATAAATAATTTGGTACAAAGATATATAAAAACTAGTTGAGGAAAAATAATTGGTGTCAAAGATACACATTTAATTCATATTTTAGAAATATTATATACTTAGTGTAAATAAAACACATATTTATTTGGTTATTTAGATAATACCATCTATATTTGCACCAGAATTGTTATTGTGTTATTGACACCTTAATAATAATAAAACCTTAAATTGAGTATTGACCAATGAATAACAGCTCGTTATTAAAAGCCATGGTATGTGGTTTTGTGTTCCAGCCTCATGTCTGTAACTCAGACCCCAAAAAAGATTTTGACTGTAAAGTTGACGATAAACTATCCAGCATGAGCCTGGAGGAAAAAGCAGGTCAAATAACCTTAGATGTCATAGGAAACCGGAATAGTGTCTTTTCAGCAAAGATTCCATTCGCATTTGATGCTCCACGGTTACAAGAAGCATTGATTGATTACCATTTAGGTTCTATTAAAAATACCCCGAATAATTGCGCTCTCCCACGTGCCCAATGGAATAAATTTATCGTCCTGATTCAAAAAATAGCTCCCCGACAAATTCGATTAAAAATACCTATCATTTCAGGAATAGAAGTCATGCATGGTTGCAGTTATGCCACCTGAACCGTCATGTTTTCTCAGCAAATTATGCCGGGACGGTATTAATCCGGCAAATGAATCAACAGGACTACGGTCAATACTTACGAAACGCAAGATATTTTAAATTAGCATACATTAAAATCCATGAAAAGATCACACTCTCAATCGGTTTGTTTAATTGCAGCAGCCATTATAATGTTATTCCTGAGCACAGTAAACGCTATTGATTATGTAAAAGCTTCAGGAAAACAAATTTTGGATGGCAATGGAAATAACCTGATCTTAAGAGGAATTGGAACCGGAAACTGGATGATACAGGAAGGTTACATGATGCAAAGCAGTGATGTGGCAGGTACTCAGTGGGCATTTAAGAAGAAATTAATTGAAACAATTGGTGTTGAAAAAACCAATCAGTTCTATGCCTCGTGGCTTGATAATCATTTCCGTAAAATCGATGTGGATTCAATGTCCCGATGGGGATTTAATTGTGTACGCCCGGCTTTACATTATAAAGTATTTACATTGCCTATTGAAGATGAACCTGTACAGGGTGAGAATACCTGGTTGGAGGATGGCTTTAAACGGTTGGATAGTCTGGTGAGCTGGTGTTCCGCGAATCAAATGTATTTGATTCTGGATTTGCATGGTGCACCTGGCGGCCAGGGAAAAGACAGTAATATATCCGATTATAATCCTGCAAAACCTTCCCTTTGGGAGAGTGAATTAAATAAAGCAAAGACTGTAGCATTGTGGAGAAAGATTGCTGAACGTTATGCAACCAATAAATGGATTGCCGGGTATGATTTGTTAAATGAAACGAACTGGACTTTCCCGGAAGGTAATAATTCCCAATTACGAAGTTTATATGGTCGTATAACGACTGCCATTCGGGAAGTTGACCCCAACCATTTAATATTTATTGAAGGTAATTGGTTTGCAAACGATTATTCAGGCTTAACACCCAAATGGGATGCCAACATGGCTTACAGTTTTCATAAATATTGGGCGAATAACGATGCCTCTTCCATTAACTGGATTGTTGATTTCAGAAATACAAACAATTGTCCTGTCTGGTTAGGGGAGTCCGGAGAAAACTCGAATCGTTGGTTCACAGATTGCATTGAACTGATGGAAAAAAATAATATAGGTTGGTCGTGGTGGCCTGTCAAGAAATCAGGTAATAACAATGTACTTAAAGTTACGACCAATGATGATTATAAGGCATTAATGGAATACTGGAAGGGCAATGGAGCTAAACCGTCGGTAGATAATGCTTTTCAGGCGGTGATGAAATTTTCTGAAAATCATAAGCTTGAAAATTGTACTGTTCAGCGTGATGTCGTCGATGCCATTACCAGGCAACCTTACACAACCGAAACCATTCCATTCAAGCTAAATACTCCAGCCAGCACCATCTATGCAGTAGATTACGATTTAGGACGTGCAAATTATGCTTATTGGGATAAAGTGGATGCTGATTATCATGTGAGTACAGGTCAATATGATGCCTGGAATTCAGGAAATGCCTACCGGAACGATGGAGTTGATATTCAAAGTTGTACAGATGCAGTCACTAACGGATACAATGTAGGATGGATTGAAGATGGTGAATGGATGGCATATACTATCCAGTCGGATGTACCTATGACCTATAATGTAATGATACGGCATGCCAATGATGTGCAAACAGGCAAAGTCTATCTTGAAATTGATGGAAAGAGGGCTTCAAAGACTTATGCATTAACTCCATCAGGTAACTGGAGTACATGGAAGACAACGGCAATTCCAAATGTAATTGTACCGGCAGGTAAAGTTAAAGTGAAAATAGTATTTGAAAAAGGGGGAGTAAACTTCAATTATATTCAATTCCGAAATCCAAAGACAGTTGAGAATACCCCATTTGAGCTTTTAAATGCTGAAACAGACAAGACAGATAATCTCCTGTATTTAAAACTTAATAAATCTGTTGATTCTCTGATAGGTAATCCTTTTTCTGTTTCAATTGATGGAAAAGATGCCACTATCCTTTCTTCCACTATTTCTGCAATCGACAATCATACAATCATTCTGAAGATTTCGGAAAGTATTTTGTACACCAGTATTTTAAAAGTGAGCTATAATGATGTGACCTGTAACAATGGAACTCAAAACCTATCGGCATTTGTGAATACAGATGTTCAAAACCTGACCCTGCAGCATCAAATTATCCCAGGCAAGATAGAAGCCGAAGATTTCATCAACAATAATGGTTTCTCGCTCGAAACTTGTACAGATACCGGGGCAGGCCAGGATTTATCGTATTCTGCCAAGGACTTGTATGTCGATTATTTAGTATTCGTTCAAAATTCAGGAGATTATAAATTGGATTTTAGAATTTCAGTCAATTCAGTAACAGCGCAGATTGCTTTATTGAAAGCTCAAAACGGGAGTATGGTTCCGGTTAAATCGATTTCCTTCGTTCAAACAGGTGGTTGGCAAAAGTGGCAAACCCAAAGTGCGTCAGTAACGCTATCAGCAGGGAAAAACATCCTGCGATTATTATCCCGTACGGATGGGTATAATCTAAACTGGATTCAGTTTACACAGACTACAGCAATAAAAGATTTGAAATCAGAGACTATGTACCTGTATCCAAATCCGGCACATGGGAATTTTTTTTTGAAATTTGCACATGAAGATCAACGAACAATGGAACTTCTTGATATGCAGGGTAGGGTACTCTTTCAAGCTCAACATAAAGAGCCCTTGACAGAAATCAATATAAAGGGAGTAAAACAAGGAATTTATATTGTCAGAATAGTAGAATCCGGAAATGTAATTACTCAGAAATTGCAAATACAGTAATTAGAGGCAAGAGGCAAGAGGCAAGAGGCAAGAGGCAAGAGGCAAGAGGCAAGAGGCAAGAGGCAAGAGGCAAGAGGCAAGAGGCAAGAGGCAAGAGGCAAGAGGCAAGAGGCAAGAACCAAGAACCAAGAAACATGAGCGCGAAACACGGAACACGGAACACAGAACACGGAACACAGAACACAGTACATGGAACACAGAACGCAGAACGCATAACACGGAACACGGAACACGGAACACAGAACGTTTTAATTAACCATATATTTACTAATTATCACTTGAGAAAATGAAAAAACCAATTACTAGTTATTATTTACTCTTTATCATGCTTTTACTCTGCCAGCTTAGTTCTGCTCAGTCGGTAGTAATAAAAGGATTGGTAGTCGATTCGGAAGGCAATCCCTTGCCGGGTGTTTCGGTGCTTAAAATAGGTTCGACAAATGGAACTATTACATCGATTGATGGAAAATACGCACTTGCCAATTTAAATGCAAAAGATTCTCTCAGATTTACTTATTTAGGATATAACAGGGAAAAAAGAGTCGTAGGAACTCAAAATGTTATAAATGTTGTTTTGAAAGAGTCTGCAAGCGCCCTGGGAGAAGTTCAGGTAGTTGCTTTTCAGACTCAGAAAAAGAACAGTGTGATTGGTTCTATCAATACCATAAATCCGACAGAATTAAAAATTGCACCTTCCAATTTGACAAATGCCCTGGCAGGTAAATTAGCGGGTGTCATTTCGTACCAGCGTTCGGGAGAACCGGGAAAGGATAATGCCGAGTTTTTTATCCGTGGGGTAACTTCATTTGGATATAAAAACAGCCCGCTGATATTAATTGATAATATAGAAGTTACAACCAATGACCTGGCCCGTACAGAACCTGACAATATCGCCAGTTTCTCGATTATGAAAGATGCTACCGCCACAGCCCTGTATGGTGCACGCGGAGCCAATGGTGTGATCCTGATTACTACAAAGATTGGTAAGAAAGGAAAAGCTTCGATATCGGCACGTATCGAAAACATGATTTCAACTCCTACCATGACAAATCAATTCCTGGGCGGAGTAGACTACATGGAGCTATACAACAAGGCACTCCGGACACGGGAGCCGAATGCATTGCTCTATTACTCGAAAGATAAAATTGAAGGTACCCGACTTGGCCTTAATCCCCAGATATACCCGGATGTAAACTGGTACAAGGAACTTTTCCGTCCATCGGTTATGAACCAAAAAGCCAACTTCAATGTATCGGGCGGGGGTGAGATCGCGCAGTACTACCTTTCAGTATCATACAACGACGAAAAAGGGTTGTTGAATGTGGATAAACAAAACAATTTCAATAACAATATCGATATTAAACGCTATAACATACGGGCAAATATCGATATAGCATTGACAAAGACTACAAAGGCAGCTGTTAAATTCAATTCATTGATCGACAAATACAATGGCCCGGTGAGTGAGGCAAATGATGTTTTTAAATCAATCATGCGATCAAATCCTGTAAACTTTCCTAAGTATTATGATAAAGATGAAAGCACTCAGTATGTGAATCATATCCTTTTTGGAAATAAAGGAAACGGTGGTTACCCTAACCCGTATGCCGACATGGTGAGAGGTTACAAGGACCGTTTCTCTTCTACTACTTCAGCCCAGTTACAGGTTGAACAGGATTTGAATATGATTACCAAGGGTTTGAAATTACGTGGGTTAGCTTCATTAAACTCTTACAGTTCAAATGAAAACCAGCATGCCTACACACCTTTTTATTACGGACTTAAAGAACTGGACACCGAAGCGGGAGTAATTCATTCGTTGTATCAGATAACAGAAGGTACTGAAACATTGAATTCTCCACTTGATGTTCCACCTGTTGCAAACAGCAGTTTTTACTTTGAAGTGGTGGGCCAGTATAATCGCACTTTCAATGAAAAACATGATTTCGGTGGCCTGTTGGTTTTCACTGCCAAAGAATCTCTTAATACAATTAAAGGAGATAAAACTAAACCATTTATGACACTCCCATCGCGTAATATGGGTGTTTCGGGAAGGGCTACCTATGCCTACGACAGCCGGTATATGGGTGAATTGAACTTTGGGTATAACGGTTCTGAAAAATTCGCTAAAGAACACCGTTTTGGCTTCTTCCCCTCTGCCGGTTTAGGATGGACAGTTTCTAACGAACCCTTCTTTACACCAGAACTTAAAAAGGTCGTATCGCTGCTCAAATTCAAAGGAACATACGGATTTGTAGGAAATGATGCTATATCCGATCCTTCCGATCGCTTTTTCTACCTGTCTGCCGTTAATCTGAATGACGGAGGTAAAAGCTATTCTTTTGGAGATGATTATAAGAATAGATATAACGGATATAATATTTCTAATTATTCCAATCCAAGCGTAACCTGGGAAGTCGCAGAAAAGACAAATATCGGTATTGAACTGGGTTTGTTCGATAATTTGAATATCCAGGTGGATTACTTTATGGAAAACCGGTCCAGTATCTATATGACCAGAAAGTATATTCCTACCACGATGGGATTGACCGACAGTATATCCAGCAACATAGGGAAGGCAAATTCACACGGTATTGATGGTTCTATCGATTATAAGGTAAGCATCAATAAAGATCTCTGGATAACTTCAAGGGTGAACTTTACCTATGCTACGAATAAAATGATTCAAAACGGGGAACCTCAATACCAGTATCCATATATGAGTCAAATTGGTCATCCCATGAACCAAAAGTGGGGTTTAGTGGCTGAAAGGTTATTTGTGGATGAGCTCGATGTGATTAATTCACCTTCACAATACAATCAAACGGGTAGCGCTTCCAATTCACAATACATGGCAGGTGATATTAAATATGTTGATGTAAACAAAGATGGCAAAATTGATGATTCTGATATGGTGCCTATCGGTTATCCAACTGTTCCGGAAATTATATATGGCTTTGGGGCTTCAACAGGTTATAAGAATATTGACTTTTCATTCTTTTTCCAGGGTTCGGCACGTTCATCTTTCTTTATAAACCCAGCTTCAATTTCTCCTTTTGTTAATGAACGCAATGCATTAAAAATTATTGCCGATAATCATTGGTCGGATGATAATCCGGATCCTAAAGCTTTCTGGCCACGCATGTCCGTAAGTGCAATTCCTAACAATGAAAAACCTTCAACCTGGTGGCTTCGTGATGGTACATTTTTAAGACTTAAAAGTGTAGAATTCGGTTACTCACTGGCAACGCGATTGGTTAAGAAATTTCATGTTGAAAAAGTAAGGTTTTATGCTTCAGGTACTAACTTGTTTGTTTTTAGTAAATTCAAACTTTGGGATGTTGAAATGGGTGGCGAAGGATTGGGCTATCCACCTCAGAAGATATTTAACCTTGGTGTAAATCTCAATTTCTAATCCTGTAAAAATAATTTTAAAATGAAAAACTTAATTATATATTCTTTATTTTTCTCTCTATTCGTACTTGGCAGTTGTGCGGATTATTTAGATGTTGTACCCGATAAAACCCAGGAGATCGGAGCTATGTTTGAACGCCGTGAGGCTGCTTATGCGGCGCTGGCAACATGTTATCACTATTTGCCCCAGGAAGATGGAGTGTACTCGACTTATGCCTTTGCTTCGGACGAACTGACCACTCCGATTCCAAAGGAAACACCGGGTGTTGAACTTATGCGCGGAAAACAAACCACGGCTAATCCATTGATGGGTTTGTGGGATGATACCTATCCGTATGGACGGATGCAGGAATCGGTTTTTAAAGCCATACGCAGTTGCAATATATTAATCGAAAACATTCATTTGGTAAAAGATATGACCGATATCGAAAAAGATACCTGGAAAGCAGAAGCTCTTTTTCTAAAAGCGTATTACCATTTTTTACTTTTCCGTCAATATGGTCCCATCCCTATAGTGGATGAAAATTTACCCGTTACAGCTTCAGTGGATGAAGTGCGCATTAAAAGAAAACCGGTAGATGAAGTAGTAAAGTATATTGTTACAACCATGGATAAAGCCATAGCAAACCTGCCGGTAAGGATTACTTCCTCAAATAATTTAGGCCGGATTGACCAGGTAATTGCGTATTCCATCAAATCACGTGTGTTGCTTTACGCTGCCAGTCCTCTTTACAATGGAAATGCCCAGTTCTACGAAACATTTGTAGATAAAGATGGTGTGAAACTTTTCAATACAATCTACGATAAGGAAAAATGGAAGAGTGCTCTTGATGCGGCTGAAGCTGCTTTAAAAATTGCCACCTCAAATGGTGTAAAAATGTATGAATTCAAAGGTGTCGTACCTGCTTTTGATACACTGGATATTCTGCAACCCGAAGTGAAAGCCCTGTATAATTACCGGTATATGTTTACAGAAGCCTGGAACTCCGAATTAATATGGGGAAATTCTGCACCGGTTAATAACGGTGATTGGTGGTCGCTACAGGCTGCTTCCATGATGATTAACCCGGATGCATCGGCTCAGGCTGCTGCGTGGCAATGGGTTTCGCCTACCATTCAGGTTGCCGAAGCATATTATACCAAGAACGGATTGCCCATCGACGAAGATATAACCTTCAAATATGCAAATCGATACAGTTTAGCACGTGTTACTGATGCAGATAAATATCATGCAATAACCGGTTCGACTGTTATGATTCCTAACTTACATTTAGGAAGGGAGCCACGTTTTTATGCTTCTATTGGTTTCGATAAAGGCATTTATAGAACCTGGGGAAAGAAATGGAATTTACTGATGAAAAAAGGTGAAACTTATGGCCGCAGGGGTAATACAAATGACTATGTGATAACCGGATATGTATTAAAAAAAGTATGTCATCCAAATTCAGAAGGCGATGCGTATAATAAATTGGTAGTCTATCCATGGCCACTAATCCGGTTAGCTGAATTGTATTTAAATTATGCAGAAGCATACAATGAATATTACGGTCCGGATCAAAAGGTCTATGATGCACTCAATAGAGTCAGGGTACGCTCAGGCGTTCCAACAGTGGAGGCAGCATGGGAAAATCCCCTGTTTGCAAAAACACTGAACAAGCATAAAACCGTAGATGGATTAAGGCAGATTATCCGTCAGGAACGTCAGATAGAACTGGCATTCGAAGGACACCGTAATTTTGACGTTCGTCGTTGGAAAGAAGCTGACAAATACTTTAACAGGCCGGTAACGGGTTGGAGTGTCGACGGTGCAACCACCAATACTTTTTATATCGTTAAAACTGTCGGACAACGATCGTTTATCACTCCACGCGACTATTTGCATCCCATAAAATATGACGAAATGGTTGTAAATTCTAATTTAGTACAAAACCCGGGTTGGTAATCAGTCATTAATCATTTAAAAATTCAGAAGATGAACATACAACATAAATTATTCAGCAATATCGCAAAACTATTTTTTGCTTTTATATTGATCCAGTCATTCCTTCCGGGTTGCAAAGAAGAAGATCCGAAAGATACCACTCCTCCGGGGGTGGTAACGAATGTGAAGTACACAGCAACTCCAGGTGGAGCTATATTAACTTTCAAAGCACCCAACGACAACGATTTATTATTTGTAAAAGCAAGTTATACTAACTCGTTAGGGAGGGAAGTATTCAAAGTAACAAGCATCTACAGCGACTCTATTGAAATAGACGGGTTTAATGAAGAAACACCCAAACAGGTAAAACTCTATGCGGTAGATAAAAATAACAATCAATCCGAACCTGTTGTAATTGACGTTACTCCTCTTAAATCATATATCTATACAGTGCTGGAATCTCTTGAAATGAAAGCAGACCTGGGAGGTGTACGTGTGAAGTGGATTAACCCAATGTCTAAAACCGTTTTTGTAAATGTTTTTTACAATAATGGAGGAAAAGTGAGTCAACGGATTTTATCTTCCAGTTTAGATACTACAAACACAATGATAAGGGGAATTGATCCCGAATTATACAATTTCTCAGTAGTTGTGGAAGATTTTAATGGAAATAAAACCAACAAAAGGGAAGTAGGTTCTTATAAACCTCTCTTAGAACAAAAGATCGATAAAAAGTCCTGGACAATTCTTCAGAATCTTTCGGTAGACGGAGACAAATGGGAAGGTAAGTTGGTTAATTTCTTTGATGATGTCGTTGATACTAAGGAAGTAAATGTAGATAACAGCTATTTTATTATAAGCCGTGATGATAATGGCGGCATGCTCAAATGGCCGCTTGATATTGTGATCGATTTAAACAAAACAGTAATAATCAATCGTTTTGTCGTATGGCAAAGGGCGTTTGCTTACCTCAATGCTGAACAAAACGGAGTCAGTTTGGAATATCTGTATTACAAGCCCGAAAATATGAAATCGTTTAATGTTTCAGTCAGCAACGATAAAGCAATCTGGATACCGCTGGGTACATTCGATATAGGCGACCCGTTGGATGCTAATGGAAATATACCGGCTACTAAAATCAAGGAAGCCATCGATGGTCATGAATTTAACTTGGAAAATGTGTCCATGCCATTCCGTTATTTCAAATTCAGTATCCTGTCGAATTATGGAAGCGAATCGGATGTGTATGGTTCTGAAATAACGCTTTATGGATTGGATAATCAATAAATTTATATATAAATAAATATCAAAGATGAAAGCATTTAAAATAATAAGTATCATTTTTATCGGGATCCTGTTTGCAAATTGCGATAGAATGGAAGATAATTATAAGGGCTATCTGAACGATGTGCAAACGTATTCACCGACAGTAACCAACCTGAAAGCAGTGACTGGGCTTAAGGAAGCAACACTCAGCTGGAAAAATCCACAAGGGAACATTGCAGTGAAAAATGTAATTACTTTTCAGGATTCAACAATAGTGCTGGATAGCATGGTAGAAACTTATAAGTTAACAAACTTAGAGATAAAAGGTTATCAGATTTCAGTTTACACAATGGATAAATTTAAAAACTATTCAGTTCCTGCTACTATATCTATTTTTCCGAATGGAGAGTAATTCTATGAGATTCAATAACAATAATTTATCATTTAAATTAAATGCATTATGAAAAAACAATTTCTAATTCTATTTTTATGCTGTATCGGTTATTTTACAGCGAGTGCATCTGTTGGCAATCGACTTGCCAATGGTAACATGGAAAGCCAGGGTGCCTGGCAGATCAGTTATTTGAATACTGCAGTAGCTCAAAATCCGGTAATTGCCTGGGGTTACACTGCTGATAAACCAACGGCCGGTGTAGGCGGTGGTTTTCATGCAATGGGCACAACAACGGGAGGTAATGCACAGGTTTGTATTTATCAGGCTGTGACTTTGTCGGCTGATTCGGTCTACAATTTTAATGCAGCCTTCAAGAATATCAAACTTGAGCAATCCTGGTGCGAAGTGTATGTAGGTAAAATTCCTGTTGAAGGATCAGATTATACTGCTACATTAGGAACTAAAATTGCCAATTATGGCAGTTGGGATTCTCCTGCTGCTGTTGCAGATGGTACATTTAAACTTAATGCAGCTGGTTGTGTTCAGTTTACTCCTCCAACTAGCGGGGAATACTATTTTGTACTGAAGATGGGTGCAACCGCCTGGGATGCTTTCTTTCCTAAATTCGAAATTATTGTTGATGAACTGACCTTTACTAGTGCCAGGATTGCTCCTGTTACAGCTTTTCATGCTGATGTACGTTCCGGATTTGCACCTCTGGCAGTAAAATTCACAGATGATTCTAAATATGCAGCCACTTGGGCATGGGATTTCGGTGATGGAACTACCAGCACAGTTCAGAATCCCTCTCATACATATGCAACAGTTGGAAATTACACGGTTAAACTTACAACAACAAACGAAATCGGTAATAATGTAAAAACCTCTACGAACTTTATCAGTGTTACTCCATTGGTTCCATTAACCGGAGGTGGCTTAATCAAAGGCGGAAATATGGAAAGTGCTGACAGTTGGACCGTAGACTTTTTGAATACAGGTGCCGATTTTCATCCGGTAGCTACCTGGAATTATACAGAAAAAGTACCGAATGCTGGTAAAGGTGGTTGTTTATATGTAGATGCTCCTGCAAATAGTGCAGGTGTTCAATATGCTATTTACCAAAAAGTACATTTGAACAGGGATTCAGTATACGTTTTCGACGGAGCATTCCGTGATTTTAGTACCAACCTGAAAAACTTCTGGACTGAAATCTATATTGGTGCACAACCTGCAGGTGGTGGAGCTGATTATACGGCAACTGAAGGAAAAATGATTGCTAAATTTGATGCCTGGACCGCTGGAAGTGCAGTGGCTGGATTAAACGGAACATTCAAAATTCATTCCAGTCCGTATTCTACTTTCACCCCGGATGTTACCGATGATTACTACCTGGTGGTAAAAATGGGAACCTGGGATGGTGCCGGATACCAAATTGCAATAGATGAATTATCGTTGACTCAAACAAGAACAAAACCGGCAATTAGCTTCACAGCAACCAATGCTGTAGGTTTTCCTGCATTGACAGCCAAATTTGTGAACACAACTAAATTTGCAAATTCATACCTGTGGAATTTTGGGGACGGATCTGCAACAAGTACCCTTGAACAACCAACCCATACCTATACGGCTGTTGGAACTTATAATGTTACCTTGAAAGGAACCAACGAAAAAGGTGATTCTATTCTTGTAAAAACAGGACTTGTAAAAGTAAACGAACGTCCAGCCTTGCCTGCCGGTGAAGTACTTTATGGCGGTAATATGGAAAATGGTAATTACTGGTACGACATTAAACTAAATGCAACTGATCCTTCCATCCTTACATGGAATTATACCGGAGGTTTACCTGCAGGTGGTGCAGGAGGAAGTTTACGTATTCAAGGAGATGGCGGAAATTTCAATCATGCCATTTATCAGGAAGTTCAACTTAAAGAAGGATATACGTATGTATTTGATGGACTTTACAAGGATATAAAAGGTATTGCCAATTACTGGTGCGAAGGATATATTGGAACAGTATTGCCGGTTGATGGGTCTGATTATACTCCAACACAGGGAACCCGTATTTTCGAGATCAATACCTGGGCGGGTGCTCCTCAATTCATTGATGGTCAAATTCGTAGTAAAATAACGATTAATTCATTCAAAGCTCCAACCACAGGAACCTATTATTTTGTATTTAAAATGGGCTCTAACAAGTCTGATGGATCAAATGATATCCTGTTGGATAATTTAACTTTGAAAGAAATTCTTCCAGTGAAAGCTGATTTTTATGCTGAATCAACAACAGGTACTGCTCCGATAGCCATTCAATTCTATGATTTATCAACAAATGCAACATCATGGGCATGGGATTTCGGTGATGGTACTACCAGTACCGTTCAGGATCCTTTGCATACGTATACCCATGGTGGAACATTTACTGTCAAATTAGTAGCAAGTAACAACGGATCAAGCGATACGTTAATCTCTACAAATCTATTAACATTGCTCGGACCTAGTGCCCTTCCGTCTATAGATTATAACAATTACACAATAACTACCAACAACAGCAAAATTTCTATTGATGGTGTGTTGGGAAGTGTGGAAATCTATGATATTTCTGGTCGCAGGATTCAAACGGAAAAAACATCAGGTAAATTTATTTCGAACAATTTAAACTCAGGTTTATATATTGTTCGTGTAGATGGTTTCACTGCAAAAATCTCCGTAAAATAAGTTTTATTCATTTAGAAGGCTGCATAATTAAGGTTCTGCAGCCTTTTAATTATTTTTTTATTATCCTCAATGTAATTTGTATTTAGAGAGTAAAAAAATCATTTCTAATAATTATAAATTCTCACTTAAAACTAATGTGCATTATGAAAAAACTAATTCTCTTTTTATTTTTGGGTTGTATCGGTATGGTCACAACCAACGCATTTGCGGGTAACAAATTAGCCAATGGTAACATGGAAAGCCAGGGAGCCTGGCAAGTAAGTTATTTAAACACACCGGTTGCCCAAAATCCTGTTGCTACCTGGGGTTATACTGCTCAAATCCCGGCTGCCGGTGTTGGTGGCGGATTACATGTTGTAGGTGTTACTACTGCAGGAAATGCGCAATACTGTATTTACCAGGCAGTCACTTTATCGGCCGATTCAGTTTATAATTTTGATGCAGCCTTTAAAAACATTAAACTTGAACGCTCCTGGTGTGAAGTGTTCATTGGACAAATTCCGGTAGCCGGACAGGATTATGGCGATGCCCAAGGTACCAAAATTGCAAATTATGGAAGTTGGGATACTCCTGCTGCAGCTTCTGATGGTACTTTTAAACTGAATGCTGCTGCCTGTAAACAATTTATTCCAACGACAACAGGCGTTTTCTATTTTGTTATGAAAATGGGCGCAACTACCTGGGATGCTCAGGCACCAACCTGCGATATCGTGGTGGATGAGCTGCAATTGATCGGAACAAGAACAAAACCTGTCGTTAGCTTCACGGCAGATAATGCTCTGGGATTCCCTGTCCTGACAACAGTGTTTACAAACACGACTAATTTTGCTACTTCTTACGAATGGAACTTTGGTGATGGATCAGCTTTAAGCACCAGTCAAAATCCACAACATGCTTACGAGGTGGAAGGTAAATATACGGTGACTTTAAAAGCAACCAATGAAATAGGCGAAACAACATTGGTAAAAGCTGATCTGGTAACTGTAAATGCAAAACCTACATTACCTGCAGGAGAAAAGCTTTATGGAGGTAATATGGAAAATCCTAATTTCTGGTTAGTTGATTTTCTGAATACCGGAGCAAGCTCTCACCCAGTGGCAACATGGAACTATACCACAAGTGTTCCTACAGCCGGAACCGGTGGATGTTTGTACGTGAATGGCCCGGCAGGTGGTGCAGGCATTCAATATGCAATTTACCAAAAAGTAAATTTGAGTACTGATTACGACTATGAATTCGATGGCGCTTTCAGGGATCTTACTGTAGGATTGAAAAGCTTTTGGACAGAAATTTATATTGGAACAAAACCTGCAGGAGGTGGTGCTGATTATGGCTCGGGGCAGGGCACTCTAATTGCTAAATTTGATGCATGGAATGCTGGTAGTACAGTATCCGGCTTAAATGGTACTTTTAAACTGAATGCAAGCACTTTTAAAACATACACACCTGCAACAACAGGAGATTATTATTTTGTTGCTAAAATGGGTACATGGGATGGTATTGGATACCAAATTGCATTGGATGAATTAAAACTGAAAGAAACGCTGAAAGTAGTTAATGGAATTGAAAATTTCAATTCTAACCAATTCAAAATTACTACCATCAATAATAAAATTAATATTGATGGAGTTTTAAGAACAGTAGAATTGTTTGATGTTTCGGGACGTCAGATCCAATCGGTTAAAACTGCCGGTACCTTTACTTCAAATTCATTGAAATCGGGCTTATACATTGTCAGGATTGATGATTTTACAACAAAAGTTGCTGTGAAATAATTGTAAGTAATATATGATTTATTAAAGGCTGTTCGATTTGTATTCGGACAGCCTTTTTAAATCATTTAGTCTAAGTACATGAAAAAAAAGGAATAATTACAAAATAGATTTATATTGAGTAACTTACAAAGAAAAGACTAACCGCAAAAGTCACAAAAGAATCACAAAAGCAATTAGATTTTACAAGAAAGAATACGAAAAATGAAAATACGAAAAGCATTTAAAATCTGATATTAAAAGCCGAAGGTCCTTATGTGTACTTAATATTGACTTTGGTTGAATGTAAGCTTAACTTTTGTGATTTTTTTGTGACTTTTGTGGTTATGTTTTGCTTTAATATATTTATTTTCTGTCTGTTAGTGATGATACTTTTTTTGTCTTGTACTCAATCATTTAGTTGATAAATACCCACGATCAGAATGTTCAAAATAATTTGACTCTCCTGAATTTACTTTATTGTAATTTTTTTTTCTATCTTTATTTCAAAATTCTTTAATTCCTTTATCACCTTATTTATCATGACAACTATGACTATTCAGAAAATTCTATTTGCAGTGTCTATTTTTATAAGCCTGTCACTTTCTGCCCAACAAACAAATAAAAACCTGACTGGCAATATTGATTCCAATACTAAAAAAGATGTGCAGGTCTATGTGACTTCTGCCAATAAGTCCTTGTTGTTCCAGAATTTTCAGTTGAGCTTTAACTCTCAGCCAAAAGCAACTGCTCCAACAACCATCACACTCAATCCTTCACAGGTATTTCAGGAGATTGATGGATTTGGTGCTGCCATTACAGGCTCCTCCTGCTACAACTTGCTGCGTATGACTCAGGCCAATCGTACAAAAATACTTCGTGAGACTTTCGATCCTTTATCAGGCATGGGGTATAGCTACATTCGAATCTCTATCGGATGTTCTGATTTTTCTATGGATGAATTTACATGCTGTGATACTCCGGGAATAGAAAATTTCAGGATTCATGAACTGGATAGACGAGACTTATTCCCGATACTAAAAGAGATTCTGACCATAAACCCTCAACTGAAAATCCTGGCATCACCCTGGACCTGTCCCCGCTGGATGAAAGTGAATAATTTGAAAGACTTGCAACCCTTTAATTCCTGGACCAGTGGACAGCTCAACCCTAAATATTATCAGGATTATGCCCGCTATTTTGTTAAATACCTTCAGGCCATGAAAAAAGAAGGGTTTGATATTGTTGCTGTTACCATTCAAAACGAACCGCTTAACAGGGGGAATTCAGTCTCGTTGTATATGTCCTGGCAGGAACAGGCTTCCTTTGTGAAAAATGCGTTAGGTCCACAGTTTGCGAAAGCCGGTATAAAAACTAAGATTGTTGTTTTCGACCATAACTACAACTATGATAATATCACCGATCAACTGAATTATCCGGTTAAAATGTATGCTGATCCCGAAGTAGCCAGGTATGTTGATGGGGCTGCCTATCATGCTTACGGGGGTGATAAGAGGGCAATGATGGAGGTTCACAATGCCTACCCTGAAAAGAACTTGTATTTCACTGAAATGTCTATCGGATCATGGAACTATTCCTTTGATGGTGACCTGATGTGGAGCATGCGTGAAATTGGTATCGGGAGCCTGAACAATTTCTGTAAATCAGTTATTGTCTGGAATTTAATGCTTGATGAGAATGGAGCTCCCAACCGTCCTGGTGGATGCACTACCTGTTATGGGGCTGTTGACATCAGTTCAAAGGACTATTCAACCCTGGATAGAAAATCGCATTATTACACGATTGGCCATTTGTCAAAAGTAATCTCCCCGGGTGCAAAACGGATTGGTACCAAGGGATATCAACCATCCGGATTGTATTATACAGCTGTTGAAAATACTGATGGAACCTATGGGTTGGTAGCTCTGAATGATTCGAATGAACCACTCGGCATAACTATCGCTGATGAAACCCATGGATTTGATTATGCAGTTCCTGCTAAGAGTGTTGCTTCCTTTCGTTGGAAAAAATAAATAAATTGTTAGACGGTTGTGAATTAAAATGAATAGAAACCGGGGAACTGTTAGTATGCTAAATATAAATACAGGAATGGCTTTTATACGTCAGCCTTATTTGTGATTGAGAAACTATGAATAATCAAATAATCAGACAAATAGCCGTAACTGCAGCTTTATTGAGCATTGCATTAATTTCAGTTACTTCGCAGACTGTTACTCCCTGGTTTACCAGCGGTGACAAAACCCGGCTGTTGCAACAACAAACTCCTGTAAGTTTTGGTACGAGTTCAAATCCGGCAAATGTCACCATTACTCTTGATCCGGCAACAACCTACCAGACCATGGATGGATTTGGGTATACACTTACCGAAGGGAGTGCTGAGGTGATTAGTTCATTGGATGCAACCCAACAAGCATTGCTTCTGAATGAATTATTCAATAAATCTACCGGACTGGGTGTTTCAGTTCTTCGCATTAGCATTGGAGCTTCCGATTTAAGCCCGTCCAATTACAGTTATAATGAAACTGCAGGGGATATTGCCATGGCAAATTTCAGCCTTTCGGGTCCCGATCTTAACTACCTGGTACCGATCCTTAAAAAAGTGTTGCTGATAAACCCGGATATTAAAATATTAGCTACCCCCTGGACTGCTCCAAGGTGGATGAAAACAACCGGTGACTGGGTAGGAGGGAGCCTGAAAACGAATTACTATGCTGCCTATGCCACCTATTTTGTAACCTATTTGGATGCAATGAAAGCCCAGGGTATACCTATATGGGCTGTTACCCCTCAAAATGAACCTGAAAATGGAAGTGCTGAACCCAGCATGCTGATGACTTCTATGGAAGAAAAGAACTTTATCAATAATAACCTGGGGCCTGCCATGGCAAATGCAGGCTATTCGGGCGCGAAAATTATTGCCTTTGACCATAATTGCAACAATACAGCCTATCCGGTAGATGTTCTGAATAACAGCTTGTATGTTGATGGGGCAGCATTTCATTTATATGCAGGTGATATTTCTGCATTGACTACTGTGAAAAATGCTACGGGTAAAAATGTTTATTTTACAGAACAATACACTGCTTCAACCGGTAGTTTTTCAGGTGATTTAGCCTGGCATATGCAAAATGTCTTAATTGGTGCCGGCAATAACTGGGCAAAAACAATCCTGGAATGGAATCTGGCTAACAATGCCTCGATGGATCCTCATACCCCGGGAGGTTGTTCCACCTGTCAGGGTGCAGTTACCATCACGAACAGCAGCAGCTATACCCGGAATTTATCCTTTTATCTGATCGGGCATCTTTCTAAATTTGTTGTTGCAGGTGCTGTGCGAATTAAGAGTACCAGTTCAGGCAGTAATATCCAGGTTTCGGCATACGAAAATCCGGATAGATCCGTGGCGGTACTTGCCTACAACAGCAACTCCGGTAGCCAGACTGTAAAGATTTCATGGAATTCACTGGCCATGGTCTGTACTGTTCCTGCTTCAACGGCGGCAACATTTGTCTGGAAACCTACACCCAATGCCATTTCTGATGTTCCCTTGAATCAAATTCAGTTGTCTCCGAATCCCGGACATGATATTATTACTTTAAAGGTGCCTGGTGACGAAACAAACTACACAACAATTCGTTTCAGTACCCTAAATGGAAAAATGGTCTTAAATCAATCCATTGCAGCTACGAATGGGGTAACTATTGTCAATGTCTCCAACCTGGCAAATGGAATTTACCTCATACGGATAGATGGATTGTCTGATCACCTGTACGGACGATTTATCAAACAATAATAGTTCAATTTATCCATTTGTTCCCTGTAAGCCAGATTTGTACATCTGTCTCTTTTTCATTGTTCACTGTTTCTAGGTGTTCGGAAATAATAACCTCTAAAGTTCGCTCTTCGATTGGATCCCAATTACGATCCGAAAGAAAGGGTTGTTGGAAGTGGAATAGTTTTGAAATGAAGAGTTTGGTGATTTTCAAGTACTGATATAATATTCTTTTTGGATTGCAATTTTTCCCTATGGTACAGGGAATGGTTAGATGATACCATGATGTTTTCATGATGTTGCACGTATTACGTGGTAGATACGCTTTAGATACGTATATGTACCGTATATGTCACGTCCCTTTAAAGGAACGTGATATATGCGTAACTACAGCATAAGGTTTAGGAAAATTTAATGCAATACGTGCAACATCATGAAAACATCATGGCATTATCATAGCAAACTAATGAAACAACTCGCAGCCAGAAGAGCTCCAAACCTTTCGTCGTACGAAGTAAACGAAAGGGTTTTCTTAGGTATTGGAGCTTATTTTTGAAGAAAACGCTCAAAAGTACTGCGTACGTTTTGAGGTTTACCGGTGAAAGATTCGCACTCTGATATAGTTAATTATTAAAATAATTTTACTTATATTTGCAACTGAAATTATTCTTTGAAAATCAGGTATGTCATTTTGAGGATTCCAAAGTATACTATACCTGCTGGATCGGATGTTTCAGTGACTGCTGGGATTGTAAAACGCGAAATTAAAAACAGGTGTGTTGAATAATAATTGCAATGGAAGGAAAGAGTTGCTGGAGTTTACTTTGGTTTGAATAAAGAGTTTAGCGGATTGCAAATTATTATCATACATACAGTTAGGATTGTAAATTTCAATGACAAGCATGAACTTTTGTACATTTAATTAAAAGGGTATATATCAGGAGGGACGGGTTAGATCAATGATGGAATACTTATAAAAAAGATGGAGATCAAAATGAAAATAAAAATCAATAATACTATTCTGGTTGTGTTTTTCACAATGTTTTTTTCTTGTATTAGAGTAGAAAACCCTTTTTATTTCGATATCAAAACACAATCAATATATTGTTGTGATAAAAAGCGATTTTATGATATTGATATTGAAAATGAATCAATAAAACCAAACGGATATCTTTACGAAGGTGTTGTATTAATCATTTGGAAAGATAGTTTAAATTTACCACCGAGTAGAATTAATTTTGACAGCATTCCAAAAGGTTATATTATATCAAGAGCAGGAAATATTAGTAAAGTCAAATATAAATTAAGACCAAATTGTAAGTATAAATTATCAAAAAGAGGTTTAGGAGGCGTTACTTTTAGCATTAAGATTTGGACTAACTTTGAAGGAAGAGTTATAAAAACCAGTAATCCAATCTGTCCTTAAAAAGAGTGTGATATTGTAACAGATTTGGCGTTATTAAAATAAACCTTAGTACATTTAATTAAGAGGGTATATATCCGGAGGGATAGGGCTAACCTAAATTAGAACGATAATGAAAAATATTTTTAAATCAACATTAAAGAAAGCAATAATTTTATTTTCATTAAACATATTGTTATATTCTTGTATGATGGATCAAAAAATTGATTCAAGAATACTTAATATTTTAAATAAGTCAAACGAAAAGGTGTTCTATTTCGAAAGTCAGAACGATTCTTTAAACTTACCATTTAAAACTGAAGACATCTACAATGATTCATTACAATTAGATTTTTATTCAATTGTAAAAGATGATTCAACAACATTCTCGCCTAGAGGTACATGGGAAAATTATTTATCCAAATGTTCAAACAATAAATTGAGAATATTTGTAATCAGAAAAAGCTTGATTGATAAGTATGGTTGGAAAATTGTAAAAAGCAGAGAGTTATACAATAACAAATTTGTTTTAAATGTTTCTATGATGGATCAATTGAATTGGAATTTAACAATAAAATAGAATGTATAAGTTATTGTATAACATTTGCCTGTCCTTCCGGATATGTCCTTCATTAAATGAGAAAATGGGATTGCCTGTTGCCCTGTCCTTACGGATGTTTCTATCATTAAATGAGAAAATGATGATATAATAGGCTGGGATATGTTGTTCCCGCAAAAATGTCGCAGATTTATCATTTCAAAAATAAAGGCTTGAAAATCAACAATAAATTCTAAAGACTGAAAAGTAAATGGTGAGTGTATGCTTGCCATTTTCTATTTTATAGGTTTAAATGAATTGACAGACCCATTTTGAACAGACAGCAGACAGTAAGTGGATCTTTTGTATACCTTGTTTCCTGTTTTGAGCTTCCCATTCTCCAAATAAAGTGATTCAGTAAGAATTCAAACCGGAAAGAATGGGTTGATTTCATCAAAACAGACTATTTTTTAGATTTAACCCTTTGAATTGTACTATTTTTTTAAATAAATCGTTATTGATTTTGCAGGAGCTAAAGTTTGAGCTATTTTGAGGCTTTGATTTGTATTGGACCTAAAATTTTAGTATATTTGCAGGTTAAAATTAAGAAAATAAAACAATCAACCGGAATTGAATGATCGACTATATAAAAGGTGAAATAACCGAACTCACTCCTGCAAACGTAGTACTTGAAACAAATGGTATCGGATATTTCATAAATATTACCTTACCAACCTTTTCATTTTTAGGGGAACAAAAGACAGCCAAACTATACGTGTACGAAGCCATTCGCGAAGATGCCCATGTGCTTTACGGGTTCAGGTACCAGAGCGAGCGCCAGTTGTTTTTGTTATTGATATCGGTATCGGGCATTGGTGCCAACACAGGCCGCATGATCATGTCAGGCTATTCGGCACAGGAGATACAGGAAATGATTGCATCAGGGAATGTATCGGCACTGAACGCCATCAAAGGGATCGGTACCAAGACAGCCCAGCGGATTATTGTTGATTTGAAAGATAAAATTGTAAAAGGTACCGGAGGAACTGATATGCCTAATTTTGCTACGAATAAGAATTCAGAGCAAAAAGAGGAAGCAATATCGGCTTTAATAATGCTTGGATTTGCTGCTGCAGCTTCCCAAAAGACCGTTGAACGTATCTTGCTTGAACAACCTGCGTTGAAAGTGGAACAGTTGATTAAACTGGCGCTGAAGATGATGTAAGAATCTGAGAGGTAAGAGGCAAGTGGCAAGAGGTAAGGAATGAGGAATGAGAAATGAGAAATGAGTAGGTAGAAGAAATGAGAAATGAGAAATGAGTTATGAGAAATGAGTAAGTAGTGGGTAGTAAATAGTAAGTAGTAGGTAGTGGGTAGTCGAAGATCGAACTTCAAACCTCAAACCTCAAACCTCAAACTCCAAACCTCAAACTCCAAACCTCAAACTTCAAACCTCAAACTTCAAACTTCAAACTTCAAACTTCAAACCTCAAACAAAAATAAGATATCAGATTAGTAAATAAGTTTTAATAATAATAATGAAGGCTGATTGTTGTATGACCCTTAAAATTCAGAGATTTAGAATTCAACAACAGCAAATTTTATTTTACAGAAGCAAAAATTATTTATGATTTTTACAAATAAAACATTCGCTAAAATACTTATATGCGGCATTGTACTGAGTTCTGCCTACGTTTTTGTAGCTGCCAGTGAGCATCATGCCGTAGATACCCAACCTTCAGAACCAGCTGTTGCCCCCACAGATACAACACAACATACCGCCCCCAGATTTCCAATAAAGAAGTACAAACAGGATACCTATGAGGATCTGACTAAAAAGTATCCGATGGATGCCCCTAAACCGGATAATTTGAAGTCGGTAGTGGAATATGATTCAAAATCGGGGAACTATGTGTTGCGGACCTTTGTAGGAAATACCGAAGTGGCTACCCCATTCTTAATGACCGAACAGGAATACCGGAACTTTTCGGCAAAGAGGGATATGCAGACTTACTGGAGTGAAAAAAATAAGAAGTCGGGCAGCAACAACGAAGATAAGTTTTCGATTTCGGATATGAAATTTAATATCGGTCCTGCTGATAAAGTATTCGGTCCCGGTGGCGTGCAGATCAAGACACAAGGATCTGCCGAACTTATATTCGGATTCAAGAGTAATACCGTTGAGAATCCGGCACTGACTGAACGGATGCGTACGTCGAATATCTTTGATTTCAATGAAAAGATCCAGATGAACGTGACCGGAAGCGTAGGTGATAAAGTGAATTTTGGATTGAACTACAATACCGAGTCCAGCTTTGATTTTGACCAGAAAATGGTGAAACTTGCCTACAAAGGGAAAGAAGACGACATTATCAAGAACATTGAAGCAGGGAATGTGAGTATGCCCCTGAATAGTTCGCTGATTACAGGAAGTACCGCATTATTCGGTATCAAAGCCGAATTGCAGTTTGGCAAACTGAATGTGGTGGCATTGGCCTCGCAACAGGAGTCCCAAACACAAACTGTCAGTTCGAAAGGTGGCGCCCAGACTACCAAGTTTGATATCGGCATTGATAATTACGACGAAAACAGGCATTTCTTTTTAGCCCATTATTTCAGGGATACCTACGAAAAATCCATGAGCAAACTCCCGTATATTGCATCCGGTGTGACCATTAACAGGGCGGAAGTATGGGTAACCAATAAACGTGGAAATTACGATCAGGCCCGTAATATTGTAGCTTTTATGGATCTTGCGGAAACAGATTCTATTGATAATAAACACTGGACGGTAACTAACTCAGGAGTTAAATATCCTGCCAATAAAGCCAACAATCTTTATTCCGAAATAACATCTATTCCGGGAATTCGCGATATTCAACGAACTAATTCAAAATTGTCATCTCCTCCATACAATACCCTGTCCAACAGCTTTAGCGGTGGAGAAGATTATGAAAAAATTGAAAGTGCCCGGAAGCTTGAACCCTCCGAATATACCATAAACAATACGCTTGGGATTATTTCCCTGCGCAATACATTAAATCCCGATGAAGTCCTGGCTGTTGCCTTTGAATATACATACGCCGGCCAGGTATACCAGGTAGGAGAATTTTCGACTGATAAGGTGATTGATGTGCAGGGTGATGTTAAAAATCCGGCATTGGTGTTGAAATTATTGAAAGGTACTTCCCAATCGCCTAAATTAAAATCGTGGGATTTGATGATGAAGAACGTCTATAGCCTGGGGGCACTTCAGATTCAACCGGACAAATTTATCATGAATATTACCTACCGAAACGATTCGATAGGTACCGACCTGCGTTACCTAACCGAAGGGAACATAAAAAACAAATTGTTACTCCGGGTGATGAATCTGGACAAGCTGGATTCAAAGAATGCTCCAAACCCGGATGGGAAATTTGATTATATTGAAGGGTTAACTGTACAATCATCGTCAGGAAGAATTATTTTTCCTGTACTTGAACCTTTTGGAAAAAGTCTTCGAGACTCAATAGGGCCTGAAAAGGCGAATAAATATGTTTATCAGGAATTGTATGATTCAACATTGGTTGTAGCACAGCAATTCAGTGAAAAAAACAAATTCCATCTGGTGGGTGAATATAAGGCATCCTCGGGATCGGAAATACGCCTGAATGCGATGAATGTACCCCGTGGTTCAGTAACCGTTACAGCCGGTGGTGCCACCCTGGTAGAAAATAAGGATTATACGGTGGATTATACCATGGGAACAGTAACCATCATCAATACCGGATTGATGGAGTCGGGGACCAATATTGATGTGAAGCTTGAGAACCAATCGATGTTCAGCATGCAACGCAAGACCTTGCTTGGAACTCACCTGGAATATAAATTCAACAAGGATTTCAGTTTGGGAGGTACCATCATGCACCTTTCGGAAATGCCGCTGACCACCAAAGTGAATACAGGGAATGAGCCGATATCCAATACCATTTGGGGATTGAACACCTCCTGGCGCACCGAGTCACAGTTCCTGACCAACATGCTGAATAAGCTTCCATTTGTAAATGCTACAAAACCCTCGACCATAGCCGTAAATGCTGAAATTGCCCAGTTAATACCGGGACATTCTAACGTGGTGGGCTCTGCCGGATTGGCTTATATTGATGATTTTGAATCAACACAGACCTCCATTGATATCCATTATCCTGCCAACTGGTATTTAGCCAGTACGCCCTACAGCAATGACAACAATCCACGTTTCCCGGAAGCAAAATTAAGCAATGATATTAATTACGGTAAAAACAGAGGATTGTTGGCCTGGTATTATGTGGACCCGGTTTTTAATAATAGTGATACCCGATCGAATCCGGACTATATCCGCAATAACCTGGATGCACAATCGAATAACCTGACACGTGATGTATATGTGCCGGAAATTTTCCCGAACAAACAAACCCTGGCAACCCAGACTTCGCGGTTAACAGTGATGAACCTATCGTTTTACCCGAACGAACGTGGTCCTTATAACCTGGATGTACAGGGAATGAATCCGGATGGAACATTGAAGAATCCAACCAACCGTTGGGGAGGCATTATGCGGAAAATGGATGCTACCGACTTTGAAACATCGAACATTGAATATATTGAATTCTGGATGATGGACCCGTATGTAAACGGAGGTATGGCACAAGAGAAAAAAGGGGACCTGTATTTCAACCTGGGTGATATCAGCGAAGATATATTGAAAGATGGAAAGAAATCGTATGAATCGGGATTGCCGATTGATGGTGATATTTCAAAAACCGATACTACCGTTTGGGGAAGGGTTCCAAGGACACAATCCACAGTCAATGCATTTGATAATACGTTGGGTGCCCGTGCAAAACAGGATGTTGGATTGGATGGACTTTCAAATACAGAAGAGTTTGTCTATAAAACGTATAAGGATTATGTCGATCAGGTAAAAACGACTGTCTCAACGGATGAACTGACTAAAATGCAGGCAGATCCTTTTTCGCCTGTAAATGACCCTGCAGGGGATAATTATCATTTCTACCGCGGATCGGATTATGATGCCAAACAACTCGATGTGCTGTCCCGGTACAAGCATAATAACGGCACGGAAGGAAATTCACCCGATGCAACAAACGTAACGGAAGCTTATACTACATCGGCGACTTCTATCCCTGACGATGAAGATATCAATGGCGATAATACCATGAATGAATACGAAAAGTATTACCAGTATAAAGTCAACATTGATAAAAATCAAATGGAAGTAGGTAAGAATTATATTACCGATGCCATCACTTCACCTGTCGTACTTAAAAACGGAAAGACTGAAAATGTAACCTGGTACCAGTTTAAAATTCCAATCCGCGAGAATCCGGAAGCCATTGGAGGCATACGTAGTTTTAAATCAATCCGGTTTATACGTATGTTCATGACCAACTTCGATAACGATGCCCATTTAAGGCTTGCAACACTTGACCTGGTGCGTGGCGAATGGCGCGGATATACTAAAGATCTGTTTGATCCTGCAACTACACCTATATCCACTGGAAAACTGGATATCCAGGCAGTGAATATTGAAGAAAATGCAAGCAAATCGCCTGTTAATTATGTATTGCCTCCCGGAATTACCCGTGAGACTGATCCCGGACAACCACAATTGCTGCAACAAAACGAACAGTCGATGGTGTTGCGCGTCACCGGTCTGGCACCTAAAGATGCCAGGGGAGTGTACAAAAACACAACCTACGACATGCGCCAGTACAAACGCCTGCAAATGTTTGTACATGCTGAAAAACTGCCCGTTGACGTTACAAAACTAAAGGATTATGAATTGACCTGTTTTGTCCGGATTGGATCGGATATGGTCAATAATTATTACGAATATGAAATTCCGTTACGCCTGACACCCGAAGGTGTTTATTCAGGGAATAAAGGTTCCGATCAGGAAACAGTGTGGTATCCGGAAAATATGTTTGATTTTTCATTTGATGCACTTACAAAAGCAAAATTGAAACGTAACAGTGCCAATCAAAACGGAGGTTCGAGCGTGTCAAATACGATTCCTTATATTGTTTATGACCCGGATAAACCAAAGAATAAGATAACGATAAAAGGAAATCCATCCATCTCGGATGTTGAGAATATCATGATTGGTGTCAGGAATGCCAGTGGTGAGATTAAATCAGGCGAAATATGGGCTGATGAATTACGCATGTCACAATTTGATGAATCAGGCGGCTGGGCTGCCATGGGGAATGTAGCTGTTGGATTGTCGGATGTAGGGACTGTAAACTTCTCCGGACGTATGGAAACTTCAGGATACGGTGGTATAGAAAGCAACGTAATGACCAGGCGCATGGACGACCTGTATCAGATGAATTTCTCTACAGCTTTGGAATTAGGACGTTTCTTACCGGAAGCAGTCAAATTGAAGATCCCGGCTTATTTCTCGTATACCAATGAGACCCTTTCACCAAAATATAGCCCGCTTGATCAGGATGTCTTGTTAAAGGATGCACTGAATGCATTGCCTTCAAAACAAAATCCGGGCGGATCAAAGGTGTTGACCCAGGATTCATTGAATACATTGTCGCAGACGGTGAATACAACCAGGAGTTTTAATGTCTCGGGTGCAAAAGTAAATATCAAGAGCAAGACACCACAGTTTTACGATCCAGCCAATGTGACATTTACCTATGCTTATAACGAAACAAACCAACACAGTTCGGAAATTGAACAAAACCTGGTCACTGACGAACGTGCTGCACTGAACTATAGTTTTTCATTTAATCCAAAACCATTTGAACCATTCAAGAGTGTAAAACTGCTGGATAAACCCATATTTAAAATCGTCAAGGATTTTAATTTAAACTATTTGCCTTCCTCACTGAGCTATATTACAAATATGGACCGTCAGTATTCCCAGGTCAGATTGAGGGATTTGAATTTCACTTCTACGGATGCAAGTTCGGGAACTGACTTTAACATGACTTCGAGCAAAAACTTTATATGGAACAGGCAATTTGATATAAAATACGATTTGTCCAGGGCTATCAAATTTAGTTTCCAGACAGCTATGAATGCCAGCATTGATGAGCCGGAACATACCCCGGAAATGGGAAAACAGTATTATGAAGCCTGGCGCGACTCTGTTTGGTCGAATATCAAACGTATGGGTACTCCCTATACGTATCAACAGGCATTCTCGGCATCCTGGAGCCTGCCAATCAATAAGATTCCAATGTTCGATTGGATAGTAGCCAATGCTTCGTACAATTCGACCTATAACTGGAACCGGATGGCGAAGATACAAGGTGGCGGTACTGAACAACCGGGAAACATAGCCACAAGCATGGGTGCCTGGCAAGTGGATGGTCAGTTTAATTTCGAAAACCTGTATAATAAATCGAAATACCTGAAAGAGGTAAACCGCCGTTTAGGGGCACAATCGAATGTGGTAAAACCAAAATTCCAGCCGAAGACCTATACCCAGAAAGTAAATCTGATAAAGGACAAGGTTATTACCGTTAATCACAGGCTGGGAAGTGATAAGCTTAAATTTACCGCTGTTGACCAGAAAGGGAAAGTACTGTCCCTGTTCTATAAGACTAAAAATCCAACTACAGTTGAAATTACACCACCGTTAAACAGCGATAGTGTACTGCTTAGCTTTACGACCCTGGATGCAAGTGTTCAAACGCCTGTTAAAAACACAGTTGATTTTGTAGCCCGCGCACTGATGTTATTGCGTCGTGCCTCATTTACCTACCGTGAATCGAATAGTATGGTTCTGCCGGGATTAAATACGCAACCTGGTTTTCTGGGACAAGAGAATACGCTGAACGGAATGTCGCCGGGATATAAATTTGTTTTTGGATTTACAGATGAAACTACCATAACGGATGCAAGAAAAAATGGTTGGCTTTCCACGGATAAGTCTATTGTAACTCCTGCAACCATGGCATATACTTCCGACCTGGACATTAAGGTATCCGTTGAACCCATTACCGGATTTAAAATTGATTTGAGTGCGAAACGTTATGAAGCAAAGAATACGGCTGTAAATTATGCGTACGGCGATACTAAAACCTTTACCGGGAGTTATAACATCACCATGATGGCATTATCCACTGCATTTGAGAAAACAGGTACTGCAACTCAAAATTATAAGTCGACACTCTTTGATACATTCCTGGCAAACCGGCAGACGATTGCAGACAGGTTGAATGCGAACTATACAGGGACTACTTACCCGAAGGCAGGCTTTTTGAACGAAAATAGTATCAGTGGGACCTACGATCCGAAAAACGGAGCTTATAAATTAAATTCATCGGATGTCCTGATACCGTCCTTTTTAGCAGCCTATACCGGACGTGACATAAATTCAGTGGATACGAATCCATTCCTGTCGTTCCTGAGTATTCTTCCTAACTGGAGGATCAGTTATGACGGTCTGTCGAACATTGACTGGATAAAAGATCGTTTTAAATCGGTGAGTCTGACCCATGCGTATTCATGTACTTACAACATTGGATCGTATTCTTCGTATTCAACCTGGACAGGAATGAATGGTGACTACAGTGCATTCGGGTATATCAGTGATGTTCAGAATGACAAATTTGCTATTCCTTCATCGAAATATGACATTTCAGATGTTTCATTAAACGAACAATTTGTGCCGCTTATCGGGGTTAATGTAGCGTTGAAGAACAGTATGACCGGCAAGGTAGAATACCGTAAATCACGCAATATGGTGCTGAACCTGTCCAGCTCACAACTGATTGAATCGGCTTCCGACGAATTTGTAGTAGGAGCGGGGTATTTGTTGAAAGACTTTGATGTTATCCTGAAATTAAAATCAGACAAACAAACGAAAGTAAAGAACGATTTAAAACTAAGTGCCGATTTATCCTATAAGGATATTAAGACCTTGTTGCGTAAAATTGATGAGAATATTACCCAGGCTTCGAGCGGTAATAAGCTGTTTACGCTGAAAGTAATTGCCGATTATGTGTTCAGCTCGAAAGTAAATGTACAGTTGTTCTATAATAAACAAATGAGCACACCGCTTATTTCTTCTTCCTATCCGGTATCCTCATCTGACTTTGGAGTAAGCTTTAAATTTATGCTGACCAGATAGAGGAATGAGGAATGAGAAATGAGAAATGAGTAGGTAGTAGGTAGTAAGAAGTAAGGACCCAGGAACCAAGAACCAAGAACCAAGAACCAAGAACCCAAGATTAAAGACATAAGATTCAAGATTCAAGATTCAAGATTCAAGATTCAAGATTCAAGATTCAAGAAATAAAATATAAGACACAAGATTAAATATAAAGAATTAAAAGCAGACTATAAATCTCAAAACAATTGGATTCAGTGTACTTTAGTAACGGATGTGAATTGAATGAACACTTTGGGAGACTTTGTGTTTTAGTGTCTTAGTGTGAAATGATTTCTTGCAACTAATAGAACTTCCTAAGTATTGTGAGCCTTTATGACTTTGAGTCAGCATCGTCAGTTGACGTATACAAACGAACATGCTGACTAAACTTAAATGATTTGGATATTAAAATTAAAATATATGCTTAAAAAAAATACCCTTGTTTTACTTGCCTTATTACTAGCATCAGTATCATTTGGCCAGATTTATGAACCGGTGAAATGGACTGTAGAACAAAAAAATACAACAGAAAATACAGCAGAAATACATATCCACGCTACGATTGATGATGGATGGCATCTGTATGGGTTGAAACTTCCTACAGGTGGACCACACCCGACATCCATTGTATTCGAAACACTTGATAATGCAAGCAAGGCAGGAGAGATACAAGCCCCATCAAAACTATTGAAACAGTTTGATGCCAATTTTAATATGGAATTGAACTGGTACTCATCCGATGCCCTTTTTATTCAGAAGATAAAATTTGAAGATGCTGCGAAAGTAAAGATTAAAGGGTATGTTGAATTTATGGCCTGTAATGATAAGAGTTGCCTGCCACCAAGTAAATTTCCTTTTAGTATTGGAAATATCAAAACGGTCGCTAAAGTTGCTGAAAAAGTAGTTGCCACGGTAAAAACATCTGATTACTGGAAACCGGTCATCAAAGAATTAAATAGTTTTGGTTCCGGGGAAGGTACTTCGGGAGCAACCTCACTCTGGCTTATCTTTCTGGCCGGAATGCTTGGTGGATTCCTGGCATTACTCACACCCTGCGTATGGCCTATAATTCCCATGACGGTAAGTTTTTTCCTGAAACGTTCGGATAATAAGAAACTGGGTCAGCGTGATGCCATCTTGTATGGACTGGCAATAATCTTTATTTATGTGCTGTTGGGTATCCTTATCACCCTGATTTTTGGTGCCAGTGCCCTGAACAGTTTATCTACCAATGCTGTCTTTAACCTATTGTTCTTTGCCTTGCTGGTAGTCTTTGCCATATCATTCTTTGGGGCATTTGAGATTACCTTGCCTTCGTCGTGGTCAACCAAGTTGGATGCCAAGGCTGATTCAACTGCCGGGTTCATTAGTATCCTGTTTATGGCCTTTACGTTGGTGCTGGTGTCATTTTCCTGTACAGGACCAATCATTGGCACCCTGTTGGTACAGGTTTCCTCCAGTGGATCCATATTAGCCCCGGCAATCGGTATGTTCGGTTTTGCTTTGGCATTATCCATACCATTCAGTTTATTTGCTTTATTCCCTTCCTGGCTGAAATCTATGCCACGTTCGGGGGGATGGCTTAATTCAGTAAAAGTTGTACTGGCATTCCTGGAACTGGCATTAGCACTTAAATTCTTTTCAGTTGCCGATTTGGCATATGGCTGGCATATTCTGGACCGGGAAGTGTTCCTGGCTATTTGGATCGTGATTTTTGCTTTGCTGGGCTTTTATTTGCTTGGGAAAATACGTTTCGCCCATGATAACGAATCAAAACATACATCGGTGTTGGGAGTGTTCCTGGCAATTGTTTCATTTGCATTTTCAATGTATATCATTCCTGGTTTGTGGGGCGCGCCGCTTAAAGCGATTAGCGCTTTTGCACCACCTTTGTACACCCAGGATTTTAATCTATATAACAATGATGTGCATCCTGCATTTACCGATTATGACCTGGGAATGGCCTATGCCGCCGATAAGAAATTACCCGTGATCATTGATTTCTCAGGTTTTGGTTGTGTCAATTGCCGTAAAATGGAAGCTTCAGTATGGACAGACCCAACTGTAAAAGAACTTCTTAAAAAGGACTTTGTGCTTATTTCGTTGTTTGTAGATGATAAAAAGCCTTTGGTTAAGCCGTATGAAGTCCTTGAAAACGGCAGGAACACTTCCATCGAGACAATCGGGGACAAATGGAGTTACTTACAGCGCTCTAAGTTTGGTGCCAATGCACAGCCATTTTATGTAATGCTCGATAATGAAGGCATGCCTTTAAATAAATCGTATACCTTTAACGAAAATCCAGCTAAGTTTGTCAACTGGCTTAAACGAAAATAATGCCGGTCTCAAGAACTAATGGTACATTTTGACCTGATTTTAAAGAAATATTAAATGTATTTCTGCCAATCTGCCACCCGATTCCTGCCAAAAAAGGAATTCGGGTGTTTTGGCAAAATAATTGATGAAAGGGTTTAACCCTACGCTGTTTGTGAAGGTGTATCAATATGCAATAAAATAAACATAGAATATGAAGAAACAAAAACATACAGAGGAAACACCCGACGTAACAAAAGAATCACAAGTTGAAGAACCAATTCTAAATTCTGAGACTTCGGAAGAAGCTGCTGACCAGATAGAAGATGAACTTGAGGTTATGTCGCAGAAATATTCAGAACTCAATGATAAAAACCTGCGCTTAATGGCTGAATTCGATAATTACCGTAAACGGACACTTAAGGAACGTATGGATTTATTGAAGACTGCCGGTGAAAAGGTATTGGTGGATATGCTTCCATTGGTTGATGATTTTGAACGCGGATTAAAGGCTATGGAAACTTCTGAAGATGTCCAGTCAGTGAAAGACGGCGTAGAACTGATTTATTCCAAGTTTATTTCTTTCCTGCTTCAAAACGGGGTGAAAGCGATACCAACAGAAAATGAAACTTTCGATACCCAATTCCATGAAGCAATAACAACTTTCCCGGCTCCAAGTGAAGACCTGAAAGGAAAAATCATTGACTGTGTGGCAAAAGGCTATACTATGAATGAAAAAGTAATACGGTTCTCTAAAGTAGTCGTTGGGGAATAATTGATAAAAACAGGCTGTTCTCTTTAGATAAAGTGTATCTGAAGATAATTAGCAACAGAATACAAAGTTTTTTAATGCTGTGTCCTTTTTAGTCTTTATTTATCAGAACATTTAAAGAGACACATTTGCAACTTAAATATATGTCCAAAAGAGATTATTACGAAATACTGGAAGTTTCGAAATCGGCCTCAGCTGATGAAATAAAGAAAGCTTACCGTAAAAAAGCAATCAAGTTTCATCCTGATAAGAACCCGGGTGATAAAAAATCAGAAGAGAATTTCAAGGAAGCTGCCGAAGCCTACGAAGTCCTGAGCGATCCTGATAAACGTCAACGGTACGATCAATTCGGTCATGCCGGAGTGGGAAGTGCAGCTGGTGGCGGATTCAACGGAGGCAATATGAACATGGAAGATATATTCTCTCATTTTGGGGATATCTTTGGTGGTCATTTTGGTGGATTCGGTGGATTCGGTGGAAGTCAACGTGGAGGTGGACAACGTGTACGCAAGGGTTCGGATCTGCGCGTAAAAGTAAAACTTAACCTGGCAGAGATTGCTGCCGGAGTAGAAAAGAAAATTAAAGTAAAGAAATACGTAGCCTGTTCTCATTGCAACAGTACCGGGGCGGCCCATGGTTCGTCTTCTTCAACCTGTCCAACCTGTAACGGTCAGGGAAGGGTCATGAGAGTACAGCAAACCATTTTGGGTCAAATGCAGACAGCTGCTGAATGCCCGACTTGTGGAGGTGATGGTAAGATCATAAAGGAAAAGTGTACACATTGTAGTGGAGAAGGCATTGTCCGTGAAGATGAAGTAATCACAATCAATATACCTGCCGGAGTAATGGAAGGCATGCAACTCTCCGTAAATGGCAAAGGAAATGCAGCCCGTAGGGGAGGATCGAATGGTGATTTACTGGTATTGGTTGAAGAAGAACCACATCCTGAACTGATACGTGATGAGAATGATTTAATCTATAACCTGTTGCTGACAGTTCCTATGGCTACCCTGGGTGGCTCAGTGGAAGTACCGACCGTTGAAGGTAAAGTGAAAGTTACTATTGCTCCCGGTACTCAACCGGGAAAGGTGTTACGCTTACGTGGTAAAGGCCTTCCAAGTGTGAATCGATACGGAACAGGGGATTTGTTAGTGAACATTGGCGTTTACATTCCCGAAAACCTGAATAAGGATGAAAAAGCTGCTATTGAGAAACTTGGTAAATCGGATAATGTGAAACCAAATGCAGCAGCATCCCGTAACTTCTTTGCACATTTCAGAAATATGTTTGAATAAGAATTGAACTTGTTCAACAACAAATATAATTTAAGAAAGCCTGATTGACGCCTGTCAATCAGGCTTTTTGATTACACAATAAAGCTTTAGATATGTACAATATAATCGGGTTATCAGTTATATTGCAATAAAAAAATCCCCAACCGATTCGGTTGAGGATTTTAATGAAGCCTTTAAATTCTATTCCGTAATAGTATCTTCTATCAATTTGATTTTCTCTACTATTTCTTTACTTTCTGTCTTTAGCGATTCAATTTTACGTTCCATTTCTTTTATCAGCCCACCACCATTTTTAGATGCTGAAGTGAAGAATCCGATATTGTTTTCGTAAGTAGCAATCTCCGATTTTAAATGTTCGTAGGCATGCATTAATTTCTCACGGTCACGGAACAGCTTGTTTTCGTTTTTACCACTCAGTTCTTTTACATTCGTACGGAAATTATCCATGCGTCTGTTCGAAGAATCCATGTTTAGGGTCTCAAATTGCTTGTCAACTGCTTCGCGGTACTCTTTATAGATTTTGTCTTTTTCTTTGAATGGCACGTGTCCTATGGTGTTCCATTCGGCCATTAACGCACGAAGTGCTGTTTGTGCATCTGAAGGATTGTCGGTTTTCTCCAACCCGGCTATTTTTAAGATCAGTTCTTTCTTTTTTGCAAGGTTTTCAGTCTCAGCATTTTTCTCACCTGAAGTATTTTTATTCTTTTGTTCAAAGAAGAAATCACAGGCTGCGATAAAGCGTTTCCACAATTCATCAGAATACTTTTTAGCTACCGGTCCGACAGTTTTCCATTCTTTTTGCAACTGGATCAGTTTGTCGGTAGTTTCTTTCCATTCAACACTGTCCTTCAAAGCTTCTGCTTTTTCGCACAATTCTTTTTTCTTCTCAGAATTTTGATTCAGTACACTTTTGGTTTCCCTAAAGAATTCACCTTTTGCTAAAAAGAATTTATCACAGGCCTTGCGGTAGCGGTCATAAATCTTTTGATTTATTTTGCGTGGCGCAAATCCTATCTTTCTCCATTCATCCTGCCAGGCAAGGAATGATTTTGTTGCTTCATCCCAGGCCCTGTAGCTGTTCAGAGTACTAAAATCATATCCTTCAATTTTATCAATTAAAGCAATTTTAAGTTCGTAATTTTCTTCTTCCTGTTTGCGGATGATATCATAATAAGCCTGATGTTTCTTATTAATGGCAGTAGAAGCTTCCTTAAAGCGGTTCCATATTTGTTCTCGGATTTCACGTGCTACCGGACCCATTTCATGCCATTCTTCATGGAGTTTTTGTAGTTGTTGGAAGGCTGAAAGAATATCCTCATCTTCAGCTAGTTTTTCAGCTGCCTCGCACAGGAATGTTTTGGATTCAAGGTTTTTCTTGAAGTCATATTCCCGTAACTCGTTGTTTATTTTAATCAGGTCCCAGAAAGTTTCCTGATACAGGTTAAATTGTTTCCATAAATCGGTGGAAGCCGTTTGAGGTACAGGTCCTATGGTTTTCCATTTTTGCTGCAATCCACGAAACTCATTAATATGGGTCGATACGTCATCACTGCTTTCGACCAATGCTTTCATTTGTTCCAGCAAGTGTTGTTTCTGAAGCAGGTTTGATTCTTTTTCCTTTTCCAGTTGTGCCATATACGTAGCTTTTTTACCACGGAATTGATTCAACAATGATTTAAAAGTTTCTTCAAGTTCATCCTTGGCTGCGATAAACTCTTCTTCAACACCACCGGCTTCAATATGTTGTTTTTTCTGCTCTTCTATTTCCAGTTTTGTTTTCTTGTAAAACAATTGTTTAATACTTTCCACTTCATCTTTAACCGCATCTACTTCTTTGTCGATCAGCAACTTTAGTGACTCAATCAATTCCGGTTTTGTACTGGAGGAATGTTCCGGTTTGGTTGGTTTTACTAGTTGAGGTTCTTCTGTTACTACAGCTTCCAGGTTTGATTCAGGAACAACTAAAGGTGTCACTGCTGCTTCTTCAATTTGTTGAGCAACAGTTTCTTCCAATACTACAGGCGTTACGGTTACTTCTTCAATTTGTGGAGCAACAGTTTCTTCCAAAACTACAGGCGTCAATGCTACTTCTTCAGTTTGTGGAGTAACAGTTTCTTCCAGTACTACCGGTTTCACTGCTGCTTCTTCAGTTTGTGGGGCAACAGTTTCTTCCGGAATTTCAATAATGTTGATTACATCGTTCTGTACAGTAGTTCCAATAGTTTCGCCTGGAGCGATTTCAGTGTCCTTGGTTAAATCAAGTGAGTTCATTTTCAATGTTTTTTAGTGAATGTTGTTTTGTATTGCTACAAAATATTCATTTTTGTTCAATTCGCTAACTCAATAGCAAACACAAAAATAGGGTATTTTTTTTAATTATTGTTATTTCAAGTAAAAATAACTTGAATTTTATTTTTTATATTCTTAACTACTCATAATCCATTGTTTAAATCATTTTCTGTGAGCTATATAGGTATTCGCTTGTTGTGTTGGATTGATCTGTATGTCGTTAATGCTTACATGAGCCGGACGTGTTACAATGAATTCAACAGCATCTGCAATATCCTCTGCATTGAGTGGTGTCAAACCATTATAAACTGCTTTGGCCTTTTCCTCATCCCCATGATAACGCACAATTGAGAATTCTGTTTCAGCCATTCCCGGTGAAACTGAACTTACTTTTATGCCATGTTTTATCAAATCAATCCTAAGGCCCTTGGTAATGGCATTTACGGCATGTTTCGATGCACAATATACACTACCGTTGGGATACACTTCAATGCCGGCAATCGATGATAGATTGACAATATGTCCTGACTGACGTTCAATCATACCCGGAACAACCAATTTGGTCATATAGAGCAGGCCTTTCACATTGGTATCAATCATTTGCTCGTAATCGGCCAAATCGCTATCCTGAAAAGGAGAAGCACCTGCTGCCAGACCTGCATTGTTGATTAAAATATCAATATTCCTGAAGTATTCCGGTAATGACTGGAATGCTGTTGTACAGGCTTTATTATCACGTATGTCATAACACAATGGCAATATTTCAATATCGAATTCAGATTTTAAATCTCTGATCAATTCATTTAATCGCTCTTCACGACGGCCTGTAACAATCAGATTATAACCCAATCCGGCAAATCGGAAAGCAATAGCCTTTCCAAAACCTGATGTAGCCCCTGTGATAAATGCAGTTTTCATAAATATACTAATTACACGAATTTAATACTATTTACACGAATTCAGATTGTTGATAGAATCGGATATGCAATACTCCGCAAACCTTTCAAATCGAAACGAAGTGTAGATCCCGATTTAACAGGACTCTCCAAACCTCAAACCTCAAACCTTTCAAACTTCAAACTTCAAACCTCAAACCTCAAACTCCCAGCTTCAATCCCAACAACGCGGAACACGGAACATTGAACACGGAACGATTCTTCAACTTCTTACTCTTCTTTCCCCTTTACATATTTCAAATCGTGGCCCATTCTATTCTTCTTTGTTTGCATGTAATAGGCGTTATATTGATTGGGTACAATTTCAATGGCTACATTTTCAACGATGGATAGTCCGTAAGCTTCCAGGCCAATTCTTTTCTTTGGATTATTGGTCATTAAACGAATTTTTGTAACTCCTATTTCACGCAGGATCTGAGCCCCAACGCCATAATCCCTTTCGTCGGCATCAAAACCGAGGTGTAAGTTGGCATCAACAGTATCCATGCCTTCTTCCTGCAATTTATAAGCCCTGATTTTATTCATCAACCCAATTCCACGACCTTCCTGATTCATATAAACCACTACCCCTTTTCCTTCTTTTTCAATCAATTGCATGGCTTTATGCAGTTGGTCGCCACATTCGCAACGCATGGACCCAAAAATATCCCCTGTAATACAGGATGAGTGGACTCGTACTAATACCGGTGAATCCGGTTCCCATTCGCCTTTAATCAGGGCAACATGTTCCAGTCCATTTGATATCTGGCGGAAAGGAATTAATTTAAAATCCCCGTATTTGGTAGGCATATTTACCTTTTCGCCCATTTCTACCAACGATTCTGTTTTAAGACGGTAAGCAATCAGGTCTTTTATAGTAACAATTTTTAAATCAAATTTTTCAGCAATCTCGAATAATTCAGGTAACCGTGCCATGGTTCCGTCTTCGTTCATAATCTCAATTAATGCACCTGCAGGATTCAATCCGGCCAGGCGTGCTAAATCTACAGCTGCTTCTGTATGTCCTGCACGACGTAATACCCCTTTGTTGCGGGCGCGAAGTGGGAAAATATGTCCCGGGCGTCCAAATGTATCCGGTTGGGAGATCGGGTCTGCCAGTGCCTGAAATGTTGCAGCACGATCGGCTGATGATACGCCGGTGGTACAACCTTCCAGTTTATCAACACTTACTGTAAAAGGAGTTGAATGAATGGAGGTGTTTTTATCCACTTGCATTTCAAGGTCCAATTCATCACAGCGATCTTCGGTCAGCGGGGCACAAAGTACACCGCGGCCATGTGTCACCATGAAATTTACCATCTGGGTCGTGATTTTTTCTGCAGCACAAATAAAATCACCTTCATTCTCACGGTCTTCATCATCCACTACGATAATAAATTTTCCATCTCTAATGTCTTCGATAGCTTCTTCGATTGTATTCAAATTTGATTTCATATTGAATCAATTAGTTTATTGTTTGTTTAGTATGGAATTAATCTTTAAGCGGATTAAATTCCATGTTTTGATATATTGTTCCGGATTCAGCAATGTTGCATCCACAACCGCTTTATACGTAATAAAAATTCCTATGGGTAATAATAACGCAGAACTGAGCCACATTCCCTGGTACGAAGGCCAGATTGACTCCCTGGCCATTTTGTATCCTGTATTATCAATGATATAGTAAATGATGAACATGATGACCGAAATAACCACCGGAGTCCCCAAACCGCCTTTTCGTATGATTGCACCCAAAGGAGCACCAATAAAGAAAAAGATCAGGCAGGCAAAAGAGAGTGTGAATTTCCGATGCCTTTCTATTTCATGGCGTAAAACATAGCTCACTGGTGCATTTAACATCATTTTATTGTAATCTATCAGGTCTTTCATTGTTTTGGCTCGTTCCACGGCTGTATTGGTCGCGCGTACCATCGATTGCTGATTGAGCGATAAAAACAATGAATCCGGATTATAAAGTTTCTTGTCTTTTTTCAGGCTGTCATTGATTACTGTGCCTCTTAGTATTTCCCGTCCTAAAAAATGTTGGCTAACAATGTCTTTTGCCTGACTGGAACTCGTTGAATTGGCAATTTTACTTACCGAATCTATGGAATGTGTCAGTTGTTTGAAATTCTTACTCACATGCTGATCCTGAAGCATGGATTCATCAAAACGGTTAAAATCAGTATTGAAGTCCAGCAGGATTTCCTTTGTCCTGAACGTTTGCCTGGAGTAAGGGATACTGTTTGCCGAGCTGCTGATGCGTTGTTTCTTAAGGTTCTCAAAACTCTCACCATCATAAAGCGACAGCAGCAGGTATTTGTTATCTTCGGTGAATTGCACCCTTCCTGAGTCGGAGACTATCACGGTAGCATTCTCAAAACCTCCTGAAAAATCATAAATCATCATGTCTTTCAGCAGATGATTTGATTTTCCCCTGACATAGATGTTATAACCTTCAATGCCTGAATAGAATTCACCTACCGGAATATCAAATTCAGGGGATTTCTGGCGGAGTGAGAATATAAGCGTCCACAGTTTAGTCTGGGATATGGGCAGTACGTAATTGGAGAAATAAAAGGCTCCAACACAAACCAACGAAATGAATATTATGAGTGGGCGCATGATTCTAAAGAGAGAGACCCCTGCAGCTTTCATGGCGGTAAGTTCAAAATTCTCTCCCAGGTTTCCAAATGTCATCAGCGATGCCAATAGGATAGCCAATGGCAATGCCATGGGGACCAGTGATAATATGGCGTAAACAAAAAATTCACCCAGTACAGACCAACCAATTCCCTTACCCACTAATTCGGCAACATGTTTCCATAAAAACTGCATTAATAGAATGAAAATGCAGATGAGGAATGTCATCAAAAACAGCGTAAAAAAGCGTTTGAATATGTAAGAATCAATTTTTTTAAAATGAAACATGCGTGTTTTTTTTAGAGCAACAAAATTAATGCAAAAAGTTCAATAATCAAGTATCTGATATGCGAATTTACTTTAACATACTAATAATTAAAAATAAATTATTTCTCCTTATATTTAATTAGTTACGGTTGTTTTAAACTCAACATGATGAATCCTTACCCGAATCCGGTTATTCCCCTCTGCCGGATAACTGCCAGGTTTACACAATTCGGAAGGTTTAAATGTTCGTTTTGACTGAAATTTAAGGGAGGGACGGTCAGAAATGTTTCTTTTGATAATTAACCAGGGAGTAAGAACTATCATGGTTGGTGTTTAACCTGAGTTTCATGCCGGGTATTCCCAACCGCTAGAAATCCAATCTATTAGCAACCTTTCTTTTACTAATTCCAAATTCCATTCATTTCAGTGAGTACAACCGGTTTTCCATCAGTTATAATAATTGTGTGTTCGTGTTGAGCCATAAATCCACCTTTACTCCCAATCATGGTCCAACCATCTCCTAAAGTCTCAGCATAAGTCGAAGTTGTTGAAATAAATGTTTCGATAGCAACAACTGAGTTCTTGCGAAATCGTCCGGCATTCTGTTTGTCTTTAAAATTAGGTATTTCATCCGGTTCTTCATGGAGTTTTCTTCCAACACCATGTCCGGTCAGATTTTTAATTACTTTGTAGCCTCGTTTTTTTGCTTCCGTTTCTATTAAAAGCCCTATATCCGAAATGCGTACTCCACCTTTTATGCTATAAATGGCTTTGTAAAGAATATCTTTAGAAGCATTAATGAGTTTTTGATATTGATATTTATCACTCCCTAATACAAATGAGTCACCGTTATCCGAATAAAATCCATTTAGCTCTGCCGAAACATCTATGTTTATTAAATCGCCTTCCTGCAATATTACATTGTTTGATGGGATACCATGGCAAAACTCATTATTGACACTGATGCATGTCCAACCGGGGAAGCCATAGCTTTCGTAAGGTGCTGATTTTGCACCCATCTCCATCAACAACTTTCCACCAAACTCGTCTAACTGTTGGGTTGACATGCCTGGTTTTGCATAGTTTCTCATTTTTTTTAGTGTGTAGGCAACTACTTCACTTGCTTTTTTTATTCCAATTAATTCTTTTTCGTTTGTTATCGACATGTTGAATATGTTTTTTTTAGCTGCTAACAACTAAAGTGTGCATTAGTAGAAGTTACTTTTTTTATCTTACGAGATAAGTCGCCGTTTTGTGCTCTCAAATAGCAATATGGCGGGTAAGCCTAAAATCGGTGATTTCTTGATTTGCTCCACTTCCCAAATCGACCATTTTCGTGACCTCACGAAAATGGTCATCAATGTTGATATGCTGTGTTTTAAAATAATCGACTGTACTTATTACAACAATAAAATTCTCCCATCGTGCATATCCAGGTGTTTGATTGCAATTAATCCATTTTGCTTATTTTATCAGCTTATCCTGAAGCACAGAAGTTGAAGATCTTAACAACGGTTAGCAACAGCCCAACTTTGAGTCATATTCACTTATTTCAACCTCTATCTAACTGGTCGCTCCTTTCCAATATGATCTTTATAACTTTAATCAATTGTCTTTTTGGGCAATTTGGTTGTAGCTTTTTCAATTTTCTTATCATCGTCTGCCACACGTCGTTCCAGTTTCTTAATGTCTTCAGCAGGTGGCAGTTCTTCGGGCTTTATACCACGTTTGCCCAGCATTTCTCTCACGCTGGTATTGTTTTGAATGTGCTCAGTTGTAATTGGACTTTCACCGTATAAGTCTTTAGTATCCACATTGTGATTGGTCATTTCGGTAGCCAGGTTTTTGGCGGCAATCGTTAATGTAGGCAGAAAATCAGCTAATGGCCGGGTTAATTTTACCCCAAGCCGGTTTTTCATATCCTCGGTAGTATGTCCGCCAAACAATGCTGTATCACCTTTTGAACGGATTCGACCAAAGCCTTTATCGTCTACACCCCGTTCGAAGATGTTTTGTGATAATTGCTTTTCGGAAGTGCGAAGTTTTTCTCTTGTTTCAATGCGTGAGAAATGATTCAAACGCTCTTCTATCAGTTCTGCCTTTCGCGTTTGCACTGCAAAATAGCTCTGTGCAAAAGCTATTTCTTCTTTTTTAGGGTCGCCGTTTTGAGCTATCAAATAACAGGCATAACGGGTAAGCATAAAATCATTGATTTCTCGTTTTGCTCCACTGCCCAAATCGACCATTTTCGTGACCTCACGAAAATGGTCATCAATGTTGATCTTCTGCGTTTTACAAGAATCAACTGCACGGTTTATAGCTACAATAAAATTCTCCCATCGTGCATATCCCAGTAGTTCCTGCAATTCGCGTGCAAACCATATTTCCACTTGCTGACTATCTACCTTTCATTGAAAGTAGCATTCGCATTCGAGAAACTATAAATTTAAATGCACATTAGCCAACCAATGCCCTATATATGTGTTTTATGGGCTTGGTGTTTGAGTCATCTTTATAAGAAGTCAAATCAAACATACTTTTCTCTATGCTTTTATCATTTGAAGTTTTTTTTAAACTTCATATTGAATTCGATAGGTGGAATTTTGAGTTTTGTTCGTGTTTTGTCTATCTTTGAATTTCCTTTTACTATTCCTAAAACAACATAACCGCTATGTACCATATAAGCGCCTGGTCCGGGAGCATGATAAGTATAATTACCATTCTCAAAGTAATAATCAAATCCGTCAAGATACTCAGTTGCTTTTTTCAGAAAAGCATTCTCTACATCTATCAGCGGTCTAATACCTGCACCTTTGGCTACAATAGAATAAGTTGTCGAATCAAGCTTCTGAACATTAAATTGGATATTAAAATTTCCAACTTTCTTGAATGTGTTTGATTCATTGTAATTGAATTGCTTGTTTAGCAATTTATTTAATCCTTTTAGCATTTCCTTATATTCATTGACCCCTAAATTAAAATAAGAAATCGATTTTTCTACTTCATTCAACTTTCTACCCAATGAATCATATATGGCTAATGAATACGTATGTAATTCATCATAATTCTCACGGGAAGTCGTATTATACTTAATAAATAAATCGTAACCTTGTTTCTGCTTTTCAGGGTGATAATCAACAAAACTATTATATCCGTTATTTTTCAGTATATCGTTTATGATTAAGTCATAATCACCAGAAGTTTTATTGTTAAAATCAATTTTGATTCTGTTTTGACAAAATGAATATGTGTTGACACATAAAAGTAATAAGATAAGTTTTGTTTTCATAAATAAATTTAATGTTGATATTATTAGTGATTTTTTTTCTGCAGTCCTAGTTTATAAGTTAAACTTTCGTTTGTTTTTTCCATTTCTACACTTGTCCATTAAGATCTGTGCTAAGGGCATTTTCGATTCAACGTTTTACTGGATATTCTATTAGTGGGAGCAAAACTTGCTAAATATACGTCAGCAAGCCAATGAACATAGACGTCTATTAGGCGCTAAATGTTTTTCCTGTTTAGTTTTGCGAAATTTATGTTCGAATTTGTTTTTCAATTTCCTAATAATAGGTTTAATTGTTCTTCAATAATTCATTTATAATTAAGTTGTTTTTACTTGTCTAATAAAGTTATCTAATGTATTCGTAATCAATTCTTGTTCATCTTCACTCACGTTTTCAAAAAAGAATATTGGTTCCCCATAAGACTCAATCGCTGGTAAAGTTATCGTACCTTTACGTTGTCTCGTTTGAAATAAGAAAAGTAACCTATAACTTTTAAGCATTGTAAATATATTCGAACTCAAACATTCTAAATAGACCGACTGGATATTTTCAATTTTGAGTTCTGTAATTTTTTTACTGCCAAACAACTCTCTTTTGAATATAATTGAGCTCTTACAAACAGTCAGCGTTTGAGTTTCAAAAGTGAAAACAATTACCCCAATAAGCAGTTTGACACCTGCGATCCAAAATGGTATTGAAAAGAAAGGCAAGAAGAAAGGTCCTTGGAAACTTAAATAAGTCCAAAAACCAGTAAATCCAATAAATGCTAATGACATAATAATGGAATATATCGTCGCAAAAGAAAATTTCTTTTTTGGATAAATCAATTCGATTGACTCATCATTTATCTTGTTGATAATTATTTTAAGGTTGGAAGGAAGTCCACCAAAAACTTCTAAGTAATTTGTATTCATTCGTATAATCTGTAGTCTTATTTTTTTAACTTACGCCTAACATTAATGTATGTGCTACTCTTTTCCAGTATGTACTATGTTATAGCAAATACATCCGTTTTATAAGTTTTTATTTAAAATATAGGCTATTGATAAAAAGTGTGTTGTTTTATATGAACTTTATGTACCGATAACACATACACAAATCATAAATTTATTCAAATCCAATTTGTTTTGTTTTGATGTGTTTCTCAGAAAATAGATGTTAATTTACATCAGTCTTTACTTCACCTTTTCCATGATGGTATTTCTCCAATACCGTTGGATTAATATAATCCTATTCGAAAGCACAATGGATCATGTCTGTTGTTGAAGTTTGCAATTCCAACTCATGTATTCTTAGCTTTTGCAATCCCTTAAAAGGAAATATTCGTTCCAAAAGTACGAAAGCTTTTTTATCACCTCCAACAAATGTCCTAACTATTTTAATAAAATCAAAAATTACTGTATTTATGCTGAATTTAATGAATAAAAAACCGTCCCGATAATCCTGTCCCGACGGTTTTTAATCGAGTGGGAGTAAGGCCTTGTTCACCTCACCCTCGTTTCCTAACGAGGGTGCAAGTGGTTATACGTTTGCAACGTTTTTTATAGGGCCTAATTTATATTTATTTATCGTTATAAACGATTGACCACTAACCCCTCGTTAAGAAACGAGGGGTAGGGGGATACTCATTCCATCCATTTTTTAAGCTGTTAAAAGTCGTATCTGAATTTTCCGGTTGGAAGCAAAACTAACTGAAATTTCAGCATTTTTTTCAAAAGCGGATACTTTGAATTCGGCCTGCATTTATTTTAGGTTGCCTGGGGGTTGCCTGGGGGTTGCCTGGGGGTTGGCTGGGGGTTGGCTGGGGGTTCCGAGGGCCCCAGCCCTCCGAACCCCCAGCCAACTCCCTCTGAACCCCCTCTGAACCAAGAACAGAATCCATTCAATTTCAAACTGAATTTTTGTGGACTGAATTGCAAAAAATGAATCGAAATCAGGAGTGTTTTGGAATCAGCAGATGGGTCGGACTCAATGCAACAATATGACTGTCATAAGGCATTGATAGTAGGTGAGGTCAACAGAGAATGTGATTGTGGTTGAAATATGACATTCTGATGTTCCAGGCATTTCATTTTTTTCTTGTTTAAAAACAAAGAACCATTCAACGTGCCGGTTGAATGGTTCTTAAATATTGTAGGAATTGTTATTTCAGTTTAATGTCGTAAAATCAGATTCCTGTTTTGCGGCGCAAGACTTCAATTTGTTTATTCCAGAGCATGGTCATATCATCCGTTTCGTCCGGTTCAGCAAAATCGGTAATCACTAAAGCCAGGTTTCCGGTTACCTGCAAAGCAGTGATAGTCAATTCAAAGTAATATTCCGAGTCCAGGTCTTCTTCCCATTGAAAGCGAACACTCGAATTTGTTTTTGTTTGAATTAAGTAGGCAGTCTGTTCGTGTCCTTCCCAGGAGAATGTAAATTCGTTGTCTTTAACGGTTACTCCATCAGCAAACCATTCTGATAGTCCAAGCGGGGTACTGATTGAATTCCAAAGGATATTTTTTGATGCGGACCTAAGTTGATATTCAATATTAAATTTAATCTTTTGCATTCAGTTAGAGTTTTCGAAATAAGAAAGTCAAAGAATTTAATTATTCTTTCATTTTGGACCGCAAGATACTCATTTTTTTTGTAAAAAACAAGATAAAGTCTAAAAAATGAGAACTCTGGTTAATGCGTTATCCCTTCAAACTGCTTTTCTCAAAGCAAAGTGGGAGTAATTGTTTTACATTTTCCAACTGAAAAATATTTTTGGTTCCGTACAACAGAATGGTAATATCCTTTTCAAATCGCGTTTCAGTTTCGAGTAATACCTGGCGGCATGAACCACATGGGGTTACCGGATCGGCAATAAATTCGCCATTTGTATAGGCAGCAATGGCAAGTGTTTTAACAGCGACATCGGGATACTGGGCATTGGCAAAAAACATGGCTATCCGTTCGGCACAAAGTCCGGATGGATAAGCTGAATTCTCCTGGTTGCTGGCTGCGAATATTTCACCGTTTTCGAGCTCTATGGCTGCACCTACGTGAAAACCGGAATAGGGGGCATAGGCCTTTGAAACCTGCTCTTTAGCTTTATTAATCAGAGTCTGTTTTGCATTGTCCAATTCTTCAAAACTATATATTTCGATATTGGTTTCTATTGTTTTCTTTTGCATCTTATTTTAGTTTAAGTTGATTGAGTTGAGTAAGTTGATTGAGTTGAGTAAGTTGATTGAGTTGAGTAAGTTGATTGAGTTGAGTAAGTTAATTAAGTTGAATGGGTTTAGTGAGTTAATTAAGTTGAGAAAGTTGATTGAGTTTATGCTTGCAAGTAATTAGACTAATTTAATGTTGTTTTTAAAATTCAAGATTAGAACGCTGATTTCCGCTGATTTGGCGGATTTAAAAACGGATTTTAATTCCAACAAGTTGGAATTGATTTGTTTTACCAGATCACCATATGTCAAATCAAATTACCTCAGTCCATCACCAACTTAATTACTCAACGAAACGAAGTTGTGTAACGGGATTAATGTAATCGACTTAATTGACTTAATTAACCAATTATCTCAATCAACTTAATCAACCAATTACCTTAATTAACTTAGTCAACTTAATCAACCAATTAACTTAGTCAACTAATTAACCAATTAACCAGTCAACCAACCCCAATTAACTTAATCAAACGGCCAAAGTGCACAAAAATATAAAATTATCTAATCAAAATCGTCATTTTGATTAAATAGTTTTAATTTTGTAGCAAATTAGCACATTAATTCCAAAGGATGAAATTCAAAAAAAGAACACGGTTTACTATTATTTTACTGTTTATTAGTTTGTTGGCATTTTCGCAATCAAGAAAACAGAGCTATCTTGACTATATCGACCAATACCACCAATTGGCTGAAAAACAACAACGAGAACATGGAATCCCTGCCAGTATTGTATTAGCGCAAGGATTGCTGGAATCGGGTGCCGGGATGAGCCAGTTTGCCAAGGAATCGAACAATCATTTTGGAATTAAATGCAATGACTGGACGGGTGATAAAATCTACCACGACGATGACCAGAAAGGGGAATGTTTCCGGAAATACAGCCAGGTAATCGATTCGTATGAGGATCATGCTGTTTTCCTGAAGACCAGGCCACGGTATTCTTTTTTATTTGACCTGAACCCAACAGATTATGAAGCCTGGGCACATGGTCTCAAGAAAGCCGGTTATGCTACTGATCCAACCTATGCATTTAAACTGATCTCGCTTATTGAGGTATACGATTTACACCGGTTCGACCTGGGTGAAAGTGCGGCAACAAATAATTCAACGGTTGATAATAATACCATCAGCGCCTCAGATAAAAGGGCATCAATTGGAAAGGTGAAAACATTTGTGAATCACCTGGTGGTAAAAGTAAATGGCGTAAAATTTGTTACTTCATTACCCGGTGACTCCTATGCCGGCATTGCTGATGAATTCAGGATAACCGAAGATCGCATCCGTAACTACAACGAGGTGAATTCAACGGTTGAACTAAAAAACGGATCACGGGTTTTCCTGGCTGCAAAAAAAAAGAAAGCACCTAAGAATTGTGAAACGCATGCCGTTCAAGTGGGCGAATCATTGCATAGCATTTCACAGGATTATGGCATTAGAATCAAGAGTATTTATAAGATGAATAAAATACCATTTTCTGAAGGGGTTCAGTTGGGGCAAGTGCTAAAGCTTCGTTAAGTACGAATTACACGAATAGGAGGTTAAACGCAAGAAAAGGATACTGCTTATTTATATAAGTTAATAAAATGGTTTAACAGCTAATATCTTAACCTGCACAAGCCAAAATTAAGATTGGAACGCGGATCAACGCAAATATGTCGGATTAAAAACGGATAAAAAATACTTCGTATTTTGATTAAAAGACCTGGCGTGGACTCATCAGAATAAAATGGTTAGAAGCAAATTATGCAATAATGTGCTAGAAAACACACGAAATTGAGAGATTATATACTAAATAATTAAGTATTAATAAATTGAATTAAAACTATGGAAATAGAATTAATACAAAGTAAAATATATGAGATTCGAGGTATTAAAGTAATGCTTGATTTTGACCTTGCTGCTTTATATGAAGTAGAAACAAAATCATTAAATTTAGCTGTTAAAAGAAATGCCCTTCGTTTTCCTTCCGATTTTATGTTCCAACTAACGTTGGAGGAATGGAATCAATTGAGGTTTCAAATTGAAACCTCAAAAAGAGGTGGGCGAAGATATTTGCCATATGCTTTTACGGAACAGGGACTTGCAATGCTGAGGGTGAAAAGGCAAAAATAAGGGCTTTAAATACAGATAATTATTCATTTGAATCTACTACAAACCATGAGGAAGAAAAATACAGAATTGTTGAGCGATGTCATTCTTCAGGTGCTGAAAGAACAGCATCTGGACAAGCCATTGAACGAAAAACGATTGATTGATGCCTGGCCTCTGATTCTGGGGACTAACATCATGAAATATACTTCCGGCTTGAGTATTAAAAACCGGGTGCTGTATGTTAACCTGACTTCTTCGGTACTTCGTCACGATTTATTCCTATCCCGCGAGCAAATTAAAAATTCATTGAATAAACAGGTAGGAGTGGAGGTCATCGTGGATGTGGTTTTTCGGTAATTGGTTGATTAAGTTGATTGGTTAATTGGTTAATTAGTTAATTGGTTGATTAAGTTGACTAAGTTCATTAAGTTGATCCCGCTAGCGGGACGTAAGTTTGTTCAGTTGGTTTGTTGAGTTATTATTCCAATTGCAGAATGTTTCAATCCCAACAACACGGAACACGGAACACGGAACACGGAACGCGAAACACGGAACACGGAACACGGAACACAGAACACAGAACACAGAACACAGAACACGGAACGCGAAACACGGAACACAGAACACAGAACACGGAACGCGAAACACGGAACCTTTCAAACATCAAACCTTTCAAACGTCAAACCTTTCAAACTCTTCCTCCCCATGGATTACCGCGAACATCTTTTCCGGCCACTTACCTTGCACTTCGTGGATGCTTTGGTGCAGGAGGTATTTCAAAACCCTTCGGATAAGGAACTTGTTTTCCAATTAATCTTTGATCCGGAGATAAAGGTTGCCTGGCGTGCAGCGTGGGCTTGCCAGAAGATCAGTGAGAAGTATCCTGAATGGTTCACCGATTCCCAGTTTAAAGAACTTGCAGCCCTTGCAATTTCAACTACCCACGGTGGCCTGCAAAGGGGCTGTTTATCCATACTCAATAACCTGCCCATTCCTGAAGATATTTCGGTTGAATTTATAAATGCCTGTTTCGATTGGATGGTATCGCCCAAATCACCCATCGCAGTTCAGGCACTATCCATGAAAATGCTTTACCGAATTTGCCTGATGATCCCTGATTTTAAACCTGAACTCATTGCATATCTCGAAAATATTGCCCCGGGTGACTATTCGGCCGGATTTAATTCTACCCGCAGGAATGTTCTTAATTTATTGATAAATAACTAGTTTTGTTTTATTAAGATGAAGTAAATTTTAGAAACTGCACACTTTAACGATAAAAGTGTTACTTTTGCACCGATATTCGAGAGGCATACTTGTCTCTCCTTCCTTTAAGTTTAAATAAAAAAAAAAATTTTTAATACCTTAAAAAAAAACAATCCTGGCTTTACGAAAAAAAAGGCTATTGTTGAAAAAGGCGGTGGTGACAAAGCTATCGAAAAACAAGCAGCCATGGGCAAAATGACTGCCCGTGATCGTATTCTTGCATTGTTGGACCCTAATTCATTTCACGAATATGACCTCTTCGTTGAACACGAAGAACAGAATTTTGGGATGGCTAGCAAAGTATTAGCCGGAGACGGTGTAATTACCGGTACCGGAACAATGAATGGTGCTTCTATTTGTATTTATGCACAGGATTTTACAGTAATGGGAGGTTCTTTAGGACTGAAACATGCCCGTAAGATTACCAAAATTATGGATCATGCCCTGAAAATGAAAGTGCCTTGTATCGGAATCAACGATTCGGGTGGTGCACGTATTCAGGAAGGTATTGGTGCTTTGGCAGGATATGGCGAAATTTTCTATCGCAATACCATGGCTTCGGGCGTTATACCTCAGATCTCTGTAATTTTAGGACCTTGTGCCGGTGGTGCTGTTTATTCTCCTGCTTTGACAGACTTCGTTTTTGTGGTAGAAAACATTTCAAAAATGTTTATCACAGGTCCAAACGTAATTGAAACTGTATTGGGAGAAAAAATATCCCAGGAAGATTTAGGTGGTGCCCGTGTTCACGCAGAAATTACAGGGAATGCTCATTTCTATGCATTAACCGAACTGGAATGTTTTGAACAAATCAAAAAACTGGTATCCTTGATTCCACATAGCAACCAACAAAAGGCAACTAGTGTTGAAGCGATGGAACCAAAGACCCACAAACATATTGAAAATATCATTCCGTCCGATCCAAAACAACCTTACGATGTACGTGAAGTTATTTTAGCCCTGACGGATGATTCTGAATTCCTGGAAGTGCATGAACTTTGGGCAGCTAATATCGTCATTGGTTTTGGACGCTTGAATGGTGAAACCATTGGATTTGTTGCCAACCAACCTATGTATCTGGCCGGAGTACTTGATTGTGACGCTTCTGATAAAGCAGCCCGTTTTATCCGTTATTGCGATGCTTTCAACATTCCGATTGTTACCCTGGAAGATATGCCAGGTTATTTACCCGGAGTTGATCAGGAACATGCCGGTGTGATTCGTCATGGTGCCAAAATGCTTTATGCTTATTCTGAAGCTACAGTTCCTAAAATTACTGTGATCCTTCGTAAAGCATACGGTGGTGGCTATATCGCCATGAATTCACGTCACCTGGGTGCTGACTTTATGTTTGCATGGCCAAGTGCTGAAATCGCAGTTATGGGACCTGAAGGAGCAGCTAATATCATTTTCCGCAAGGAAATAATGGAAGCTGAAGATGAAGATGCAATGCGTCAACAAAAAGTTCAGGAATATATCGAGAAATTTGCAAACCCATATGTGGCAGCATCCAAAGGATATATTGATGCAGTGATCGAACCATTCGAAACACGCGATATGTTGTTACACGCACTCGAAGTATCGAAGAATAAAGACGATTATCGTCCAGCAAAAAAACATGGTATTCCTCCATTTTGATGTACAATTAGTTTATTTATTTTAAAGCCGCCAAAAGACGGATATGATTTACAATTTATCAATGAAACCCTATAGATGGAAAATGGTAGAAAGTAAATTTTAAAATAGTAAATTTTTTGACTTGTAATTAAACAAAAAAACATGGAAAAAGAAAAACCGGAATATGTAGATTTTGCAGTAACTGCACGAAAATACAAAACACTCTTAACAAAGAAATATCAGAACCGTAAGCCTTGGTCAAACCCAAGTCCGTATGAAATTCAATCTATCATACCGGGTACCATTCTGAGTGTTTTTGTAAAAGAGGGGGATGTTGTAAAAGAAGGAGCACCAATCCTTACGTTAGAGGCAATGAAGATGATTAATCGTATTGAAATGCCATTTACAGCGCGTATAAAGAAAATAAATGTGGAAGTGGGTGTTCGTATCCCTAAAGACTCATTAATGATTGAGTTGGAAGCAGTAGATAACGAATAAACGTACTTAGCATACTAATAAAAAAAGCCGGTCATGAAAATGACCGGCTTTTTTTGATAGATACTACCCCCAACCCCTGAAGGGGAGTAAGAGTGCCGTATGAGAAGGTTTAATCTCTGCTAATTATTGAATGTGAATCTACCTAAAAGTCTTTTTTTCCATTGATAAACTACCTTCTACATCAACAACTACCTACTTCCCACTACCTACTACCTACTTTCTTCCAAAACCTCAAACCTCAAACCTCAAACCTCAAACCTCAAACCTCAAACTTCAAACTTCAAACTTCAAACCCTTAATAACCCTAATGTATTCGCTTTCAAAGTTTGGGGTAAATACATTTTGTCCCAGTTGATTTTCAATATCTGTTATTGTCCAGAATTTACCTTCCGATATTTCTATCGGGTCAGGCTGGATAGTTCCATCATAAATCGTGTAATAGCTATGCACCAATTCGGCTTCACGGTCGGAAACGAATTTATAGCGTTGCAGGAATGTAGGTTTGAAATCAATAATTCCAAGTTCTTCCTTTACTTCCCTTTTCAGGGCAATAACGGTTTCTTCCCCATAATCAACATGTCCACCTACTGAAGTATCCCATTTCCCGGGTTGAATGTCTTTGTCCATGGCTCGTTTCTGAAGGTATAACTCACCTTGCGAATTAAATACATGCAAGTGTATGACAGGATGCAACAGAAACGTGCCTGTGTGGCATTCTGTACGGGATGCTTTGCCTATTACTTCACCGTCTTCGGTTACTATTGGAAAATATTCAACTGGATTCATTTGGATTATTTTAATATTTGCTACAAAATAATAGAAATAAAACGAATCTGACGAATGAATGTTGTAATTAATTTTTGATGATTGATAAAATACAATGCTTTTATACTGCAACATCAAGGGGCATGAAATTAAGATAAAGTAGAAAGGAGTCTCTGGAAAGTTTTAAGAAAATTCTGTATGGAATAAATATATTCAATTCATAAAACGACATAATGACTACATATTTTAAAAATAGAATCAGAAATTGAAATTATGATCACGGGTATTCTTAAGAAGCTAAAAAATAACAGACCTTTTGAAACAAAACCAATGGTTTTTCGTTAATTAGTAGTAATTTTGCATGGTTTTAGTTTTTGGTTAACTATAAAATTTTTAAGGATGAAATCTAAGTTGATTGTTGTTTTTCTGTTTGTTACCGCATCATTATTTTGCCAGGGTATTTCCCAGGGTGAAACATACTTTAATACGAAACAATACTCGAAAGCAAGGTTGGTTTACGAGGAACTGTTGAAGAAAAAACCAAACGATGGTTTGTTTAACTACAGGTATGCCCGCTGCTGTTATGAATTAAAGGATGCTGCAAATGCTATTATTCATTTTGAGAAAGCGGGGACTAAATTTCCATTGCGTGACGCATATTTGGGCGATTTATATTTCGATTCATACCGTTTTGAGGAATGTGTATTGGCTTATCAGAGATATATAGCTACTTTGAAACCTGAGGACGGCAAGCTTGCTGACTATCAATTAAAAGTAAAGAAGGCTGAAAACGCATCCCGACTATTTGAGCATATCGAAGATGTGTCGATATCAGACAGTGTGGTTGTAAACAAAGATGAATTTCTTAAATATTACAAGTTTAACAATGAGTTAGGCACTTTAACCCAGGAACCAATTTTGCTAAAAGGGCGACATAAGGCAGATAAAATAAAGTACATGACCCAGCGTAAAGACCGGGTGTTTTTCTCCGATTCCATTAAAGGCCGAATGAATATCTACACTTCGTATAAATTGCTTGATAGTTGGTCGGAACCTACATCTATATCGGATATGATCAATACACAGGCAAATGAGAACTATCCATTTTTACTGGCCGATGGAGTTACTGTCTATTTTGCATCTGATGGACCGAATTCAATAGGGGGATACGATTTGTTTATAACGCGTTATAATCCCTCTACAGATACTTACCTGGCGCCCGAAAATGTAGGTATGCCTTTTAATTCTCCCTTTAATGATTACATGATGGTTATTGACGAACAGCGTCAAATAGGCTGGTTTGCCACCGACCGGTATCAACCCGCAGGTAAAGTCATGATTTATACCTTTATCCCGTCCCGCGAGAAAACCATTATCCATTCAGAGGATAAAGAGTATTTACGCCAGGCTGCACAGCTTAAGACATACCGCAAAGTGACTGCTGCAACATTTGAAAATGCTCCTTTACAGGCAAATAAGCTTCAGGATTCAGAAAAGAAGATAGAATTTGTGATTAATGATTCAATTGTATATACCAATGTCAATCAGTTTAAAAGTGATGAGGCGGTTAAGCTATGGAATGAATTGTATAAATTTTCGGGGGACTTAAACAGCAAGGTAAAAGAGTTGTCGGATCTGCGTGCAAAATATGCCCGCACCGGGGATGAATTGGAACGGGCGGCTATAGCTCCGAATATCATTGAGTTAGAAAAACAAAATATGGAAATGAAAAAACAACTTACTCTTAAAACTATTGAAGTTCGAAATGCTGAAATTAAGTTTTTACTACAGAAGAAATAAGTAGTTTATTTATACATGGTTTCTCAAGAAGAACTTGTCGAACACAAGGTGAACAAAAACGATATTAAGTTGTTATAGTTTAAAACATATTAAAAATAGAACAATAATTAAGGAATGGGATTCCCCGATTGAATGAATGCGGGTTATCTGACAACCAAACGGAAAAGCGGATTGTATTGTAACTACTAAGTGAAGATAAGGATTGCAGCGGCAAATCTAACAATATAAGTTGACAGGCATCAGGAAATCTTTTTTGAACGGCTAAGGCTTCAAAATTGGAATTGATGCATCAACATCAGATAATATTGCGAAACAAACAGATAGAATTAACTTCTATCTGTTTGTTTTTTAGACTATTGTCAATTTGATTATATTCACTTAACGTTATTTCGGATTATTTGTAACCGTTCTTCCGTTTTTAGTGTTAATTTTGTAAACTTAAAAGGAGATAATGGATAAATTACGGTTTCAAAGTTTTGGAAGTGGGAGTAGTGGAAATTGTTATTTTATCGGCAATGCTTCGAATGGGATATTGATTGATGCAGGTATAGGGGTTCGATCCATTCGCAAATGTTTACGGAATCTGGGATTGGACTTTGAAAATATCTGGGGAGTATTTGTAACACACGATCATGCCGACCATATCAAGGCTGTTGGTCCGTTAGGGGAGAAACACCGTGTGCCGATTTATTCCACCCGTCATGTCCATGAGGGTATCCAGCGAAGCTATTGTGTTACTGAAAAATTGTATACCAGCAAGAAATATATTGAAAAAAACGAGTCAATTCAGGTTGGTGATTATAAAATAACCGCATTCCCGGTATCGCATGATGCAACTGATAACGTAGGTTATACAGTTGAATACAAGGATAAAAGATTTACTTTTGCCACTGATTTAGGTTATATCAGTGAAGAAGTGGCTACTCATTTGGCATTAGCCGACTTTATAGTGCTGGAAGCCAATTATGATGTACAAATGTTGGAACAGGGATCTTATCCGATCCATTTGAAAAGACGAATTGCAGCTGATACAGGCCATTTAAGCAATGACCAGGCGGGACTCTATTTAGCCGAGAATTACAATCATAAATTACAACATATTTTCCTTTGCCATTTAAGCCGGGAAAATAATTTGCCGGATATTGCGTATACTACTATACAGAATCATTTGGAAAATAAACAGATCATTGTTGGTAAGGATGTACAATTGATTACTCTGGACAGGCTTACACCTTCGGAGATTTATGTTTTTTAGGAAGAGTCAAGAGTCAAGAACCAGGAGTCAAGAGTCAAGAGTCAAGAGTCAAGAACCAAGAGTCAAGAGTTAAGAGTCAAGAACCAAGATTGAAGAACTAAGAACAAAGACTAAAAAGAAATAAGAATCAAGAAACAACATTCAAGTAACAAGTTTCAAGAGTAAGACCAGAAAAATAAGAAAAAAAAAGAAAAGAAATAGATATCAAGCAAAGAACCGGGAGCCAGGACTGAATGTGTGAAGGAATAGCAAGTGGGGAATAGCAACAGTATAAGCCAGACAATAAAAAAAGAGGAAAAGGCATAATTTCAACAGGGAAAACAAGAGAAGTATTATAGGGATAACCATACATAGGGGAAATTAAAACCCTGTCATCTAGATAATAAACGATCAATATTTCGAAATACCTAACCTGAATACTAATGCTTTTAAATCTAATTATTATGCCATCTAATCTAGTAATTATGCAATTAAATTTAGTTATTATTCCTACTTACAATGAAAAGGAAAATATCGAGAACATTATTCGTGCAGTATTCGAACAGCCCACACCTTTCGATATACTGGTGATTGAAGATGGTTCGCCGGATGGAACGGCAGCTATTGTGAAAACATTACAGAAAGAATTTCCAACCCGCTTATTTATAGTGGAAAGGAAAGGAAAACTAGGGCTGGGAACCGCCTATATTACCGGATTTAAATGGGCCCTGGAGCATAATTATGAATACATCTTTGAAATGGATGCTGATTTTTCGCATAATCCGGTTGACTTGAACAAACTATACGACGCTTGTGCCAATCAAGGTGCCGATGTGGCCATTGGTTCTCGCTATGTAACCGGGGTAAATGTTGTAAACTGGCCAATTGGACGGGTGTTGATGTCTTATTTTGCATCAAAATATGTACGGTTTGTGCTTGGAGTACATTTGGCAGATACTACCGCCGGATTTAAATGTTACCGCAGGGAAGTCCTTGAAACAATAGAACTGGACAGGATACGTTTTAAAGGGTATGCTTTTCAGATTGAAATGAAATTTACAGCATACAAATGCGGTTATACCTTGAAAGAAGTGCCTATTATCTTTATAAACCGTGTATTGGGTACTTCCAAAATGAGTGGTGGAATATTTGGAGAAGCATTTTTTGGAGTCATCCAGCTGAAATTAAACAGTCTGTTCCGGAAATATCCCAAAAAAAGAACGCTGGTTGGCCAGTCACTTTAGCTGTGTAAAGGATAGGCTGATGCTATTAGAATAACCGGGGAACCCCGGTCATTAAATCCACTGATGATTACAAAAAACGGACATTGATTCTTATAAATTATGAGTAGATTGCAGATTATTCGAAATGCTACGATTGTAAATGAAGGAAGAACTTTCAAGGGATCTGTTTTGATTTCAGGGGAGTATATCAAAGCTGTTTACGAAGGTTCTGACCCGGTAGAAGTACCTGAACAGTGCATTGAGATTGATGCGAAGGGATTATTGCTGTTGCCGGGTGTCATTGATGACCAGGTTCATTTCAGGGATCCCGGACTGACTCATAAAGGTGATATTTATACAGAAAGCAAAGCAGCGGTTGCAGGCGGAATTACTTCATACATGGATATGCCCAATACCCGGCCGCAGGCTACTACCCTGGAAATTTTAGAAGATAAATACACACTTGCCGCTACTAAATCACTTGCTAATTATTCGTTTCTATTGGGTGTTACCAATGATAATATTGATGAATTAAAGCAAGCTGATCCCCGAAAAATAGCAGGAGTAAAAATGTTTATGGGCTCGTCTACCGGAAACATGCTGGTGGATAATCAGGAAACATTAAACCGCGTGTTTGCAGAACTTTCTATATTAATTGTAACTCATTGCGAGGACGAACCTACTGTTCAAAAGAATATCAAACATTATAAATCACTTCTGGGGGAAGAAATTCCAATCGGATATCATCCCTTAATCCGGAGCGCAGAAGCCTGTTACAAATCCTCCGCCTATGCTGTGGAACTTGCAACAAAATACAATTCGAGGTTACATGTATTCCATTTATCTACCGCCAGGGAAATGGACCTGTTTTCATCGGATATTCCCTTAAAACAAAAAAGGATTACTGCTGAAGTGTGCGTCCACCATTTATGGTTCTCGGATGCAGATTATGCACTCTATGGCAACCGCATAAAATGGAATCCTGCCATAAAGAGTGAAAACGACCGAAAAGCTCTAATTGATGCCGTAAATTCAAATAAAATTGATGTTGTTGCAACAGATCATGCCCCCCATTTGTTATCTGAAAAAGAAGGGTCTTGTTTGACTGCAGCATCAGGTGGCCCAATGGTCCAGCATTCATTGGTAGCTATGATGCAATTTGTGAAACAAGGAGTTTTCACGATGGAGAAAGTTGTAGATAAAATGTGTCATGCACCGGCGGAATTATTCAGGATTGAGAAAAGAGGATTTATACGCCCCGGCTATTTTGCTGATATGGTCCTGGTTGATCCAAACAGGCAATGGACTGTTAATGTAGAAAATATCCTTTACAAATGCGGTTGGTCGCCTTTTGAAGGAACTACGTTTGATGCTTCTGTGTTGCAGACCTGGGTAAATGGTAACTTAGTATACGACAATGGACAGTTCGATGAAACTGTTCGAGGCAAAAGACTTTTATTTGATTATTAAACAATTTAGCAGGAATCAAAAAAATGAAAAAGAAAGGACTCATAACACTATTCATTGGTGTCGCATTTATTGCTGTCGCTGTTGGGCTTTATTTTGCATTTAAAAAGGAACCCGAAGAATTAGCACCAACAATCAATTATATTCACAACGAAGGGGAAACTCAGGGTACTACTTATTCGGCTACTTACCAACAACCTGATGGACTTAATTTGCAGGATAAAATTGAAGCAAAATTGCATGAATTTGATATGTCCATGTCATCGTACATTCCCAATTCGATAATATCACGAATTAATAAAAACGATACAACAGTCCGGACGGATTTGTTTTTTGAAACAATGTTTTATGCTGCACAGGATGCATCGAAGCATACAAATGGAGCACTTGACATAACAGTAGGACCATTGGTGAAAGCATGGGGATTTGCATTTGGAAATAGTTCACACACCGAGTTTCCAAAAGTATCGGAATTTATGCCCTACATTGGATATACCAAGATTCATATTAAGGATCATAAGTTGATTAAAGACGATCCCCGTATCATGATTGATGATAATTCGATTGCCCAGGGTTATTCATCTGATGTAATTGCCCAGTTGTTGAAAGATAATGGTTGTAAGAATTATATGATTGAAATTGGTGGTGAAGTTGTATGTAGCGGGCTAAACGCCAAAGGTGAAAAATGGCAAATTGGAATTGATAAAGCCATCGATGACTCAACCAGTACAGTAAATGAAATTCAGACAATTATTCATATCACAAATTGCGCAGTTACAACGGCGGGTGATTATAGAAAGTTTTTTATTAAAAACGGTAAAAAATATTCCCATATTATTAATCCTCATACAGGTTACCCAATTGATAATAATATGTTAAGTGCTACCGTGATAGCTCCTACAGGTATAATGGCAGATGCCTATGATACCCCATTTATGGTGATCGGTGTGGATAGTTGTTTAAAGGTATGTAAAAGTATTCCTGGATTGGAATGTTATTTGATCTATCTGGATAAAAACGGGAAAAAACAATCCATTTATTCTGAAGGTTTTAAGAAATACTTATCCAAATAAATTGAGTTGAAGCACTTAAAAAACTCTACTTTTGTTAAATAGAAACATTATATTTTTTTATTCCTGATAAAATAACTATTTTTGCACTCCAATTTTTTTTATGAAAAAGACCTCGTATCTTCTTTTAGTAGTAGTTTTAACCCTGTTTTCGTGTGGTGAATATCAAAAATTGTTGAAATCAGATGATGCTGAGTTGAAATATACGAAAGCTGTAGAGTATTTCAATAAAGGTGATTTTATGCGTGCATCAACATTGTTTGATGCTATTGCCACGTATTATAAAGGTACTGACCGTTCTGAGACGGTTCTGAACTATATGGCGAAATCGTATATGGGTCAGAAAGATTATTTTTCGGCAAGTGAGTATTACAAGACTTACGTAAAAACTTATCCAAAAGGAAAATATGTAATTGAATCCAAGTACATGATTGGATATTGTTATTACCTGGATTCACCGGATGCCAGATTGGATCAAACAGCAACATACAGTGCAATAGCTGCTTTCCAGGAATTCGTTGATGTTTATCCTGAAAGTGACAAAGTGCCAGAAGCTAATAAATTGCTTGAAGAATTGACTAATAAGTTGGCCTATAAAGCGTATCTGAATGCTAAATTATATTATAACCTGGGTAACTACCTGGGTAACAATTATGAGTCGGCAGTCATTACGTCACAGAATGCTTTAAAGAAATATCCTTCGACTGCTTATCGTGAAGAATTATTGATGCTAATGCTCGATTCGAAATATGAACAGGCAGTACAAAGTGTTGAAGAGAAAAAAATTGAACGTTACCGCAATACAATTGATGAGTATTACAATTATATCAATGAATATCCAAGCGGTAAATTCAGGAAACAAGCCGATAGAATATTGACTGAATCAAAAAAAATAGTGAAAGAATAAAATAATTGCATTATGGACTATAAAAAAGTAAATGCTCCTTTGAATACGATTTCCCGTGATATGAACTCAATGAGTGAAGAAATCGGTAACGTATACGAAACAGTGAAGGTAATTGGTAAACGTGCCAATCAAATTAGTGTTGAAATCAAAGCAGAACTTGATAAGAAGTTGCTTGAATTTGCTTCGTTTAATGAAAATATCGAAGAAGTTTTTGAAAACAGGGAACAAATCGAAATTTCACGTTATTACGAAAAATTGCCTAAAGCAGTATTAATAGCTACACAAGAGTTTCTGGAAGACAAAGTGTATTATCGTAATCCGATTAAAGATAAATTGAAATAGTCTGTTTCAATTTCTTATTTACGTTTAGATAAAAGAACATGGTGCTATTTTTAACACAATGTTCTTTTATCTTTTTTTGTTTGCACTAAGTTCAATTCATTTTTGTATTTTTGCGGATAGATTGAATGAACGGGGATTGGAAAATAATCTCTGTTTGAAAAGGATATACGCTTTGAAGGATCTATCAGTATAACAAATGTAAATTCATCAGTTTATGTTACAGGGTAAAAAAATAATTTTAGGAGTTACAGGAAGTATCGCTGCCTATAAATCAGCACAACTAATCCGGCTTTTGGTAAAGGAAGGTGTTGAAGTAAAGGTAATAATGACAACATTGGCAAAGGAATTTATTACACCGTTGACGTTGGCCACTTTAGCAAAAAGTCCTGTCCTGGTTGATTTTTTTGACCCTACCAATGGGGACTGGAACAGCCATGTGGATTTAGGTTTATGGGCTGATGCTTATTTGATTGCACCTGCTACAGCTAATACCATAGGGCAAATGGCAAGCGGTATCGCTGATAATCTATTGCTTACCACTTACCTGTCGGCAAAGTGTCCGGTCATAATTGCACCTGCCATGGACCTGGATATGTTTGCTCATCCTGCCATGCAAAGAAACCTGGAAACCCTTAAGTCGATCGGAAACCTGATTGTTGAACCTTCATTCGGCGAACTTGCCAGTGGCCTGGAAGGTAAAGGTCGCATGGAAGAACCTGAAAAGATTGTTCGTTACCTTGATGATTATTTTACTGATAAACCCTTAAATGGAAAAAAAATACTTATTACTGCCGGTCCGACATACGAAAAGATTGATCCTGTACGTTTTGTAGGAAACTATTCGACCGGGAAGATGGGATTTGCCCTGGCAGAAGTCTGTGCCAAGCAAGGAGCAGATGTATGCCTGATAGCAGGACCTGTGCAATTGAAAACGATCCATCCCAATATTGAACGGGTGGATGTTGAATCGGCTAAAGAAATGTATGGTGAAGTGATGAATCGTTTCTATGGTATGGATGGTGCAATACTATGTGCTGCCGTGGCAGACTTTACACCTATTGAGGAGGCACAAACAAAATTGAAACGTGAAACCGATAATCTGATATTGGAATTGGTTCCAACACAAGATATTGCGGCTTCTGTTGGGGAAATGAAAACAGATTCTCAGTTTTTAGTAGGCTTTGCCCTGGAAACGAACAATGAGGAAGCGAATGCAATAGGCAAGATGGAAAGAAAGAACTTTGATTTTATTGTGCTTAATTCACTTCAGGACAAGCAAGCAGGATTTGGTTATGATACCAATAAAATCAGTATCCTTCACCGTTCCGGTTCAAAGACTGATTTTGCATTAAAAAGTAAACACGATGTTGCTGAAGATATAATTGATGAAATCATCAAACTTATTGAACTCTGAGAGTAGATAACTTTTAATTGAAAACAATATGAAACATTGGCTCTTAATTCTGAATTTCTTGCTTTTTGCAGGATTTCTTCATGCACAGGAATTAAATTGTACGGTACAAATCAATTCCGATCAGATACAAGGAACAAATAAATCTGTTTTCAATACCCTCACCAAGTCCGTAACGGAATTTATGAATAATCGGAGATGGACAGAATTGACATTCTCGAATGAAGAGCGAATTGAGTGCACACTCAATATTATTGTCAAGAAAGTAGATGGCGATGCCTTTACTTCTGAAATCCAGATCCAATCACGCCGTCCCATTTATAATTCAACCTACTACAGTACTTTGTTTAACTTCAAGGACATAAATTTTACTTTTAACTACAAAGAGTTTGACCAGCTTGAAATGAATCAGAATACGATTACTTCCAACCTGACGGCTGTTCTGGCTTATTATGCCTATATAATTATTGGTTATGATCTGGATTCTTATTCCAGGTTGGGTGGAACTTCTTGTTTTCAGGCAGCTGAAAGCATTGTGAATTCTGCACAGGGAGCCGACCTGGCAGGATGGAAGGCTTTTGAAAGTACTAAGAACCGGTATGCTTTGGTTAATAATCTGTTGGATGAAGCATTTAAGAAATACCGGAACTATTTTTATGAATATCATCGGTTGGGTTTGGATGAAATGTCTACTAACTCAACCAATGCAAGGGCACGTATTGCTGAAGGGTTGCCCATACTCAGGGAAACAAATCGTGCAACTCCTTCTGCCATTGTAATATCATCATTCCTTGATGCCAAAAACGATGAAATTATCAATATCTTTTCAAAGGCAACCACCCAGGAGAAAACAGATGCTGTCCAGGTATTAACCGACGTAAACCCTACCCAGAGTTCGCGGTATGAAAAGATTCTGAAGCCTTAATTTATTCCGGTAATTCCTCAAAAAAGTTTGGTTGCAGTTTTTTACAACGTGTTTGTGATAAAACACGTATTATTCAAAAACAATAATTTATGCTGAAATCGTTACATATCTCAAATTATGCCTTAATCACTGAATTAAGTATCGACTTTGAATCCGGATTATCGGTTATTACCGGTGAAACGGGGGCAGGGAAATCAATAATATTAGGGGCCTTGTCACTTATATTAGGTCAACGTGCCGATACAAAATCTATCAAGATTGATGCTGATAAATGTATCATAGAAGCAGAATTTGATATTTCTTCTTATACCCATCTAAACAGTTTCTTTGAACAAAATGACCTGGATAACCAGGGTAAATTCTGTATAATCCGACGGGAACTTACCAATTCGGGAAAATCAAGGGCCTTTATCAATGATACTCCGGTAGGATTGAATGTAGTACGCGACCTTAGCCTCCGTTTGATAGACATTCATTCGCAACATGAGAATTTATTGCTTTCCAATGTCGGATATCAGTTGGATGTAGTAGATACCATTGCTCAAAATACACCGCTATTATCAGCTTATAAACAAACATATTTACTCTGGCGGAACCTGCAGTCTGAACTTAAACAATTGCAAAAAACAGCCGAGAAACAATCATCCGATTTAGATTATATCCAGTTCCAATATCAACAACTGGCAGATGCAAATTTGCTGGAGAATGAACAAAAGGATCTTGAGATTGAACAGGAAACATTAAGCCATGCCGAAGAGATAAAATCGGAATTGGTAAAATCGCAACAGCTTTTAGAAGAAGACCATGCTTCCCTGCCATTGCTGAAAGAAACCATTTCTGCCCTTTCCCACATTAAAAATTTCATCCCTGATGGAAATAACTGGTATGAACGATTACAATCTACACTCATCGAATTAAAAGACATTTCAGCAGAAATGCGTTCCTTCGAGGAAAGGGTGGAATTTAACCATACCCGTTTGGAATGGGTTGAAAACAGGCTCAGTGAACTTTTTACCCTTCAAAAAAAGTATAAGGTAACTTCTGTAGCTGAATTAATCGAACTGCGTGAGAGTTTTAATAAACAATTGCAACGTATTGATTCGTATGATGAAGAATTGAATGCCTTAAAAGTTCAATTAGAGGCTTGTTTTGGACAGTTGAAGAAAGATGCGGTCAATTTGTCAGACAGCAGAACAAAAGCCTGCAAACCTATTGAAAAGTATCTTGTGGAGCAATTAACCAAGCTGGGTATGCCTAACATTCAATTCCAGGTTGTAGTTTCCACAGATATTGATTTTACTGAAAACGGGAATGATGAAGTGCAATTCCTGTTCTCTGCCAACAAGAATCGTCCTGTACAACCGGTAACCTTGATTGCTTCCGGAGGTGAGGTATCCCGGTTGATGTTATCTATCAAGTCATTGGTAGCCCATAAAGCAGATTTGCCAACTATAATATTTGATGAAATAGATACCGGTGTATCAGGAGAAATTGCAAACCGGATGGGTGAAATCATGCAGGTTATGAGTTCCGATATGCAGGTTATTACTATTACGCATTTGCCACAGATAGCAGCAAAAGGGGCGCAGCATTACCGGGTTTACAAAGACGAAAGCGGACAGCAAACCCAAACTCATATCCAGCGTTTAACTACCGATGAGCGGTTAGATGAACTTGCTCAAATGTTGAGTGGTAAGAATGTGACTGATGCTGCCTTGTTGAATGCCAGGGAGTTACTGGCAAATGGATAAATATCTTCTGAAAGTTAATGGAAAAAGATCTGTTTAATTTATTAGGATCAGGCGAATTTTAGATTGCCTGATCTTTTTTACGTTTACTCTTCCGTTCTGTTTTATTCTGTTTCTTAGCTATCTTTTCAGCTAACTTCTTTTCCCTGGCTGCCTTTTTAGCAATCTTACGTTCCTCAATCACGATCTTTAAGTATTCTACGTAAGGCTCTATATAGCGTTTACGTTTCACTTCAAGTAAGTCACTCATTGTGATCATAATCCCTGTTTCATAAACTGAACCAAAATCAGGGTCGTATATAGAACCAAAGAAACGCATGGTATGTGTCAGGCCGATATAAGCACTGAACATGGAGGGAATTGTTTCGCCTTCTACACGGATTGCTTTCTGGAGAGCTTTGTAATCGGCAGCTGAATCATTATGAACAAAAAGTTCTTTAGCCAGCTGGTTGGTTTTATCACTTACGTGTATCGGATTTTTTGGACTAATCATTCCATCAGGATCCGGGAAGTAACGATGCATGTATTCGTAAATCAATTCCCTGGCTATGAGCGGATAATGTTCATAAATGGTAACTTTCCCAATGAAATAGCGGGCGTTTTTGACAGTAAGCATTAAAGCACCTAATCCATCCCATAAATTATCCAGGGCAAACAGGCTTTTTGTACCCATTTTAGACGTCTGATAATCCGGTTGTACAAAAGCCCTTCCCAATTCAATGGTGTAGGGAATAAAATCCTGAATGAATTTTTCGGTAAAGGTAAATAAGTGTGCCATTACAAACTTTGGCTGGCCATCTTCATCAAAATCCACATCTATACCGGGTAAATACCGGTATCCACCTATAATTTCTTCAGCTAAAGGATCCCATACAATCAGTTGATTGTAAGGTTTTTCCATATAGTCATATTCGTCGGTATCTAATTCTTCTCCTGTTCCACCACCACCCGAACGAAAAGATATCTCACGCAACCGGCCTATCTCACGCATAACATTGGGTGCATTATGCGCCGTTATGACATATATTTCGTTGTGCGCTTTATTTGTCGGACGGAGAAACTTGTCTTCTGAAAGTTCCCTTTTTAGAATTTCCCTGTCAACGGGTGAAATGATTGGTTTCATATTAAAAAATGCATTGTAGATTTCCGATTGAAAATTCGGTACTACAAAAGTAATGATTTTTTGATGCTTCATTACATAGTTAAATGCAATTTTATGTATATAATGTTGCAATTTGTTTCATATTATTCCTTTTAATTAGCAAATTGCTCACATTCGACTGCTTTGTGCAATGAATTCTGGATGATTAATTTAACAGGTTGCTTGTTTTATTAAAACAAATGAATAATTATTCATTTTTCCGATGCTTTATTTTTCTTTAGCACCTATCAACAGGTGGGGGCAACCCTATTAAATCCCGTGGATGATTTAATACTTGAATTTATTTAAAATAAAGAGTCATTTAATTTGTTAAATCAACACTTTTATATAGTTTTGCATTATAAAATAAACACAGGCTTTTCCTTTAAATTGGTTAATTGGTTTATTTTCATGTTAATTGAATAGTTCAAAGACATTTAATGCTATTATCGATTTATAAAAATAAAATTCCCATACAAGTTACAATGAATTTTGAAACGAATTTTCGGAGATTAAAAGCAGGTTGGATCGTATTTTTTTGCTTAAATTTTATTTCTGTGTCAGCCGATATTTCGGATGCGGTATTTGTAAACCAACAAACCGACCTGGTACTTAAAAACAATAAACTTTATATTTCCCGTAGTTACGAATTGCAGATTAATAACAGGCAAGGCGAAGAATATGCTGAAATCAACATTCCATATTCAAAGATGAGTAAAGTTTCAAAGATTGAGGCAACTATAAAAGACAAAAACGGGATCATTATCAAGAAGTTAAAAACCGGAGATATCAAGGAACGAAGTTCATTGTCCGATGATTCTTTTTATGATGATAACTTTGTTAAAGAATTTACCCTGATTCACAATGTCTATCCGTATACCATTTGTTATTCATACCAGTTACAGGAAGAATCGTTTTTATTCCTCGATCACTGGTCGCCTTGTCTTTTTAAGGATGTTCCTACCGTGAATGCTACATTGACACTTGATGTTCCAATTGATTACAAATTTTCATATAGTGCGCATCTGGTAGATAGCATGAGGGTAGATACAGTTGAAACAAGGAAAAAATATACCTGGAATTCTTCCTATACCCATCAGTTCGAAACGGAAATACTGGCTCCGGATAAACATGAATTCATACCCGAAGTCCTTATTGTTCCGGGGATATTTAAATTTGAGCAGGAAGGATCGTTTAGTTCATGGAAAACTTATGGCAATTGGGAATTCAACCTGCTTGCCGGATTAAATGATTTGCCCGAGGCAGAAAAGCAACATATTCATTCACTGGTTGAGGGGATAAAAGATGACATAGATAAAATTAAAGTCCTCTATCATTACTTGCAGGACGTCACACGCTATATCAATATCTCAATTGAAACAGGTGGTATGAAACCTTATCCGGCGAGTTATGTTGCCAATAATAAATACGGTGATTGCAAAGCTCTGACGAATTATTTTAAAGCAGTATTAAGCTGTGTTGGAATTCCTTCAATTTACACCAACATTCATGCCGGCGACAGGATTAAAAAGATTGATCAGAATTTTCCTTCCATGCAATTCAATCATGTTTTTCTCTGTGTGCCTCTTCCGAAAGATACATTCTGGCTGGATTGTACCAGTGATGGCCCGTTTAACTATTTAGGCACATTTACCCAGAATCGGATTGCTTTTTTAATTGAAAAAGATAACAGCCATTTTATACGGACACCTGGGCTATCAAAAGAACAGGTGCTTGACTCAAGGACAATCCGGGTAAATTCAAATGTTGGAAATGATTTGATTGCCAATTTTCATACGATATCCAGAGGCGAATCCTTTGAAAGTCTTTCGGGATTAACCCGTTCAGTCAGTGACTCCAAAAAATCACAGATTATTCGAAAATATCTTATTGAATCAGGATTTGAAATGATTGATTTCAATTTGATCCCGGCACACCGCGACTCAGCTTTTGTAACCCTTGATTATTCAGCCAAAGCTGATAAACTCTTTAAAAAATATGGAAACGAGCTGTTAATACCTTTAATCCCTTTTTCAATTCCTGCTATCAAAGCCCCTAAAAACCGAAAATATCCGATTCAACTGGATTATCCAATTTATAAAACAGATACCATTCATTATAAAATGCCCGACGGATATCAATTGAGCAGCATGCCAATAAATCAGACTCTCTATTCAAAATATGGTAAGTATGATATCAGTTTTCTTAAAAAAGATGATAATATTCATGTCATTAAAAGCTTTGTATTGAATGCTGGTGAATATACACTTAAAGAGTACGCTGATTTTTACAAATTTGTAAAACAAGTTTATGATTTTGAAAATAGTTCCTATATAGTAACAAAAAAACAAGACTGATCATGAAACAATTCTCTTTTTTTGTAATAATGCTTTTTGCCTATCAATCTATTTTATGGTCTCAAAGTTTTAATCATGACTATGGTAAAGTGGGTAAAGATGATATGAGTATGACCTTTTATCCCAAAGATAAGACCGCCGAAGCAGTTGTGATCTCTGATATAGGAAGCTCTTATTTTCAACAAACTAACGACAATTTCAATCTGATATATGAACGTACCACCCGATTGAAAGTTTTTAAAGAAGCAGGTATTAAATGGGCCAGTATCGAAATACCGTATTATCTCCAGGGAGATACCTATGAGGAAGTATTCGATATTGAAGCTTGTACCTATAACCTGACAGATGGCATCTTTACACGCACGAACCTCGATTTAAAAAGTTGTCATGATGAGAAGTTAAATGAATATTGGAATCAGAAAAAGTTTGCTATGCCGAATGTAAAAGAAGGTTCTGTGATTGAATATCGTTATAAAGTCAGGTCTCAATTCTTTTTTAACCTCCGTGATTGGGAATTCCAATGGAAGATTCCGGTGATTTACAGTAAATATGTTACCAAAATGATCCCTTTTTATCAATATACCTGGTTGTTACAGGGGGCCACTAAATTTGATTACCAAAAGTCTTATGTTGATCAGGGTCTTGAAAGCCGGTTTGGACGTGTCAAGTACCAGGATATGATCTACGAGACTGCTATGAATGATGTACCGGCATTTAAAGAAGAAGAATATATTGCTTCTTCCGAGGACTATATCATAAAATTAAATTTCCAATTATCGAAAGTGACAAATACTGATGGGACTTCCCATAATGTGTTTACAACCTGGCCGGAAATGATAAAAAATATGATGAAAGACAAAGACTTTGGAGGATATTCCCGGAAAGCAGAAGGATCAGCATCTAAGATATTTGATTTGAAAAATTTGTCGCTACTACCTTCACAACAAAAATTTGATTCTATATTAAATTATGTAAAGGCAAATTATAAGTGGAATGAAATGAATGGAAAAATGGCATCCAAAAGTGTAAAAACATTTTTGAAAGATAAGCTGGGGAATGATGCGGATATTAATCTTTTTACCATAGGATTGCTCAATGCAGCCGGAATTAAAGCTTTCCCGGTTATTATCAGTACCCGTAAAAACGGAAAAATTAAATATGATTATCCATTCAGTCATTTCTTTAATTATGTGGTGCTTTTAGCTGAAGTAGATGGAAAGAAAATACTAACCGATGCTACTATTTCCTTGGCTGCCAACAACAGGATTCCTGAAAAATGTATCAATGATAAAGGCCTGGTTATTCAGAAAGATAAAGTGGAGTGGGTGGGACTTCAATCGCTTGTGCCTTCAGGTATTAAAAAGACTTTTTCGATTGCACTGACTGATTCAACACAGAATACATCTATTCAATCTTATTCAACAGAATACATTGCGTTGGATTATCGGAATGACTTTGGTGAAAATACCCATACCATTAAAAAACATATCCTTGATAAAGGCTATGCATTAGTCGATTCGTCCATTGTGGTGAAAAATCAAACCAACATCAAAGAACCTTATATTTTGAAATATAGTATAACGGATCGTCCTGAAAAGGTAAATGATAAGATCTATGTTTCACCATTCCTGCGGGAGGCAATCACTGAGAATCCGCTCAAACAGCCTACACGTAATTATCCGGTCGACATGATCTATCCTAAAAAAACAACCTACTTTGCTGAGGTTAATATCCCTGAAGGCTTTCGGGTCGAATTCCTGCCTGCTAATGATAAGATTAGGAATGATCAGTTCGAACTGGAGTATTCTGCTTCGGTAAACGATACTAAAGTCAATGTATCGATGATCTACTATTTCAAGTTACCCGAATACGAAATAGCTGAATACACGAAACTCAAATACTATTTCAATGAAATTATCAATAAAGGCAATGAAAAGATTGTGTTTGTCAGAAAATAAGTTGTTGAAAAAATAAATGTCTCATTATAAATATCCCCATCATTTTTTTTGACTACCTAAACAATTCTTTCTTGTTGACATGCTCAACGGGTGGGAATTGTATTTGAATTTTCCCGATGGAAGTAAAACTACGGGAAGTTGCTGTCTTTTTAGAAAAGATAATCAATGGAATTCAGGTTGTATTTGTTCAGGGTTCAGTTAGGGTTGAGATAGGGTTCAGTGAGGGTTCAGTGAGGGTTAGGATAGGTAAACCTCATTGAACCCCCTCTCAACTCTCTTTGAAATGTCTTTATACAGAGAATCAATGGAGTTGAAATTCAAAATGCACTTACAAGGTATGATTTGCAAAAACATAAAACACAATTAACAGTCTCCTTTGCGAATCTGGATTACATCAATATTCTTTATAAAACTAAAAACGTTTAAGAGAAAATCTCTTAAACGTTTTTGGTATGCAAGATATTTGCTGCAAAAAGAAGGATTAGATGGTCAGGGAAGGAGCTTTAAATACCCGGGCGCCAAGTTCTGCATCCAGCAGGTATAGTCCGCGGGGATCGGTAGCAAATAAATCAAATCGCTTGCAAAGGTCACTCGCATTTTTTTCTTCTTCTCCCTGTTCCTTGACAAACCAATCCAGAAATTGCATGGTCCTGAAGTCTTTAAGCCCGTATGCTTCTGCGTAAATTGAATTAATAGAAGCACTGATTGAGATTTCATGTTCCAGCGAGCCTTCCAGCGGATGTTTAAAATCTTTGTAATGCTTATTCGGTGCTGCAATTTCTTCGAATACAACTTTTTCACTGTTGTTCAGAATGTATTTTATCATCAACATGGCATGTTCATGTTCCTCCTGTGCCTGGATGCCAAACCATTTACCAAAGCCACTCAGGTTCTTTTCAATGTAATAATTGGACATGTCCAGATACAAATACGACGAATAAAACTCTTTGTTGATTTGACTATTCAATAAGTCAGTAATTTTCTTGTTTAACATAATGATTTCCTCCCGTTTTATGTTTTACATTACCCTGTAACAGGCAGTGATTAAATTGTGAATTATTCCTGAATTAGAACAGTATTCAAACAATTTAATTCGTGTAAAAGTTTAAACTTAAAAGATTATGAAGAAATTTGTTCTCAGAATATATTGAATATGGTTGGAATGACATTTCCAGCCTAATAAATGAAATTTAAAAGGCAGAAAATGGTAAATAGCTAAATAGTAAATGTTTTTAGATTCTTGTTATTTTTGCCCCAAGTGCATTCAACCGTTTTTCGATATCCTGATACCCACGGTCAATCTGATCGATATTGTGAATAATGCTGGTACCTTCAGCTGATAAAGCTGCTATCAACAAGGCAATGCCTGCCCGGATATCCGGTGATACCATCACGGAACCCCGTAACCGTACATGTCCTCCCTGTCCAATGACAGTGGCACGGTGAGGGTCGCAAAGGATGATCTGGGCACCCATATCGATGAGTTTATCCACAAAGAACAAACGGCTTTCGAACATCTTCTGGTGAATCAATACGCTTCCCTGTGCTTTGGTGGCGATAACCAGGAATACACTCAGTAAATCCGGGGTTAGTCCAGGCCAGGGAGCATCTGCAATGGTCATGATGGAACCATCGATAAATGATTCAATGGTGTAACTATCTTGTTGTGGAATGAAAATATCGTCGCCCCGTTGTTCCAGTTGTATTCCCATGCGTCTGAAACTGTCCGGGATAATTCCCAGTTCGTCGTAGGCAACATTCTTGATCGTGATTTCGGAAGCAGTCATAGCAGCCATACCGATAAAACTGCCCACTTCAATCATATCCGGCAGAATGCGATGGGTGCATCCGTTGAATGATTTTACCCCTTCAATGGTCAGCAGGTTGGAACCTACCCCTGTTATTTTTGCCCCCATGCTGTTCAGCATCCGGCAAAGTTGTTGCAGGTAAGGTTCACAAGCGGCGTTGTATATGGTGGTTGTTCCTTCGGCCATGACAGCAGCCATCAGGATATTGGCAGTTCCGGTTACGGATGCTTCGTCGAGCAGCATGTAGCAACCGGTCAGTTTTTGAGCTTCTATCTCATACCGTTTTGTGGCAGGATCATAATGAAAGTCGGCTCCCAGCTTCTGAATGCCTATAAAATGGGTATCCAGTCGCCTGCGTCCTATTTTATCACCTCCGGGCTTAGGTATTATCGCTTTTCCAAAGCGTGCCACCATTGGGCCTACAATCATAACGGAGCCACGCAATGATGCACTCTGACGGTAGAATTCCTCTGTCTGAAGATAATCCAGGTTTATGTTTTCAGCTTTGAAAGTATAGGTGTCGGAACTGATACGTTTGATCTCAACGCCCATATCCCCTAAAAGGCCTATCAGGTTATTGACATCCAGAATATCCGGCAGGTTACTGATTGTTACAGTTTCAGAAGTCAACAATACAGCACAGATAACCTGTAATGCTTCGTTTTTGGCTCCCTGAGGGGTAATGGAACCTGAAAGTCGGCGACCGCCTTCTATTTTAAAAGAGGACATATATTCTTTGTTTCGTGTTTGGAGAGTACATGATAAGTCAACTGTAAAAAGGAATGCAGTTTTTTGTTTGGTTTGAACTGATTGATTGCCTAAACCTTTCAAACTCTCAAACCTTTCAAACTCTTTGACTTATTTGACTTATTTTTTCTTCTTTGGTTTGTTCTTTTTGTTGAACAATACATCCCTGGACTCTACCAGTTTAAAGAAATCTTCCGGAATGTCCAGTTTCCCTTTCGAAAGCTCACGCAGGTCATCGAAAATCTTCCGGTCATCTACCACTTCTTTATTCCAGGTCAGGAAACATTTCTTCATTTGATTCGCTATCAGGCGGATCAATTCGTTTTTCTCTTCCCCTTCAGGATAAACAGCTACTTTCTCAATCATTTCTTCAAGGGTGCGGCCGTAATGTTGGTAACGTATCCTTGATTTTTTATAAGGGATTGATTCCGGGCGGGTATACAGGTTTTCTTCCAGCAATACCTCGTAAGGAAAATCGATATCCAGTTTAAAGTCGGACATGATCACCACATGATCCCACAGTTTGTGCTTAAAGTCGTTCACATCACGCAAATAAGGGAATAAATTTCCCATAATGTTGATAATGGTTTTGATGCAGCGGGTACGTTCTTCACGGTCTTCGATGGTCAGGGCATGCGCCACCATCTGTTGTATATTGCGCCCGTATTCGGGCATAATCAATTTTCCTTGTAAGGTTGAGTATTCCATATTAAGTTGAATAGTGATGTAAAATACAAAAGTAGCAAATTATTTTCAGATATCATGTTTTTAAATCACGGAAGATAGAAAAGGATAGATACTAAGGTGTTGAACTCCTTAGAAAACAATTACTTTTTTTATCTCCTAAAAAATCCGGATAAACTTTTAAACTTTATTTCATGTTGGACATGCTTTCATTAAGTTGTTCTATAAATTACTCTTTTAGAATAAGTTGAATGGCATCCATCCTTACCCTTGCATTTTTAATGAGGGTTGCAAGTGTTATCTGTTCAGTAAGTGCAGTTTGTATTTCTTCGGGCCTGATATTCTTGTTTCTTTCCTGTAATATCCTCAGTCTGTCAATTTCATGATTCAGGGTGAGGTTCATACGTTTCAGTCCTTTTGCTCTTTCTTTTGCACTTTGTTCTTCTGCGATTTTTGTGGCTGCTGAAATCATATTGGGCACGATCGTTTCCACTAATGTTTCATTATCCAGCAATGTCTCTATGGAGCCTGGAATAACCCTTTTGTCAAATGTTTCAACAGAATAGATATCCGTTACTTCTTTTCCGGTATGATCCACTACAATTCTAAGCGGTGTATTGGGGAGGAAACGATCTACATAGATGCTTTGTTCACTCGTTGTCTCAAGAACAAAAAGGATCTCAAGCAGTATGCCCGGGCTGTTGGTGCCACGCAGGATTCCAAAACTGGCGCTTCCGGTACCAGAACTTAACACCATGTCAATAGAACCTGTTGCCATGGGATGATCCCAACTCAGGAAACTAATATCTTCCCTCCTTAGTGCACGTTTTCTATCGAATGTAACGCTAATACCTTCACGTGGTATAGAGGGAAACGCCCCGGTAATTTCAGAAGCCGGTTGCAAAAAGTAGCTTCGGGTTGCCAGGTCTTCCATTTCCACATCAAAATGTCTGAAGACCTTCAATAAATAGTTTTCAAGGCTCTTATCGCTGTCTTCTGCCTGAATTTGCTTCACCAGTTTTTTTGCTATCTTTGGACGGAAAGAATTCATTTCAAGCAATCTGTCTCGTCCATCAGCAAGGCTTATCTGAAGTTCTTTTTTAAAGGCTGAAGTTTCACTGATCAAGGCTTCCAGTTCCAGGCAAGCGTCTGTGGATGAGTGGAGCCTGGAAACTTTTAGCAGCCTGCCACTAAATGATTTGGAAATTTCATTTCCTCCCTCCAGGTTTTCTTCAAAGGCATTCAATCCATCATGAAACCACCTGACAAGTATATGCTGCGGGCTGTGGACAAGATAAGGAATATGAACATGTATATCTTCCGTTTGACCAATCCTGTCCAGGCGTCCGATACGCTGTTCCAGCAACTCCGGATGAAGCGGTAAGTCAAACAGAATAAGGTGATGGGCGAATTGGAAATTCCGTCCCTCGCTTCCTATTTCAGAGCAAAGGAGGATTTGGGCTCCATCGGCTTCTGAGAACCATGCCGCATTCCGGTCCCGTTGTACAATTGTGAGGTCTTCGTGAAAGACCCCGGCTTTCATATTCGTACGCATAGCCAGGACTTCTTCCAATGCCAGCACCTTTTCCTTGCTCTTACAGATAAGTAGTACTTTTTCAGGAGCCAGTTCCTTCATGGCAGTTAAAAGCCACTCAACACGAGGGTCTTCGGCAAACCAGTATTGTTGCCCGTCCGGAGTATCCCCTGGCTCCATATCACGGGCAAACTCGTTCGTCAGTCTCTGAATCCACAGGGTCTGATCTTTGGGTGCCGGTATGGGAATCAGATGTGCCTTTCGTATTGGAAATCCACTCATAGCCGACCTTGTATTCCGGAATAATACCCGACCCGGGCCATGCTGGTCCAGTAGATCTTCAATAAGTTTATCCCTGGCTGCATCTCCTCCTTCAGTGAGTGATTGTATTCTTTCCTTTGAAAAAAGAGATGCTAATAATTTTGTATCCTTAGGGTGTAAGTCCTTCCCCTGGTACAGTTTTTCTACTATGTCGGCAACGTTTTCAGGATCGGAAGATTCATTTAAGAAATCATCGAAGTTTGCATATCGGGTTGGATCCAGTAACCGAAGCCGTGCGAAATGACTTTCTTCTCCTAATTGTTCCGGGGTAGCAGTAAGGAGCAATAATCCTTTAGCCACCTTACTCAAAAGTTCAACAACTCCATACTCCGGGCTCACCTTGTCAACCGACCATTCCAAATGATGTGCTTCATCGACTACGAGCATATCCCAGTTGGAAGCAATGGCTTGCCGGGCCCGTTTTGCCGAACCAGCCAGGAATTCAGTACTGCACAGGATAAGTTGATTGTCCAGGAAGGGGTTGCCATCCGGTGCGCTTCCATCTAATGAGGCACAACGTTCTTCGTCAAAGATATTAAACCACAGGTTAAACCGGCGTAAAACTTCTACAAACCATTGATGTACTAATGACTCGGGAACGAGAATAATCACCCTTGAGATTCGCCCGCTTAACAATAAACGATGGAGGATCAGGCAGGCTTCAATGGTCTTTCCAAGTCCTACCTGATCGGAAAGTAAAACACGGGGAGCATACCGCGAACTCACCTCATGGGCAATGTACAATTGGTGGGGAATAAGATCTATTCTTCCACCTACAAACCCATTTACAGCCGATAATCTCCGCCTGTAATCGTGTTGAAGTGTTTCCCTGCGCAAGGCAAAAGTTTGTGGGGAATCGACATCACCCGTAAAAAGCCTGTCGTCCACGCCATGGCTTACTGATACATTGCCCAGATCTGCCTCCGACAATTTTCGGTCTTGCCCGTAATACATATACAGTTTGCCCTCCAGCTCAACTTGCTTTATGAGCAACGGTTGATTTTTAGTATCCAGTATGGTATCGCCCGGTTTAAAAACAACACGGTGCAAGGGAGCACTTTCCACTGAGTACAATCGCTTTTCGTTGGATAACGGAAAATATATATGGATTTGTCGGTAGTTTGCTTCTGTTAAAATGCCAACGCCTAGTTCAGGTTCGCCTTTGCTGGTGTATCGTTGATTTGGAAAAAAGTCTTCCATGGATTGTTTTAAGTGTATTAATTTTGTTTTTAATTAATGCTCGTTCTGCAATAGCACCAAAGGGTAGTAGTGCAAGCATGGCTTCATGTTGAGTTGTACCGTCCATACGAAGCGAATGTATTACGGTATACATTTCAGTTCTGTTTGAAAAATTCTTTTAATGCAATCGAAATCTCAATGACATTTTCTTCCGGTGAATAATGGTTGAACCCTTCAAATATTTTTGTTTCAGGGTGTTTAAGAACATCTGATAATGCTTCTAAGCCAACACGGAAGTATTCGGGACTTTTTGAACCAGTCATTAAGTTTACGGGAATCTCAATTTTATGATACTTTTCAAATTTAGAGTCAAGAGTTTTCGCCATTTTAATATCAGCCGTCAATGTAGGTAGCAAGTCAAGCATTCGGGTTCCCTTCTCTTTGTTTATTTCAAATAGAGTCAGTACATTGATTAAAAACAGAATCAACCAAAGGGGCATTTTATTCACCCCTTCAATTACATTTAAACCTTTAAGAGAAATAGCCATTGCTTTTTTTCGCTGACTTTTTTTAAGAGTAACTTCAAAGTCACTTAGCCAGCCTAGGGGAAATGAATTGTTAACTGAAATAGGTGGTTCATAAACAGCTAATCTATTTACAGGATGGGTAAGGAATGCTTCAAGTGCAACGATTGCTCCGGCGCTGTGTCCAAAAATAAAGCTGGCAGATGTTGCCTGAATAACTGAAATTAAGTCTTCTGCAGCTTTCAGAATATTATAATTTTCGCCCTCCTGTCCGCTTAATCCCCTGCCTCTTCGATCGGGAACATAGACTGTAAACCTGTCTGAAAGTGCCAGTGCCAATTTTTCATAGTTTTGAGAAATGCGTCCACCACCGTGACAAATAATAAGTCCTGGTCCAGTTCCAATTTGCCTGTAACCGATTTTTGTTCCGTCTTTAGAAATAGTTGTATTAATAATAAATGTCATAGGTAGGCTTATCTGTCTATTTGTCGGGGAGGTTAATTCATCTTTCCATATCTCCAGTCTGCACAAAACTCCAAACTGCGCGTCAAAGTTAGTGATTTTTCAGTAAGCAGGCTTCTTGCAATCTCTATTTTATGGTTTCGGAACTGGAGAGGAAGTTGTTTTTCTGAACTTATATCGATGCTGTAAATGTGCAAATAAGTATAAAGTAAATGTGGGAGTCTCGCCTTTAGAGTAGCAAAAAGTCAATAGCTGTGACTGTTACATCCTTACAACCCGATAATCCATAGGCTTGTATCAGGCTGATAAGTATTCTTGTTTTAGAATCTTAACTGGTTCTGTACTAATGTAAAGAATCACTCATCCAATTATTAATCTTTTCCATAGGAAGCATGGGACAATAATTTTTCACAAGCTGGTTACTAGTACGAAATTTTAAAACAGCTTTTAAAGCCCCTTTAAGGATCTGGGGTGAGTTCCTCTGCCAACATTAAAATGATTCCCTCCGGTCCCCGAATGTAGCATAACTTATAAATTCCTTCATATTGTTGTATCTCACCAAAGATGTCGAACCCTTTCTCTGTCAGTTTGGCAACAACAGCTTCAATATCATCCACCGTAAAAGCAATATTCCGAATACCAACCGTATTTGCTAACGGCAGCTGAAATTCTTGTTCATCAGTTGGCTTATGATACTTGATTAGCTCTATATTTGCCCCACCGTCAGGCGACCGCAAAACTGCAATTGACGATTTTACGTTGTTAAGCCCAACTACACGATCAACCCATTCGCCCTCAATTTCTGCTTCTCCTTGCACTTCAAGGCCAACTTCGAGAAAGAAAGCTTTTGCAGCAACGAGGTCATTAACTACTACCCCGATATGATCTATTTTTTTTAATTTCATAACTTTTACCTCCTGTTATGATTTAAGTTGCCACTGGAATATTCTTATTTCTTTTCTTTACGGCATATAACTTTCCAAAATCGACGTGTGGGGTTGCTCCCCAATTTCTTTGCCTGTTCATTTATCTCTTTTGCTTCAATCAAGCCATACTTTCCAAATTCAGCATCTATTGAATCTAAATCATAAAAGAACAGAGTAACCCCATGCTTCGTTTCAAATGTATCTTTAATTATTTCTATCCCTTCTCCATATTGAGTATCTGTTTTTGAAATGGCCACAAAAACCATGTATCCATTCGGCCTGAGTTGATTATAACAATCCTGAATCAGTTTTATTCGTTCTTTTGCACTTAATAAATGGATTAAGGCATAACAAAAAATTCCATCATAGATTTCCCGGTCAAACGGCATATCACTAACCGAACCATGATATACCTTTACAGTATCCCCGTAATGTTTTTTAGCCAACTCAATGGCAGTTTCAGAAATCTCTATGCCCGTTACAATGCATCCTTGGTCGGCAAAAATCCCGGCATTTCTTCCGTAACCGAACCCCGGAATGAGGATATTATTTAAACCCTGTTTTTTAAATAATTCCAACGTTGAAATAGCAGAATCAGCAGGTTCTAATCCCCACATTTCCTGTTTATCCCTAAAGTTTGATTCCCAAAATTCTGTCATCGTATTTTCTGTAGTTCAATTTGCATTGTTCTTTGATGCTTGTTTCTTTCAAACTGAGATAAGACCATTTTGATTTACAGGAGTATTCACTGTCCATCTGTTTCAATATCTACAATTCTCACTTCAACCGCTAACTGCTTAATCTTCTTTTATTAAATAAAGTCTATTGTCTTCAACCAAATAAAACATTGGAGCAATTACAATCTTTGGGTAAAGCAATCGTAAGCGTTTTGTTTCGCTTAAGATAAAATCTGTTTCATTTCCTATTTCAAACATAGGTGCAAATTGCAAAAAATGTTGTTCTGCTCTATCTCTTTTCCAACCGGCAATATTAACAAGACCATTAATGAATTCTGTTTTCCGGGAAACTAAATTGACCATTCCGCAATTGTTGTGACCAATCAATGCAATATAGCTAACATGTCCTACTGCAATGGCATACGAAACTTTGAACTCACTATACCGCAAGTTAGCACCACCCGCACGAATGATAAATGCAAAATTGTCAGGCATTAGTAAATGTTTTCGGTTATCCATGCACATGCCTACCAAAAGCTGTGCATTGTCAAAATGATCAAACTCCCGGTTTAAATTATGATATTCCAAAAGTTGTCCAATTGGTGTATTACGATAAATTGGAAGAATATCTTCAAATGATTCTACGGATAAAATATTGGTCATTTGTTATTTTTTATGAATGCCTGATTCTAAATTTCATTGTATCTGTTACTTGGCTTTGTCGTCAAGTTTTAAACAGTTACAGTAAGTGGATTGTTCAAGTCTGAGGGAAACTGAGGTCTCCCGACAAATGTCGGGACAAGTGGACTTAAAGCCAGTACAGTTTTTTACTGTTGGTATTATAGCATGATTTGGAAATAACCTTGCGCGGTTTGATATAGCTTGACGGCACTAGATGATACTTCGCCGAACTCAATGCATAACTTACACTAAAAGTCCATTCGAGTCTCTATTGCAAGGGATTTTCCATTCCCTGTTGTGTACACTCTCTGTCAGTTTCAATATTTATGTAAAAGGTTTCAACCTCCGACTCACTCAACTCACTCAACCACTCAACCAATTAACCAATTAACCACTCAACCAATCAACATTATTCCCCAGCCCCAAGATTCTTTGCCGTCTTGATCAAATGTTCTGCAAGGCTAGCTTGATTTGCCACAAAAACACGGGCGTGTCGTTCAACTTTTGTGTCTTATGTAAAAAGTTATCCTATCGTTCGCCAGTCGTTCTATGCAAATCGCAAAATCTTCTCCATCTTACGTCCTTTCGCCAATTCATCAACCAACTTATCCAAATACCTTACCTGCTGCGTTAACGTATTTTCGATTTCTTCTACCCTATAACCACAAATTACGCCAGTGATCAGGTGAGCATGAGGGTTTAATGTAGCATTCTGAAAGAATTTTTCAAAAGTTACATTTTCTTCAATGAGTTCTTGCTGCTTTTTTTCATCATACCCGGTTAGCCACTCAATGACTTGATTCAATTCTTCTTTCGTTCTGTCTTTCTTCTCTACTTTTGCAAGATAAAGTGGATATACCGTGGCGAATGTCATTTTTGCAAAACGCTCATCGTGATTGTTTGTGTTGTTCATACCTGATATTTTAGGGTTAATCTCTCCATTTATTTCAACCTGTCTAATTGTCCTTTTCTTTTTACTATATTTTTGTAATCCCACTGAATATCTCTTGATTTATTTAACCACCTTTTTAAGTCGGACAAGTCAATCTGCTCCGTGGAAGTACATCGAAACTCTGCTGCTTTAAACTTACCTTCGTTATTTAATTTTTCATCTTCAAATGTTTGTCCGCTCCAGAATAAAAGTCGAACGCTGTCTTTGAGTTTACTGTACCCAACGATAGGATTACCCTCTATAAACCAAACAGGGTGGGCGTGCCAAATTTTGCTTTCCGCTTCTGTCAATTCGCTGTCAATTGTTGTTGCCATCAAGTCGCAGATTTCTTTATCTGCAGTTGTTTGTCTTTCATTATATGTTTGAATTTCTGAGTTCATATTTATCTGCCTAATGTTGTTAATTGTGTTATATGATTGTCTGTTCGATAAATTTTTTCTAAAAGTCAACGAAGTATTGTTAACCTCTGACTTTACAAACTGTCGGGTTGAGCAGTCGCATAACATTTCAACTATAGCCCGAGTCTATACTCATTTGTTATTTTGCAGTAGTGTTCACTTTCCGTCAGTTTCAATATATAAGAATATACCCCGCCAACTCCTTACTCAACTCAACTCAACTCAATCAACTAATCAACTCACTCAACCAATTAACCAATTAACCAATCAACTCTATTCCCCAGCCCCATGACTCTTTGCAGTCGCAATCCAATGTTCAGCAAGGATTGAAGGATTAACCCCTAAACCACGGGCAAGGTGCAATGCTACTCCCATGATGCAAACACAGGCATTCCGGATTTCCGTATTTGTCTGAAGAACTCCAAATTCTTCCTGCGCTTTTAATTGGAGTAATTCGCTGTGCTTTTGGGCAAATGAAACAGGATCTTCCAGTTCTTCTTGAATATCCGGGATCATCAAACTATCCATCCAATCCTGTCCGATGCTTGCTGCCAACATCTCCGGAGTCTCGTTGCCCATTTTTCGCCACAAGGGTAATGTCTCCTGATCTCCGGATTCTACCAGGCCGGTATCCAGAAGAAGTTCAAATGCAATATCTGCTAAACTTTGCATGATGGCTAAATATTCATCCTGAGCTTTTTCGAACCTTTCAGTTTCCTGTCCTTTCAGGTATTCACCCACACTCAACTGAGGCAATCCTGAAACTTCAGGACATCCTTCCAAACAGGGAAATTCAACCCCCTGGTGCATATAGTGAACCTCTTCACTTTGTATTTCACGGCCCAGTGGAAATAACCGGCAGGCCAGTGGGCGACCCAAATGAACACTGCAACCAAAATTACCTATATACTGACTGCAAGCTTGTTTCCCTCTCCAACCTGCTTCTCCATCAAACCGTAACCGAATCCCTCCAAAGTCACAATACTGATCGCGAAATTCACCTGCTCTAATTCCTTTCTCCCTGGCCAGGCACATAAGCTCCCAGGGATTCAGCATCACCAGATTCCCATGACAGCATGTTCCACTTCGTGAGCAGGTGAGAGGTAGTTTATCCTGAATATTGAGTTTGGTTGTTACCATATCATTCTAGCGCTATTATTTATTATACAAATATACTCTTTAATTTAGATAAAAAACTCTTTTTCTTCAGGGTAGAATAGGATTTGGAAAGAATTCATCCTTAGTACACTTTGTGTTTTTGTGACTTAATTGCTAATATTTTCTTGCCACTAATGGAACATTCCTAGCAACGGGAGTCAGAAAGTCTCAAAGTTCAAAAAGAAATGAATCATCCTGAAATTTGTTTACACTTTTGATTAATACTACTTCTACTTTCTACTACATACTGCACATTAAACTAATATATTTGGGTCCCGCGATTTCCATATCGCGAACTTTTCTACATCATATTTTGCAACGGAATTGCTACAATATCGGTCGTTCCTACGGAACTACCGAAAATCCATTTTTCTACTTGAAAAAAATACATATATTCGAAATCTTTTATCTTCTATCTTTTGTCTTTAGTCTTTTTCTTCTGTCTTTTGTCTTGGCTCTTGATTCTTGATTCTTTTTATTTTCTTCGATGAAATAATCGATTAAAAAATCCTTTTATTCCTGTTTCTTTATACGGACTACAACTTAAATCATTAGATACAGATTCCGGAATTTCAAAAGGAGTAAGGAATTGTTTTCTCCAACGGGCGTTATGCTCGATAGCCCGAAGCACATTGCCAACAATGGGCAATGCCAGTGTCGAGCCCGAACCGTTTCCACTATAAAAATGAATGTCAGGTGAAGTGGCACCCACCCAGGTTCCCACCACCAAATCGGGTGTGTATGCTACAAACCATGCATTTGTATAGTCTTGAGCTGTACCGGTTTTACCTGCCAGATCGGCACGGATACCATACTGGTTTCTGATTCGTGTTCCCGTTCCCTGGTTGATGGCTTTTTGTAAAATGGCGGTAATCATATCAGTAGTTTCTTTGTTAAAGACTTTTTCAGTCTTGGCATCTTTTCTTTTGAACAGGACATTTCCTTTGGCATCGGTAATTTTATTAATCATCACCGGTTCTGTCATTTCACCCTGATTGGCAAAAGCACCATAGGCACGAACAACCTCATAGAGTGACAAGTCAAGCGTTCCCAAGGCTATTGAAGGCGAATCATCATGTGTGGAAGGAAAATGAAGCTTGTTACATGTATTGATAAGTTTTTCGCGTCCTGTTTGAAAATACAAATCCAATGTAGGCAGGTTCATGGAGTTGGCCAGGGCATACCAGAGAGCCACCGTGCTGTCTTTTGTAGATTTATGATCAAAATTCTGTGGTTCCCAGTTTTTATATTCAGAAAAAACTTTTTGAATGTTTTTAAGGTAAGTACAAGGGCTAATATTGTTCTCCAGCGCTGTAGCATATAAAAACGGCTTAAAAGTAGAAGCTATCTGGCGGTGGGACAGTACCATGTCAAAAGGAAGTCTTCTGAAATCATTGCCACCAATCCAGGTAATTACCGTTCCATCTTTTGGGTTGGTAATGAGCACTGAGGCATTCAGCATTTTGTAGTAATACCACAAACTGTCTGTTTTATTCATTTTTTTTGTAGCAATTCCCTTCCAGTCAAATACTTCGATATTTCTTTTTTCAGAATTATCAGCACCGGATAGTCTAAACTGTTTTCTATACCATTGTTTTTTAATATTGTGGTTTTGAAGCTCTTTATCCAGCAATTTTTGCATACCGTACAAATGTTTGTGTATGCCTTCGGTTGTTATTTGCTGAATCTGCATATTCAGGGTCGTGTATATTTTGAGCCCATCTTTTTTCAGGTCGTATTCCTTTCCTGTTTTCCGTTTAATATCTTCCAGTATTGCCTGTGTGTTTTTCTTTACCTGATATACAAAATAGCCCGCCGGAGCTTCTGCATTCATATTTTCATAGTTCAGGCTTAATGGCAATTTCAGCAAACTATCCAACTCTGCTTTTGTCAGATACTGTTGTTTTTCCATCAGACCCAGCACTGTATTTCTGCGTACCACCGAATTTTGTGGATTCAGGCGTGGATTAAAATAAGTGTTCGCTTTCAACATCCCCACTAAAACAGCCGATTCTTCCACTTTCAACTTGCGGGCAGGTTTATTGAAATACCGGTGTGAGGCAGCTTCCACACCGTAAACATCTTCGCCAAAAGGGACGGAATTCAGGTAAAGCAATAAAAGTTCTTCTTTGTTGTACACTTCCTCCATACGGGCGGCAATAATTATCTCCCGTATCTTGTTCACAGGCATGCTTAAGAACCCATAATTCCGGCGTCCATATAAGTTCTTTATCAACTGTTGTGTCAGCGTACTTCCCCCGCCACCTTTGCTTCCGCCCCCAAGGATGCTTTTAAAGAATACGCGGAAATAACTCTGCAGATCGTAACCACTGTGGGTAAAAAAGCGCTTGTCTTCAGTAGCAATCAAAGCCTTCTTAAGATGATCAGGAATTTCAGCGTCGGATATATTGGTGCGGTTCTCAGCAAAAAACTTCCCGATGATAACGCTATCGCTGGAAATCACCAGCGAAGCTTCTTCATTATTGTATGCCTTCAGAGCTTGCTTATTGGGTAAAGAACCAAATTTCCCAGAATAGACTGCAAGAAACAATAACATGCATAAAAGCAGTGTTGAAGCCAGGAGAACCAAAAAGTATTTCAGGATTTTCTTTAAAAGCGTTTTTTTCGGTAGCTCCATAGTTCAAATTCTTTAAATGATCTGTATCAACTGTAACGATCTTTTACGTCATTAGTTGTGTTTTGAAGTTGAAAAGAAACTAAAAAGTGATTTAGCAGATAAAACCTTTACTCATTATCTGATTCATCTTCTTCAGCCTTTTAATTCTAATTCAGACAAAAGTACTTCATAAAAGAGGGAGAAATAATCCCCTGCTTTAACTTTAAGTCTAAAGATCTTTTCAATCGTATAAATTAGTTTTTTTTGTATGGAAGGAGTTGCAAACAAGTGTCTGCACGGGGATGTAATTGTAAAAATCTGCTTTATTTAAGTAGTAGGAACAATATATTGTACTGTTTTATTTCTTGAAAAATATGACTAAATATCTTTTCTAAATAAGGGAATAAGGGTTTTAATATAGGGAAGTTAGGTTTTCTATGAAGGGTTAATGTCTAAAAATAAGGGCTTTGAATTAAAAACCTTTCCGATAAACCGGAATGTACCATATTTTTGTTTTTTACCCCTACTATATAACTCTTTGCAACGTGTTGTTAATCAAATGTTCACAAATTGCATTTATCAGCTAACCATAGTTATCTTTATTGATGTTCGATCATCTGATCGTGGGGACTAAGTAGAAATATTAAGCTAAAAAATCTAACCCTTATTCCATTATTTAAATTAAAATAATACGACATTATTTAATTTCTGTTACTTAATTGTCCTAAAATAACCGACTGGGAGACTCATTTAGAATGATTTCAATTTAAAGTATTATTATTTATTTCCTTTGTTTTGAATTTCCTGTAAGCCAATAATATCAAAGCAAGAGATCCAAATAATTTAATAACATGTCTGAAATTTATTCCAGTTGAATAGCCTAATGTATATGCTGATGAATGATTTGTGTGATTATCAATAACCGTGTAAATTACTGAAATGATAAACATACAGAGTAAAAAAATCATTAGATTTTTGAATTTCTTTTTTGTCATATTTTCTTTTTTTGTTTTATATCTATTGTTGAGAAAGCTTTAGCACCTTCTTTTTTATTTTCAAACTTTCAAATAACAACTAAATCCACTTTCCCGTCTAGGTTAAATCAACTGCAAACACGGGATAGTTCAAATCTGAGCTTTACGGATACTAACTGACTTAAAGGAAAGCTCTAACTTACTAGTTTCTGTAGCTATTATACTCATTTTACTCTTCAAGGTAAAACCTTGCTTTTAACAACGGCTATGAAAGTTGCTTTGCCGAACTCTACCAATAATCTATGCTCTAAAGGGCATTCTCCCGAAAACATTTTTCTGCCTGTTTATTTTTCTGTCAACTCTTTTAATCTAAACACTTTATTGTGCTTCGATATTTATTCATTCACTTTTATGAAAAGTGGTCTTTCATCAGTTATAATTATTTTTTCAATATCACTTACCGGAATAATTCTTAATCCACCTAACAATCTGGACCTTAATCCGTAAATCGTGTCGTTCTGAAGAATAACTGTATCAAAATATGCCTGAACTTTTTTGCCATCAGACTTTTTTACTATTACAAATTCAGTGTTCTTGTCAGGATAAAGCCAAACTTTATTGCCATCTTTATCTTCGCATTTTATTTTTTGTAAGTTATTTGAGGGATAATCAATTAAGGCAAAATCCTGAAAATAAAGATTTCTTTCAATTCTTTGGTTCGCTTTAAGCTGTGAAACAAAACTTTGAGTAGATACATTGAATGTCGCACACCCTGATAAGAAAATCAGTAATATTAATCCAATTGTTGATTTTACAAGATTCATAATTGTTAGTTTTTAATTCTCTTTATAATGCTATGAATGAATTTTTATTGTGTAAATTCAGTAATTCTGTGAAATTTTATTTAGAAAATTATCCTCAATGACAATACGTTAGAAAACTTTCTAAATACACGTCAATAAGCCAATAATTGTATGTGTTATGGGCAGCTATTTATTCGATTTTTAAAGTGTGTCTGTTAACTTTGTAATTGCTTTCTTCACGTTAGGAAAATCAGTGCAGATTCTTGGATCCATAATATTTCCTCCAAATCCGTTTTCTGCAGTCGAAGCCTTTTCACTAATCTTTATGAGTTGATTTTTTAGTTCTTTGGGTTTAAATTCAGAAAGTGTCCAAACGCACAATACTTGAACAAAATGGCTTCTTGTAGTATCACTTATTACCTTCAACAATTCATGTTTACATTCATCTGTATTGTATGAAATTAATGCTCGGGCACCGGAAACTTGATTGTGAAAGTTTGAGGTGTCATTAATAAACGGTGTTATCTTGGAATACAATCCAGTTAACCGAAGATGGTAAGCACATTCCAAAGCTACATGCTGGGCAAAAAAGGTATTTATTTCTGATTCATTTAAACCAGCTGGTTTCAATGAAAGATACTTATTTACATATTCATTTATAAATAGTTTATCGTAAGGTATGTTGTGATAGTTGTCAAAAATAGCAGTCATTGTTTTCTCATAAGTGTCAGCCGGTACGAGTGCCTGGTGATAACTGTGTCTATAGGTAGCGAAAACATTTCCATTCACAACAACATTAAATCCTGTCGTTGGAGTTGCAATGCAATATTTCCCTTTATCGTTCTTCTTGATAAAGATATAACATTCATTCATGTCATCAAAATTAAATTCAGCCCCGTGTCCACCTGAACTACTGCAAAGTTCCAGTAAATAAAAATCAGTTATCTTTAGTTTTCCTTTTAACTCTTTTCCACCAAGAGATTTGATAATTTTTATGGTTGCACCTTCTTGTCTGTCATAGGATATTATTTTTGCTAAAACAAAGGAGTCTGCTTCTTTTATAACCTTGTCTTGCCAAGGTTCGTCCCAGGTTGTTGCAAATGTTGTTGTCGAAAAGATTGTAAAAGCAAATACTAAGATTGTTGCTAATTTTTTCATATGTTCTGTTTTTAAGATTGCTGCCTAACAATCGAGGCTATTGGCTTTATATACTAAGGAAACATAACCGCTTAATGCATATCAGCAACCAATTGCTGATTGGCTTGTTTTGGAGTTGTTGTTTTTTAATTTTGTCAGTTAGTTATTGTCGGTATAATTGACTTAATTGTAGTCTCATTAAAATATGTTTGTATAAATGATTCAATATTTGTTTGTTCGGTTTTCCAAATAAATGAACTTACTCTAAATCTAATATTATGATCTTCTATATTGACAGAAATGCCATCTATCCCTTTATCTAATTTTGATTTTTCTAATTCTACTTCTTTAAAATCGGAGATAATATTATTAATTTTGTGACCTATTGTGTGGATAACTTTTGCATTAACTCTTACATATTCGAGGTCAGGGTCATTTCCATTTAATGGCACAACAATTAGTGCATAATTGTCTTTGTTTTCTGTTGCTGTTACTGCTTGTAAAGGTGTCATTGCTGCAAACTCTTTTCCTGAAGCTTTTAACTCTACAAGCCAATTGTTAATTTTAAAACCTTCTCTTTCATTATTGTTGTTTACTAGGTCCGAAGATTCTTCAGTTATTATATAATCACTTCCAAATGGCTTTCTTTCAATACTAATTAAAAATCCACTTTCTTTTAAATGTTCAATATACTCATGAAATAAGTCTTCGATTAATTTTCCTATTGTCTGATTGCGACTAATTAGTTTTCTCTCATTTAATCTTTTCTCATATTCTTTCCTAATATTTGGGTCATTAAAAATTTCTTGCACTAATTCAGGGTCAACATCACTAGTTATCATATTTGTAATAGCTTTGTCCCAACTAAGCCTTAATTCGTCGTTTGGCAAAGTGTTTCTTATCAAATCAGAAACACCAACTCCAAGTTTATTTAATAATAGTTGTTGCTTTGAACCTCTTATTGTCTTGATTAGTAGTTCATCTCCCTTTAGTAGCTCTGATAAGTTTTTAGAAGAAGGTGTTTCGCTAATAAATTTAGTTTCAGTATTTTCACTTTCTGTTTTTACATTTATCCAACTTAAACGCTTTGAGCGATAAACCCACAAGCATTGCCTAAAAGCAATAGGATTATCAAGTCCCTCTATTGTTACATCCTGTCTGTCTATTTCAAAAAATGAATCTTTTTCAACAGCTTCAGTGAGCAAAAATTTGAATCTATCAAAACTTGATTTTTGGGTTGTATTTCTTCCATAAATATGCCCATCTGTCGCAGTTAAGTATGCAAAATCAGAATAGGTGATTTTAAATTTAAATTTTAATTGACCGTCTTCATCTTTTAATAGATTCAAATCACTTTCATTAATAACTAAAAGCTCCAATAATTTTAGATTAGCTAAATCATTTTTTATAACAAGTGGTTGATAATGTATAAATCCATTATCGCTTAAAAACTTATAATCTTCAGAAATCAAAAAATCATTGTATGTTTCATTTAAACAGTCTTTTTCTCTAATTACGCTTGCAAATAATGGAAACAGTGATTCAAAGAAAGGTTTTGGACTTAGTAGTAAATGTTCTGTTTTAGGGAAATAGTCATAAACGAAATTTTCATCATTTTTTTTACTAACACCGGTTAATACTTTTAAGTCTTTAATTATATCTTTCTGTTGTTGCGATATCAGCCATTGTAAAAATTTCGCATTACACTTAATTAAATTAGGTTCTGTAAAATCACTTTCGTCTAAATCGTTAAGGTCTGATTTTAATTCATTTATAGCATCCTGCATAGTGAAATCATCCACACCTACGATATGAAAAGGGTTGATTATTCTTGATATAAGCCTATTTGCAAATTTTAATTCAATTAAGTCAGAAATACTGATTAAGACATCATCGTTGCACTTATCCCAATTCATTCCTTCAGCTGTTCGTAACTTATTTTCTTGATTTAAAACTATTTTATTGTCTAATGGGAAAGTGATAGTTATTTTTAATATTATTGAATATAAATTATTAAGCCAACTCTGAACGTCAATATTTAGTGATTTTTGAAGAGTCTCAAAATCTTTTTGTTGCTCAGTAAAGTTAATTAACTCTTTAATACCCCATACAAAATCTAATTGATAAGGATCATTTTTTTCTGTTTTTAATTTAGCAATATTTTCAGTTACAATTATCCAATTGCTTAAATCTTCTTTTATTGGTACTTTTATTTTTTTAATTTGAGACATAAGAAGCCATAAATCTTTTGTATTCTCGTAATTACTTGAATATGGTATTTTAAGATCGTTTAAATAAGTGTAATTATTTTCTTCCTTTCCAATTCTAATTACAGATTTAGTTGCTAATTGCGAGAGAATTTCATTCTTGATCATCACGAACCATTCATGGTCAACCCATTTCAAGTCTTTAGAAATTTTAAAATTGAAGAGCTCAAAACCTCCTTTAATATTCTTTGTTTTTAATAGTTCAGCAAAAGAAAGTGTACAATTTAAAAGAGCTTCATAAATTATTTCTTTGTTATTTGATTCATTTGCATTTTCTGAAATTTTTTTTAAATATACCCCATCTCTTTCAACACGTGGGTCAAAGTTAGTTGAATTAATTATTATTGGTATTCCTATATCTTCAGTTCCTATTAATGGAAACGTGAAATACAACCGTGGAAAATTTAACGATAAGGGTAAAATTGTTTCGTTACCATTTACAATATGGGTGATAATGCAAGCATCATATTTTTTTTTCTTTTGAATATATGCTTTGAATGTAGTCTCTGGAATTTGATTGATTACAGTGTTTATAGTCCATTCACTAATAGTATTTTCTAATATTTCATAATTATTAAGATGTGATTTTGTAAAGGTTTTTATTTGATCATTTTCAATTACAGATACAGATTCTATTTGTTCATTAAACAATTGTGTGATTGGAATTAATTCGTTCAGACACTCTAAACCAACATTTGCAGTTAATTTTCCTTTTTCGTCTAGTAAATATGTGAATTTTGTTTGGAAATCAGAATCATCAAGATAGCTATTTTCTCTTATTGAACTATCAAATTGTTCGTTTGATTCTTTTTGAAGTCTATAAAAGTCTTCATTATCAATTGCATTTCTGTTAAGTAGAAAACTAAAGCAACCTTGATCATTTGTGAGTTTACCTTCAATACAAACCTCTTTTGATAACAGGTAGGTAGTCAAAAATCCAGTACCAAATCTACCTGTTTTTCCTTCCTTATTGTTTTTCGAGGAACCTTGAATTATTAAACTTAAGATATCATCTAATTCAAAAGGATTACCTGTATGTGAAAATGAAATTTGATTCTCGGTAATTTCAATCTTCACTCTAATGCTTTCATTCTCATTTATTGAATCTTTTGCATTTTGTAATAATTCCCAAAACCATCTTTTTTCATAATCTTCTCGTTCATTTTCTCTAGCAACAATATCTCTATAAACACTGTCAGCGTGCCTTATTTCAGCAATTTCTTGTCGTCTGTGTTGAATCTGTTCTTTTTGTATCATTCTCTTTTTATTTTGTTTTTCTATACTAAAAGCATCTAACAGTGTGTAATAAACTAGTGTTCTATTCATAAATCATTTTGATTTCTTCATTTGTAAACCAACCAAACTTTAATGCGTTTTCTCTAACTATTTCAAGATTGTCTGTATATGCAACAATAGCAAGACTTTCCATTGCTCGACTACAAGCAACATAAAAAAGACGTCTTGTTCTTTCAATACCAGTTTCTTTGCCTTCATCAATGTTTTTTATATCAGTCGCACTTAAATCTTTTGACCCAAAAAGTTTATCATAACTGAATAAGAAACCTCTGGATTCTTCATCATCTAGAATAACCATAACTCTTTGATATTCCAATCCTTTAACTCCCTGATGTGTTCCAAACTTTGAACTTTCAGATAAATAATCATGGTAATACTTTATTTGTGAGAATGGATTTGACAAAGCTAAATCCCAAGCATTTATTAAAACATCCAAGTTTTCATCTTCCTCCTCATATGGCTCAAGTAAATGCTTTTTATCTTCGTCCGTTCTTGAAGCTATTGAAATAAGGCTTTCTGGAATTGGAAATAAACCAGACAAATAGACATTATTTAAAATATTAATCAAAGTAGGATCTTTGTCCTCTTTCCACAAGGCTAAAAGACTAGTTAGAGCTTCTTTGGACTTTCTGATATTATCTAATTGTTCTACACTCTTAAAAATTTCATCTTTTTTTAAGAAGCGACTGTATTTTTTTACAATTCGTGCTATCTCAAAATTGTCATTGATTTCATCTGCATTAATTATTGGTAAAATTATATTCGTAAAGAAGTTAGCTCCTGCTAGTGATCCATCTAATAAGCCTGTTGATAATTTATCTTCTTTATATAATGGTTCAAAGAACTCTAAAAATCCCATACGACGCGCAGCCATATGATGTTCAAGAATTAATGTTTTTATCTCAAAATCATCTGATTCAGAATTCCATTTTATATCTTTTGTTATTTCGGACATTTGATTTGAAATATGCTTTTCAGTTTCACTTTTATCTAGTCCTCTTTTACAAATGAATAATCTAACAAAGCCATCCCTTTTTTCAGTACGTGGAATCTGCTCTTGACCATCAACATTTTTTCTAATATTATTGATTAGGGTAATAATTCTTTTGTTAGAGCGATGATTCATTCTCTTTGCAGGCTTCACCATATCATTTGGTAGATGTTGTCCTAAACTTTCTTTTCCATCCGTATAGATTCTTTGCATTGTATCTCCAAACAATCCTAGAGTAAACAATCCATTCTTATTTTCTTGGAGTTTAAAAAAAGCATCTACAAGTTCTTTTTTTGTATCTTGGCTTTCATCGATCAATATAATTGGAAATTTGCATACTAACAAATCCTGCATTAATTTCTTTTCATTGATAAAATGAGCAGCAATGCTTATCACCTCAGTATGATTTAATGAGTTCCAGAGAATATTATCTCCATTTGGATTATATGTAAATTTTTCAAATTCTTCTAAATGTTTAATTCTCTTAGTCTTTGATTCAATTTTTCGAGCTCTATCAATTGATGTTTTATTTTGCAGATTTTTACTTCTAGTTTGTTGGTCTTCTAATTCAATAATTTCAGATGACAAATTCTCTTTTAGCCAATTTCTAATGTCATTAGTAAAATTCTTTATTATTTCCCAAGCAAAACTATGAATAGTGCTTACTTGAAATATTGAATTATGTTTTAATCTGTGAGTGATTTCATTTGCAGCAGCATTAGTATAAGTTATTATAGCAATTTTTTTTCTTTCTAATCTGAACCTTTTACCATATTCAATTTTAAATCGCTCTAAAACATTAACTAACGACTTGGTTTTACCAGAACCAGCTCCTGCAAAGAGAAAGAAACTTTTTGGAGTTTCTAAATTCAAACATTCATAAATTTGCTCATCAACATTATTGTCAATATTATTATCAATTATTTCTATATTCATGAATTTACATTTTGTTTAATTGATAATCCGTCTTTTTAGTTGTTAAATTAAATTCGAGCCAATCTAATCCTTCTTGAATATATTTTGGTGTTTGCAATCTGTTAGGTTCTGCAATATAAAGAAGTTCAAGAGCAAATTCTGCTTTTTTTACACCATCGGCTGTTATTGCTTTATACATACTTTCAGCTGAATTCTTTATATTTGGTTCCTTAGCAGCCAATATCATTTTCCCTAGTAAACTAACAGATTCAGGTAAAGATTGAAAAATATTTCTATTTTCCATAACTAAGCTATCTTCAAATGTATATGGATATACTTCAACATCTTTACCGCCTTCGTTAATACTAATAGGAATTTGGAAAGCGACTTTAATTGGCAAGGAATTATGTACTTTATCTGTAATATTTAGACTTAAAAGTTCATCAAGGTCATTTTTTAAAGGTATCCAACTTTTTAGTGTGTCGTTTCCGGTTTTATAGCCTTTTGATTTGTCTGGTTGCACTTTAGCTTTTCCTGACACAGAATCTAAATCAGTAATGATTAAAGTGATTAATCCAAGTTTTTCTATTAGTGATTTTAGCCTATGTGCATGACTTCCTCCAATTTCCAAAATAGAAATATAACAATTTGACAATTCACTACTTCCAGAGTTTTTATGTTGCTTAATAAAAGTAGGTACAAGCATTCTTTCAACAGGCCCTTCAACAAGAATAACAGCATCGGCAAAAAATAAATCACAATGTGTCGTTTTTAGATATCTAATAACAAAACGCGTTGTTTCATCTTCATTTCCAAAAGTTTCTGACAGGTTAATCACAGTTGACATATTAATCTCACCTTTAGCACAGAACTGTCTTTTGAAATATCTCAATTTTGAAAAATCTACCTCATGTGCAATATGATTTGAATGTGTACTTATTATAAGTTGAGTATTAAACATTGAGTTATCTTTTAAGTTTTCATTGTTTCTTAAAACACTATATGCTTGATTAATAAAAACTTGTTGTACTTGTGCATGCAAATGTGCTTCTGGCTCTTCAATCAATACTAAATGTAAAGGTTCAAAATCTTTATCTAAAGATGTCTCAAATTTTTTATCATATCTCTTTCCAACTTGCATCCATTCATCTCTGAATCTTATAAGTTTAAAAACTATTGAAATAAGATTTTGATAACCAAGACCGTTGTAGTTTTCAGGTAGAGTTAATTCGGGATGTTCATCATCTAAGTTGTACTGAACAGATGAATCATGATTTAAACTTTCAACTGTATTAATTTTGCTTGATAGTGATATTTTTGGATTACCAAATCCTGGATAGTTGAGAAATTCCAATTCTGACAATGCTGGCATAAAACTATTTTGTAAATTGTCATCAAATAACAGCTTAGCTGAATGAATGGCATTTAATGCAGTAATATCATCAACTGTTGGGTTGTCAGATGGATTAAGATGATTATCATAATAACCTCTTAATTGGCTTGATAAATTTTTTATATTCGTTGATTCAATTTCCTCTGGATTTGTACCGGAGAAACCACGTTGAGCATTTATAATATCAACTTTTATTAAACCATTAAATGCTTCTGAATCTAAAGCAACATTATTTGCATTTAACTTTTGAGTTTGATTTTTCAGATCTGGATTCAAGAGGTATGTATTTACTACGAAAAAGTTATTGATTTTTTTGTCCAAAAAATCCCACATGTCTTTAGGCCATAAATCAAAATTATTTCCTAATTTACTTGCTAAAATTAATTTGCTAGCATTAACAACTAACTTAGCATTATCAAATGTGGACTTAAATTCATTATATAGTTCTTTAATATCTTTGGGTTCATAACGCAAACGTACTCCCAATAACCCCCCATTCCAATCTAAAGTTGGTATTAAATGGTTTACGTAGTGTATTTCATTCGCTTCAATATTAATCCAGACATCTAATGAAGGTAAATGATTTTCCCAAATTTCAATAGAAAAATCTAACTTACTTAAATCAGATTCTCTTATCCAAGACTCACCAATTGAGTTTATATCTTTCCAATTTGAAAGTGTAAAATCTCTACTTTTGAACTTATTTTTAGCTTTGAGAAATAAAATAAGTGCATCCATAGCTGTGGTCTTACCACTATTATTTGCTCCGACAAATAAAGTTTCCTTTTTAGAAAATTCTATTCTACATTTTTTGAGTTTTCTAAAGTTTTGAATGTCTACAAATTCTATATTCATTTTATTTTAAGTGTTTTTGATTTGTTTTGGATGTATTTCGTTTTTTTTATTTATCCTTATCTAATTATTTCCGCCTCAAAAGTACAAACTTTTTATTAATACCACTTCGATATTTAAATATTATAAAAAAGTATTTCTTTTATGTGGAATTTAATGAATAAAAAAGACCGTAAAGATAATGCTATCAGGACGGTCTTAAAGCGTATACTTAAAAATATTTGTTGATTATAAATGATGGGCTGAGAGTAAAATCATGTTCTCACTGCGTTTACACTTTTAATGAATCTATAGGATGTTTTTCGTGCCTGTAATTGGTATAATTGCCAAGGATCTGTTCTATATGAAATACTTCGTTGCTTTTATCAAAGAAAATCCCTCCGCCAATTATAGCTATTTACGGATATACGGTATCTCAACTCTAACACAAGTTCCCTGACCCACTTCACTTATAATATCCAATTCTCCTTCCAACAAAACGACCCTTTCTTTCATACCTATCAATCCGTATGAGTCTTGTTTGCTACTGCTATTCTTGTCAAAGCCTATCCCGTTATCACAGATTTCTAAGAATAGTTTGTTTGACTCGTTCCTAAGAAGAATTTTTACCAAAGTTGCTTTGGAATGTTTTGCTATATTATTGAGTGCCTCTTGAAAAATTCTGAAAAATGCAAGCGATTGTTGCGAATCCATTTCTATGTTTGAAATTTCAGAGTTAAATTCATACTTTATTTGATGCCTATCCTCAAATTCACGAAGATAAATTGTCGCAGTAGCTACAAAACCATTCATTTCAAGTAGTTCTGGCCTTAATCCATTCATAATCCTTCGGACTGTTTTAATGGTAGTGTCCATTAGGGTGAGAATATGATCAAATTTGACTAAGATGTTTGCCGAACTACTGGTAGCATTCGATTTAACAACCTTGTTTTTAAGCAATCCCATATCAATTTTAAGTGCGATTAAAGTTTGACCAAGTTCATCATGTATCTCGCGGGCTAATGCCACTTTTTCTTCTTCCCGTACGTTTTGAAGGTGTGATGCAAATTTTCTTAATTGTATCTCTGATTTATTTAATGCAATTTCGGCTCTTTTTCGGTCTGTAATATCTTCCTTTATTGCCAGAAAATGTGTTATTTGCCCTGTTGTATCAAAAATAGGAGAAATGGTGGTTGATTCCCAGTAAAGTTCTCCGTTTTTTTTCTTGTTGTGTAATTCACCGCTCCATATTTTCCCGGATTTTATAATTTGCCACATTTCAGTGTATTCCTCTTTCGTTTTTTCTCCTGAACTGAATATTCGTGTGTTTTCGTTTATCAGTTCTTCTGCTGAAAACCCTGTCAACTGAATAGTTTTGGGATTAACGTATTCAATTTTTCCTTCCGGGTCACTGATGCATATGGCATCAGGGCTTTGCTCAACCGCTATGGAAAGTTTTCGTAATTGTTCTTCAGCAATACGTTGATCGGTGACATCGATATTTATCACCTGAAAATGTCTGGTTCCATTCCACAGTATTTCTTTTCGTGAAACTTTTACATTCCGTATTTTCTCATTTTTACATACGATGCTTATTTCGTAGTCAAATGCTTCATTTCCATTTTTTCTTTTTATCTTTCTTTCCTGATGTTGAATATAACTTTCAGGAGTATATCGATTTATGGCTGGCGTACTTGTAAACTCTTCCAAATCATTGAATTCATATATGTCAAGAAATGCCTTGTTGGCATAGATAGTTTTACCCTCCATAGACACAATGCGAATTCCCATAGGTGATTCAGAAATAGATCGGTAAAAGTTTAATTCTGATAGAGTTAAACTTTGCATATGTTTTCTTACCAATACATACAAAAATCCGGAAGTTACAATAATGAAAAATGTGCCTTTAAATGTTTGAAATTTAGTCAACAAACTAATGTCCGGCACAAGAAACTCAAGTATAAAATCCGAAAACAGAATCCAGAGGATACCAAATACCAGATATATAAGCGTAATTTTATATTCAAACTTAACGTTTTTGAGAAAATCAGGTCTAAGAGTTTTCATTCTTTCTGTATTTAATTGCATTCCGGGAGTGAACGTAAATTAATTCGTGCATACCGCGGATTTCCATGCTTGTCTTTTTCTATTGTAATTCCTGTCAGACTTACCTTTGAGTTTAATAGTTAATACAAATATACAACTTCCTTGTTGTATTGATACTCCTTAACTAATGATGATAGTGTGAAAGCTATATTAACCGTGAAAATATTAACTTATTCGTGTTTTATATAACAATATGTGTATACCGTGCATTTCCATGCTTATCCTTTTTTATTGTTATTCCTGCAAAGCATGCCATATGGTGAGATTAATTGATAATGCAAATTAACAACTTCTATTTTATATTGATACCTGAAATGTTGATTACTACATCTGTAAAAGCAAAGGTTATTATGCGATTTCAATCATTGATGTCACAAATTGTGATATCAGGTTTTCTAATTCGTTTTTTGTCATAAAGTCGGAAGAATTTTATAAATAGAAAAACCGTCCTGATAATCCTATCAGAACGGTCATTAAAAGTATAAGTGAAAGTTTAATTGTAAACTATGAACTGAGATATTACCCGTTTTTTATTATGACTTCACTACTAAAGAGTCTACAGGTTGTTTCTCGTGCCTGTAATTGGCATAATTGCCCGGGATTTGTTCGATATGAATTACTTCGTTGCTTTTATCAAAGGATAGCCCGCCACCAATAAGAAACCATTTTTCACGTTCATGTGTTGATAATTTCTGTATGCTCGGAAAAGCGGATAAAGGAACAACAATAACTCTTCCATCACTCAGATCTACCTGCATCCTTCCCCTTACAGGAAAGGAGATATTCTTTATGTTGGGTGTTGAATCCCAAAATCCTACAATTTTTTTCATTTGGTATAATTCAATTTTTTGCTTTATTCAATATGTTTAAACTGAAATACCCTATCTTATTTACCAACTATCGATGGGTATATTCTGATTTATAACGGATTTAAATCAACCGATAAACCTAATGCAGCAGCAATCCGAAAAAAAGTGGATACTTTAGGTTCTGTTTTACCGTTTTCAATGCGCGAAATATACGATTTGTTTGACCCGATGCGGTTGGCAAGTTCATCCTGTGTCAGGTGTGCATTTTAGAGCGCATTTTCAATGAGTTGACCAGTATAATAAGCTTGTGCCTGCGCAGTGAACTTTTCCCTGGAGACAGTTCCCACATTTCCATATTCCAGATCAAGAGCTTCATTTACCGTTGGATAATTTCTTATCTTATTCAGGTCTATTTTATTTCTATCTATAGTATTCATAAAAATTCCTCCATTATTTTTAAGGCCATCTGGATTTGTCTTTCGTAATCTGCCGTTGATTTCTTAAGTAACCCATTCATGAATTACTGTAAATGAAGAACACGGAACATGGAGCACTGAACTCTTCAAACCTTTCAAACTTTTCAAACTCTTCAGATTCTTTAAATTTTATTTAATTCAAATTCGCCCAGTTTAGTGGCCAGTATGATTTCCTCAGCAGCCTGCACGGTAGCATGAAGACCGGCTAAAGAGGCACTTGCATACTCAGTTCGCTCTTCATTCGATAGATTCTCCAGTCTTTTTGCCCTGTTTTCTTGAAAATTGATGCGTTCTGCTTCAGTTTTTAAATTCTTATATTGCTCAAATTCAACCTGCATTTCAGGCGTTGGCAAGTATTTCGATGGCTTTTCCATTTCATATTTCAATTTTTCGTTTTTTTTCTTCTTCAGTCATAGTATACGATTGTGATGTATACTGTCAGGAAATGAGATATTTACAAAATAAATAATTTATTGGTTATTATCAAAATCCAACATAGTTATTTTTAATTGAAATAGATTATTTAACGCTTCTGTTGGCTGTCATAATCCAAATCCCTCTCGGTTTATTTACATCTTCATTTGCTGGAGAATTGAAATTGTACTGAAAATACCCACAAAGAAATAACCGAAACTTAATATGTTCCGGTTATAGTAGTATGATTTGAAGTAATATGATTTATAAATATATTTCCATACCGGTCAATATCATAAATAATGTACCACTGCGTTTGTTTAGTGCGGTTGTAGGTGTGCACTTTTGAACCAAATTTTTTATGAGTACTAAATGTCGTATTGAAATGATGTTTTTTAGTGCCTAATGAATAGCATTCCATACGAATATCATGTATGTATGATTTTGCATGTTCTAACTCAATAAAGTGTTTTTCCCATGTCAAAAGTCCTATTAAAATTGAAACTAAATCATCTTCTGCTCTACTATTTAAGTAAATCATTTTCTTCGTAATGTTTCGTTATTCTTCGTTCAACATTATCAAAAAATTCATCTATTGGAACATACCCTTCAGGTACAATTCCTGAGATAGCAGGATTCTCAAATTCAACTCCTTCACGAATACGATGCAATTCAATCAGTATTTTTTTTCCGCTTGGGGTAGTATCGTCTATTCTAACTGTGTGTATCATACTGATCCTTTTAAAAAACAATGCAAAGATAAATTATTATTCAGATTGAACATCAGGATAAGTTCTAATTTCATGTATTGTAACAATTCCAGGGATTGATTTGTTGGGTACTCTGAATAATCAGTGATTTTTTTAAACGCTTACTCAACAGTTTATTTGAAAAATAACAGGGAAGTGCTAAATTTACATGGTGCTTTTCCTCTCCGGTTTATTCATATAAAGCGAATGTCAAGGTTATAGAAATCAAAATTATAACCTGATTTTTTGCACAACTTTCCGATTAGAATACAGATCTGGAAACGTTGTCAGCCTGTTTATACTGAAAAAAACTTCTGAATTCCTGAATCTCCCAAAACCACTCATTCCAGCCATCTGTTCGGCATTCAGTAAACTTTTGCTAAATTTCCGGTTTGAACGAAAACTGCTTGAAATTGCCTCTATATATCGTTTGTTTTTGGTCTTTATCCGGTCTTAACTTGGTCGCACTTCCGAGGGGGTTGGCTGGGGGTTGGCTGGGGGTTGCCTGGGGGTTCCGAGGGCCCTGACCCTTGAAACCCCCTCGAAACCCCCTCGATACACCCTCGAAACCCCCTCTATACTAAAAACAAATTTAAAACAGTTTTAAAGCAATTGTATTTTCAAAAAAGTGTGTGCAAAGCCCGTCAGAAAGCTGCTCAAAAGGCTTTAAGGATCCATCTTTACAGCATTTAGTCAAAAAAGGAACTGATGACACGATGGAAATGAAAAAGAAAAGGAACTGTCGATAGTTTTATCATTTTGGCAAATTCAGTTTTCTTGCCGCATTTACAGATTCCGGTTGAATGGATGATTCAAGGGCTTTTTGAAACAAAGTTTGAAAATCATACCTGTCCGGGAATAAATCAACATTCTTTTCTACTTTTAATTCGTTTTATTCACTGTTTATCGTATGGTACATGGCAGTATAAAATAAAAACCGTATTTTTACATCTGAATTGCAATGGAAGTCACTGAAACAGAAAAACAATCCTTTAAAAATAAAACATCATGGCAAAAACAGAAAATGCAAAGAAAAACGTGAAGAAAGACCCTCTGAAGACTGCAAAGGAAAAGAAGGAAATGAAGAGAGAAAAGAAAGCTAAAAGAGATTAATTCTTTTTTATATATTTACCGACGGGGTGACTGATTGCAGCTGATACAGGCGCAAAAGTCACCCCGTCAGGTTTGTATCAGGGAACATGTTCGTAGTCCATTACTTTGTCGTATCTTTGTGCCATGCAAAATAATTCCACCACAATTGATAACACGCTGAGAAGCATGGGTATCGATTTGCTTAATGCCATGCAATTGGCGACTCTTGAAGCAAACGAAAAAGAAAGAGACATCATCCTGTTATCACCTACCGGCTCCGGAAAAACACTGGCGTACCTGCTACCTGTGTTGATGAGCCTGAATCCTGACATCCAGAAAGTACAGGCACTGGTACTGGCACCTTCGCGCGAACTGGCCCAGCAAATTGAGCAGGTGTGGCGTAGCATGGGTACCGGATTCAAGGTAAATACCTGCTTCGGCGGACGTCCATCGAATGGTGAAAAGCGCGACCTGGCTGTGCCACCGGCTTTGCTTATCGGGACTCCCGGACGGTTGCAGGATCATATCGAACGAAATAACTTCGAAACTGATGCCATCAAAGTATTGGTACTCGATGAATTTGACAAATCATTGGAGATGGGATTTACGGTTCAAATGGAAACCATTATCTCGCTTATTCCTTCCCTGGACAAGCGCTTCCTGACATCAGCAACCGATGCTGTTGAAATCCCTGAATTTACAGGCATAAAAAATCCCATCAAGCTTGATTATTCTGAAAAGGATAATGTGCTGAAAGGATTGAAAATATTTACAGTGAAAGGCGAAAACAACGATAAGATGGATTTGCTGTATAAACTGTTGTGTTACCTGGGCAAAGATTCTTCGCTGATCTTTTGCAACCAACGGGATACGGTGGAGAAAGTGAATGCTTACTTATCCGACCGCCGTCTGGCAAACGAATTCTTTCACGGCAAACTGGAACAACCCGAACGTGAACGGGCGTTATCGAAATTCAGGAATGGCAGTTGCATAGCTTTTATTTCAACCGACCTGGCATCCCGTGGATTGGATATTCCGGAAATACGAAATATTATTCACTTTGATGCTCCTGTCCGGGCGGATGAGTTTGTACACCGCAATGGCCGTACTGCCCGCATGGAAGCGGAAGGGTCTGCCTTTGTACTGCTGGGTGCCAATGAAAACCTGCCAACGTTTATCACACCTGTACCGGCATCATTCCCCTTGCCAATACTAACTTCGGCAGCTCCAAAACCAGAATGGTCGACGATCTATATTGGGAAAGGAAAGAAAGATAAACTCAGCAAGATGGATGTGGTTGGCTTTATGTTCAAAAAAGGACTGGTAGCCAAGGAAGAGCTAGGCATGGTGGAAGTAAAGGATTACTTTTCGTATGTGGCGGTGAAAGCAAACCGGGTAAAAGATGTCTTAGCGTTGATTCAGAATGAGAAAATCAAGAATATGAAGACGAAGATAGACTGGGCGGAGTAGAAAGAGGCAAGGAGTAAGAGGCAAGAGGCAAGGAATGAGAAATGAGAAATGAGAAATGAGAAATGAGGAATGAGGAATGAGAAATGAGGAATGAGAAAGTAGAAGGTAGAAAGTAGAAATGAGAAACCAACTAACCCTTACACCTTTATATTACATAATAATTAGAAGAGAATAAAACTTATGATACATAACTCTTACTCCCCTTTAGGGGTTGGGGGTTATTCAAAAAGCTCCCGGATCGTATGACCCGGGAGCTTTTTATATAGTTAGATATATTTACTTTCTTTCTACTTACTTCTTGTATTTACTACCTACTACCTACTACTTACTACCTACTAGTATCTACCTACTAAAGAAGATATTGTTCACTGATAGATTTATGTTCCTGAACCCGGTAAATGGTATCGGCAAACATTTCGGCAATGGAGAGTACCCGTACCTTTGGACATTTGCTGAGTTCGTAAGGAATGGAATCGGTAAAAGCGATTTCAGTTAAGGCTGATTCGTTGATCCTTTCGGAAGCAACACCCGACATAACACCATGGGAAACAATAGCACGTACGCTACGGGCACCTTTGGCAGTCATCAGTTCGGCAGCTTTACACAATGTCCCTGCAGTATCCACCATGTCATCGGTAATGATAACATCTTTGCCGTATACTTCACCGATAATGGTCATTTCGCCAATTACATTCGCCCGTTCACGTGTTTTGTAACAAATCACCATAGGCACGCCCAGGTATTTGGAATAAGAACCGGCACGTTTAGAACCACCAACATCCGGTGATGCTATAACCAGATTCTTTAATTTCAAGGACTTGATATAGGGTACAAAGATGGTGGAGGCGTAGAGGTGATCGACAGGTATATTGAAAAAGCCCTGAATTTGATCGGCATGAAGGTCCATGGTAATAATACGGTCGACACCGGCAACGCTTAACATGTCAGCAATCAGTTTGGCACCAATCGATACGCGGGGTTTGTCTTTCCTGTCCTGACGTGCCCAACCGAAATAGGGAATTACAGCAATTACTTTGTAAGCAGAAGCGCGTTTTGCAGCATCAATCATTAATAATAATTCCATCAGGTTATCCGAATTCGGAAAAGTGGATTGAATTAAATAGATGTATTGACCACGAATTGATTCTTCGTACGATACTGCAAATTCACCATCCGAGAAATGCTGTACATTCATTTTACCTAATGGACACTCTAAATTCTGACAAATTTTTTCGGCAAGATAACGACTCTTTGTGCCCGAAAACACTTTAAATGGTGTACTTGAAACTGACATAATTGAAGTGTAATTTAGTTTTGGAGAATTTTCTGCAAAAGTACGGATTATAATTTTAAAATAGTCACGATGGGCTTAAAAATAACAATGAATTTTTATAAGCTAAAAATACAGTTTGAGATTGGTGAAACATGCCTGTAAGCATCGGGTTCTTTAGAGCCTTGTAAATCAGTCCTGAATATATCCAGTTCCTGTTTCTTGCAAGAAAGTCCGGTTTCAGTTGGAAAAACAGGAGGGGAATGCAAAAATATACATTTCCAGATTCTGAATGTTAGAACTTCCTTAATGACCGCAAACGTTTGAAATCAATTTTTGCATATTTTTCGAACTATTCAAAATGTAGCTTAATAAATAACATTACTTTTGAAATGTGTTTAAGTTTGTGATAAGCTAATGGATTACAATTCAATATACTATGAAAATACATTTTAAAATACCCTATTATACCTATTGGGGACAACGACTGCTGGTAAGTGGCAATATCCCGGAATTGGGGAATGGCGATATCGAAAAAGCGCTAAAACTTAATTTCCAGTCGCCTGAAGATTGGTATGCCGAAGTGGATGTGAAATCGGAAGTGCCGGTCGAGTTGAATTATAAATATATTTTATATACCGAGCAAAATGACCAATATGTCGAAGAATGGGGTAATGACCGTCAGTTAAGCCTTGATCCTGCAAAAATAGATCATTTTTTCTGTGTTGATGTATGGAATTCACCGGGAAGCCAGGAAAATGTATTTCTTACAGCCCCATTTGAAGAAGTATTGTTGCATCACGATCATTTTACTGCAAAATCGAAAACGATTGTTAAGTATACGCATCTGTTCAAAGTAAAGATGCCCATGTTGAAAAAGAATGAAGTCCTTTGCCTGATCGGGGATTGTGAAGCATTGGGTAACTGGTCAACACATAAACCGATTCTGCTGAACCAAACTGAAGGAAACTGGTGGACAACCGAAGTCGATTTAAGCAAGTCGAAAGTTGATGTACATTATAAATACGGTGTTTATGATCCGGAGATAAACAAGTTCCGGTATTTTGAAACAGGTCCCGATCGTACGGCACCGGTACTGAATTCGAAAAAAACCTTTGTACAGTTATCGGATGGGTTTGTGCGGATATCAAATAATTCATGGAAAGGGGCAGGAGTAGGGCTACCGGTTTTCAGTATCCGTACTAAAAAAAGCTTTGGGGTTGGCGATTTCGGGGATATGAAATTATTCGTGGACTGGGCTGAAAAGGTGGGATTAAAACTTATCCAGGTATTGCCGTTGAACGACACCATAGGTACCCATACCGATGCAGACGTGTTGCCTTATGCCGCCATATCTGCCTTCGCACTGAACCCTTTATTCCTGAACCTCCCGGCTACAGGTAAATTGCCTGCATCACATCCACTGCAAAAGGATTACAACAGCATGCAGGAAGAATTGAATGCAAAAGATCTGATCTCATTTCTGGATGTTATAAATTATAAGCTTGAGTATGCCAGGGAATTATTCCTGATGCAGAAAGCAAAATTCCTGGCAAAAAAGGAATTCAAAGCTTTCTTTGCTGAAAATGAATTCTGGCTGGTACCCTATGCCGCCTATTGTTTGTTACGTGATAAGTTTGGAACACCGGATTACAGGAAGTGGGACGATTTTGCCATTTATGATTCCGAGAATATGAAAGAGTTTTCATCACCAACACAACCTCATTATGATGATATTGCCGTAAATTATTTTATTCAGTATCATTTACATGTGCAGTTATCCGAGGCTGCCGCCTATGCCCATGAGCATGGAGTTGTGCTGAAAGGTGATATCCCCATTGGAGTAAACCGGAACAGTGTGGACACCTGGGTATCCCCGGAATTATTCCACATGCACATGCAGGCCGGTGCGCCCCCGGATATGTTTTCAGTGAAAGGACAAAACTGGGAATTGCCAACCTATAACTGGGATGAGATAGAACGTACCGGATTTGACTGGTGGAAAAAGAGGTTCTCGCAAATGTCCAATTACTTTGATACTTTCCGTATTGACCACATCCTTGGATTTTTCAGGATCTGGCAAATACCCATCAATCAGGTGGAAGGGATCATGGGTCATTTGAATCCATCCATTCCAATCTATATGAATGAATTTACAGATAAGGGTTTATGGTTCGATTACAACAGGTTCTGCAAACCTTATATAACCGATACCATCCTAAAAAATCTGTTTGGTGAAGATACAGCCTGGGTAAAAGCCAATTGCCTTCAGATAGAAGATGGTTGGGTGCTCCGCTTAAAAACAGGTTATCAGAGCCAGTCGGATGTTGAGAAATTGTACTCCGACGGTCTGATCACCGAAAGCGTCAAATGGGGTTTGTTCGATTTAATCTCCAATGTCCTGTTCTTTGAAGTGGAAGGAAGCCATGGAACCCAGTTTTATCCCCGCTTTGGGATGGATACGTTGAGCTCGTACAACGATTTGGATGTATATACCCGTGAAAGACTTCGTGAGCTGTACGTAGATTACTTCTACCGCCGTCAGGATGCCAAATGGTATCAATCGGGCATGGAAAAATTACCTGCGCTTAAAAGGGCTACAAATATGATGATTTGTGGTGAAGACCTGGGGATGATGACAGCCTGTGTCACGACAGCCATGAAAGAACTGGGGATATTAAGTTTGGAAGTTCAACGGGCACCAAAATCAAGTAAGATAGAGTTTTTCCATCCATCCAATGCACCCTATTTATCTGTTGTAACGCCTTCCACCCACGACATGAGTACGATCCGTGGCTGGTGGGAAGAGGACCGGGGTGTAACACAACGGTTTTACAATTCACAACTGGGTCATTGGGGTGAAGCTCCCTACTTCTGTGATTGGTGGATCTGCAGGGATATCATCTTACAACATTTATATTCACCGGCCATGTGGACCATATTCCAAATGCAGGATTTATTAAGCCTATCCGAGGAAATCCGTCGTCCAAACCCGCATGATGAACGTATAAATGTTCCGTCCAATTCAATGTTTAGCTGGCGTTACAGGGTGCATATCAACATGGAGGATTTATTGGAGAAGGATGAATTTAATGATGAATTACGAAATTACATTATACAATCCGGTCGATAAAAAAAAAGAGTAAGAACATGATTCTTACTCTTTTTTTGTAGATGAAATGAATGCTTTATTATTCAACTTGTGTATATTCCTTATGCAGGTACCGGAAGTATTGGTATGGAGTCATGAAAATTGCCAGATGGCGGTCTTTATAGAAATGAATCAGTTTTTCAAATTGATTAAATCGTCGTTCGTCCCATTTAGCCGGATGGATTTGAATTAAGACATAAGGCTTTTCTTTGTCACGTTCGTAATTGTTTATGATATCCCCTATTGGAAAATCATTCAGATACAGATAGTCCGTGTTCAGGATGATATGTTGGTCCATTTTGGTAATCACTTTTTTATTCGGATCCTTCCAATCTCCTAAGAAATGTTTCTCTATCTTTTGGTAGCTTAACCAAACATTAATTTCCGGGGAATTTACCAGTGCTGAACTGGTTACTCCTGATGTCTTGTTAAAGGGAGCTCCAAAAGTATGGCAGGTGCTGCTCAGATTGTCAAACAAGAAGTTCTGTGACATTTGAATCCGCTTTGTCTGATCATTCAAATCTGAACCGCTAAACTCAGTTTCTTTATTCGTTTTATGATGATCATACCCATGATTCCAAAACTCAATATAAGGAAATTCATTTGACTGTCTGAGTTCGTTAATCCGTTTCATTTCCGATATAGAACCCTGTGTAGTTACTCTTCCGGGAATAACTCCAACACCTGCACAAATTTTATTGTCAATGACAATTTTCATAAACCGGTTCCAGTTAGCGGTTGTATCGCCTAAATCATCAGCTTTAATGATAACAACCAATCCGTTTGGAGAATTTAATGAAACATTATCGTTGCATGAGCATATAGAGGCTAAAAAACAAAACGCAATGATGATCAACAGGTATTTATTCATTGTGATAAAATGATTTAGCATATAGTAACGGTCAATTTGAAATTATGTGATTGATTCGTAACAAATATAATTGTTTTAGGTCATATTTTACTTTTAACGAGTTTAATTTAAATATAGTTTGTTTGATTTATGTAAATAACCCAAACTTTTAAAAGAGTAAAAGATATTATTACTATTTTAATTGTTTGTTTAATTTTACATAAATGGTTTCACCTATCCTTTTTTCAGTTTAAGTACGTGCTCTTAATTAGTTTATACTTCGATTTTATACAAAATGCTGAAATTGCGATATTTAGAAGTAACCATTAATATAAACTAAATTATCATTAGTACTTATGTTTTTTTAGTTCAACATATTTTTTGTTACTTTGTTATCTTATTAAACCTAACACAAATATTATGGATAAGAAACTTAAACGATCAAGAAATCAGATCATAGCCGGTGTCTGTGCCGGATTTGCCGACTATATCGGTTGGGATGTCACCCTTGTAAGAGCAATTTATGCTTTGTTAAGTATTCTTTCTGTGGGTTTCCCGGGAGTGATCTTATATATCATTCTTTGGTTAATTATGCCACTCGAAGGAGATGAAATCTAACTGTTAAACTAGAACACTTTCAGGTATGAATTGTTTACCTTCCTAACTGAGGAAGGTAAAGTTTCTATGTGGACTACCCAATTCAAAATTATCAAACTTTACAAATATAAAAATTCGTGGCTTTTAAACTTATTTCTCCCTTTCGGCCAACAGGTGATCAACCTGAAGCTATCAAACAACTGGTGGAAGGATTGCATGCTGATGTTCCTTTTCAGACTTTATTGGGGGTAACCGGTTCGGGTAAGACCTTTACGATTGCTAACGTTGTACAACAGGTTCAACGCCCAACCCTCATATTAAGTCATAACAAGACCTTGGCTGCCCAGTTATACGGTGAATTCAAAGCCTTTTTCCCCGAAAATGCCGTTGAGTATTTTGTTTCTTATTATGATTATTATCAACCGGAAGCTTATTTGCCGGTTTCGGATACTTATATTGAAAAAGATTTATCCATTAACCAGGAAATTGAAAAACTGCGACTGGCCACTACTTCTGCTTTATTGTCGGGTAGGAGGGATGTATTGGTTGTTTCATCAGTCTCGTGTATCTATGGGATTGGTAACCCGGAAGATTTTACAAGTAATGTCATTGAAATCAGTCGGGGACAGAAAATTATACGGAATGATTTTCTAAGGACTCTGGTGGATGTCCTGTATTCACGCAACGAAATTGAACTGAACCGTGGCAATTTCAGGGTAAAAGGGGATACGGTAGATATTTTCCTGGCCTATGCTGATTTTGTATTGCGGGTTGTATTCTGGGGTGATGAAATTGAAGAAATCCAAACGGTTGATCCTTTGACCTTCAATGTCATTGAAACTTTTGATGCCTATAAAATCTATCCTGCCAGTATTTTTGTTACCACGAAGGAACGCATTGCACAAGCTATACAATATATTGAAATAGACCTGGCAAAACAGGTTGATTATTTTCGTTCAATAGGCAAGCCTTACGAAGCTAAACGGATTTATGAGCGTGTGAAATATGATCTGGAAATGATCAAGGAATTGGGCTATTGTTCAGGTATTGAAAACTATTCCCGCTATTTTGATGGACGACCACCAGGAAGCAGGCCTTTTTGCCTGTTGGATTATTTCCCGGAGGACTTCTTACTGGTCATTGACGAGAGCCACGTGAGCATTTCGCAGATCCGAGCCATGTTTGGTGGTGATGCAGCAAGGAAACAAAACCTGGTGGAATATGGCTTCAGGTTGCCATCGGCAAAAGATAACCGTCCGCTGCGGTTTGAGGAATTCGAAACCATGACACCCCAGACTATTTATGTGAGTGCAACTCCTGCCGATTATGAATTGATGAAAAGTGAAGGCGTGGTAGTCGACCAGTTAATCCGTCCAACCGGATTGCTGGACCCGATTATTGATGTACGGCCCAGCCTGAACCAGATCGATGATCTGCTGGAAGAAATTGCCCAACGTACAGAAAAAAATGAACGCACATTGGTAACCACCCTTACCAAACGAATGGCAGAGGAATTAACGGACTATTTAGGAAAAATGGGAGTTAAGTGTAACTATATCCATTCCGATGTGGACACACTGGATCGTGTTATCATCATGGAAGATTTAAGAAAAGGAGTTTATGATGTCCTGATAGGGGTAAACCTACTACGGGAAGGACTGGACTTGCCGGAAGTATCGTTGGTGGCTATCCTGGATGCCGATAAGGAAGGATTCTTACGTTCGCACCGGTCACTAACCCAAACAGCCGGCCGTGCTGCCCGAAACCTGAATGGTAAAGTGATCATGTATGCTGATAAAATGACTGACAGTATGGCTAAAACTATTTCGGAAACCAACAGACGTCGAGATAAGCAGATGGCATACAATGAACTTCATGGCATCACACCTACTGCCATTATCAAGGGTGAACGAAATTCTTTCGCTAAAGTAGAACCAAATGCCTACATCGAACCGGATATTTCAGAAAGTATAGCAGCCGATCCGGTAGTACAATACATGTCACGTACTGCATTGGAAAAGGCAATTTCCAAAACCAAAAAATCCATGCAGGATTCTGCTAAAAGGCTTGAGTTCCTGGAAGCTGCACAACTGCGTGATGAATTAATTAAGCTGGAAGATTTATTGAAAGCTAAATAACCCGAAATGAATTTTAATGAAAGCAATTAGTAACGTTTTTAAGAACAGTCTTAAAAACGTTGACTGATATTGAGATATAAACTGCCATAATTAGTCTTATTTCCATTGCTGGTTTCAAAAGTTCCTTCAAAATTAGCAGAAACAGTCAGTTTCTTGGCTATCCTCCAGAATAAACTCATTTGACCTATGTTTTGGAGCGTTGTAAAGGTTGTGTTGACATACTTTAAATTCCCCATCCTGTATTCAACTTGGGCATTGAATTTCCCAGATCCAAAGTCACGGCTTAATGAAGCACCATACACCATCATACTCGTCAGATACGGTGTCTTAAGTGCTGTTACGGTAATTGTACCATACATGTCCAATGGCAACTGAGAGTAACTTATGTAGCTGTTAGCATTCATGGATTCCCCAGTAGATGTCGACTTGAGATTATACCCGGCATTTCCGCCCCAAACAAAGTAGTTAAATGGTCGTAACATTATATTGAATCTCAAACCCTGCCTGGTTTCTTTGTCTAACGTGCTGTCAATCTTATTCCGGGGAAAGGTCTCATAATAATAGATGTTTTTCCGGGCATCATAGGATATGGATGTTGTTAAATCATCCCAGGGTTTAAACCTAAGGGATATGTAGGTGCTTGTTAAGTCGAAAGTTGATGTAAGTTGATTATTTACAAAACCATACAAGTCAACTTCAAACGAACTAAATAAATCTACGTTTTTAAGCAATGAATTGGTGTGTTGGAAATAGGCAAACCGACGGTCGGTCTTGAAATTATTCAACTGGTCGAACACACCTAATGAGGTTTGCATTAATCCGTTATCATTAGTGGTGTTGTGGCTTATAAAAGCACCGAATTGTAATAATTTAGGATTAAAACTGTAGTCTAAATAGTCCGGCCTGGATCCGGCTAAAGCACCAAAAGTAAAATGCTTGCCTACATGTTCATACTCAAGGCCATCAACAGCCCCAATGTTCGACATGTTATTGTATATTCTCCTACCCAGGCTAATACTTGATGTTTTATCCAGATCATATTTTAAGGCCAGGCTATATATCTTCAAGGCATTGTTCAGCCCTGTCCAATCGGTGTACTTATGCGGAAAGGAGAGTAGATGAGTATATGAGATATATGTTTCAGCTGAAAGATTTGATTCACCTATATGGTCGGCATTCATTGTCAGATTATAGCGTAATCTTTCGCTAGGGGTATAGTTGCTGGAAACATTGGTATACGACGATACCGCGAGACGTCCATCAAACCTTGCTTTAGTAGTCTTTGTAATATTTTTCTTGGTAAATGAGTCCCGAATTGCCTGGTCATTTGGTGACTCTGCGAATTTTGATTCCCCGGTTTTATTTGTTCCCGGATTCTTAACGACTCTTTTTCTAGCAACAATTTGAGTTGTCAGTGGAATGGCGTTTTTGGTTAACGGAGTACCCACGCAGGAAATAGAAGACATACTGTTCACAACTAAAGCAGGAACCAGTTTATTGTTTTGAGGCAGGAATAAAGTATCACCAACCAAAATGCCTTCTGTATTTTCAAACTTGACGTAAACATTCTGGGATGAGATAAAGGAAACCTTCCCATTTATCACTTCAGTCGAAGTTTGACAATAAACTGTAAAACTTAGAAAAAATAAAAGTATAAAAAATAATGGGGTTTTCATATCAGGCAATAGTTTTTTTTGAATACATAAAAGTGCAAGAAATATTCTGATTATAAGCTATTTGTTGTAAATTATTAGGATAATCTTGGCAATTTTTGCAATTGAATTGATAACCATTTTCATACTGAATTATTCAAATAAGGTGCTTTTTATGACTGGATTTTATTCCTGAATAATGAACAACCCAAACGCTATGCTGTAAAGTTCTGCCTGTTGTTTTGCATTGAGGCATCGCTTTAAAAGTACGAAAAACATTAAATACCGGTATATTAAAAATGACAATATAGAATTTTCTGAATTATTAATAATAACTATGTTTGTTTGCATTTCTGAATATTTATTTATTCTTTATCTTGAATTTAAATCCCTGAAATCAAATCTGTTCAATTTAAGTCTGATATTAAATGCTGTATATCAACCCCCACTTCTTCCATTTGAATGGCACCTGTAACAACCGGCACTTCCCTGGTTTTGATTATGGGCATTCCGGTGACAAGATGATGTTACGCATGTAAAAACCGCGTAATTAGCCGAATTTGTATGACAGGTTGCACAACTTACATTGTGATTCCCACTCGTTATAGGAAAATACGAACTATGATTAAACGTTGACTGAGTCCAATTGTTTATAGTATGGCATGATTTGCAATCCGTTGAAAAACCTGCTGTTGAATGTTTTGGATTTGTAGTTGCATTGTATTTGTCAATATGGCAAGTTTTACAATCACTCGACAAATGTGTTTTATATTCCCTGGTTGTGTGGCACAAGACACAACTAATATTATGACCACCTGAAAGTGGAAATATTCCATGTTCAAATCCTTTTCCTGAATAGGACCAGTCTTTGCCGGTCATGTTGTGGCAGGTAAAGCAATCGGTTCCAAACCCATCAACCCTATGGGTCGTTGCATCATAGTTCGCTCTATGGCAAGAATAACAATCTGTACTAATATTCTCAAACCGTAGTAAAGATGCTGATTTATGGCATCGGTAACAATCAGTAACAGCATGTGTTCCTGATAAGATAAATCCTGCTTGTTGATGAATCTGTTTCACGTTTGAAACAATCCATGTTTTTGGGGTGTGGCATCGTTCACAATCTTTGCCAACTGTTCCTTCATGTATATCCATATGGCATTCGACACATTGGGTTTTAGCTTTTGCAAATTCAAGTGTTGGATGACATATTCTGCACCCAACCGTCTTATGTTGTCCTACCAATGGAAATTTAGTCTTGTTATGGTCAAAATTTCTAGGATTCAATTGTTCCCAATCAATGGTATTATGACAAGCTCCACAATTAATTTTAAATCCATCTCCATGAGGGGATTTTGCAAATACGGTAACAACTATAAACAACGTAATTAATAGAATTGAAATTCGATTCATATAGAGTTTTTCGTAATTCGTAAATAGGATATAGAGTAAACGTTTAAGTTGGAAAGCTATTTCTTTAATTAACAATATTTAGCCTGCTCTGCCTGTTGGATGACAGGAATAACATCCCGCATTGCCTTGGTTCTGATTGTGGGCAGTTCGGTGACAGGCTGTAGTAACACAGCTAAAGACTGCATAATTGGCAGAATTTGTATGGCAAGTAGCGCAACTGATCCCGGAATGCCTTCCACTGGCGATTGGGAAGAATGCCGTATGATTAAATAATGGAGCAGGCGACCATGCTGTTGTATTATGGCATGTTGTACAATTCGTAGTAAAGACTGTTGGATTTGCTTTATGATTCGGGTTCGTTGCTGCATTGTAATTTGTCAGGTGGCAACTGACACATGTTGTTGGTATTGCTGCATAATTAGTTGGATGACATGCGACACATGCAACCGAAGTATGTGCTCCTGTTAATGGGAATGAAGTTGACGTACTGTGATTAAATGTGGATGGCACCCATGCGGTTGTTGTGTGACAGGTTTCACAGGTTGTCGGGAACTTGGCTGTAATATGATTTGGATTGGTAGTCGCATTATAGTTTGCCAGATGGCAACTGACACATGTTGTTGGTATGGCCGCAAAGCCGGACGGGTGACATGTCGTACAGGTAACTGTACTATGGGCACCTGTCAGTGGAAATGTTGTAGCAGTGCTATGATTGAATGTTGATGGCACCCATGCCGTTGTTGTATGACAGGTTTCACAGGTTGTCGGGAACTTGGCCGTAATGTGATTTGGATTCGTAGTCGCATTATAGTTTGCCAAGTGGCAACTGACACATGTTGTCGAAATACCTGCAAATCCATTTGCATGGCAGCTGTAACAAGCAACTCCAATATGCGCTCCCGTTAATGGGAAAGAAGTTGCTATATTATGATTAAAGTTTGCAGGTGCCCACGCATTTGTCGTATGACAGGTTTGACAGTCTGTTGAAAACTTAGCTGCTATATGATCCGGATTTGTTGTTGAATTGTAGTTTGTCAGGTGGCAACTGACACATGTTGTAGGAATACCCGCAAATCCGTTTGCATGACAACTGTAACAAGCCACAGTAATATGGGCCCCCGTCAATGGGAATGATGTTGCTGTATTATGATTAAATGATGTAGGTGCCCAGGCTGTAGTTGTATGACAGGTTTGACATTCTGTAGAGAATCTAGCTCCAATATGATCCGGATTTGTAGTTGAATTAAAGTTATCCAAATGACAACTGACACAGGTCGTTGGTATTGCACCATATCCATTTTTGTGGCAAGTGACACAATCAACAGCAATATGTGCACCAGTCAGTGGGAATGAGGTACTTGTACTGTGGTTAAAAGTAGACGGTACCCACGTAGTTGTGCTGTGACAGGTTTCACAGGTTTTTGGGAAATTTGCGGTCACATGATTCGGATTCGTAGTTGAATTAAAGTTCGCTAAATGACAGCTAACACACGTTGTCGGAATAGGACCATACCCGTTTGTATGGCAACTTACACAGGTTACCCCTATATGGGCTCCGGTTAATGGGAATGCAGTTGCGGTATTATGGTTGAAAGTGGATGGCGACCATGCAATAGTATTATGGCATGTCTGGCAATCCGTGGAGAATTTTGCTGTGACATGATTTGGATTCGTGGTTGCATTAAAGTTTGCTAAATGGCAACTGACACAGGTAGTCGGGATTGGACCAAATCCGTTTTTATGACAACTGGTACAATTCACTGAAATGTGTGCACCGGTCAGAGGGAATCCGGTAGTATTATGATCGAATGTTGCAGAAGTCCAGACTCGTTGATCATGACATTGGGTACAATTCTTTGGGAAATTAGAGGTCACATGGTTCGGATTGGTCGTTGCATTATAGTCTTTCAAATGACAATCGACACAATCTGACCGCATAGGATCGAACCGTAGCAGGGAAGCTGATTTATGGCATAAGTTGCAGTCAATTTGGGCATGTGCGCCTACTAAAGGAAATCTGCTCTGTTGATGTATTTGTATGATATTATTTACAATCCAAGACGATGGGGTATGGCATCTTTCGCAATTCCGACCTAAGGTTAGTTCATGAACATCTTTATGGCAAGAAGAACAATCCCTTTTGGCATTTTTAAAATTCAGATCCACATGGCATTTACGGCAATATACAGTTTTATGTTGTCCAACCAGTGGAAAATCTGTCTTATCATGGTCAAATCCATTCATTTTAATCTTTGTCCAATTGTCCGTTGTATGACATACCTCACATTTTATAGCAAAATCTTTACCATGAGGAGATTCTGCAAAAATAGATGTTATAAAAATAACACATAGAGTGAAAAGTATAGTTCTACGCATAATGTTATAATTTAAAATATCTTAATAGTGTGTATCGTTCAATAAAAATATAAGCATATTCACATAATCAGTAGGCTATTCTTGTTGTTTCGTTAGTATAACCTCCGCACTACCCCGATTCGGATTCTGTACATTTTGTTTCAAGTTAGTGTTGTACACGTAAATAAAGTATAATTTGCTATAGGTACTGCAGGAAACTTATCACAGGCAACCGATTGCAATTAATGGCTAACTAAGAGGTCGCTTTGTTCTGATTGAAGACTCCTTTTTTTAGAACTATAGTATTCCGGTTTCTTCTGTTAGGGCATAAGTCACATTTGGTGTTCAGCTTAACTCCAACTGGTGAGTTTTGAGCATGAACACTTACTGCTGTTAATTGAGCCGAAACCATTATGAATGGCAGACAGAACATTCTATGCTTTTAAATTTATACTGGATATATTTCCCTTTTTCATCGGTAACCTGTTTATGGCACTCATAACATTTTGCAGTTGCATGGGCTCCATCCAATTTAAACCTGGAAGTGTTATGGTCAAATTTTGTTTTTAACCATTCTTCAGTAGTGTGGCATCTGGTACACACGGTTTTTCCGTTTACCTCAAATTGACCCATATGAGAATTCTTATGACAACTTTCACATTCCATTGAAAGGCCAGTGAATTTCTGAATCTTAACACCATTCTGGTTTTTTGCATAATGACAATCCCCACAGAAGATCTTAGCATGTGCCCCATCCAGTTTGAATTTTGTTTGTGAATGATCAAAAGTAACCTTCTTCCAACTGGTTACAACATGACAGGTTTGACAATTGTTATTTACAATATACTTATCCTGCATAAACCCTTTGTGTATATTCTTATGGCAATCAATGCATTTAGTTCCCATATTCTTGAATGACCATTTCCCGTCTTTTTTATGGCAGGCCATGCATGGAGTAGCCAAATGTGCCCCTTCCAATGGGAATTTCGTTAAATTGTGACTCTCGATGCTATATGTACTTGGAGTAAACCCATCATTATTGTGGCATTGATTGCAATCAGGTGATACACCATTCTTTGCAAAGTCTTTATTGTGATAATCGGCATGGCAATTGTTACAATGATCATGCTTGATTGGTGCTGTCAACGATTTTTTGTGACATTCTTTACAGGCCAGTAATCGGTGTTTGCCAAGCAGTTTGAAGTTTGTTTTGTCATGGTCGAAGGTTTTCATGCCTTTTACCAGGTGGAATGATTCTTCATTATGGCATTTCTTGCAGTTTTGTCCAAATTTGTTTTCATGCACATCCTTGTGACATGCCGTACAATTGCCAAAAGGTAGCCCTTTAAATATCTGTTTAGGTTTGCCGTTTACTGTAATCGTTTTATGACATTTATCACAAAGTACATTCTTATGGCTTCCTAACAATGGGAATCTGGTTGTATTGTGATCAAAACCTGTTGCATTTTTCCATGATTCAAAGCTGTGGCAATTGTCACATTTTGAGGACATCCTGCCCTGGTGATAATCCTCATGGCAAGTCAGGCAGGTTTTATTTAAGCCCATAAATGTGGATGGTTTCCCTTTCAACCTTGCATCTTTTATGAATTTAGGTTTATGGCATGCATTGCAGTCCTGTCGCCCATGTACCCCTTTTAGTTCAAATCCGGTTTTGCTGTGAATAAAGTTTTTCTTATCGAATCTGATGATTTGAAAATTGCGGCCATGATGTTCATTATGGCAAACCACACATTCTTTTCCAACTACTTCGTTAGATGCATGATACCCTTTACGGGCCGCAATATTCGTTTTAATTATCTGATGGCATGCCAGGCATTTTTGCCGGGTTACTTTATTCCCAACATCATGACATTTAGTGCAATTGCTTACACCTTCCAGGTATGCATGTGCATTACTCAGTTCTCCCGGTGAAATCTGGGCAACAATCGGGCATACACATAAAAAGAAGAATCCAAGGATCAGTTGCAACTCTTTTAATTTCATTTCAGTAGATCATTAATTAATTGATTTGAAAATAAAAACCAGTAATATCATGCTTTTTTAGTGCTTCAAAATACTTTCGCCGTATTTTGTAGTAACATCAATTCCAATCTTTTTAAGAAATTGTGTCGGAAGTTCTCCGCCTGCAAATATATAAACTAAATCATTTTTTATTTTCAGTGTTTCAGTCGAATCTTTCATGGTATACGATACTGAATCTTTATCAATTGAAACAATATTTGAATTGAATTTTACATCTACTAAATTGTTTTGAATCGCTTCTTTAATATCGACAGCATTTCTTACCTTGATCCTGTTAAATGCATCGCTTCTGTATGACAGGGTAACCTTGTTATTATCTGCCAGCAACAAAGCAGACTCGATGGCTGAATCACCACCACCAACAACCAGTATATTTTTACCTTTTATTTCTTCCGGTTCCAACAGTCTGTAGGCTACTTTCTCTGATTCTTCTCCCGGTACTCCCAATTTGCGTGGTGTTCCACGGCGTCCGATTGCAATTAATACTGCTTTTGATGAATAGACATCACCCCCTAATATTTCAACATTAAATATGCCTCCTCCAGGAACGATCGCTTCTACTTTGGAATTTTCCTTTATACTAATGTTGTTTTTTGATAATACAGTATGCCATAAATCAAGTAATTCGGTTTTTGATGTTTCCCTAAATTTAACTTTCCCAAACAATGGTAAATCCATTGGAGCTGTCATCACTATCTTAGACCGTGGAAAAGTGAAAACTGTACCTCCTAAAGTTCCTTGTTCAAGGGTTAATACTTTTAAATTGTATTTTTTAGCTGCCAGTGTTGCCGATATCCCGGCAGGTCCGGCACCTACTACAATCAGGTCATATTGGGCCTTCACATCCTTTTTTATCGTTTTTACTATGTTTTCTACGGCTTCCCGTCCCTGGGACACTGCATTCTTTATTAGTCCCATACCACCTAATTCACCGGCTACATACACTCCCGGTACATTAGTCTCAAATGTAGGGCTTACATCCGGTAAATCAACCCCTCTTTTTTCGGTCCCTATCCATAAGGATATGGCCTCTACAGGACATGCCCGGAAACAGGCACCATGACCTATGCAATGTGATGCATTTATGATGGTTGCCCGTCCATTTCTGATTCCTAATATATCATGTTCCGGACACGCATCGACACACGCCCCACTCTTTATACATCTGTTCGGATCAACTACCGGATATAATGAAACCGGTTCGTGAATCCCTTCTGATTTTGCATGTTCTATTTTTACATCTACTATCTTTGATTCCCGTCTTTGTTTCTTGATATATACCAGCAAGACAACCAGAATCAGCAGTATTGCAAAACCATATATTGATAATTCAATTAATTGATTATTCATTTTAAAAAATCCATTTGTAGCCAAACGTAAGCACTACGGCTATGTGTATGACCATTATTATTAACATGATAAGCGCAAAAGGTAAATGGGCAACATGCCAGTATTTAAAAAGATTTTGCATCCTATCCAATCGTTCTATTCTCCGGCTGATTCTTCTTTCAGCGCGGATCAATTTTTTTACTTTCCTGAATTCTCTAACAGTTATATTCTTCGAAATGAGTTTCAAACGCTTTAATGAGAATTTGGTTGATTTAATCTCCGAAATATCAATCTGATATTTATCCATTAATTCAGCATCTAAATCTGACTTAAAATCCTGAATCTCTTTTAAAGTCAGTTCGCGTCCCTCGATCGTATGGGGTATCTGGATATAGATATAACGGCCAATTAAGCCACTTGTCCAAACAATTGCCAAACTCCAGAAACCTACGGATACAATACCCCCAAACTTAAAGGTTGTATGGTATACCACAAAAACAGATCCTAACGTACAAAGGAAAATATGAAATTCAAGCCAGTACTTTAAAACTCCCACCCTGACAAACATCTTAACTCTCTTTCGAATCATATACGAAAATATCCCAAATACGATCAGGAAAGAACCTATTACTCCTAATCCATGACCTAGAAATCCACTTGGCTTCAATAATGCGTAATTCGGGTCAAAAAAACGTTCTTCAATCGGCTTATTATAATAGGTGAAACCAATATATGTCAGCACAATTATGGATATGATTACTACTATTGAATATATTGTTAAAGATAGTCTGTGAAGTAACTGAGTCATCTATAGTCGTTTTTGCATTTTGTTCGTAATATTACCTGTAAAGAATTCCTTTTTTTATCTGTAAAGTAGAATTACATAATCCGTATTTTTAGTTGTTTAATTTCAAATATACTTCAATTATTCTTGATTCAATTTTTTAAAGGGTTAAACATCAATTATTTATATTTATATTGAAAATAAAAAGTTTAATTAACATTAAAATTATTGACTTAGTAACTTGTAAAATAGACAGTTGGTTAAAAGCCCTACCGGAATTCTCAATTTATTCAAATCTTATTTTTTTTAACTGAATTATAAGCCAATATTACCAATCCAAATACCCCGATAATTATAAAATAAACAAATGCAGGTACCGGTGGAGGTGTTCCCTGTGCGTATGAATGCATTCCCGACAAGTAATAATTCACCCCGAAGAATGTCATGATAATGGTACTAAGTCCTATTAATGCTAAGCTGCTTAATACAAACTGATTGTTTGCTTTTGGAACGTTCCTTAAATGCAGGATAGCCGAATAAACCACTATGCTTACCAGTGCCCAGGTTTCTTTTGGATCCCAGCCCCAGTAGCGGCCCCACGATTCATTTGCCCATACACCCCCGATAAAACAACCGATTGTGAGCATGAGCAACCCGATAATCAGTGCCATTTCAATGATATAGCTTATCTCCTGTATGCTGTCTTTTAACCTGACAGCATTCTTCTTCGACTGTGCTATCATCAGGATTAAATTAAGCAATCCAAGTAAGGCTCCCATGGCAAGGAACCCGTAGCTCGAAGTTATAATGGCCACATGTACAATCAACCAATATGATTTAAGTACAGGAACCAGGTTTGTAATTTCAGGATTCATCCAACTCATTCCTGCTACAAACAAGGCAATGGCCGATAATATGCCTGTAACTGATAAAGTGATTGGTGATTTCCGTGCAAATATTAATCCCGATAAGGCTGCAGCCCAACCGACAAAGATCATGGTTTCATACCCGTTACTCCAGGGTGCGTGGCTCGAAATATACCAGCGTATAGCCAATCCGGCAGTATACAGGCCAAATACCAGTACAAATGGATAGATGGCTAATTTCAGGTATTTTTCCAATCCGGATTTCACCTTGAAAATGTCCACCAAGTGGAGCATTAATAGTACAAATCCCATGATGACATAGATAATTGCCAGGATCCCGAATATGTTTAAGTTATTGTAAAATATTTCAAGTTTGATCTTTGTCGCAGAAGGTAAATTATTTCCACCATTCAGCAACTGGTAACTCTTAATCCGGATCAATTGTTCGTTCGCAGGGCCCCAGTTTCCGGATAATATGGCTTCGTTGGCTGCTTTGAAATAATTGGTTAACAACATTTCAGGGGAATCATTCGACAAAGCAGAAGCTGCCACCGGGCTTTTCCCCATCATGGAATTCAATTGTTCCTGTGACATTCCGCCCATTCCTGCCGGAGGTGTTTTCCCTTCGATGCTTCCCATGCCCGGAGGTGGTGTTTTACCCTTTATGTCATCCATTGAAGGAGGTGTTTTGCTTTCTGTACTTCCCATGCCTGCTGAAGATGTCTTGCCTTCCATTCCTCCCATACCCGCCGGTGCACCCATTCCATTCATACCCACCATTCCTGCATGAGGATTTGTTTGTGTCTGTTCCGCAACTATAGGTTTCGCAGTGCTCCATTTCCCGTCGTTATGACCGGGAATTGGAAATAATGCCAGCATATTCCCGTTAAATAGCTGATAACAGATGTTGACACGTTCGTCAACATTGACTATTTCTTTATCATATTTATTATGGGTCGATTGTTCTTTTTGGTATACCTTATCTATCTTTTCTTTCAACCGGTAGGCACCACCATTGTCAAAATCGAATAGCTGGTTAAATGAAACGTAGTCATTCACCGCACCCAATTCTTTTGCCAGTTGAGCGTTGGCCACCTTGATCATCGGCTCGTTCTGCCAGTTAGCGGGGTTTGAACTCATGCCCAGCAACACTTCCACGGCTGACAAGCTATTGTATGATGTTTTCTTGGTTATCTTGCGCAGCACATCCGAGGCAAAGGTGTTAAAAGGTTCTACCCGGCCCTGTGCTTCATCCTGTATGAGCAGGCTGTTCAGGGCATTCATATGGGCCTTCCTCGTCATATCACCTCCCATGGCAAACATTGAACCCGATAACAGGATCATGCCCGCCAATAATAAAGTCTTGCCCGATTTACGTTTTACCTGCAATTCGTTACTCAGCCTTAATACGGTTCTGAAGCGGCTGTCTTTATTGAAAAGGGTAAGGATCATGCCAAGTGCCATAATAAAATAGCCGATATACGAGATAAGCGTTCCCCAGTAATCGTGGCTTACTGACAGGATAGTTCCTTTTTCGTCAGGATCATATGAAGACTGGAAGAAACGGTAACCTCTGTAATTCAAAATATTATTCATATAAATTCTAAATGGGCGTTCACTCTTTAATTCCGTATCGGTGAGGGTTATTTCACTGGCATACGACGAAGGGCTGTTAGATCCCGGATAACGGTCCAGCTGAAATGAACGTAATGTTATGTTGAAAGGTAACTTATGTTGCAACATGCCGTACGACAAGGATACTTTAACATCATTCAACTGGCAGGTTGCAGGGAGTGAGGTCTGGTTTTCAGAGCTTAACACATTTACCCTTTTAGTGATGTTCCCATCACTAACCTTGAAAATGATGGCATCTTTCCCTTTTTTGATGATTCCGGTTTTCTCCATTTCAGGTGTAGCCTGGGTCAGGTTCTTTTTGGCTTTTGGCATATAAGTCTTCAATACAAAAAGTATATTGTCAGCCTTATAAATGGTTTTTTGTTCTGCCAGTACTACGGCTCCCGGCATCATCATGCTTTGTGTTTTTTGCATCATGCTCATTTTCGACAACGGCAATGCTGTTTTAAAAAACAGTTGATTTCCCGCCAGTGTAAATGAAATGTCAGCTTTATGGATCGAATCCCCGAATCCAAAGGACACATCCCCGAAACTATTCGATTCACCGTTTAATAATATGAAATCCATGCCCTGGTTTTGTCCGTTCATCACAAATAGTGATAGGGCAGGTTCCCCCTGTTCGTCCGGAACAATAGTTTCAACAGAATTGGGAATGAAGAGTTCATTTTCCACCGTGATGGTTTTTCCTCCCACAGCTACCGATTCCGAAAAAGCATTCGATCCGGTTTCTGAAAAACTGGCTTCCTTGCTTTTCTCAACCTTTTCGCCTTTAAATTCAGCCAATATCCTGACCGATGTTTTATCCGAGGAGATCTCATTGCTGGTTTCACCCTGTCGGATATGCATCACACCTTCCGACCCGTAAAAACGGGTAACTGCTGCTCCAATGATAATACAAATGAATGCCAAATGAAAAAGTAACACACTGAACTTACGTTTCTTAAATAGCTGATACCTCACGGCACTTCCCAGTAAATTTACAATTAACAGGACAAACAATACCTCGAACCATTTAGCATTATAGACTATTTGTTTCGCGTATTCTGTTCCTGAATTATTTTCGGCAAAAGTAGCATAAGCTATGCTTGCACCGAAAATAACCAATAAAATTACACTGGTAAGCATCGAAAAGAAAATGTCATTCAGCTTTTTCATAAAAATAATTATGTTAGTAATCGCGATTTGTTATACTGATTTATTTGTTTCTGCTTGGATTTATCCGTGTTATAAAGAAATAAGTAGAATAATAAAGTATCAAAGATAAACATTTTTTAGCTAAAAATAAAATTCACTTTAGAATCGGATTGATATTAAAATGATTGAAACGTTAGGCTTTAAAATAATAACTGTATTGCCTTATGTTGTCCGTTTTTATATTTTTAAGTACTGTTTTCGTAACCTGCAACTTTAGTCCTTAAAAGCTGTTTTTTGAATCAATTCAGTCAAATGTGTCTTGTATGAAAATTACCGGCACTAAATTTATAAATGGCTGGTTTAATGGTGTTAAGACTGATGATATTAATCCAGCTATTGTTTCCCTGAGGTAATTGCCGATTTTTTATTATAGATAAACCCCGGGATTTTAATCTTGTAAAATTACAAAATACAACATTAACATAAATCAACTAAAAGTGCTAAATCTGTTAGGCAAAAGTACTACTTTAGTAGTCCCAAAGGATTAGAAAATCTCTCATCCATTAGGATGATCAGAGGCTATCAAGGATGAATAATATTTGGGATTGACAGTTCATGAAAAACCTTTTACCGTACCTGTTAAGCTGCCTTTTTCTTCTTGTATTTTTAGACTCAAATCAATAAGAATTTAAGGATACCTGTTTCTTTTTCAGATTCTTAAAACTGTTTAAATATGGGTGCCGATCGATTCATGTGTTAAACCGGATCTTACGTTTTTTTTCTACTTCCATTCAAACGATTTAAAACACTCCAATATTTCTGTTTATAACAATTCAATTGCAATAAAGTTAATGACAAATTGAATTTATTTATGTAATTCAAAGCTATTAATAAACTGTCTTGAATTATGACTCACCTGAATGCATCCAATGCTTCCGTAGATTTCCCTGTATTGTCAAAGCCTCCCATTCCATATCCCTGCCATAGGTAGGCTTCAGGTTCCCAGTAAAATACACCCAGTCCTTTGTGCAAAGGAATAGAATTTACTTTCGCGATCAGGTCACTCAAAAAACTTTTTGCAGTTGCCGGAGCGTTTGAACTCATGCCGGTTTCACAAATCAAGACCTGTTTCCCGTAACGTGTTATCATATCATTCATATTCGCCAGGCATGCGTTATTCATTGCCTCCCAGTTGCTGGTGTCAGGATAAAGCGACATCCCTATGACATCCCACTTGCCGCCGTTATTCTTTAACCCATCGAATAACCAGCGGAAAAGGCTGTTGTCATTTCCATTCTGAACATGAACAATTACTTTGGCATACGGAAATACCGATTTTACAGCATCATACCCGGCATTGTTGAGGGCGGCATATTGGGCCATATTCGTTGAGGCTTTGCCATCTTCCCACAACATCCCGTTACCCGTTTCATTCCCCACCTGGACCCATTCGGGAGTAATGCTATTCGTTTTCAATAAATTCAATACTTCCGCAGTATGGTTGCTAACCGCTGTTTTCAGGTCCGTAAAACTGAGATTTTTCCAGGCTGCAGGTTTGTTTTGTTTCCCCGGGTCTGCCCAACTGTCGCTGTAATGAAAATCAATCATGATACGCATGCCCAGGTTATTAGCCCGGATTGCTTTTACCAACAGGTCCTGTTCATTGCACCAACCATCTGTTGGATTCACCCAAACCCGCAGGCGGATGGAGTTCATCCCCAGGCTTTTCAATAAGGCCATGCATTCCATTTGGGTACCGGTGGCATTATAAAACTTCTTTCCACCTGCCTCCATTTGTGTCACCCAACTCACATCAGCTCCTTTGGCAAAAGCTGCTGTTTTTGTTGTGTCTTTAGGAATCGTATCTTGCGGATTCTTAACAGGATCATTATCTTTACAGCCTGTTGGAAAAATCATCCAGGCAAAGCAAATTAATAAAAGGACTGTTTTTAGATTAACTGATTTCATATGTGTGATTTTATAGACACAAGACACAAGACACAAGAACCAAGAACCAAGAACCAAGAACCAAACACGGAACACGGAACACGGAACACGGAACATTGAACGCGGAACCTCAAACCTCAAACTTCAAACCCCAAACTTCTAAAACTTTTTAAATGCCTCCAACGCTTTGCTCGGTTTTCCATCATCTCCCCACGCACTTAAGCCATAATGACTCCAACTTCGGGCACCCTCAGGTTCCCAGTAAAACACCCCCAATCCCTTACTGTTCGGTACTGCTTTCACCTTTTTCTGCACAGCCACCAACATATCATAAGTGTTTTGGACTTTAGTGTCTTCGCCGCCCACTTCCACCACCATGACTTCCTTGTTATACCTGGCTGCCATGTCAATCAGGTTCTTTCCTAACTCTTCTATTGACAGCGTATAATCCGGTTTGCCATCCAACCAGTAAGGATAATAGGACATACCAATCACATCGTATTTTGCTCCGTTCTTTTGGGCATTATCAAACCAATTACGAAACAGGGAATTATTATTGCCCTGGTCAACATGCAGTATTACCTTCGATTGCGGGCTGACAGCTTTTATGGCATCATACCCTTTATTGATAAGTAGGGCCAGCTGGGGCCAGTTCTCCGTGCTTCCTTCCGGATAGATCATTCCGGTACGGGTTTCATTTCCTACCTGTACCCACTCGGGTGTTATTCCGGCTGTTTTCAGGGCGGTCATCACCTCGAAGGTATAATCGTAAACATCTTTCAGCAGTTGATTGAAATCATGTCCTTCCCAGGCTTTTGGTTTTACCTGTTTTGAAGGATCTGCCCACGAGTCACTGTAATGGAAATCAATCATGACCCGCATTCCCCATTGTTGGGCCCTGAGTGCCATAGCCACCGTCTCGTCCTTGCTGCAATGGCCGCTTGCTTTGTCGTTGGATGGATTCACCCAGGTGCGAAGCCGTATGGAATTGATGCCATGATCTTTCAGGATCTTGAAACAATCTTCCCGGACACCCTGGTCGTTCAGGAATTGATAGCCACTTGCTTCCATTTGTGGCAACCAGCTAATATCAGCCCCTTTGGCAAAAGCATTAACCAGTGGTGTTACTATTGGACTTTCTCCCTTACAGGTTAACGTAACACTCATTAAACTGAATAAGGCCAATAACAGGAGGGATTTCTTAATCATAAGTTTCATGATTTTATAACTATATTAGTAGTATTTCCATTTAGGCGTAAAGATACAAAGTCTAACAATTTAAACGTCCTATTAGCCTGAAATATTTATAGAAAATCAGAAATCAAGATTTGTAATGCTAAGCCGTTTAGTTTGCTAAACTATACGGCATTAATTTCTATTTATTAAAGAAACTGTACCATTGTAAATTTAAGACAGTTTCCCGTCCTCCCTGATAATCTCATTAAATATAAAAAAGCTCCGGTGCGGCACAGGGATTTTAATCCCGGTTCTTGTGTTCTTTTGAATTTGTATTCAGATACACATCTATTGTAAAAAAGGATGTGCTTATTTTGGATTGAAATCCTCATAATACATACTGTTTGGATTACAATTACTCTCTTAGGCCGTGAACGTTAGTTTCCAACGGCCGGCACTACCTTTTGCTCATTTAACCAACATATACGGAAAGTCAGAATAACCTAAAAACAATAGGCATAAAATCAGGTTTCAATTTTTTGTTGAGTTATTTCATACTCGAAAATTAATTTTACATGAAAAATCAAATGCCCGTTTTATGATAGTTACTCTTATTAAATTATTTTCTTTTTAGCAATTATCATTCCTTATTCCTTATTCCCGATTAGTTTATGATTAACTTCTTAGTTACAAATATATTGCCCAAATATATCCTGACAAGATAGATTCCCTTTTGCCATTGTGAAATATTAATTTTAGTGTTGTTCTCTGATCGCAGAACTAATTTTGCATATGAATCATATATTTCAACTTTAGTTACCGGTTTCAATGAATTAATTAATATATAATTTATTGCAGGGTTTGGATAGATTGAAACTCCCGCATCATCTTTTAAACTGTCCAATGCGGTTGAATAAAGTGTAAATGTAAAAACATCTGAATAATATCTGACAATTCCATTTGTAGCACTTATACGGGCCTGGTAATTCAAACCGGGAGTTAAATGCTTCAGTGTGGAAGAAACTAAACTGGTTCCATAATTATAGACATAATACGGCGTCCCGGGTATAGAATCACCAAAATTTTCATTTATTCCATACTGGAATCTTATATTAGTTAAATAGGCGCCATTTGAATTAATGAGTCCCTTCAGAATTATTGAGCTATCAGACAATTGATTGGCCTCAATCGGAATCATAACAACGCTTCTTTTCAACTGGAGAATATTTTCTGCACTATAAATTACTTCCTTACCCAAATTGGCTTTAATCCGGTAATAATAAACGGTTGCTGAATCTAATCCTTTTATTTGAGTATATATATAGTTGTAACTTCCTTTGTTTACTATAGTTAAATCAGTAACCTGATTCTTATATTCACGTGAAGGACCATATTCAAATACGATATTCCGAATAGTGTCTTTATTTGCTGAGATATATGTTGTAAAATTTGCTGTATTCCCATTTATGGATGGATTATATACGGTAATGGCATATTCACTCACAGTAGTAAATGCAACCGGCAAACTATAAATAACCGAACCATTATAATTTGCCTTGATTCTGGCTAAATATCTTGTCTGTGGCTTTAAGGAGCTTAAATGGGCGGCAATGGACCCGGTAGTACCTCCTGTGACGATGTCATGCTGGACTGTTGCTTTGAAAGTATACGTTGTGTCTGTCCCATATTGGAATTCTATACCTGTTATATCGCTCGCATTCGCAACAATATTACCGGTAATGTCAGCTTCGTTCGATTTTATATTATAAACGTAGTTCATATTCAACGTGTAATCAGGCAAAGTAGTAAACTGAAGCATATCACTTACATACTGAATGCCATTGGATGTGGCAAACAACCTGAAATTATAGGTTTGGTTTGGTTTGAGATCCTTGAGGTTTACACTCTGGTTTAAGCTTGCATTGGGTAGAACAGAATCAGGCTGAACAGCAACTTTATTTGACAACCATCCAATGCCATATTCAAATTGGATATTCTTTATCAGCCCGTTGTTTGATGTTACATTTCCTGAGAGGGTAACACTCTTATTTGTAATTGCTGTAGCTGCGCTTAATGTTAATACTGCCGTTTGATAGTCGACTTTTTTCTTCATTATTACGCCATTTCCACCAAAAGCAAATATTTCATTCCCAATGAGTTCTATGCCGGTAACATTGTAAGGTTTATATAACTGTGTCCAACTAACCCCGCCATTACTTGTTTGATATGTTTTTCCATAATCTTCTGTAATATAGCCGACATTGGGAGAAAAAAACTTCACATTGATATAATAATTATAGGGAACTGTAAGCTTCTGCCAGGTCGTTCCTCCATCGGATGTTTTATAAAATTCACCACCACTGCTACCAGCAAAATATCCGTTGTTTTCATCTGTAAAATCAAACGAAGCAATTCCGTTACTTGAGCTGGAACTAAATGAAATAGTCCATGTCTTTCCTGCATCAATAGTTTTGTATATTGTATTGTAATTTTTTCCGTAACCAATCAGAGGATTTATAAATTTCATCTGGCTAAAACTATAATTGTTGATTGTGGTCCATGTATTTCCTCCATCTGTTGTTTTAAATGTATTATTCCGGTTATAACCTCCGCTTACAAAACCTGTATTTTCATCAATAAAATCGATACAGTACAGATCATCATAGAAAATATCCATACCTTTGTTTGTTACTGTCCAGGTTTTTCCTCCATCAATTGTTTTAAATACTTTTGCCACGTCTGCTGATGAACCGCTATCACCTCCTGCAATACAATAACCGGTATTTTCATTTACAAAATCAAATTGAGTAGTGTTCCCTGTTGGAACAGGAGCTCCCAGTGCAGTCCATTTGTTCCCCCCGTCTGTTGTCTTTATGAATGAATTTCCAACCAGGCCATATGCTGTTGTACTGGAAAAGAATTTGAGTTGTTTGATAGTATTATAAGTTGAAGCATAAGCATTCCATGTTTTTCCACCATCTGTTGTTTTCATTATTCTGCCACCTAAGCCAACAGCAAAACCTGTCATGCTGTCTATAAAATAAAGACCATTAATATCTGTTCCGTCATATCTTCCTGTTTGAAAACCATTCCAAACCCATGTCGTGCCGCCATTGGAAGTCTTGAATATAACACCATCTTCACCGGCACTAAATCCGTTTTGTGCATCAAGGAAAAAGAAAGATTTAATTACATCAGAGGAAGAGTTGCTTACTTTCCATGTTTCGCCGGCATCAGTAGTTTTTAATATTTCAGCCATATACCCCCGGGATATAAATCCGGTGTTAGAATCAGCAAAATAAATTTTATTGATATTGCTTGATGATGAGTTATTTGAGCTTTTCATGCTCCATGATTTGCCACCATCAACAGTCTTAAATACGCTTCCGTTCGTACAACCGACATGGCCCACAGATGAACTTGTAAAATAGGAGTCGGTAATATAACTACTCGTAACATTCGAAGTATTCCAGTTCTTTCCTCCGTCAAATGAAACATAGAGTTTATTGGACCCTGTAACGAAAACTGTATCCTTGCTGATAACGCTGATTCCGGTCAGGTTATCTGTGAATGTGGTATTTAGTTTATTCCACCCAACGCCCATATAAGTCGATTTGTATATGGCGCCTGTACTTCCGATAATATAACCGTAATTGTTTTTAAATGCCATTCGTTTAGCTGAAGTAACTCCCATCATTACTTTCCATGTTGTCCCTCCATCCGAGGTCCCTAATATCTGGTTATCATTCAGTATATAACCTGTCTGACTGTTCAGAAAGCAAATATCCAATCCAGCTAATGCAGATGGCAGTGGATTTAGCAATTTCCAATCCGTATTTCCGGTTGTTTGTTTATAGAGGTAAACGTAAAACGATTTTGTAGCAGTGCATCCGGTTTCGTTTTCTACAGTAACTGAATACCAACCTTCTTTTTTAACGTGAATGGTGGAGGTAGTTTCTCCGGTGCTCCACCTGTAAGTTTTAAAATTACCGGCACTTACCGGTATAGAATCCAGAGTCCCTAATTGAATAGAATCCGGTAATTCAATTACCGGTAAAGCGGCTACATTCAGGAATACAGAATCAGTTGTCTGGCAACCATATTCATTTTCCACGGTTAGTATATAACTTCCCGGCTTTGTTATAATGATTGAACGGGTATTATCTCCGGTATTCCAGCGATATGATTTAAAACCCTGGGCAACGGATAATTCATGACCGTAGCAGACAGTGGTGTCGTTACCTAAATTGAATCGGGGAGAAGGGTTGATGATGATCTCTTTCTGAATGGTATCTGTTTTAGTGGGATAATACGCCAGCAGGGTTACCGTATATTTCCCGGCTTCGTTGTATTTGAATTGTGGTTGGCGTGATACTGATGAACTCCCCTGTCCAAAGTACCACTTCACCGAATCCAAGCCTGATTCATTGCTGATCTGAAAATCAGTGAAGTTGCCACTGCAAGCATTAACGAATGAAAAATTGGTTTTGAAAAAGTAATTCTGAATGAAATTGGGTGTTCTGGCCACAAATGCCGATGAACCGTCCAGATACAACCCAAGTTCCGTCACAATACATTTGGTGCCTGTTTCATTTGGGTTTTCTATTACTCCCAGGTATTTGGTGCCGCTATCCTGGCCTCCTCCTTTTGAAAAGTAAATTTTTCCATTGGGTGCAAGTTGCATTTGTAACATGCTATTATCCCTGTCCTGAAATATACGGGTTCTCGAATTGTTGATTCCGGTATAAGTTCCACTGCTTAGTTCGAACTGGTATAAACCGCTTTCTCCGGTACTTCCTGTTTGGTATACAAATAGTTTTTTTGCATCAGGCGAAAACTCAAGTCCATCACATCCACGATAAGTAACAGGCATACTAAACAGTAGAGGATTGGCCAACTTACCAGTTGAATTATTAAAGTCAAATATGGTAAAACCTTCGGCTGTCATACTGGCATCATAACTGCATGCTATTTTAGTCCCATCCGGAGAGGCTTTAAGTTGTCCGGCAAATGAAGAGGTTAGTGACTTGCCAACAGAACTTATCACGGGAGTTTCTGTAAGCCCTGTTTCTGTTAACAGATAAGCAGAATAGCTGTTAGTACCTGATTGATGCGTGATGATCCACACATCATGCCGGTTGTTATGGTAAACTGCAGTAATTTTATTGGTAGTATTATTCAGTATCTTTTTACCTTTTACAGTCACATCGCCCAATCCATTATCCTGGTTTAAATCAACTACTGAATAATAAAGACCAGATGCAGCCTGCCCATTATAAGCATTAACCGTAAATACAAAATACTGATTCTCTGACCCTGGTTTAGGAACGATAATTGATTCGTGAATCGAAGGACTTCCTGCAATAAGTAGGACATCCTTCCCATTGGGCATGATGGTATGATTTCGATTCCATATATTGAAACCATCAGTATAACAGAGTAAGTTCCCGTCCTTATCACTGATTATACCCATTCCTCTGCTTTCGTGCGGAGCATAATCATGCCGGATTAAAACGGTATCAGGCCTAAACTCCAATCCGAAATTTCCAAATAACCAATTCTTTGCATTATTCTGTGAATTAGCCAATGGACTCACTGATAAAGCAAACAGGGCTAGTATTGCCGTGATAGAGTAAATTTTTTTCATAATTATCATATTTTGTTTCTCTTGATTCCTTTTATTCAATTCCTTATTTTATTGTCATTTTGGATAAAAACAGTTTTTGTATAACAAGTACCATTTGTAAACCAACAAACTCATTGAATGCCAATACTCAGATATAACAAATGTTAGCTCGATATTCAAAAGGAGTTAAACTTCGTCTATTTTCAATTTACCCTGTTGCTTTCAAATAATCATACCTGATTATCTCCATTTACAGCTTATAATTTTAAGTATTTCTATATACAAAGCCTTATAAATGTAGGCCTGTCTACCTACAAACATTATCGTTTCATTTTGTAAGTCTATTCTTTGTCCAGTATAAATTTGTCGTTAAACATTGCAATTCGTGGGTCATTTGCTGAAAAAATTATTTCAACTTTTTCATGTAACTTAAGCTTATCCAGGAATAGTTCTTTATGATAAACTTTTCCTTCATATTTAAATTCAATATTCGTTATAGCATGTCCTTGTAAACTTTTATAAATATTAGTTATTTCAATTTCCTGTTTCTTGCCGAAATTTTCTAGTTGATACTCTTCATAATTGTTTAAGCCAAACACTAAACAAAACCCAATAAATCCTGCTGATAATAGGAATAAAATACTATTTGTTTTTTTTATTCTAATTGCCTTTTGTTCACCAACATCGTTCTTAAAAGCATTCCACTTCTGGTTACCAGTCAATGTGAAAATATCAAATTTAATGTTTCTGGGAACTGCGAAAATATATGTTAATAGATTGCCTAGTAACAGTGAACTAAGACCACAACAAATAAATGAAAAACCTGCTTCCATAGGTGATGTATCAAATTTTGAATTAAACCAAAAATTATAGGTGTTAAAGATTCCAATACTAATTAAAACCAGGAATAGAATTATAACTGTCAGGTAACTTTTATTTCTCATATTGTAAGTTTTCTATTTGGTGTTTTTAATAAATTTGTTTTGAATTCACATATCAGTTTTAATCATTCAATAAATAGCCTCTAACAAATCTGTAGTTATACATTTTTCTTCGAGTGATATAAAGCTTCCCTTTTTCTACTTTCAAGTCTGTCAACTGAAACTCCAGATATGTCTGATAGTTTAAATATGATTTCACCCTCGTCAACACCAAGGTTAGTTATTGGTTTGAAATTCAAATAGATTTCGTCAAAGTCGACAATAAAACCATGAGTGTCAATGCCACTATTATTTAATTCTACAGTTACAATTTTTCCTTTGTCAAACTTGCTTTTAAACATCTCATATTGCCAGTTATCTTCTTTTGAAAGTTCTATTTTCTTTATTGTTTGTTTTTTCAGGATAGATGGGTTGTTGTAGAAGTAATTATATGTTTTTAAATATTCATCTTCAGTTTCAAAGGATTCTATGTTCTCAATTTTCTCAACAATAAGTCCATCTTCAAGTCCGTATTTAGAAATGTGTTGTAACACAATAATAGAATCGGTATAATCTACAATGTAACCAACATATAAGTCGTCCCCATCATTATATTTTCTTATTCCAATTGCAGTTTTTGTCGTTTTCGAATGTGAAAGCAGTTTCACTAATACATTGTTTTCCATGTTGTTTGTTGTTTTAATGTTTACAAATAATGATATAGACAAAGTGAATATGGGAGTACAGTATTAATCGGTATATAAGAGCATCAACCACCTACTATCCATAATGTGTGTTAGTTATTCCTGTCTTTATTTAGCCAATATCTTAGTCGAGTAATCTGTTACATATATTTTCAGAAAAGAGTCAAGAAACTCATCAGTTCCACCACCATTTTTCTTTAAATCCTCTTTCAGTTTTTTATATTCGTCTGTTTTCCGAAATGCTTCAAATTGTTTATCCTTGAATTTTTCATATTCCTTACTATTCATACTCTTTTCCTGAATCAGATTTCCTTTGTCAATTTCAAGTAGAATGTAATTTTCATAAGTTGAAGCATAACCCATGTGCACATAATTGACAATTTTCCCATTCGGTATGACGAGTAATCCTGTGAGCCAATCCACTTTTACTGGTTTCTGATCCGGAAATACCTGATTAAATACACTTTTCCAGTTCGATTTATGTGAGCCCTTGATGGTATCCTCATCCATAACAACTATGTCTTTTACAAATAGTTGATTATCTTGTATTTCGAAAGTACCAATATACCCACGCCACAAAGCTGTGGACATGCTCTCGCTTTTCGGTCTTAAATCAGGGCTCTTTTCAAAGAATTTTTCCAGTGGATTTGTGTTTAATGAGTATTCTTGTCCTTTATAAATAATTTTATCTGCCATCTGTGAAGTTGCAAACGCACAAACAGTCAGGAAAAAGTAAATTGCTGTCAATAAGATTGTTTTCATGGTATTTATGTCTTTTATAATATTATCCTAAACATTCTAAGTTCTGATCAATTTAATATGGGATGCTTCATATTCGCGAACGTTAACTTTTTCCCTTTACTAAATAGCATTTCTTCCGTATCTTGTTTAAACTTTTTGTTTTTGGATCTTTCTCCTTTTTCTATATTTAATCCAGTAATATACAAGTACAGCCAGTATGATTACGAATACCCAATTGGACAATAAAAAGAACAAGAAATCAATAAAACCATACCAACCTCTCGAAAATGACTGTTTCAGATTATCCATAAACTTCATTCGCTGTGCCGGGATGTATTTGTAGTCTTTTACCAGGTTAATAGTTAGTTCCAGTGTGCTGAAATCAACCAGATCATTCAGGTATTTCAATTGGCCGGTTGTACTTTCAATTTCTTCTCCCAACACCCTGATTTTCTCCTGTATATCCAGAATCTCCTTGATACTGTTTGCTTTTTTCAAAAGTTCCTGATAGCGAGTCAGGTAATTCTGTTTGTTAGCAAGCCGTGTTTCCATATCAATAAATTGATCGGTTACATCTCTGGCAGATATTTCTTTGGATGTAATCTCGCCTTTGCCATTCTGAATATTCGCAATAAAGGACTCAAATTTACTACAGGGAATACGTATCTTTAAATGATATGACGTTCCAAATTCATTTTTATAAAACTTTTCATTGTCACAATATCCTCCAAAACGAGTAACTAAAGCATCGACTTCAGTTTTAGTTTTTTCCAGATCATTAACTGTGATGTCAATGGAGCCATCTTTGATTATTTTTTTCTTAATAACTTTTGTTTTTTCTGCATCTTTTATTATTTGGCTTAGATTATTTTTATCAACTCTTTTAAGGGTTGATAGAGAGGTCATCTCTGTCACTACTTGCCTCTGATTGTAATTATCACAAGAGACAACTAATAAAGCAATAAAAACCAGTTGAATGATTTGTTTCATGTTTATTTAAATTTTGGTTGTTTCATAATAGGGTTAACAGAATCCTTGCTTTTCAAAAATATGCTTAAGCACTTTTTACATGGATCTTAAATAGAACCAGCAGGGCACTCGGAATTGGCGTTTACTGTTTCATGGGATGTGCTGTTTGCAGGGGCAACACTATCGTCCTGGGACAAAGTGAAAGTGATGCATAACCTGCAAAAATAATTCAGCCTCTTTCAGTCCATAATGTGTTAAAACAACATTCTTTATTTCGACATTTGATCTTCCATTGCCAGAATGTTTTTAGTCAAAACAGCATTCCCGGAAGTCAGTTTTTTAGCATCGTCCAACCATAAATTAAAATTTAACTTGTCTTTATTAGTGTAGAAAGCTTGGAGAAGATTGTAACAATTTTCACCGTTGTAGGTCTTATCGTTACATATCTCACTAGCCTTTTTGAAGCTTTCAGCCGCTTTGTCTAATTGTCCTGATTTTATCTGGGCATATATTAATTCTTTGTTCACATAAGCATCTGCAGGATTTGCCTCAAGAGCACTTTGTAATACCAAGACAGCTTTATCATAATTACTTAGGCAATTGTAAGAATATGCCAATTCTACTTCGAGTCCTTTATACTTCGGATTTATCTTTTCTGCTTTTTCGAGATATGTTAGTGCTTTTGCACATTCATCCCAGCCATTATACAAGAATCCCCAGCGATAAAGCCTCTCAATTGAATTTTCATTTTCTTTATAAAACGTCAGCCATTCCGGGAATTTTAAAATGCCAAGTTCATTAAATCTGTCTTCCGGAATTTCAGCTATTGCAATTCTGTTGGGTTCTAATCTTACTTTAAAAACAGACATTTCTTCATTCTGTCTTACGAAGACATTATTTATTATTTTAAATTTTCCTTCATAATTTAATGTCAACCCGGCTGCTGCATCAATGTAAATAAAGCCTAAAACGTAAGTACTATCTTTGTCCATTTGCTTTGCAATCCATTTATCTTCACATTGGATATATCTCTTGTCATACTTTAGATTTGTTTGAGCGTTGATTGAAAGTGTAATAAGTGATAGTAGTATTAAAAGATTTTTCATGATAATCGAATTTTATTTTATAATATTGATGTTTAAGGTCAAATTTTAAACTTTGGGATCATATTGCTCTGAATGTTTCATTTGCAATTGTACATCAGCCTCCAACTGTCTATAATGCGCATTGTAAGCTATTCTTTATTTTTCGTCCAGGTAGTTTTTAGTTGTTGTTACAGTCGAGTAAAAGTAATTCAGTGCAGCCAGGAAACTATTCTGGACAACTTTTGCATTTACTTTCTCACCATTTATTTCAAGGTCCTTTGTTGTACAGGCATCTCCGATAAGTGTACAATTGAAACCAAAATCTTTTGCTCCCCGGGTTGTTGCGTCAACACACATATGAGTCATCATTCCACAAATTACCAGATTTTCAATCTCATTACTTTTCAAATAGTTTAATAATTCTGTTTCTCTGAAACTATTCGGGAAGTGTTTTATAATTCTCTTTTCTGTTGGTAAAGGCTTTACCAGGTTGTGGATTTCAGCACCCTTTGTATTCTGTAAAAAGAAGGTTGCAGTTGGGCTTGTTGCAATATGTTGGATGTGGATGATGGGTAAGCCTTCATCCCTGAATTTGTCTAAAATCAATTTCGCATTTTCTGCAGCTCCTTCAGAATTAAAGAGGGTCATAGTTCCGCCTTCAAAATAGTCATTCTGAATGTCAATAAGTAACAATGCTGTTTTCATATACTCTTTCAAATGTTTTTGTTGTTTTCAAGCTGAAGATTGCTATAATTCAATTCGTCACTCTCAGTTTTTCTGAAATTATTTTCATTCATTCCATTTCACTTTCAAAGTAATAAAAGTTCTAACCGTTTTCCCTTTTTTAACACCTGGTTTCCACTCTCGCATTAAGTCTATTACATTCATTGCTTCAATGTTATAGTTGTCACATGGAAGTTTTCTCAATAGTTTTTTATTTGAGAACGTTCCATCTTTTTCTACAACAATTGAAATTATAGCTGAACCAATGCAATCTGGCCCATCCTTAGGATATTTTAAATGCGCATGAATGAATCCTTTTGTATTTTCAAGTTTATATTCTTTGTTGTCAAAAATCAGAATAGGTTCTTTGTCGACTAAATAATAAATAGTTGTGTCAGCAATGTCGGAATTGTTTTGAGCAAAAATACTAGTCTGTGTCAAACAAAAGCAGCATGCAATCAATATAAAGAATTTGTTTTTCATCATTTTTATCTTTCCTGGTTTTGTTAACGAACACTTTTACACAACATTGTTATCAGATAAATAGTGGCAATTATATTTAAAATCGAAAGAAGTACAATTTTCAGTAATGTCACAATCCACAATCTTAGAGTATCGTTAGTATTTAAAAACTTGTTCGAGCTTTTTATTTAATGATTCAATTTCCCCTGTGCTACCACGATGAATGATCTTTCCTTCGGGATCTATCAGTATGGTAGTAGGATAGATTGAAGTATTATATGTGTAATTGGGTCGATAAGCAGGTGCATCATCAAAGTCACAGAAATTTACCCAATTCATTTGATACTTTTTGATTAACTCAGGAACTCTTAATACACTCTTTTCATTTTCATAGGTTGCAAGACTCACAATGACTAAATCCTTGTATTTTGTATGTAATTCAGCAATATGCGGCAAAAGGGAGATACAAGGATTGCACCAGGTTCCCCAAAAATCAAGCAGGATATAGTTCCCCTTGAATTGTGACAGGCTAATCTCAGTTCCATTCATTACATCTTTATCCCGGAGGTCGGGAGCGTAAAAACCTTCATCATATCCCTGAAGTTCGGATTTATTCAGGTCTTTCAATGCGGCAATCTGAAAGGTTAATACTGTGTTCTCCGAATTCAAAGTTCCTGATTGAATTAAATACCCATCCAACAATATCTTTTTTGTATGATTATTAAACTTTAAATTAAACGCTTTCAAATCCGATGGCAATGAATCAGTAACGATATAATCTACCCATTCCTGATTCCCATTAGATCCTCTTCTGGCCCATGTTATATACTTTTTTCCGTTTAACTGAAAAGTACCTTCATAATGCACTGTTTTAGGGCAAAACGTAATTGAATGTATATCATTGATATCATTCAAACATGGATAAAAAGATATTTTACTGGTAACCAGTTTCTTGTTTATGTGTTTTTTGAATGTAATGGTCTGATTATGATCTGCGGAAAGTTCATTAAACATCTCTTTGTCAAATGAATAAACATAATCATCCGAAAAGTCATGATTCATATTAACATCCGGAATACAAATAATTTTGTTATTAGCTGTATTACCTACAAGAAAAAATAAAGAATCAATTCCAGCAGTCTCAAAATTTATAATACTGTTTTCTCTGTTCAATGTTGATGGTATACCCTTAAACCTATTTCGGTCACCTTTGAATGATATAGTAATATATCTACTAATAATCACATTGGGTTTTGTCACTAACTTTACCCTGATACTGACACACTTCATTTCTTCCTTTGCAAATAGACCTGGTTGAATCAATAAAAAGAAGCAAACGATTAAATAAAATAATTTTGTTTTCATAATTGCTTTCAGAATTTGTATATTCTCATCTCATATAGAACTTTAAAGTATTGGAGGATAATAATATGGACTTTTAATATCCCCCTGTCTTTCCGTAAATACGAATTAAATGTATACTGGTTGTTAGCTGTTTTTGCGATTACAATTGCTCCCTGCGGTCATGACTGATGGTTTCCAACAACCATTACCTTTTTTTTGTATTTAACCAGCATATGAGGAATTACAGGTTGGTTTTATTTGTATTTTTTCAATTTAAATGTTGATTTTCTATGTTTTAAATTACTCCCCTTTTTATAATAATACTTAGCCCACCGGTCTGATTGCGTAACACCGTCACCAAATTCATAACATAAACCTAAATTGTATAAAGCTTTAGGGTCACTTTTAACGGCTGCTTTTTTATACCAATAAATAGCTTTCGAATAATCTTTTTCAATACCTAATCCGTAAATATAGGAATATCCTAAATCTCGTTGTGCTTCAGTGTCTCCTTGTTTTGCTGCCAATGAATACCAGTATACAGATTTTTCATAATCTTGATCTACTAATTCTCCATTATGATAAAAAAAACCAATATTGTATTGTGCTTCCATTTTCCCTCTCAAAGCAGCTTTCAAATACCAGTCAAATGCCTTTTGAATATCTTTTTCAACTCCATGTCCAAAATCATAACATGTTCCTACATAAAATTGAGCTCGAACATGTCCGTTTGTCGCAGCTTCCAACCATAAATTGAAAATATGAGTCCAGGGTTTTATCTTTTCCTTAGATTCAAATGCTAAATTGTATGCTTTTGTAAAAAGCTCATCAGACAATTTCTTGATTGATTTTAGATTTGACATATTTTTCTTTCGATTATTTTTTTACTACACTTTTCTATAACGAGCTATTTTATTGGCATTTGTTGTTTTCGAGAGCGTTCATTTGCTCACTGTGACAAAATGAATAACGGAGTAAAACCTGTCAAAAGTTCAGTTTCCGAAAACTGACCAAGGAGGTGTGTTTATGTTCTTTTTATTTCATTGCTACTACATTTTGAACAAATACTTTTCCAAATGAAGTTAAACGAATTAATCCTTTTTTAATTTCTACTGTATTCCCAGTTATTTTTATTTGGTCTTTTAATTCTGAAAGTGAATCATCGTTCTCCAAAGGTTCATATAACTTTGTGTCAACAAAATACTGATCAAGTAGAATTTCAATAACCCCAAGTCTTTTTAAATTGTCAAGATAAGTTGGTGTTGAGTTTACTTTAATTTTACTATGAATTTTATGAAAAAGAGTAAAATTTCTAAATCTTGATATTGCTCCTTCTTTTCCTCTAATTTTTTCATTTATGTCTATTTTGGGATATTCAGTTTGTGAAACAAAAGATTGTAGTATTATTGCTTCTTCAGTCGAAAGATTCTTAATAACTTCAACAAAACTCGGATGAGCTTTTGCAGAAGTCTCTTTGTTCATTGCCATAGCTAATAGACTAGCATACAATTCTCTAAGGTTTTCATTGTGTCCAGTAAATCTTAACGCTTCAACAGCGGGTCCTGCTATATGAAGAGGTGGAGTTGTGATATTTTCTTTAGGAATATCTCTTAATTTCTCAGATACTCTATTTGTTAGATAATCTTCAATTCTTTCATAACCCCATACTAATGCTTTGATTGGAGCTAAAGCAATGTTTACAGTTTTTGTTATTGTTTCAAGTGATTTGCCAATCTCCTTTGCTGCCGGTTGGACTGCATCCTGATAAATTGGGATTTCTTTGGCTAAACCTGTAACAGCCTCAATAGTGGCTTTTACGTTTGTTTGGTTGTTGTCTTCTGGTGTCATATTAAAATTATTTTTATTTGCAATCGAATATATTTGCTCGTTTTACCTCGTACTCCCGAATATGCTCATTAAATGTATAAAAGCTCCTGATTAACACTATTAACCTTCAGTCAATACACTATTAATTGACGCATACATATTGTTATTCGTTGTCTACTAATTCCTTATACGGGCTATCAGTGAGTAAATCAATCGCTCGCTGATAATCATCTATATTTATTTGTATATCAATGCTCTCTGTAGGATTTGATCCCATGTATGAGCCTAGAGCTGATGAGGCAGGATTGTCTGAAACTAACATGGTATAGATCTCATATTCTTCCAACAGATACTGTATATCCTCAGCGATTACTCTATCTTCTATTGATAACAGAAGTCTTAAGTCGTTTTTATCCATAATTTTTTTATTAAATTAACATCACTTTACGTAAACCCCAAATTCCAGTATAAGTACTTAATTCCACTCGTCCAGTAGGATCTTTATAAGCCTATTCGAATGTGTAAAGGATCATACCGGTTATTGTTGTTTGCAATTCCAACCATGCATTCTTAGGATTCTTTAAACCTGAATCAGGTAATTCCGCTTCAAAAGTACGAACCCCGTCTGCCCGGATATACTCTTTTAATGTATAAAAGCTCCTGTCTGTCATTGAGAACCAGAGGGCCACCTTTTGCATATTTAACCAGCATATGCAGTAGGACAGGTGACTTGAACAATTCACTCATTGCAAAAATAGACAAGAACGAAAAGATTTATTTCATATTACCCAATTTATTCAACATATCTATAGTTCCTTTTTCGAATCTGGAGAAGGCAAACCATTTATTCCCCAGATCTTTGAGGGAAGCCCCAATGTGGTAAAGTTCGGTACGATCTATGATCAGAAACCTGTCGTGCGCTAATTTCATTTCGTGCATTTCTATGGGTGCGTATTGAGTATTGTGTTTCAGCATGTCGGTAGCAAGTTGCCTGCTTATGGTTTTGGTATAAATGCTTGCCGTAACGCCGAAGACTCTTTTGTCCAACAGTTTCAATACCGTATCATCAATATAATTATCAATCAATATCAATGATGACTTAGCACTTCGTACAAGGTCGGATACAAAAGTCCATGCATCAAATACCTGTCCTTCAAAAAATACCCCGCTTTCCACATTCACCTCTTTGCTTTCAAGAGCCTTAAATACTTGCTCAAATTTAGTATCGTTCTCCAGTAACTTGTTTTCTACTTTGTCCATTCGTTGAAACAGGCCGGCATGTTGGTTCAGCACTTTACGCATTTCCACAAAAGCATCCATAATCAGTATGCTTACCCTCACTGCTGTTTCGCTCCGTAATACTGCCGATAGCATAGCCACGCCTTGCTCGGTAAAGACATAAGGAAGTGAAGAAGAATGTTTCAGGACTTCGAACCGGTCACATATTGTGACCAGTTCATTCTTCTCAAGTTCAGTCAATTGAAAACGATATTGAATCGGAAACCTCTCAATATTCCGTTTTGCGGCTTGAATCAGGAAATTTTGCTTCAAAAGTACGAACTATTTTTTAACTATCCTATATTTTATGCATTTATTTAAAAGAAACATAAAAGTAATGAATTTAGGGCATTAAAAAACCGTATAGACAATCCATCTGTACGGTTTTCAATAGGGCAGGGGGCAGTTCCTGATAATTATATTCTATTAGTGAATGTATTAGTCGGAAAAGAGAAACTTCTCGTCGAACTCAATGCCACTCTCAATTAGTAATGCCCTAAGTTCATCTTCAAAACTGACTTTTTTATGGTGTTCTTTCTGATTTTTTATATAGTTAATAATCATGTCTTTATCCCGATCATTATACGTAATACTGCAATATCCTTCTGCCCAGGATTCAAATTTAGGGAAATTGCCGGATTCTTTCATCCATTTGTTCGCTGCTGTCTTGATTTCTTTGATAAAGTCACCTAAACTAATTGAAGAGTGCAAATCGCAGAATATATGAATATGATTTCCCACCCCATTGATGCGGTATAGAAAGCTTTTTCTGTTTTTAATAATACCCCAAATAAACTTGTATAACTCTTCGTGATGTTCTTCCGGAAGTGTGTTTTTACGTTTGTATGTACAGAACACAATGTGATGCAATGATTGTCGATAGCTGTTCATAATGTTTAGTTTATAGAGTTTAGTAAAATAGATAATTCTAAAATATTATGTTTCGTAATTTCTTAACTCCGTAGTAGTTTTCTTTTCATAACCTCCAGTGGAACTTGCGGAACTGGTGGTAATAAGTACACTCTCCATCTTAACTCCGTAGGAGTTTTCCGTGCATAACCCCCAGATTTATCTGGGGTAAGTGACTGTAGTAGCCACCACAACTCCGTAGGAGTTCACCACCACTATTAAAAAACAGATGCACTTGTTGGTCAACTCCTACGGAGTTGTGTCATCTTATCTATTCTTCATCCCCCAGTTCCGCAAGCTCCACTGGGGGTTATGCACAGGTAACTCCTACGGAGTTATACCATCTGAGCTATTCTTCATTCCCTAGTTCTGCAGACTCCCCTGGAAAAAATATTATTTGCAGTGTATTGTCTCCTAACTCCGTAGGAGTTTTCCGTGCATAACCCCCAGATTTATCTGGGGGTAAGTGACTGTAGTAGCCACCACAACTCCGTAGGAGTTCACCACCACTATTAAAAAACAGATGCACTTGTTGGTCAACTCCTACGGAGTTGTGTCATCTTATCTATTCTTCATCCCCCAGTTCCGCAAGCTCCACTGGGGGTTATGCACAGGTAACTCCTACGGAGTTATACCATCTGATCTATTCTTCATCCCCTAGTTCTGCAGACTCCCCTGGAAAAAATATTATTTGCAGTGTATTGTCTCCTAACTCCGTAGGAGTTTTCCGTGCATAACCCCCAGATTTATCTGGGGGTAAGTGACTGTAGTAGCCACCAGAACTCCGTAGGAGTTCACCACCACTATTAAAAAACAGATGCACTTGTTGGTCAACTCCTACGGAGTTGTGCCATCTTGTCTATACATCATCCCCCAGTTCCGCAAGCTCCACTGGGGGTTATACACGGGTAACTCCTACGGAGTTGTGCCTCCTCATTTACTCATCATCCCCCAGTTCCGCAAGCTCCACTGGGGGTTATACACGGGTAACTCCTACGGAGTTGTGCCTCCTCATTTACTCATCATCCCCCAGTTCCGCAAGCTCCACTGGGGGTTATACACAGGTAACTCCTACGGAGTTGTGCAATCTTATCTATTCATCATCCCCCAGTTCCGCAAGCTCCACTGGGGGTTAAGCACTGGTAACTCCTACGGAGTTATAATTGCGATACATTTGGCACTGGCTGTCAGTTTTATTTTCAATCCCAACTCTAATATCCTTAGGATTTTAAAACATGAAGATGGTAATTACACATCAAAAGTACAAACTCTTATTTAACTATCCAATATTTTATGCAATTATTTTAAAGAAACATAAAGTACTGAATTCATGGCATAAAAAAAACCGTATAGACAAAGCAATTTGTACGGTTTTCAATAGTGCAGGGGGTTTTTGCAATATTTTCAGTCATAGCTTAATATTTTCGCAGATAAACATTAAATTCAAGTACAACTGAAATTATTGCAATTATTTTAATTGATTAAACATTAAAATGGTTTTTTGAATCATCCCGCGACGTTTCATAAATTAGGAGATAAATGTGCTCACTATAAACATCTTAATACCGACTATCATCCATCCCTAAGTTACCAAACTAAAGATAGATGTTCGGTCCTGCCATTCGGTTTAACCCTTTTAATCTTCAATTAAAAAATGAAATAGGAGGGGAGTTGTTTTCATGTTCCTGGATCGGTTTTTTACCTGGTGGATGGATGTTTTCACTTGATCTTGGTATTATCTTGTATTTAACTTATTTTCAATAAGGATATCACTTAGATATATTAACCTTTTAATGATATGAGATATCTAAGTTATATCTAAGATACATCTAAGATACATCTAAGATACAACGTAAATCAGATGAAGACATCACTTATTATGAAAACACAATGGAAAATCCCCGGAAAGAAGTGCGAGAAACAAAAGTTCAAAGGACAGGAACATTAACAGAATGGATTGACTTTCAAAGGGACTTTACTCTCAAAAATAGTGCCAATTGGGAAATGTGATATCTTTTGAAAATAGTTTATTTTTTTAAATTATAGGTGAACAGTAGTCTGTGTGGTTTACTCAGTTTCAAATTGGTGATAGTCTCTTTAGTTTCAAACTATTCTATTCAAAAGAATTTTTGTACATTTGTGGCTGAAAAATAAAATTAACGCAAAACAGTTGTATTATGGCTCTCATTAAACCTTTTAAGGGCATCCGTCCTCCTCAAAACCTGGTAGAAAAAGTGGCTTCACGGCCCTATGATGTGTTGAATTCCGAAGAAGCCCGCACCGAGGCAGCCGGTAATCCCATGTCGTTGTATCATATTATCAAACCCGAAATAGATTTTGAACCGGGAACCGATGAACATCAGGAAAAGGTTTATGACAAGGCCGCTGAGAACTTTGCCAAATTTCAAAAAGAAGGATGGCTGGTGCAGGATGAGGTTGAAAAATACTATGTCTATGCCCAGACTATGAACGGAAAAACGCAATACGGACTGGTGGTTTGTGCCAATGTGGACGATTACATGAAAGGCCATATCAAAAAACATGAGCTGACCCGTCGTGATAAAGAAGAAGACCGCATGAAGCATGTCCGGGTGAACAATGCCAACATAGAACCGGTGTTTTTTGCCTATCCACACCAGGATGAGCTGGATGAAATCGTAGCCAATATTGTTAAGGGTAAACCGGTGTATGACTTTATTGCCCCGGGAGATGGCTTTGGACACCAGTTCTGGATCATTGACGACGCAAAAACGATTGCCCGTATCACCGAACTGTTTGCTGCCATACCTTCTTTGTACATAGCCGATGGTCATCACCGGAGTGCTGCTGCAGCCTTGGTAGGCGTTGAGAAGAGCCAGCAAAACCCAAACCATACCGGCAACGAGGAATATAATTTCTTTATGGCGGTGTGTTTTCCTGATAACCAGTTGAGCATTATCGACTACAACCGCGTGGTGAAAGACCTGAATAATCTGAGTGACGAAGAATTCCTGGCGAAACTGGCAAATCATTTTAACGTGGAATTAATAGGAACGGAAATATATAAACCCAATAAATTACACAATTTTGCGTTGTATTTGTCGGGTAAGTGGTATTCACTGACAGCCAACGCGGACACGTATAACGATAACGACCCGATTGGCGTGCTGGACGTGACGATCTCTTCGAATCTGATACTCGACGAAGTGTTGGGAATTAAAGACTTGCGAAGCGATAAACGGATTGACTTTATCGGTGGAATACGTGGATTGGGTGAACTGAAACGACGTGTGGACAGTGGCGAAATGAAGGTGGCACTGGCACTGTATCCTGTATCGATGAAACAACTGATTGACATTGCCGATACCGGAAATATCATGCCTCCAAAAACTACCTGGTTTGAACCTAAGTTGAGGTCGGGGCTTGTTATCCATGAATTGGTTGATTAGTTAATTGGTTGATTGGTTGATTAAGTTGATTGGTTGACTAAGTTAATTGGTTAATTAAGTTGATTGGTTGACTAAGTTAATTAAGTTAATTGGGGGATAAGTTCATCGCGTAAGTGGAAAATTACTTCAACTTGTTGGTTTATTGGCTCAATCGGATAAATCAACATAAAATATGTTCAACTTATTTTTTTATTAAACTTAAAGTACATTTACTTTTTCTTATACAACTAAACTCAATTACTCAATTAACTCATTCAACTTAATCAACTTAATCAACTTAATCAACTTATTCAACTTAATCAACTTAATCAACTTAATCAACCAATTAACTTAATCAACTTAATCAACCAGTCAACATAATCAACCAATCAAACAATGCGTATAAAACCTTTCCTATACATAATTCTTCTCACAACAATTGGCTTCCAAAGTTGTGGGATTGCAGGTCTTATAAAAAAGGCGGATGCACGGTATGAAATCGGGGAGTATTATGATGCAGGGAATTTATACAAACGGGTGTATTCTAGCCTGACAGCGAAAGAGAAATCGCAACGGGGCAGGATTGCATACCGTCAGGCAGAATGTTACCGGCTTACCAACCAGGGCAGGGCAGAGCAGGCGTACCTGAATGCCATACGCTATAATTATTCCGATTCAATCGTGTACCTGCATTTTGCACAGGTATTGCAGCAGAATGGGAAATATCCGGAGGCAGCAAAAAATTACGCCATCTATCTGACCAAGGATTCGTCAAATGTGGTTGCTAAAAATGGTATTAAAGCCTGTAACTTTGTTGCGGAATGGAGAAATATACCAAGCAGGTATCTTGTAAAGCGGTCGACAGACTTTAACCTAAGACGTTCCTCTAACTTCAGCCCTGCATTTATGGGCTCGAATACCGACCAGATCGTCTTTACTTCAAACCGTCCCTTCAATAAGAAAACCATTCAGAAAAGCAGTGCCATAACAGGCTTGCCAAATAATGACCTGTTTGAGAGCCGTGTCAATGCTGCCGGGAAATGGGAAGCGCCTGAAATGCTGGAAGGATCTATCAACACCATCAACGATGAAGGTGTCTGTTCATTCAGTGCCGACGGGAAAATCATGTACTATACCCGTTCACCGTATGTTCCTGATGGTGTGAGGGGAACCGATATCATGATGACCAACCGGGCGGGTGGTACGTGGAGTGCACCCCAGAAAATTAAGATCTTTAAAGACAGTACCATATCAGTTGCCCATCCCGCCATTGCGCCTGATGGAGTAACGCTATACTTTGTATCGGATTCCAAAAAAGGACTCGGTGGAAAGGATATATGGAAAGCAACCCTGGCAAACGGGGAATGCAAGTTTATCGAGAACCTGGGACCTGATATCAATACTTCGGGTGATGAAATGTTCCCAAGCGTAAAAGCGGACGGTACCTTGTATTTTGCCTCCAACGGACACCCCGGATTTGGAGGACTGGATATCTTTAAGGCTACCCCTAAAAAGGATGGTGGTTGGATTGTTGAAAATATGGGTGCACCGATCAATTCTTCGGGGGATGACTTTGGCATAACCTTCGCGGGCAAGGAAGAAAGAGGGTTTTTCTCTTCCAACCGCAATGAGACTAAAGGAAATGATGCTATCTGGAATTTTGTATTGCCGGAACTGGCCTATGGGATTGAAGGAAAGGTGGTAGACGAAAAAGGAAACCCATTGCCTGATGCCGTGGTTCGCATGGTAAGCAATACCGGAGTGAATGCCAGGGTACAAACCAAAAAGGATGGTACCTACAGGATTAAAGTGGACAAGGATATGGATTGCATCATGCTGGCTTCCTCGCGTGGATACCTGAACCAGAAAAACAAGGTGACCACCCAGGGACTTAAGGACAGCAAATTATTTACGGTTAACTTCCAGCTGTCTGCCATCTCCAAACCTATTGAGATTGAAAACATATTCTATGAATTTGCGAAATGGGACCTTACACCTGCTTCGGAAACCGGACTTCAGGTGCTGTTGAAGATATTGAAGGACAACCCGAATATCACCATCGAAATCAGTGCCAACACCGATTATGTGGGTAATAATGAATCGAATAAGATATTATCGCAAAAACGTGCCAAATCAGTAGTTGATTACCTGATTGCCAAGGGTATTCCTTCGGACAGGTTAAGTTCGGTGGGGAACGGTGAAGAAAAGCCGGTCGTGGTAGATGCCCAACTGGCTAAGAAATATCCTTACCTGAAAGAAAATGACGTGTTGGATGAGGCTTTTGTGACCAAACTAACCCCTGAACAACAGGAAGTGGTGAATCAGATAAACAGACGATCGGAATTCAGGGTGGTGAAGACGACGTATAAGCTGTTCTAGTTGATTGGTTAATTAAGTTGATTAAGTTAATTGGTTAATTGAGTTGATTGAGTTGATTGGTTGATTAAGTTGATTGGTTGATTGAGTTAATTGGTTGATTAAGTTTGTTGAGTTGAATTGTTGATCCGATTAACGAGACGTTACTTCATTCAGTTGTTTTATTTCTTAAAAAGATATTGACCAATTAAATATAATTTTCAAATTTCTTCTTCAACTCTAATAACTCTTTCAACTCTAATAACTTTTTCAACTCAAATATCTCAATCACCCAATTAACTTAATTAACCAATTAACTCAATCAACCCATTCAACATAATTAACTCAATCAACTTAATTAACTCATTCAACTTAATTAACTCAATCAACTTAATTAACTTACTCAACCAATCAACTTAATTAACTTAACTTACTCAACTAAATACATGAAACAATATCTAGACCTCTTAAACCGCGTATTGGCGGAAGGTGTTCATAAGGAAGACCGCACAGGTACCGGGACCATCAGTATATTCGGTCATCAAATGCGTTTTAATATGGAGGAAGGGTTTCCATGCCTGACCACCAAAAAGCTTCATTTGAAATCGATCATCCATGAGCTGTTATGGTTCCTGAACGGGGATACGAATGTTCAGTACCTTCAGGAAAACGGGGTCAAAATCTGGAACGAATGGGCGGATGAAAACGGTGACCTGGGACATATTTACGGGTACCAATGGCGCTCGTGGCCGGATTATACCGGCGGGCATATCGACCAGATTACAGAGGCTATCAACACCATCAAAAACAATCCGGATTCACGCCGTATCATTGTGAGTGCCTGGAATGTGGCCGACATACCCAATATGAACCTGCCACCGTGCCATGCCTTCTTTCAGTTCTATGTGGCTGATGGGAAACTGAGCCTGCAACTTTACCAACGCAGTGCCGATATATTCCTGGGAGTGCCGTTCAACATAGCCTCTTATGCCTTGTTGCTTCAAATGATGGCCCAGGTAACCGGTCTTAAGGCAGGTGATTTTGTTCATACACTTGGTGATGCCCATATTTATACCAACCACATGGATCAGGTGAAGCTGCAGCTTACCAGGGAACCAAGAGCATTGCCTACCATGCTGATTAACCCGGAAGTAAAAGATCTGTTCTCATTCAAGATAACTGACTTTGAATTGATCAATTATGACCCGCATCCACATATAAAGGGTATTGTGGCGGTGTAATAGATATAGCATCGAGGATTGAGCATTGAGAATAGAGCCAAGAAACAAGAAACAAGAGGCAAGAGCCAAGACTCAAGACAGAAGACAGAAGAAGCAGTAAATTTAAGTGATCAGAAATTCTAATACTTTTATTCAAAACAATTATTTAAACTGACAAATTATTCTCGCCTTTACTTGTCTTATACAAGGCATAAAATATGCGTCATAAAATACATTACATTTAAATGGACATTCTGAATAGGATGTCCATTCTTTTTTAGTAATTTTGTCATCTGTCTGAAAGAAGACTGTAGATTACAAAAAGCTTTTTATTATTTTAATAATATGACAAAAATTTCGATTATTGCCGCAATAGCTGATAATTATGCTATCGGTAAATCAAACGATCTACCCTGGCATTTGCCGGCAGACTTAAAACACTTTAAGCAATTGACAATGGGCCATGCCATCGTGATGGGTAAACGTACCTTTGAAAGCCTGCCTAAAGGACCACTTCCGAACCGTAAGAATATCGTGTTGACCTCGGTTATGTCTGAAGGAGTGAATGAAGGATATTTTGAAGCCGACTCCCTGGAAGATGCCGTCTATCTGTGCGAGCATGAAAAGGAACTGTTTATAATCGGCGGGGCAACCGTGTACCGGCAATGCATTGACAAAGTGGATTCCATGTATATTACCTGGATTCATAAGGACTTTTCAGCCGATACTTATTTTCCTGCAATTGATTTTAGCCAGTGGGAAGAGGTGAGTCATGAAGACCATGATGCCGACGAAAATAACGATTATGCCTATACCTTTTCGGAATATAAAAGGAAAAAATAATAAATTGCCAGATACAAAACGCCATCCTGAATTAAGGTTGGCGTTTTTTATTTCTAATAAACCCAACCCAATCACTAAATTTATAGACATTTATTCTCGATTTAGAGCTATTTTTTGTAATTTCGCCAACTATTAGTTATACATGCAAAATCCGAACAAAATGAACATAGATTTTCAAAAGATGGGGGGTTTAGTCCCTGCAATCATTCAGGATGAAATGACAGCCAAAGTATTGATGTTAGGCTTTATGAACGAAGAATCATTGGCCAAAACAGAAGAGACCGGAAAAGTAACCTTCTTTAGCCGTACTAAAAACCGGTTGTGGACGAAGGGAGAAGAAAGTGGTAATTTCCTGAACGTTGTTTCCATTACCCCTGATTGTGATAACGATACCTTGTTGATAAAAGTCAATCCTGTAGGCCCGGTTTGCCATACCGGCACCGATACCTGCTGGGGTGAAAGTAATGAAGGGGATGTTACCTTTCTGAAATACCTTCAGGACTTTATTACTGTCCGTTTCAAGGAAATGCCGGAAGGTTCGTATACTACTTCACTGTTCAAAAAAGGAGTGAACCGCATGGCCCAGAAAGTGGGCGAAGAAGCTGTGGAAACAGTTATTGAAGCTACCAACGGTACCGAGGAAGGATTTATCTACGAAGCGTCCGACCTGATGTATCACCTGATTGTTCTATTGACTTCGAAAGGATACTCTTTGGACGATCTGGCACGTGAACTGAAGAAAAGACATAAGTAATTTACGATTTACAATTTACCATTTACGATTTATAGAATGGAAAAGAAATTATTAATAAAATACGTGGATGTCGATATTTATCAACAGGAATTGTTGGTTCTAAAAGACGTTCAACTCGAAATACATTCCGGGGAATTTATATATTTACTGGGGAAAGTAGGCAGCGGCAAGAGTACGTTGCTAAAATCCATTTATCATGAAATTCCAATCTTATTTGGTGTTGCCGGTGCATTGGGCTATGATTTAAGGGCATTGAAAGCGAATGAAGTCCCTTATTTACGCCGTAAAATAGGGATTGTGTTTCAGGACTTTCAGTTACTTACTGACCGTACTGTGAATCAGAACCTTGATTTTGTACTACGTGCCACCGGGTGGTTAGACCAGGTTGCCATTGACGAACAAATTGCCAATGTCCTGCAACAGGTAGGAATGGGTACGAAAGGAACTAAAATGCCTCACCAGCTTTCGGGTGGTGAGCAACAACGTATCGTGATAGCCCGTGCACTGCTTAATTCCCCTGAGATGATACTGGCTGATGAACCAACCGGTAACCTGGATCCTGAAACAGGCCGTGAACTGGTAGAATTGCTTTATAATATCCGCTTGTCGGGTACAACAGTGATCATGGCAACCCATAACCTGAACTGGCTCAATAAATTTCCGGGACGCGTGTTCCGTTGTGAAAATGAACAACTGACAGAAGTGACCAATGCAGTGAGCATTGGGAAAGTGGTGGTTACCGAGGCGGTGGTCGTTGAAAAACTGATTGATAAACCTGTTTCAGTACAGCATACTGCAGGGGTCATTGAACAAATCATTGAAGAAGAAACTGTCTGACATTTAAATTGGCATTATAAATAACCCGAAATGAAAACCCTGAAATGCCCTCAATGTGATATTCACCGTTTTGTGGTAAAGAATGCATTGGATGAAGGCGTAGTAGTGACCGTGAACGAACATTGTGAGGTGATTCCGGTTCATATAAATGATTCTTTTGTAGGATTCGATTTGACAGTGATCTATTGCCTGGGTTGTTCGTGGTATGGGTCGCCTAAATCATTAAGCAAAGGAAAGCATAGATAAAAGTTTGAAGAGTTTGAAGAGTTTGAAAGGTTTGAAGCGTTCCGTGTTCAATGTTCCGCGTTCCGCGTTGTTGGGATTGAAGCATTCAGCAATTGGAATAATACCTCTGCTTACAAATACCAGATAAAAGATTCAATTTATTAGAAAATCTACTCAACCAATCAACCAATCAACTAATTAGTGAAGGCTTCACTCGAAGTGAAGCCTTCACTAAAAAAGAATCCCCAGAATCGAATGATTCTGGGGATTCTTTTTGTTCTGAGATACACAATTACTAATAACCGGGATTAATAAGCTCTTGCAAAAATTACACGTTGTGCGGAAGGCTTACCGGTAACCATACAAACCCCGGGGGTTGTATCGCCGTCCAATGGAATACAACGGATGGTAGCTTTTGTTTCTTCCTTAATCTTTTCTTCCGTTTCAGGAGTACCATCCCAATGACACATTAAGAATCCGCCTTTTTCAATTTCCAATTTAAACTCATCATAGGAGTTAACCTCGCGGGTAACTGAAGCACGGTAATCGAATGCTTTCTTAAAGATATTGGCCTGAATGGTTTTTAAGAGCTCACTGATATACAATTCAATGTTTTCCAGGGATACTGTTTCCTTGGTTAAGGTATCGCGGCGTGCTACTTCCACAGTTCCATTCTCCAGGTCACGGGCACCCATAGCCAGACGTACCGGAACACCCTTTAGTTCATATTCTGCAAATTTCCAACCCGGCTTCTTGTTATCGTTGTTATCATACTTCACTGAAATACCCAGCGCTTTTAGTTTAGAACTGATTTCAGCCACTTTCTCCGAGATGGCTGCCAGTTGCTCGTCATTCTTATAAATAGGCACTATCACCACCTGGAACGGTGCCAGGTTAGGAGGGAGCACTAATCCGTTATCATCGGAGTGGGTCATGATCAAAGCACCCATCAGGCGGGTGGATACACCCCAGGAGGAAGCCCATACATAATCCATTTTGTTGGTCTTATCAACAAAGGTCACGTCAAAAGCCTTGGCGAAATTCTGTCCCAGGAAGTGGGAGGTGCCTGCCTGTAATGCCTTGCCATCCTGCATCAATGCTTCGATACAAAAAGTCTCAATGGCACCGGCAAAACGTTCGTTAGCCGATTTGATACCTTTGATAACCGGAACAGCCATGAAGCGCTCTGCAAAGTCGGAATATATTTCAAGGATCTTGCGGGTTTCTTCAATGGCTTCCGCTTCGGTAGCATGGGCAGTATGCCCTTCCTGCCAAAGGAATTCGGTTGTACGCAGGAATAAACGGGTACGCATTTCCCAACGGACTACATTGGCCCATTGATTAATCAGGATCGGTAAGTCGCGGTATGATTGAATCCAGTTTTTATAGGTGCTCCAGATAATGGTTTCGGAGGTTGGGCGGACAATCAGTTCTTCTTCCAGTTTGGCTTCCGGGTCTACAATCAATCCTTTCCCATCAGGACTAGCCATCAGGCGATGGTGGGTTACTACAGCGCATTCCTTGGCAAAGCCATCCACGTGTTCGGCTTCCTTGCTAAGGAATGATTTAGGAATAAACAAAGGGAAATAGGCATTCACGTGTCCTGTTTCTTTAAACATACGATCCAGTTCAGCTTGTATCTTTTCCCAGATAGCATAGCCATACGGTTTAATCACCATACATCCGCGAACAGCAGAACTTTCAGCTAAATCAGCTTTAATCACTAAATCATTATACCACTGTGAGTAGTTTTCGCTGCGCGAAGTCAGTTCTTTCAATTCTTTTGCCATATTGTATTTTGTTTTAGTGACAGCTTCACTCAAAGCGAAGCCGTCACTACTATTGTTTTCGGAGTGCAAAGATAATCAATTTCCGGTAATTTTTCCCTACATACTCGTGGAGGAATGACTTTAAGTCACGTGTATCGCATTATGAAATCCGTTCTATCCGGCTGGCCTTAAACTCAGACCCTTGGATTGAATATCCGGTATGCCGGTATTTCGTTCTTTCCAGATGCATTTCAATAAAGGGCAGGTCGGGAGCATAGTAGAAAGTGCCCCCTGTTTTCATGGAACCAAGGATCTCCATGTATTTCAGGGCATATTCCCGGTAATTGCCGTCAGACCGCAGGTTATGATGGATAAAGTGGTTCGAAAAGCCGAGGTTACTGATAATGCTTCCCCATTTATCAGGCTCAAAAGCATATTCCAGCCAATCGGTTTTGGTATAATAAGGATTGTCATTATCAAAACGGTCAATCCCAAAGGCTTCAATTCCATGGTCGCGCAGGTAATTGACCAGGTTCATTTCACGTCCGCACCCTATATCCAGGACAGGCACTTTGAGTTTTTTTAAATCAATCTGAAGGATATTCAGCTGTAAGTCGGGTGTGTATTCCGAACAGGCTACCGGTTTGGCATATTTCTGATCGTTGGAATACATGGTCCCTGCAAATGCATTGGTATGAACCAGCCAATCGCAAAGATTCCTGTAATGTACTTCACTGATGGTGTTTAGTGTCTCCTGGGCAGTATTTCCGGGAAGGCTTTTGATATTTTGATTCAATTGCCGGTAAATATCTTTTAACTCAACGACCGACTCAGCGTTGAAAGCAAAATACTGGTTTACCCTGCAAAATTCCTGAAGGGCCTCATCGGTTAAGAAATCAATCATCTCTTTCTCAGACTCAGCATCCAGTTGTTGGATCTTTTCTACCAACGACTCTGTAACCTGTATCAATTGCAACGAATTGATCTGGTCATCAGACATTAAATTCTTTCCACTGTTGAAAGTTATTTGTTCCCTGATATGTTGTTTTATATTTTCGTCCGGATCAGTCATGTTAATTGTTTAGTTGAATACAAAGATACTTGAATTAAACCTAAACTTATTCTTAAATAAGAATATAGAAAAACCCGAAGTGTAAAATATCATTTTATACTTCGGGTATTCAACAAATCATATTCATTTTAATTATTTACTATTTTCTTAATCCAGTTCGTAATAGTTTCCATGGCTATTGGGGCAATCGTTTGTTCTATTTCCACGTATTCATTGGGTAAACCTGTCTTACATTCCTGGAATAAATGATTCAACCCCGGCATTTCCTTACAGGTTGATTTTTTATTGCCTCCTTTCTGAAGAGCCTTTTCAATAGCCGGTATGTTCACGTTGGAAGGAACTTGCATGTCTTTATTACCGTTAATAGCCAGAACAGGGCATTTTACCTTTTCAAGCATGGGTGCCGGATTGTATCGTATGAATGCTAACATCCAAGGGTTTAGGGTCTGTTTAATCACGATATCTATATAATCATTGACAGTGCTTCCTTTTGGGATATTAAGATCCGGAAGCTCTTTCGATTTCGCCAACAGATAACCGGTTATTTTTAATTTCAAGGTATCCGTGTTTTGAATCTTATCGATCATCCTATAAATATGGGTGTTCAGATCGTTTGTTGTTTTTAGATTTTCTTCTTTCATACCGGAGGCACGTCCGATTAAACCCTGTTGTAATAACAGAATATCCCCTCCTGATTCTCCCGGACCTGCCATTAAAACAATAAAACTGATCCCCTTGTCCTGTACAGCTACCACGGGTGCAATCATACCCCCTTCGCTATGGCCGATTAATCCGATATGCTTCTTGTCAATATCATTGCGTGTTCTCAGATAATTCACTGCAGATTGCACGTCTGTGGCAAAATCAAATGAAGTGGCTTTTGCAAAATCCCCTTTTGAAGCATTGGTTCCCCGGTCATCATACCGTAAAACCCCTATGCCATGGCGGGTCAGGTAGTCCGATAAGACCAGAAAAGGTTTATGGCCCATTAGTTCTTCATCCCTGTTTTGTGGACCGCTGCCTGTAATCAGCACAACCACCGGATAGTTGCCTGTTTTCGCAGGTAATGTCAATGTGCCTGCCAGGGTAATATTCTCTTTTGTATTCTGAAAGGTAACTTCTTCGGAATAATACGGATACGGTTTGACAGGTTCCTGCGGACGTTTTAATTCTACTTTTTCAATGGCTTTCCTGGTTAAGTTCATGGGGAATGTTTGTCCTGCCTGTTTAAAATCCCCAACCACGATACCGGAACTTTCCAGCTTACCTGTGTATTCAATTTGTGCAACAGCCATTTCTATTGTCAGAATCCCATTTTCAAACTGAGCCTTACTCATTGGAATGTCTTTAGCTCCCTGATCCGGGCTGTCCATGGTTGCACTGTAGCCTGCAGTGTTTTTAGTGATGTGAAATACCAATCTTAATTGCATACTTTGAATTTTGAGTGCCCCGTTCCAGTCACCTGTAATCTCCTGACCGAAAACCAATGATGTTGAAATCATTAACAGACCAATGAATAGATTTTTTTTCATGCGTGTAATTTTTTAAATTGAGTATAGGAATAAATTATAGGAACAAGTACGATGATTAGTGTAATGATTGCAAACAGAATCCCCAAAGTAAAGTTACTACTCAGGGCAAATGACATTAAAACGATTAATAATCCACCCAACATCCACATACGCCCGGCCAAACGGTGTGTGTTTCTCCATGTCTGTTCGTTTTCAAGTGTCCAGGGGGTGCGAAATCCAATAAAATAATTTGGTTTTACCGTTTGCAGGTAATTGCCAAAAACAGTGTCAAAAGCCCCGATTAATCCGATCAGGTACCCAGGGTTTAACTTGTTGCCATTCCCGGTATATAAAATGTAGATGGAGATTAAGGTCATGAAGAATGTCATCAACAAACGCAGTGAATAATACTTGTCGCCCATTTGTTGTATTTTCTTTTTAGGATCAAACCTTGGAATGAATAGCATTAACAGATAGGTCCCTATTCCCAACGAGGCCAACAAGAAAATTAATTCATTTTTATCCGACCAGCCATTTGGATTACCACTCAGGTCAAAATGAGTGGGTATTTGTTCCGGGAGGTCATTCCACAAGGTCGACAGGTAAACTAAGGGCAATAATATCAAAATCCACAAAATTGATTCTTTAAAATACTTGTTCATAAATTATTTTTTAAGCGTTAGAATATACTGTAGTATGTCGTCAATAATTGTTGTATTTATCGAGTAATGGATAAACTGCCCTTGTTTCACGGTAGTTACCAGCCCGGCGCGTTTCAGTTTATCGAGATGATGCGATATGCTGGGTGCCGTCATCTCGAACTTTGAGGCTATATCACCGGCTGTCATATCCTGTTTCTGTAACATTTTTAGTATTTCCCGGCGTGCCGGGTCGTTTAATGCCTTGAAAATATCATTCATAATCCCTGGATTGTATATTGTATATTGCATATTTGTATTATTAGACAAATATCTAAATACTTTTTTTATGTACCAAATGGATTAAATATATTTAACGGAAATCAATTGTTTTAACACAATATTCAAATCCTTTGTTCAATAAAATTTGTTTATATAAAATGGCAGATTCATCAAATCGATATTTACAAATCTAATAAATCAAAAAATGAAAAACTTTTTCAACTACTATCACGTTTAACTTTAAAATTCCCCGATAAATCTGGCTTTTCGGAGTAATGACGCTATTATCATACGATGCTACCAATAACTTTTTTATTTTTAGTGATCGACAATAATAATTTTAAACCTTACGATTATGTCAAAAGAAAAAGAATTAAAAGAGAAGTCTACCAAAAAGGTACCACTTAAAAACTTGAAAGAGAAGCGGGCTGAAAAAGCAGCAAAAAGGAAAGAGAAAAGCAAGGTAAGCGAGATGTAATGCTAAAATAGTAGCTCGCCAACTGCTCATTGACAGAATTTATTCAAATCAATCCTATCAATTCAGGAAACAGTTTTTAGATTGAAACTCTGATTTGATAAGTTCGAAAATTAGTAATCAGATTATTAAATAAATGAATACAACCGGACGAAGATTAAAGTGTGAATATCGTAACTATTTTCTAAGATTATGTAACACAGTCCATTGATAATTGTTCTAATTTTGTATTCTTTATTTATTTAAAAAATTCATTATTAAAAATAAGATTATGAACTCAGGAAAAGTAGCAATCAGTTTAGTGGCTGCAGCAGCCATAGGAGCAGTATTAGGAATTTTATTTGCCCCTTCAAAAGGAGCGGCTCTTCGTCGTAAAATTCGTAGAATGGGTGAAAAAGAAGCCGATGTATTAAAAGACAAATTTAGCGATTTCGCTGAAAACATGTCCCAGAACTTTGAAAAAGTAAAGGGAACTGTAGTCGATTATGCGAATCAAACGATCAACAAAAATCAGGAAAAAGTGAAAACTGCCGAAAACAATTAAATTCCTGAATTGCAAGATTGCATATAATAATCAAATTATTAATGTTGATATTTTGTAATTCATAAAAAAGGCATAAGACAATACGTAACCTGAATTGTCTTTGAGTATAAGTCTGCTCCTTAAATCACTTTTGATAATTCATTTTGTCAATGATTTTCCGGGCAGGCTTTATATATAGGTTTTAAACAATCATCCAAATTAAAATAAACAATCAATTAAATCAATATAAATATTATGATAACATGAGGCCAACTGAAAATTTAAAAAGCGAACATAAAGATATAAACGAATTACTCAAAATAATGAGTAAAATAGCTGCGAGTATTAAATCGAATGAGGTGTTTTATACCAATGATGTAGAGGATATTATCGATTTTCTTAAATATTTTATCGATAAAAGTCACCATGGTAAAGAAGAAATCTTTTATCCTGCATTACAACAGGCAGGAATTCAAAAGGATATTGAATCTTTAAATGAGATGCTCTATGAACACACCCTTGCCAGAACTTATTTAAAAGACATTTACAGTTGCGTTGAAAATTGTAAAAATGGTTTTTCCTTCTCGGGTGAAATGCTGGCAGATAGTTTAAATAATTATGTATTTTTGATTAGTAACCACATACAAAAAGAAGAAGATATCATTTTTCCAATGGCAGAAAGAGAGTTAAGCAATGAAAAACAGATTGAAATCACAAATAAATTCGAAAAGATTGAGGAAAACATTGTTCAACATGGATTTCATGAACATTATCATGATTTGCTGAAAAAGTTACAAACTAAATATCCCGACTGAACAGAACAAAAACTACATAACCCAGCCTGAAAAGACAGGTTCAATACGGTCCGATTTATCGACCATTGAAAGCAGGCTTCTCCCGTTGATTCAATTAAACACATTCTGAACAGTACAGAATATCTGTTTTTTGGAATGATATGCAGGTAGAAACCTGTTTTTTTAAGGACAATCAATAATCAACTCACAATGATACCTCCATAAAGAAATAAAAAGTTTGAAGAGTTTGAAAGGTTTGAAAGGTTTGAAAGATTTGAAGAGTTTGAGAGGATTGTTGCGCTTAGAGTTTTGTTACAGATAGATTTACAGTCAATTATAATTTTCCTTTTAAATCAAGATCTATTATAATTTTCATAGTATATTTGCATAAAATATAAATACAAACCATTCAAAGCACTATGAGAAAAGTAAAAGCTTTCATTTTTATAACCCTCGATGGATACTATGCCGGTGAGGAGGGTGATATCAGTTGGCACAACCATGGGCATGAAGAAAACGAATATGCTTCCCGGTCAATGTCAGCGGGGGATATCCTGTTGTTCGGTCGTGTGACGTATGATATGATGCAGAGCTACTGGCCAACCCCCATGGCTAAGATGAATGACCCGGTAGTGGCTGAGGGAATGAATAAGTCAGAAAAGTTGGTTTTTTCAAGGACATTAAAAAAAACATCGTGGGAGAATTCAACACTGGTGAAGGAAGATGTGGTTGAAGAACTGAAAAGACTAAAACTACAACCGGGCAAAGACATGACCCTGTTGGGAAGCGGAAGTATTCTTAAACAGCTTGCAGAACATGGATTGATTGATGAATATCAAATAATGGTTGATCCGGTAGTGATAGGATCTGGAGTACGATTATTCGAAGGCATCAGGGAACAGCTGAATTTGAAACTTGTATCAACAACGGCTTTCAAAAGCGGGGTAGTATTATTGTGTTATCAGCCGTGATAACTTAAAACTACGACCCATCATCAATTTTAATTATTATATAGGTTTTTTTACCGGATGTTTCAATTCCTGTATTCATTTCAACTCTTTCAATATGCGCAATGATTCCTGGATATGCTTTTCGCCGTTTAGTTGCGAATTAAATACAAATACTACTTTCCCTTCTTTGTTTACAATATAGGTTACTCTTCCGGGAATCCCCAACATACCGGAGGGTACACCGAATAGTTTCCGAACCTTATTGCCTTCATCACTCAATAAAGTGAAATTGAGGTGGTTCTTTTTTGCAAATTCCAAATGACTTTCGACAGACTGTCCACTGATACCGAAAATCAAAGCATCTTCTTTGGTAAATACATCAAACTGATCGCGAAAAGAGCATGCTTCCTTTGTACAGACCGGACTATCGTCTTTGGGATAAAAATAAATAACCAGGTTTTTCTTCCCAAGTACCGAATCGATATTAAATAAATGTCCGTACTGGTCATTCAATGAAAATGAAGGGACTGTACTTCCTACGCGAATAGTATCCATAGTATTTGTCTTTATGGTTTGAGAATTTGCATTTAAATTAAAATAGAAGATAAATATCAGAAAATAGATACCGGGATTGAACCGGTAGAAGTTTCTGAATTTCCGGTACTGTGTGTTGCCTGGAAATATATTTCCGAATAATGCTTTTAGTTCTTTCATGAAAAATAGATTTTATATTAATTGTAAAATTTTCTCCCGGTTAGACTTGTTAATTGAATATGGAGTATTTAAATTACTAATTAACAACCTGCATTGAAAAATAGTTCTGCCTGTAGAAAAAAACAGTCTATTCGTAAATAGATTTATTTGCCATTACAACTTTACATATTTTACAATAAAATCAATCAACCAACCCGGATACACACCCAATAACAAAATACCGGTGGTGATGATTGTCAAAGTAATCTTTCCAAGAATGGATATAGTTGGTAATTCAGCATTATCTGTTGTTGAAAACATAGAAGTTATTACACGCAGATAATAATACAATCCAATGACGCTGTTGATGATCATGGAGAAAACCAGAATCAGTAGCCCTGCTTTCATACCCTCGAGGATCAAATAAAACTTAGCGATAAACCCCGCAGTAACAGGTATTCCGGCCAGTGATAACAGGCATAGTGTAAAGACAATGGCTATCCAGGGCTTTTTCCAGAACAGCCCTTTATAATCCTCGATCTTTTCTGCTTCAAATACATTAGTTGAAAGTAGTGAAATAACCCCGAAGGCACCGATGGTGGTAATGAAATAAGTGATCAGATAAAAGATAGCCGACTGGATTCCTTTATCACTACCTGTCAACAGGATGATTATCAAATATCCCATGTTGGCAATGGACGAATAAGCAAGCAACCGCTTGATATTTTTCTGCTGTACAGCCAGCAAATTACCTACAAACATAGAGAGAATCGCTATTGCAGAAATAACTATGAAAACTGATGGATTATCAAACCCTTTAATATTAAAGAAAAACCTGATAAATACTGCCATAACCCCACCTTTGGAAACAGTGGCAATATATGAAGAAACAGGAGCCGGTGCCCCCTGATAAACATCCGGGGTCCACATATGGAAGGGTACCAATGCCAGTTTAAAACCTATTCCTACAAGCATCATCCCAAATCCGTAGATAAACAAGGGTGGAAATTTTGTAAGATGGCCCATAGCTGAAATAATAGCTGAAAATTCCATGGTTCCAAAGGTCATGTATATCAATCCCATGCCAAAGAGTAAAAAGGCTGAAGATACTGATGCCAGTACCAGGTATTTTATCCCGGCCTCAATGGACCGGTCTTTTGTCTTTTCGAATGCTATCAGGATATACAACGAAAGTGTCAGAGTTTCAATTCCTATAAAGAACAGGATAAAATGATTGGCAACAGCCAGTAATGCTGCACCCAGGGTTGAGGTAAAAAGAATGATATAGTATTCTTCCCGGATCCCTTGAAGTTGTTTCAGATAGTCGTAGGATAAAAAGGTGACCAGCAATCCTGAAATAAGTATAATGCCCTGGAAAAACAGGCTATATCGGTCAATTATGAACAATGGTGCAATGGTATGTGGAATGACAGGCAGAATGAAATATAGAGAGGCAATGGCAGCCATGAAAGCTAAAACAGAAAAACCATACACTACCTCATAATTCCTGAAAATAGAAATTACAATCATAATGATGATCGGTGCCATGGCCAGGATCAGGAACGGGGTTAAGCTAAAAAAATCTGTTTCCGACATAACTAGTTGCTTTATTGATAGAAGAATAGATTGCTTTTCAGATTCAAATCACTTTTATCCTGATTACTCTCAGGAACTAGAGTATTCCTATGATTTTCAAGGGTCTTGAGTAATGCAGGTTTTGCAATATCAAATACCGGCTGAGGATATAAGCCCAATGCAACAATCACAACAACCAGGGATAGGGAAATCAGTTTCTCCCGGACTGAAAGATCTTTCATTTTCCAGTCGGTGTTCAGCTTGCCAAAGAATACTTTCTGAAGTATCCGCAGTGAATACAGGGTTGCTGCTATGAGTCCCACGCATGCCAGTACGGACAACAGGACGTTTGCTTTGAAAGCACCGACCAATATCAATAGTTCTGCAATGAAATTACCCAATCCGGGCAAACCCAATGATGCCATTGAAAATACCAATCCGATTGCACCCATAAAAGGCACTTTTTGCCAAAGGCCGCCCATGACGTTAATATCACGGGTATGAATCCGTTCGGATAGCTGTCCTGCCATGATAAACAATGCCCCGGTACTGATGCCATGGGCCAGCATTTGCATCACAACACCCTGATAAGCCAGTTCGTTGAATGAAAAGATACCCAGGATCACAAAGCCCATGTGGCTCACGCTGGTATATGCTATCAACCTTTTCAAATCGGTCTGTGCAAATGCAAGTTTGGCACCGTATAATATCCCTAAAACTCCAAGACCCATACCGATAGGAGCAAAGGTGACGGAGGCATCCGGGAAAAGTGGAACTATGAACCGTAACAGGCCGTAAGCTCCTGTTTTTAGCAGTAATGCAGCAAGAATCAGACTACCGGCTGTTGGTGCTTCGGAGTGTGCGTCAGGCAGCCAGTTATGCAAGGGAACAACGGGTAGTTTTACCAGGAATGCTGCCAGGAACCCGGACATTATGAGTATGGCGGTAGAAGCAGGCATTTGCGTTCCCAATAACCGGATATAATCGAAGGTGTAGATACCGGTAGTGTCTCCATGCACAAAATAGAGGGCCAGTATGGAAATGAACATCAACAACCCGCTTGCCTGGGTGTACAGAAAGAATTTATAGGATGCTCTCGTTCTGTTTTCATGGCCCCAGATCCCGATCAGGAAATACATGGGTACCAGCATGAGTTCCCAGAAAAAGTAGAACAGGAATAAATCGAGTGAAAGGAATACTCCAACAATCCCGGCAAGAATGAGCAGTAAATTGAAATGAAAGAATCCTACCTTTGTATCGATTTCTTTCCACGATATCAATACGGCAATGATTCCAAGGAAGAAAGTAAGCAGTAACATTAACAGGCTCAAACCATCCAGTGCAAAATGGACTCCGATTCCAAACTGAGGGATCCAATCATATTGAATGTCAATCAGCCATTTGCTGTTGAATGGAGTATTTTGCATGTAGGATATAACAATCAATGTCAGGTCTACTCCCAGGGTGGCCAATGAAATAATGCGTGGCAATACCTGATTGATGTTTCCGGATATCCATGCCAGGAAAGCCCCGGCTAATAAGATTACTATGATTTGAACAAGTATCATTGTTTCATCATTAAAGTTAATATTAAGGCGATACCTATGGCAAATGAAAGCAAATACCATCTCAGTTTCCCATTCTGGGCAATACTCAAAATAAGATTCAATCTGATTGCCAGTTTCGCAATCGAGATATTCAGCAGATCAAAGAAGTCTTTTTTGTCGACTTCAGCCAGCCATACGATGGGTTTTTCAATTAACACCTGATATAGTGTGTCAAATTCAAATCCCTTTTCAAAAAAATGATTGAGACGGCTTATCCTGAAGGTCTCCATGTATTGAGGTTTTAAATAATACCATCGGTATGCCAGGTAAATTCCGCTTAATGCTATCAAGGAAGAAAGTATCTGGAACAACCATTCCAGATGTTCAACATTCCTGATAGCCACTGCAGGCAATGTGTTATTAACTAGATCCGAGAACAAATGAATATTCCCCAACGAAGCGGGCAATTCAATAAATCCGCCAATGACCGATAATACAGCCAGTATGATTAAAGGCACTGTCATGAGTCTTCCTGCATTAAATGAAGGCTCTGTCTTAGCTTCCCCATAGAAAGTGATAAAGATCATCCGGAACGAATACAAGGCCGTCAGGAAAGCACCAACAATACCGGCCAGCCACAACACCATTCCACCACTGTTGGAGGAATAGGCGAACCATAATATGGCATCTTTGCTGTAAAAACCTGCTGTAACCAATGGCAACGCAGATAGTGATGCGGAACCAATCAAAAAAGTCAGGAATACGACAGGTATTTTCTTTCTCAGTCCCCCCATTTTAAAGATATCATGTTCCTCATCCAAAACCTGGATAACTACTCCGGCTGCCAGGAAGAGCAGCGCTTTGAAGAACGCATGGATCATAAAATGGAAAATAGCCCCTGAATATGCACCAACACCCAATGCCAGAAACATGTAGCCTATCTGGCTGATAGTGGAATATGCCAGTATTCGTTTCAGGTCGTGTTGCCCTAAAGCACTGAACCCGGCAACCAGCAAGGTAAGTGCACCAATAACGGCAATGACAGTCTGCACAATAGGAGCAAGGCTGAATAATACATTGGTGCGGGCAATCAGGTATACCCCGGCTGTTACCATGGTAGCTGCATGAATTAATGCACTCACAGGCGATGGACCTGCCATGGCATCCGGCAACCAGGTTTGTAAAGGCAGCTGTGCCGATTTACCTAAGGCACCTCCCAGTAATAAAGCTGCGGTTAAAATAGCTATGGAAGAACCAATAGCCCATTTTGCACTGGCCAGGTGCATAAGATCCTGGATATTAAACGTGCCAAAGCTGACAAATAGAATAAATATCCCAATAATCATGGCTGTATCCCCAATGCGGGTTATAATGAAAGCTTTGCGGGCGGCGGTTCCATTCTCAGGTTCTTTGTACCAGAACCCAATGAGTAAATAACTGCAGAGTCCGACACCTTCCCAACCCAGGTACATAAGCAGGATATTGTCTGCCAACACCAGGATCAGCATGGAACTGACAAATAGATTCATATAGGCAAAGAACCTGGTGAATCCTTCGTCTTTGGCCATAAAACCAATGGAGTAGATGTGGATCAGGAAGCCTACGAACGTAATAACAAAGCAGAAAACCAACGATAGGGCATCCAGGCTGAAAGCAATGTTTGCACTCAGGTTCCCGGCATGCATCCATTGCCATACTACAACTGAATATGATTTTACTCCCGGCAATGCATTAATCAAATCTATTCCAATAATTACCGTCAATAAGGCTGCAATGCCTACCGAACCTGCACCAATCCATCCTGCCACTTTCCGGGAAAGTTTTCCCCCGAAAAGAACCAGTATCAGGAAGCTGAGCAGTGGTAAAGCAGGTATAAGTGCTATAATGGTTTTCATTGATTGGTTAAATTAGTTTTAATCTGAATAGACTTTTTCTTTAATTATGAATGAAGCATTGTGCATTCTGAATTAAGTATCTTTTAATTTATTGATAGCATCCACGTCCAGAGTTTTAAAATGATGATATACCTGCAGTATCAGGGCAAGTCCAATGGCTACCTCCACCGCTGTTACTGCCAGTATGAAAATGAACATTACCTGGCCATCCGGTTGATTCCAGTGGCGTGCAGCAATGATAAATACCAATCCGGCGCTGTTGAACATGATTTCTATGGACATAAGCATAAAGACCAGGTTCCGGCGCACCAGTAAACCAACGAGTCCTAAAAAGAACAGGATTCCTGCAAATAATATCTGGGTTTCAACAGGTACAGTCAGCATGGTATTATTTCTTTATCAGAAAACGGTGTAATACTTTTTTCTTCTGGCTTCCCAAATGGTAAGCCCCGATAACTCCTGCCATCAACAGGATAGCTGCAATTTCAACTGCCAGCAAATAAGTCGTAAATAATGAAATTCCAACTTGTTTAGGCAATATTACCTGTTTCCCGGCTACTACTGTCGGCATGTTCTTTAAGGCCAGCATCAGGTCGATAAACAGGATAGCAGCCAGGATAGAAGGAAGAATCCACATTTGCGGCCTGAGCCATTTCTTTTCCTGTTTATGCTCAAGACCGATATTCAGCATCATGGTCACAAATATAAACAACACCATGATGGCACCGGCATAAATAATCACTTCCAGTGCTGCAATAAACGGAGCATCCAGCAGGTAAAATACTACAGATATTGCCAATAGCGATAATATCAGGAATAGCAATGAATGTATTGCATTCCTCCCTGATATAGCCAGTATGGTGGCCAGGATTGCTACTGCTGCTGCTATGTAAAAGAATAGATCCATTATTTTATTATTTACAATTTACAATTTCTTGTTCTCCTAATGTCATTTACAATTTTACAATTTACCATTTACGATTTCATGTTCACTAAAACCAATAACCCAATCAACCAATCAACCAATCAACCAATTAACCAATCAACTCAATCAACTTAATCAACTAATCAACCGATAAACCAGCCTCACGGTAACAGATTCTTCACATCCACAGGCTTTTCTTCATTTTCCCCTTCTCCTTTTCCCTTGACGCCCATATCCACACCTGCTTCTTTATAAAAATTATAACCGTGGTATTTACCTTCCCCATCAATTAAGAGATGTTCTTTTTCATATACCATATTCTGACGGTCATATTCAGCCAGTTCAAAATCCGGGATTAGTTGTATGGCGTAAGTAGGGCAGGCTTCCTCACAAAAACCACAGAATATGCATCGTGAGAAATTGATCCTGAAAAACTCAGGATACCGTCTGCCTGTTTCATCCTCTGTAGCCTGCAGGGATATGCAATCAACCGGGCAAGCTACTGCACACAGGTTGCAGGCCACACAGCGTTCGTTATGATCGGCATCGCGGGTAAGAACTATTCTTCCCCGGTACCGTGGCGGTAAATAAGGTTTTACCTCCGGATATTCTATCGTTTCCGTCTTATGGAAAATATGTAGAAAAGTCAACCAGATGGTTCGAAGTATACTGAACATATGTTTATCGTATTAAGTCATTTATTATTTAAAGAAAATCAATATAGCACCCGTAATCAATAGATTTAAAAGTGCCAGTGGTAATAATACTTTCCACCCGAATTCCATTAACTGGTCATACCGTGGCCTTGGCAAGGATGCGCGCAGCAAGATAAATACGCAAATCAATACCATGGTCTTAAACAGGAACCAGAATACAGGTGGCAGAAATGAAGGTCCTAACCAACCCCCAAAGAACAGGGTGGCAATAATTGCCGAAATAAGTGTTACCCCCAGGTATTCACCAACAAAGAACATCCCGAACTTCATACCTGAATATTCCGAATGATACCCTGCAACCAATTCTCCTTCGGCTTCGGGTATATCGAATGGCAACCGGTGTGTTTCCGCCAGCCCGGCTATAAAGAACACAGTGAAGCCAACAAACTGGGGAAAAATAAACCAACCGTTTTTTTGTGCTTCCACTATGGAGTAGAAGCTGAAACTATCCGCCATCATGACCACTCCCATAAGCGACAGGCCCATGAATACCTCGTAGGTCAGCATTTGGGCGGAGGCTCTCATGGCACCGATTAGTGAGTATTTGTTGTTCGAAGCCCAGCCCCCCAATACTATGCTGTAGACTCCAAGCGAAGAATTTCCCAGGAAGAACAGTACCCCGATGTTGGAATCAAAAACATAAAACCCGGGACCAAAAGGAACTACTGAGAAAGTCAGCAGGATAGTGATCATTAGGATTCCCGGTGCCATTACAAATACCGGTTTATCTGAAAACGGAGGAACCCAGTCTTCTTTAAAGAATAACTTGATGGTATCGGCAATTACCTGGAACAGCCCAAATGGTCCCACGCGGTTTGGTCCAAGCCTGTCCTGCCAGAACGACAATAGCCTGCGCTCAATCCAAATCAGACCAGCTGCAATGGTTAAAGGAATTAATAATACTCCCAGTATGATAAAAATAGTTTTCATCTAACTTACTATTTGACTGATAACAAACATTTTTTAAAGTCACCTTTAAGTGATTTCATGGGCTAATTTATTTATAAATCTTTCCATTTTCCGGTAAATCAATAAAGGGCAATCCTGGTAAGCCAACCGTTAATCCTGCCATACCCTGTCCGATACTCTCTTCAATCTTTACTTTTATACTTAATCTGAGTGTTGATATTTCAAGTTGTATCATTTCTTCATTTTTCACCTTTAAATCCTCAGCATCTTTCGGATTCAGGTATACGAATGGTTCCGGTATCCGTTGTGCCAGGGTAACAGCAGCCGAACTTAATTCTTCACTGCCGAATATCTGATAGACTGGAACAATCTGCCATTCCCCTTTCTTAAATTCTACAGACTGGACTTTATAGTTGAAATACAGGTTTTCAGGATCCTTTACTATTTCAATCAACCTGATCCCTGAATTGCCATCTTTCATTTTACCATTTGGTTCATCCAGATACTTATTCACTGCCTGCACTGAATTCCAACCGGGTGCCCAATAAAAAGGAGTAAGTGAAGCGGGGGGATTGATAGAATTCCCTTCCATACTGAAGGATAGGGGAGAGTCAATGTCCTGTTGAATTCCGGTTTCACTGACTGCTGTTTTTGCGTGTATGGAAGTCCTGCCACTATATCGCATAGACTGACGGGGAATCTTCTCATTCAGCATCCTGAAATCAGCATCCGAAAAGTATTCTTTCAGTTTGCTAAATGCAGGTATATCTGCGAGCATGTCTGAAACGATATCATCAAATTTCTTCCATTGTACAGTTTCAGTATTATTTTTTATCCGTAGCAATTCAGCCAGCCAGCGCCAGCTTTCCTTTACCTGGTCTTTGTTTACTATCGTTTTATAGAACCTTTGTGCACGGCCTTCATTATTTACCAGGGTTCCTTCCGATTCGGCAAAAGTAGCTGCAGGTATCAAAATATCAGCCTTTGAAGTGGTTGCGTTAGTCAGTTGGTCAAGTACAATAGTCTGTTTGGAGTGCTTGAATAGTTGGCTGACTGATTCTTCTGTTGCTCTCCTGTATAGGTCATTTTCAAGTAGTACCAGGGTGTCAATATCTTCTTTTTCTGCCAATGAAACAGCTTCATCAAGTGATTTGCCTGCCAGGAATGCCAGTCCCATACTATTACTCTCAGGTAAAATCATGCTCAACGTGCCTTTATTATCAGTTGAATGCAGTGCTGTGGCAATGTTGCAGGCTGCCCGGATTACTGCCTCATCTCCACAATTTATTCCTGATATGATGATAGGATTCTTTGCATTTTTCAAGTTGGAAGCAATCTTTTCCGCCAGTATTTGTAGTTCCTTGTTTTTTAATTTTACCTGTGGGGCATCCTTGCTTAATGCTGCTGCTACGGCAAATCCCAGTTCGCCAATATCCGGATAGTTTGCCCTGAAAGTGTTTTCTGCCAGTTCATCCAATGAATCTTTAAATGGGGTGGCAATGAATATTGGAATTTTATACTCCTGGGTCACCTGCATCACCGGGTCGGCATTCCAGGATGGTATCCCTAACTTTCCTGCCATTTCTTTGCCCAGGTTGCGGGATGCTTCCCTGACAGCCAGTGCCATCATTGGGGCGGTATTTACCAGGTCTTCCCCAAGGATGAATATTGCATCTGCTTTTTCAATCTGCTTGAGTGATGGGGTTTCAATGCCACTTTGTTGCAGGAAGTCCAGAATTGTTTTAGTTAGTTGTTGTTCCTTTTTTGAAATACCGCTGTAGAAGTTATCTTTCCCAACCAGTACCGACAAGGCATAATTCGATTCCAATGAAGCCCTGGGTGATCCGATTCCAACTAATTTCTTGCCGGTTGTAAACGAATCTTTTAGTTTTGAATATAATGTTTCATCGGTGACTTCTTCTCCCGGTTGTTCCTTGATTGTTCTAACTTCTGCATTCCGTACCCTTTTCTCGTCATTCACAAACTCATATCCAAATCGTCCACGGTCACAGATAAAGTATCCGTTTACATCCCCGTTATAGCGGCTCATAATCCGCCTCAACGAATCATACCGTTCACTTGCAATGGTATTGCACCCCAGGCTGCAATGTACACAAACAGATGGGGCATTCGACAAATCCCATTTGCGGGTATAATGTTTCATCAGGGTCTTGTCGGTAAATACCCCGGTAGGACATACTTCCACCAGGTTTCCGCTGAATTCGTTCTCGAGTGTACCATCTTCCTGTCTTCCAAAATAAACGGTATTCCGTGAAGAGAAAGCATTCAGGTCAGTTCCCCCGGCATAATCCCTGTAAAACCTGACACAACGGTAACATTGGATGCACCGGTTCATCTCGTGCTGGATAAATGGTCCCAGGTTCTGATTTTGGTAGGTTCGTTTCTTGAAGTCAAACCGGCGGTAGTTATGCCCCGTCATCACAGTCATATCCTGCAAATGGCATTCCCCTCCTTCGTCACACACCGGACAATCATGGGGGTGGTTGGTCATCAATCCTTCAATAACAGCTGCCCTGAATTCTTTCGCATCCTTATCCTCAATGGAGATTATCAATCCATCCAGTACCGGTTCCATGCACGACATGATAATTTTACCTTTTTGATCGTCGGCATTCCTGAATTTCTTTACTGCACACAGCCTGCAGGCACCCACAGAACCCAGAGCCCCGTGGTAACAGAAGTGAGGAATGTCTAATCCGAGTGCAAGGCAGGTTTCCAACAGGTTTTTACCCGGTACCACTTCGTAGTATTTGCCGTCTATTTGTATTTTTATCATGATTTCCAGGGACATTTTTGTTTGTTGATATGGCTAACAAAATCATCGTGAAAATAGTTCAGCCCACTTTGCAAAGGTTCTGCTGCTCCTGGTGCATGGGCACAAAATGTATTTCCGGGTCCCAGGTATTTTGTCTGGAATTTCAATATATCCAGGTGTTCCATCCTGCCTTTGCCCGATTCTATGGCTGCTAATATTTTTTCTACCCAGGGTAGTCCTTCCCGGCAAGGGGTGCAGAATCCGCAACTCTCCAGGGCAAAGAACCGTTCTATATTATGCAGGAATGCTACCGGGCAGGTCTTGTCGTCCAGTATGATCATGGTTCCGGTGCCCATCCTGCTTCCTGCTTCCGCCACGGTGCTGAAATCCATCTTTACATCCAAATGTTGTTCAATCAGGAAGTCAGTGGATGCCCCTCCCGGTAATAATCCCCTGAACCCATGCCCGGCAAGCATTCCACCGGCATGTTCCTCCAGCACTTCCCGCACCGTCACTCCCAAAGGCAATTCCCATAGTCCCGGATTTTTTACTTTCCCGCTGACTCCGAATAATTTGGTACCCCCGGTTTCTGTCAGGCTCAATCCTTTAAACCAACCGGCCCCTTTTTCTACAATATGGGATAGCCAGCATAATGTTTCTACATTGTTGACCACGGTTGGCCTGCCGAATAACCCGCTGATTGCAGGAAAAGGCGGTTTTGTGCGTGGTGTGGCCCTTTTACCCTCCAGTGAATTCAGCAAGGCAGTTTCTTCCCCGCAGATATACCTGCCTGCGCTCGAATGGACGTTCATTTCCAGGTTGAAACCTGTTCCAAGGATATTCTTTCCCAGTAACCCGGCATCATAGGCCTCTGCAATAGCTTTTCGAAGTTCTGCTTCTGCTTTTTTGTATGCCCAACGCAGAAAAATATAGGCGGTCTGTGCCTGAATGGCATAAGCTGCAACGATCATCCCGGCAATCAGCTGATGGGGGTTTCCTTCCAGCAAATACCGGTCTTTAAAAGTGCCGGGTTCCATTTCGTCGGCATTGCAAACCAGGTATTTTTGTCCCGAATTCTCATCCATAGGCACCAGGCTCCACTTGGTACCAGTCGGGAAGCCTGCACCGCCTCTTCCCAACAGATTCGAAGCCTTTACCAGATTGGTGACTTCTGTCGGTGTCATTGTTTTCAATGCTTTTTGCACACCTGCATACCCTCCCGCTTTCTGGTATTCTTTCAGTGTGAGTGGGGTTACATCCGGTTTTATATGTTGGGTTAATGGCTTTTCCATCGTGGGTTATTTGTAATTTTCAATTATTTTATCAGCAGTATCATAGGTCAGGTTATTATAGTGGTCGTTGTTAATCATCATGGATGGGGCATGGTTGCAATCCCCTAAGCAGGATATGGGTAACAGCGTATACCGGTCGTCGGGAGTTGTCTGTCCAAAACTGATCTGTAGTTTCTTTGAAATATGTTCATAAATAGTCTCATAGCCCATAACCATGCAGCTCACCCCGTCACAAAGCAAGATTACGTTCCTGCCCACTGGCTTTCTGTAAATACGGCTGTAAAAGGTAGCCACAGCATCTACATCCTCCGCTGATATAGCCAGGAATTCGGCAATGTCTTTCACCGCCTCATCCGATATCCAGCCCCTGTGCAGCTGCACAATCTTCAACGCATCAATGCATGCTGCCGAACGGTAGGGATATTGATTTATCTCATGCAGGATCTCTGTTTTTTCTTCTTCCGAAATCATATGTTCTATTTACAATTTATTCATTTACAATTTACTATTTCTTATTCTCCTAAAACCATTTACCATTTACTATTTACCATTTCCTATTCTCCTAAAACAATGCACCCAATTCAAATAATCAACCAATTAACTTAATCAACTCAATCAACCGATCAACTCAATCAACTCAATCAACCAATCAACTCAATCAACTCAATCAACTTAATCAACTCAATCAACCGATCAACTCTTTCAACTCAATCAACCAATCAACTCAATCAACTTAATCAACTCAATCAACCAATCAACTCAATCAACTCAATCAACTCAATCAACTCAATCAACCAATTAACCAATCAACCAATCAACTTCACCTATCAAGATCAGCGAGCACAAAATCCATAGCCCCCAGAATCGCCAGTAAATCGGGAATGGTATACCCCTTGCTGATATAAGGCAACATCTGCATGTGCGGGAAGGACGGAGTGCGTATCCTGGAACGATAGGACGATGAACTGCCATCGCTGATCAGATAGTATCCATTGCTTCCTTTGGCGGCTTCGATGGGCACCATGGCTTCACCGGCAGGGATCACCGGACCCCACGAAACCCCCACAAAGTGATGGATCAACGTTTCAATATCCTTCATGGTGTTGTCTTTCCGGGGTGGTATGGCCAGCGGATGATCCGATTTGTATTCTCCGGCCGGCATGTTGTTGATACATTGCTGTATGATCCTCAGGCTCTGGCGCATTTCCCCCATGCGGACGATAGCCCGGTCGTAGCAATCGCCGTTTTTACCAAGGGGTATGTCGAAATCAAAATTCTCAAATCCGGAATAAGGCCTGGTCTTGCGGTAATCAAAGTTATAGCCTGTTGCCCGGAGCCCGGAACCTGTGATGCCCCAGTCGATGGCTTCGGCGGTAGTAAACACCCCGATGCCAAGAGTCCTGGCTTTGAATATCCGGTTCCTGATCACTGCATTGTCAAATTCCTTGAGCCGTTTCGGGAAATAATTCACAAATTCCTGCATCAGTTTTTCCCACCCATCGGGCAGATCATGGGCCACTCCTCCAATGCGGAACCACGAAGGGTGCATGCGGCCTCCGGTAATTGCACCTACAATATCGAAAATCCTTTCCCTGTCGTTGAAGGCATAAAACACCGGTGACATCTGGCCCATGTCCTGTGCAAAAGTCCCCAGCCAGACAAGATGACTGGCAATTCGGAACAATTCACTCATCATGACGCGAATCACATTTGCCCTGTCCGGCACAGTGATTCCTGCCAGTTTCTCCACCGAAAGCAGGTAAGCCAGGTTGTTCATCACTCCGCTCAGGTAGTCAATACGGTCGGTATAAGGGATAAAGGTATGCCAGGTCTGGCGTTCGCCCATTTTCTCAGCCCCACGGTGGTGGAACCCAATGTCGGGGATAATGTTTACAATATCTTCCCCGTGCAGTTGCAGCACAAGCCGTAACAGACCATGTGTGCCGGGGTGTTGCGGACCAACGTTGAGAAACATATAGTCGCTGTCTTCACTCGAAGTATCCAGCCCGTAATCTTCCGGCTTGAAGGTCAGCTCGGTATCTTCGGTTGTCCTCATGAGCTCGGTCAATACAAACGGATCCTGTTCGGTAGCACGGGCATAATGGTCCTTCCGCAATGGGTGGCCATCCCACGATTTAGGCATCAGGATTCGTGTCAACCGGGGGTGTCCTTCGAAATTGATTCCAAACATATCAAAAACTTCCCGTTCGTACCAGTTGGCCGATTCCCAAACGCCTGTTATGCTTGGGATTGAAAGGTTAATGAACTGAAGGGCTACTTTTATCCGTATGTCTTCATTCCGTTCCAGGGAACTCAGGTGGTATACTACAGTGAAATCACTCTGGGGTTGATCGTTGCGGTTTTTACGAGTCCGTTCGTCAATGGCTGTCAGGTCGTAAAGCAGGTTGTAGGGAAGTATGATTTCCGTTTTCAGGTAAGTTAAAACCGGGATAAGGCTCTTTTTGTCAATCCAGATGGTTACCGTTTCATCAACGGTAGGTTGATTATATACAATAACCTGATTGCCGAACCGGTTTATAAGTTCCGACAGCACATGGATATCATCTTTAAACAATTCATTGAATACCTCATTCATAATTCGATAGTTATCAATTTATAACTTAATATCAATACATTATCCCATTACCCTATTCTTTCAATACCACATTTGATCATCAACTTTTCATTTTTTATTCAATTTATCCCAACTTTTCATTCACACAGCAAGTTGCTATCACTTCAACTCATTGCTGTATTATCATAACCTATACAAGTTAATGGCATAAAGTAAGGTAATATGCTATTTTTCATGCCTTTTTAATTTATTAAAGAAAGAATATTTTTAACCCCGAAGGGGTGATATTATTGTAATTATCTATATCTCAGTCTATCTCAGAACCCCGAAGGGGGTGACATTATTTGTGATCTCTTTAGGATTTCTTTATTACACTTATTTACGGTTTTTATTGTTCCGGGTGATGGCTTGAATCAATTATTATATTTGACATGATGTTTTTTTGTTTGTCTTTTTATATCACCCTTTCGGGGTTAATATGATGCGTTATTCTATTTTTCTACAATCATATTAACCCTTCGGGTTTAAAGACATTGCAATGTTTGTAATTCAATATTCTGCCAAATAAAACGTCATTTCTAAACTTAAGATACGATCAATCAAATTTCATTCATTGGACGAATATTCCCCATCCTGTTTCTTTCTTCTTTTTTCAAGTCGCGCATGCTTGGTTTTTCCATTTGATGCACTCCCTGGGGTCCGATAGCCCAACTCAACGGGCGTTCTTCTTTGCCTATCGATTCACGAAGCAGTAACAGACCTTCCATAAACGCATCCGGGCGTGGTGGGCAACCTGATACGTACACGTCAACCGGTAATATTTTGTCTACACCCTGCACTACGCTGTAAATGTCGTACATCCCTCCTGAATTGGCACACGATCCCATGGAAATTACCCATTTGGGCGCCATCATTTGTTCGTACAACCTTAAAATAATGGGAGCCATTTTGATGAACACAGTGCCGGCGATGATCATGACATCGGCTTCCCGGGGGGTGCTCCGTATCACTTCACCGCCAAAACGCGCCAGGTCATAGCGGCTGGTCAAGGAGGTTGCCATCTCTACAAAGCAGCATGAAAGCCCGAATCCAAATGGCCAGATGGAATTTTTCCTGCCCCAGGCTACCATTTCGTCCAGCTTGCCGAACAGGACGGTCTTGTACAGGTTTTCGTCCGTCAGCTCCTTTTCTATGTCGAAGTTTGCGGCACCTGGTTTGATCAGTGAGTATTTCATTTCAACCTGTTTTTATATTTTAAAATCTTTTTCCCGTTTGGCCCAAAATCAAGTGCGCCAATGCTTAATTCGTACACCAGTAGCACCATCAATATGGCTATGAAAATCACAATCCCGATATACCCGGGAAGTCCCAGTTCGCGGAATGATACTGCCCACAGCATGATAAAGGCGGCATCCAGGTCGAAGATCACAAAGAACATGGCAATCAGGTAAAAGCTGGATGAAAATCGCAGGCGGGCATCTCCGGTAGGTGGAATCCCCGATTCATAGGGTTCATCGGTCATTTTTTCCTTGTGACGTTCACCCAATGCATAGGATAGGCCAATCATAATTCCGATAAGAGAAAAAACAATGACTGCGAAAATAATAAAGGGCCAAAGTATATTATTTTGTTCCAGCAACATGATTGTTCTGTTGGATTAAATTTGTTAATTCTATTTATTCATTGAAACAAAAAAAATGTGGTATTGTTTAGTTAAATCCAATTTATGTTGATGTTTAAAATTTTAGCAAGTTCAATTGCCCGTTTGACTTGTAGCGGTTGCAAGCAATCTTTTTGTAATTCAACTATTTTCATTTCATAAGTTTTCTGACTTCAATATTTTAGTTTCTCATTTGTTATTTACTTTCAAATCGGAATAATAATCGATTCTGATTTTTCGTTTATAGATTTGTATATTCATATTTGTTTTTATATTTATTCAAAATAAAAACTGGATTTGTATTCTTTTTTAGCATCAAATCAAGTCCCCTCTTTCTAATTCTATGGTTGTCCCACTTGTGAGAATCAACCGGCAATCCCCTTACCAGTATTTAAAGGGTTTATTGTAATTGCCATTCTATCTCTACGATGTTTTAGATATCTCTTAGATATCCCATAGATGTCTCTTAGATATCCCTTAGATATCCCATATCATTAATGATATGGGATATCTAAGGGATATGCTTGGTTTAAATAAATATGAACTTAATTATTACATAAATATGATGAGACTATGGTGATGAATCCTTTGACATTAGATTAAAATAGGAATGTGTATAATTATGCAATTTTACGATTTAAAATGAATAGACAGGAATTTAATTCAATTACCGAAAATCATATTTTAATCCGGAAAATTCAATTTTAATGAACAATAAGAGGGGGTGAATTTGTTGTAAAAATGTAATTAATCGTCTTAGTTAATACAGAATTAAGAATCTGCCAAATAAAAATGGCCAGGTAACCTATAAAGTAGTAATGAAATGAATTACAGGATTGAAAAAGACAGCATGGGTGAGGTCCAGGTTCCGGAAGATAAATACTGGGGGGCTCAAACACAGCGTTCGCTTTTGAATTTCAAAATAGGACCAGCTGCTTCTATGCCCGTAGAGATTATCCACGCATTCGGGTACCTGAAAAAGGCGGCAGCCATTACCAATGAGAAATTCGGATTATTACCCGAAAATAAGTTGAAACTGATCAGCGAAGTATGCGATGAGATTATTGATGGCAAGCTTGATGACCAGTTCCCGCTGGTAATCTGGCAAACCGGATCGGGAACGCATACCAATATGAACTGCAATGAGGTCATCTCCAATCGTGCGCACGTAATGCTGGGGAATAAGATGGGGAACGGCCATCGGTTTATTCATCCCAATGATGATGTGAACATGTCGCAGTCCTCCAACGATACATTCCCGACGGCTATGAATATGGCAGCCTACATGAGAATTGTTGAATACCTGATCCCTTCCCTTGAAACGCTGGAAAGCTCCCTGTGGGAAAAGTCGAAAGCCATGGCCTATGTGGTTAAGATCGGGCGGACCCACCTGATGGATGCCACCCCCATCACCCTCGGGCAGGAATTCTCAGGATACGCTTCACAACTACAACATGGCATCATGGCATTAAAAAACACCCTGGCGCATCTCTCGGAGCTGGCGTTAGGTGGGACGGCCGTTGGTACAGGTTTAAATGCCCCGAAAGGTTATGATGTGGAAGTGGCGGCAATTATTACCAGGCTGACCAAACTGCCCTTTAAAACAGCTGAAAATAAGTATGAATCGCTGGCGTCAAATGATGCCATTGTAGAAACACACGGGGCCATCAAACAACTGGCGGTTAGTCTGATGAAAATAGCAAATGACATCAGGATGTCGGTCTCGGGTCCCAGGTCGGGGATCGGGGAAATCATTATACCGTCGAATGAACCGGGCTCTTCCATTATGCCGGGCAAGACAAATCCAACCCAGGTAGAAGCCCTGACGATGGTTTGTGCCAGGGTTATGGGGAATGACACCACTATTTCTATTGCAGGTTCGAACGGTCATTTTGAATTGAATGTCTTCAAGCCTGTGATGATTAGTACTTTGCTTGAATCGGTCACCCTGCTTGCTGATGCATGCCGGTCGTTTCACGATCATTGTGTGGTGGGGATTGAACCAAACGTGGAACGAATAGAAATGAACCTGAATAATTCACTGATGCTGGTCACTGCTTTAAATACTCATATCGGGTATGACAAGGCCGCCCTGATTGCTAAAAAAGCGTATGATGATAACTCCACGCTGAAAGAAGCGGCACTGGCATTGGGATTTGTAACTGAAGAGCAATTTGATAAATGGGTGATACCTGCAAATATGACCGGACTCATGAAATAAAAATGATTTTAATATTGAAGATCAGCTGATTACTGCAAAGCTCGGACAGAATATGGAACCCCTATTAAACAATTTATAATATCTCTTCGTTTTGCTAATAACATAGGAATTTAGAGTAATGTAAAATATAACAAGACTATTATTTTTGATACTTAGCTTTCAGCATGGTTCATCTTAACGAATAATTAGTATTACAAACAATTAAAAAATCTAATCAAGGTATTCATTCATATTACAATTCTTCCGGGAATTTACATAATCATTTCATCACATTACTAAATATTAAAAAAATATGCCATCATTAGCAGCAATATCGAAAATTGATTTTCCCTTTAAAGTGGATCAACAGGAAGTTAAAAGCAGGGCAAAGGATTTATTCATAACCTCCTTTCCGCAGGTGGAAAGAATGATGAGTGCGTTTGATAATACCGAAATACGTACAAGGAATTTTTGCAAACCACTTGATTATTACACTTCCCTGCATACTTTTGAGGATCAGAATGCCGAATATATCAGGGTATCACTTGAATATGCGGTGATGGCAATTGATGAATGCATGGTTTCAGCCGGGATAAGGAAAGAAGCGATTACGGATATTATTTTTGTATCCACCACCGGGCTTTCGACTCCAAGCCTGGATGCACTTATTGTAAACAAGATGAGACTCAGCCAGAACATTAACCGGATGTCTATTTTCGGTTTAGGTTGTGGTGGAGGGGTGTCAGGTTTTTCCAAGGCCAGTATCCTGGCTAAAGCAAATCAGAATGCCGTGGTTTTACTTGTAACCGTGGAATTGTGTTCTTTGACTTTTTTACGGAACGACTTTAGCAAAAGTAATTTTATCGGGTCCAGTTTGTTTGCGGATGGCGTGGCAGCCTGCATTATTACCGGAGACAATTTTGCTAACAATACAAGAAATGAATTTACTTTTATGGCAACCCAAAGTAAATTGTATTATGATTCGTTGGATGTAATGGGTTGGGAATTCCTGGATAAAGGATTTAAAGTCTTGTTTTCCTCGGACATACCTACCATTATTGCAAATAATGTAAATAACGACATTACTTCCTTTTTAGAATCACAACAATTGAAACTTTCGGATATAAAGAATTTTATATTTCATCCCGGAGGTAAAAAGATATTGACAGCTTATGAGGAAGCTTTGGACGTGACAGGTGACTTTCTTAAAAATACAAGGGAAGTAATGAATGATAACGGAAATATGTCGAGTTCAACGGTTTTGTATGTATTGGAAAGGTTTTTTACCCAGGGATTTGAAAACGGATATGGATTAATGGTCTCCATGGGACCTGGATTTTCATGTGAAATGGTTTTACTTCAAATGAACAAACTATAGAATGGCTTTCATCTTATTTATATCATTTGTTGTTCTGTTACGACTAGGGGAATTGTTACTCTCTAAAAGTAATGAGAAATGGTTATTGCAAAACGGTGCCATAGAATTTGGACAGAAGCATTATCCGTTTATAGTATCGTTGCATATTTTATTTATCCTTTCGCTGATAGTGGAATATTACTCAAAACAGAATGGATCATACAATTTACATTTGTTGATTTTCTATTTCCTGGTCCTTACACTAAAAGCATGGGTGATATTATCCCTGGGGAAATACTGGAATACTAAAATCTATCATATAACCAATATCCCATTGCAGAAAAGTGGACCATATATTTATTTTAAACATCCAAACTACATGATTGTTATTATAGAAATTGCTGTTATTCCATTAATATTTCATTTGTACCTGACTGCAATTCTATTTACCGTGCTAAATTCTATCATGCTGTTTGTTAGGATTAAAGAAGAAAATAAAGCATTGGGAATTTAAATTATCCTGAAAAATTAAAACAATAATAATGTATTATAAATATGTACAGTCTTTTTAAATGTCAGTTTGAAGTTTTCACTCATTAGAAATGAAATAAATAAAGAATTGAAATATATTGAATCAATTTCAAGTAATAATCAACTAAAAAATAAGATCATGGCAATTACAAAAGTTTGGATAGAAGAAGGTTGCACAGGTTGCGGCTTAAGCGAGGCAATATGTCCTGACGTATTTAAAATGGATGGGGAAGCATATGTAATTGATGGGGTTGATTTCTCAAAATACGAAAAAGATATCATTGAAGCTGCCGAAAGTTGCCCTGTCGAAGTAATCAAGTATTCTTGACCGGATAGCATCAACTTATCAGGGAAAGTATAGGCCGTTAAAAGCAAAGGATAGGTAACTCATGCTGTTTGTAAAATGAGAGAGGATGTACCGGTACTATCATTTGTATGACAAGTTAGGTTTTGAATAATATTAACAGTCAGTAAACTATTTTGATATGAAAAACTTAAAAACTAAATTTATGGGAATCGAAATCGATAATCCCATCGTGGTAGGATCTTCAAACCTGGTAACTAAACAAGATAACCTAAAGAAAATTGAAGAACAGGGAGCCGGTGCCATTGTGTATAAATCATTATTTGAAGAACAGATTCAGCTTGAACGCTTGCAATTTGATGAGAAACTGTCTGAATTTAATGATATGCATGCCGAAATGTTGACAATTCATCCCCATATGGATTATACCGGTGCTGAGGAACATCTATTGAATTTACGGAAAGCGAAAGAGAGTGTGTCCATTCCACTCATAGCCAGCTTGAATGCAGTGCTTCCCGACACCTGGGTGGAATACGCCAAATTGATAGCCCAGACTGGTGTGGACGGTATAGAACTGAATTTCTACCCCAACCTGTGGGATATGGACCGTGAATCTTCAGATATTGAAAACGATCAGATCAGGATTGTGAAAGAAATCAAGCAAAATGTTTCCATTCCGGTAAGTGTGAAGTTAAGCCCGGACTACACCAATACGCTGAATCTGATTAAGAAACTGGATGGGGTAGGAGTGGATACTTTTGTGTTGTTCAATTCATTTTTCCAACCGGATATTGATATTGAATTTGAAAAACACATTAAGAAATACAATTTCAGCAAGCAGGGGGATTATAAGAAATCGTTGAGATTTGCAGGTTTATTGTACCAGAATATCAAGGCTGAAATTTGCAGCAGCAATGGCATCTTTACCGGAGCTGACGCCATAAAACTCATACTCTCGGGCGCTTCAAGCGTTCAGGTAGTAAGCACGTTGTATAAAAACGGCATTTCCCAAATAGGAAAGATGAAGTCGGAACTTATAAACTGGATGGACGAAAAGGGTTACCAAACGCTGGATGATTTCAGGGGTAAGCTGTCAAAAAACATGCTAACAAAGAATCCATTTGTCTACAAGAGGGCCCAGTATGTCGATCTGATTATGAATGCAGAAGATATTTTCGGGAATAACTAAATTGGAAATACCTTAAAAAGAAGACAGGCCTGAATTTACCCAAAACCTGCTTCAATTATAAGGTTATACCTTGTTGGCAACCAATATAAATTGAGGGTAACCGGTTGTTACTGAGTCTACGGTTTTAGACATGATATTATAAGTTTTCACAAGCCTGACATTAAAACCTGCCTCTTCAAACAGGCGGGAAAGGTTAGCAGTATCAAAACCTTGATGGGGGATGGGTTCAAAACTATGGAAAGACCCATCTTCACTTTCTAGATCCCCTATGACCACCAGTGCACCTGATTTGGTAATGGTGGCCAGATGGTGCAAAGTCCTGGTCGTATCCGGAATATGATGAAAGGCCATGCAGGAAAAGATCAGGTCAATATCCCTGGTTTTATAATCGAATACTTCCCCGTGCAGTATTTCTACCTTGCTGTTGCCATTCAGTTTTTGTTTTAATACTTCCAGCATGGATTCGGAAGTATCTTCCAATACCAGATGCCCAACCAACGGTTCAATCTGTAATCCCACCAAACCTGTTCCGGCACCTATCTCAAGTGCTTTCCAGGTGGATTGGGGAGTTACTTGGCACAACAATTCAGCCACAAATTTGTCAGTCATGCTTATCTTATCAGGACTATCCCAATTTGTGGCTTTAGTTGCAAACGAATCGATCATACTTTGTTTTCTTTTGGTTTTGAAGAAAGCCCCAAAACGGCATACA